>NZ_JAKIHO010000009.1:0-87009 GCF_021608205.1 Flavobacterium sp. K77 | reverse complement strand
ACTACAGTTGCAGTCTTAGGGGTAACAGTAAGATTTGCATCTGTTTTAGTAACAGTATAATTAGGATTGCTTCCTAAAGTCACCACGATTGGATAAGTTCCAACATTTGAAGTAGTCGTTGCAGTGGTAGCTAGGGTATAGTTAATAGTATCTCCATTAATAGCACCAGTAACAGTTGCAGTCAAAGCTGGATTAACGTCACCGTATACTTTCGTTTTATTCGCAGCTACTACAGTTGCAGTCTTAGGTGTAACAGTAAGTGTTGCTTCATTTGATGTTATTAAGTTACAATTTCCTGTTCCAGTCAATATTACTCTATATAGGTATGAATTCATATTTACAGTAGGATTAGTTACTGTAAGTGTTGAAGTTGTTGCATTACCATATATAGTATTGTTTGTTATATTATTGAAACCAGATCCAGTATTCACTTGCCATTGGAAAGCAGTGGCATTAGAACTTGAAACGGTAAACGAAGTACTATTTCCGTAGACAATAGATTTTGAAGTCGGTTGTGAAGTAATAATTGTTTTAGGGTGAACAATTACAGTTATCGGAGATTTTGGACCAAAACACGAATTACGTTGTTCGGCAACATAATAGGTAAACTGCCCTGCAGTACTCGTACTTGGAGTTACACTTGTTTGTGCAGTGCCTGTTAACGAATTAAAATAAAATAATGTCCCTCCAGCTGAACTTGCATTAGCGCTTAGCGGCTGGGCTATTGAATCTTGGCAGTATTCGTAATTTGTTGCAATTGGTTGTCCTGGTAAAGGAGTAATTGTTAAAGTAACTGCAGTTCTAGTCAAACTAAAGCAACTTCCGTTTGACGCTTCCGCGTAATAAGTTTTAGTTCCTACACCAACTTGGGTTGGAGCATTAACTACATTTCCAGCAGTTGATGCATCGTACCAAGTTATGGTTCCACCTGTTGCGGTTGCCGTTAAGGTTTGAGTTGTAGTGCCATCACTACATACAGTTTGATTTCCTCCAGAAACTGGAGCACTAGGAGTTACCGGCTGGTTATTAATTGTTACAGAAGTAGTACTTGATATGCAACCACTAGATGATTTCGCTGTTACAGAATAAGTCCCTGCTGCGACATTTGTAAAAATCCCACTTGTGTTTTGATAATTTGTTCCGTCAATACTATATGTCAGTCCATTTCCTATTGGTGAAGAAACAGTTATTGTTCCTGTTGCTACAGAACAAGTAGGCTGAGAGGTTACGGATACACTTGGTTTTTCGGGAGTGTATGTAATTGTTATGGTAGCTTCATTCGATACTAATGGTGTACTATCACTGATTGTATATTTAATAGGAGTTGGGTCTCCTTTAAAAGTTGCTAATGGAGTAAAAGTTACCACACCAGTATTACTTACAGACCAATTACCTTGATTGGTTACAGATAAAGTGGTCTGTCTACCCACAGCAGTTGGGTTCAAATCAACTGAATTCGTATTTAAATTTCTGTTTGCATCTACATCATTAGCTGTGACATCAATGCTTACCGCTCCGCTAGTATTACATAATTTACTATCGTTATTTGCAATTGGAGCTGTTGGGATTGAAAACGTAACTTCCCCAAAACTTATTGAACTTTGTCTATTACTTGTTTGAGTGCTATTTCCTAATCTGAAAGGCAAAGAATTAACATTACCATAATTGATCGCAGCAATATATCTCGTATTACTAATACTTATTGGATCTACAGAATTGGATGGTCCTTGGATTCTAGTAAATTGATTAATTAAATTTGGAAGAATAGTTAGAAAACTATTTAATTCTAAAATTATCAATTCGTTTGATGGTCTTACTACATCAAAAAATTCACTTCCATCCAAATCTAGTGCTTCAAAGGTGAAGGAACTTAAATCGATTTTTAGTTCTTGAGCTGTACCATAAGTACCTGCTTTGTAAAAATCAAAATTAAATTCAACAAAACCATTTGCTCTTCTTGTTGATATTACAGGCTGAAAGCGATCTCTCAAACTTCCGCTACCATTATTAGGGTTATCGATGTCGACTATTGTGGCGTCGCTAATGCGAACAATCGACAAAATTGCATCAACATTTGTACCGTTCACAGTAGTTACATTTGTATATCGGTATTTAGCACCTACTGTTTTGTCAATTCCAGAGTACAATGTAGGGTCAGTAAATCTCGGTGTTTGGCTGTAACTAGCAAGGGAGATGAAAAAAAATGCAATGAATAAAAATCCCTGAATTAATTTTAAATTTCTGTGAGTAATGTTGCTCATATTTTTATTTTATTTTGAGGAAAAACAGCCTTATTTTATTTTTGGTTCTTGTTTGTTTAATGTTTTGTGTCTTGTGTATTCGAAAAAAGCAAAGCTATGGTTTTAAATCGCCTTCATTTTAGTACAATTTAAGTTGATAAATTCTGCCTTTCTTGCACCTATTTTTACTTATCTTTCATTAAATTAGTCCTTTAAGTGAAAATAATTTTAATTATTAACTAATTATTTAAATCTTATTAATTTCGTATCTGCGTATGCAGCCACTAACACTCGGCTAAATTATATGTTAAAACTCTATTAACATTATTTTTTCTTTTAAAAACTCAAATAACCGTTGAATTACATTTTCTACGTACTTCTACTTGTTTTTTTGATTCGAGGTAACTTCTTTCATTTAGAACTACTATTTTCAGTATAGTAAGCAAGCAATTAGTATTCCATATTTTAGTGCTGGGAGCTATTTGTTTCAGTTTGTTTTCTTTTTCCAAAGTTATATTTGTTTGTAATAGTGTTTTATTTCTTGTAACTTTCAATGTTTATTAATGAGGGTTTTTAACATGAGAATTTATGAAAGAACTTATTTTGATTCGACATGCGAAATCTAGTTGGGAAGTTCCAATGCAAGATTTTGATAGGGGCTTAACCTGTCAAGGAATTAAAGACGCCCACCTAATTGCGCTTCATGCAAAGGATTTTTTGCCAAAATCATATTCAATTTGGTGTAGTTCGGCAAAGAGAGCAACTAGTACGGCATTAATTTTTGCTCAAAATGTTGGCTTTCCTCTTGATAGTATCATTTACAAACACGACCTTTATACTTTTGAAGCCAAGCAGCTGGAAAAATTCATAAGGAGTTGTCCAAATACTATTGATAATTTAATCGTTTTCGGACACAATAATGCCTTAACTGATTTTGTAAATAAATTTGGATCTGTACCTGTAGCTACTGTATCAACTGCAGGTTTTGTATCCATACAATTTGATAGCGAAGATTGGAATTTCATTAAAAAAGGTACAACAAAAAAGGTATTATTTCCCAAAGATTTAAAATGAATAAAGCAGTTGCATACAAATATATTGATCGTGAAAAAAGTTGGTTGGCATTTAACGCTCGCGTGTTGCAGGAGGCGGGAGATTCATCGGTTCCTTTGCTTGATCGACTTCGGTTTTTAGGTATATTTTCTAATAATTTAGACGAATTTTTTAGAGTTCGTTTTGCCGCAATCAGGCGTTTAAGTTTAACTGGAATTACTGGTGAAAAGTATCTTGGTGGTATCTCGGCGCAACAATTAGTTAAGGATATTACCGAAATTGTAATTCAACAGCAGTCCGAAAGTTTACGAATTCTGAATATCATCGAAAGTGAATTGGAAACCAAAAACATTTTTATCATCACTGAGGCAGATATTAATGCTGAGCAAGAACTATTTTTGAAAGATTTTTTTATTCAAAAAGTCAGTCCTGAGTTGGTTACAATTATCCTTAACGATTTGGCTGAGTTTCCTGTTTTAAAAGATACTTCGGGTTACTTGGCTGTAAAATTAGTGATGAATCATACTGCCGAGGTGCGTTACGCAGTCATCGAAATTCCAACTGCGATAAATCGTTTTGTGGTATTGCCTACAGTCAATGAAAAACAATATATTATTTTGCTTGATGATGTGATACGTCATAATCTTAGCAACATTTTTAATATTTTCGACTACGAAAGTGTTTCTGCACACATGATTAAAATTACTAGAGATGCGCAATTAGATATCGATAGTGATTTAAGTAAAAGTATGATTGAAAAAATCACGCTTAGTGTCAAAGACCGACGTATTGGTGAGCCGGTTCGTTTTATATACGATCAGTTGATTGAGCCTGACACATTGAATTTCTTTTTGGATAAAATGAAAATCGTTTCTACCGATAGTATCATTCCCGGAGGAAGGTATCATAATAGGAGAGATTATATGAATTTCCCAAATTTAGGCAGACAAGATTTACTCTATCAAACTAATGATCCGTTGCCAATTCCTGGTTTGAGTTTAGAAGGAAGTATGCTTGAAAAAATTAGCGAACGCGACTATTTGCTTCATGCTCCTTACCAGTCATTTTCATACTTGACTAAGTTTTTGCGCGAAGCGGCATTAGACCCAAAAGTGATTTCAATTAAAATTACATTATACCGTTTAGCTAAGAATTCGCAAATCATCAGTTCATTGATTAATGCTGCTAAAAACGGTAAGAAAGTTACTGTTCAAATAGAATTACAAGCCCGCTTTGACGAAGCTTCAAATATTTCGTATGCAGAGCAAATGCAGCTCGAAGGTATTGAACTTATTTTTGGTATCAAAGGACTGAAAGTACACAGTAAAATATGTGTTATTGAACGAGTAGAAAATCTCAAAATCAAACGTTACGGATTTATCTCGACAGGTAACTTTAATGAGTCAACTGCCAAGATTTATACTGATGTAACTCTTTTTACAAGTCACCAACAAATTCTCAAAGACATCATGCGTATTTTTGAGTTTTTCGACATCAATTATCGCGTACATCGCTACAAGCATTTGATCGTTTCTCCGCATTATACCAGAACACGATTTATTAAATTAATTGATCGTGAAATCACACACGCATTAGCGGGAAGAAAAACACATATTAAGTTAAAAATGAATAGTTTATCTGATTTAGAAATGATCGATAAATTGTACGAAGCTAGTAGAGCAGGTGTGAAAATTCAGCTTGAAATTAGAGGTATTTGTTCCTTGATTCCGGGCATTGCAGGCATGAGTGAAAATATCGAAGCTATTAGTATTGTTGATAATTATTTAGAGCATTCTAGAGTGTATATTTTTGGCAATGCAGGGCAAACAGAAGTGTATATTTCTTCGGCTGATTTTATGACTCGAAATTTAGATGGTCGTGTAGAAGTTACATGTCCTATTTACGATCAAAACATTAAAAATGAATTGATTGCTAATTTTGATATCGCTTGGAAAGGAAATGTAAAAGCCCGTTTTCATTCTTATAAATTAGATAACAAATACCGAGCGCGCAATCATAATCCTATTTTTAGAGCACAATTAGAAACGTACAAATATTACCAAAAAAAATTAGATGAACTTGCTCATAACGAAGAATTGGCACAAAATTAGCGAGTCTTTTTTGTGTTCGATTTTTATGAAAAAAACAGTGTAATTGCAAAGAAATAACAGCAGTAAAAAATGATTAAAATTAAAAAGTATGCAGCAATTGATATTGGCTCGAATGCCATGCGATTGCTGATTGCAAACATTGTAGAGCAAGACGGTAAAGAGCCACAATTTAATAAAAGTTCCCTTGTACGTGTGCCCATTCGTTTGGGTCAGGATGCCTTTACAGTGGGTGAAATTTCTCCTGAAAATATTGACCGCATGTGCGATGCTATGAAGGCATTCAACTTGCTTATGAAAGTGCATAAAGTAGAGCGTTATATGGCTTTTGCAACCTCGGCCATGCGCGAAGCTTACAATGCCAAAGAAGTAGTTGCAATCATTAAGAAAAAGGCTGATATTAAGATTGAAATTATTGATGGAAAAAAGGAAGCAGCTATTATTGCCTCGACAGATTTACATCACTTACTCAAAACAGATCAAACCTATTTGTTTGTTGATGTAGGCGGTGGAAGTACCGAATTTACGCTGTTTTCGAATGGTAAAATGATTAATTCGAGATCGTTCAAAGCAGGAACGGTGCGCTTGTTAAATAATATGGTTTGCGATGTGGTTTGGGACGAAATTGAAAAATGGATCAAAACCAACACGCAAGATTACGAAGAGGTAACTTTAATTGGTTCTGGAGGAAACATCAATAAGTTGTTTAAAATGTCTGGAAAGCCACAAGAAAAGCCTCTCTCATACATTTATATCAACTCTCAATATGCGTTTTTGAACTCCTTGTCGTATGAGCAAAGAGTTGCAGAATTAGGCTTAAATCCGGATCGTGCTGATGTAATTATTCCGGCTACTCGAATTTATTTGAATGCCATGAAATGGAGTGGCGCCCGACAGATTTATGTGCCAAAAATTGGACTATCTGACGGAATTGTAAAAGCCATGTACTTTGGTAAAATATAAATTAAGCATCTAAATCCAATCCGAATGTTGTGCGTAAAAGCTCAATGTTTGGATTGATTTCTAAAAAGCGGTTGTAGCGATCTTGATCTGTAAAACTGCGTTTATGTTCTATTGTTTCATTTACTATCACCTCAATAGTAATGTCGTGATTGTGTAAGTGACCACGTAAATAGCCCAACAATCCAATCAATTCTCTTTCAAAATCTAACTTTGAACCCTCATTAGGAAGTTCAATAGTAATAGCTGTTCCGTTTAATTTTGGGTCGTTAATCAATAGTAGCGATTCCATAATTTTAAAACCTTTTTCTCCTAAGCGTTGTGCATATTTGTTCCAATATACAAGCATTTCAGTCTCGGTAAAAGGTTCTGTTGGTAAGTGCAATACTTCTTTTACAATGCCTTTGGTGCTTTCCTCTAGTGCTTTTTTAGCTCTAATGCTGGCGAGTGAAAATGCAGATACTTTTCCTTCTGTTGGTCTAGATGCTGCGGGTGCTACAATAGGATTTGGTTTTGCTTCAACGGGCGCCAATGGTTTAGGTTGTTCAGCTGTAGTTGTCGTAGTTACGTTTACTACTTCGGCTGTTGTAGCAGCAGCGGTTGTGTTAGAACTATTATCAACAATTGAATAATCAGATTTACGGAAATGTATGGGCGGGATTATAAATTGCTCAACTTTTTTTTTTCTCCATCAAAAGTGATAGAGGCCAATTGCATCAAACAAAGTTCGACTAAGAGTCGCTGGTTTTGACTGACTTTGTATTTCAAATCACAATCGTTTGCAATTTCAATTCCTTGTAGTAGAAAATCTTGACTGCATTTTTGTGATTGCGTTGCATACATTTGCTGTGCTGCTTCACCAACTTCTAAAAGAGTTAAAGTAGCAGGATTTTTTGATACCAATAAATCTCTAAAATGTGTAGCCAAGCCCGACACAAAATGATGTGCATCAAAACCTTTGGCTAAAATTTCATTAAAGGCGATTAATAGGTCTGGAATTTTATTTTCCAGAATTAAATCGGTGACATTGATGTAGGTTTCGCAATCTAAAACATTTAAGTTTTCAGTTACTGCTTGTCGTGTTAAGTTTTTACCACAAAACGACACCACACGATCAAATATAGACAGCGCATCACGCATGGCTCCATCAGCCTTTTGGGCAATGATATGCAGTGCGTCATCTTCAAAAACGACACCTTGACTAGTTGCGACTTCGGCTAAGTGCTCTTTAGCGTCTTTTACAGTGATGCGTTTGAAGTCGAAAATTTGACAACGAGAAAGTATCGTTGGAATGATTTTGTGTTTTTCGGTCGTGGCCAAAATAAAAATGGCGTGCTTAGGCGGTTCTTCTAACGTTTTCAAGAAAGCATTAAAAGCTGCCGATGATAGCATGTGCACCTCATCAATAATATATACTTTGTACTGACCTGTTTGTGGTGGAATTCTAACTTGGTCAATTAAATTACGAATGTCATCAACAGAGTTGTTTGAGGCGGCATCAAGTTCAAAAACATTGAAAGCAAAATCTTCATTTGGGTCATCATAACCGGGTTGATTGATTTTGCGAGCTAGGATTCTGGCACAGGTAGTTTTTCCCACTCCACGTGGTCCCGTAAACAATAGTGCGGAAGCCAAGTGATTGCTTTCTATGGCGTTCAATAAAGTATTGGTAATGGCTTTTTGCCCTACAACATCTTTAAATGTTTGCGGGCGGTATTTACGTGCCGATACTACAAATTGCTCCATGAAAATCTTAATTTTGGACAGCAAATATAGACTTTAATTTGCTGCTTTAAAAATTTAAGGATTGAAAGATTTTAGAATTTTAAGCGTGTAACCTAACGATGGATAGACTTAGCCCAGATAGTAGTGAAAATCCTTATGCGCCAATCCCGACACCTCGGGATGGCCCATAAGATTGTAGCGGATAGCTGGAAAAAGCTCCTAAAAAAGAGTATTTTAAAGACATGAAAAATTAGTTTGAACGTCTTTTTTGAATCTACTTGTTCCAAGTTTCGTATGCTTCTTTGTTCAAATTGACAACATGTACAGCTTTAAATGATTTGATATCAGTTGCTTGCTTAGTTAGGGGATAAAGTAGCTTTGTGCTGAATGAAAATCGATTTAATAGTGTAAATTTGCCTCGCAGACCGCCTTATCGTCGTCCCGATTTATCGGGAGGGAGGAAAGTCCGGACACCACAGAGAAGCATAGCGGGTAACACCCGTCGGTTGCGTTTTTACGAACGCGATTAGGACAAGTGCAACAGAAAGTATGTACAGGTAATGCTGTAGTGAAACCAGGTAAACTCTATGCGGTGAAATATCAAGTATATCAGCATTTAAGGGCTTCTCGTTCGTTGCTGAAGGGTAGATAGCTTGAGTTCAAAAGTAATTTTGGATCTAGATAAATGATAAGGGTTTCGAGTAATCGAGATACAGAATCCGGCTTATAGGTCTGCTTTTTTTCTACATTCAATTATTCTATTGTCATCGATTTTAGCTTGCTTCTGTAAGCCTCTAAAGCAACTGATTTAGAGATGAATCCGTAATATTTATCGTTTTTTAACACGGGTAAAAAGGCTTTGTTAGCGCTTTCGAACTTATTCATAACCACTCCCATAGAATCTTCGGGCGAAATTACCGCAGTTGGGGCTGTCATGACTTCGTGTACCAAAGTGTATTTTACGCGGTAATTGTTAAAAATAATTTCACGAATGTCATTGAAATGTACAATTCCAACTAGGTTTTGTTCCGTGTCTACCACTGCAAATATCACTTGGTTGGAGTGTGAAATTAGGTCGACTAAGCGCTCTAAATTTTCGTTAGCAGTTACAGTCAAAAAATCAGTTTGTATGATGGCGCTTGTTTCAAGAGTCGAGAGTACGTTCGTGTCTTTGTTGCTGGTAAAGGCGTGTCCTTTTTTGATTAAATTTTTCACATCCATTGAGTGTTTTTCAAAACGTTTGGAGATGGCAAAACTGATTGATGCTACAATCATAAGCGGAATCATCAAGTTGTAACCACCCGTAATTTCAGCAATAAGGAATATGGCTGTGAGTGGCGCATGAAACAAACCACTTAAAATTCCAGCCATTCCTACCAAGGTGAAATTGCTCACAGGTAGTTTTGTCAACCCGATAAGGTTAATCAGTTTTGAAAAGAAAAAACCAACATACGATCCTAAAAATAGTGAGGGCGCAAAATTACCCCCGTTTCCGCCGCTGCCAAGAGTGATTCCTGAAGCAAATACTTTGATCATCATAGTTGCACCCACAAAAAGTAGTAAAACCCAATTGTTGTCTCTAAAACCTTCAAACAAGGTGTTTTCTAACAATTTACCGGGATCGCTCTCGGATAAAGTTTTAATACTTTCGTAGCCTTCGCCAAAAAGTGTCGGAAAAATAAAAATTAATATGGCTAAAATAGAGGCGCCAAAAAGCGCTTTTTTGTAAGGAGTTAGTTTTAATCGAGAAAAGAAATGTTCGACGCGTTGAAAATTACGAGAATAATAAACTGATACAAAACCAGTAAACATGCCAAGTAAAACGTAGTAAATGATGTTGTGGTAATCAAAATCTTCTTGGCGCTTGAACGAGAGCAGAATTTCTTCATTTAAGGCAATAACCGATACCAAAGCGCCTGTTGCAGCTGCAATCATAATTGGTGTGAAGGCAGCAATGCTTACATCGACCAATAATACTTCGATAGCAAATAAAACACCAGCAATTGGAGCGTTAAACGCAGCTGCAATTCCGGCAGCAACTCCGCAACCAATCAGCAAAGTACGGTCTTTGTAACTGAGTTTGTATTTTTGAGCATAATTCGACCCGAATGCTGCTCCGGTAATTACAATCGGACTTTCTAAACCAGCTGATCCTCCCAAGCCTACGGTTAACGAACTAGTAACAATTTGGGCATACATTTGTTTTTTGGGAATGATGCTCGCTTTTTTAGCAACAGCATATAATATTTGAGAAGTTCCTTTTTGAATGGAACCACCTAAAACTTTTTTGACAACCAAAACGGTGAGTAAAATTCCAATAATGGGTAGAATACTATTTAAAAATCCGAGTTTCAAAATACCACTGACATAGGTAGCAAATGAAAAAACGCCATGAGCAAATGTTTTCAAAACAATTACAGCAAATGCAGCCGAAATACCCACCAAAACTGCCGACATAAAAATGAACTGTTTCGGACTAAGTAATGATTGAGCAATGGCAATAATGGCCTCTAGTTTTGATAGAATTTTTTTGAACATATTGTAATTTATAGGAAGGCTACAAAGCTACTATTATTTTACGCTTCGGCATATTTTTAGCTGTTTTTTGCTCAGGAATTAGCAATCTACTTTAATTAGTATCCAACTGCTTTGTTGTCACCTCTTTTGTCGGCACCTCCTTCTAATTTACCGTTGGGTAAAACTAAAATTGCATCAACTGCTCCTATGATTTCTTTGTCTTTTTCGTTGGTTTTGTAACCCTTTGCTTGTAATTCTTTCAAAGTTTCTTTTGGGAAGGTGTTGGGTTCAAAAGTTATTAAATCCGGCAACCATTGATGGTGAAATCGAGGTGCATTTACTGCTTCTTGCATGCTTAAATTAAATTCGTAAACGTTTAAAATAGTTTGCAAAACTGAGGTTATAATGGTAGACCCACCTGGAGTTCCCACTACCATATAAAGTTTTTTATCTTTTTCGATAATGGTTGGCGTCATTGAACTTAGCATTCTTTTTTCAGGTGCAATACTGTTGGCTTTGCTACCTGTTAAACCATACAAATTGGGTACGCCCGGCTTAGAGCTAAAGTCGTCCATTTGATTGTTGAGGAAAAAGCCCAAATCATCACAATAAATTTTGGAGCCATAGTTGTCGTTTAACGTAGTTGTAGCTGCGACTGCATTCCCAAAGGGATCAACAATAGAGTAGTGGGTAGTTTGATCGCTTTCATAGCCTACGATTTCTCCTTGAGCAACATCGGCTGATTTGGTCGCTTTGTCGAAAGTGAAGCTTTTCATGCGGTTTTTTAAATAAGAATCATCCAATAATTGCGTTGTCGGGATGGATACAAAATCGGGATCGCCCAAATAAAAATTTCGATCGGCATACGCACGGCGTTCCGCTTCGGTAATGAGTTGAATGCTTTTTGTACTGTTATGCCCCATTTGCGCCAGCGGATAAGGCTCAATCATTTTCATGATTTGGTTCAAGCAAATTCCTCCACTACTTGGAGGCGACATCGATGTGATTTTTAAATTTTTGTAATTAAACGTAATAGGAGTACGCCATTTTGCTTGGTATTTTTGCAGGTCGGATGTGCTCATGATTCCGTTTTTTTTAGCGAGAAAAGCAACTAGTTTTTGTCCTGTTTCACCTGTGTAAAACTCGTCTCGTCCGTTTTGTGCAATTCTTTTTAAAGTAGCTGCTAAGGCTTTGTATTTGATGGTATCTTTTGCCTGATATATTTTCGAAAAAAGACTTTCTGGACCATTTACTTTTTGAAAAACAGCTCTAAATGCAGCCAAACTTTTAGCTTGGGTAGGTGTTACAACAACTCCTTTTTCGGCCAATGCGATTACAGGTTCTAAAATATCTTTTAACGGTAAAGAACCAAATTTTTTATGCACTTCAAAAATACCGGCAATAGTCCCAGGAACTCCTACGGCATAGGCAGTAGCGGTGCTTTTACCAGGAATTACATTTCCGTTTGCGTCTTGAAACATGGTGCTGGAAGCCGACAAAGGTGCTTTTTCTCGGTAATCAATTGCGCCCGTTTCACCATTGGCTTTTCGGTACACCATAAATCCGCCACCACCTATATTTCCGGCTTGCGGGTGGGCAACTGCCAATGCTAATTCGGTGGCAACCATAGCATCGAACGCGTTACCTCCTTTTTTCATGATAGCCATACCAATTGCTGAAGCTTCTTCACGAGCAGAAACAACCATGGCGTGAGCAGTTACTAATCCTGTTGGTTTTGTATCTTGCTTTTGCGCATAAAAAACACTGCTGCAAAGGAGTGCTAAAAAAAGGATAGAAATTCGAGTGGTTAGGGTCATTTTTTGGTTTGTTTTAGTTTTAAAGCTAGTTTTTTATGCTTCTAATTTGTTTATTTTTTGGTGTACAAATGCACGTAGATCTTCAAAAAAAAGCTCAAATTCTTTTTCAAATTCGGAATAGTGGAGCGTTAGTTCTTCGGTGGCAAAACGCATTTGCGATTGATTCTTCGTGCGTCGATCCATTTGCGTTAAAATATGTTTGATTCCATCAACGGTTTGATAGCTCAGCAACCAATTTTCCTTTTCCATGATGGGTAAAATGTTCTTGGTTTTATCAGATAGTAAATCGTAGTTTCTGTGTAGCGATTGATAAAATTGATGTACAAAATCGGCTAGCGGTTCAGAAGAATAGACTTGCCAGTTTTTGGCTAAGAAATGATCGTACAAAACATCGACAATTACACCTGCGTAGTGATGGTAGTTTTCGTGTAGTTTTTTCGTACTTTGTCTAAAAACAGGATGCGCATCGGTAAAGGAATCAATTGCTCGATGCAAAAGTATGCCGTTTTGAATGGCTTTGGGATAGGTTTCAAATTTCTTACCTCGAATACCATCAGCCATAAAATTGCCTATTTTTAGTAGTTCGTTGTTGCCAGAAAGATATATGTGTGCTAAAAAATTCATTCGCACAATTTAAGGATTTATCTGCTGATTTTAAAATCAATTTTACGTTTGTAATTCTTCAATTCCTATATTTGTAGTCTTTTTTAATTTGAAATCAGAATTTAATACTCATACTAAATGACTTTAATAAAATCAATATCAGGAATTCGTGGCACAATAGGCGGTAAAGTAGGTGATAATTTAACTCCGGTTGATGCGGTGAAATTTGCATCGGCTTACGGAACATGGTTGAAAAATTATGCTGGAAAAGAAAAATTAACTGTGGTTGTAGGGCGTGATGCACGTATTTCAGGACCGATGATTCACAATTTGGTAGTAAATACGCTTATTGGTTTAGGTATTGATGTGATTGATTTAGGACTTTCGACTACGCCAACAGTTGAAGTTGCTGTTCCTTTAGAAAAAGCAGATGGTGGAATTATTTTAACCGCATCGCACAATCCAAAACAATGGAATGCCTTGAAGTTATTGAACGAAAAAGGGGAGTTTTTAAATGGTATTGAAGGCGAAAAAATATTAACGATTGCTGATGCCGAAGCTTTCGATTTCTCGGATGTGGATCAGCTTGGAGAAGTGATCAGCAATGATGCTTACATGGATATCCATATTGATGAAGTTTTGAATTTACCGCTAGTTGATGTTGAAGCTGTTAAAGCGGCTAATTTTAAGGTTGTTGTTGACGGAGTAAATTCGTCAGGCGGAATCATTATCCCTAAATTATTAGAGTTAATGGGTGTTGAAGTTGTGGAATTGTACTGTGAACCAAACGGACACTTTCCGCACAATCCAGAACCGTTGAAAGAACATTTAACGGATATTTCCGAATTGGTTGTTAAAGAAAAAGCACATTTAGGAATTGTTGTAGATCCAGATGTAGATCGTTTAGCATTTATTTGCGAAGACGGCGAAATGTTTGGCGAGGAGTATACTTTGGTGGCTTGCGCTGATTATGTTTTGAGTAAAACTCCTGGAAATACGGTTTCTAATATGTCTTCGTCTCGCGCTTTGCGTGATGTGACAAAATCACACAACGGAAACTATGAAGCTAGTGCTGTAGGCGAAGTGAATGTAGTCGAGTTGATGAAAAAGAACAATGCAATTATTGGTGGCGAAGGAAACGGTGGAATCATCTATCCAGAGCTTCATTACGGACGTGATAGCTTGGTAGGTGTAGCCTTGTTTTTGACTCATTTGGCGAACAAAAAAATGACAGTTTCGGCATTGCGTGCTTCGTATCCAGAATATTACATGAGCAAAAACAAAATTGAATTGACACCGCAAATTGATGTGGATGCTATTCTTGTTGCGATGATTGAAAAGTACAAAAATGAAGATATTACCACCATTGACGGAGTAAAAATTGACTTTGCTGATAATTGGGTGCACTTACGTAAATCGAATACGGAACCAATTATTCGTATTTACACCGAAGCAGCTTCTCAAGAAAAGGCAGATGTTTTGGCCTTGCGTATTATTGACGAAATAAAAGTTATTGCCGGAATTTAATTCTGAATAATTTCAAAAACAAAACCCTTTCAAAGCAATTTTTGAAAGGGTTTTTTGTTTTAAAACAAGATCCAAAACAATTTCTATTTCGTATTTATTAATAGAGTACTTTGCTTTGTACTATCATCCAAAAAATAAAAATTTTTACAACGTGAAAAAACTTAATATTCTTAGCCTTGCTGCCTTACTATTTTTCTTTTCGTGTGCCAAAGATGATTCTGAATCAAATATATCTAACGGAGTTAATACGACAGCTAATAAACAAATAACCGGAAGTTCAGCCAATGATTTACTATCAGATAGAAAGTTTAAAAGTCTTGTTGTCGAGGTTGTTTATGTAAATGGTTTTGAGCCAAGTGCAGCAGCAATAAATAATTTTGTAGCATTTATTAGTGCACGTACCTTCAAGCCTGCTGGTATAAATGTGATCAAACGTGCCATTGTATCGCCTGGCAATACAACCTATACAACTCAGCAAATAGTGGCGCTTGAAGAGGCAAACAGGACAAAATACAATTCAGGAACGGAACTTGCAGTTTGGGCTTTCTTTGCCGATGGGAAATCATCACAAGATACCGCTGAAGGTGTAGTGTTAGGAACAGCTTATAGAAATACATCTTTTGTGATTTTTGAAAAAACGATTCAAGGACTCAGCGATAGCCCTTTTGAACCTAATCGCACTGTATTAGAAACTACAATTATTACCCATGAATTTGGTCATATTCTGGGTCTGACCAATTTTGGAACGGCTTTGCAGAGCAATCATGAAGACACTGCACATCCAAGGCATTGTATTGAAAAAACGTGTTTAATGTATTGGTCTGCCGAGGTAGGTAGTGGTATTAATAACATGGTTTCGACAACTGCTGCGCCACAATTAGATTCACAATGTATTGCTGATTTGCGAGCCAATGGTGGTAGGTAAAGTTTTTGATTGTTTTTTAAAAAGCAATTTTATAGATAATTCCCGCTGTAAATTGACGTGTTAACCCATCAGGTCTTGCTTCTCTGACTACAAATGGAGCGGCAAGAGATAACTCTAAACTACTAGTTTTTGTAAGCGCATATGCGGTAATTAAATTGCCATTTATGGTTAAACCATCGGAGTTGGCAATCGCCTCTCTTTGACCAAAAATGTTTTCAAATGTGTCCTCTCCTAAATGGTATAAAAACAAAACATTGGGCTTGAATGTGAATTTTTTATTGGTAGTTTGCTGCGTGTAAGTCGCTCGTAACAATACATCGGATTTGCGCTCGAATAAATTAGTACTTGCAAAATCAGTTGAACCACTAAATTCAGCAAAGTATGAATTTTTGTTATTGTTAAAAACTGGAATTTGCAAGGCGGTATTAAAATCCCATTTTTTATAAATTAAACTCATCCCTAATAAGGCATCAAAGGTTCCTAAACTGGATTGATAGTCTAACGGAATCGAGAATTCATTAATCTTTAAATTGGAGCTTGTAAATGGAATTTTAAATCCAATTAGCGTGCTCCATTTGGTCTTTTTCTCTGATTTCCAATTGTAATTTGCTAGTGCATAAGCATCTCCAAAAGCACCACGCTGACCGAAACTACCACTTGCAATCGAGTATGTAATTTTTGAGCTTAAAGTCCAACTTTTATTGAGAGTTCGGCTGTAGGTTACGTAAGGTGAAATATAAGTTACATCAGCTTCGCCAGCACCCAAGATAGTTCCAAACTCAATGTTGTTGTGTGTTATGTTGTTATCACTTTGAAACATAGAGCTGATAGAGCAAATACCAGCGTCACTGCATCCTTGTCCGAAGGAGTTCGTCTTAAAAAAGAATATTATGGTTAAAATCAATATTATTTTTTTCATAAAACTAAATATTAATTAGAGAGAGCTGCTACGGCAAAAAGGTGATTGTATTGTTGACAGTGAATGAGTACGTATTTATAATCATTTGTATTGACTTGTACCGGAATGAAATAGGCAGTAGCCGAGGTAAGATTTCCCAAATTGACAAAGTCTGAAGGAGTATTGCCCCTAGAGAGGTATACCTTTAGATCGGGACCTGAGGAAACACTAAAATTTTCTAGACGAACCTCATTTTGAATACCGTTAAAAACAATTTTTGCTAATCCCGTTACCCTTATTCCTGGTGATGGGGTAAATGTACCTTGCGCAAGCGTTGGTGAACTCGCAGGAGGTGCAACATTAACGGCATCTCGCGTTAATTCGCCTTCAACTTCGCAAGAAAGTAAGAGGATAAATAACGACAATAAATAGAATGGTTTTTTCATAGCTTATGATTTTAAAATAGATCCTCAAATCTAAAACCTTTATTCAGATACTTTTGTCGGCTACTTTACATTTCGAATTATTTTTATAAATCGATCATCTTTAGGAATTAACTTCATTATATTTCAAATTTTAAAATCTGTTTTTTGAATCATTTTTATCCGAACGAAATCGATTTTTTTAACGCAATTGAAAAAGTCTATTTCACAAAATTGAATATCTTTGAGCTCAAATTACAAATCAGATGACAACGACAACAATACCTACTACTTTAGAACTTTATTTTAAGCAATTTCGTGAGCAGATTATTGGGATTGATCAAACATTTGATTCTCCTTACGGGAAAAAACAAATCATTTATACTGATTGGACAGCGAGCGGACGCTTGTACCGACCAATCGAAGAAAAATTAATGAATGAATTTGGTCCTTTTGTGGCCAACACACATACTGAAACTACGGTTTCTGGAACAGCGATGACCAAAGCTTATCATCATGCGCGACACCTAATCAAGCAGCACGTGAACGCTAATGCAGATGATGTTTTAATTACAGATGGAACCGGAATGACGGGCGTGGTCAATAAATTTCAACGTATTTTGGGTTTAAAAGTTCCAGAAAATCTCAAAAATTTCATCACAATTCCTGCCGAAAAAAAGCCAATTGTTTTTATTTCGCACATGGAGCACCATTCTAACCAAACTTCTTGGCTTGAAACCATTGCAGATGTTGAGGTAATTCCGGCTACCGAAGACGGTTTGTTTAGCATAGAAAACTTGATGCTTTTACTTGAAAAATACAAAGAAAGATCGTTTAAAATAGCATCAATAACGTCATGTTCTAATGTTACCGGTATCAAAACGCCGTATCATGAAGTGGCAAAAATAATGCACCAACACAACGGACTTTGTTTTGTAGATTTTGCATGCTCAGGTCCGTATGTAAAAATCGATATGCATCCGGAAGATGCGGAGAGTTATTTGGATGCCATTTTCTTTTCGCCACACAAATTTTTAGGAGGCCCAGGAACATCAGGAATCCTAGTTTTTAATAAAAAATTATATCAGAATGTAGTACCTGATAATCCGGGTGGTGGCACAGTGAGTTGGACAAATCCTTGGGGAGAGCACAAGTATATTGACAATATTGAGGAGCGCGAAGATGGCGGAACTCCGGGTTTTTTACAAGTTATTAAAACCGCTTTGTCTATTCAATTGAAGGATCAAATGGGGATTGAAAATATTTTGAATAGAGAACACGAACTGGTTGATTATATTTTTTCAGAGTTAAAATGGGTGCCTAATATTAAAATTTTGGCTAGCCAACACCAAGAACGTTTGGGAGTGATTTCGTTTTTTATTGAAGACTTACATTTTAATTTAGGTGTAAAGTTACTCAACGATAAATTCGGAATTCAAACTCGTGGCGGATGCAGTTGTGCAGGTACTTACGGGCATTTTTTACTGCATGTAGACCAAGAAACTTCTAATAAATTGATTGATGAAATTTCATTGGGCGATTTAATCAGAAAACCAGGATGGATTCGCATGTCTATTCATCCAACAACAACCAATGCCGAAATTGAATTTGTTTGCAATGGTATTAAAGCACTAGCAGAAAATCATGCTACTTGGGCTTTAGATTACGAGTACAATCCAAACACTAATGAGTTCGTTCACAAACAAGCCCAGCCACTAGAGGATGCTCTTGTAACAACTTGGTTTTCTTAATTAATAACGCAATTGGAAGTTATAAAAAACTAAAGTAAAAACTGAAAACTGAGACTGTTAGAGTTACCTTCTGTGTTTCCAACGTTTGTGAGTCCAGAAATAATATTCAGGAGCTTCAGCAATTTGTTTTTCGACTTCTTTGATGTAGGCTTGTGTGATTTCAAAATCAGGAACCGATTTGGCATTTTCGCTCAAAGGCACAATCGTTAGTTCGTAATACCCTCGTTTTATTTTTTTTACCTTGGCAAAAACGACATTCATATCGTATTTTTTTGCTAGCATTTCGGGTCCTGTATGCACGGGAACTTCGACACCCATAAAACTTTGCCAATGAAAAATTCGGTCTGCTTTAGGCGATTGATCGCTCGCTAAGCCGTAAATGCACTGTATGTTATTTCTCTGATTGTTTGCAATTAACGGAATCGTTTTGTTCGTAGGTACCAATTCGGTGTTGTATTTCGAACGAATATCGCGTACCAATTTATCAAAATGCTTGTTAGCCAATTTTTTATAAACCCCAATACCTTTGATAGATACTTTTTGGTTAAAAGAAAGTAGCCATTCCCAGCTTGCGTAATGTGAGGCAATGAGCATGATACTTTTTCCTTTTTTTTCTAAGTCAGTCATCATCTCAAGGTTCGTAACTACAAAACGTTTGTTCATTTCTGCTGAAGAGATGGTCATTGTTTTTACCATTTCTAAAAACATGTCGCACAAATGATGGTATGATTTTTTTTCAATTTGCAATCGTTCTTTTGCTGTAAGATGAGGTAAAGCTAAAGCCAAGTTAGCACGAACTACTTTTTTTCGGTATCCAATGACATGATATACAAGTAGGTAAACGCAATCAGAAAGAAAATAAAATATAGGAAAAGGCAATATTGAAACAATCCACAAAAAGGGATAAGCAATAATAAAGACAAGTAATTGCATGAATTTTTTTTTGCAAATATAACGGAAAAATGATTGCTGTTATAAAATTACGCCTCAGCACGCAACCCTATTTGATAATGATTATCTTTACCAATAAAAACAAATTAGTTATGAATAGCGCACTTATCGCCATTATTGTTATCAATGTATTATTTAGTTACAAAGGCTTTAACGATCTTTCTTTTTTTAGGAAATATGAGTTTCATATCGGAAGTATTAAAGCAGGCGAACAGATTAGAATGATAAGTTCTGGTTTTTTGCATGTTGATATGTTGCATTTGATTTTTAACATGATGACACTGTGGTTTTTTGCTCCGGTTGTGCTGGGTTATTTGGGTAATTTTTCTTTTGTTTTGATCTATTTAGGGAGTTTGATTTTTGGCAATTTACTCAGTTTGATGTTTCATAAAAACGATTACAGTTATAGAGCAGTAGGTGCTTCGGGTGCAGTTACAGGAGTATTATATTCAGCTATTTTGTTGCAGCCTGATATGATGTTAGGCCTCTTTTTTATTATTCCAATACCGGCTTATTTGTTCGGGATTTTGTACTTACTGTATTCTATTTATGGCATGCGAGCTAAAAATGATAACATTGGTCATACTGCACATTTTGGAGGAGCCATTGGTGGATATGCCATTACGCTTTTAAAAGAGCCTAGTTTGTTAGTCAATAATATCACCATGGTTGTTTTACTAGCCATTCCAATTGTGATTTTATTTATCATGGCCAAGCTCGGAAAATTATAGTGGCATAACTTTTGAAATAGACAACAACAAACAACTAAAATTGCATATCATGAAAAAAGCACTTACCATTTTATCCGTATTCTTTCTGTCATTTGCGCAAGCGCAGGAAACAAAACAAATCCCGCAAATTAGCGCTAACGGCGAAGGAAAAGTAAAAGTTACGCCTGATCAAGCCAGTATTTCGGTAACGGTTGAAACGAAGGGGAACAACGCAAAAGATGTAAAAAAACAAAATGACACGAAGATAGATGCGGTTTTAAAATTCATCAAAAAAATGAATGTGGCTCCAGCTGATTTTAAAACTGAGCGTGTAGCACTCAACCCGCAATACGATTACGAAAAAAAGAAACACAGCTACAATGCCACTCAAACTATCGTGATTTTGCTCCGTGATTTAGGTAAATACGATGAGTTGATGGAAGGTTTGGTAAACGAAGGAATTAACAGAATTGACGCAGTTACTTTTCAGTCTTCAAAATTAGCGCAATACCAATCAGAGGCGCGCAAATTAGCAATGAAAGATGCTAAGTTAAAAGCGGAAGATTATGTATCTGTATTGGGTCAAAAAGTAGGTAAAGCATTCACAATTGTTGATAATTCACAAACCTATTATCCGCAACCGATGTATGCTATGATGAGAAAATCCGAGGCTATGGATGTTAACGAGCCAAGAGAAACATTGGCCTTAGGTGAAATCACAATCACGGCTAATGTGATGGTTAGTTTTATTCTGGATTAAATAGATATTGTATACAAATTGAAAATCGGGATGGGCTACTATCCCGATTTTTTTGTTTGTACTAACTTTTTTTAGGGCCTAATGCGTGGGTGCAATTGGTTTTTGAAGATGATTTTTCGTCTGTTCGTTTCTCTATGGAAAAATGGATCGAGCCCTTCGATAAAAACTCAGGACAAAAGAAAAATTTTATTAAGAACGGTTCTCGATACGCGTCACTTCGAGTAGCGGAGCGTATCGAGAAGTCTTTTTCCGTTTTACTGTACAAAAAATACTCGGGTTGACGTTTTTAATAATTTCACCCCACGGGTTAAGTTTATTAAGTTTCGGACTTAATTTTCTTAACTTTCTCAATGGTTTTTATCTTGATTCGAGACAAATAAGGGAGTAAATCATATTGGTTGATTTTATTAACTGCTTTTAAATCTAGGCAAATTAATTTCATGCGCTCTCGGATAAGGCGCTCTATTGGTACTGCTTACATCTTCTTTGATGCGTTGTTGGGCTAAAAATTGATGGTCTTTAGCATCAGAATATCTTGGGTCAGGTACAAAGGGCATTTTTGCCATTTTGCTAATCGTTAGTGTAGGGAAGTGGTAATCAACTTCGACAGTTCCTAAGAGTAGGTAACAACCGCCTCCCTGAAACGGATACTGCTGTAAATTATCAGGAAAGTGGGTGGTGTCAAAATAAGTACCTTCATGATCTATCCATGTGCCAAAAAACATCGTGCCACGTACCGTAGGAACCTGTTTTCGAGAAATAAGATAGGCGAGCATGCGGACTTCTTTTTTATGATATTGAAGTAAATGTTGGGCCATAACATTGCCTCTGTAAGGACTTTGTAATAAATCGAAAGGTGTGCAAGAAACAGGAAAGCCTAATAATTCAATCTCGTCAAAAGCATCTTCAAAAAAAGAACGTTCTAGTTTAGGCAACTGAAATTCTTTGACAGCCTCTTGTAACAATAACATTTGATGGTCTTGTGGTGCCGAGTTAAATAACAAACTAGCTAGTATGAGTAGTTCGTTTTTGGTTTTGCCGGTGTCTCTAAAAGCGCCTATGAAGATTAATAATTTAAGACTTTCTAACCCAATTGAAACCCGATTACAAAAATCTTCTAATGAAAGATAGTCGCCATTTTTGTCTCGTTCGGTTACAATTTCTTCGGCTAGTTTTGTGGGCAAACCTTGCATGTGCATGAATCCTAAATACACCTCTTTGTCATACAATGTTGTGGTAAATTCACTTTTATTTACGCAGGGATTATGAATCGTAGCGCCAGCCATTCGTGCTTCGTGTACATAAACTTCAGTTCTATAAAAACCACCTTGATTGTTGATTACGGCTACCATAAACTCAATAGGATAATATACTTTTAGATACAAACTCTGATAACTTTCTACGGCATATGAAGCCGAGTGTGCCTTACAAAACGAATAGCCTGCAAACGATTCTATCTGACGGTAAATTTCTTGACTGAGTTTTTCGTCATGACCTTGTTTGGTGCAGCTCACAAAAAAATCATCTTTAATTTTTTGCAAAGCCGCCAAGGAACGCCCTTTGCCGCTCATCGCTCTACGCAAAATATCGCCATCGGCAGCGGGTAATCCACCAAAATGCAATGCAATTTTGATGACATCTTCTTGGTACACCATTATCCCGTAAGTTTCACTCAATTGTTCTTCAAAAACGCTGTGAAAATATTCAAATTGGTTAGGATGATTGTGCCTAAAAATATACTCTTTCATCATACCCGATTTTGCTACTCCAGGCCGAATAATTGATGAGGCAGCGACTAAGGTTTTATAATTGTTGCATTGCAAACGGCGCAATAAACCACGCATAGCTGGACTTTCGATATAAAAACAGCCAATGGTTTTGCCTCGTGCCAAATACGTATTGGCTGTAGCTTCATTTTTAGAAATGCTGGTGTCTCTAATATTAATTCGGATGCCTCTGTTTTTAGCCACTAGTTTTACCGTATCGTCAATATGACCAATGCCACGTTGACTCAAAATATCGAACTTTTCAAAGCCAATTGATTCGGCCACATACATATCAAATAGCACAATAGGAAACCCTTTTGGAGGCATTTCTAGAGGCGTATAATTAGTAATGGGTTCTTCAGAAATTAAGACTCCACATGAGTGCATGCTGCGTTGATTAGGATATTTTTCTAGCAGCATACCGTATTCTTGTACTTCTTTGACAATGCTATTGCTTTGTTGCAAACGCATAGGATTTTTAGCCAAATGATCGAGTTCTTCTTTGGGTAAACCGAAAACTTTTCCCACTTCTCTAAAAATAGAACGGTATTTAAACTCCACATTGGTTCCACAAAACGCAACATTTTCATATCCATACCGATTAAAAATATATTCTAAAATAACATCGCGTTCTTGCCAACTCCAATCGATGTCAAAATCAGGAGGACTTTTTCTGTTTTCGTTCAAAAAACGTTCAAAATATAGGTCGAGCTCAATGGGGCAAATGTCTGTGATTCCTAAACAATAGGCAATAATCGAGTTGGCACCGCTGCCGCGACCAATGTGCAAAAAACCACGGCTATTGCTGTAGCGAATAATGTCCCAAGTAATCAAAAAATAACCGCTAAACTGCAATTCGTCAATTACTTTTAATTCTTTTTGCACTCTAGCTAAGGCAACAGTATCGTTTTTTCCGTAGCGCCAATGCAGGCCTTGATGCGCTAATGTGGTTAGCAGTGCGATATCACTTTCTTGAGAATTGGTGTAGTATTTTTTGTTCTTTGGGGTTTCAAAATCAAATTGAAAATCGCAACTATCGATGAGCGCTTGCGTTGTGGCAATGATTTGCGGGTAATCCTTGTAAGCAGCAAGCAAGCGGTCTTGATTGACCATCATTTCGTAAGGCGTTGCTACATCTGTTTCTTGCAGTTTTGAGAGTAAGGTGTTGGTGTCAATGGCGCGCAAAATTTGATGCAAGCGGTATTCTTTTTTGGTTCTAAAAGTTACGGGTTGCAGGATTACTATTTTGTCCAGATTGCCTTTGTAACCAAATAACTTTCCTACTTCCTCGGGGCGAATGCCGATATATTCGTTCGTTTTTAAAGAGGTTGGCGCATTCGCAAAAGCGTAAATAATCACTACCGATTCCATTTCAGGAGCTATAGTAGGTAATGGAATATTCTTAAAATTATGATGCGTCAAAAACCGATTCATAGCCGCCAATCCGCAAGTGTTTTGGGCTAGGCCGATGTATTTGAATTCGTTATTGGTCCGAAAATCGATTCCTACCAAAGGTTTAATTTTTAATTGATTACAGGCCGTTATGAAATCATAAATTCCGGTCACGGTATTGATATCAGTAAGCGCCATAGCCGTAACGCCAGATTGAACCGCTTTATTGATGAGGTCCTCTAGCGGAATCGTTCCGTAACGCAAGGAATGGTACGAATGGCAGTTTAAGTACATGATTTAGATTTTAATTTTTTTATGAAATACAATATTCCTCATCTTGCAATGTATGTCCTTAGCTACCGCAGGCGAGTGTCAAATGTGTGAAGAATGCGAAAAAAGAAAAGCTGTTTGAGCGTAGCGAGTTTTTTTCTTTTAGCATTCGAAAACTAATTTGACCGCCGAGGGAGCGTAAGACTTGATTTTTTTGTTTCTTTTTTGATCAAGCAAAAAAGAAAAATATCAAACTACTATTTCTCAATAAAAAATATTCAGCAATAGATGATTTTACTTAATTCTAATACATACGCCAACTAAATTCTACGCTTCAAAATAACATCCTTGTTGTTGGGTTTTATAGCTGCACCAGCACAACGCATAACCGCATCAAATCCGTAGCGGCTTTTCATTTTATCCATGGCGGCATAAAGCGAGAGCATTTCTTGCGTATCTTCAAAAAGATCAATTTGGTAGGTGCCTCGAACGAGTCCGCTAAATCGAACCCCAACGAGACGTAAACGCATCCTTCGATGATACAAGCTGTCAAACAGACTGAGTACCTTTTGCGTAAGCGCATGATCGGCTGAGGTGTATTGAATTTTGCATTGTTTGGTTTCGGTATCAAAATTGGCATACCGAATTTTAACTACCACAGTTGAGGTCAGCCATTGTTCAGAGCGCAATTGAAAGGCTAGTTTTTCGACCATGCCACACAAAACAGATTTTAGTTGTGCCATATCGATGGTATCTTGTACAAAAGTGTGTTCAGTAGCTATGGATTTGCGTTCGGTATACGGTTCAACGGGATTGTGGTCAATGCCATTGGCTTTTTTCCAGATTTCGATTCCATTTTTACCAATCATGCGTTGCAAGACTTCGGCAGGCATTTCGGCAAGAGTTTGAATGGTTCGAATGCCAATGCGCGATAAGGTTTGAAACGTGACGTCGCCTACCATAGGGATTTTTTGTATCGATAATGGATTTAAAAAATGCCGAACCTGATCTTCGGGAATGTCTAAGTGGCCTTTGGGTTTGCCCTCGCCAGTACCAATTTTGGAAACTGTTTTATTGATAGAAAGCGCAAAACTGATAGGTAATCCCGTCTCTTTGACTACGCGTTGCGCCAACTCATTGGTCCATTGGTAGCAACCATAAAATCGATCCATGCCGGTAATGTCTAGGTAAAATTCGTCGATACTGGCTTTTTCCATAATAGGCGCTTTTTCCTGAATCACCTCGGTTACGGTATGTGAGAGTTGTGAGTAGCGCTCCATGTCGCCTTTGATTACTTTGGCTTGTGGGCAAAGTTTGAGCGCCATAGCAGTTGGCATTGCAGAGCGCACTCCAAAACGTCGAGCTTCGTAGGAGCAGGAGGCCACCACACCGCGATCGCCGCCACCAATAATAAGCGGAATCCCTTCTAGTTGCGAGTTGTTCAAGCGTTCACAGGAAACAAAAAAAGTATCTAAATCCATATGTACAATTGCACGTGCCATTTCCTTTTATTTTAGATTACAAAATTAGCACAGATGGTAACATTTTTCATTATATTTGTTGTTCCAAATTATAACAAAATAGTTATGTCGTTATTTTCAGACAATATCAGAGCCTTGCGCGTGAAGCACAAAATTTCGCAAGAAAAAGTAGCCGAAAGCCTTATGATTACTAGGGGTAGGTATGTAAAATACGAAGACGGAACTTCAGAAGCGCCGTATGAAATTCTGAAAAAAATAGGGCAGTATTATCAAATTAGTATTGATTTGTTGCTCTCTGTTGATATTCGGAAAATTGAGGTAACTGATTTGTTAAAACTCGAAAATAACCGCCTTATTTTGCCTATTCAAGTCGATCAAATGGGTGAAAACCGTATAGAAGTAGTCACCCAAAAAGTAAAAGCAGGATACTTAAACGGATATGCTGATCCGGAATATATCGAGCAATTGCAACAAATTTCGTTACCGTTTTTGGGTGTGGGCAAATACCGTGGTTTTCCGGTTGAGGGCGACTCGATGCCACCGCACCAAGATGGTGATATTATTGTAGGCAGTTATGTAGAGCAATTGGGCGAAGTACTAGATGGGAAAACCTATATTTTTATCACCCGAAGCGAAGGTATGGTGTACAAACGACTCAACAAAAATAAAAAGAACGCCTTAGTAGTAGCTTCGGACAATTATTTTTATTCGCCTTACGAAATTAAAGCCTCAGATATTCTTGAAATTTGGGAATACCAGTGTAGCATTTCTAAAAATGACCAGCGCACAGAGTTGTTAGAAAGTGATGCCATTAAAAATATGTTTGTAGAATTAAAAAGAGATTTAGCCGAAGTAAAAAACAGTATTGGCTTAACAAATAGTTAGACTAGTAGCAGAGTACAGCTTACCTTTTTAACCCAAAAAAACAAAACAGTACCTACAAAAATGAAACAACAAGAATACGCTATAGTCGATATTGAAACCACAGGCGGCAATGCCAGTCACAGTCGTATTACCGAAATAGCCATTATCATACATGATGGTACGCAAGTAATTGAGCGCTGGGAAACCTTGGTTAATCCGCAAAAATACATACCGGATGCTATTTTTGCTCTAACCGGAATTACCAACGAAATGGTGCAAGATGCGCCTAGTTTTGAAACCATATCCAACACGGTTTTTGAACTACTATCTGATAGGATTTTTGTGGCGCATAACGTAAATTTTGATTACTCATTTGTAAAACATGAGTTAGAGCGCGCCGGTTTGCCTTGGAGTGCTAAAAAATTGTGTACTGTACGAGCGGCCCGCAAGATCAAGCCAGGATTGCCGTCCTACAGTTTGGGGCGTTTGTGTACCTCGTTAGGAATTGATTTAGAGAACAGGCATAGAGCAGGAGGTGACGCCGATGCAACCGCTATTTTATTTACCAAATTATTGGCTTGGGATACGGAGCAGGAAATGGGTAAAATGATCAAAAAGACAGCGCAAGATCAACGCTTACCACCTAACTTACCACGCGAAGATTTTGAACAATTACCTGAAAAACCGGGTGTATATTATTTTTATGACGAACATAAAAAAGTAATTTACATTGGTAAGGCATTGAACCTAAAAAAACGAGTAGCATCGCATTTTACAGGTCATAAAATTACGCCTCAGCGACAGCATTTTTTACGAGATATTTACGCTATTAGCTACGAGCTTTGCGGTACTGAACTCATGGCGTTGTTACTCGAATGTAGCGAAATAAAGCAATTATGGCCCGTACACAATAAGGCATTAAAGCGTTTTGAACCCAAATTTGGATTGTTTGAATACGAAGCCAGAAACGGTTACCGTTATTTGGCCATTGGTAAATTGACTAAAAATCAAACCTGCTTAGAAACTTTTGACACGCTTTACGAAGGCATACAAGTATTGCAGGAACTCAGTAATAAATTTGAAATTGACCAACGTTTTTGCAAATACGGCAGCATGAACGAGGATGTTTTTACAAAAACGGTAGCTGTTACTGAATTACCTGATTTGGATATTCATAACGATCAAATACAGGCAGCTTTGGATTTTTATACCAATAACAGACCTAGTTTTGCTATTATCGATTCTGGACGAACGCCACAAGAACGCAGTTGCATTTGGGTCGAAAAAGGACATTTTTACGGTATGGGTTACCTTGATACTGATGTTGTAATTCATGATGCTACACAGGTTAAGGAGTATGTTACACCTTATAAATCGAATCAATATATCAGGCAGCTTTTATTTGCTTACGCACAAAAATATCCGCGCAAAATAATGCTGGCGCAAAGGAACGACTCGGTAGTTTTTGAAGAGTAAAAAACGATAGTTTTCGATGCATTCTTTTGGTAAAAACGAGCGTATTCTTTTGCTCAAGGATTCAGTATATTTGTTTTGATATTATTTTTTTGTAATTCATAAAGTAAAGTCATGTGTTTTCATACTATTCAAAACAAACTTTCCAAACAAATTGAAAAGCGTTTTAATGCAAAGATCAAGGACAAACATGAGTTTGCTCCACAAGAACATCACAATGGTTTTACTTTTCCTAAAACGCCTATAATTACAAACACAGATCCTACGGTTATTGAACATTATAATTGGGGACTTATTCCGAGTTGGTCCAAGGACGATACAATCAAAGCATCAACCTTAAATGCTCGTATTGAAACTGTAACAGAGAAACCTTCTTTTAAAGAAATTTTACAACAACGCTGCTTGGTTATTGCCAATGGTTTTTATGAATGGCAATGGCTTGACAGTAAAGGAAAAAACAAGGTAAAATATCAAGTCGGGATTGCCAATGAGGAACTCTTTGCTTTCGCAGGTCTTTATTCGCATTGGAAAGACGCTCGTACGGGTGAAATTAAAAATACCTATACCATTTTGACAACAGAAGCCAATCCTTTAATGGCCGAAATTCACAATCATAAAAAGCGCATGCCGATCATTTTAAATCCTGACGATGAATACAAATGGTTGAACCAAGAACCGATTATTTCTTTTGCGTTTCCGTACACTGCAACCTTTGTAGCTACTAAAATCACAACAGTTGAGGAACCTTGGTTGTTGTTTTGATTGTGCTTTAAAAATTGGCAGAATAGCTTAGCCTTTAAAGCTTTCCTTCCATTCTGTTATCTACAAAGGGAAGTTGCTTTTCATTCAAGTCTAATACAGAAACAAAATTATCATTTATATTTTAATTAATTTTTACTGCTTTAACAGTAATTAGTGCCTTTTGTTTCTATGATAATGTTCTTTGTTTGGTTTTAGTGTTTTATTTACTGCTTTAACAGTAAAAAAATAGGGTTTTTGATGATTTAAGCCATAGGTGAATTTTTACCGTTAAAACATTATATAATGGATGATTTTGATTTAAATATTTTAATCAAAGACCATCGAAAAAAAGTAATCTAAAAACAACTGATTTTATAGTTTACTAAAGCAAGGATAGATTACAGCTCAATGAAAAAACGCCAACTGCAGTTGCAGCCCCAAAGAAATCCATCATTTATTATTTGGGAGGCTACATTCAGCTAAAAAGCAAAAGGGATTTAGTCCAGAAATTCACTGATGAAAACAGGGCTAACATCAAAAACGGGAATTCTATTAAAGATGAAAGAGTTTGTTGAGGTTTTTGTGAAGGTAATTGAAGCTTAGTACACGTAAGATTAATTACATAAAAACATTTTTATTTGTAATAATTTAATTATAGATTAGCAAAAGGAAAAAGTATGATGTTTGTAAGGCAAAGAAGTTTAATTGGCTAATTCTTTTGTTGTCAGACATTTTTACTAGTTACCAGTAATTGCCTCATGAAATCGGAAAATTCAAGAACCAAAAACAGTTTAATTTAGAAATTTATGAAAACATTATTTATAACTTTACTCTTAACAATTTCTACTTGTTTTGGACAAAGTTTAACTGAGCAAAATTCACAAAATAAAATAATACATAAGTGGGAATTAAAGCAATTTGAAAATGTCGAAAAAAATGGAGTTATAGTTACAGTTACTTTGACAAAATATGCTGACATTGTATCATTTGAATTTAAAGACAATCAAACTTTAGAAGTGATTTATTCAAACGCTAGAAAAGAAAATTATTTGTGGAAGTTTAAACGTGATTTAATAGAAATAACAGCTGTCGACAAACAGAATTTTAACGCTGAAATAATTGGTCTATTTGAAATTCATTTTCAAAATAAAATTTCTCAACTATTTTTGCAGAGAAAAAATGATCCGCATCATGGGATTATGTTGAAAGTATAAGTAACTACCGGTAAGAGCCGTTTCGCGACAGTTACGAATTTTGTTCAAAATTCAAGTTTGCGTTTCGTAAGAAATATTATGTTAGCAGAAAGTACGCAGTTCCGCAGTTCGCAATTGTCTCGAAGCGCCGGAACGCTACCAGCAATATTATGAAAAAACTAAAAATAACATTCATCTTAACGACATTTATCATATTTTACTCTTGTAACAAAGTATCAACAAATACAGAAATTGCAATAAATAATCCTGATAAAATAAACATCTCAAATAAAGTGTCTTCAGGAACTTTAAGGTCTGAAGAAATGTTACAAAATGAAAAAACTGAAGAAGACACGATAACAGATATTAAATTTCGAGAATTATCAATTTCTATAAATAGACTTTTAATTTTTGACGAAGAAAATAAACTTAATCAAGTTCAAAATGATACTGTAATTATTTATGCTGAACTTGGCGAGACAATAGAAAGTCAAAAAATAACGGTTTTATCAAACCAAATTAAAGATTTCACAATTGAACAACGCTACGAAACTAGTATAACAATAACAAACGAAGGACCTCATTGTGATTTAACCGAATGGAAACATTATTATTCTGATTGGAAAACTTTAAAAGCAAATGAATCCAAAGAGTTCATTTGTGAAAAATATTCTGAAAAAGAATATACAAAATTTCCAGAAGTTAAAATTGAAGAATTAAAAGAGAAAGCTAAAACAGAATGTGGTGATGAAATGTATAAACTGATTTCGAAAAACAAAAAAATAATTGATAACAATAGCGAAGTTGGAATAAGTCGATATTTTTTAAGAATAAAAGGAAAACATAAAGACAACGGACAAATAATTACCAAAACTATTGTTGTCGAAACTCCAATGGGATGTTAAATAAAAATACTGCTGGTAACAAACGCTACAAGCGATTTGTGTATTAATCTTAATGGAAAAATTGGTTTGTATTTGGGATGATTTGCTTCGCCTGTTCGCTATCGCTCGAGTGGCAAATCCGAAATATAATGCTGATTTAATCCCAAATTTATTGCAGCGCAAGAATATTCTGCGTCAGTTTGTAGCAACAGAAAACCCATAAAAATAGAAAAGTTATATTTCAAAGTAACACAAAAACTAATTAGATCTATGAAAGTAAAACTTAAAACTAAAATGATAATAACTTTATCAATTTGTTTATTTACAATTATTACAAACGCGCAAAATGCAAGTGTTGAAAAATCAACTTTTGGGGTACAAACAGGAATTTTGGGAATTTGGGCACATCGAGAAGTAAAACTTACAAATAAAATTGCATTAAGAGTAGAGTTTGGAATGGATGCTGGATTTTGGGGTGGAAGTTTTTATCCTGAAAATGGGTATTTAATGACTCCAGTAATTAGATTAGAACCAAGATGGTATTATAATCTTAACAAAAGAGTATCCAAATCAAGAAATATAAGTGGGAATAGTGGAAATTTTTTAACCTTGCAAACAAGCTATAACCCAAATTGGTTTGTTATTTCAAATTATGACAAAGTAGAAGTAGTTGACCAAATTTCAATAATTCCAACTTGGGGCATAAAAAGAAATATTGGAAACCATTTTACATATGAAACTGGCATTGGAATTGGATACAGATACATTTTTGCTAAAAGTATTGGATATTCAAAAAATGAAGCAGAAACGGCGGCTAACTTGCACTTAAGAATTGGATATAGATTTTAAATGAAAAACCGACCGTATAACAGCAGTTGGGCAATATGCCGAACTTTGTAGTAAATTCACGTTTACGTTTCGCAAGAAATTTTATCTTTAATATAAAGTAATCGGTTCCGAAGTTCGCAACCTCGCCAAGTGCGAGAACGATATGCGATACTTTAAGACAAAACTTCATAATTAAAAACAAAATAAATCAAACAAAATTGAAAATGACATCAAACGTACCAACAGTTAGACAATTCGCTTGGGTCTCTTTAGTTCCTCATTACATATTTATGGGACTTATAATCTTTGTCTATCATTTGTTAGGAGTGAGCGCGCCTTTCCTTTACGGTATGCTGACTTATTTAATTATATCTTTTGGACTTAGAAACTTGATTGCAAAAGACCACCAACAAGGACTGAAACTTGTAAAACGGCAACAATTTGAAACCGCGCTTCCCTTATTTGAAAAAAGTGTTGATTTCTTTAGCGAGAACAATTGGGTAGACAAGTATCGATTTTTAACACTCTTAAGTTCTTCAAAAATGTCTTACAAAGAAATGGGGTTATGTAATATTGCATTTTGTTATAGCCAAACAAGTAATGGACAAAAAGCCATAGAATATTACGAACAGACACTGAAGGAGTTCCCTGAAAATGGTTTAGCAATGGCCGGTTTAAAAATGCTAAACTCGATGGGACAGACCGCAAAAGTGGGAAACGAAAACTAATATATTAACGAAAGAAAAGCAACGCATAAAAGCATCTACAAAGGATTTGGGCCTTTGTACTGATGGGCAAATGGTGTTATAATTGGGGATTTTGGCTATTTCGGATAATAACGTTAATTTAGAAGAAAACCGTGTAGCGCGGAAAGATATATGCAATTATGAAAAGATGCTCATATTTTATAACAACAATCCTTCTATTTTTATCATGTTCTGATAAAAATAAAAAATTGAGCATACCAGAAATTAAATCAGACACTTTTAAATCAGGTGAAAAGAAAGCGGAAATAAGACCTGTAATTGATACTATATTGAATGAAGGAAGTGTAATTATTTATGGAGATACAACAATTCAGAAAGATAAGATTAAAGAAGTTCTAATAAAATTTGAACCATATATAACTTTTGATGATTTTAAAGTTAGCATCGAAAATGTAAAAGCCAAACTTGACTTAAATTCTCACGACTTAGGAAAGCAATTCAGAACTGCAATTAGAGAAAGTTATAATGATAATGAAAATCTCTTTGCAGGGCATTACATTTTTGCTACTTGGGGTTGTGGAAGTCCTTGTCAGATGAACGTTCTAATCGATAGAAGAACTGGAAAAATATATGATGCTCCAGATTCATCAGTGGGATCAGAATTTAAAAAAGACAGTAGAATGTTAATTATTAATCCGCCTGAAGAAGGAAATTATTATTACAATGGTTGTATATATTGTAAACCAGAAATATATATTCTAAATGAAATAACAAAAAAGTTTGAAAAGAAAGAACCTTATAAAATATAACTGCATATAACAGCAATTTTGCAATAGGTCGGATTTTTTAGTAAATTCAAGTTTATTTCGTGCAAAAAAAAATATTTTTGATAGAAAATGATTGGTTCCGAAGTTCGCAACCTCGCTAAGCGCCGGAGCGTTGGTGGTAATTTAAAAAAAAATGAGAAAGAAAATATTCTTACTATTGACAATTATAAATTGTATAAATGTCTATTCCCAAAAGTTAACTGGAACTTGGATTTTAGAAAAAACAATTTATGAAAATGGAAATCCTTTGGAAATAAATCATATTTCATATTCAACTTTTACCAAATATGATTTTTCAACAAACTCAATTCAAATAAATGACCAAAAATTTAATGCTAAATATGCAAATAATTCAATAAAACTAGATTTCAGAGAATTACTTTTCTCGTTCGAAAACAATAATTTATTAATTCAAGAAAAAGGCGATGACAAAATTCAAATTCTATCAAAAAAAGAAGAATTTTTAAATAAATACATTGAATTCAAATCAGATATTGAAATAAGAAATCAAGATACTCTTTATATTTCAAATGAAATTTATAAACCACAATTCAATAACGAATTAACTTTTGAAGACTTTTTAAGGAAAAACATCTCGCAATACACATCTGAATCTACTAAGAATAATATATTTACATCAGAATTTGTGTTGTCTAAAGATGGAAAAATTAAAGACATTAAAATTTTAAACGGTATTTCAAAATCATTTGACAATGAGTTCATTGTTGCATTAAATAAAGCTGAAGCGTATTTTAAAAATGAAACTGGTAAAGAGTTTTTAATCAAACATAATTTTAATTTCTTTCAAATGTTTAAAGGTGGAACCGAAAAAATAGAGAAAGAGTTTTATCCGATTCACAAAAAAGGGAATTTGCACTTTGAAAATAACGAATTTGATAAAGCAATAATCGAATATGAAAAACTTAATCTTATGGATTTAAATTCTATTAGAGAAAGATTAGGTTTTTTATACAGTGAAACATTTATTAACTTAGGGATTTCATATTTAGCTGTGAGCAAAAATGAAGAAGCTTGTAATTCATTTTTAAAAGTTGGCGACGTAAAAAATTTTAAAGTCAGAAATTATATTATTAACTTTTGCAAATAAGAAAACTACATACATCAGGCGTTTAGCAGGATTGCGGATTTTGTAGTAAATTCAAATTTATTTCACGCAAAAAAAATGTTTTTAATAAAAAATAATTGGTTCCGAAGTTTGCAACCTATTTAGGCTCCAATAAGATATTACTAGTTTTATGAGAACACTACACAAAATTTCACTTTTATTGATTCTTTTCAGCTTTTTAAGTTGTGGAAGAAATATCGAACCAGACGAGATTGTGTTGAGTGAAATGGTCGTAGAAAAAAATGGAAAATATTATTACGCAGATTGTGAAGATCACGCAACGTTGTGCGACAATTTAAACCAACATAATCTATGACAATATCATTTAAGGGAGAACAAGTCTCATTTTGGATTAGACTTATAAAAAAATTAGGCCCTATTGTATTAGCTTTGGGAATCCTATTTTTCAGAGTAAAATATGCAAAAACATATTCAGAAGATAATAAAATCTACTTTTATATTTTTGGAATAATTTGCTTTTTTATAGGACTTTATTATCACATCAGAGATATTAGAACTGTTGTCACAGAAGTTAAATTCATAGATGATAAATTTCAAGTTTTAGGATTAGATTTCAATTCAAAATTCACTGATTCACTAAATATTAATGATACTTCTCTTGAAATAAAACAAAAAGAGAATAACGAAAAATTGTATATTGAAATATATTCTAATGATAAATATTATTACATAAATAGTTATTCAGATTGGAATAAGGAAACACTTATCGATATACTAAAAGAATACAGAAAAAGAACAAACAGAACTATATATGGAATTGATTTAATCCCAGAGACAATTAAGACCTAAAAAAAATCAGTCATTTTCTAAAATAAAAAAGCCTCCAAACATTACAAATACATGGAGGCTTATGATTAAAATGGGGGCTTTATATTCTGAATCCACCCGAAACTTCTATGCGTTGTGCGTTGATCCACTTGGAGTCATCAGAGCAAAGGAAGGCTACTACAGTCCCAATATCATCAGGTAAGCCCACACGGCCTAATGCGGTTTCTGAGGAAATATGATGATTGAAATCGGCATTGTCTCGCACTAAACCACCGCCAAAATCTGTTTCAATTGCACCTGGCGCTACCGAGTTAACTCTGATTTTTCTGTTTCCTAATTCTAATGCTTGATACCGTGTCAATGAGTCGATTGCAGCTTTCATTGCCCCGTATGCTGCATATCCTACAAATGAGAAACGTGCCAATCCAGATGAGGTGTTTACAATACTGCTTCCATCCTCTAACAAAGGCAATAACTTTTGAGTCAACATAAAAGGGCCTTTAAAATGAATGTTTGTCATGGCATCTAATGCTTCCTCAGTAGTAGTTTCGAATGGAATGTTGATGCCAATTCCTGCATTGTTGACTAAAGCATTAAGTTTTCGTCCTTCAAAAGAAGTTTCTAAAATTGCTGTAACCTCCTTTTTGAAGTTTTCAAAAGTACTAGCATCTGATAAGTTTAAGGCCAAAGCAAAAGACTTATTACCCAATTTAGTTAAAGCTTCTACAACTTGATCTGCCGCCTCTTTTTTTGATTGGTAAGTGATAATTACATCAAATCCTTTTTTAGCCAATTGTAAAGCAGCATCTTTTCCTAATCCACGACTACCGCCTGTAATCATGACTATTTTATTTACTTGTTGTGACATGTTTTTGTGTTTTTTAATGATTACACAAAGTTGCGGTAAAGTAGTGAACGAGTACTTGTAATTTTCAATCGATAAATTGCAAAAATCAAATTATTTCTCACGAAAGTTATTTGGTGCTTGTTGGTTGTGCTTTTTAAAAAAGTTAGAAAAATGAGCAACTTCATCAAATCCCAAAGCATTAGCTATTTCCGAGATGTTCCAACTGGATTCCTTTAATAATATTTTTGCCTCTTGATTGATACGACTTGAAATAATTTCAGAAGTAGTTTTGCCAATAGCTTCCTTCAAAACCTTGTTCAAATGATTGACATGCACATTCAATTGATTTGCATAGTCTTTGGGCGATTTATTTTGTAAAACTTGTGATGAGTTTGCGATAGGGAATTGACGTTCTAAAAGTTCTATAAACAAAGATGTAATTCGTGAAGCAGCTGTTTTACTATTTGAACTGATTGGTAAAGGATGTAGTTTTTGACCGTTGTGAATTAATTCGATAAGGTAATTCCTGAGGAGATCGTATTTGAATTCGTAATCGGAACTAATTTCGAGGTGCATTTTTTCAAATATAGCTTCAAATTGCTGGAATTGTACTTCAGAAATTTGGAATAGAAAATCGCTTTGGTTAGAGAAAACATGTAAAGTATCGAGATCTAAACCCGTTTTAGTATAGGGTAAAAAATCTTTGGTGAACACACAAAAATGTCCAGATTGATCGGTAGTATTTGGTGTATAGCGATAAGGAATTTTGGGAGATGCAAACAGTACGCCGAATTCATTAATCTGGACAGTCTTGTTAGCATATTCAACTGTGTTACTACCTTTGATCAAACTGACTTTATAGTACGTTCGGATGTTATAAGGCATCTCAGGTTTACTAGTACTTTTTTGGTACAAGTTTTCGATATTGAATACATTAAAGTGTCCTATATCCTTATTGAGATTTTCCTGTACGAATTGATTAACATCCGTATTGGAGTTTTTTAATATTTCCCGATACAGTTCTTTGATAGTGATGTGACTCATGATTTTGTAAAAATCAAATATACGAAGTGTTTTTTGATATATTGGACATCACTTTTTTGATATTGATTATGGATTGCATATTTCACTTATCTAGGCATTGGAAAGCTTTATATCTTGTCAATAAAAGAACTTTAGTTAAGGAAATAGCTTTATTCGATGATTTAGAAGTTATGGAGTTTGTAATCAGGAATTGAAGAGGCAATCGATTTAAATTACTGGTTCTATTTTAAAGTAGTGATAATTGGTGTCATTTGATGATAAGTAGGCAAGTATGCAAGTATGCAAGTATTTTTCTAATATTATCAGCTAAGGCAACTCGTCACTTCTAGTTTAATTTATGAATGAAACGTAACTCTTACTAACCCTGATAGCAACGAAAAGCCCGCAAGGGTAGGAGCCTTTAAAAAACAAAACCCAAAACAGCGACCAACGGAAGCTCGTTTTGGGTTTATGTTACTAAGGCGATTCCCGCGGACTTTTAGTGTATAGCAGGAATGGGCAGCCAAAACACTGGGAGTAAGGTGATGCTGGAAATTACTTCCCGATACAGGAAGTTTAGTTATATAGTAATGGCGGTATCTCGCATTTCGAGGTACAAATTAGGTACAACTTTTTTTTAGCCTGCTATATTGGTCTACAGAAGTTTGCACAGTCAAAAATAAGCCTTTTTTTGATCATTTTTAGCATAAAAAATTAAAATTAGTATTTGTAAGAAAAAAAGTTCTTTTGTGTTTTTATATTATTCTTAATTGGAGGAAATGAATTTGTAGGGAGATTTATTTTTAATTAATTTTTTACTGCCATAGCAGTAATTAATGTGTTTTACTTCTAACGTTATGTTATTGTTTTGGTTTCCTGTTTTATTTACTGCTATAGCAGTAAAAATAAAAGGTTTTTAATATTTTAAGACATGCGTATTGTTAAATTGCTTATTTTTACCGTTAAAACAGTATAAAATGGATGATTTTGATTTAGGTACTTTCATAAAAGACCATCGAAAAAAAGCAGGATTGACACAACTTGAACTAGCCGACTTAGCGGGAGTAGGTAAGACCACTGTTTTTGATATAGAAAAAAATAAAGAAACAGTTCGGCTCAACAATCTTTTGGCAGTACTCTGCGTGCTAAATATTAAAGTGGAATTCAAAAGTCCTTTAAATAAATAATTATGAGAAGAGCAATTGTATTTGCACACGGAAAAAGAGCTGGAATTTTAACGGAGATTGCTGCTAACGACTATCATTTTGAGTATGATGAGAATTATGATGGTGAAGCGGTTTCAATGACTATGCCTACAACTCAGAAAAAATATAGCTATACATGCTTTCCTCCTTTTTTTGAAGGGCTATTACCTGAAGGAGTAATGTTAGAGGGATTACTACGAATTGTGAAAATTGATAAAAAAGATTATTTCTCTCAACTGGTAGCAACAGGAAATGACCTTGTTGGAGCAGTAACGGTTAAATTGATGGAAGATGTATAGATGTCCGATTACATATGAGTTGTGCGGTACTGCTACCTATAGTGAAAAAGGACTTCGAATGATAGCTCCTAAACTGACGTATTTAAATGATTTACCCTATACAGCTGTTGAACTTCGTCAGGAAGCCGCAAATAGAGCTAAAAAGCTATCTATTCAGGGTGTGCAGCCAAAGCTTAGTGGAACTATTTCAATAGTGGATCAAGAATTTAAAATTGTGGACCAATTTGGAACTTACATTATAAAGCCTCAAAATGATTTATTTCCTCAATTGCCAGAAAATGAAGATGTAACTATGCGAATGGCAAAAGTGTTTGGTTTAGAAGTGCCATTTCACGGGATGCTTTATGGTAAGGATGGTAGTTTGTCTTATTTCATTAAACGTTTTGATCGTTATGGGAAGGGAAGAAAGTTCGCAACAGAAGATTTTGCGCAATTGACTGGTAATACAAGAGACACCAAGTATCGTTTTACGATGGAAAAATTGATTCCTGTAATGGACGAGTACTGTTCCTTTCCTGCAATTGAAAAAGCTGATTTTTTCAAAAGAATTCTTTTTTGTTATGTAACTGGAAATGAAGACATGCATTTGAAAAATTTTTCACTTATTACCAAAAATGGAAAAACAACACTGGCACCTATTTATGATTTTCTAAATTCTACCATAGCAGTTAAAAATCCAGAAGAGGAAATTGCACTGACCTTAAAGGGAAAAAAAAGTAATTTAAAAGCAACTGATTTCATAGATTACTACGGCAAGGAAAGATTACAACTCAACGAAAAAACGATAGCAAGTATTCTTGAACAAATGAAAAAAGCAGCTCCTGAATGGAACCAGTTGCTTGAAATTTCTTTTCTTAATGATGATATGAAAGAGAAATATTTGGAGTTGTTGGAAAGTAGGTTGAGGATGTTTTAGTAAGCTGGAAATAATTTTTTGAGGAATTCACTAAAAATTAAGTCGCATTGTTAACTGAGACCTTTTTTTTAGATAATATCTTCGTCAGTTTTTTAATGACCCATTTTTCACTTTAATGAATTTCATTTTAAAGAAATATCACTAAAAGTGGGTATAGGAAATAAAGAAAAATAGGTGCTATTTTACGTTTTTTGAATCAAATAGAGCCCAACCAAATCAATTGCTATGAAATACGGGTTTATTTTTTTCCGTAAATGTGGAAAACCGTAAAGTGCGATCTTTTATTCTTTGTAGGTTTGGTAAAACTTATGCTATACGGTACAACGTTAAAATTGAAATATGAAAAAACAAATAGTATTACTTTTTCTGTTAATATCAAATTGTATTTACAGCCAATCCTACCTCGGCACAATTACCAAGCAAGTAAATTTTAGAGCAGGATCTAGAAGTTCTGATCAGATAATTAGTTCCTTAAAAGCACAGACACAAATCTTTATTATCTCACTTGAAACAGAGAATGACTACTACAATATCATTGATATAAATACTGATAAAGAAGGTTATGTTCATAAATCTTTTGTGAAGGTTGGCAAACTGGTTAATAAAAGTAATGAAAGTGTATTTACACCTGATGGCCAGACTTCGAATTATAATTCCGAATTAAAAATATTCAATAACACAAGAAAGACACTTACATTGAAGTTAAATGCAGAGCTGTTTTATTTCAACCCATACGAAACAAAAAACATTAATCTAACTCCAGGCGAATATGATTTCAGAGCTTCAGCCCCTGGTGTCATTCCCTACATAGGAACTGAAAATCTTAATAGTAATCAAGGATATTCTTGGCAGTTTTACATTGTAACTAGAACAAGATAAAATGTTTAAAATTTACTATTAAAAGCAATATTTCAACAGAGTTTTAAAAATTGATTTAGAAATGGATATAATCAAAAACAACCCATATAGGATAATAGGAATTCTTTCAAACGCAAGCGCTAAAGAAATTCAAAGCAGAAAAAGTAAAGTAACAGCTTATGCTAAAGTTGGAAAACAAGTTACTTCTGATTTCGATTTTCCATTGTTTGACATCATTAAAAGAGAAAACGATTTAATTGAAAAAGCATTCTCAGCTATTCAACAATCTAAGGAAATGCTTGAAAATTCATTGTTCTGGTTTTTAAATACTAATTCCTTTGATGAAACTGCTATTAATTATTTAAGAAATGGAGATAAGGAGAAAGCAATTGAAATTTGGAGTAAAGTTACTACAGAAAAAGAGGTAACTCCTAAAAACTATTCTTGTTTTAATAATATTGGTACATTAAAATTATTAGGAGAATCTATAGAGGAAATTAAAGAAGGCATTGAGAAAAAAATAAAACTGATAGAATCGGATAGTTTTACAAACTTCGTTCACTCTGTTGCTGGAGAAGCCTATATCATAGACAATCAAAAGCAAGTCGAAAATTTTATTAATGAAATAATAAAGCAATTTCAAGGTAAATACTCAAATGTAGACACACTAAAATTATTTAGCAATTGCAACGGAACAACTCAAAAATATTTATCACAAAAGTTTACCGAAGAACCAGTACACAATATTGAAAGTCAAATTGAAAGAACAAAAAAGAAAAGAAATGAAAATAGAATAAATGCTTTTCAATATGGTTTAAAACTATACGAAAACACTAAATCTGATTTAACTCTTTTAAATTCATTACTTGGTGTTAATGATTTAAAATACAAAATGATTGCTGACAACCTAGCGAAAGAAATAATGCAATGTGGTATTGATTACTTTAATGAGAGCCAAAAAAATGACAGTTCAGAAGAATACTTAGAAAACGCTAAGCGTTTAAATTTATTTGCTGATTCAATTGCAGTTGGTAAGCTAACAAAAGATAAAGTAAAAGATAGTCTTGCAACTCTTGAAGATATGAAAGACCAAAAGGTTGATAAAGCCATTGCAATATTGAGCTCAATTAAATCGGCATATGAGAAGGCTATCAGTGAAGTTGATGCGCAAGTTGACAGGATGAGAATGACAATGTCATATAATCAAACTATCAACTATTCTAAAGTGGACAAAATGAAGGCAGAATGTTTAAATTGGGATAAAGTTGTTGAAGTGGTCAGTAATGGAATAAGTACGAAGGACGTTTTAGCTATACAGGGTTGTTCAAATCAAAGTAAAGTCTCGGAATATAAAAATTTAGTAGATTTCTTGTTTGGTAAACTTGGACCATTCCAAATAAACCAAGTAAAACATCTGTGCTATTGGAAAGACGTAAGAGGAGCTCAAGCAAAATCTACAGCAAAGGAAGTTGGTAAGACCATCGAAAATGCAACTAGTGGCTGCTACATAGCAACAATGGCGTACGGTGATTATGATCACCCACAAGTAATTGAGTTGAGAAAATTTAGAGATGGCTTTTTAAGTAAAACAAAATTAGGAAACTATTTCATTAGATTTTACTATAAATACTCACCCCACTTAGTTGAGAAGCTAAAACATAAGCCGAAAACAAACGAATTAATACGCACATTTTTAGACCAATTAATTAAAATAATTAGAAAATAATGAAAAAAACGATACTCATTCCCTTTATTCTTTTTGCAACAATTCTTTTTGCACAAGAAAAAAATCCTGACTTGCAAAAGCAACAGCAAGACATTGTGTCTCTAACTCAAAAATTAAACAATCAACAAGTTGTAATCAGCCAGCAAAAAACTGAACTGGCAAAACTTACTGCAAAAACTGTTAGCCAAAAAACTGAAATTGAAAGCCTAAAATCAAAGACGGCTGAGAATGTCCAAAATATTAAAACTATTGCAAACGATTTAGGTACAAAAATCCAACAAACAGAAACTACTGCTAAAGATAGTATTTCAAAACTTGACAAAGATGTAAATACAAACCGTTTGTATTGGATAATTGGAACATTAGCAACCTTACTTTTGGGTGGGGTTTTATATTGGTTGTTAGGCAAACGAATTGCAACAAGCAAAACAGATGTGGAAACTCAAATTAGAAATACTAAAAAAACTTTAGAAGAGGAGAGTATCAAATTAGATAGCAAATTGGTTGAAGTTTTGGACACTCAATTGAAACTGAAACAAGAAGAAAAACTTATAGTATCAACAAGTTCAAATACTGAAATCGATCATTCTTTAGCTTTAAAAGTGGCTGATGAAATAGTTCGAATTCATAAAAATTTGCAACAAATGGATGCTAGTACCAAAGGATTAAAACAACTGTCTGCATCTGTAAAAAGAATACAAGACAATTTCGCTTCCAACGGTTACGAATTGGTAGAAATGTTAGGTAAAGATTATAACGAAGGAATGAAAGTAATAGCTAACTTCATTCCAAGCGAAGAGATAGAAACAGGAAAACAAATTATTACAAGAATTATTAAACCACAAGTTAATTATAAAAACGAAATGATTCAATCTGCACAAATTGAAGTAAGTGTTGGAGAATAAAAAAATTAAAAACATGGCAAGAACTAAAATAGACTACGGTATTGATTTAGGTACAACAAATTCCGCAATTTCAAGAATAGAAAATGGAGAAGCAACCATAAAAAAGACAGACACATTAAAAGACACTATGCCTTCTTCTGTTTATATTAATAAGAAAAAAGCAATTCAGGTTGGTGATAGTGCTTACAACGCATTAAAAAGAGATAAGCTTAGTGCAATGAAAAATTGGGACGATAGTGACTCTAATTCATATATCGAGTTCAAACGAACAATGGGAACGGATAAAAAATATTCTAGTTCCAATTTGGGAACAGAATTGAGTTCAGAAGAATTATCAGCAGAAGTTTTAAAAACTTTGAAATCATTTGTTAAAGATGAAAATGTCAATGCAGTTGTAATTACAGTTCCTGCTGCATTTGGAAACAATCAAAAAGAAGCAACCCGGGAAGCGGCAAAATTAGCAGGATTTAATCATATAGAATTATTGCAAGAACCTGTTGCTGCTGCTATGGCTTATGGTGTAGATAGTAAAAAGAAAGATGGCTTTTGGTTAGTATTTGATTTTGGTGGTGGAACTTTTGATGCCGCATTGCTAAAAGTGGAAGATGGTATTATGACAGTTAAAGACACAGAAGGAGATAATTATTTAGGTGGTAAAAATTTAGATTTAGCCATTGTTGATGAAATTATTATGCCGTATATCGAGCAAAATTATGCTATAGATTCAATCTTAGAAGACGATAACAAAAAACAAATTTTGCGTAATGCAATGAAGTTTTATGCAGAGGAAACTAAAATAAAATTATCCTTTAATGATACGCATAATATTTTATCAGATTTAGGAGATATACCAGGTGAGGACGATAACGAAGAAGAGTTTGAATTAGATATTACAGTTACGCAAAGCGATATGGAAAGAGCCTTGTCGCCAGTGTTTCAAAAAGCAATTGATATTTCCAAAAAACTTATAGAACGCAACAATTTAAAAGGTTCGTCTTTGGATTCCTTGATTTTAGTAGGTGGTCCCACATTTTCACCTGTTGTTAGAAATATGTTAGAGAAACAAATTTGCAAACCAGACACAAATGTTGACCCAATGACAGTAGTGTCAAAAGGAGCAGCTTTATATGCTTCTACAATTGATGTATCGGAAGAAATAAAAGAGCAAACAAGAGATAAATCGAAAATTCAAATCGAAATTGGACATGAAGCATCAACAGTAGAATTAGAAGAATTTGTAACGCTAAAAATTTTAGCAGATAAAACTGAAGGAACAATTCCTGAAAAAGTTTTTGCTGAAATTACAAGAAGTGACAAAGCTTGGTCAAGCGGAAAAATTGAAATTAACGAAATTGGAGAAGTCATTGAAACGCAATTGATTGAAGGTAAAACTAATGGTTTTAGTGTTACATTGTATGACGATAAAGGAAATATTTTAGAAAGTGAGCCAAAAGAATTTTCTGTTATTCAAGGTTCGAAAATTGGAAATGCAACATTAGCTTACAACATAGGAATTGAAATTAAGAAAAGAGAAACAGGTAAAATAGTTTTTGAAACCTTAAAAAATTTAGAGAAAAACAAAACTATTCCAGCGGTTGGTACAAGAAACGGATTAAAAACACAAAAACAAATTCGCCCAGGAATGGAATCTGATTTTATTAAAATTCCAATTTTTGAAGGCGAACACAAGGCAGAGGGTACTAGGGCAATATATAATAATCATGTTTTTGATATTATAATTAGTGGAGGAGATTTACCTGCATTATTACCTGAAAGTAGTGATGTAGATTTAACCGTTAATATTGATAGATCGGAACAAATTTCTGTAACAGCATATTTTCCGTATTTAGATTTTTCTTTTGATGCAACTGTAGAAAGAACGGTTCAGTCAATCGAAACCAAATGGTTATCCAATGAAATTCGCAAAGCAAAAGGAAGTATCGAAGAACTGAAAGAAGAAGGAGTAAACAATGATAAAGTTCAAAAAATAGAAAATGACATTGCTGATTTAGAGAGAAAATTTGAAAATAACAAAAATGATGTGGATGGTAAACAAGAAGTTTTGACCAATTTGAGAAAAACACTAAAAACCATTGATGAACTAAACGAAACCACGGAATGGCCTAAATTAGAAGAAGAACTAAAAGAAGAGTTTTATCGTTTAGAAAAAGCCAATAAAGATTTAGGGAATGACCATTCCACTCAAGTTGTGAATCAATTGCGAAACCAGTTGGAAGAAGTTTTGAAAACGCAGGATATCAAATTGGGTAATGCATTGGCAGAGGAAATTCATTCAGTATTTTTCCAACTAACATTAGTTTACCAACTTATTAATTTCATAAGGCAACACAATCAAAATTTTGGTTCTTACCATTGGTTAGACACTAACCGTGCAAGAAAATTATTAAATGATGGTTTACAACAAATCGGCGAAAATCCAACTACAGAAGATTTGCATCCTATCGTTATAGATTTAATCAACTTATTGCCAAATGAAGAAAAACCAAGCGGAGATGATTCTGTTTTAGTTGGATAAAAAATGAATAACGCAAAATCTATAATAACAAAAGGTCAAGTAATTGACGACAAGTACACCATAACATTCTTTTTAAAAAAAGGAAGTTATGCTGAATCCTATCGTGTAATAGACAAGGAGAAGAAAACAAAACTTTTAAAGTTATTCTCCTATTCAAAATTGACTAGAACACAATTTGATATAAATGATGATGTCCTTGAAATTGAAATACTCAAAACACTAAAACATCCTAATATTGTTAATCTTAAAGATAGTGGTAATCTATTATTAGATAATCAAAAATATGCTTATGCAATTTTGGACTTTATAAGTGGTGAAACTCTTGCAGATAAAATGAAAAGAGACCAAACCTTTTCCCAAGATAACGCTAAAGACATTATTTTAGGTGTCGCAAATGGTTTAAATTACTTGCACAATCTGGAAAATCCTGTGATACATAATGACATTACAAATTTGAATGTAATGTTAGATATGACTAGTCAAATATCCATTCCTAAAATAATTGATTTTGGGTATGCAAGATATTTAAGTCAATCTCATAAAACCTTTCAAAAAGAAGGTCTTAATCTATTTTATACTGCAAATGAGACTTTTAATAAAGTTTTCTCTATCCAAAGTGATATTTTTTCAATTGGTGCATTATATTATCATCTATTGGTAGGTTTACCACCTTGGTTTATAGAGTTGTCTAGATTCAAATCAGATACTATTAAATTGGAAGATGCTATTTTAAAAGAGCGTGAAAAACCTTTAAAAGTAATAGATTCAGATGCTAAAATTGATGAGAATACTTTCAATATTATTTCAAAAGCTCTGCAACCCAATGCAGATAATAGATTTAAAAGCATAAAAGAATTTATTCAAGCGGTTAATGGTGAACTTGAAGTGGAAAACCCTATTCTTGAAAAATCAGCATTTCAAAACCAAGCTTTAAAATCAGTAAAGAAAGGCGAAGGGTTTAAATCTATTGCGGGAATGCAAGATTTAAAAGATACCATTAAATTGGATGTGATTGATGCTTTAAACGAAAAGGAAAAGTATGCAGAATATGGTTTAACAATTCCTAATGGAATGCTTTTATATGGTCCTCCTGGTTGTGGTAAAACTTTTTTTGCCGAGAAAATGGCAGAAGAAATAGGATTTAATTTTTATCAAATAAAACCTTCTGATATTCAAAGTAAATGGGTTAATGCTTCTCAAGAAAACATTAAGAATCTTTTTGAAGAAGCAAGAAAAAATGCTCCTAGTATAATATTTATAGATGAATTAGATGCATTAGTTCCAAATCGGGATAATTCAAGTGTTAATCATATGAATACAAGTGCTGTAAATGAATTTTTAGCACAAATGAATAACAGCGGAGATGAAGGTGTTTTCATTATTGGCGCAACAAATAGACCTAATTCAATTGATCCTGCAATATTAAGAGCAGGTAGATTAGACAAGCATATATTTCTACCGCCTCCTGATTATGAAGCAAGAGAGTTAATGTTTAAACTATACTTACAGAAAAGACCAACTGATATTGGATTAGATTATGCAGAACTTTCAAAAGCAACAGAAAATTATGTTTCAAGTGATATTAAATTCTTATGTGATGAGGCTTCGAGAATGGCATTAAAAACTAAATCACGCATCACCAAACAGATCCTTTTGGAAACTATTAAAGTAAATAAACCCTCAATTTCTCTTTCTGAGCTAAATAGTTACAATGCAATCAAGGCAAAGATGGAAGGACACCAATTAAATAGTAATAACCGAACAGAAATCGGTTTTAAAAACAAGTAAAAATGGAACAGATAATTTTTGACCGACTTTTATTAAAGACAGCTTTTTCTTGTATGGCTTGTGATGGCGACATTGACAACAGAGAAATTATTTTAATAAAAGCAATGCACCAAAACAAGAAAATATTTGGGGATGTTGATATTAACTTAGAGTTGGATAATTTACTTTTAGAAATTAATCGTGATGGTCATCGGTTTTTAAAAAGTTTTTTCAGCGAATTAAAATCAAGTTCTTTGTCCGAACAAAACGAATTGAAGCTAATTGAAGTTGCAATTGAGACCATTAAAGCGGATGAAAAAATTGAATATAGTGAGGTTAAATTCTTTAAAGTTATTCGAAGTAATTTAAAGATAAAAAATGATGTGATTTTAGGAGTACATCCTGACTTTGAGGAATATTTAGAACAAGATATTATTAGCGAGTCTTATTTAAGTAGGCTTCAAGATGACTTTTTTGACACTCATACCTTACCACAATTGGATATAATCAAACCATTTACTAATGATCTTTTAGATATAATTGACACAACGAACTAGTGAATAGCAAACTCATAAAAATAATACTAGCAATATTACTCTTGCTCTGTCTTTTAGACATGCCATATGGTTTCTATCAATTCGTACGTTTTGCAGCGATGGTTGGTTTTGCCTATCTAGCGTATTCTGCAAATGAACAGAATAGAAAAAATGAAATGTTTGTTTATATGGCTTTAGCAATTTTATTTCAACCTTTTTTCAAGTTAGCTTTAGGTAGAACCATTTGGAATATCATTGATGTTATAATTGCGATTGGTATTTTACTTTCGATAACTCAAGAAAAAGAAGTAAAATAAATAGTGTCACAACTATAAAAAATGGAGTACCGAAGGTATAGGCCTAACACTTCAATAAATATTAGCTACTTTAGCCTTTTGATTATAAAAATCAGACAAAACACACGTTTTATAACACATCATGACCCAAGAACAAATAAAGAATTTAGAAAAAGAATTGTGGGATGCCGCCGATGAACTAAGAGGTAATTCCAAATTAACGGCTGCCGAATACAAAGACCCTTTACTAGGTTTAGTACTTTTACGCTTTGCGCAAAACCGCTACGAAGATGCCAAAATTGCTTTAACTAATTCATTACCTATAAACCCAAGAACAGGCATACAACGCGAAGCAACCAAAGATGATTATGCAGCTGCGGGAGCCATTATGTTACCCGAAAAAGCAAAATACGATTTCCTTGCTGCGCTGCCTGAAAGTGAAGATATTGCCGAAGCTATCAACAATGCGATGAAATTGATAGAGGCAGAATATCCTGACTTAGCGGGTATTCTTCCTAAAAGCTACCAAGAATTCGACGATAAATTACTCCGTGACCTAGTACGTGTTTTTAACAAAGATGCGGTGCGACATGCCAAAGGCGATGTGTTTGGGCGTATATATGAATTTTTCTTGATGAAATTCTCCATGCAAGGAGCCGGTGCACAGGAAGGTGGAGAATTTTTCACACCGCCGTCATTGGTAAGCTTGATTGTCAATTTCATTCAGCCCAATCACGGTATCATACACGATCCCGCTTGCGGATCAGGAGGTATGTTTGTACAAACGGCTCATTTTATACAAGATCATGAAAATAAAAGTGTCAACGAGGCCATTACCGTATATGGTACTGAGCTAAAGAGCAACAACGCCAAACTAGCCAAAATGAACTTAGCCATTCACGGTATTGAAGGTAAAATCATTGAAGGCAATAGTTTTTATACCAACCCACACAACCTTACGGGCAAATGCGACTTTGTAATGGCTAATCCTCCTTTTAATGTGGATAAGGTTGATGCCAAAAACAAATTCCTAGCCGAAGACGAACGTCTTCCTTTTGGAGCTCCGCTGACCGGTGCAGGCTCTATCGGGAACGGAAATTACCTCTGGATGCAATACTTCTACTCGTATTTGAACGCTACAGGGCGTGCTGGTTTTGTCATGGCATCTTCGGCTACAGATGCAGGTAATGCCGAAAAAAGAATACGTAAAGAACTGATTGAAACCGGAGCCGTAGAATGTATTGTATCTGTTGGGAATAACTTTTTCTATACCCGCTCCTTGCCTTGCCATGTTTGGTTTTACAACAAAGGCAAAAAACCAGAGAACAAAAACAAAATCCTCATGATCGATGCGCGAAATACGTATCGTAAAGTAACTACAACAATTAGTGACTTTAGCGAGGATCAACTTGAAGGACTCACCGCCATCATGCAACTTTTTCGTGGCGAGAAACCAGAAGTAAAAGCAAATAATGAATGGTTTAACGAAAAATTCCCAACAGGAAAATATGATGATGTAGAAGGTTTATGCAAAATTGTAGATCTCGAAGAAGTAGCCGCACAAGATTACAGCCTTACGCCCGGACGTTATGTTGGCGTAGTAGTAGAACTAGATATGGATTTTGATTACAAAGGTCGCATGACCGAAATTCATAAAGAGTTGGCAACTTTGAATGAAGAAGCGATTCAATTGATGCAACAAATTCAAAGCGTGCAAGTATGAGAAGCGAATGGATAAAAGTTGAATTAGGGGGATTAATTGAAACTCAAAAGGGATTTGCCTTCAAAAGTAGTTGGTACACTAGTTTTGGTGTTCCAATTGTTAGAGTTAGTGATTTTACAGATAACTCAATTTCAATTAATGAAATTAATTTTATCAGCAATGATTTAGCTCAGGAACACAGCAAGCATCAATTGCAATTCAGAGATATTTTAATACAAACCGTTGGATCTTGGCAAAGTAATCCCGCTTCAATAGTTGGAAAAGTTGTGACTGTTCCTTTACAATTGGATAGTGCCCTATTAAACCAAAATGCAGTCAAAATTATTCCAAAAACAGCAATTAATAAAAGATTTTTATATTACCGATTGAAGGAAGAAAATTTTAAATTTCACAATCTTAATCATGCACAAGGAGCAGCTAACCAAGCTAGTATTACACTTGAATCAATTAAGAAATTTAAATTTGATCTCCCCCCACTACAAACCCAACGTAAAATAGCTTCAATCTTATCAGCCTATGATGATTTGATAGAAAACAACCTCAAACGCATTCAATTATTAGAAGAAAAAGCCCAAATCACTTATGAGGAATGGTTTGTGAAAATGCGTTTTCCTGGCTATGAAACGGCAAAATTTGATGAAGTTGACCTTACTGATCTAGCACTCTATTTTGGTAGAGGAGTAACTCCTAAATATGAAGATGGTAGCGGATTTTGGGGAATAAATCAAAAAGCTAACAAAGGATCTAATTTAGAAAAAATTCATTTTAAAGAATATAAAAAGGGTAATTGGGTTCCTACAGAAAGATTTGCTAAGAATGGAGATGTTTTACTTAACTCTTTAGGAGAAGGAACAATTGGAAGATGCCATTACTATAAATGGAAAAGTGATGTATATCCTGTTGATCAGCATATGACAATATTTAGAGGTAAAACGGCTGAAATTTCATTATTTATTTTTCATTTCTTAGCTTCTGAACAAGGTCAAGGGGTTTTAAACTCTTTAAAAAAAGGAGGTACTAATATGACTATGCTTAATATAGGTGATTTGAGAACAGTAAGAATTAAAATTCCCGATTCTAAAATTCTTATTAGTTTTTTTGATAAAGTTGAGATCCTATATGATCAAAAGTCAATTTTAGAAAATCAAAATGAACTTCTCAAAGAAGCCAGAGATATTTTGTTGCCAAGGCTAATGACCGGGATGATTGATGTAGAAGAGTTACACATAGAAACTTCACAAATTACCTGAAAAAAAACATGGAAACACCAATATATACAAGGCATACCGTAGAAGAACTAATGAATGCCTATTTGAAAGTAAAAGGAGATGCTGAATTTTCAAATTACTTTCTAGAGCAATACAATCAGACATTCAATGATTTTGTAATTGATGTTGAAGATTCTGATGAAGTCCCTTCAATAAGAGCATTAAATTTTTGTTTTGAATATTACATGCCTATCTTTTTGAAACAGCTTGACAAAGGACATTCAGCAAAGTGGGCTCATGAATACGCTTTTTCTTCTGAAGAAGAAGACTCTATTATATACAATGCGTATCAAGATATAAAAGAAATCGACCCCTTATGGGCTCAGAATGAACTAATCATACACTGTAAATCATTAGGAATTACAGATCCCATGCAAGTAAATTATTATATTAATTTAATTGACGTAGGAGTTCTTTCTGAAAAAGCTGTCCACAGGTCTGAAACCTATATTGATATATTTAACAAGGAGCTATCTAAGGGCAAGTCATTTTTGTACTCACAAGTATATGCAAATGAGAAAGCAGCGGGGTTTTATTCTGAAATATATTGTAAGGCCTATGTATGGGCTTTTGAAGAAACTGTACTCAAAAGTAAGTCTGAAAGTTTTAGAAATATATTTAACAATGATTTCGCTGAAGTTATAGCTGATAATTTTAATGATCTTGAGCAAGCAATGAATGACGATGACTTTTACTTCTATGTCAATCCAATTATTGCAAGCGCACAAGTAAAAGATTATATCGAAACTCACATAGTTGAAAATCCAGAAAAATTCAGAACTCTTTATGTCGATATCTTTGAAAAAATAAATACTCTAGACCAATCACCTCTGTTACAAATAGAGAAAGATATCGATGAAGAGGTGTTGAAATTGACATTGGAGAAAATGGAGAATTAAAATCAAAATCTAAATGAGAACATCCAGATTAATGTATGGGTTGCACAGTACGAAGGAGCTAAAAATCGGAATATTTCAAATTATAGATTAAGTATGAATTATTGGCACATACAATTACATCCTAACAATCGAGGAAAATTTACTAAAACACGTATCATAGAAATTCTTACTCAAAAGGAAGTAATTGGTTTGGGTGACGCATGGAATGATAAAAACGGAAATCCTAGCGGCGCACCCGAAATATTTGAAAAAGAAATGCAAATTGGAGATATTGTCATGGTTCGCGATACTATTACTCCTGTAGCATTGGTGAGAGTTGCAGGGAAAGCCTATTTAGAACAAAACACCGATGATAATTTCGATTGGTTCAATCTACGAAGAAAAATAAATATCATTGCAATATATGATGCTTCAATTGAAGATTTAAAAAAGAATCTCATCGATAAATATGATGTAAATTATCTACAAGCACCTGGTACTTTAACAAAATGCCAAGGAAATAATGCTACAAATGATTTTATTAAAGAGTGGTACAAATTCACAATTAGGAAAACACTAATGGAAAAAATAAACTTGAGTTCAGAGAGGCAGTTGGAAATTAAAAACATGTGGATAAATTTTAAAGACAGCTATAATTTGAAAGGTCTTGAATGGGCTAAAAACGAAGCTCTTAAATTGTCTGCAGAATGGCAACAATATAAAACTAAAATTGAAGACAATAGTTTAAGTATCGAGGAATACACCAATCGTAAAGATGCAGTAACGGCAACCATGCCGGGGAGTTATTTGTGTAATTTTTTAGAAAGAGATACCAAAACAGTTTTTGGATCTTCAAAACCAGGCAACTCCAATAATTTTGAAATAAAATTGAATAGTGATGGCAAAACCTATACCATTCGAACAGAATTAAAACAAGGAGACAAAGGGGAAAACAAAAACGATCTTGACAAATCAGTATTGTATTTTAATAATCAAGTAAAGCCAATTTTAAAGAAAATTGTCAAAACACAAGATAGTAGAGAAAAAGTGGATGCGGTAGAAAATAGCAATTATGCCGCCAAACAAGTACTTCGTAAAATAGCTGTATTAGACAAAACAGGGGAGTTTTTGTTTATATATTCAGATAATATTATCGATGTTTTACATGCAGAATTTGTGGGTAGTGATGAAGCTACCAACCTAGGTAAAAACCATGAGATTAGACTTGTTGCCAATAAAATATTAGATTTAAACAAAGATGATGTCGTAGAATCAATTTTACTTTCTTGGTTTTTATGGCGATATGCCAACACCCAAAGCATTGCCGATGAAAACACACCAAACGTAATATTATATGGTCCTCCCGGAACGGGTAAAACCTATGCGGTAAAACAAAGTTTGGATTTTATTTGCCAAGGTGATCGCAGCCGTTACGAGTTTGTGCAGTTTCATCCTTCCTTTACCTATGAAGATTTTATTGAAGGTATCAAACCCAAAGGAGTAACTCCTGACGGAAATATTAAGTTTGAATTGGTCGATGGAATTTTTAAAAGTTTTTGCAAAAAAGCCAAAGCAAATCCAGATAAGAAATTTTATTTTGTAGTTGATGAGATTAATAGAGCCAACCTTTCCTCTGTATTTGGAGAAACGCTATTGTGTTTAGAAAAAGACTACCGCCATGATGTGCAAAATAGCAAAGATGAAAATCTTATTAAAACACAGTATTCAACTTTAATCGAAGAAATGATAAAAGAAAATCCTGCTAAGGAAGAATTAGCTTATCATTATCAGGATGGTAAAGCTTATTTTGGTGTGCCTAATAATGTGTTCTTCATTGGTATGATGAACGATATAGACAAAAGTATTGATGCTTTTGATTTGGCTTTACGCCGAAGATTCAAATGGATTCGCAAGGACTGTGATTATGAGGTAATCGAACAAGAAACGAAGTTTAGAAATGGTGAGGAATTCACCAATATCGATAGTTATGTAAAAGCATGTAGAAGCTTAAACGATTATATCAATACAAAACTAGGTCTAGGAAAATCGTATGAATTTGGGCATTCATTTTTTATGAAAATACCGGCTATGGCAAGTAGAAAAGAAATTACAACAAAAAATTTAGAGAATTTATTTCAACTTCATATGAGTCCAACGCTTAAAGAATACTTAAGAGCAATGTTTGCTGAAAGTGAGTTAGATGATAAATTGGCAAAAGCATTAACAGAATTTACAAAACCTCTAACAGCAAAATCTTAATGCGCATAAACGTACCCACCAATCATAATTTTTATGAAGAAGCTTCTTTAACAGAAATTCAGTTAAAGGAACGATTTGGTGTGCGTCTTGCAAAAGAAGTTGAAAACGTAAAAAGCAATTTGTTTAGTTCGACTTTTGAGTTTACCTCAAAAAGTAAAACATTAGAGCAGGTGCAAATTTTTGGTTTTAAAAACAATCGAAATAAGTTAGATGAGGACGAACAACTAATACTTAAACTCTATTCTAAGGAGTATCCTAAAGAAGAAAAGAAATACATTATTCAAACAGGATTATTTGCCGGCGTTTTGTACCACAAAGGATGTCAATTTAACATCACAACTCCTTACGGCGAAACATTTTTGAATAGAATGTTGAACTTTATAAATGATGTCTATGTTGACAATCAGGAAGCAAAAGCGTCAAAATCAAAAGACACAAACGAGTTTCAAAATATTATTGCCTATCTGTTTATTCAAGCTTTAGAAAAAGCTTCGGTAATGGGTTTACCCAAAATATATCAAACCCAAACACAGCGTAGCCATAAAGTAAGAGGGAAAATTGATGTAAATGCGTACTTAAAACACGATTTCCCATTTCAAGGTAAACTAACAACTTCATTCAGAGAACAAGTATATGTTCAAGAAATTATTGATGTTTTATACCTTGCATGTAAAAAACTAGAACAAAGTTTCGGTAAAGAAATACACAGAAAAATTCATGGTATCTACCAGTTGTTAAAACAAAATTATTCTGGTATTTATGCGCAGCATACTACTATTGAGAAAGCAAAAAATCATAGTGTGCTTCAAAATCCTATGTTTCGTCCTTTTAAAAATGTATTGACGTATGCCGAAATTATTTTGAAAGACCAGAGTTTAGAAACTTTAGATCATAAAGACAACTTAGCAACAACGGGCTATTTATTTGACATCTCTCAATTATTTGAAGTGTACCTTGAAAAGCTTTTAAGCAGGCATTTTTCTGATTGGTATGTTACCGGTCAAGAAGAGCTAAATGTATATACCGACTTGTTTTATGGTCGTAAAATGTTTCCGGATTTAGTGATGAGGCATAAAGAAACGAATGTAATAATCGTTTTTGATGCCAAATTTAAGAAAATGAGAAGTATTAAAAAAGATGTGGATCGAAGTGATTTTTATCAAATACATTCCTATATCCAATATTACCAACCCAATGTTTTATTCGGGGGATTATTATTCCCTTTTTCTCAAAATATAGATACCGTAAAAACACATTCAAAAAGTCTCTTTGCTAATGATAACAACAACCATTCTTTTATCGTTGATGGAATTTTTATTCAAAAAGACATGAGTATGGAGGATATTTCAGTACGTGAAAATGAATTTTTATCGAGAATTGAAGAACTTATTGCTAAGTTTGAAATTAGCTATGATAAGCTATTAATAGAATAATTATGAGCTACGAATATTCAGAAGATGCCCTGATAGAACAAGCTACTCACGATGTATTAGAAGAGTTAGGTTGGAAAGTGGTAACCGCATGGACAAAAGAATCCTTTGGTGAGCATGGTTTATTAGGTCGTGAGAACAAATCAGAAGTGATTTTAAAACGTTATGTTATCCAGGCTTTGGCTAACTTAAATCCTGATTTATCTCTTTCTGTCTATGAACAGGCCTATGAGCTTATAGCTCAAAAAGCTGCCGATAAAAAGCTAGGAAGTATTAATAAAGAAAAGTACGAGCTGCTTAAAAATGGTGTTCCGGTAGTCTATACTAACGATAACGGTGAACTAGTAAAAAAGAAACTCAAAATTTTTGATTATAATAACTACACAAACAATCATTTTTTAGCAGTCCGCCAGCTAGAGATTGTGGGAGAATTGTACAGCCGCCGTCCAGATGTAATTGGTTTTGTAAATGGCATTCCATTAGTTTTTTTCGAATTAAAAGGACATCATACTGATTTACGTAATTCCTATAATGACAATATCAAAGATTATAAAGACACCATCGCACAGGTGTTTCATACTAATGCTTTTATTGTATTGAGTAATGGTGTGGATAGTAAAGTAGGTACAGTTACGAGTCCGTATAAATTCTTTTTGGATTGGAAACGTATTGAAGAAGACGAGGAAGGTGTTGTGAGTTTAGATACTATGCTTCGTGGAACTTGCGCACCACATCGTTTGATGGATCTGTTTGAGAATTTTTTACTATTTGACGAAAATAGTGGAGATGTGGTCAAATTAATGGCCAAAAACCACCAGTACATTGGAGTAAACAAAGTATTAGAAAATGTTAGAAATATTGAAGACCTTCAAGGGAAATTAGGAGTTTATTGGCATACTCAAGGTAGCGGAAAGTCCTATTCCATGGTTTTCCTGTGCGAAAAAGTGCACCGTAAATTTGGAGGTGCTTACACCTTTTTAATTGCAGTTGACAGAACCGAATTAGAAAATCAATTGTATGACACTTTTTCTGGAGCAGGCATCGTAAATGATAAAAATATTGTTGCAGGAAATAAAACAGGAATAACAGGACGCGATCATCTAAGAGAATTATTAGCAGAGAACCATCGTTATGTGTTTACTTTAATTCATAAGTTTTCTATAGATCCTAATAAAGAAACCGAATATCCATTAATTACAGATCGTAAAAATATCATCGTAATTTCTGATGAAGCACACCGTACACAAGGCGGAACTTATGCTAGAAACATGCGTTACTTTGGTTTACCCAATGCCTCTTATCTCGGTTTTACAGGAACTCCAATAATTAAGGATGAAGAGGAATTAACTAAAAATATATTTGGTGAATATGTCTCTGTGTATGACTTTAAACGAGCAATTGAAGATGAAGCAACACTTCCATTACTTTACATTAACAGAGGAGAAAAATTAGAGTTAGATAATCCAGAGTTGGATGATAAAATGGCTGAGGTACTTGAAGATGAAAATCTTGAAGACGATCAAAAGAAAAAACTATCCTATTTATTTCAAAAAAACTATCCGATCCTTACTGCTGAAAAGCGACTGGACGATATTGCAAAAGATTTGGTTTGGCATTTTAACGAAAGGGGTTATCAAGGAAAAGCAATGTATGTGGCGCTAGATAAGCCTACAGCGGTACGAATGCATAAATTGGTAACCAAATATTGGCCTTTATACTTAAAAGAACTTGAAGCTCGAATTGCAGCAGCACAAGACCAGCAAGAAGCGCAAGAATTACAACGCAAATACAACAAGGTTGCCGAAACAGAGATTTGTGTAGTAGTTAGTAGTGAACAAAATGAAGTTGATAAATTCAGGAAAATGAATTTAGATATTGAGCAACACCGACGCAAAATGGTGGAGCGCAATTTAGAAAAAGAGTTTAAAGATGCTGAAAATCCCTTCCGTTTAGCCATCGTTTGTGCTATGTGGATCACCGGTTTTGATGCGCAATGCGTTTCGACAGTCTATTTGGATAAACCCATAAAAGGCCATACACTGATGCAAACCATTGCAAGGGCAAACCGAGTGTATGACGACGAAAAAGAGAATGGACTGATCGTAGATTACGGAAATGTCTATAAGAAATTGGAACAAGCATACTCCGTTTACGGAGAGGGAGGAAAAGGAGGTTCAGGCCAAGAAACAGGTAAAGCTGTTGAAGAAATTGCTGATTTAGAGAAAGAATTAAAAAAGGCAATCAAAGAAGTTAAGGAATACTTGAAAACATTAGATTTCAAACTTTCTATTTTATTTGATGTTAAACCAATGGAAAAAATTGGTTTGCTTAAGAAAGCTGGGGATTGTATATGTTTAAATGAAACAACCCGTACCAGTTTTGAAATGATGGCTCGTTCTGTTTTCAGGAAGTATAAAGCCTTGTTTCCAGAAGAACAAGCAAAACCATACATCAAAGAATTCAATGCTATTGATGCCATTTATAGTTTACTGAATCAAAATGTAAAGTCTGCGGATGTAACAACCATTATGATGCAATTGCAAAGTATCGTAAACGAAAGTGTACATTTAGAGAAAAGCGAAATGAATGAGGCAAAGGAGGAAGTCTATGTTGATTTAAGTAAATTGGACTTTGAAAAGTTAAAAGCAGCTTTTGCAAAAGCACCTCACAAAAACAGCTTAGTCTTTGATTTGCAAAAGGCCATAGATCAAAAACTACAACAAATGCTTAAAGAAAATCCGTTGCGTTTGGATTTTTATGAGCGATACAAAGAGATTGTAGCCGAATATAATAGAGGTAAATCGATGGAAGATACCATTGCCACATTTGACAAACTGAGCAATTATATTACAGATTTGACTTTTGAAGAGCAACGAGCCATGAGAGAAAATCTTAATGACCAGGAAACCTTGGCCATTTTTGATTTACTAAGAGAAGGAAAAGATCTTGAAGGAAAAGAACTCAAACAAGTTAAAAAAGTAGCTCAGGAAACACTCGAAAAACTAAAAGCTGAGAAATTGAAAATTGATCGCTGGAGAGAAAAAAGAGAAGTTACTGCTCAAGTGAAAAGTGAAATTTACAACCAATTGTTATGGCTTCCACAAGAAGCATATACTGATGAAGAAGTAAGCCTTAAAACCGTGACAATTTATCAGCATATATATTCTAATTATTATGGTGGTGGGAATAGTGTTTATCAATCCTAATCTTATATTCTTACAATAATGTGCAAGAGCAATAAACTCGACCAATATTTTAGAACGGATGTTAATCTGTTAATTCTCAAAAATTAAATTATAACACATTTTCACTGTATATAATTTTTAACTATCGTCACAATAATAACTTCCTTATCAAAAAAAAATGCATATAAATTCAATTTCAATTAAGAACTTCAGACTTCTCAAAGCCTCTACTTTAATTTTAAATAAAAAGGAAAGACAAGATTTAACGTTACTAATAGGTAAAAATAATAGCGGTAAAACTTCATTTATAGTACTCTTCGATAAATTCCTTAGAAGTGATGATTTTGATTTTCATGACTTCCCTATGTCATTAAGAAAAAAAATATTAGAAATAAATAATGAGAGTGATATTAATGAATTCGCTATTGAATTGAAAATCGAGATTCAATACAGTAAAGATGATAATTTAGAAAACCTATCTGAATTTATTATTGATTTAAATCCAAAAGAAAATTCAGTAAAATTATTATTTGAATGTTCTATCGATAAGGATAAATTATTGAAAGATCTAGTTTCAATAGAAAGTGATAAAAAAAATAAATTTGTTGAGAAGTATATAACAGAATATCTAGATAAAAAGTTATACATATATAGTTCTGAAGACGATTTATTGGATAAAGATAAACTTGTCAAAAAAGCCATAACAGATATAAGGAAAATTATCAACTATCAGGTTATACATGCCAAGAGAAATTTAGCTAGTTCCGAATCAAGTGTAGGTAACAACCTCCCACTTTCAAGATTAAGTTCTGATTATTTCAATAAAGAAAATAAATTTTCGGAAGAAAGTTTCAGTGATATTAACAACTCCATTTTAGAGATGGACGAAAAACTAAATGAATCTTATAAAAAACATTTTGAGGGATATTTTAGCACTGTTAATGAATTTTTAAGTGGAGCTAGTCTGAATGTTATTTCAAATATTGAATCTAAACAAATTCTTTCGAATTATTCAAAAATAGTTTACGGAACGGATCCTGGTTCTTTTCTGCCAGAATCTCTAAATGGCTTGGGTCACTTGAATATTTTATTCTTATTATTACAAATTGAGGTAAAAAAGAAGTTTTTTGAACAGGAAAACAAGGACATTAATTTGTTATTTATAGAAGAGCCAGAAGCACATACGCACCCTCAAATGCAATATATTTTTGCCAATAAAATTAAAGATATAATAACTAAAATTCCAAATTTACAAACTTTTATTTCTTCTCATTCATCACATATAGTTTCCCAATGTGATTTTAAAGATATTAGATATTTTAAAAGAATAAAGGACGAAATTAAGATCAAAAATTTCTACAATGAACTTGAAGCAAAATATAGTTCAGAACCTGATCATTTTAAATTCTTAAAACAATACTTAACTCTTTATTCTTCTGAATTGTTTTTTGCAGAAAAAATAATATTCTTAGAGGGAGTTTCTGAAAAATTTCTCTTACCCTATTTTATCAAGAATTATGATGAATCTAGAAAAAGTGAAAAAGATTACATGCCAATATCATCTCAAAACATTTCTTTTATCGAAGCAGGCGCAAACGCAAAAGTATTTAGACATTTTATAGAATTTCTTAATATTAAAACCTTAATTATTACTGATTTGGATACAACTGCATATAATCATGATAAAAAAAGGTGGAAAGCTATTTCTGTTAATGAAGGAGTCCGTACAAGTAATATAACTTTAGAATATTATTTAAATAGTTCTTCTGATAAATCATCAGCTCAATATACAGAATGGTTTACAAAATTGAAAACTAAAATGAATCCAACTATAAATCCATCCATTGAAGTTGCGTATCAAGTCAAACAAAATAATTATCACGCGAGAAGCTTTGAAGACGCATTTATAAGTTGCAATTTATCGTTAATTTTTAAATACAAAGACGATGAAAATTTCTTAGGGTTGAAGAATAAAGATAAATTAGTAGATACTAGGACAGATTATTATAATTTAACGAATGAAGTATTAGATAGCAAATCAGAATTTGCTTCATCTCTGCTGTATCTATCTTTGTCTAAAGATGTTAAATGGGAAACACCAAAATATATTTTAGATGCTTTAAAATGGATTTCTGAATGAGTAATGCAATCGAACAAATCAAAACCATAATTGAAAGCAATCAATTAAAAGATGAAACCTTTAAAAATTTTGTTTTACAAGGTGGGGCAGGAAGTGGCAAGACAGAATCATTAAAAGAGTTAATTTCTTTTATTTCGGATAAATATCCAGATGCCAAAATTGCATGTATTACTCATACCAATGTTGCTGTTGATGAAATAAAAAAACGGGTTGGTGACAAATATGATATTTCCACAATACATTCATTTTTAAATTCGTTAATCAAAAATTACAAAAGAAATATTAAACAGATTCTAAATCATATTTTTTGTCTTTCTGAAGAAGAAATAACTAATCATGACGATTATAAAAAAAGATATGAGAAATATTCTAAAAAAACTTTTCTGATAAATAACAAAATATCTGCAAAAGTAATTGGAAAAAGAGATTATGATAAAGGTCCGGAAATATTTAATTTCGATTTATTAAGTAAAATAAAATCGTTGAATGAACAAATCGTTCAAATCATATCCGAAAAAGATCAAAATACAATTGGATATAATGAAACGAAGTTTGACTCATTTGAAGATCTGACATTCTCTCATGATTCTTTATTGACTATTGCGTATAAATTGTGTGAGAAGTATGATTTATTGAGTAAAATAATCAGCGATAAGTATGATTTCATATTTATAGATGAGTACCAAGATACAAATCCACTCATAATAAATTTATTTTTAGGACTACTTCCTAAAAGTAAAAAGACTACTATTGGTTTATTTGGCGATTCAATGCAAGGTATATACGATGATGGTATTGGTGATGTCAATCAACTTATCGAAAGTAGGGCATTGCACAAAGTGGATAAAGATGATAATTATAGATGTTCAGTTGGCGTAATTTCTTTTATAAACCAGTTGAGAAATGATTCAATTGAACAAAAATTGGCATTAAAAATTGGCGAAAATGAAACTAATAGAAACGGAAAAACAAAATTGTTTTATAAGATTATTGGTAAAAAACCAAATGCATTTAGTTCCCAAGAAGATAAACAATTATATGTTGACCAATTAAACAGTTTTATAATTGAGATTAAAAATGAATTGAAATTTTCGGCTTCTAAATTATTAATGCTGACTAATAAATCAATATCCTCAGAATTAGGATTTTCAAATCTATACAATACTTTTAATGATAGATTTACTGATGTAAAGGATGAAATTGAAAAAGAGTTAGCAAAGATTCAAATATTAGAAATTGTTGAACTTACTAATTATTACAATTCTAAAAACTATAATCCATTATTAGTTGCTTTAAAAAAGAATGGATTTGTAATAAAAACAATTGAAGATAAAGAAAAAGTTACTAACTGTTTTGGAGAGCTAACAAAAGGAACAAAAAGTTTGTCTGAAACTTTGCAATATTGCTATGAAAATAAATTAATTAGAAAATCTGAAAGAGCGGCGAACTATGAAAAAAATAAAAATAAATTTTTGGCAGAATTTAATGGGAACCAAAATTTTTTAGATTTAGAGACTTTATATTGTGAAGGTATAAATACTGTAAGTAGACTTCAAAAAGATAAAGATATAGAAATATCTCAGGAAAAATTTGATGATTTCATATATAATTTTAGGAAGAAAAAGTTTTTTGAAGAGCTGTTTTCAGAAAAGATTAAGCTAAAAGATGTGTTTAATTATATTAATTATTTAAATGAAGAATCAGATTATATTACAATGCATAAAACAAAAGGTTCAGGAATTGAAAATGTAATTGTTGTTCTAGATGAATATTTTTGGAATAAATATAATTTTAAAAGTATTTACGATGATTCTGCTGCGCAAGAAAGACGATTAATGAACCAAAAAATATTTTATGTCGCTTGCTCACGAGCAATTAAAGATTTAGTAATAATACGTTTAGTTGAAGATGAAAGTGAAGAAAACATGTTGCTAGAATATTTTAAAAACTGTGAGATAAAAAAGAAGTAAGAAACTGTGTCAGCACACCAGGCTCTCCGAAGTTTCTTGATTCGGAACAATTAGATTTATCTCTAGCAACTTTTGAAATAAGCAAAGCAACTTCAAGTTTCTGAAAATTACCAACCATTGATAAAGAAATTAAAAAAATAAACTGCTCTACATCCCTAAAAAACGATTTTGTTCCTCAACATGAGCTGATATGATTCTGTATTATATCAGTTTTTTTTTATTTCTGAATTTTGAATCATAATTAAAGCGGAAGCCGAAAAGCTAGATATAGTAGGTAAATTTTAAAATTAAAAATCATGAAAAATACAGATCAAAATTCAGGGACAAATAGTGGGAACAGTTCAAAATTAGGAGCTGCGTCAAGGGGAAACTCTAATCCTAATTACCAAAGTAAAACAGGGAACCCTTCTGGACCATCAAGAGGAAACACACCAAAACGTTAAATTTAGAAATTATGGTATATACAATCGTAGTGGGGTTTAATTCGCTTGATATTCAAAATCAAGTCAATAAACTATTAGCAGATAAATGGGAATTATTGGGAGGTATTGCTACAGCTTATAATAAGTATGAAGATAAGTTTCAGTATTCACATGCAATGGTTAAAAACGAAAAATAATTGCACCGTGTTATAGTTGACAATAGCTAAAATTTAATTTACAAAAAAAAAAGGAGTAGTACTTAATTTTACTGCTCCTTTTCTATTTTCCAATTGTTTGTTTTTGAGGTTTTTCCATTTGAGACACGTTCTTTTTTCTAAGTTTTTAAAAATTTCCCTCTAAAACTTTTTCCATTAGCTTGAATAAAATTGAAGTCATCTAAAATGCGGTCATAAATATGTCCACCGTATTTTAATCCAAATTGGTCAAGTCCCTTTTCGAAGTCACTTGGAAATGCCTTGTCGAAATTACAAGTAATTAATGTTTTTGAACGTTTGGAATTTCTTAAGAATAATATTTTTTCAAACAGGTTTACTTTTCCATAATTTGAGGCGACATCTTCCGTTTTGACATCATCATAAAACCGAAACCCTCTTTGATGTTTTAGATAAAAGTCCTCTTTCTCCTCGGCTGTTTGTATTTTTTCATACTCAATTACTACATCATTTGCTGCTATTGATTTAAAATGTGATGCTGGATTATAAAATACAAATTTATTGAACACTTGTTCTAAGGCTAAAAGGATACTTGTTTTTCCAATTCCATAATTTCCCATTATTAAAAGGCCATTTGCAAAAGAAGGAGTAGTACCCTCTGGAATAACTAGGCAAGGTGATCTAAAAAATCTATGGTCCTTGTAAAAGTAGCAAATAATGGTACAAAGTAATTCATTGCTATCTTTTGTAAGTTCAAATTCACGATTAAACTTATTTTTGAATTCAACAAAAAACAAGTTTCGTATTTCTTTCATGGTATAATTTCTTAAGTACATTTTGGGTTTAATTATCAATGATTGATTACTTTCCATTTGAATGAAAGATTCAATTGTAAAGTTTTCGGGCTTTAATTTTTGTGGAATTTCTATCATAGTTATCTGTTTTTTGAAAATGTTTGACTTTTTGAACTCGAATTAATACTTCTCCATGTTTTAAGGCGATCTTCTAAATTCCAGTTGTTATATTCTTCAAATTTTGGGCGCCCAGTTTGACTATTTACAGTGCTGTAATAGTTATAGAAGCCATTTAAATGCTCTTGTGAATAAAATTTAGAAAATTGGAAAACTTGATTTTTAAAATTTTCTAATCTTTCTTTGATATCTTCTTCTTTCTTTACTTTCTTAGTTGTTGTTAATGGATTGTTTGTCGTTTGCGATCCGTTTGTTTTTTGACTGCCAATTTGCTCGTTATTTGTAATACTTGGAGCGTCATAAATGTCTGATTTATTAATTTTTATGATAGTAAATTTGTTTGTGCTTTGAGTATTGATATAATGAGTTTTTTTTAGTTTTTTCAAACAAGTTCTAATTGCAGTTTGCGAAAGGCCTGTTTCTTTACTTAGTTTATCTATTGATGTTATTAATTCACCGGGATTTATAGTATAGCCTTGCCATTGTTTTACTGTATAATTTGCCTTTGAAAGCAAATGGATCATAAGTCGTGAAGTGTTATGGTCTTGATACCATTCCCATTCAAGAATTGCTCTGTTTAGCTTTATGAAGCCTAGTTCTTTAAACTCTTTCATGGTAATTGTCTTTTTAAATAAACAATACTTTGAGTTTGCAAATCATAAAATGCCTTTGCTCCATCAGGGCTAATTGCTAAGTTCAAAATTGGTTGATAGCGTTGTTTTAATGAACCCAATAAATTCTGTATGTCTTTTTTAGTTGCAGGTTTATTTTCTTCTTTGGTAAAAATGCTTGTTAAAGCATTCACGGCAAGAGTTCCTGCTGCGGCATTTCCAACACCATGCCAGCTCATACTTTCGGATTTTTTTTCTGATTCCTTTTTATCTTCAACTGTTGGCAAGTTTGCTATTTTTAACTTACGCATCACAAAAGCTCTTGTCCTGCAACTGTTGCTGCAATACTTTTGTTTAACTCTCCGTTTTGGTAAATAGTCTTTGCCACAATATTGGCAGGTGTATAAATAGTTTTCCATTGTTCGTTATTTTTACGTTAGATTGACGCTTAAAACAATTTGTTTTTAGATAAATACTCGTTTGCTCTACTTTCAAGCGCTGATGTCGTTTCTTTTTTACCGCTTTTAATCCAATCTAAGATTTCAGATTTTAGGAAGTACAAACGTTTCCCTTTTTTGTGAAAAAAAATTTTGTTTTTATGCACGAGACCATAAACCGTCGAGACACTAAGGTCAATAAGTTTCGCAGTTTCTTCAATGTTCATGAAGATATCTTCAGTAGAAGAATTTGAGGGATTAAGGTTCTTTAAAACCTTTTCGGCAACTTGATCAGAAATTAAATTTATTATCTCTGAAAAGGGCATGTTGAAATTACTCATAGTTAATTTGTTTAAATGATTATATAATTTTAAACCAAAAGTATGAGTGATGTTTTGCTATCTTTATGTGTTTAGGTTTTGCTTAGTTTTTATTTCATATTTGTAAACAGTTGTATTTAAGGCACTTGTTTGATATTTTGGTAGCGAAAGGCATAAAAAAACAGCTAATTTTGTTTAGCTGTTTGTGTTTTAGTTTGTTTTATCGTTAATTTCTTTAATCTCTTAAATCTCTTTTTTAATTAGATTTAGTCTTGAATTGATAGCAGGGAGTTTGAAATAATTAATCTTATCGATTGTCGAATTTATAAGCTCTCTTTTTTTCTCTATCGAACTATAAGCTTCAATACCTTTCGAAACTCTGGTGTAATAATAATTTTTACTTGGTTCTTCAATAAACATTCTAAAATCATTTATGTTATTTGTTATTAACATGATTTTGCAAAACTCTGTAACTGGGATTTTAGAAGTTTTTATATGGCAAACATGTAATAAAAGTAATTTTTCTTCAAGAGAAAATTTACTTATTTCAAATTCTACCTCTTGATATTTACTTGTTTGAATTTCACCAGTTGCTTTCACTATTTTTACATATGTATCAGGGTAAAGTGTTTTATGTAGTTTTTTAAATAATGGGGTGTCTTCTAAAGCTAAATTGTTATAGGAAACAATCTCAAATTTTCTAAAATCATCAAGTTCATACATCATACTAAATAGTACACTATGATTATTAAATAATCTACTAATTTCATTAGACGACATTAATTTAGCCAAATCAGTGGTAAAATTGATGAAGGAGTAATTTGTAGGGAGATCTTGCGAACTAATAGACTTAAAATGGTCCAAAGTATCGTTTTTGAGGGCTAGCTTGATAAAATCTTCGGGATAATTACTTCTTGATATTTTAAAAACATGAAATGTATGATTTAAAGTACTGTTTTTTGTTATTTCATTACTGTTGATTTTAACTTGGATTCTTTCTAAAATATTATTGTGAGCGAAGCTGAAAGTTTTGTTTTTTTCTTTATATCTCAAAAGTTCGTCTTTGATTGAATTTTGCTCAAAAATATAGTTCTTGTTGTATTCTTCCTCGTAAATTTTATTGTAATCCATCTAAATCTAAGTTAATTCGGTTAGCAGCTTCAATTTTGTTTTTGTCCAGTATTTTGGTATAAATCTGAGTAGTAGAAAGGTTTTTATGTCCTAGTAATTTTGATACCGTATAAATATCTGTTCCGTTAGCTAATTGTAAGGTAGCATAGCTATGTCTAAAATTGTGGTAGGAAATTTTTTTTTGGATTCCTGATTTCTCAATCCAGTCTTTCATAGGTCTTGTAATCTCATGGTATTTTATATTACCAAAAATTAAACCTTGTTTTGTTCCTTGCTTTTTTAATATATCGTATGCAGTTTTAGAAATTGGATGGTTATGAATTGATTTCGTTTTTTGTTCTCGTAACATGATGTAATGATTTTGATGGCTATCATTAAAAACATCTTTCCAATCCAGATTATTTACATCTACAAACCGAAGTCCTGTCAAAGCTGAAAATAGTGCCATGTGTTTTACTTTTTCCATTTTTATTTCAGTTTTCCATAAAATCCCTAGTTCCTCTTCGGTTAAATATTGCCTATGTGTTTCTTGCTCTTTGATATATTCAGCATTTTCAGATAAGTTTTCAGTAATTAAATTGTCCTTGTAAGCTAATTTTAAAACAGCAATAAAGTTTTTAAAGTAGGATGACGCTGTATTTACGGATAGTTTCTTATCAGCTTTTCCCCTTGATGTTTTTGCCGTCAATAAATAGGCACGGAATTTTTTTACATGATTTGAAGAGAGTTGATGAGTCATTACCTTTTCACCAAATAGTAATGTAAAGTGGTTAAGAGATGCTTTCCATGTTTGATAATTAGATTTACTTCCTGTATTGTAATGTTCATCAACAACCGATTTAAAAAAGGTAATGAAATTAATGTTGAGGTTAATATTTTCCTTAAAACCAAATTCTTTATTTCTTAACTGCACTAAACGTTTTGCAGCTACCAATTCAGCCAAATCGTTGGATTCTGAATTGTGCTTTTTCTCTTCTTGTGATTTTGGGTTTTCGTAAATAAATAATTTTAAAAATTCTCGTCTTGTTTCCTTGCCAGTTTTAGTGTCGATAATAGGAGGATAATAGTCTAAGTAGAGACTCAATTTACCGCCAACAAGCTTCTTATTTCGTAATGTGACTTTGCTCATCTCTTTTATGTTAATACTTTTTCAATATGCTCTTTTTTTACTAATGTGTACTTTCCTTGCTTCCTTTTAGGAATCTTAAATTTACTTATTATGTTATATAATGCACCATTTGAAATTTTAAATTTATCTTGTATTTGCTGTATAGTATACGAGTTTTCTAAATTGTAATCGGTCATTAAATCGATTTTGTTTTTTTCTAGTATTTTTAGATTTGCATCAAAATAGAAATCGATGTCTTTTCTTCTAATAGTTGTTTTTCTTTCAGAGAAGTTGAAGGAATTGATGTCATTGCGTTCGATAAGTCTATAAATCGTTTTTGGTGACATATTCAATAGGAGAGAGGCCTGTCTTACTGTTAAAAAATCTCTGTCTTTAACTGGTTCTTTAATCTTGTTAACTTTCAAAAAAGTCTCTTTGTTACTCGCATTAATTTTTATGCTCTTTTGCCTTGATCGATATACTTTTTTAGTACAAGCCATCGAGCAATATTTTGTAACTGTAGTTCTTGCAATAAATTCTTTTTTGCATTGTTCACAGACTCTTATTATTTCAATATTTGAACTCATATAAAATGCTTTATGAATACTTAGGGATAATTAAGAGTAAATAAGGGTAAATAAGGGACATCATTTGACTCTATTTTTCAAATATATGCAAAAAATCAGATCGAGGTACAATTTAGGTACAAAATGATGCAAAAAATGCCAAAATCGAACAAAATACAAAAGTTGTAAAAATGAAAAAACCCTTTAAAATAAAGGGTTTAGTGTGTTTTGTTTTGTGTTTTTTTGTGGGGCTATTTGCCGATACAAAAATTAGCAAATATATTCCCCAGCAATTCATCATTTGTCACCTGGCCTGTAATCATCCCGAAATGGTATAATGCTTCCCGGATATCAAGCGCCATCAAGTCGCTAGAAAGGTTGGTTTCAAGGCCGTATTTTACTTTGCTAATTTCATCAAGAGCTTTTAATAAGGAATCATAATGACGGGTGTTGGTCACAATGGTTTCGTTATTGCGCAGCGCACCAGTGTTGACAAAGGAAAGCAATTGGTTTTTGAGTTCGTCCACCCCTTCTTTATTTTTGGCGCTTAAAAGTAGTATTTCTGGAATTTCTTTCTTGATATGCTCAATCTCATTATCAGAATATAAATCTTTTTTATTTCCAATAATAATTAAGGGCTTTAAGGGAAATTGGTTCTTAATTTTCTCAAATTCAATCTGAACCTCTTTGATATTTTCAGCATCAAGAGTTCCTCCTTTGGGGGTTAGGGGGCTCAAATACAAAACGACTTGCGCTTGTTCTATTTTCTCAAAAGTTTTTTGAATACCTATACTTTCAACGTAGTCTTTAGTTTCACGAATACCAGCTGTGTCAATAAATCTAAAACCAATGCCTCCAATGGTTAACTCGTCTTCGATGGTATCTCGAGTTGTGCCTGCAATGTCCGATACAATGGCGCGTTCTTCGTTGAGTAAAGCATTCAGGAGCGTCGATTTTCCTACGTTTGGTTCGCCCACAATAGCAACGGGAATTCCGTTTTTAATTACGTTACCCACCGCAAAGGAATCAATTAAACGTTTTAGGACAAACTCAATTCTATTCAACAATTCATGAAACTGGGTTCTGTCTGCAAACTCTACATCTTCTTCGGCAAAGTCTAATTCGAGTTCAATAAGCGAAGCAAAGTTTAAAAGTTCCTCTCTCAATTTGGCAATTTCATTAGAGAATCCACCACGCATTTGCTGCATCGCAATTTGATGGCTGGCTTCATTGTCTGACGAAATCAAATCGGCTACCGCTTCGGCTTGTGATAAATCGAGTTTTCCGTTCAAGAAAGCACGCAGGGTAAACTCACCTGCATCGGCCATTCGGCATCCTTTTCTAAGCAATAACTGAATAATTTGCTGCTGAATATAAGTTGAACCGTGACAAGAAATCTCTATGGTATTTTCGCCGGTATAGGAATTTGGTCCTTTAAAAACAGAAACCAATACTTCATCGAGCGTTTTGGAACCATCCACAATGTGACCTAAATGTAGGGTGTGGGTTTTTTGAGAGACTAAGTTTTTATTTTTTATCGATTTAAAAACACTATCAGCAATTGGAATAGCATCTTGACCAGAAATTCGTATTATAGCAATTGCTCCGGCGCCAGATGGTGTGGCAAGGGCAACGATGGAATCTTGAGCGATCATGTTGATTTATTTTTATACAAAAGTAACCAAAATTGGTGGGAGCGCAAGACAACTACTTTACTGAAAAATAATTTTAAAATAGTGATGCTATAATGATAAATGTCATACTTCTAGCGCAGGTAAGAGCCTACCTTTGTTACAACAACTAATCTCTTAACTTTAAATGTTATGAAAAAAATTCTTTTCCCTACCGATTTTTCTCCTGTTGCCACAAATGCTTTTGTACATGCGTTAGAATTTGCAAATAAAGTAAAAGCTGAAATCGTATTGTTGCACACCTTTGATGCGCCTAGTTTTGACAGTTCGATTTTTCCGCCCAATTATACCATTTTATACAACTCAGTCGAGTTGACTAATTTTGAACAGTTTAAGGATGAGGTTCCTAAATTGCGAGCTATTGCAGAAAAACTCAATTTGCAGCACATTATATTATCGCATAGATTGACTGAAGGTGATTTGACTTCTTGTATTTTTGATATTACTCAAGAGGAAGATATTGATTTTGTGGTCATGGGCACTAATGGAGTGCTAGGTTGGGACGATTTTTTTGCGGGCACCAATACGGCAAACATTATTACAAACGGAACTGTTCCCGTATTGTGCGTTCCTGGGGATGCTGAATACAGACCAATTCAACAAATTTGTTTTACTACTCGATTTAGAAAAAAAGACAAAAAAGCTTTAAAACAAGTTTTAGCTATAGCGCGCAAAACAGGAGCCAAAGTAAAATGTTTGTATGTAAAAACAGCTAGTTCAGATGTTACCAAAGATACGATTAAAGCGTGGGAAGATGAGTTTAGTGCCGACCCAGTAGAATTTCACGTTATGATTAGCGATGACGTTCAAGGTTCCATTTACGATTTTATTCAGCAAAAAGACATTGATATACTCACTTTGTTACATTACAAAAGAAGCTTTTTGGCAAGTATTTTTAATTTGAGTTTAACCCGAAAAATGGCAAATTACACCGATTTACCAATTTTAGCCATTCCTGCCGAGGTAGAGTAGAAAAGAGCTGTTTTGTGGCATAGTTGTAATTTTTTAACAGTTACTTGTAATGTTTTTCGAATTTGTAATTGTTTGATAACAAATGGAGGCTTTTAAGTTATGGTTATTTCGCGACTTGTAGTATGGCGGCGTCACTGTTTTTTTGAGAAAGGAGCGCTCCATGCAATTTCACTATATTTGCTTTTCAATTTTATTACTATGCAAATTTATAATTCAAAACACGCTCTTTTTACTGCCGAAGCACTCGTTTTTTCAAGAAAGCACAACACAATCAGTATAGGTAGATTATTGGTTGTTGTGCTTTTTTTTATGGGTATTTACTATTATAATCAAACAACAGACTCAATTTATGCCGTAGCAGCTGCAATTTCTTTCGTGCTATTTGTAATTTTAATGCGATTGCATACTACACTTGGCGTAAAAAGGAAATTGAATCAAGCGCTGATCGATATCAACAAGGATGAAATTGATTATTTAAACGGCAGCAGTATCCCTTTTAAAGATGGTGTCGCTCATAATGACTTTCAGCATCCGTATGCGTATGATTTGGATATTTTTGGAGCGCATTCGTTATTTCAAAATATTAATAGAACTGCTACACATATTGGAGAGAAAACCTTGGCGAATCGTTTGTTGGCTGCGGCAACTCCTCTAGAAATAGAGCAGAATCAAGAAGCCATTCAGGAATTAGCCTCAAAAATCGAATGGCGTCAAGAGTTTTTAGCCATAGCAAAAGTAGGAGACGATAGTGCAGCTAGTTACGAAAGTTTACTTCGTTGGAAATCATTCAATAGTGCACCGCTGCCACGTTGGATTGTAGTAATTATGTATGCTGCTCCCACCTTATTTGTGGGTTTGTTGTTAGTGTATGCTTTTACATCTAATGCTTATTATGCCACTCTTGCAGGCTACGTTTTTGTATTCAACTTAATTATTTTAGGTCGTGTTGTCAAACGAATTATGGCTGATGTTGCAACTTCAACCAAAATTGATGCGATTATTTTTCAATACAGTTTGCTAATGCAAAAGATAGAACAAGAGTCGTTTACATCCCAAAAATTAAAGCAATTACAACAACAGTTATCGAGTAACCAAAGTACAGCAAGCGCGCATTTAAAATACTTATCGGAATTGTTTTCTAGGATGGATAGCATCGGTAATTTTGTAACAGCTACTGTTTTTAATGGTACTTTTCTATTTAATTTACACGTATTTAGGCAGCTTTTGAATTGGAAAAATACGCATGGAACTGAACTTCCTAAATGGTTGCAAGTGATTGGCGAAATAGAGATGTTGAATAGTTTGGCTAATTTGAGCTATAACAATCCAGATTTTGTATTTCCGATGATTAACGATAAGTATCAAATTGATTTTAAAGATTTGAGTCATCCTTTACTAAATTCTCGAAGCAGAGTAACCAATGAGGTGTCTTTTCACCCACAGTCATTTTTAATTTTAACGGGCTCGAACATGTCGGGCAAAAGTACATTTTTACGTAGTTTGGGAGTTAATATGGTTTTGGCCGGAATTGGCGCTCCTGTTTGCGCTACTGCTGCCAATGTACATCCGTTACCAGTTTTGGTTTCGATGCGTTTATCAGATTCATTGGCAGATAGCGAATCGTACTTTTTTGCCGAAATTAAGCGCTTGAAGCAAATTATGGACGAGCTTGAATGTAAACCCGCATTTGTTTTATTAGACGAAATATTACGCGGAACCAACTCAGATGATAAACGAAATGGAACGATTGAAGTAGTAAAAAAAGCCATCGGTAAAAACGCCATCGGAGCCATTGCTACACATGATATCGAAGTGTGTTTGACTACTAATGATTATCCTAACGTTTTAACTAATAAATGTTTTGAGGTAGAGATTATTAATGATGAACTCCACTTTGATTACAAACTTCGTGATGGAATTTGTAAAAACAAAAGCGCTACTTTTTTAATGAAAAAAATGGGAGTGATTTAAAATAAATACAGAGTAAAAATCATTTAAGATACTAAAATACGTATCAATTTTTGAGGTAAAAAAATCTGGTGATAATGCTGATTTCAGCAAAAATTGATCAATAAAAAAACCGCTTTTCAAATCTGAATAGCGGTTTTTTTCAATATAAAAGTGGTTTGGTTAATAGCGTATTTTAATTGTAATCTTAGCTGTTTAGCATTACTGGCATTACGAGCATGGTAACGGTTTCACCTTCCTCTAATCCATCAACTGGAGTTAAAATTCCGGCTCTGTTTGGTAAAGACATTTCAAGCATAATCATATCCGATTGTAAGTTGGTCAACATCTCAGTTAAAAAACGAGAATTGTATCCTATTTGCATGTCATCACCTTGATAGTCACAAGTCAATCTTTCTTCAGCTTTGTTTGAATAGTCAATATCTTCTGCCGAAACGTTCAATTCAGCTCCAGCAATTTTCAAACGAATTTGGTGTGTAGTTTTGTTTGAAAAGATAGCCACACGACGTACTGAACTCAAAAACTGAGAACGGTCAATCATCAATTTATTTGGGTTTTCTTTCGGTATTACAGCTTCGTAATTTGGATATTTACCATCGATTAAACGACACATCAAAATGTAATTATCAAAAGAAAAAGTAGCATTCGAATCGTTATATTCAATTTTTACTTCAGCATCAGAACTTCCTAAAATATTTTTTAAAATAGTCAAAGGCTTTTTTGGCATGATAAAATCAGCTACCTGCGATGCGGTCACATCAGTACGAGCATATTTTACTAACTTGTGTGCATCAGTTGCAACAAAAGTTAATCCTTGTGGCGAAAACTGAAAAAACACTCCCGACATAACCGGACGCAAATCATCATTTCCAGCTGCAAAAATTGTTTTGCTAATTGCAGTAGCCAAAACATCAGCAGGAACTAAAGTAACAGATGGATCTTCTAATTGAACTGATTTAGGAAATTCTTCACCAGGTGCATACGCCAAAGCATACTTTCCGGAGTTAGAACTAATTTCGATAGTGCTATTTTCTTCAACAGTAAAAGTCAAGGGTTGCTCTGGAAATGTTTTTAAAATCTCTAGAAGCAATTTTGCTGGTACCGCAACGCTTCCTTTACTTTCGGAATCAATTGTCAATGATGCAGACATAGTAGTCTCTAAATCAGATGCAGAGACTGTCAAAACATTTTGGTCTAAATCAAATAAGAAATTATCTAAAATAGGTAAGGTATTGTTGCTGTTAATTACATTACCTAAAACTTGTAATTGTTTCAATAAGTACGAACTCGATACTATAAATTTCATCTGTTTTATTTTATTTTTAAAGCCTTTTCATCTATCAAAAAAGCAATAGGGTGTACAAATATATCGTAAACTATTCTAGTATGGAAACTTTTTTATTAACATATTTCTTTAAAAAAAAGCTTTTCAAACTCTTGTTCTTGCTGTGGCTATCACCGCCAAGCTATTGTTGGTTTTATTACTTAAAAAGTTGTTTGAATCAACTTAATAAGTCTTAGTATTTGATGCTAATTACTGTACGTTTTTTTACGAATGTAGGTAAATAACAGTCCAAAAACGAGCAATACCACAAGCGGCAATCCAATGGTGATTAACTGCGTTTGGGTATACGAAGCATATACTTTTTCTTTATCCAACAATGGCAACGTCAAGTCTTTGCTGCGAATGTTAATAAGTCCAGTATCGTCAAGTAAATAGTTTACACAATTGATCATGAAATCCTTGTTGTCATATACATTTCCAGAGCGTTGGTCAAAACCTAGTTCTACTGGTTGAAAATTTTTATCTAACTGATTTTTTACTAAATCGCCATCCGAGATCACTATCATTTTAGTTGGTTTTCCACTGCCTTTAAAGTTATTTTGATTAAATGGCAGTACTCTATTTTCATAAACCGAGTGAAAGTCTCCTTCTAAAAGTACCGCAATCGGTAGGTTTCCTTTATTCAAATATTCTTGTGGAACGCTGTTTTCGGCTACAATATTCAAGTTGACTTCGGCTGGTGTTCCTATTTTTTTCGAATAAGGTGATGATTGCAGTAAAACTGTTTTTTTGATGCCGTTTTTCAAAGTGTCGATCGGATTGGCAAAGTCAAATTTGATTCCGCCTAAATTTTTCACAATCGGATGCGTGCTCGTAGGATACACTTGCGGTGCGAATTTCCAATTGAATTCTTGGTATTGTGTAGCCGATCCTTGCTCGCCCGAAGCCAGTTTAATTGGACTTCCTTGCTCGTCTTTTATTAAATCAGGATTAATTCGGAAACCGTATTTAAAAAACATATCGTTTAATCCTAAATCACGAGGGTAGGCCAATGTAGCGCCAGCATCATTATACAAACTATCCATTTCTGCAACCACTTGATCTACCAACCACAAGGTTTTTCCGCCGTTCATGATAAATTGATCGAGAACTTGTTTTTCAGAGTCGGTAAAGGTTTCAGTTGGTTTAGCAATTACAGCCAAATCGTATTTTGTAAGTGCTTCTAAACTTGCAACGGGACTTTTGGCAACCGAGTCTAAAGTAAATGGTCCGATGTAATAGCTTTCGCGTACTTGCAATAAGAATTTTGCCATCAAAATGTCCTGCAACTCGCCATTTCCTTTAATTACAGCGATTTTCTTTTGCTTGGCTTTGATAATTTTATTCAAACCATCTGCAATTGAATATTCAAGGTGTTGTACAGAACCAATTACTTTTTGGGTAGTCGATGCGCCCATCATGTTTTTAAGCAAAGGAATATTAACCTCTTTGTTGTTGTAAACGGCAATTGCCCACGGAAAAACCATCGCTTGTGACTGTTTTCCTTTATCGTCAACGGTAATGTTGATTGGTGTGAGGCCTTTACGGTACAGCTCTTTTATTTTGTCCATACTGCTTTCCTCATTCTCCAAAGGATCAACAAATTCAAATACAATATTGCTGTTGTAGGCTTGAAATTCTTCTAAAAGTTGTTTGGTTTCTACCTGTAGTCTTTTGAATTCCGCAGGTAAATCGCCTTGCATATAGACTTTAATTGACAGCGGATTATCAACTTGTTTTATGATTCCCAAAGAGGTTCCGGATAAGGTGTAGCGTTGGTCTGCCGTTAAATCAAAACGCTGAAAAAACGAACGACTAAGTACATTGACAACAAGTACAATTGCTAAAACGAGTAGTACCGATTTGATGTTATTTTTTCTAAAAGATGTCATTACGATTTGAAAGATTTTAAATTAAAAACAGTAAACGAAAGGAATAGTACCGCAATGCTGCAAAAGTAGATGATGTCTCTGCTATCGAGTACACCGCGGCTCATACTTTTAAAATGATCTTGCATTCCTAACGAAGCTATAAACGAAGATCCGACAGGTAATATGGAGGAGAATCCTTCGAAACCAAAATAGAAAAAGAAGCATAAAAAAACTGCTACAATAAAAGCTACGATTTGATTATCAGATAAGGTAGAGGTGAAAATCCCAATGGCTGAATAGGCCGCAATTAGAAAAAACAACCCAAAATACGAACCTATTGTGCTGCCCATATCAATGTTTCCTTCGGGTAAACCCAATGATGAAATGCTAAAAACATAGATAAATGTGGGAACGATTGCCAAAATAATTAAAGCAATGGCGCCAATAAATTTTCCATTTACAATGCTCCAAACTGAAAGCGGTTTGGTTAGCAATAGTTCTAATGTCCCTTGTTTTCGCTCATCAGAAAAACTGCGCATGGTTACGGCCGGAATTAAGAAAATCAAAATCCAGGGTGCTAGCGTGAAAAAGGGTGTTAGATCAGCAAAACCGGTATTTAAGATATTATATTCTCCTTCAAAAACCCATAGAAATAGGCCGTTGATTATTAAAAAAATAGCGATTACTAAATAACCTATCGGTGAGCCGAAAAAGGATTTAATTTCACGTAAAATGATTGCTTTCATTTGATGTATTTAAAAATTGAAAAAAGTACAAATGTACCCTTGCTGTTCAACACTTAATAATTGATTTTATTGTAAAGAAGCTAGTTTATCAGCGCTCCAAGCCTCTGGTTTGTCATTAAAAAAAGCTTTTGTGTATGCCCAAACTTCCTTAAAAAGAGCTGAGTTTCGATAGTTTTCTAAATCAGCTTCGCTTTCCCAATAACTGTAGGTAAAAAAAATACTCGGGTTGCTTTTATCTTGATACAATTCTAAAAAACGATTGCCCGGTGAATTGCGTATTTTGTGTTTTACTTCTTCAAAGTTGCTTAAAAAAGCAGGAATATGCTCTTGATGAAAACTTAATTTTACGATGCGTACGAACATGAATTATATTTTACAGTTTTGGATTTTTATTTGTTTTCTGATTTAAATTGAATCGTAATAACGTCTCTGTAATTTAGTCCCAAAAGACTACTTGCTGAGCCCACTTTTGATGGATTACTTCTAAAAATGGCAATTTCTAAAAAACCAGCTTCGTTAAAAAGTGCTAATTTCTCTCCTTCGTATGATTTTATCGGGTACTTGTCAGAGTATGCCACTGCCGAATAATTGGTCAGGATGGTTTTTATGTTTTTAGTTTTTAAAACAATCTCGTAAGGTCTGCCTTTAGCAATTTCGATAAAATATTTTTTCGAGATATTGGTCACCACGTTGCCAAAATGATCAATATAAATTACGTGTCCTTTAATAGTGTTGCCAGAATCGGTTGTGGTCGCTTCAAAATTAGTCAAAGGTTTTATTTGATCTATTTCGCGACCAATTACACTCAAAGTTCCGCCTTTTGCTAAATGGCAAGCCACTTTTACAAACACATCCAAATCGGTGGCATCAGTAGGAAAACGATCATGTATATTGATTTGAACAATTTTTTGCGGAACAATTTTTTGCGATAATATGCTTAAAATACCATTATCGGCTGCAATAAAAAAGTGATCGTTCCATTGCATTACAATATGCTGATTCTCTTTATTACGCTCAATATCTACGCCAATAAGATGTACCGTTCCTTTCGGAAAACTACTGTACGAAGCCTCAATTATGTAACTGGCTTCTAATGTGTTGAATGGGTCAATATTGTGCGAAATATCAATAATTTTAGCCTCTCCAAATTCAGATAAAATTTTCCCTTTCAATGCACCCACAAAGTGATCTTTCAAGCCGTAATCGGATGTAAGGGTAATTATTGACATAATTTTTTTCTAACTATTACTGTTTTGTAATCTTAAATTTGCTTAAATTTGAGAGACGCAAAGCTAAAGTATTTTAAGCGTTATTTTAAATAGAATTTTCAATTTGAATCAGGTGTCGGTATGAAGCAAAAAGTTTTTTTTCTAGTCTTTTTATGTATGTGCTTAAAATCGTGGAGCCAAACCTTAGTTTACAGAGGAAGTGGGACTGTTACCAACCAAAAAAATACAGTGTTAACCCCAAATTTGGTGCGTATTGCACTGGCCGAAAATCCAGATTTGTTGAAGGAGTATAACATAGGGCGACGAAAGAAAACAGTGGGTAATACTATGTTGTTAGCTGGTCCAGTGCTTGTGGGTGTTGGCGCAATGGCATATGTTATATCTAATTTTGATTCAGGTATGAATCCTGGCTATGATGAACCTAGAAACACAGTGCCCAAAATCATGATGGGTACAGGTTTGGCAGCAATGCTTATTGCGATTCCAGTTAAAATTGGTTTTTCTAAAAAGATCAAAAATTCCATATCACAATACAATAATCGGCTAGGAACAACTTCTGAAACAAATAATAACAATTTGGAAATTGTTGGAAATACAAATGGCATAGGCTTGCGATTAACTTTAAATTAAAACAACTAAATAAACTATCATTTGAACGAACGAATTATCGAGCTCATAGACATCGCTCCAAAAGAGTTTTGGGGCGCTCAAGACACTCATCTTGAAACTATTAAAAAATATTATCCCAAGTTAAAAATTGTAGCTCGCGGCACAACTATCAAAGCTTTTGGTGAAAAAGAAGTTTTAGACGAATTTGAAAAACGTTTCGAGCGATTAATGCTCCACTTTACTCGGTACAATAATATAGATACAAATGTTATTGAGCGAGTTATAATGGGTGATGTACAAGAGGACCGAAAGTTTCAAGCGCAGGACAAGATTTTGGTTCACGGTGTAGGTGGTAAAATAATAAAAGCCATGACGCCCAATCAGCAATTACTTGTTGATACGCTCGAGAAAAACGATATGGTCTTTGCTGTAGGACCTGCTGGAACCGGAAAAACTTATACCGGAGTGGCTATGGCGGTAAAAGCTCTAAAAGAAAAACAGGTAAAAAGAATCATTTTGACTAGACCTGCTGTTGAAGCTGGCGAAAATCTCGGTTTTCTACCGGGTGATATGAAAGAAAAATTAGATCCTTACATGCAACCTTTGTATGATGCTTTGCGAGATATGTTACCCAATGAAAAATTAGAAGATTATATTCTGAAGGGAATTATTCAAATTGCGCCTTTGGCCTTCATGCGTGGTCGTACACTTGACAACGCCTTTGTTATTCTTGACGAGGCGCAAAACACTACGCATTCGCAAATGAAAATGTTTCTGACTCGAATGGGTAAAAGTGCCAAGTTCATGATTACAGGTGATCCGGGTCAAGTCGATTTACCTCGCCGAACAATTTCAGGATTGAAAGAAGCACTTTTGGTTCTTAAAGACATTGACGGAATCGGAATTATTTACTTAGATGATAAAGATATTGTACGCCACCGTTTGGTTAAAAAAGTAATCGATGCCTATAAAATGATCGAGAACAACGATTAATTTTTTGGCAGATATTATTGTTGTAAAAAAGCGTTTTTGATTCAAAGTGGAATCAAAAACGCTTTTTAAATTTTAATAGTTTTCAATATTCCAATTTAAATTCGTCAATAAAAGCCGTTGCAATCTTTTTATTTCTATGAAAAATGCAATAAATTTGAAAAGAATAAAAACTTCTTTTTTACTAATGGGTTTACAACACAATATAAAAGTCGTGGTCACAGATCTCGATGGTACGTTATTAAATGAGCACCACCAAATTGCACCCTACACCAAGAGTGTTTTTCAAGAGCTATATCGCCAAAATTTTTTAATTATCATAGCAACAGGACGCCATCATTTAGATGCACTGCCCATCGTGTCCAAACTTGAATTGCCTTTTTATTTGGTTACCTCAAACGGAGCACGAATTCATGCACCTAATCAAGAACTAATTTTTTCAATTAATATGCCAAGTGAGTCCGTTCAATCGCTTCTCTCAGCAGCAGTTGATCCTGAAATTACTACGGTGCTCTTTCGAGAAAAAGTATGGTTGACAAATAAGCACAACGATCAACTAAATGCTTTTCAGCCAGAGGTTCATTACCATCCTGAACTAGTTGATTTTGCAACTCTTGAGGATTTTACGGCTATTAAAGTATTTTTTACCCATCACAAACACAGCAAGCTTTTAGAATTGCGGCAACAAATTTTAGAACAGCACGAAGGGCGTTTCAGTCATGCCTTTAGTTTGCCGTATTGCTTAGAGTTTATGGAGAAATCGGTAGATAAAAAGACAGCAATTGACAAAATCCTAGAATTAGAGAACTTGAAATTCGAAAATGTAATTGCGTTTGGCGACGGATACAATGATGAACAAATGTTATACGCTGCTGCTCAAGGAAAAATTATGAGCAATGCACCTGAAAGCCTTCAAGCCAAATTGGCTCATTTAGAAGTAATAGGAGATAATGTTCAAGAAAGTGTAGCAAAACATTTAAAAGAGCATATATTACTTCCAGTTACTAATTAAAAAACTAAACTAAAAAAAACGAACTATGATAAACAAAAATATACTACTTCTTTTTGGATTGCTTTACTTTTCGTCCATGCAAGGGCAAAAGCTTAAAATGGTAGAAATTATGAAAGGTAATGGCTTTATTGGTGTTTCGCCAGAAAGCGAACGTTGGTCTGTTGATGGGCAACAAGTATTCTTTGAATGGAATCCCAATAACGAATTGGGAACTTCTACTTATTTCTGGAAAAAAGGAATGACTAAACCCGAATTAGCAACAGCAGCCCAAGCTGGTTTTTCCCGACTTGATTTAAAAAAAGCGACCAACTCTGATTTACATTATTATTTAGACAAAGGGCGCTTGTTTTCGTACGATGCAAAATCGAAAACAACTAAGAAGCTAGTTCAAATGAGCACACCAATTGCAAACTTACAATTGGGTTCTGAGTCGGCCGTTTTGTTTTTCAGACAAGGAGATAATATTTTTCAATACAATCAAAAAGAAGGCTCTGTGGTGCAATTGACCAATTTCCGCAAAGGAAGAGGCGAGGAGCAAGCAACAGAAAAAGAATCGTTCTTGAAAAAACAACAAACGGAGTTGTTTCAGTTTGTTAAAGATCAAGAGGCGTTGAAAAAATGGAACGCAGCCAAAGCAACAAAATCGGATTTTGCAAAACCTTATTTTTACGAAAAAAATACTTTAGGAAGTTTAAAAGCGCACCCAAAAGGAACTTACGCTACTTTTCGATTAGTGGAAGATGCGGAGCGCAAGTCGGAAAAGATGGAGGTTTTTATTACCGATGATGGATATAACGATATCGAAAACACAAAAGAAAAAGTATCCACGGCTAATTTTGTGAATACCAAATTCGGAATTTACAACGTGGCCAAGGATTCCGTTTACTTTGTTAATTTTTCAAAATTAAGTCACATTCAAGATGTGCCTAAATATTTGGCTGATTATCCTGCTACAAAACCTTCTGATAAAAAGGATAAATTAATCGTGGTACAAGAACCCGTTTACAATGACGAAGGAACTTTTGCGGTATGTGACATTCGCAGCCAAGACAACAAAGACCGTTGGATTGTAAGTTTGAATTTAGAAAACGGAACTTTTGAAGAAATAGAACACCAACATGACGAAGCTTGGATAGGAGGACCTGGAATTCCTTCGAACGCATTTGGCAGAGGAACATTGGGTTTTTTAGCAGATAATGAAACTATTTATTTTCAATCAGAAGCGACAGGTTATTCGCATTTGTACACTTATAATCTAAAAAGTAAAAATAAAACACAACTCACAAAAGGCAACTGGGAAGTTCGTTCTGCATTGTTAGCCAAAGACGAAAAGACTTTTTATTTGACTACTACAACAACACATCCTGGAAACAGAAGTTTTTACAAATTAGATTCGAATAAACCAGTTTTACAGCCAATTTTGGTAAAAGATGGAGCGCACGAAGTATCACTTTCTCCTGACGAAAGTACTTTGTTGGTTCGTTATTCCTTCAAAAATAAACCTTGGGAACTTTTTGTCGGACCAAATACTGCCAATCCAAAGTTGCAACAAATTACAAATTCTACAACATCAGCTTTCAACGGATACGCATGGCGCGAACCGGAAGTGATCACGATTACAGCACAAGATGGAACTCCTGTAAATGCTCGTTTGTACAAACCGGAGGTTGCAAATGCAAACAAAGCAGCGGTTATATTCGTTCACGGCGCAGGATATTTGCAGAACGCACACAATTTTTGGAGTACGTACCACAGAGAATATATGTTTCATAACCTTTTGGTCGATTTAGGATACACAGTTCTTGATGTAGATTACAGAGGTAGCGATGGCTACGGACGCGATTTCAGGACTGCAATTTACCGTTTTATGGGAGGTAAAGATTTAACAGATCAAATTGATGGTAAAAAATACTTGGTAAACAATTTAGGTGTTGATCCAGCTCGAGTAGGAATCTACGGAGGTTCATACGGAGGATTTATTACATTAATGGGAATGCTTACTACTCCTGGCGAATTTGCATCGGGTGCAGCATTGCGCTCAGTTACAGATTGGGCACACTACAACCACGGTTACACGGGTAATATTTTAAATTTCCCTGAAACGGATCCAGAAGCGTACAAAAAAAGTTCGCCAATTTATTTTGCAGATAATTTAAAAGGCGATTTGCTCATGCTTCACGGTATGGTAGATGATAATGTGGAGTACAAAGATATTGTACGTTTGTCACAACGTTTCATTGAATTAGGAAAGAAAAAATGGAGTTTGGCCAGTTTTCCAGTTGAAGCACACGGATTCAAGGAAACCTATTCATGGGTTGATGAATACAGCCGAATTCTAGATTTGTTCAACACTACTTTACTCAAAAAATAAATCAAAGCAAGTAGTAAAGCTTCCGAGTTTTTCTTTGCGAAACTCTTTGAAATAGTTTTAAATTTGCATCCATAAAAACAACACACAACAAACACAATGAGCAACACAATTACAACTACTGATTTTAATTTTCCCAACCAAAAATCGGTGTATCGCGGAAAAGTAAGAGAGGTGTACAACATCAATGACGATCTTTTGGTTATGGTAGCTACAGATAGGCTTTCGGCTTTTGATGTGGTTTTACCAAAAGGAATTCCGTATAAAGGTCAAATTCTAAATCAAATTGCTACCAAATTTATGGAGCTTACTCAGGATATTGTTCCTAATTGGTTAATTGCAACTCCTGATCCTAATGTAGCAGTAGGTCATTTATGTGAGCCTTTTAAAGTAGAAATGGTAATTCGTGGTTATTTGTCTGGTCATGCAGCACGAGAATATGCTCTTGGCAAAAGAGAACTTTGCGGCGTAGCTATGCCAGAGGGTCTGAAAGAAAACGATCGTTTTCCGGAACCAATTATTACACCAACTACAAAAGCGGATAATGGAGAACATGATGCCGACATTTCTCGCGAAGCAATTTTGTCAAAAGGAATTGTAACTGAAGCCGATTATGTGGTTTTAGAAAAATATACGCGTGCTTTGTACCAAAGAGGAACTGAAATTGCAGCGAGTCGCGGATTGATTTTGGTAGACACCAAATACGAATTCGGGAAAACAAAAGATGGAATTATTGTTTTAATTGACGAAATTCATACGCCTGATTCTTCTCGTTATTTCTATGCTGATGGATACCAAGAGCGCCAAGACAACGGACAAGAGCAAAAACAATTATCAAAAGAATTTGTTCGTCGTTGGTTGATCGAAAATGGTTTTCAAGGTCAGGAAGGACAACAAATTCCGGAAATGACAGACGAATATATTGAAACAGTATCTGAACGTTACATTGAATTGTATGAGAATATTTTGGGTGAAAAATTCGTCAAAGCAGATATTACACAAATTGATGCACGTATAGCAAAAAATGTAAACGAATATTTATCAGCAAAGAGCTAAATCCTATTTTGTACTAAATATCAAAACGCCATTCAAAACTAAAATTTTGAATGGCGTTTTTTAGTAACGTATCTTTTGAGTTGTACAGAAAAAAAACTAAGTTCTGTATTGAATTCCGGTTTGCTAGCCCCGATAAAAGCGGCATCCTTTTGCTGGCTTCTTTAGCCAGGAAAAGATACAGCGGATAGCGGGATGAGCTCCTAAAAATTATTTGAAGTAAGAAAAAGTATCTTCGTTCTCTAGTTTTAGTAATGTTTCGTAAATCAATTTGATTACATTTTCAACGTCGTCACGGTGCACCATCTCTACAGTGGTATGCATATATCGCAATGGTAATGAAATCAACGCCGATGCAACGCCGCCATTACTGTATGCAAAAGCATCGGTATCAGTACCTGTTACTCGTGACGAAGCCAATCGTTGAAAAGGAATTTCTTTCTCAACTGCAGTGTCTAAAATCAGTTCTCTCAAATTGTTTTGAACTGCGGGAGCATAGGTCACAACGGGACCTTTTCCTATTTTGGTGTCTCCTTCAATTTTTTTGTCAATCATAGGAGTAGTTGAGTCGTGACATACATCAGTTACGATGGCTACATTTGGTCTGATAGTTTTGGTAATCATTTCGGCACCGCGCAAGCCTACTTCTTCTTGCACCGAGTTGGTAATGTACAAACCAAACGGAAGCTTGATGTTGTTTTCATGCAACAAGCGCGCTACTTCGGCAATCATAAAACCACCCATACGGTTGTCAATAGCTCTACACACAAATTTGTTGCCGTTCAAAACTGTAAAAGTATCAGGATAGGTGATCACGCAGCCTACATGTACTCCTAAAGCTTCTACTTCAGCTTTGGTTTCGCAACCACAATCAATGAAAATATTGGTTAGTTTAGGAACTTCTTCCTTATCTCTCATACGTGTATGAATCGCTGGCCAACCAAAAACTCCTTTTACGATACCGTTTTTAGTATGAATGTTAACGCGTTTCGATGGGGCAATTTGATGGTCTGATCCACCATTTCGAATCACATAGATTAATCCATCCTCAGTTATGTAATTTACATACCATGAAATTTCATCTGCATGTCCTTCAATAACTACTTTATAAGGTGCGTCCGGATTGATGATTCCCACGGCCGTTCCGTAGGTGTCAGTAATAAAGGTATCCACATAAGGTTTTAAATAATCCATCCAAATGCGTTGCCCGCTGCTTTCGTATCCTGTAGGCGAAGCATTGTTTAAGTATTGTTCTAAAAAGGTCAAAGACGACTCCTTTAATATAGATGTAGTGCTCATAAAATTATTTTTTTGCTAAATTATAAATTTGGCACTACACTTGCAGATATAATGCATAATTTTGATTTGAAATTTTTACCCATGAAACAAGTTTTTTTCCTCTTATTCTTTTTAATTGGTCTAGTGCCTGCTTTTAGTCAAGTGACACCAAAAGATACTACTCAAATCGGCTATGAGTTAGATGATGATTTTAATCCCAATGATACCATTCAACTTCCAGAAATCATTGTCTCGAAAGAGAAACTAGATCCCGAGGCAAAAAAACAGTTTTTACTCCTGCAAAATAGAGTGCTAAAAACTTATCCGTATGCTAAGTTGGCTTCGGAACGTTTGACTAACCTTAATATAGGAATGGCAAATTTAAAGACCAGTAAGGAAAAGAAAAAGTATTTCAAGATAGTAGAGACCTATTTAACCAATGAGTTCGAGGCCAAGCTCAAAAAACTATCTCGCAAACAAGGGCAGATTTTAGTCAAATTGATCCACCGCCAAACAGGGAATACAACCTATGAACTGGTCAAAAACCTTAAAAGTGGTTGGAAAGCCTTTTGGTCTAACACCGCTGCGAGTTTATTCGATATCAATCTCAAGACCAAATACCAACCGTACACGGTTAATGAGGATTTTTTAATAGAGACAATATTGATGCGCGCTTTCGAATCGGGCCGATTACAAAATCAAAAACCTGCACAGCCTGTAGATTTTGATAATCTTAATGAATCCTGGATAAACAAAGCTGCTAAGGCACAGTAGGGCGTTCCGCCCTTCTTGCTTTTGCCTTTTGGTTTGGCAAGATCAAGAAAGGCGTCGGGCTATTCGCTACAAGTCCTCGCCACTCCCTCAAGAAGGTCGTGCCTGTGGGCTTTGCGCTGCTATCCCTAACGCGAGCTTCACGTATGATAGACGAATTTTTCAATAGCTACATATATATAGACGAAAACAAAACTATAGTGAAGACTATATAAAGAAGACCAACTACAAAATCACTGCCTAATTCCCCCATCAAACCCGCAAAATGACTCCAACGATCGTAGCCATCAAAAAAACTTCGTATCTAACCTTA
>NZ_JAKIHO010000008.1:0-114882 GCF_021608205.1 Flavobacterium sp. K77 | reverse complement strand
TGTTAATGTAAAGATCACATTGCTTCCCACATTTGGTGTAGGATTGTTTACTGTTTTAACAACCCTTACGTTGGATGAAGCGTCAACAAAGTTTCTACCTGTGATGGATTGAAAGCCAAAAACGTTATTACCAACAACACTATCATTTGCTCCATCTACATCTGAAAAATTAGAGAAACCAGTCAAATTTGTCTGAGTCACCGTGTAAGTACCTAAGCTCCCCACAGGAATGGCAAACGAATAGTTTCCGTTTGCATCAGTAGTTGTAGTTTGGCTGCTCGGCCCACTTAATGTTACAGTAGAACCTGAGATATTTCCACCACCATTTACTGAAACATTTCCACATAACAATGGTGAAGTCAAAACCGTGCCTTCTCTCCCTGTTAAAGTTATATCTTGAAAATAAATCGAATTGAGTCTTTCTACAGTAGTTCCACCTACAGCACCTATAGTAATAATCATCGACGAACGATTCTCAAAATAAGTTGTGTATGCAAATGCTGGCCCTACTCCTGTACCAGCTTGTACTGTAGTATTAGTTGCAGTTCCTCTAAAACTAGTTGCAGTAGTTGCAAATGTTAAATTAGTGGGATTAGAATTAAATCTTGCATCTGGCAAATTCATTTCTACATATTCTCTTAAAGTACCATTATCTCCATCAACATCTAATGCAGATGCATAATAATTCAATCGCACCGGATTTGCAAAAGTTCCTCCCGCAGTAACGAAATTAAATGTAAATGTAATGCCAACGGGATTAGCTCCATTCGTTAAAATCGAAGGTTGGAAAGCTGCATCAAAACCATCCACCCCTTCCGTCGCAGCAGGCTTATCGAAATCAACAATAGTTGGAAGCCCGCCTGAACCATTGATAGCTGATATCGTAACTAACGCGTCTACTCCAGCTGTTACAGCTGGGAAACGATATACATCTCCCTCATTTGGGACACCATCGTTAGAACCCGACACAAATACAGGATTTTGAAAATTTAAACTAGAAGCTGTTATCGCACTGGAATTACAAGCCCTCTGAGAAGAAGCATCATAAGGAACAGTAGTAAATTTTGAATTATTATTCCCCGGGGTTGGATCGGCTTCATTGGCTGCAATACTCGCTGAATTGGCGTAATTACCTGTTGCATTTACAGTTGCCGTGATGGTTAATGTTGCACTTTCTCCATTGGCTAATGGACCTATTGCCCAAATTCCACTCCCACTAGTATAATTACCTATTGAAGGATTTGCACTTACGAAAGTATAACCGCTAGGTAATAAATCTGTGACATTGACGCCTGTTGCTGATCCAGGCCCAGAATTATTAGCTGTCAAGGTAAAAGTAACATTGCTTCCAAATGAAGGTGTAGCATTGTCGACTGTTTTATTGATGGCTAAATTAGCAGAACCGTCAACAAAATTTCTACCAGTAATAGAAACAAAACCAAATACATTATTATTAATTGCACTGTCATTTGCACCCTGAACATCGGAAACATTAGAATAACCCGCTAAATTGGTTTGAGTAACATTGTAAGTACCTAAATTTGCAACCGGGATAGTAAACGAGTAATTACCAGAAGCATCTGTAGTAGTACTTTGATTGTTTGGTCCTACTAAGTTTACAGTAGAACCTGGTATACCTCCTCCACCTTGTAAAGAGACATTACCACAAAGTAAAGGTGGGGTTATTACAGTGTTAACAGGAGTGGTATAAGTTATATTTTCGAATAAGAGAGAGAATATTCTATCAACATTTACAGCAGTTCCTGCTTTTCCAGTTGTTATTGTTATTGTGTTCCTGTTTTCATAATAAGAAGTAAAAGAATAAACTGGATCATTATTTGTACCTGCCACAGTAGTTGTCCCTGAAGTACCACGGACAAAACCAACCGGAGTAGTTATTATAACTGAAGAAGGATTATTCCTCACATAAGCATCTGGTGTTGGCATTTGTACAAATTCCTGCACTGTTGTGCTTCCGTCGACGTCAATAGGAGTTACGTAAAAATTTAAGTTTACTGGATTAGCAGCTGTTCCACCAGCGGTAACAAAATCAAACCTAAAATTTGCTGCAGCTCCAGACGCAGTGCCTCCACTAATAGTTGGTTGAAAAGCTCTATTGTAACCATTCGTACCTTCGACAGCGGCAGGTATGTCAAACGAAGCGGTCGCAATGCTTGCCCCACTTGTGTAGGGAAGTATAGTGACAAGTGCATCCACACCCAAAACAACAGTTGAAAATCGGTAAACATCTCCAGCATCCATTGAGGCATTATTAGACCCTGATACAAAAGTAGGGTTTCGAAAATCTAAACTTGCCGCTGTTATAGCAGTACTGCTGCAACTCCTTTGAGAAAAACTCTTGACCGTAGAGGTAAGTGCAAAAACAACAAATAAGAAAGATAAATAAACTCGTGACTGACTTTTAGTAAAGTTGTGCATACGCTATGATTTTTTAATCTGTTTTTTTATTTCAAATAGGAAACCGAATTGTTTCGACTTCCTTTTTTTTTATGTCAAAAATTTTTAACTACTTAATTGTATCGAAAGAACAAAATAGTAATTCACTAATCCATCTTCCATTTTTACCAACAAACCAAGAATTAATCAAGTGGTCCATTTGAATCTAAGCTAGTTTAAACTAGATGTACGTTAAAAATATCTTAACGGTTTTGTTAAAAATGAAAATTTTATTTTGGAGACAAAGTTTACAAAAAAAATCATAAAATCAAATACATTTTTAGAATGACGGCAATAATTCCTAAAATAAAACACTTGTATATCAACACTTTTGACAATTCCAATGATTTTCATCACAATTTAAAATCATAAAAATTTAACATTTGATAATCTAAATATTGATTGTAAGGCGTTTATACCTTAGTAAAACGTTTTAACATCCATAATAACACGCAACTTTAAGCAATCAATACGAACCTTGAAACAAACAATAATAAAATTAATAAAAGGGAAAATAAAAAATAAAAACTTTCGACGAATAGACAAAATGTGTAGCTAAACAGTAAAAAATGTAGTTTAATTAGTAGTGAACTATAAATTCGAGCCAGAGAACTATCTTAAAAGCATAAATAACATCACTACTCTAATACCGAAGTGAATTGTTTACGATATTGCGAAGCACTCTTTCCTGTAAAGGCTTTAAATGATTTGTTGAAATAACTAAAATTATTAAATCCACTTTCAAAACAAATTTCGGTAACACTAATCGGATTTTCGGCTAGCAACTTGCAAGCGTGAACCAAACGATAATCGTTTACGAATTTGGTAAAAGTTTTATGGGTAATTTTTTTAAAATACCTACAGAAGGAAGGGACGGTCATGCTAACTAACTGCGCTATTTCTTCAAGACTAATGTGCTCCTGAAAATGATCTTTCACATAATTAAAAACTAAATTAATTCGATCATTATCCTGCATTTGCATTTCGAGCAAAAAACCATTAGCATTCAGAACTAAGGCGTCGTCAGCTTGTTCCAATTCATGAAGAATCTCCAGCAAACATAGTACTCTTTCGAACGGATTTTGTAAGGCCATCTTTTCTATCTTCTGACCTACTTTGATCTTCGTATTTCCTGTAAAAGCTATCCCCGCTTTAGCTTGGGTAAGCAAATTAAGTATCGAAATAAACTCTGCTTGGTTAAAAAAATTATCACCCAAAAACTCCGTTTTGAATTGAATAACAGTCTCAGTTCTATTGCCAGTTTGTTCATTAGTGAATCCACAATGTGGCAAATTACTACCTATTAAAATCAAGTCACCATCAGTATAATAGGATATGTGACTTCCTATTTGACGTTTACCAGAACCACCATTTACAAAAACAAGTTCAATTTCCGGATGGTAATGCCATAAGTGTGCTTTACTATTTTCATTTTCTATATACTTCGAAAAATAAAATGAACTCCCAAAAGAAGGCACAATAATTTCAAAAGCTGGTGGAATTGATTTCATACGTAACAATCTAAATATCAATGTAAATGTAACAAAAACCATTAGCATATTTACCACGAATTAACCTAAATCGTTTTCGTAAAAGGTAATATAGCACACAAATATGAAAACCCAGCATCATTACTACCTAAACAACTACCGTAATTTAGCAGCAGATAAATATCAATAACATCTAACACTTAACGATTATGAAAAAGATTTTAAAATTTAGTTTCTTGCTAGCTACACTAGTGTTAACTACAAAACAAGTACGAGCAAAAAATATTGATTTTTCACTGAATTTAATTAAAGAAGATGGAAAAACAGTAAGTTTTAGTTTGAAAGAAATCAATACAATTGCTTTGTCTATTTTCGACAGCAACGACGCTTTGATTTTTCAAGAAAAGATGACCAATCAAGATGAGATAAACAGATCATACGATTTAACAGCACTACCTGATGGAGTATATTTCTTAAAGGCTGAAAGCGATCGTAAAATTGCTACGTACAAAATCGAAGTGAAAGGTCGAGTAGCTAAGCTAGGAAACACAGCGATTTCTACCGTGTACAAACCTGTAGTTGTAAATAAAAATGGAATGGTAACTGTAAACGTTCTAAATGCAGAACAAAAGACTGTAAAAATAACTGTTTACGGCGTAGACCAAGCCGAACTGTACACTCAAGAAATAGGTACCGCTCAATACATAGGTAAAGTTTTTGATTTGAAAAATGTACAACCTGGCAAATACACTTTTGAAATTAAGAACAACGGTAAAACATTTGTAGAAAATATAACTATAAAATAAAGAAATCCAAAAAAGAAAAGGCTGCACTTATAAAATGCAGCCTTTTTTTATACTTATTAACAGCCTTCAATACCACAGCTATCTCCAGAAACATCATTAAGTAAATGCGGTTTTATTACAAAATTACCTTCGTCCCAAACTTTCTCCAAAGTCTTCACAAAAGTCTCAACATGTTGTGCTCCAGATACAGCATATTTATTGTCGAATGCAAAAAAAGGAACACCTTGAACTCCTATAGCATTAGCCTCAGCTATGTCAGCACGAACTTCGGCAACATACTTATCTGATGAAAGCACCTCTTCAATTTCAGTAGAAGAAAGTCCTACCACAAGCCCTAAATCCGATAGCGTATTATTGTCGTTTACATCCTTGCCATCCGTTAAATATGCTTTTAAAAGCAATTCTTTTAATGCATCACCTAGCTTATACTTTTTAGCTAAATGCAACAATTGATGCGCTTTTAGGGAATTAGCCATAATTGCTTTTTCAAAATGAAAATCCAATCCTGAATTAGCAGCATTCTCAGTCATGTTGCCCAACATCTCTTTAGCCCAATCTGTATCTTTTCGATATTTTTCAGCCAAATGATCAACCAAGTTATCATCAGGAGAGGCAACGAAATTAGCATCTAACTGAAAACTCTTCCATTCAATCTCCACCGCATCTTTGTATTGGAACTGTTCAAGTGCAGCTTCTAGCCTTCTCTTTCCTATATAACAAAACGGACACATAACATCCGACCATATTTGAATTTTTAAAGTATTTTGCATCTGTTCTACAATTTAAAAAATTATTGTTTGTATATACAAATGTACAATACTAAATACAAAACACGACAGCCATTATGCTTTAATTAAGAGTATAACACTAAATTTAAAACATAAAAAAACCATCAAAATTAATTGTGATGGTTTTGTATAATTGAGAATATTTTTTCTTTTAAGAAATAAGGTCTAACACTACTGAAGGAAACAAACCTAATGCAATATTCAAAACTATTGCAATAACAGCAACTGCATAAATTATAACCGGCGTTCCAGTTCTCGTCTCATTCGCATCTTTAGTGAACATGGCTAATATAAGTTTGAAATAATAACCAACACTGATAATTGAATTGATCACAGCAACAATAACTAGGGTAAGATATCCAGCTTTTATGGTATCACTAAACAAAACCAACTTAGCAAAGAAGCCTGCAAAAATAGGAATACCTGCCATAGACAGCAATGCAGCAGTCAAGATCACGGCTAATAATGGGTTTGTTTTTCCTAAACCATGAAAGTTAACAATATCTTCATTATCTCTATTTTTACATACATACAACACAACACTAAAAGCTGCAATTCCAGCAAGTGCGTAGGCAGAAGTATAATACAATAAACTACCTGCAGCAGTAGACAGACTTAGTAAAGTCATCAACATAAAACCCGCGTGCGATATACCTGAAAAAGCCAACATTCGCTTTACATTAACTTGACGCAATGCCATAATATTTCCAACCGTCATCGATGCCATAGATATAATCACAACAACTAATTGGAAGGATTCAGAAACATCAGCATTCATTACCGAAAGTAACTTGAACAAAGTAGCAATCGCTACCACCTTAGCCAAAGTACTCATCAAAGCCGTGGTTAATGCCGGAGAACCTTCGTAAACATCTGGAGCCCAAAAATGGAACGGTACAGCAGCGACTTTAAATAACATACCAATGGTCAGCAAAACAATTCCGATAGGGAACCAAATAGGCAATTCGGCCGATTGTGAAAGTTCGCTGATTTCAGTAACATCAAAACTACCCATTGCTCCATAAATTAAACAAATACCAAACAGTATGATACCCGAAGCAAATGAACCCATCAAGAAATATTTCATCCCAGCTTCGTTACTTTTTAAACTCAAACGATCACTAGCAGCCAAGATGTAAAGTGCAATAGATAATACTTCGATTCCTAAAAAGAACATAGCTAAATTTCCAAAGGAAACCATAGCAACAGCGCCGGCTAACAAAAATATTTTTATGGCAATAAAATCCGAAATTTTAGACTGCTTTTGTTCATAAAAATTGTGACCCAAAGCGACCAAGAAAATTGTCAAAACAATAAACAATGATGAAAATGCTCCTGAAAATTTACTGACAACAATCATATTATTGTAGAAACTAGCAGGCGTATTCATTTCAGAAATTGTCAAACCAAGCACACCCAAAAGACCAATAATCGTAAATGGAACAATGGCTTTACGTAAATTAAATATTTCAAATAAAAGGCATAAAACACCTAATCCTATTATAGCTATTAATGTATTCATTTCTTATTTGACTTAGTTAATTCGGTTGATTTGTGTTAAAATTTCTTCAAGACTTGGCGTAATCAAGTCGGTTATTGGTTTAGGATACATTCCGAAAAAGAACAACACTCCAATAATGATAATAAAAGTAATCGCCTCAGATAAAGTAATGTCAGTAAATACTTTGGTATTGGTTTCTCCTAACATCACATGCTGGTACATTTTCAACATGTAGTATGCTCCCAAAATAATAGTTGTTCCACCTAATATTGCGAACCAAACATTGATTCCGTATAAACTGTAAAGAACCGTAAACTCCCCAACAAAGTTAAAGGTAGTTGGTAATGCTACAGAGGCCAAAACCAATATTAAAAATAATGAACTAAATTTAGGAGCTTGAGTTCGCACACCACCCATTTCTGAGATTAATCTAGTTTCATATCTACGGAACAAAACTTCAGCTGCATAAAATAATCCAACAACAACAAATCCGTGAGCGATCATTTGTAAAACTGCACCACGCAATCCATCTAAAGTTAATGTATACGTTCCAGCTGCAATTAAACCTACGTGTGCCAAAGATGAGTAAGCTAATAATTTCTTCAAATCTCTTTGTCTAAGTGCAACTATTGATCCGTAGATAACACCTGCAATACCAAGACCTATGAAAACAAACATATACTCTTTAGCAGCTAAAGCAGTAAGAGGTAATTGCCAACGGATAACACTGTATAAACCCATTTTTAACATGATACCCGAAAGTAACATGGTTCCAACGGTTGGCGCTTTTTGGTAAACAGCAGCCTGCCAAGTATGAAAAGGAATCAAAGGAATTTTGATTGCATAGGCTAAAAAGAAAGCAAGGAAAATCCAAAACTGCTCGTCGGCTGACAAATCCAATTGATACAAATCTTCTAAAAGTAAACTTCCTGCTTTTTGGTACATGTACACAAAAGCAACCAACATAAATAAAGAACCTGCAAGGGTGTAAATAAAGAATTTAACAACCGCCCTTTTGCGAGACTCAGAATCCCCATTACCCCACAACAAAGCTATAAAGTAAATAGGAACAAGTGCCAATTCCCAAAAAACATAATACAACAATCCATCACTAGCTAAAAACGTTCCGACCATTGCAAAGGACATAAACAAAACTAATGCGTAGAAAGCTTTCGCATTTTCAAATTTAGAACCCAATGAAGAAAGGATAATCACTGCTGTAAGAACGGTAGTCAATAACAACATGGATATTGATAAACCATCTACTTTAAGTGCAAAAGAAATATTAGGTTGCGCGATCCATTGCTGAATGAAATTGGCATTTTGACCTAAATTATATTGATTTAGTATAACGATAGAAGTCGCAGCTGCCACTATACTGAAAAGTAAAGCTACTTTTGAAGCTAATTTATCACCCGAAAGAAAAGTGACAAAAGCACCTACTAAAAGAATAATTAAAATAAGAGATACATTCATAATATACGATTATTGAGCTAAGAATAAATAAGAAACGATGGCACAAAGACCCAACACAAATACAAAAAGATAAAGTCCGATACTTCCAGTTTGTATTCTCTTACCTTGATAGCTTAATTCATTAGTCACTTTTCCAAACCCTAAAACTAAAGCTGATAAACCAGTTTCAACAGTATCTCTAAAAAAGTTAGAAAGAGCATTGATTGGTTTCACAAATATTGAATCGTAAACTTCATCAACATAATACTTGTTGTATATCGTTTTAGATAATCCAGTTAACGCTTCGTCTTGAACAGGAACATTATTTTGCTTCACAAATTTGATGTAAGCTAGACCAATACCAAATAATCCACCAACAACAGCAACACCCATCAACATGTATTCAGTAGTACCTAAATGATGCGCGGCGGTAGCTAACTTTGGTAAAATCGGAATTAAATAGTGATTCAACCAACTGTTTCCTGGCAAACTAATAACACCACCTACTGTAGCTAAAATTGCTAATATTATTAATGGAATGGTTATTAAGGCTGGACTTTCATGTAAATGATGTTTTTGCTCTGCAGTTCCTCTAAATTCTTGAAAGAAAGTCAAGAACATCAAACGGAACATGTAAAAGGCGGTCATTATAGAAGCAATAGATGCAACAATCCATAATGGAATATTATGATGGAAAGCAACTAACAATATTTCGTCCTTAGAGAAAAATCCTGAAAACAAAGGAACACCAGAAATAGCTAATGAAGCAATTAACATCGTAATAAAGGTAATTGGCATCGCTTTACGTAAACCACCCATATTACGCATATCTTGTTCGCCGTGCAAAGCATGAATAACCGACCCTGAACCTAAGAACAAACAAGCTTTAAAGAACGCATGCGTGATTACATGAAAAACAGCTACTTCATAAGCTCCTAAACCTAAAGCCAAGAACATTAATCCCAATTGCGAAACTGTAGAATAAGCCAACACTTTTTTAATGTCGTTTTGCAACAATCCAATAGTAGCAGCAACCAATGCAGTTACAGCACCTACAATTGCAATTACATTTTGAACATCTGGTGTTAAATCAAATAAAAAGTTCAAACGTGTTATCATAAAGATACCCGCAGTAACCATGGTAGCCGCGTGAATCAACGCAGAAACAGGAGTTGGTCCTGCCATTGCATCTGGCAACCATGTATATAAAGGTATTTGAGCCGATTTACCACAAGCTCCAATAAACAATGCGAAACCTGCAACAGTAAGCCAATACATATCCACATTACTTCCGGTTGTGATGGCCGCTTTTAAACTAGTATAATCAACAGTCGAGAATAAACTTCCTAAGATGAAAATTCCAATCAACAATCCTAAATCCCCAATACGGTTCATGATGAAAGCTTTCTTTGCAGCATCATTGTACTCTTGATTTTTGTACCAAAAACCAATTAACAAGTACGAGCAAAGACCAACACCCTCCCAACCGATAAACATTACCAATAGGTTACTTCCTATTACTAAAGTGATCATGAAAAAGATGAACAAATTCAAGTAAGCAAAAAACTTATGCATGTTTTCGTCATCATGCATGTAACTGATGGAATACAAATGAATCAATGATCCGATTCCTGTTACAAAAAGCAACCACAATAAAGACAGTTGATCCAACTGAAAGCCGAAATCAACTTTAAAATTGCTAATCTGAATCCAATCAAACAAAGCTATGCGAATACCGTCCGGTTGCGCTGCTAATCCTCCAAAAAAGTAAACCGTAGCTACAAAACTAACTACAACTGCCAATGTACCTATGACACACGATACCCTTTTGCCAAGGCTTTTGCCAAAAAACACATTCAATAAAAATCCTAAAAAAGGAGCAAGAACTAAAACTAAAGCTATATTGGTATTCATCTCCATTTATCCTTTTAAGTTTTTTAAATTATCAATAGTAATTGAACCAAGGTTTCTGAAAATAGAAACTAAGATAGCCAATCCTACTGCAACCTCTGCTGCTGCAACAGCCATCGAAAAGAACACAAAAACTTGTCCTTGTGCATCTTGATGGTAAGTTGAAAATGCTACAAAAAGCAAATTCACCGCATTCAACATAATTTCGATAGACATAAATACGATAATGGCATTTCGTCTGTACAACACTCCAAAAATACCAATACAAAAAAGTATGACACTCAAGAATATGTAATTTTCAATACCAATGTGGTTTAAAATATTATTCATCTTATTTCTGCAATTTTTCTTTTTTAGACAATAATACTGTTCCTATCATCGCAACCAATAATAATATCGAAGCAAATTCAAACGGAACCATGTATTCATTCAGCAACACTTTACCAAGCACTTTGATTGATTGATAATCCTCACCGGTAGTTACATATTCTCCAACAATTGGTTTCGAATTAATGAAAATCAATATTAAAACTGCACAAATCAAACAGAACGAAACAATAGCTCCTAAACGGGTAATCCGCGGGCGATGCACTTCTTTTTGTTCATTCAAATTCATTAACATGATCGTAAAGAGGAACAAAATCATGATAGCTCCTGAGTAAACAATGACGTGAACTATTGCTAAAAACTGCGCATTCAATAAAAGGTAATGTCCTGCGATAGAGAAAAAACAAATCACTAAATAAATAGCACTATGAATTGGGTTTCGACTAAAAATAGTTAAAAATGCGGTGGCTAAAGTAATTGCAGCCAATACACAAAATATGATAAGTACTGTAGACATTAGTTCGCGTTTTTAAGTTGAGTATTTTTCATAGCCATTTCCAAAGGCATTACTAATCTGTCTTTACCAAAGATAAAATCTTCTCTCTCATAACTTGAAGGCACAAGAACTTTACTTGTTGTAAGGTAGATAGCATCTTTCGGACAAGCCTCTTCACAAAGACCACAAAAAATACAACGCAACATATTGATTTCATAAATAGAAGCATATTTTTCCTCGCGATACAAATGCTTTTCATCCGCTTTACGCTCTTCAGCCTTCATTGTAATAGCTTCAGCTGGGCATGATAAGGCACACAAACCACAAGCGGTACAGTTTTCACGACCTTGTTCGTCACGCTTTAACATGTGTTGTCCGCGATAAACCGGACTCATGGTACGTACTTGCTCCGGGTATTGAATGGTAACCTTTCTAGTAAACAAATGCTGAATGGTGATAAACAATCCCTTGATAATCGCAACAAGGTACATGCGCTCCCAAAAAGTCATCTCCTTGTTGGAGACTAACTTTTTTCTTCCCGATAAGGATATACTTTCTATTGACATTTTCTATTTTTATTTGAAGCTTATTCCTGCTATTCGTTTCAATCTTTTATCCTGATAAAAATCAGGCTAAAAGGATTTCCACTACTATCAGGGCTAGGACTTACGGTAAACAATTCTAATTTCTTCCTGGTTTTAGTACAGCTAACTTAATTTATAATCCAAAATAAGCAGCAATATCAGCTCTTAAAATTACAATTCCGGTAATTATAATATTGATAATCGAAAGCGGAATCAAAATTCGCCATCCTAAGTTCATCAATTGATCGTATCTAAATCTCGGGATCGTCCAACGTACCCACATGTAGAAAAAGATGAAGCCACACAACTTGATAAACAATGCACCAAACCCTAAAAGATTCGCCGCATTCACTCCCCAATTTTCAACAACCCAACTCATTCCCGGATAATTATATCCTCCAAAAAACAAGACCGCTAAAATAGTAGAAGAAATGAACATATTTGCATATTCAGCAAATAAATAAAAGCCCATTTTCATAGACGAATATTCGGTGTGGTAACCTCCAATTAATTCACTTTCGCACTCTGCCAAATCAAAAGGAGTTCTGTTCGATTCTGCAAAAGCACAAATTAAAAAGATTACAAATGAAAGTGGTTGGTAAAATACATTCCAATTCATTCCGGCTTGCTGTGCAGAGATTTCTCTTAAACTCAAAGTTCCAGTCATCATCAACAAAGCAATCATTGAAAGTCCCATGGCAACTTCATACGACACCATTTGCGAAGCAGCACGAACCGCTCCCATCAACGAGAACTTGTTGTTCGAAGCCCATCCTCCAATCATGATTCCGTAAACACCCACAGACACCACTCCAAAAAAGTATAATAAACCAATATTCAAATCGGTTGCTTGTAATAAAATATCTCTTCCAAACAAATGCAATCTGTCTCCCCACGGAATCACAGCACTTGTCATTAAGGCCGTACTCATAGCAATGGCTGGCCCTACAAAAAACAAGAAACGGTTTGGCGTATTTGGCTCAAACTCTTCTTTTGAAAATAATTTTAAACCATCAGCAAGTGGTTGAAACAAACCTAGCGGACCTGCTCTGTTTGGCCCTACACGATCTTGCAACCATGCCGCCACTTTACGTTCTGCCCAAGTAGAATACATCGCCATTAACATTGTCAGTGCAAAAACAGCAACAATTATGACACTTTTTTCAATTATAATAACGCTATCCATTGTTCTCGGTAGTATTAAAAGTTGTACTTCCTTCGTTTGTCAATGGAATCTCAGCCATACTGATTTTTTTACGGTCAACTGCTCTACCCAACAAAATGTTCTCTTCGGTTGCAATTTGCACTTTTTCTAACTTTCTGTTGTATTTATTTACGTTGATTACAGAATCTTTTTCAAAAGCTCTTGGTCCTTCAATAGTCCAGTCAGCTACATCTTTATGGTCAAAACGACAACCGTTACAAATGAACTCATCAACTTCGTGGTACTCGTCTTTACGTCCTGTTACACGCTGAATCTCGTCACCAAACATCCAAACAGTAGTTTTACCTGAACAAGTAGGACAATCTCTGTGTGCATTGTACGGCTTGCTAAACCAAACTCTTGATTTGAATCTAAATGTTTTATCAGTTAATGCTCCAACAGGACACACATCAATCATGTTTCCTGAAAACTCATTATCAATTGCTTTTGAAATACAAGTTGAAATGTTAGAGTGATCTCCTCTATCCATAACACCATGCACACGCTCATCTGTTAACTGATCAGCTACCATCACACAACGGTAACATAGAATGCAACGGTTCATGTGTAACTGAATGTTCGGACCAATATCTTCTGGCTCAAAAGTTCTTTTCTCTTCAATAAAACGAGTCTCTGACTTTCCGTGCTCAAAGCTTAAGTTTTGCAAATCACATTCACCAGCCTGATCACAAACTGGGCAATCTAAAGGGTGATTGATCAATAAAAACTCAGTTACCGACTTTCTAGCTTCTTGAACTCTTGGTGATGATTTACTATTCACTTCCATTCCGTCCATACAGCCTGTAACACATGATGCCATTAATTTTGGCATAGGTCTTGGGTCTGCATCGCTACCTTTGGCAACTTCAACTAAACAACAACGGCATTTTCCACCGCTTCCTTTTAGTTTAGAATAATAACACATCGCTGGCGGTACTACCTCACCACCTATCATACGTGCTGCTTGCAGGATAGTTGTTCCTGGTTCTACTTCTATTGACTGTCCGTCTATTGTTACTTTCATTTCTTAATTAGTTTCAAGTTTAAAGTTTCATATTTCAGGAATTGTCCTGAAACTGAAACCTGAAACGTTTTATACTGTTTGCTTTGCTACTAGGTGCTTTACTTGTTCAAAAGGCTCGGCAACAAAATGATTTCTATTTTTGATTTTCTCTGGAAAACGAATGTGGTATTCAAATTCATCTCTAAAGTGACGAATCGCAGCAGCTACTGGCCATGAAGCAGCGTCACCTAAAGGGCAAATTGTATTACCTTCAATTTTACTTTGAATACTCAACAACAATTCGATATCCTCTTCACGTCCGTGTCCGTTTTCAATACGGTGCAATACTTTTTCTAACCAACCCGTACCTTCACGACATGGCGAACATTGCCCACAACTTTCATGATGATAAAAACGAGAGAAATTCCATGTGTTACGAACGATACAAGCTGTATCATCATAAACGATAAAACCTCCTGAACCCAACATCGATCCTGTAGCAAAACCTCCATCACTCAAAGATTCATAAGTCATCAAACGATCTTCGCCATTTGCTGTTTTGTAAATTAAATTTGCTGGCAAAACCGGCACAGAACTTCCTCCTGGCACGAAAGCTTTTAATGGTCTGTCAGAACTCATACCACCCAAATATTCATCTGAGTTCATGAATTCATAAACACTTAAACCTAAATCAATTTCGTAAACTCCAGGATTTTTAATATTTCCCGAAGCAGAAATTAATTTGGTTCCCGTAGATCTACCTATACCGATTTTAGCATAGTCAGCACCTGAATTGTTTACAATCCATGGCACAGCTGCAATGGTTTCAACATTATTCACTACCGTTGGATTAGCCCATAAACCAGATACCGCAGGAAACGGCGGCTTGATTCTTGGGTTTCCTCTTTTACCTTCTAACGACTCAATAAGAGCAGTCTCTTCTCCACAAATATAGGCACCACCACCAATTTGAACGTACAAATCCAAATCGTATCCGGTACCTAATATATTTTTACCCAACCATCCTGCAGCTTTCGCCTCAGCAATGGCGCGTTCTAAAATTTTATACACCCACATGTACTCTCCACGAATGTAGATGTACGATAAATTTGCACCAAGAGCATAACTTGAGGTAATCATTCCTTCAATCAATAAGTGCGGAATGTACTCCATCAAATAACGATCCTTAAAAGTACCTGGCTCCGACTCATCTGCATTACAAACCAAGTGTCTTGGCTTACCCGATTTTTTGTCGATAAAACTCCACTTCATCCCTGCAGGAAATCCTGCACCACCACGACCACGTAGTCCTGAAGTCTTTACTTCTTCTACTACTTCGTCAGGTGTCAAGGTTTTTAAAGCTTTTTCTACAGAAGCATAACCACCATTAGTGCGGTACACATCATAAGTTTTAATTCCTGGAATATTTACTTTATCTAATAATATTTTCTGTGACATATTATTTATCGTGTAGAATTATTGTATTGTTTTTGCAATCATCAATTAACTGATCTACTTTTTCTTTGGTTAAATGTTCCTTGTAAAAATCACCCAACTGCATCATTGGAGCATATCCACAAGCACCTAAACACTCTACTCCTCGAACTTCGAATAAACCGTCTGCTGTAGGCTCTCCTACCTTTACACCTAATTTTTCGCAAGTATAATCCATTAAGTCCTCTACTCCATTCAAACAACAAGGTGATGTTTGGCAAAATTCAAACATGTATTTACCAACTGGTCGACGATTGAACATCGTATAAAATGAAACCACTTCATACACCTCAACCGGTTTTATCGAAAGAATTTCGGCAACCTTGTCTTGCAATTCAATACTCAACCAATCATTGTGAGCATCTTGAACCTCATGCAAAACTGGTAGTAAAGCTGATTTTTGTTTGCCCTCTGGATAATGACTTATTAGCTCATTGATGCGAGTCATCAAGGCTTCAGTCATATTTATTTCTTGTTTGTACTGTGTTCTTTCCATTTTAAATATTTTAAATTTTGAATTATAAATTTTAAATGTTTTGGATACTTTATAATTTAAAATTCATCATTTATAATTTTACTAAGCGTCTAACTCTCCCGCAATTACATTTAAACTCGACAAAATAACAATCGCATCAGATAATAACGAACCTTTAATCATTTCTGGATACGCTTGGTAATATATAAAACAAGGTCTACGGAAATGCAAACGGTATGGAGTTCTACTTCCGTCAGTTACCAAATAAAAACCAACTTCACCATTTCCTCCTTCAACAGGATGGTAAATTTCGGCTACTGGTACCGGAACCTCACCCATAACAATCTTAAAGTGATAGATTAAAGATTCCATATTGTTATACACATCTTCTTTTGGAGGCAAGTAATAATCAGGTACATCAGCATGGTATTCGTTTCCTGCTGGCATTTTATCCAACGCTTGACGAATAATACTCAAACTCTCCCAAACCTCGGCATTACGAACACAAAAACGATCGTAAGTATCACCTGATTTTCCAACTGGAACGATAAAATCAAAATCTTCGTAAGAAGAATAAGGTTGTGCAACACGTACATCATAATCTACACCAGCTGCACGCAAGTTAGGGCCAGTAAAGCCGTAAGCCATAGCTTGTTCTGCAGTGATAGCGCCAACATTAACGGTACGGTCAATAAAAATTCTATTTCTTTCAAAAAGGTTTTCGAACTCTTTCCAAGCAACTGGAAATTCTTCTAAAAACACATCTAATTTTCTAAAAGCTTCTGGAGACCAATCTCTTTCGAAACCACCAATACGTCCCATATTTGTTGTCAAACGAGCACCGCAAATTTCTTCGTAAATCTCATATACTTTTTCTCTAAACTGAAAAACATATAAGAAACCGGTGTAAGCTCCAGTATCAACACCTAAAATAGAGTTACAAATAATATGATCGGTAATACGCGCTAATTCCATAACAATAACACGCAAGTACTGCGCACGTTTTGGAACCTCAATACCTAACAATTTTTCTAAAGTCATCCACCAACCCATATTATTGATAGGCGATGAACAATAATTCATCCTATCTGTAAGCGGTGTAATTTGATAAAAAGGTCGGTTTTCGGCGATTTTTTCGAATGCTCTGTGAATATATCCAATTGTAGGCTCTGCCTCTAAAATACGTTCTCCATCCATCAACAAGATATTTTGGAAAATACCGTGTGTAGCTGGGTGAGTAGGCCCTAAATTTAGAATCGAAAGCTCGCTTCCGTCTTCATTTAGTTGCTCTGCAATTCGTTTAGCATAGCGATGCTCTGGTGGTAATAATAGTTCTGACATTTAGTTAATGTGAAAAATTATAATATTTTTTTTAGCAATTTTTGACAGTACGACCGAAGAAACGATCGTCTTTATCCGTTCTTCCGCTGTCTTCCATCGGAAACTCTTTACGCATCGGGAACGAAATCATTTCATCCATATTCAAAATACGTTTCAACTGTGGATGACCGACGAAGTTAATACCGTAAAAATCGTATGCTTCACGTTCCATCCAATTAGAACTTAAAAAGATATTGGAAATGGTTTTAATTTCAGGATTAGCGCCATTTAAATACGCTTTGATTCGGATTCTTTTGTTCTCGTACCAATTGTGCAGGTGATATACCACAGCAAATTGATGATCTTCATCATTATCAGGATAATGAATACCGCATAAATCGGTTAAGAAATGAAAACGTAATGTAGGATCATTTTTCAAAAAAAGGATGATAGCAGTAATTTTATCTGAGCTCGCTTCAAATGAAAATATATCTTGTTCTTGTTTGAAGTCAAAAACAGCTGAATCAAAAGTTTCAACTAGTTTTTCTTGAATTTGTGTAGTTTCTAGCGCCATTCTTTATTTGATATTATAAGAAGCTAATAATTCTTGGTATTCAGGTGAACTTCTGCGTCTCACAGATTCTGTTTTTACCAATTCTTGCAATTTCATTACTCCATCAACAATTTGTTCTGGTCTAGGTGGGCATCCTGGTACATATACATCTACAGGAATTACTTTATCGATTCCTTGTAAAACAGAGTACGTATCGAAAATACCACCAGATGAAGCACAAGCACCAACAGCAATTACCCAGCGAGGCTCAGACATTTGCTCGTATACTTGACGTAAGATAGGTGCCATTTTTTTTGATATTGTTCCCATTACTAGCAACATATCCGCTTGACGAGGCGAAAAACTCACACGTTCAGATCCGAAACGGGCCAAATCATAATGTGAAGCCATTGTTGCCATAAATTCGATTCCACAACAAGAGGTTGCAAATGGCAAAGGCCATAATGAATTGGCACGAGCCAAACCCACAACATCATTCAGTTTTGTAGCAAAAAAACCTTCACCAACAACACCTTCTGGAGGGGCAACCATAGTTACATTTGAATTACTCATCTTTTGAAAAATTATGAAGTATGAATTATGAATTGTGAATTCATAATTTAAATTTTAAAACATTCTTTTAAAACACATTAAAAATTAGAATCTATGACATTCGCTAGTTCCAATTCCTAAATATTCTTTATTCCCACTCGAGTGCCTTCTTTTTGATGATGTAAAAGAAACCCACCAAAAGCAACAACATAAAAACAACCATCTTGATCATTCCATCCATTCCTAGTTCTCTAAAATTTACAGCCCAAGGGTATAAAAAGATAACCTCAACATCAAAAAGAACAAATAGAATAGCTACCAAGAAATATTTAACAGAGAAAGGAATACGCGCATTACCTACGGATTCAATTCCACATTCGAAGTTTTTATCCTTCACCTCCGAAGATCGCTTTGGACCTAATTTACCCGAAACTAAAATAGTACCTACAACAAACCCTACAGCTAAAATGAACTGCATAAGGATTGGAATGTAATTTAACTGATCTGATTGCATATAATGGTTTTTACGAATAACAATAAGCTACAAAGATAACTTTCAAAAAATTAAATACCAATTAAAACTTAGAAATACATGACTACTACAACGATGTAAATTTGCAATTTTTATCAATTATAAATAAGGTTTTAATAAATAATTAAGAGCTGTTTAAGCTTGATTTTTCATGAATATGTAAATTTTCGATTCCATCAATCTTTTTGATAATGCATATTCATAAAAAAAGCGTCCCGATATCTTCGGGACGCCTTAAACATTCGTAGGCAATAAAAAAATATTTTTTATGCTTAGATCACTGCTACTTTCGCAGCAACTTTTCCTTTTCTTCCTTCTTCTTCTTCATAGCTAACTCTGTCACCTTCGCGTAATTCTTCCGCGTTGATTCCTGAAGCGTGAACGAAAATGTCTTTTCCTGTTTCTTCGTCTGTAATGAATCCGTAACCTTTAGACTCATTGAAAAATTTAACTGTACCTGTACGCATTGTAATAGTAATAATAATTTATAATGTAGCAAATGTAATATTTAATACAATACGAAAAACGTTCAAGGCTTTTTATTTTGTAAAATTATTGATATTCAACGTTTTCTAGTACACTTACGTTTCCTAGGTCACTTATTTTAATTGAATATGCAACTCATTTAGTTGCGAAACATCAATTGCAGATGGCGCATCAATCATAACATCGCGACCTGAATTGTTTTTTGGGAAAGCAATAAAATCACGTATTGTTTCTTGTCCACCCAAAATCGCAACAAGTCGATCTAGTCCAAATGCTAATCCTCCATGCGGCGGCGCACCAAACTGGAAAGCATCCATTAAGAAACCAAACTGCGCTTTAGCTTCTTCTGGAGTAAAGCCTAAATATTTAAACATTAATTGCTGTGTTTCTTTGTCATGAATACGAATAGAACCTCCACCAATTTCGTTACCATTCAAAACCATATCATAAGCATTTGCACGTACTTGACCTGGATTGGTTTCTAATAAGTGCATGTCTTCTGGTTTTGGAGAAGTAAAAGGATGGTGCATGGCGTGGTAACGACCACTTTCTTCATCAAATTCTAACAATGGAAAGTCTACTACCCATAAAGGTGCAAATTCTGCTGGATTTCTCAATCCCAGATGAGTAGCCAACTCCATACGCAAAGCACTTAATTGCGTACGCGTTTTGTCTGCTGGTCCAGAAAGCACAAAAATCATGTCTCCTGCTTTCGCACCCGTAATTTTTGCCCATTGTTGCAAATCATCTTGATCGTAAAATTTATCTACTGATGATTTGTAGGTTCCGTCATCATTGCATTTTACATACACCATTCCTGATGCACCCACTTGAGGACGTTTTACCCAGTCAATTAACCCATCAATTTCTTTACGAGTGTAGTTTCCAGCTCCTGGCACTGCAATACCTACAACCAATTCTGCTGCATTAAAAACAGGGAATTCTTTGTGTTGTGCTACGGCATTTAACTCTCCAAATTCCATCCCAAAACGGATATCTGGCTTGTCATTTCCGTAGGTTTTCATGGCATAATCATAAGTGATTCTTGGGAATTTATCTACTTCAATGCCTTTAATTTCTTTTAGTAAATGTCTTGTCAATCCTTCAAAGACATTTAATATATCTTCTTGCTCAACAAAAGCCATCTCGCAATCAATTTGTGTGAATTCCGGTTGTCTGTCGGCGCGTAAATCTTCGTCACGGAAACATTTTACAATTTGAAAATATTTATCCATTCCACCCACCATCAACAATTGTTTGAAAGTTTGAGGCGATTGTGGTAAGGCATAAAATTGTCCTTCGTTCATCCTTGACGGCACTACGAAATCTCTAGCTCCTTCTGGAGTCGATTTAATAAGATAAGGCGTTTCTACCTCACAGAAATCCAAATCAGATAAATACTTGCGTACTTCCATGGCCACTTTGTGGCGGAAAAGCAAACTATTTTTAACCGGATTACGACGGATATCGAGGTAACGGTATTTCATACGAATATCTTCGCCACCATCTGTTTCATCTTCTATTGTAAAAGGTGGAGTTAAGGCTGCATTTAAAATTTGTAATTCTGAAACCAAAATTTCGATGTCACCCGTACTCATGTTTTTGTTTTTAGCCTCGCGCTCAATCACTGTACCTTTTACCTGTATAACAAATTCACGACCTAAGGTTTTGGCCAACTCAAAAACGGTTTTTTCAGTACGACTTTCGTCAAAAATTAATTGTGTAATTCCGTAACGATCACGCAAGTCAACCCAATTCACAAATCCTTTATCACGAGATTTTTGAACCCAACCTGCCAATGTAACTTCGTTATTGATATGCGTGGCATTCAACTCACCACAATTATGACTTCTATACATGTTTTACAAATTTATTATTTAAGCGCTACAACGCGGGTGCAAATTTAGGACTAATATTCAATAATGAATTGCCAAAGCTTAAATTTTACCATCAAAGCGATGGCAAAGTTCATAGCCAATGTTAAGTTTTACTCCAATGTTACCAAATTGTTAACTTAAAGTTTTTTTATTGTAAAATAGTTTTTATATTTGTGACTATAAATGAAACTTTTAAAAACCTACATCATGAAAAAATATATCATTATTGCCGTATTACTATTTACTGGAATCGTATCTGCTCAAGAAAACAATCCAAAACTAGAAGCTATTGGAGAGTTAGTAAAAACAACTTACTATTATGAAAATGGAAATGTACAACAAGAAGGATTTTTCAAAAACGGAAAACTAGAAGGAATCTGGACATCGTATGCTGAAAATGGAAACAAACTAAGCGTTGCTACCTACAGTAATGGTGAGAAAACAGGAAAATGGTTGTTCTGGAATGGAATCAATCTAAATGAAGTTGACTATTCTAATAATAGAGTTGCTACTGTAAAAACTTGGAAACAAGATGCAATAGTAAACAATTAACATCAAAAAACATAAAGGTTAAAAAAAAAAGCTTTCGAATATCTCGAAAGCTTTTTTTTTGCAACAGCATTACCTTAAATAATTTTAATCTGGTTTTATCATTATTAATGCTTCGCATTACATTCAATAGCAATGTGAAGCATTTATCTTTTACCAAAAAATAGTATAGAATGCAGCTATTAATGAGATCACAATCAACATTCCTACTGTAAAGGCAGGGCTCATTTTAAACATTGCTCGATCAATTTCAAGACCATTGGTTTTAACACCTCTTGACGTTTCGTACAAACTAATACTCACCATACCGATTATACAAATCAAGAATACAAATCCCATACGATCAATAAACGGAATTTCATACAATCCATCTGCATTTGGTACCGCAAACCCTGTTGAATATAAAAATGACAAATCAACGACAGCTGGCATAAATTTGAAAGCAAGCGACAGCAAGAAACCACCAATGGTTGCAAACAAAGCCGCATTTGAAGTTGTTTTCTTCCAGAAGAAACCAAGAATAAACATGGCAAAAACTCCAGGACTTACAAATCCTGTGTACTCTTGAATGTATTGAAATCCTCCTTTTTTATCAATTCCTAAAAATGGAGCCACAACTACAGCAATCAGCATCGCAACTACAATTGCCTTTTTACCAACGTTGACTAATTTTTTTTCATCAGCATCAACATTTAGTTTTGTTTTGTAGATGTCTAATGTAAAAATAGTCGCAATACTGTTCGCTTTTCCAGCCAGGGAAGCTACAATTGCAGCAGTAAGTGCAGCAAAAGAGAGCCCTTTTAAACCTACCGGAAGTAAATTTAACAAAACAGGATAAGCACGATCTGGATTTAACGAACCGTCTTGTAGCATCTCGGAACCAAAATATCCTTTTTGATACAATACAAAAGCGGCGATTCCTGGTAAAACAACAATTATAGGCATTAACAATTTCAAGAAAGCAGCAAACAAAATTCCGTTTCGTGCCGTTTTAATATCCGCACCTAATGCTCGCTGCGTGATGTATTGGTTACAACCCCAATAATTGAGATTGATAATTAACATACCACCAATCAAAACAGAAAGTCCAGGCAAATCCATATAATTCGGATTCGTTTTTTCAAAAATCATATGAAAGTGATCGTTTGCCTCGGTAGTCATCAAGTTAAAACCATTAATTACACCTGTCGTACCAAACTCTTCGGCCACCAAATTCAGGGCTAGATAAGTAGTAACCAATCCTCCTAATATCAAAAAGAAAACTTGAATAACATCAGTATAACCAATAACTTTCATACCGCCTAGTGTAATCATAACCGCGAAAAACGCCAAGAAAATCATACAGAAAGTCAAATTTAAACCACAAATACTACTGATTGCCAAAGCGCCTAAGTACAAGATGGAAGTCAAATTCACTAAAACGTAAAGCAATAACCAAAATACCGCCATAATCATGGCCACATTGCTATTATACCTTTGATTAAGATACTGCGGCATGGTAAAAATTTTATTTTTTAGATATACTGGAATAAAGAAAATAGCAACAATAATTAAGGTAAAAGCCGCCATCCACTCATAAGTAGCAATGGCTAATCCCATCTTGAAACCACTTCCACTCATTCCGATAAACTGCTCCGCACTAATATTACTCGCAATTAATGAAGCACCAATAGCCCACCATGTGAGTGATCCCTCGGCTAAAAAATAATCCTTACTACTGGTTTCTTCTTTTTTCTTCTTGCGGTAAATCCATACTCCATAACTCACAATTAAGATGAAGTAGAAGAAAAAGACAATGTAATCTTGGGTTGCTAATGTTTGCATTGGTTAAATTGTTTTTGGTTTTTGGTTGGTTTTATAGTGAATGGTTGGCAATGCTCTTAATATGGCTGCACTTTTTTCTGGTGTAATATCCCGTTGCGATTCGCCCATCATTTCATATCCTACCATGAATTTTTTAACCGTTGCCGAACGCAGCAAGGGCGGATAAAAATGCATGTGGAAATGCCACTCTGGATGCACATCACCATCAGTTGGCGACTGATGAATGCCTGACGAATACGGAAAAGAAGTTTCGAAAAGGTTATCATACTTAGTTGTCAACTGTTTCAATATCAGCGCAAAATCAGCAACTTCGGCTTTGGTAAAATTAGTTATTTTATTGACATTACGCTTACTAATAATCATCGTTTCATAAGGCCAGATGGCCCAAAACGGAACTAATGCCACGAAATGTTCATTTTCAATCACAATTCTTTCTTGAGAACGCAATTCCTCTTGTACATAATCCTGTAAAAGAGTTCGTTGGTATTGGTCCCAATATTTTTTCAGACTAATTTGTGTTTTTTCAACCTGAGTTGGTAATGACGATTGTGCCCAAATTTGACCGTGCGGATGCGGATTACTGCAACCCATCACACTTCCTTTGTTTTCAAAAATTTGCACATGATTGATGTATGGTACAGCACCTAAATCTGTATACTCGCGCTGCCAAGTGGCAATGATATCTTCAATTTCATGTCCCTCCATTTCTGGTAAAGTCAGATGATGTTTGGGTGAAAAACAAACGACTCTTGAAATTCCTCTTTCTGGTTTAGCTTTAAAAAACCGTTCGTTTTCATCTTCCTCAAAATGGATTTCATCTTGTTTTAAAGCTGCAAAATCATTCTCAAAAACAAAGGCATTTTTATACTCAGGATTTATTTCTCCGTTGGCACGAACGTTACCCGGACATAAATAACAAGTTGGGTCGTATTCCGGTAGTTTTTCTGTTGCTATAGATTCATTTTGTCCTTGCCAAGGTCGTTTAGAACGGTGGGGCGAAACCAAAACCCATTCATTGATTAAGGGATTGAAACGCCTATGTGGATCTTCGTTAATATCAAAATTTTTCATGCTATTCATTTATTGTTTTTAACATTCCTTGATCGGAAGGTCTTTTTAACACAAACTAAATTTGTGCTTAAAAATGGATGTAATCAGTGTTACGTTTTTTTATGTTTCAGAGGTTCATACAAAGAAGTCCCGTTTCCGATTTTAACATCATAAATCTTTAAATCGATACCGAAAGTAGCTTTATAACCTTCAACTAATTTCGTTTTTATTGCGTGTTCTTCTCCCTTTTTAATCAAATTTATGGTGCAACCACCAAAACCGCCACCCATTAAACGCGAACCTACAACGGCCTTTTCGTTTTTAACAAAATCAACTAAAAAATCCAGCTCGTTGCAACTCACTTCATATTCTTGAGATAATCCTTCGTGGGTTTCAAACATCAACTGTCCTAAAGTTTCTATAGCACCATTATCGAGCGCAGTACAAGCTAAAGTTACTCTTTCGATTTCTTTCACCACAAACGAACATCTTTTAAAAACATCGGCACTCATTACGCCTTGCAATTGCAGTACATGCTCCAAACTACAATCTCTAAAACTATTGATTTCTGGAAACTTATTTTTTAAAAGAGACAACCCTTCTTCGCATTGTTCTCTTCTTTGATTGTACGCGGAAGTCATCAAGGAGTGTTTCACGTTCGAATCAAATAAAATCAAAGCATAATCATTAAAGTCGGCCGTATGGTATTCATATTCCAAAGTTTTACAATCAATTTTAATCACTTTATTTTCGAGTCCCATTACACTCGAAAACTGGTCCATTATACCACAATTAATTCCTACCCAATGTTCTGCTTTTTGGCCCATTAGCGCCATATTGATTGGTTTTATTTGCAAATTAAAAAGCGTATTAATTCCGTATAAAAAACCACATTCAAGCGCTGCCGAAGATGACAAGCCGGAACCAACTGGAATATTACTGCTAAACACACAATTAAAACCTTCAAAATTAAATCCATTATCCTGTAATTGTTTGATAACTCCCAGAAGATAATTTGTCCATTCAACTTTACTATGACTAACTTCTACCGAAAGATCAACTACCAATTCTTCATTCAAATCCAAGGCTATAATTTTAGATTCGTTCGAAGTGTTTTTGGCAAAAGCAAAGCAAATAATCTTATCAATGGCAGCCGGCAAAACATAACCATCATTATAATCAATATGTTCTCCGATGATATTAATTCGACCAGGAGAAAGCACAACTTTTTCGGGAGTTGAACCAAATTTTTCCTGAAAAAAAGCACTCGTTTTTTGTATTACTACATCATTCATAAACTTCTTATTTTATTGTATTATTGGCCTGCTGCGCCTTTTGCTTGGGTTGATTATTTAACAAGCAAATCGATAAAACCACTTTTTAAACCTGATCCACTTACCTCTAATTTCGCTGTTCCAGCACTTACTTTTGATTGTACTAAAACCACTAATTTTCCGCTAAAAAGTTTCATTGTATCATTATGAAACATTTCGAGCGAGGTCGCATCACCATTACAAGCCGCTCTGTAGGATGCCGCACCTGAAACTTTAAACTTTAATTGATTTGTAGCTGTTGGGCACGGAATTCCATTTTTATCAACTACTGAAACCGTAACGAACGAAATATCTTCACCATCAGCCGAGATTATTTTTCGATCGGCCTCAAGTACAATATGATGGGGTTTTCCTGCGGTTTGAATTTGCTCCTCGGCCACTGCTTTACCGTTATCATCTATGGCAACTACTTTTACTGTTCCCGGCTCGTACTTTACATCCATCCACATCAGGCGGTAGCGATTTTGTGGTGTGCTGTTATTTTTTTTCTGCACGCCCATACTTTTGCCATTGATAAAAAGCTCAGCACTGTTGTAATTGGTGTAGACAAAAACAGGTGTTGTTTTCCCCTCGCGGCCTTCCCAATTCCAATGCGGTAAAATGTGCAGCGTTGTATCCTTAGTATTCCAGCGACTGCGATACAAATAATATCGATCTTTGGGTAAACCCGCTAAATCATTAATTCCGAAATACGAACTTCGTGACGGCCAACTTTCGTCATAAGGTGTTGGTTCACCTAGATAATCAAAACCGGTCCAAACGAATTCGCCAATTACCCAAGGTTTATCATCTTGCAGCACAAAATCTTCATCGGGAACATTTGACCAACTGCAGGCTTCTAAATCATAAGACGAAGATTGAAAATCGGGATATTGCTTCATTTTTTCTTGAACAACAGGAAATTTATAAATTCCTCGTGAACTTACTGTTGAAGCCGTTTCGGAACCTAAAATAAAACCTTGAGGGAATTTTTTTTGAGCCTCATCGTATAAATGAACTCGGTAATTGAGTCCAGGAATATCTAGCAAGGCTCCAAAACCCGATTCGATGGTAGCTTTTACCTGATCCATTCCAACGGTCACTGGACGAGTTGGATCTTCTCGATGAAATATTTCTTGCAACCATTTGGCTCTTTTAACGCCTTCTTCGCCCCACTGATCAGGGACTTCGTTACCGGAACTCCACATCACAATCGAAGGATGATTTCTGGTAGCTCGAACTAAATTTACGATATCTTTCTCTGCATATTCTTCAAAAAAACGATGGTAGCCATTATCTACCTTTGGCTTAGCCCATTCATCAAAACTTTCTGCCAGGAATAAGAAACCCATTTCATCGGCCAACTCTAATTGTTCGAATGACGGCATATTGTGTGAACTTCGGATGGCATTGCAACCCATGTCTTTCAGAATTTGCATTTGTCTACGAAGCGCCGCTTTGTTTACAGCAACTCCAAGCGGTCCCAAATCGTGGTGCAAACAAACACCTTTGAACTTAGTCACTTTTCCATTTAAGCTAAAGCCTTTGGCTGCTTCATATTTGATAGACCTTATTCCGAATACGGTAGTATTTTCATCTTTTAACTGATCACCAACGAACAATTGCGACACTGCTTTGTATAAATACGGACTTTCGGGACTCCACAATTTCGGTGTTTCAACTTTTATATTTTGATCGAACTCTTGACCAAACGGCACTGTAGCTTCGTCAGAACCAATTTTTTTACCATCGGCATCAAAAATGGTAGTGAGTAAACGCGTGTTTTCTCCTGATACTTTCGTTTTAATGTTCACTTTTGCAACAGCATCTGTAACAAGTGGTGTAGTTACAAACTGTCCCCATTGATCGATACTTTCTTCATTCTTGATGATCACGCTTACATTTCGATACAATCCTGCACCCGGATACCAACGTGAAGCAAATTCTTTATTGGAAAGTTTTACCGCTAAAGTATTGTTACCTTCTTGTGCCCACTGCGAAATATCGAAATAAAAATAACTGTAACCGTACTTCCACTCGCCTACTTTTTTTCCGTTCCAGTAAATTTCAGGCTCACTCATGGCACCTTCAAAAAGTAAAATAATTTTTTTGCCTTTTACATCTTTTGGCAAACTCACATTGTTGCGGTACCAAGCAGTACCAATGTGCGGCAAAGCTCCTGTTCTACCTGTTTTTTCGGTTGCTACAGTTTCTCCGTTTTGAACGATGGCTACCTTTTGGATATCAACATTTTTGTCAAAAGGACCGTAGATTGCCCAATCATGCGGAACGCTCACTCTTTGCCATTTGGCATCGTTAAAAACGACTTTTTCTGCGCCAGCGTGATCGCCTTTTTGAAATTTCCAATTGGCATTTAACACCTTAACTTCTCTTGATTGAGAAAATGCAGCTTGTGTAAAAGCTAAAATTACAACTAGAAAACAGAACAATTTCTTCATTTGTGAAATATTTTTTGAACCATATAAGTCATGTAAGATCAGATAAGTTTGCTACTAATTGTAGATTTAATCTGTGTTACCTTTACCAGATATGGTTAATTTATTTTGCATTTTAATACCGATTGACTACTCTTTGAAAGCATCTAAAGCCATAGAGGGTTTTCCGTCTGATTGCCAAGCGCTCAAACTGTAACCACTCCATGATTTGGCTCCCTGCGGTTCCCAAAACATTACGCCTAATCCTTTTTGGTTAGGAACAGCTTTCACGGCTTTTATAGTTTCTGTTAATAATTCAAAGGTGTTTTGAGACTTTTCATCCTCTCCGCCTACTTCAACTACCATAACTTCTTTAGCATAGCGAGAAACCATATCGTTTAAATTAAAAGCTAAATCTGAAATGGTTTCTGAGTAATCTTTTTTGATCCAAAACGGATAATACGATAAGCCAATTACATCATACTTGACCTTATAAAGCGTAGCTTGATCAAAAAACCAACGGAATTTTTCATTGTTATTTCCCTCATCAAGATGCACAATTACTTTAATTTTTGGGTCGATTGCTTTTGTGGCTTCGTATCCTTTATTAAGTAGTTGGGCTAGTTGTTCAAAATTTGAGGTTTTACCTTCAGGCCAAAGCATACCGCCAGGAATTTCGTTTCCAACTTGGACCCATTCTGGAGTAACTTTTGCCGCTTTTAACAAACGTAGTACTTCAAAAGTATGATTATAGACATCTGTCAAAAGTTGTTCAAACGAATGATTTTCCCACGCTTTAGGTTTAAATTGTTTAGCCGGATCAGCCCAAGAATCACTGTAATGAAAGTTAATCATGATGCGCATTCCCATTTTTTGAGTACGAACTGCCATAGCAACCGTTTCGGCTGGGCTGCAATGACCGCTGGCCTTATCGTCATTTGGATTTACCCATACGCGCAAGCGAACGGAATTCATTCCGCGATCTTTCAAAAGTTGCAGAGCGTCTTTGGGCTTACCATCCGTATCGTAAAATTTGTAACCTGTAGCTTCCATTTGCGGCAACCAACCTACATCTGCACCTTTGGCGAAAGCGGGAACAGTCGTAGCAGTTTGTTTTGTTGAGCTACAAGAAAAAAATAGGAATTGCAACAATACTAACAGGAGAAAATGTTTGGTCTTAATTAATTTTATCATGTTACCTTTTATTGCGCAAAAGCTTGTAAAACAGGCAAGGCTTTATTATTAAAATCATAAAAAGCTTGGTTCTCAAAAGTAGATCCATTGGTAGCTTGATTCCCTTTGAAAGACACCCATTCGCCACCCCAATAGGCAAACCCTTGACCATATTCTGATGCTTTAACAAGATTTTTAATAGCTAGTACAAAACTTTTTTGACCATCAGGCGTTGCAGGATAACCAGCTACCAACTGCGATTCAAGCCCCACAATATTGTTGGTGTAATCATTCCAAGTTAATGTAAATGGGTAAGCAGTCTCGGCAATGAGTACCTTTTTAGCAAATGTTTTTCCCAAAGCATCAATCGTTGTTTTTACATTGTTGATGTCTTTTCCGTGCCATATTGGATAGTAAGACAAACCGATATAATCATAATCGACACTTTTTACTTTATTGAAGAACCAATTCGTATCCGAAGAAGAAACTCCTGCATAATGAATCATGATTTTGGTAGAAGGTTGCGCAGCCCGAACCGCTACACTTGCAGCCGCCAACAAAGATAAACTTTGCGTTTCTTGGCTAATCAAATTGCCTTGAGGCCAAAGTAAACCGCTATTTATTTCGTTTCCTATTTGAATAATATCTGGCTTTATTTCATTCATTATTGTTGTAGTGTAGGTTGTTACAGCTGTTTTAAGAGCAGTGAATGAGAGTGATTTCCACTCAGCTGGCGTTTCTTGCGCTCCTGGATCAGCCCAAGTATCCGAATAATGAACAGTCAACCAAACTTTGAAACCCGCTTGTTTTGCTTTTTGTGCTAGTGTCTTCACTTCAGCTAAACCAGAACGTCCGTTGCTAGGATTATTCCACAAACGAATTCGAACAGTATTGCATCCTGAATTTTTTAAGGTGGTTAGCATATTTTCCGGCTGGTTGTTGGCGTTGTACAACACTTTTCCTGACGCTTCTAGTTCAGGTAAATACGAAATATCTGCTGCTCGTATAAATCCATCAACAACCGCAGGAGGCGCTACCTCAGCCTCTGTTTCATTACTATTAGAACAAGAGAAAAGGGAAGCAATGGCAACGATTTTAATTAAAAATGCCTTTTGTAGTTTCATTTTTATAATGCTTTAAATTTGTAAATAGTTTTATGATAGTACAATTCGCCCTTATCTAACTCACAAGAAGGAAAATGCGAGTGATTGGGCGCATCTGGAAAATTTTGAGTTTCAAAACAAACACCGCTCAAGGCGGTATATTCAGCACCTTCTTTTCCTTTTATTTGCGAAAAACAATTTCCACCCACGTACACATGAACAGCAGGTTGGTTGGTGAAAACCGACATTTTTAAGGTCTTGGTACTGTTGTACAAACTAGCAGCATATTCTTTAACTTGATTTAAGATGAAAGTATTGTCTATCTTACTTGGACAAAGTCTACCCTCTGAAAAATCAAAAGGGCAATTGGCAACATTTAAAAATTGACCCGTTGGAATTCCGGACGAAATCGTGTCTAAAATGCGTTGCGACTTAATTTTTAGTTCATGATTCACAACTGTTGCTGCTTGCCCATCTAAATTAAAATAACTGTGATGCGTCAAGTTTACAATCGTTTTCGCAGTTGTATGGGCAATATACTCTAATGCCAATTCATTCGTTTCAGTTAAAGTATAAGTTAAATCAATTTGCAACTCTCCCGGAAAACCGTTATCGCCATCAGGACTTGTGTGACTTAAAGTAACCGAAGGGTTTTTACCTTCTGTTCGTCTTTTGATCACCCAATTTTTTTGACTGAAACTATTTGATCCGCCGTGCAATGTATTTCCGTTCGAATTGGTATCCAAATTAATTGTTGCTCCGTCCAGCGAAAAAGCACCCTCGTTGATACGACCTGCAAACCGACCTACAGTAGCTCCAAAATAAGGTGCACTTGGCAAGTCAAACGATTGTATGTATTGTTCTAAAGTTTCGAAACCTAAAACCACATCTACACTACTCTCATCCTTTAATGGTACTTTCAAACTAGTTAGCGTAGCACCGTAAGTGATAATTTTGGCTACAAGACCATTTCCATTTTTTAGTTCACATTCAAAAACGGCTGAACCATCGGCAAGAATACCAAACGATTTGACAGCGGAATTAGATTTAAAATGTGATTTATGTTTTATTTTCATGCTAAAATTATGAAATATGAAAAATCAAAAATAAAGGAATTGTTAAATTATACATACCAGTACCTACCAGTTTTTGTATCTTGCACCAAAATTAGCATCCAAATGAAATTAATTTCGATTCAAAACAACATTGGAATTCCAAAATATAAGCAAATTGTCTCCTCAATTGAACAAGTAATTGCCGACAAAAAAATTAAAAAAGGAGATGCTCTTCCATCCGTAAACAAGGTCTGTATGGAGTTTTCATTATCCAGAGATACCGTCCTACAAGCTTACGAGGAATTAAAAAAAAGAGGGATAATTTATGCCATTCCTGGAAAAGGATACTACATCAAAAGCATTGAAACTACTATCAAACAAAGGATTTTTTTACTATTTGATGAGTTAAACATCTTTAAAGAAGACTTATACAATTCATTTTTAGAGAGCATTGGAGCTCATGTACAAGTAGATATTTTTTTCCATCATTTTAACCCAACTGTTTTTCAAAAACTAATTAATGATAGCAACGGTAATTACACTAAGTACATCATTATGCCAACCAATTTAGCAAATGCATCGACTTGTATAAAAACCCTACCAGTTAATGATGTGTATATCCTGGATCAAACCAACACTGAATTATCAAACTACCCGGCCGTGTACCAAAATTTTGTAAAAGATATTTATAATGGCTTACTCAAGGGCCAAAACCAGTTGAGTTCCTACCAAAAATTAATTATGATTTTTCCCGGATTTAGAGAGCCATTGGGTATGAAAATAGGTTTTGAAAAATTTTGTTCAGACTTTGGTTTAACACACGAAATTATCACCAAGATGCAAAACCGCATCATTCAAAAAGGCGAAGTATACATTATTCCGAGTGATCGAGATTTAGTTGAAGTAATCGAACAAGCCAAAACACAACAGCTACAATTAGGTATTGATTATGGCATTATCTCCTACAACGAAACTCCTTTAAAAAAAGTAGTTGAAAACGGAATCACCACAATTTCAACTGATTTTAAACTCATGGGAAGCTTACTTGCCGATATGATTTTGAAAGGAAAAAAAGGACAAATTGAGAATAAAAGCGCATTGATACTTCGGAATTCTTTATAACAAAAAAATCCGCTTCTTTCGAAGCGGATTTTGTACCCGGAGCCGGAGTCGAACCGGCACGGTTTCCCACAGGTGTTTGAGACCAGCGCGTCTACCAATTCCGCCATCCGGGCTTAGCAGACCGAAACGACAACAGCCGTTTCACGCAATAAAGAGACAAATGGTGGTAGCCAAGTGCCTTTATCTTTAACACGGTGCAAATGTAAAAAATATATTTAATAGTCCAACAAAAAATACTTAATTTTTTCCTTTCAGAGTTGAATAAATTTCATAAATTTGCACCTCGGTAAAAACACAACACACAACTAACTACAACCGAGGTAAATACATAAAAAGAAGCCAAAATACAGTTTGGATTTTTTGAAACAATTTTAACTTCGGGATAAAACAACAACTAAATGTCACACCTAGAACCAGAAGCTAAAATATTTGCTTGTTCGCAAAGTGTTTATCTTGCTGAGAAAATAGCAAAAGAATACGGAATTCCTTTAGGGAAAATCACCATGTCAAAATACAGCGACGGTGAATTTCAACCTTCGTACGAAGAGTCAATTAGAGGATTACGCGTATTTATTGTTTGCTCTACTTTTCCAACAGCAGATAATTTAATGGAATTGTTACTAATGATTGATGCTGCAAAAAGAGCTTCAGCCAGACACATAACTGCTGTAATTCCTTATTTTGGATGGGCAAGACAAGATAGAAAAGACAAGCCTAGAGTTCCGATTGGAGCTAAGTTAGTAGCTAATTTATTAGATGCTGCAGGCGCAACAAGAGTAATGACCATGGATTTGCACGCTGATCAAATTCAAGGGTTTTTTGAAAAACCAGTAGATCACCTTTTTGCATCTACTATCTTTTTACCATACGTAAAAAGCTTAGGCCTTGACAATTTAACAATTGCTTCGCCTGATATGGGTGGTTCAAAAAGAGCTTATGCCTATTCTAAATTTTTAGAATCGGATGTAGTAATTTGTTACAAACAAAGAAAAGCTGCCAACGTGATTGACACAATGGAACTAATCGGAGAAGTTAAAGGTCGCAACGTTATTCTTGTAGATGATATGATTGATACTGGAGGCACTTTGGCGAAAGCCGCCGATTTAATGATTGAAAAAGGAGCTTTGAGCGTACGTGCTATTTGTACACACGCCATTTTATCTGGTGATGCTTATGAGAAAATTGAAAACTCTAAGTTGAGCGAATTAATAGTTACCGATTCTATTCCGTTAAAGAAAGAGTCAAACAAAATAAGAGTGTTGAGCTGTGCTCCACTTTTTGCCGAAGTAATGCACATGGTACACCACAACAATTCGATTAGCGGAAAGTTTATCATGTAATTTTTAGTCCCTAGTGATTAGTACTTAGTAGAGTGGCTATGATCTAGAGTCAAAAACTAAGGACTTAGAACTAACAGCTAAGGACTTAAAAAAAAGAGTTTAATTAATAACTATATAAATATTTAAAATGAAATCGATTACAATTAAAGGATCAGAAAGAGAAAGCGTGGGCAAAGTAGCTACTAAAGCCTTACGTAATGCTGGATTGGTTCCTTGCGTATTATACGGAGGAAGTCAAGCAGTTCATTTCTCAGCAGAAGTAATGGCATTCAAAAACTTGGTTTACACTCCAAACGCGCACACAGTTGTGATCGACCTTGGAAACGGAAAATCATTCAATGCTGTTTTACAAGACATTCAAGTACACCCAGTTTCTGACAAAATTTTACACATTGACTTCTTTCAAATCTTTGATGACAAAGAAATCACTATGGAAGTTCCTGTGAAAATCGTAGGAAAATCTAAAGGTGTTATGGCAGGTGGTGATTTACGTATGAACAACCGTAAATTAAAAGTAAGAGCGCTTCCTAAAGATCTTCCTGATTTTGTTGAGGCTGACATTACTCCACTTGACATGGGTAACAAATTGTACGTTACTAAAGTACCTACACCAAACTTCAAAATCATGCACCCAGACAACACAGTAATTTGTCAAGTGAAGATTTCTCGTGCGGCTATGAAAGCAGCTCAAGAAGCAGCAAAAGCAGCAAAAGCTCCTGCAAAAGGAAAGAAAAAATAATTTTTTTCAATCATACATCAAAGCGTCAGTTGCAAAACTGGCGCTTTTTTTTTCTTTTTAGTTTTGATGTCAATTTTAAGGAGCAGCTAAACTATTTTATTACAGCTATTTTGCCCCGCTTTCCGTTACAATCTTTTTGTCCGCAAAAAAATGCGCACGAAAAGGATTTTCACTCCAATCGGGGCTACTACACACTACTTTTGCATCTCAGACGATTGCCTAAGCAAAGCTTTAAATATCGGCAACAGCATAGCCATTTTATTGAATTAAGCTTACTTTTGCAACATGATACAATGGATTTTAAATCTTTTCTCAACCTCAAAACAAGAGACCAATAGCAATAGCATGAAGAAATTTTTAATAGTAGGACTTGGCAACATCGGTGCCGAATATGTAAACACTAGACACAACATCGGTTTTAAAGTACTTGACTTTTTAGCCAAAAAAGAAGGCATTCAATTCGAAACCGTAAAACTTGGCGCATTAGCAAAATATAGTTTTAAAGGTAGAGCCTTTTTCTTGCTTAAACCCAACACCTATATGAACCTGAGCGGCAAAGCCATCAAATATTGGATGGATCAAGAAAACATTCCGCTGGAAAACATATTAGTCATTACAGACGATTTAAACCTTTCCTTCGGCACTATTCGCATTCGTCAAAAAGGAAGCGATGGCGGACACAACGGTTTAAAAAACACCAATCTAATGCTCAATACGCAACAATACGCTCGTTTTAGATTTGGAATTAGCGACGAATTTAAAAAAGGAAAACAAGTAGATTATGTGCTTGGCGACTGGAACGATGTAGAACAAGCTGCCTTACCGGAACGTTTAGAAGTAGCTAGCGAAATCATAAAATCATTTGGAACAGCTGGTATTGAGATCACTATGACCACCTATAACGGAAAATAAAAGACAGGCAAGCCCTTTTGGGATAAAAAAAATTAGTAATTTTAAAATCTAATTTCATTTTGTACAAATAAAAGAATGGCAAAATAAGTTGACACGCAAGCTAAAACCATGTTAATTTCGTAAATAGTACAACTCACGTCCCAAAAATACCACACATGAAAAAATTTACTTTCCTTTTGTTACTTATTATAGTTGCACATCACTCGAGTTATGCACAATCAAATGTAGAAGTAACTCTTTTTGGTAAAAAAAAGTCCGTACAAGCAGGAAAAGTAATTCGTTGTGCGTCGACAGAATATGAGGAATATTTAAAAGCATCAAACCCACAACGGCTTTCAACAAAAGAATTTGAACAATGGCTTGCGCCAAAAGTACAACTAGAACAAGCAAGAAAGAGAAACTCAAACAAAACAGCACAGACTAGTGCAGTAATTACAATTCCTGTTGTTGTACATGTAATTCATAATGGCGACGCTGTAGGTACCGACGAAAATTTGTTTGCAGAACAAATCAACTCCCAGATTCGCGTACTAAATGAAGATTTTAGAAGAAAAATAAGCACCCCAGGATTCAACACCAATCCAGTAGGCGCTGATATTGAAATTGAATTCGCATTAGCCAAAAGAGATCCTGCTGGAGTTCTATCAAACGGTATCCATAGAGTGAATTTAGGGCAAAGTAGTTGGTCTTTTGATGAAATAGAAAATACTGTAAAACCACAAACCCAATGGAATCCAGATAAATATTTAAATATTTGGGTTTTAAACTTCCAACAAAGTGATTTATTGGGTTATGCGCAATTCCCAAGTTCTTCAGGATTACCTGGATTAAACACTAGTGGCGGCGCTGCAGCTACCGATGGCGTTGTTATTCAATATCAGTTTTTCGGTTCAAAATCATATTTCCCTAGTGGTACTTATGGACCTACATATGACCAAGGCAGAACAGCAACTCATGAAGTAGGGCATTATTTAGGGCTTCGTCATATTTGGGGCGATGCAGCCGATGGTGTTGATGGATGTACTGTTGATGATTTTTGTCAAGACACACCAAATGCCGCAATAGACAATTCTGGCTGTCCAATAAATGTAGATTCTTGCATCAACTCTCCGGGATTAGACATGGTAGAAAACTACATGGATTATACTGATGATATTTGCATGAATATATTTACAGGAGATCAAAAAACAAGAATGATAACTGTAATCAATAACTCCATTCGTAGGGCAAGCCTAAAAACTTCAGACGCGCTTACTCCTGGCGTGATACTAAATCATGATGGTGCAATTGCAATTTCTAACTTAAACATTCAAAAGTGCAGCAACAGTTTTACTCCTGTAATTATTTTAGAAAACAAAGGAAATGCCGCACTAACTGCTGCTACAATTCGTTACAGTATTGACAACACCAATTTACAAACCTTAAATTGGACTGGTAATTTAGACACAAATGCATCTGTAACCTTAACATTAAATACACTAACAACAAATGGTGGAACACATAATTTTAACGCAACAATTTTAAATGTTAATAACACAACAGATCAAAATACTGCTAATAACAGCGCCGACCAAACTTTTAAAATTGACAAAAACATTGCAAGTACCATAGTCAATTTTACCCTACAAAATGATCGATTTGGCTCTGAAACTACTTGGTTACTTACTAATTCAGCAGGTACCATTTTATATCGTGGCGGACCTTACACTGATATTGCAAGAGCACAGCCTCTACCCGCTCCAGTAAAAGAAACATTTGTCTTAGCAAATAATGACTGTTATACTTTTACCATAAATGATGATGCCGCTGACGGGGTGTGTTGCGATTGGGGCGAAGGATCTTACACCTTGGCCACTCCAACCAATGAAGTAATAGTGACTGGTGGCGCTTTTTTAGATACAGAATCAACCAATTTTAGAATAGGAACTCTTGGAACAAATTCAATTGATACACTGCAAAATACTGTGATTTATCCTAATCCAACAACAGATATCCTAAACGTTAGCTTTGACACTAACAGTCTTGATTACCCAACATCATACAACATCATCAATCTTTTAGGGCAAACAATACGAACAAAAACAATAGATGTTAAGCAAGAATTACAAATTAATGTTGCTAACTTAGCACAAGGCATGTACTTTTTACAACTTGTCAAAAACGGATCAAGTAGACAAACCATTCCTTTCGTTAAGAAATAACAATTTATGTACTATTTTATATCAAAGGGCCGAAGTTTTCGGTCCTTTTTTAATTATATCAATTGTATAGCGTAAATTTGCAGCATTATAAAACCCTTGCTTTGAAGATTTTTCATTCTATAAACGACTTTTCGACTACCAAAAAAACGATTTTGACTCTTGGAACTTTTGATGGAGTACACTTAGGCCATAAAAAAATCCTTCATAAACTGACTCAAAATAACGCCAACAAAGAATTTGAAAGTTTGGTACTTACTTTTTTTCCTCACCCGCGAATGGTTTTACAAGAAGGCTCAACGATACAACTTTTAAATACGATTACAGAAAAAGTTGCATTAATCGAAGAATTAGGAATAGAAAACATTGTCATCCATCCTTTTGACGAAGCCTTTTCAAGACTTACCGCCGAAGAATTCGTTAGAGATGTTTTGGTTGACAAATTTCAAATACACAAAATTATAATAGGCTACGATCACCGATTTGGCCGAAATAGAACTGCTGACATCGATGATTTGATTGGTTTTGGACTTGAATACGGGTTTGAAGTGGAACAAATTTCTGTTCAAGAAATTAATGACATCTCTGTAAGCTCAACAAAAATTAGAACAGCTCTACTCGAAGGCAACATGAGCCTAGCCAACAGTTATTTAGGTTACGATTACTTTTTAACAGGCACAGTTATAAAAGGCAAACAATTAGGACGTACAATTGGCTATCCTACAGCCAACTTACAAATACCAGAGAAATTTAAACTCGTACCGCAAAACGGTGTTTATATTGTACAAAGCCAAATACAAAACAAACTTGTGTATGGTATGATGAATATAGGTAACAATCCAACTGTGGGAGGACAGCAACAAACTATTGAAGTTTATTTCCTAGACTTTGAAGCCGATTTGTACCAACAAAAACTTCAGATTTCAATCTTACAACGTATTCGATCCGAGAAAAAATTTGACACCATCGAAGATTTAAAAAATCAGTTGCATAAAGACGAGCAAACTGTTTTAGCATTCATAAACAAAATCTAAGATTTTATACTATCGTTCGATTTTTTTAATTAAATTTGGTATTAACCTCTCTTTATCAAAGAGATACTATTGTCAAACTAAAAAATTTAGCGGTATGAAACTTCCAAAAGAATTAACAAATGGAGTACTTATCATTGTAGGTATTGGACTCTATTTCTTGGCGATGGAACTATTGGGCTTAGCCGATAGTCACATTTTACGTGTATTTAATGTGCTGTTCATTTTTTATGGCACTAATCGAACTCTTCTATCCAACTATGCCGAAGGCAAAACTACCTTAGCTGCAAATGCTGTTTCTGCTTTATTAACCGCTTTAATAGGTGTTTTGTTAAGTATCGTAGCGCTTGTTGGCTATAGTTATGCTAAAGGAGGAGAAGAGTACATTGGTTCTTTATCTAAAACATTTTTATTTGGTGGTGAGCCATCAGTTATGACGTATTCAATTTCTCTTTTGTTCGAAGGAGTTAGTTCTGCAGTAATAGTAACTTTTATGCTTTTACTATATTGGGATGCCCGCTTTACTTCGAATAAAAAAATAGCAAAGACGTAAATCTTCATCAAAAAACTTAATCACCTCGCTACAGCACAAGCCTTAGCGAGGTTTTTTTATATCTATTTCCAGACAAAACATTTCCTGGCTACAAAATTAAAAATAGTCTTTAAAGCAGTGGGATGAATTGAAAAAGGCCTTCAAAGCACTAATTTCATTTCGGCTGTTTAAGATTGGTACTTTAGAACAATTTAACTACTTTTGAGGCATCAAAAATTCGTATCAATGAGCATTACAAAACACAATTGGACTAAAGACGAAATAATCGCCATATATAACAAACCTTTAATGGATTTGCTTTACGAAGCAGCATCTATACATAGACAACACCACGACCCTAACGTAGTACAAGTTTCAACTTTGCTATCAATAAAAACAGGTGGTTGCCCTGAGGATTGTGGCTACTGCCCACAAGCAGCGCGCTATCATACCGATATTGAGGGCAACGATTTAATGTCAGTTTCACAGGTAAAAGCACAAGCTTTGCGCGCAAAATCTGGAGGATCGTCACGTGTATGTATGGGAGCGGCATGGCGTAACGTAAAAGACGGGCCAGAATTTGACCAAGTACTTGAAATGGTGCGTACCATAAATAAACTGGATATGGAAGTTTGTTGCACACTTGGTATGATTACCGAAAACCAAGCACAGCGACTTGCAGAAGCTGGTTTGTATGCATACAATCACAATCTTGACACAAGTGAAGAATATTACAAAGAAGTAATCTCAACACGTGGTTTTGAAGACCGAATTCAAACTATCGAAAACGTTCGTAAAACCAATGTAACTGTTTGCAGTGGAGGAATTATTGGAATGGGCGAAAGCATCGAAGATAGAGCAGGAATGTTAGTTGCTTTGTCTACATTGAATCCACAACCAGAATCAGTGCCAATTAACGCCTTAGTTGCGGTAGAAGGAACTCCGATGGAAGAAGAAAAACCAGTTGAAATTTGGGAAATGATCCGAATGGTAGCTACTACCAGAATTATTATGCCTGAAACACAAGTGCGTTTATCAGCAGGTAGAATGAACATGAGTCGCGAAGGGCAAGCCATGTGCTTTTTTGCTGGAGCTAATTCGATTTTTGCAGGTGACAAATTGTTAACTACGCCAAATCCAGATGTAAATGAAGACATGAAAATGTTTGAAATGCTTGGATTAAATCCTCAAAAACCGTTTACAAAAGTATCGCAACCGCAAACTGTTGAAGCAGAAGATTCACAATTTGCGCCACTTGGCGAAAAACCAAAATGGTCAAGACCAGGTCACACTATTGAACGTAATCTAGAAGCATCTGCTAAAGAAAAATAATAGTTAAATACAAAAATAATTAGCCATCTTGTAATGCACAAGGTGGCTAATTGTTTTTAAGGAAGTATCACTTTTTTAGAAAACACTTCCCCATCTAAACCTTTTACCTTTAAAATAGCAACTTGCTGCAAAATTGGCAATGGCTGAATGCTGTATTGCGTTGTTTGAATGTCTTTTTTATGATATATTTCTTTTCCATCAATGCCATACAACCATAGCTCATCAATAATTTGATTGTGCAAACCAACAGTAATTGTTTTGCTACTTTGAATAACAGTTAGTCCATTTTTTTCCTTTACAAACTCCGAATTACTTAAGTTTTTATCTGTAAATCGAAGCTGAAAACGATCATTAAACAAGCCTTTATCCGAAGTAAATTTATAACCTTCAGTTGCGAGCGGAACAATAGTTTGGTTCACTTTATCTTCAATAAAAATAATTTTGTCCTGCAAAAAGCCATCTGCATGATCTACTTTAAGCACAAATGTGCTTGCCGCAACAGTGCTAAAACCTAGTTTAAAAATATCATTATCATTAAATGGCATTCCATTAGCCTGAATAGTTAGGTTTTTATTCTCATTGATACTATAAAAATCTAAAGCAGTGTTGCCGTTAAAGGAAATTCCATCATAAGCCAAATCAAATTGATTTGTTGCAGCCTCGCTATACCCTACTAAAATTTGTTTGAATACACCTTGTTCATTGGTCAAGTTTAACCACAGCCGATGCTTTTCTGTTCCACCTACTTCCTTGTCTTTTCCATTCTTGATTTTAAAAAAATCTTCATTACCAGAACTTTCGCGCATTGAATTATCAAAAACAGCATTACCTCCACTATTAATTCCTAGCACAAAGAATGATTGTCCAGCTGCTATTTTACCTTTTGGAACTAATGTATTAACTCCCAAATTTAAAGCGGCTGTACCCACACCACCAAACAAGTTGTAGGCAGCATAATCGCCTGAATTGTAGTTATAGTTGGTGATAGCTGTATTGTGTGTCCAAAAATACAATGTGCCTCCAATGATAGTTTTGTTTCGATCTAAAAATAAGTCGGCATTTAAAGTTGATGGATACGGATTACCAATTAAGTTGAAGGTACTGGCTCCAACAATTGGAATATTGTATTGACCATTATTGGGAATACCTGTAAATACTGCTTCGTAAACTGCTGGAACGGTTTCTGAAAAATTTAATGGACTCCGAATGATATACCCTTTTCCGACTGTCATGACTGCATTAGGTAGTTCGCCAACCCACTTATTTAGCACGGAATTGTATGAAAAAAGTCGGTCTTGCGGAGCATTTGGCGATACATCAGCCAATACATGACTGGCAACGGGCGACGACCAATACGTATAATCTGATTTTACAATTGGAGTGGTCTTTCTGTGCATTTTCATTTGCCCAGAATTTACCACATGATTTTCTTCTTGAAAAAGCACACCCGTATTTTCTAAAATTAAAGTACCTGCACCAGAATAGTCAAACATCAAATTTAGGGCTGCTGATGAAGATACCGTCACCGTTGAAATAGGCTTAATGTTACAAGAGCAAGCATTAATTGTATTCGCAATTGTATAATTAGCATTAATAAATAACGATTTTTCTGAAGATGGCGAGCCATTTGACCATGAAAGGCCATCCCATGTTGAGCTATTAGTGCATAACTTTAAGCGTGCAACTCGATGCTTAGTAATTCCCGAAATTGAATTAAAATTACCACCAATTATCAATTTGTTATTGATGGTTATTGCCATTGCAAACAAAGTATTATTAAGTACAGCCGAAAATGTAGGATCAATTTGTCCGTTACTTAAAGTTCTTATGAGACGTTTAACACTTAAACCATTGTACGTACCAGCAAATGTGCCACCTATAAGCAATCTGTCGTCTGGCTGAACTACAATTGCCCTTACATCGCCTGTGCTAAAACCAGACCCCATATTAAAACTACTATCAAAAGTACCGTTAGATTCCAATCGAACTATCCTTTTTGCTGCATTCCCATTGTAATTAGAAAAGCTACCTCCTAAAAGTATTTTTCCATCAGATTGAAAAGCAATGGCATAAACAGTTTTATCCAATCCCAAACCCAATACAAAACTTGAATCTAAGCTGCCATCAGGCAAAAGACGAGCAACACGAGCTTGTGCCGTACCATTAAAATTAGAAAACTGACCACCCAAAAGCAACTTCCCATCAGACTGAATAATGACAGTTTCTACAATGGCATCAGCTCCTAGACCAACATTGAAGGTTGGATCTAAAGAGCCATCATTAAGTAACCGAACTACTCTATTTATTGGGATGCTATTGTATGACGTAAAATTTCCAACTACGATCATCTTACCATCAGCTTGCAAGGCCAAATCATACACTTGATTATTAAAACCGCTTCCTGTACCAAAACTTATATCTACATTTCCGTCAGCAATTATTCGAACAATTCTACCACAAGTTGTTCCATTGTATGTAGTAAAAGCACCTGCAAATACTATTTTTTGATCTGTTTGCACAACGGCTGTTTTAATGGTATTATTTGCACCTGATCCCAAAAGATTAAACGAGGGATCTACAGCGCCTGAGGGCAACAAACGAGTGATTTTCGAACATAGAAAACCATTGAACTTTGAAAAATTTCCAAAAACTAAAGCGGTATTATCTGCCAACGGTATAAGCCCTAAAACCGAATTATCAAACCCTACACCTGCCGTTAGGTAAGCAATGTCTAGTGCACCATTAGTGTCAAATCGAGCCAATCGTCCTTGATTTTGCGAATCGAAAACTGAAAAAGAACCACCAGCATAAAAATTTCCAAAACTATCCTCAGCGAAACTGTAAATAGATCCCGATGCCGGACCTACTCCAAGATCAAAATTACTTGCTACAGTTCCATTTGCAATCAACAATACAATTCGATTCACATCAACAGCGTTATAAGTACTAGAAAATGATCCGCCCACAAAAATGGAGCCTGAAGTATTTACTCGAACCGATTCAACTACCCCATTGGCAAAACCTGTACCTGATAGAAAACTTGCATCGATAGAGCCATCTGTATTTAGTCGAATAATTTTTTGTGCCGTAGCAGCATTATAAGCTAAAAAACTTCCTCCAACGATAATTTTACCATCTGCTTGAATTGCTAAAGCGGAAACAGAATTATCAAAACCAGAACCTTGTATGAATGAAGGATCTACAACTCCTGTTGAATTTAAGCGAATAATTCTACCGCAAGGAGTTCCATTATAAGAAACGAATGATCCTGCAAGTATTATTTTCCCATCCGTTTGTAATTGCACCTCTTCAACCAAAGAGCTAGCTCCAACCGAAGTAACAAAAGTAAGATCTAAACCGCCGGTTGGTAAAATTCTCGCTACTCTATTGGCTGTAACTCCATCATATTTAGTAAAGCTTCCTACAATAATAATTCGGCCGTCCGCTTGCTCTGCCATATTGTAAATAATACCACTACTAGCCGCTACGGTGGTATTAAAAGTAAGGTCTAAACTGCCGTCGCTATTAAGTCGAATTAATCTATTAGCTGGCAAACCGTTGAATGCAGTAAATGATCCACCCAATATAATTTTTCCACTAGCTAGTAACAAAATACTATAGACTTTTCCATTTAGACCCAAACCCGTATTAAATGTTGGGTCCTTGGAGCCATCAGGTAATAAACGACAAATTTGAGGCGTAGATGCACCGTTGAAATTTAAAAAATCTCCACCAACCAACATCTTACCATCCGGCTGCAAAACAGTTGTTCGAACTATACCATCAAAACCATCTCCAAGCAAACCATCATCATAGGTATTAAATGTAGAATCAGAAATTCCTTGCTGCGCAAAACTCACTTTAAAAAATAGTGAAGCAATTAAAATAAAACAGAAAAGTAGAATTTTTTTCAAAGGATTAACATTTTAATTTTACAAAAAACATGTATTAATCTGCCATACAAATCAATACAATATAAAATTAATCACATTGGAACTTTTACACAATACCCACATTTAGTGATATTTACAAAAAATTAATTTATTTTTTAACATAAAAAAAGCCCATTCAAATTAGAATGGGCTTTGTTAAATAAAGTATTTTTATTTTACTTAAATATTGTTTTTGTAGTGTACAATGTGCCGTCTTCAAGAACAGTCTTTACAATTAAAACTTGATCGCTCGAAGGAAGGTTTTCGATAACCAATTCTTTATTAGCTATGTCTTTTTTGAAGTAAATTTGCTTCCCTAAGATGGAATAAATAACAACCGAATTGATGTCTTCTTTGCCAGCAGTTACTTTTAATTGCTTATTTTTTACAGTTACTAGCACAGTATTAAAATCAGTAATTACATCTTCTACACCAAGAGTCTTATCCGTGTAACGCAAAACAAAACGATCATTAAAAGTTCCTTTTGTAGTTTGAAAACTATAAGGAGACGTTTTTAGATTATGAATCGTATTGGTGTTTTTGTCTTCTAAAAAGACATTTTGAGTGGTAAATAATCCATCCAAATTATCAATGCTAATTGAAAATTCACCATCAATGGTAGAGCTGTAACCTAATGGAACCAAATCGTTTTGCTCAAACGGAAGTGCACGACCTTGAATTACGTAGTTAGTAGATTTGTTTACGCTATAAAAATTAATAATCGCATTGGCATTAAAACTTGGTCCATCAAAAGCAGCATCAAAATCATTAGTAGCACCATCTATGTACCCAACTAAAGTTTGCTTAAAAGCATTTTGTTTGTTGGTCAAGTTCAACCAAATTCTGCTTCTGTCAACTACTGCACTAACTTTTTCAGTTTCTTTAGTTCTAAAAAACTGAGAATTGTTCAAGTAACCAGTACCAATACGCATATCATTATTAAAAGTAACAGGGGTTCCAGCAGCAGCGATACTTGTAGTGAAAAACGATTGACCAGCAGCGATCATTCCATTCGGAATATTAGGGTTGCTAAGCAACTTATCTGGATCACTTATAGCTACTGTTCCAACTCCTCCTGTACGGTTAAAACTAGCATAATCGTCCTGAATATAAACCAAATCTCCTGAACCTTCATTCAAAGTTCCAACTTTATTACGAATTTCTGTATTATGTGTCCAAAAATAAATGGTGCCACCTAAAACTGTTGAATTTGCATTTAAAAATTTAATAGCATCGATTGCGGAAGGATACGGATTCCCGATCAAATTAAAGGTCCCTGGTCCTCCAACTGCTATTGTTTTTACTCCATTGTTGGGTGCTCCAGAAAATGTAGCTACGAATGTTGAAGATGGTGGATTAAGTCCAGGAAAAAACTCTGGAGCTCTAATAATATACCCCTTTGCTACATCCATTATTTTAGTTGACGGTGTTTCTACAAACCATGTACCTCCCGGTACAAAAGACCAAAAACGTCCCAAATTTGTATTTGGAGAAACAGCCAATAAGTTTTGCCCTATTACCGGACTTGACCAATAGGTGTAATCCGATGCTTTACGCACAACAGACGTTATTCTTTTATAATTAATAACACCACTATTTACCGCAGCATCATTAACTTGAACCAAACTAGAGGCATTTTCGAAAGTGATGGATCCTAAAGGATTAACTGTAAGTTGATTTTGCAATTTCAGCGTCACTCCTGGATTAACGATCACATTTGTATTAGGACTAATTGTACAAGAGCAAAGTTCCGTATTTGCAGTTAGTAAAATAGGTGACGCATTACCAGCTGTAATTGTACCTATTTTGTTTACACCAGTTCCCGAATTCCAACCTACACCGTTGAAAGTAGTAGTTTCTAAACTGTTAACAACTACAGGAGCAGATAGAGTATTGCAAGTACCATTAGACACTGAAAAAGTATAGGTAGTGCCCTGAACCAAACCACCAATTGTTGCAGTAGTTCCCGTTCCTGTTAAATTAGTTAATCCACCGGTATCAGGATTAGCAATAATTGTTCTCGAACCAGCAGGCAAACCACTAAGCTGTACACTTCCAGTTGGAACCGCACAAGTAGGTTGGGTAACTGTGCCTAAAGTTAGCGTTATAGGAGGAAGTATATTTATAAGATTTGAGATATTTCCACTCGATAAAGTCGTACTACAAGAACCGGAAGCCAAATTACTTATGGTAATTGTTGTAGCATTATTAGCTAACATTATCCCAAGATCGGCAGTAAATTGTCCCGTTCCTGCCGTCGTTACGGTCATTGGAGCAGTGTAGCTGATAGCGTTTGAGTTAATACTTAAACTATAAGTAACCGTATAAGAACCAATAGGTAAACTTGCTGCTGAGCCGTTAAGTGTTACCAACGAAGTTTTATTTGTTGTACATGCTGTTGAAACAGCTGAAACATTAGTCAAACTATAAATAGGACAAGGCGCAGTAACTGTAATATTGTAATCTTCGGCTTGACCATAGAAAGCACCCGTAAAACAGGGGTTAATTGTATTAAAATTAAAAACTTTTATGACCCTCATCCTCGTTGTGCCAAGAACAGCTGTTGCAGGAACCGTCACATTTCCTATTAGTATTTTGGCATCAACTCCTGTAGAGTTTGTTATTGTACCTATGTCTGTTATTTCATTTGCGTTATTTCCAAAAACACCATTTTGATCCCAGTCGATATAAACTTTATAAAAATCTGTATAATTTCCAGCTGTATTTCCTTTCACAGAAATAGCATTAATTGCTGAGCCCTGAACAACAGAACCTGTATTACAAAATATTTCTAAACTGGAACCTCCTAATGTATTTGAAGTAGTATTATTTATTCCTGCGAAAGTTACATTTGTAATAGGATCAACACGTGTATCAAAACTCGGAGTGCAATAACCTGAACTCGCACTTATGTAAGTAATTACAACTCTACCATTACCACCTCCTCCACTATTATTTCCATCTCGACCTCTCTCACCACCACCACCACCAGGGACAACACCTACTGAACCACTACCATTGGTTCCACCACCATTACCACCATTACCACCACCATTAGTTCCCGTACCACCATTTGCTCCTGTGCCGGTGGTAGTATTACCACCATTTGCTCCATTATTTATTCTTCCAGCACCAGCGCCACCTCCAGCGCCACCATTACCTGTACTTGTTCCTCCATCACCACCACTAAATGTTATATCACCCACACTCGATGATCCTTGTCCACCTCGTCCTGCATTATTACCGCCGTTTCCACCATTGCCCCCCCGGGCAATAACTAAAGTACCAAAAGTTGAGTCACCACCGTTAGCACCTGTCCCTGCTGCACCGCCTTGACCAATTGTAACAGCAAACGAATTTCCTTCACTAACATTCAGAGTACTTTGGGCAAAAGCTCCACCTCCTCCTCCTCGTGATTGGTTTCTATCGCCTCCACCTCCAGCTCCCCATACTTGTACCGTAATAGAAGTTACACCACAAGGAACTGTAAATGTCCCTGAAGAGTTAAACGTTTGTATACTTTGTCCAAAAGAAAATAAAGAGACAAAGAAAAAGAATGCTATTAAGTAGCTATTAGTGATCGAAAAGTATTTTTTTTCCATGAAAATAAATTTTAGAGTCAAACAAATTACTTCAACTTTACTTACAAATTAATAATTAATCGGGATTACTTCAAAATATAGTTGTTTATCAACACGTAAACTCGTTGAATGACTTTTTTTCATGCAATTACCTAGCATTTCAACCATTATTTCAAAATCTACTTAATGGTCAAAATTGAACGGACTTTTAAATTTCTGTTTCACTTAATTTTTACTTGAAATAGATAGCTTCGAAATTAAAAATGTTAATATTAAAGCTTCAACAAAATTAAAAAAAAACATAAAACCTTATAAATCAACTAATAATTTACAAAGAAAATATTTAATAATATGAAAACAAAATTCCTTAACAAAAATATAATAATACAGTAAATTCGTCCTTTTTAGAAAATCATAATAGTTATAACGTAGTTATATATCCGAAAATAATTGCTGTTTAGATTTAAAAAAAGGTGAATGGCAATTAAGATATCAAACTAAATAAGAAGCCCATTCAATATAGAATGGGCTTCTTGTAGACTAATAGTATTTTTAATTATTTGAATATTGTTTTTGTAGTATGTAGTGTATCATTTACTAAAATAGTTTTTACAATTAAAACTTGGTCACTTGCAGGAAGAGTGTCAATAATCAATTCTTTTTTAGCAATAGCTTCTTGGAAATAAATTTGTTTTCCTAAAACGGTATAAATAGCAACCGATTTAATATCTCCAAGGCCAGAAATCACTTTTAATTGTTTATTTTTTGTTGTAACAACCACATCATTACTATTTGTAATTACATCCTCTATAACTTGATTTTTATCCGTATAACGTAGTACAAATCGATCATTGAATGTTCCCTTTGTAGTTTGAAAACTATAAGGAGCTATTTTTAAATCGTGCATCGTGTTAGTAGATTTATCTTCCAGAAACACGCTTTGTTTGGTAAATAGTCCGTCAACTGTGTCAATGCTTATCGTAAATTCACCTTCAACAGAAGAACTGTAACCTAGCGGTACCAGATCGCTCGGTACAAATGGAAGTGCTCTACCTTGAATTGCATAATTTATAGCATTATTTATACTATAAAAGTTAATTATCGCGTTCGCATTAAAACTTACACCATCAAATGCCTTGTCAAAGTCATTGGTAGCGCCTTCAATGTATCCAACAAGCATTTGTTTAAAAGCTCTTTTTTTGTTTCCTAAATTCAACCAAATTCTATTTTTCTCAGGTTCTATAGTCACTTTTTCAGAAGCCTTGGTTCTAAAAAACTGTGAATTGTTTAAGTTTGATGCACCAAGACGCATATCATTGTTAAAAGTAACAAGAGTTCCAGCAGGAGCAATACTTGTTGTAAAAAACGATTGTCCTGCAGCAATCATTCCATTAGGAATATTAGGATTGGTTGGCGACTTATTCGGATCACTTGAAGCAGCTGTACCAACACCTCCGGTACGGTTAAAACTGGCATAATCATCCTGGATGTATACTAAATCTCCAGTTCCTTCATTTGTGGCTCCAACTTTATTACGGATTTCAGTATTATGTGTCCAAAAATAAATGGTACCTCCCAATACGGTTGAATTTGCATTTAAAAATTTTACGGCATCAATTGCAGAAGGATAAGGATTACCTAAAAGATTATATGTCCCTGAAGCTCCAACAGCGATTGTTTTTACTCCATTATTCGGTTCTCCAATGAACGTAGCCTCGAAAATTGATGAAAAAAATGGGTACGCAGCATAGTAAGAATCTGGTGCTCTAATAATAAATCCTTTTCCTATATCCATTGTTTTAATTGATGGTGTTTCTACAAACCAAGTTGCTGCCGGATTAAATGACCAAAACTTACCAGTATTTGTATTAGGTGACAGGTTCAATAAATTCTGCATTGACACAGGACTTGACCAATAGGTATAATCTGAACCAATACGAACAACAGTTGTTTGACGTTTATAGCTTATGGTACCACTATTAATTGCAGCATCATTAACTTGAACCAAACTAGAGTTATTTTGAAAAGTAATAGAACCAGTACTATTTACTTCTAGTTGATTTTGCAATTTCAATGTTATTCCAGAATTAACGATCAAATTAGTATTCGCACTAACGGTACAGGAGCAAAGCTCGGTATCGGCACTGAGAGAAATTGGTGACGCACTGCTTGCCGTTACAACTCCTATTTTTGCTAAAGTTGGAGCGCTAGACCAATTGGAGCCATCAAAAGTGGTAGTTATTAAATTGTTGATAGGCACAATAGCAGTTTGTACAGAACTACAAGTACCATTAGAAACAGAGAAAGTATAGTTTGTTCCTTGTGCTAATCCTCCAATTGTAGTCGTACTACCAGATCCTGTTAAACCTGTAATTCCAGACGTAGTAGGACTTGCTGTAATAGTCCAAGTTCCTGCAGATGGCAAACCACTCAAGGCTATACTGCCGGTTGGAACAGCACAAGTGGGTTGAGTAACTGTACCAAGAGTTGGTGTTGCCGGCAAAGGATTGACCGTAATATTAAAACTAGAATTACCACTGGTTGCACATCCGTTCACTGACGCCACTCTTAAAATTCCATTTGTTGCAGAGGCATTAAAAGCCACCGAAACAGACAAACCATCTGCTGCAGGTGTTATAGTCCATCCGGTTCCAGTATTTGTCCAACTATAGGTTACAGCATTAGGAACCGCTGCTATACTGTAGGTTGCCACACTAGCCCTACATTGACTTGTCCCTCCAGAAATTGGACCTGGAACAGCTGCGGCACCTCCACTAGTAGTAACAGTAACAACACTTGAATTAAATTCACATGTCCCAGGTATTAAAGCTGAAGGCTTGAAAACACGTCTAAAATAGCGCACGTTGTTTGGGGCACCAGCAACCACTGTCACTGCTGGAGCTAGATAATTGGCTGCAGTTGCTCCTACAATATCAGTGAATAAAACATTGTTTGTAGATATTTGCCATTGGTACAAAGAGTTAGTGCCACCATTTGTACCTCCTGTGCAAGAACCAAGAACAGAACCTGTTATGTTTGTTGTTAATCCTGAACACAATCTGACATTTGAGGCGCTTGTTATTGCATTGCCTGAACCATCAAAAGTCGCTAGACTGAAAGTCAAGTTATTTCCCCCTCCATTTTCATAATAATCCAATACAATATCACTATTACCTGTCAGTCTTATAAGATTGTCGCAATAGGATGTCGTGCCCTGATCAACCCAACGGTCAAAAACTAAGACCCCATCAACATACACTCGTATTCCATCATCTCCACTAACATTCAAAGTATAGCATCCCGCAGGTCTTGTTGATCTCATTCTATACCTTACAGCAAAAGATTCTGTGTAAATCTCAGCTCTTTTTACACTATTGCTAAAAACATCAAAACATGCTGTATTTCCCCCAAAAGTCGTAGTAAAACCCTCTGTGGCCACTGTATAATTACCCACATAATTTGCATTGAGAAACGGAGAAGTAGTTGAAGAAATTGGATTTGGTGAAGGAAATCCACCAGGTCTAGTTCCTCCTCCATAATTATAAACATGACCTACCCAAGTATTTACACCGAAAGCCGATTGACTATCTAAAGTATTACCAACTGACAGTAGATTCATCGTTATCACGCCCCCAGCTGTATTATCATTAATGCAATTACGAGACAAAAGAACTTTTATTTGACCTGAAAGCGGAGCAGTCCAACTGTTAATAATGGCTCCAGCTGCACCAGATGCGAAACTCCCTGCTCCAAAACTTGAATTATCGGCTGCATTCAGCAGTGTAAGACTCTCTGTATCCGCGGTAAAAACATTTCCCACAGAAAAACTATACGAAAATCCTTGTACAACATTCAAAAGCACAAATTGACCTGCCCTTACAGCAGCGCTTGAAATAGTATTTGTAGTTCCGGGAGTATTAACACAAAAAGTAGAAGTGCCTACCGAGGTAAGAGGTGACCCAGTGTAAGTACATTGCGCCTTCATAGACATAAAAGTCATTAAAAGTAGTATAGCAAAATATAAAGTTTTTTTCATTTTCATTATTTTAAAAACAACAATGTCTTGAGGTCATTTATCCTAGCTAATAAACTAACAATCAATAAGTAGCGCAAGTTAGTTAAAGTTCTATAAATGTTAAAAAAATTCAACCTAAAAATTAAAAATTTGCTCCAATTTATTGCAAAAATTTAAAAACTTTAACTAGAAAAATTATTTATTCTATATGCAACCCTAAGATAAGAACATTTTTACTTTTATTTACTTAACAACGGCGAAGTTTTTAACTATAATTTTTATATTGAAAAATTCATCATTTCACCAAAAAGATTAAACGTATTTTTGCCATGCAAAAAACACCAATTTTACGTATTGATGAAAGAAATCTATTCGATAAAAGAAGCCATCAAAAAAGCAGAGCATTACTGCGCTTACCAAGATCGTTGCCATGATGAAATGATGAGCAAACTGCGCAGTATGAAAATATCAAATGATGAGATAGATGAAATTATCGCTCATTTAATTCAAGAAAATTTTTTAAATGAAGAGCGTTTTGCTTGCAGTTTTGCACGAGGCAAACACAGAATTAAATCTTGGGGAAAAATCAGAATTACAAATGAGCTCAAGTTCCGAAATATCAATCAACGACTGATTACAAGAGCGCTACAAGAAATTACAAACGAAGAATATTTAGAGACTTTTCATAAAACTGCCGACCGAGTTTGGGAAAACAGTACCGAAAGAAACACCCTCAAAAAAAGAAAAAAGTTTTGTGATTACTTACTCCGCAAAGGATTTGAGAGCCAATTAGTTTACGAAAAAGTGAAAGATTTAGAGGCTCAATAACACACTAACCGCATTGCCACCGAAACCAACTGCGTTCACCAACACTTTTCGAATTGGTTTTTTGGACTGCTGCGCTTCCGCAAAAGGTACGCCGATAAACGTATTGTGCTGCATCATAAGGATAGCCAATTCCATACTCAAAATTCCAGAAGCGCCAAAAGTGTGACCTATTTTCCATTTATTGGTAGTCAACAGCGGTAAATCGGTACCGAAAAGTTTCTGAATGGCTTTGTATTCAGTCAAATCGCCTTTTATGGTTCCGGGCGCGTGCATTACAATTACATCCACATCAGTGAGAGCCGTATTTTGCAAAGCCATTTGCATTGATTTTTGAAAACAAATCGCCTCTGTTGATATTGAAATATTATGTTCAAGTAACTCAGTAGCATAGCCAATTCCTTCAATGTAGGCCAATGCATTTGGCGCTTTTCCCGCTTCAAGACAACAAACTGCGGCTCCTTCACCAAGCACCATCGTATTTTTTTTCTTCTCGAAATCTAAAGCACGATTGGGCCATAATTGAACTTCAGATTCTGTTTGAGAATAGATTTTTAACGCTCGCATTTGAGCAATCGTAAAATCAGTCAAAGGCGCCTCGCTGCCACCTACCAAAAACTTATCAATCATACCAGATTGCAACCAAACATAACCATTTAAAACTGCATGTAGCGCTGTAGAACAAGTAATAGAATGTGAAATTTCTGGACCCGAACTTTGTAAATCATGCGCTACCCAAGAGGCAATATTTCCTAGAGTAGTAGTAGGCGAAGCCAAAGTTTGCGCTTTACCAGATTGAATATAATCCAGATGATGTTTTTCGAATAATTCTGTCGCTCCACGTGAAGAACCTAAGTTGATCCCAAACACGTCTGACTTATCCCAACCCGCTTTTACAACAGCGTTACGGGCAGCAATCATCGCATACAGAACAGACTTGTCGAGGAATTTGTATTTAGAATCTTCTTTACGCAATGCTTCAACCAAAGCTGCTTCTTTTTCATTTAAAGAAGCTACAAATGTTAGTGCATTATCATACGATTGCTTTGTAAAACAATGTTTATCTTGCAAATACATTTCCCAAACCGCCTTAGCGTTGCTACCTAGAGGCGAAATTGAGGCTATTGAAGTGATGGAGATAATTTTCGACAAGACTATTTTTGATTTAAGGAATGCTAAAAAATTGAAAATGCTCCAGTAATTCACTTTTAAAACTACTTCAGAGCATCTTCAAGTACTTTGCAAATTTTCTGCAAATTTAAACTATTTCTAAAGCATTTTCGATCACTTGATATACTTTTTGTAACTGCTCATCGCTAATTACGTATGGCGGCAATACATAAACAATGTTTCCTACAGGTCTCAAAACAACACCGTTGGCAATAAAAAAATCGTACAACTTGTTGCGCAAACTTCCGTAATAACTTGCCGCGCCATCGGTGACAACTTCGAGTGCAATGATAGTTCCCAAAATTCTTGTGGTAACTACTTTTGGGTGAATTTTTATTCGCTCCTCAAAAGCCTTATGATTGGCATGAATTCTAGCAATATTAGTTTGCATTTCATCCGTTTGCAACAAGGTCAAACTCGCCAAGGCCGCAGCACAGCCAGTTGGGTTTGCTGTAAAAGTATGACCGTGAAACAAGGCTTTATTGATATCATCATCATAAAAGGCGTCGTACAACTCTTGTGTAAAAGTAGTAATTGCCATCGGAATCGTTCCACCTGTTAAGGCTTTCGACAAGCACATCATATCAGGTTTAGTAGTCACATAGTCCGTAGCAAAATTTCGTCCCGTTTTACCAAAACCTGTCATTACTTCATCAGCAATGTTGAACACTTTATTTTCCTTGCAAATTTGCATCAGTACTTCAAGCGATTTAGGCTCATACATCACCATACCTGCCGCTCCTAAAACCAAAGGTTCAAATATAAAAGCTGCGCAATTTTTAGAGTTAATTACATTTTGCAAAGCATCATAACTCTCTTGTTCGTGCCCTTTTACAGGAACAGGAATACGCACCACATCAATAAACATTCCTTCAAAGGCTTCGACAAAAAACGAAATTCCGCTGGCTGCCATGGCGCCAAAAGTATCACCGTGAAACGCATTTTCAAAGGCAATAATAGTCGGTCGTTTTTCGCCTTTGTTGAAAAAATACTGCAACGCAACCTTGATCGCTACTTCAACAGCTGTTGAACCGTTATCTGAAAAGAAAATCTTTTGTTGATTTTTTGGCAAAATCTCCATCAACTTTTCGGCAACAAGAACCGCCGGCTGATGTGTAAAACCACCAAATAGCACATGTTCTAATGTGGTTAATTGTTTGTAAATCGCATCAGCTATAAACCGATTAGAGTGCCCGTAAGGATTAACCCACCACGATGCAATGGCATCAATATACTCCTTGCCATTCACATCCCAAAGTAAAGCGCCTTCTCCTTTTGCAATAGCAATGGGCAAAGAAGCTGTTTTATGTTGGGTGTACGGATGCCACAAATACTTTTGATCTCTTTCTACAAGGCTAGACTTTTCCACAGCAACACTTTTTATAGTACTCATAATTTATAAACTCAAAAGGTTGTCACGAAATAAATCAGCGTATTCTTTTATGGCATTGGCATCAAAATAAGGTTCTTGATCAATGCGACCAATGCATTTAATTCCTGTCTTGTTTAAAATAATTGATTCGGTTGCTTTGTTTTCGTTGCCACTAAAAACAATTCCTGCTACTTTTAAATTTCTATTTTTCAAACATTCGATAGTCATCAAAGTGTGATTGATACTGCCCAAATAATGGCGTGAAACTACTATCACTTTATAATCGGGTTGAATCAAATCAACCACACAGTCCGTATCATTTAATGGAACCAAAACCCCTCCAGCACCTTCAATTACCAAATGATTTTTGGTTGCGGGTGAAGCTATATTACTTAAGTCAATTGTAATTTTATCTAACTCAGCAGCAAAATGCGGACTTGCTGGAGTTTGCAGTGCGTAGGCATTAGGATGAATCACTGTTTTATTGTTTGACAAAAGCAATTTGATCTTGTGACTGTCTGAGCGATCTAAATCTCCCGCCTGAATCGGTTTCCAATAATCAGCTTCGAGAGCTTCTGTAATAATTGCAGATGCAACAGTTTTACCAACATCGGTTCCAATTCCTGTTATAAATAGTTTCATACTTTTCAAATAATTATCCACCAAGCAAATGCTAGCAGTACTTTAATATTTTATCTTTTTTTTATTCAAAAACGTACACACTAAGCAAAGTAAGTACTTTTTCAATTTGTTCTTTTGTGTTGTAATTATGTAAACAAAAACGAAGGCGTTCTTGTCCTTCTGGCACCGTTGGCGAAAGGATTGCTTTTACATCAAAACCTTGCTCTTGTAATTGATTGGCAATCATTTTAACCTTGTCATTGCCCGGTATAATTGCAGATTGAATAGCTGATTTGCTACGAACAAATAAAGGCTTTACTCCCAACATATTTTTTATTTGATTAAAATGAATAATATTCTCCCGAAGCTGAGATAATGCAGTTACATCTTGATTCAAATAATTGTAAGCGATTAAAATCGTTGCTACCGAATGTGGAGAAAGACCGGTCGTGTAAATAAAACTTCGAGCGAAATTTACCAAATAATTCTTCAAATCTTGACTACCTAAAATGGATGCTCCATGGCAACCTAATCCTTTACCAAAAGTCATGATACGCGCAAAAACATGGTCTTGTAAGCCTAACATTTGCACCAAACCTTCCCCTTTTTCGCCAACCACTCCCAACGCATGCGCTTCATCTACTACCAAAAAACAATCATTGTCAGAAGCAATTTGAACTAAATTAGATAAATCTGGGCTATCGCCATCCATTGAAAAAACTGATTCAGTGACAATGTAAATACTGGACGAAGATAGTTGCGTAGCTTTGGCTTTAGCGATGAGTTCTTCTAAATTTTCAAAATTATTATGCTCAAATTTAAACGACCTTGCAGCACTCATTTGAATTCCGTCACGAATGGAGGCATGACACAAAGAATCAAATAAAATAATATCATTGCGTTGCGGTACAGCACCAAAAAAACCAACGTTAGCATCGTAACCAGAATTGAAAAGCAAAGTAGTTTCTGATTGATGAAATTGTGCAATATAATTTTCAGCTGTAGCATAAACAGCATGATTACCTGATAACAAACGGGAACCCGTTGCACCATTTTGAAGCAAATTATGAGCTACTAAATACTCATGAGTTTGATGAAACAGACTTGCAGAAGCAGCAAAACCTAAATAATCGTTAGAAGAAAAATCAACACCGCCACGAGTCGAAGGCAATACGCGTAAAGCATTTTGCTCCACTCTTGCTTGTAGCTTATCCGAAAGATTTTTTGGAAATTTTTTCATGGTGACACAAAAATAGGCAAGTTTTATTTGAATTGAATTTTGAAGCGTCAATTCATCAAAAAGAGTGCTCTAACACATGACTACTAATTAAGGAAACGAAAAAAGAGTTTTGAATTAAAAAAATACAAATTCATTATAATTTAACATATTAAAAAGAAGAGTCATAAGCTTAGCGCTTTATTTTTACGAAAACGGTTTCGATTAATCTAAATCATAAATTTATGTTAATTTTATCTTAAAAACAATCTCAAAAAAAACAGTCTGAACAATTGTTTGCTACTTTCGGAGCATATGAAACGGATTGCTACTCTTTTTCTGATAGTTACGTTATTTTATAACGTACTTGGTTATTACCTGATGTTTGCCTATCAGGAAGAGCAAGCATGGGTAGCAGCGATTGAAAAAAAAGACAATATTAATTACCAAGTTATTCAATTAAATGCCTCTTTATATTCATTTATAGAGGATACTGAATTTGAATATGTAAATGAAAATGTAGTTATCGACAAAAAAACGTATCACATATTCAAAAAAAGAATTCAAAACAATATTCTGAGCTTGTATTACCTACCAAATTCGCATCAAGAATCAATAAATCCTAACTTACAAAATATTGTTGATCAACAATTGTTTAATGGTGGAGCCACAAAAGAATCGCCTTTAAAAAAACTGATGAAATCTTTCTTAAAAGATTATATTCCTCAAGAAACAGCTGCCATAGTGTTTTCACCAGAAAACAAGGCAACTACTACTGAAATTGCATTATTACCTACTCCGCTTCTAATTGCAGGTTATCTGTCTGTGCCCTTCTCACCACCGGATCTGGTTTAAGACCTTGTTAAAACCTATTTTACCTTAACTTTTTGTACAAGATAAACTTTAGCTGCTTACAAATGTGCTAAACGTAAATGCTTGCGCAATCAACAACATTGGCTTTTAGCTTGTTATTGATCTAAAGCATGGCACCTATTTCATTATAGCCGTTTTTAGCAAATATCATTTTACAAAAAAGCAACACAAATTTTAGCTATCCTGCACAGCCAACATACAAAAATTTGACTGAGCAGTTAATAAACATAACATTTTGTGTTTACCAAAAGAGCTATTCAAGTAAATCAGGCTTTTAACAACCCAATATCTAATGGAGTTCTATTGATTTTCGAGAACTATTTTTTTTTAAAAAATCAACTCCTAAGTAACCTAAATCAAATACAAAAAACTTCTTTTTGATAGAAGTGATGTGTATTTTATGCTTCTTGTTTTGATGACTACAAAAATCAAAATCAGGTCCTGCAGATAAAGGATAATTGAGTATAAAAACATATCACCGCACTTAAAAGATCAAAAAATTAACCAGACCAGCAATTAAAAATGAAAAATAAATATTTACTTGGATTACTACTCGCTCCACTTTTTTTGTTTTCTCAAACAGAAACCGATGGATTATTTATGAGTAAAAATTATTTCTGTTTCGGAACGGTATATCAGCACAACAGCTGGAATGAGTATTGGGAAGGTGACTTTAAACGTGAAAATCTAAATTTAGGAACCGTTTCGAGTTCTTCCTTGGCTGTAATGGGTAATTACGGATTAACGAAAAAATTAAATGTACTAGTAAGCCTACCCTATGTAAAAACAAAAGCTAGTGCAGGCACTTTGGCCGGCCAAGAGGGCGTTCAAGATGTCACTCTATTACTCAAACACCTAACATTTAAAAGAAAAATAAACAGAACAGCCTACACACTATATACCGTTTTGGGACTTTCTACACCCTTATCAGATTATGCAGCAGACTTTTTACCACTAAGTATTGGCGCAAAGAGCAATACCGCAACCCTACGCTTGATAGCTGATTATCAAAACAAACGATTTTTCACCACATTTTCAGCTGCATACGTAAAAAGAGCTTCTATTGAAATTGATCGCAATTCCTACTTTACTACAAAACCGTATTACACCAATAGAGTAGATATGCCAGATGTAATAAATGTAAACTACAAAATAGGATATCGAACCAATACCCTTATTGCCGAAGCCTCTTTGGAAAACATGGTGACTCAAAGTGGAGGTTTTGACATTACCAGCAATAATATGCCTTTCCCGAGCAATACCATGAATGCACTACGAACAGGTGTTTTTACAAAATACAGCCCAAAACAAAACCCTAGATTATCATTCTTAGCAGGTTGTAATTACACTTTAAATGGTCGAAATGTAGGGCAAACAACCTCTATTTATGGCGGCCTATTTTACATCTTGAATTTTAACAAAAAACAATCATGAAAAGTACATTCAAAAAAACCTCAATATACCTTTTAGCAGCAATTTCTTCGATAATTTTCACTTCATGCAATGAGGATTTAGAAGAGAGAAATAATGAATTTCAAGCTTTAAATCCGATAACACAAGATGAAGAAGCAGGAGCTTGGAAAACATTTTTATTAACTAGTCCTAATGAATATTCATTAGATGCTCCAATAGCCAGTAACAGTCCGGCATTTACAAGAGAAATCAATGAAATAAAAAGTTTCCAAGCTAATATTACTGCTGAGCAACAAAGAATCATTCGTTATTGGAGCGTAGGTGGCGTATTGCGCTGGAATGAAATTATGCGAGCACTCGTGGCCAAACACAACCGACCGCCCTACCAAAATCCTGACGGAACCTACCCAACTCCATCAGCAGCAAATCCTTTTGCTAATCCTGAGTTTCCTTTTTCGAGCCCACCGTACGCAGCGAGGGCCTATGCCTATGTAAGCGCTGCACAACACGATGCTTTGGTTGCCACATGGTTTTATAAAAAGCAGTTTAACAGAATTGCTCCCTTTACACAAGACAACGCGTTGCAAGTATTAGTTCCTAAAAGTACATTACCCTCCTATCCCTCTGAAGATGGTGCAATCTGCGGTGTAACAGTAGAATTACTCAAATTATTATTCCCAACAGAAATTGCATTTATTCAAGAAAAAGCAGCTGAACACCAACTGTATCGCATTATTGCAGGCGCAAACGTGCGAAGTGATGTTGATGCAGGAATAACTTTAGGAAAAAAAATAGCAGCGAAGTTTATTGCAAGAGCAAGTTCTGATGGCGCAGGAGCCGCAATAGGAACTCCAGCGCAATGGGCACAACTAGAAAATGAAACATTTGCAAAAGGCGAAACACCTTGGAAATCTCTAGAATTGCCAGCTCGTCCGCCAATGCTACCCTTCTTTGGGAAAGTTAAATCATTTATTATGACACCCGAAATGGTAATCGCAAATAGACCAGTACCACCACCATCAACTAAATCAGATCTTTTCAAAAAAGAATTAGCCGAAATCAAATCAATAAGTCTAAATCAAACCAGAAGAAATATGGAAATTGTTACATTTTGGGCAGATGGAATTGGAACTTATACACCGCCAGGGCATTGGAACGCAATTGCGGCAGAATCTTTTGTTAAATTGAATTATAGCGAAGTTCGTTGGGCTAGAAACATGGCATTACTAAATATCTCTATGATGGACGCAGCAATCAGCTGTTGGGATGCCAAGTATACCTATTATAACCCGAGGCCAACACAAATGGATCCTTCAATTAAAACAAATACTGGAGTTCCCAATTTTCCAGCTTACGTTTCAGGACATTCCACATTTAGCGCAGCGGCAAGCACTGTATTATCTCATTTAATCCCGAGTAAAAAAACCAGTTTTGAAGCTATGGCAAAAGAAGCGTCTGAATCTAGGATGTTAGGTTGTATACATTACCGCAGCGATTGCGAAAAAGGAATGGAGTTAGGACAAAAAGTTGGAAATCTAGCCGTGGAACGCGCCAAGCTAGATGGAGCGGAATAATTAAAACTCATTTAGAATAAAACGATCATTATCAAATACATCATGAACACGATACTTTATTACAGGGCCAATTTACTCGAGGAACTTGAACAAATAAGGGAATTACAATTGCAAAATAGTAGCTCGCAATTCTCTACTGAAGAAAAAACTAAAGAAGGTTTTGTGACTGTACAACATACTGTATCTCTGCTTGAAAAAATGAATAATGCTTGTAAGCATATCATTGCCAAGGATCATACAAAAGTAATTGGATTTGCATTAGTCATGCTGCCTAGTTTTAAAGCCGAAATACCTGCTTTACAGCCACTATTTACTAGAATAGAACAACTTGTGGCTCCCGAAACGAAATACGTTGTAATGGGGCAAATTTGCATTTCAAAAGATTATCGAAAGCAAGGTGTATTTAGAGCCTTGTACCACTTTTATAGAGAACAACTTCAAGGTGAATTTGATGTACTTATTACCGAAGTAGCAACACTAAACCAACGTTCGCTGCAGGCACATCAAGCAATAGGTTTCAAAATTATTGCTACTTACCTTGAACACGACCTCGAATGGAACATCATAAAATGGAACTGGAAATAAAAAAAAGCCTAACGATAAGTTAGGCTTTTTTTTGGTATTTATAACGGGAACTTAATCAACTAAAACAATCACTTTATTGTCTTTCATTTCAACAGTCCCAGAATGAATCTCTAAAGTATAGTTTTGAGCATCCAGTTTTGTAAACTTATTAGCAACATCCTTTGTTAAAGTAAGGTTTGCCGCTGCAATTTTAATCACACCTTTCTCAAGAATTGAAACAATAGGAGCGTGATTATTTAAAATTTGAAAACTTCCATCTACTCCTGGCAAAGTAACCGAAGTTACTTCTCCTGAAAACAATTTAGCCTCTGGTGATACTATTTCTAAAATCATATTTTTAAGTTTTCAGTCTCAGTTTTCAGTTTCAGTTACTACTAACTGTTACTATCAACTGTAAACTCGTTTTACGCTTCGGCTAACATTTTCTCTCCAGCTTCGATAGCTTCTTCGATAGTACCTTTAAGGTTAAAAGCTGATTCTGGTAAGTGATCTAATTCACCATCAATAATCATATTAAATCCTTTGATAGTATCTTTAATATCTACTAAAACTCCTTTTAAACCTGTAAATTGCTCCGCTACGTGGAAAGGCTGAGACAAGAAACGTTGTACACGACGCGCTCTTGATACTGCCAATTTATCATCTTCTGATAATTCTTCCATACCAAGAATCGCGATAATATCTTGCAATTGCTTGTATTTCTGAAGAATTTCTTTTACTCTTTGTGCACAGTCATAGTGCTCATTTCCTAAGATATGTGGAGTCAAGATACGAGAAGTAGAATCTAACGGGTCAACCGCAGGATAAATACCTAACTCAGCAATTTTACGAGACAATACTGTAGTTGCATCTAAGTGAGCAAATGTTGTTGCTGGTGCCGGGTCAGTTAAATCATCCGCAGGTACGTATACCGCTTGTACAGATGTAATAGAACCTTTGTTTGTAGAAGTAATACGCTCTTGCATAGCTCCCATCTCAGTAGCCAATGTTGGTTGGTAACCTACTGCAGATGGCATACGACCCAAAAGTGCCGATACCTCAGAACCTGCTTGTGTAAAACGGAAGATATTATCAACGAAGAACAATACATCTTTACCTTGATCAGATCCTGCTCCATCACGGAAATACTCAGCAATAGACAATCCAGAAAGTGCTACACGTGCACGAGCTCCTGGTGGCTCATTCATTTGACCGAAAACGAAAGTAGCTTTAGACTCTCTCATTCCTGGTAAATCAACTTTTGATAAGTCCCATCCTCCATTTTCCATAGAGTGCATGAATTCCTCACCATATTTAATAATTCCTGACTCTAACATCTCACGAAGCAAGTCATTTCCTTCACGTGTTCTTTCTCCTACTCCTGCGAATACTGAAAGTCCACCGTGACCTTTTGCAATATTGTTAATCAACTCCTGAATCAATACTGTTTTACCAACTCCAGCACCACCAAACAATCCAATTTTACCACCTTTTGCATAAGGCTCAATCAAATCGATTACTTTGATACCTGTGAATAAAACTTCAGAAGATGTAGATAAATCTTCGAATTTTGGAGCCTGACGGTGAATAGACATTCCGTTCTCACCTGTTTTAGGCAATTCTGGTAAACCATCAATAGCGTCTCCAACAACGTTAAATAAACGACCGTAAACATCTGCACCAATTGGCATTTGAATAGGATTTCCTGTACCCACAACTTCGTAACCTCTAGACAAACCGTCTGTTGAGTCCATCGAAATGGTACGAACTGTGTTTTCACCAATGTGAGATTGTACTTCTAGCACTAATAAAGTACCATCTTTTTTTGTGATTTCTAACGAATCATAAATTTTTGGAAGTTCAACATCCTTACCGTTGAAAACTACGTCAACTACTGGTCCAATGATCTGGGCAACTTTTCCTATTACTTTCGACATTACTTATGTATTTATTAAATAGCTATTTAGGTTTATGAAAAGAGTCTAACCAATACATATTGATTAAATACTTTTTTCAGTGTGCAAAGATAATTTTTTAAAATATAAAATCAATTATTTTTTATAAAAATTGGAGTATTTTAATAGATATGCTAGAAATGAGTCAAAAACCATCAAAGCATCGCATTATCCTCAAAAAAAAACCACCTGCAAAACTGCAGATGGCCTTCCTAATTAACTAAATTTTATTTTTAAACTACAACGAAGCAGGGTACAAAATGCGGTACGTACCTACGTTTTTGTTTTTAAAGTTAGCTCCAAATTTTACATTTATAGCATCAGTAAATAAATTAGCAATAATTGCATATCCTCTTGGACTTGGATGTACTCCATCTAATGAAAACATTCCTCCAAAAATAAAAGCAGAAGTTGTATTAAAACCATTATACACAATACCACCACTAGCTAATTTATCTGTAACACCTTTCAATTCTACGAAAGCCAAACCTTTTGCAGTTGCAACTGATTGAATTGTTGCATTGTAAGCATCAGTAGCTACTTTTACTTCAGCAATTTCTTCTTTTGACAAAACCCAGTTATCAGCAAGAGGTACAGAAACTCCGTTAACAGCAGCAGCATTCCCTCCTACTAATGTACCAATAAAACTACTTGCTGGTAAAACAATCAAATCATCAGCTGTTGCATGTCTGAAAGATGGAATACTGAAAGAAGTTCTGTCAGTTAAATAACTATCTACAATAACTACTGCATTGGCACCTGCTTTAAAATTGATTGTTCTTCTTGAAGCTTCAGCAGCAGTCAATAAATTAGCATTTACCATTGATTGTAAACCTGCATTGTATGCTGCGTATCCAGTATTTAACTGTGCAGCTGCAGTTGCTGTTAAATTTACTGGATTAAAAGGTACTGTTGTAAAATATGGCAAAGCCGTTACATAAGGCAAATTAGCCACAACACCTTTTGCACCATTAGCAGTCATAGCATTTACAATTCCATTAAACGCACTTGCAAAAACATTTGGATCTGTAATATCATTACTAGCATAGGTAGCAGGATTCAAATTACCTGTTTGGTTTCTTCCTGAACCTCCAGAGGTTGCATAACCCAAAACATCATTACCACCAATCCACAAAGAAAAGAAGGTTGGCGCTTGAGCTACAGCATCAGCAACAACAGTTGTTGCAGCTGTTGAAGCAAATCGTGCAAAATACGGATTAGCAGCTCCAGTAGCTACACCAGCTACATTACCATAATTTGGAGCTACCAAATGATAACTCTTTGCACCTGGAACACCCATATTATTGAAAGGCCCAGTCAATTTAGTCGTTACTTCTGTTGTAGGCCTTCCAGGAACCGAAACTGGTGCCGCACCATTAAAAAACAATCTGGTTCCAAGAATCACATTACCATTTAACAAAAGCCCTCCTGTATTATCGTTCATAAAGGGAGTTTTGAACTCACCTCCTCCTGCTAAAGCAAACTGTTGTGCAATAATGTTTGCATAAGAACCTTCTTGCGCTGTTTTAAAAAGAGCATTATCACTAAAACCAGCCGCATAGGAATCACCTAGTGCTACATACTTAGTCACCACCGCAGAACCTGCTGTTAAAGGTTTTCCATCAGATGAGTTAGCATCTACCACTACTTCCTCTTCGTTATTACACGCTACAAATGCTAACGAAGCAAATAATAGCCATTTGAAATTTTTTATCATTGTAATTTTATTTTATTATGAATGATTGCTTATGGGTTGATTGTCCAAGATGCAAAATACTGCTGACCAATTAAACCAGCTCCTAAAACCTGACCATATTCTTTACCACCAATATTTGAAGCTCCAAGTTTGAATGTTGATTTTAAAGATGGGAAATTATAATTCAATTGCGCATCGATAACTGTTGCTGAAGCGATAACTCCATCAGCAAAAGAAGATTGCCATAAGTATTCACTATTCCATCTTCCGCTCACATTAAATCCGAAATTTTTAAATAATTTCTCATTTCCAATAGATGCCTTAACTCTATGTTTTGGAGTGTTGAAACCAGCTTCAAAACTTGGATCTTTTGATTGATCAAAACTGAATTCAGCATAGTTATAATTGGCTCCAATCTCAAATTCTTTGTATACTTTTCTAGACAATCCAATTCCGAAACCAATTGACTCGATTTCAATTGGAGTATTAGTGTATAACTGAAAAGTTCTTGTATTACCACTTTGTAAAGCTTGTATCGCTTTTGGACCTTCAGGGTTAGTTAATCCACCACCATCTAGTGCTAAACCATACAATGGAGTAATCACATTTAAGTTTCCAATAAAGTTGTTGTATATATTATAATACCCATTGATATCAATAGAAGTTTTATTGATAAAAGAACGATATCCTAATTCAAAAGCTTTCACTTCTTCTGGTTTAACAAGACCAGCATTTGTTTTTTTAAGTAAAGCTGGGTTTCCAGCAGCAGAAAATGCTAATACAGACGAAGCAAGATATGAATTCTCATACGCTCTTCTTCCATCAATAGTAACTGTAGCGTTTCCATTATTGTTAGCCTGACCAACAGTACCATTAACTGGTAAAGTCTCTGTAAAACGAGTTAAGTTATCTGGAGCTGACCCAAGCAAGATAGCACTACCAACATTGAAACCAATGTATTGATCTTGAGTAGATGGATTTCTAAAACCTGTTTGGAATGAACCTCTGAAATTATGATTTTTGTTTTCCCCAGCAGAATAAACCAAAGACACTCTTGGAGAATAATTCCCATCAAAATTTTGTGCTTTATCATAACGAAGCGACCCAGTAAATTTCAATCGATCGTCAATAAATTTTTTCATCACTTGAGTATACATTCCGTACTCGTCATAACGAATTGGTCCGTTAGCATCTGTGTAAATACGACCAAAAGAATTCAATTCATATTGTCTAAAAGAACCTCCAACTTGAATCTCAGCTACTTTGATAATGTCTTTGAAATTGTAATTTACATCTGAGTGATAAATTTTAGAATTATCAACCAACTTTGAACCAGATAAAACACTTGCTTCGTTGGTAACTTGAGCAAAAGCATTTTTAAACTCTGGAGTTCCTGGTAAAAATCTTCCTGAATCAGCTGAAGCTCTTGCTCTTGCATGCGCTTGCTCTGGAGTAAAACCTCCTAAAGTTGACTGTACGTAAGCACCGGCATATTGACCAAACCATGTTGCATCACTTTTCCACTTTCTATTTACATTAATACCTGTAAATAACATATCATATGAATTACCACCATCCTCAGTAGTAGTATAACCTCTTAAGAAAAAGTTTTTACCCTTGAATTCAATTTTATGTTGTTGCATAAAAAAGTTATTCAAGTAATATCTGTTAGCTCCTTGATAAACAGTGTTACCAAAACCAAATTTACTTTGAACAATAACCTCTAGTCTTTCGTCACCAAAAGGACGTACATGTAACGATAAATCAATTTTTGTATTTGACACTTTATTATCTGTCAAATCAACTTCATTATAACCAGTTCTACTTACATTTCTGTTTGGTAATAAATTTACCGCAGATGCTGGAATTATGTTTTGAGCCGCAAGAGCTTGTCCAACATTTTTTATGTTAGTAGCAACTTCGTCACCGTAAACATTGATACCATCATAGTCAATTGAATTTCTATCAACTCCCATTCTAGTTTTATCATCATAATTTACTGCATGCCATTCCGTACCTTTCATGTAAGCAAAGTTTGCTTTACCTGCTACATATTTATTGAAAGCTTTTGCCATACGCACTCCATAATCTACGTAGTCATTTGTACCGGCTGCTTTTTGAGTAGTTTGACCAAATTTAGCATATGCTCTGATACCTTCGCTTGTAAATGGACTTTTACTAGTCATGAACAAAATTCCGTTAAATGCATTCGCACCATACAAAGCCGAAGAAGCTCCTGGTAATAATTCAACTGACTGAACATCAATTTCTGAAACTCCTATTAAGTTTCCTAACACGAAGTTTAATAACGGAGAAGAGTTATCCATACCGTCCACTAATTGCATAAAACGAGTATTGGCTACAGAAGCAAATCCACGAGTATTGATCGACTTGAATGACATACTAGAAGTATTCATTTGAACTTCTTTCATGTTTTCTAATCCGTCATAAAAAGATGGTGAAGCTGTTTTTTTAATTTCAGCAGTACCCATTCTTTCAATGGTTACTGGCGACTCAAGCACACGCTCTGGAGTTCTTGACGCAGATACCACGATTTCATCTAGTTTATTCTCTTCATCTAATAATTTGACAACAATTTTTTGAGTTGATGAAGCAACAGAAACCTTTTGAGATGCAAAACCAATACTTGTAATTTCAATTACAAACGGTGGTTTTTTATTTGATTTTAAAGTAAAAGCACCGTCAACATCTGTCGTTGTGCTGGCAGCATCTCCTAGAAGTTTGATATTGGCTCCAGGAATAGGCTGGTTGTTACTGTCTGTAACAACACCTGAAATTGAATTTTGAGCAAATGTTACGCTACAAAAAAACAATGTCAAAAAAAGTAAATACACTCTCATTGGGCTATAATTTGTTGGTTTATGACGCCAAAGTACAAATAATTTTGATATTAATAAAAAAGAAGCGAAAAAAATCGGGAATCAGCATTTATAATGGTCTAATCAGACTTAATTGCTATTTCTAAAAGAATTTTTAATGTTAAATTTTAAGTATAAAAAACATAATTTCATTATGCATGCATATAAAAAATACATTAATCTTAAAAATTTTATTAAATTTTAGATATTTGACAAAAGTGCAAAAAACGTAAAAATTTATACTAATTTTCACATTTACAAAGCAAAAAAAAAGCCCCGAAAGTTGAACTTTCAGGGCTATTATAAAAAAATATTTTCACTTATTCAACTGTAACTGATTTTGCTAAGTTACGAGGTTGATCAACATTACAACCACGCATTACCGCTATATGGTAAGACAATAACTGTAATGGAATTGTAGTAATTAGTGGCGAAAGCGCATCTGAGGTTTCTGGAATCTCAATTACGTAATCAGCCAACTCACGAACTTGCGTATCTCCTTTAGTTACTACAGCAATAATTTTTCCGCTACGAGATTTAATTTCTTGAATATTACTAACAATTTTATCGTAATGTCCTTGCTTAGGAGCAATTACAACTACAGGCATATGCTCGTCAATTAATGCAATCGGACCATGCTTCATTTCGGCAGCAGGATAACCTTCAGCGTGAATGTATGATATCTCCTTTAGCTTTAACGCACCCTCTAAGGCAACTGGGAAATTATACCCACGACCTAAGTACAAGCAATTTGAAGCATCTTTAAATACAGCTGCGATTTCTTGTGCTACTTCATTGGTCTCTAAAGCTTCTTTAACTTTCTCTGGAATAATTTCTAATTCCTCAAGGTAAGCATGAAATACAGAATTTGACAAAGTTCCTTTTGCTTTAGCTAAACGCAAGGCAATCATCGTTAAAACTGTAATTTGCGTTGTAAACGCCTTTGTAGATGCTACTCCAATTTCTGGACCAGCGTGCGTATAGGCACCTGCATGACTTTCTCTGGAAATAGAAGAACCCACCACATTACAAACTCCAAAGACGAATGCACCATGTTCTTTAGCTAACTTAATAGCAGCCATAGTATCTGCAGTTTCCCCTGATTGTGAAATTGCTATAACAATATCTTTACTACTAATGATTGGATTTCTATATCTGAACTCAGAAGCATATTCTACTTCAACAGGAATTCTAGCAAATTCTTCAAAAATATATTCGGCAACCAAACCAGCATGCCAAGATGTTCCACACGCAACGATTAGAATACGATCAGCATTTAAAAATTTCTCTAAATTATCTTCAATTCCAGCCATTTGAATCAAACCTTCATTTGCATGAAGTCTACCACGATAAGTATCCTTAATTACACTAGGTTGTTCGTAAATTTCTTTCATCATGAAGTGATCGTAACCTCCTTTTTCAATTTGCTCCAAATTCATCTGTAGCTCTTGAATAGTTGGGTTTACCAAAGAGTCATCTTTAATTTTACGAACCTTCATTGGTTTATGCAACCTAATGTTAGCCATTTCTCCGTCTTCTAAGTAAATAGCATTAGATGTATACTCGATGAATGGCGATGCATCAGATGCAATGAAAAACTCACCTTCACCTACACCAATAGCTAAAGGACTACCTAAACGTGCCGCAACTATTTCATTAGGATTTTTTTTATCAAATACAGCTATAGCATAAGCGCCAACAACTTGATTTAATGCTACTTGAACTGCTTTTCCTAGTTTCAATTTATCTTTTTTCTGTACTTCTTCAATCAAATTCACCAACACTTCAGTATCAGTATCTGAATGAAATACATATCCTCTTTTTAAAAGCTCTGCCTTTAGAGGCGCATAATTCTCAATGATACCGTTGTGAACAATAGCTAAATCTCCAGAATTTGATAAATGAGGATGTGAGTTTACATCATTTGGCACTCCGTGAGTAGCCCAGCGTGTATGACCCACTCCAATAGAACCTGAAATTGCCATATCTACTGATGCCTTAGCCTCGAGATCAGCGACCTTGCCTTTAGTCTTAGTAACTTGTATAGACGCTCCATCATACAGCATTACGCCTGCACTATCATAACCTCTATATTCAAGTCTTTTCAGTCCCTTAATTACAATAGGATACGCTTCTCTGTATCCAATATATCCAACGATTCCACACATAATTTACACTAATTAGGTTTTGTAAAATAAATTTCAAGCTTTAGCCTTTTATCAGCTGGCACGGTCGATTTTCCACCAAAAATAATGGTTCCAAGCGGATTCATAACGGACGCCTTAGGCACTTGTTTAATAAAACTGTTCGCATTTCTTACGGAATAAGAATTTGAAACAGCAATTGATTCGGTCACAACCACACCTAATTTTACATTAGTGGAGTCTTTATTATTAATCAAGTTACGAATTTGATTTGTAATTCGCACTTTGTACGTTGTTCCTCTTTTTGATGTAGCATCTTTACGAATTAATCCATCAAGAATAGATTTCGATTTTTTAGGATCAGCAGCATTGGTCGAAGGGTCTAAAGTAAAATCAACTATCGGGCGATTGTTGGTGAAATCGTAAACATAAATACGCTGCGGCTCTTTACTTGAAGCCATACTTGCAGCATCAATGTGAAATACAAGGTTGGCCTCATTAACCAACAACTTTTTACCATCTGCAGGATTTCTTAAATCATCCAATTCATCTGATATTCCGTTTGGCCCACCCAAGACACCATTTGCATCGTATCCTTTCAAGTCTGTTTTATTGAACAATTCTAAGATTGAAACAGCACCTTCTCCACCTCTCAAAAATAATTTATCATCACCTTCTGTCGTATTCCCAGTATTAGGAAGCGCATTGTATGCTGCACCTGAAGATGAAAAATCATTAGTTAATAAACTAACAGAATTACCTCTAAGATTTAACTCAATAGTTTTCTTAACCCTTGGGATTTTTGTAGTTCCTGCAGCTGGGGTACCATCTTCATTATATTTAATGGTTATTTTACCTTTTGTAAAATCCAACATCGCCATGTTCCCTGCACTTCCCGGAATCTTTTCAATTTTAAAATACAAGCCTCTAAAATAGTTTTTGAACACTTCATTTGAAGCCAATTTACCAGAGTTTATGGCATCAATAATCTTTGTCTTAAAAAAACTTCTATTAAGAGTTAACTGCATAGAAGGCGGCGAATAGGTCGTAGTTTTTGCATTAGTAACCGTATCTGTTGTAACCACAGAGAGCTCTTTTGAATCAAAGAAAAACTCTTCGTTTTGCGATTTATCAGCACTATTATCGTTTAGAAGTGTAGGCAGTTTTAAACCGTCAAAATCAGCATTTTGATTGCTGTAATATTTTTGTGGAGATTTGAATCCTGCAGCTGGATCTAAGTCTCTCATAAAAAAACCTGATTCATAAACACTTAACTTCATCTTGGCTTTTTCAGGACCATAAATAGAATCTAAAACATAGGTTCTCGTGCCATCAGTATTTAATTTTGTTTGTGTATTATCTACATAGTAAGGAATTGTCAAAACAACACTTTCTACAAATGGATTCGCACCTACAGAAGTAATTACAGACTCTAATGTAAGTTGCGTATTAAAGTTTGCACTAGTTTGACCAAAATTAGAATCACTGTAAATACCCAAAGGGTTTACCTCTAAATTATTAGATTGCACAGCATTCGTTTTTTGGGTGTATCCCAAAACGCTATAGGACTGTTTACTAAGGTCAAAGTTATTTTCACCTATCAAGTCACCACCAATTTCATTAAATTCTTTATCACAAGAAGTTAAAAAAATAACACTAAACAAGAGGAAAATGTTCTTAAAAAAAGAATTGTTAATCATAGGATCAAAAAAGTTTAATTTTATAGCACTTCATTTTTATAGAAGTTTGTATACGCTTCTGCAAAAGCACCTTTCGCGGTGAAAGGTAAAAAAGGTTTTCCTGAAGACTCTATAAATTTTGTTAAACTTGATGAGAGGTTATCAGCAGCAATAATCACAGCATCCGAATGCAGTACGGTTGCCTTCATAATATTTTCGAAATTAGGCACTTCTAAGTCTGCAATAGCTTCATCTGGAACGCCGTCGAATTTTACTTTGTTTATCATTTCTGCATCTAGTGTACCATCAAAAGATTGACTGTAAACGGATGTGACGATTTTGGTATCCGAAAATAAAGCTTCGTTTTTATAGAAGTGTTTCATGTACACCGGCAGCATAGCAGCCATCCAGCCGTGTACGTGAATAATATCTGGAACCCAATTTAGTTTTTTTACTGTCTCTACAACACCTTTTGCAAAAAATATAGCGCGTTCGTCATTATCAGGATACATGACACCTTCTTCATCAGCAAATGTGGCTTTCCTTTTAAAATATTCATCGTTATCAATAAAATAAACCTGAATACGCTCTTTTGGTATCGAAGCTACCTTAATAATCAAAGGCATATCGAGATCATTCACTACCAAATTCATCCCCGAAAGTCTAATTACTTCGTGTAATTGATGTCTTCTCTCGTTAATATTTCCATACCTTGGCATAAAAATTCTTATCTGTCCACCTTGATCATTGATCATTTTAGGCACGTCATAAGACATTAAAGAGACCTCGTTTTCAGCGAGATACGGCACCACTTCAGATGATACATATAATATCCTCTTATCTTTCATATTGTAATTTACTTTGTTTATTGGCAATAAAAACCACGCAAAATTACAAAATTTTATGCAGTTATTAACTAAAATAGTAAGTTTGCATTTAATTTTAATAATACAGCCATGCCTATTTTCTACGGAAAAGCATCTTTGATGGACTATTTGAAATCGATACAAACACTCCATTCAACGATTGGGTTTGTCCCAACAATGGGCGCTTTACACGAGGGTCACCTGGCTTTAATGCAAAGATCACTCCAAGAAAATACTACAACTGTGGTCAGTATTTTTGTGAATCCTACACAGTTTAATAACCCTGAGGACTTAGCAAAATACCCACGTACACTCGATCAAGATGTAGCTAAACTTAATGCGCTAGATCCTACTATTGTGTTGTATGCACCTGCTGTTGAAGATTTATACCAAGGTACTCCTTCATCAGAACATTTTGATTTTGACGGACTGGAAAATCAGATGGAAGGACGTTTTAGACCCGGGCATTTTAACGGAGTAGGTACTATCGTAAAACGCTTATTTGAAATTGTTACCCCACAAAATGCTTATTTTGGCGAAAAAGATTTTCAGCAACTTCAAATTGTTAAAAAAATGGTAGCCAAAAATAACTTACCGGTTAATGTTATTGGTTGCCCCATTTATAGAGAATCGAATGAATTGGCCATGAGTTCGAGAAACGAGCGCTTATCTACAGAAGAACGTGCTGAAGCCGCCTTGATTTACCAAGCATTACTTGGTGCTCGGTCTCAATTTGCAACAAAAAGCACTGCAGATATTGGCAAATGGGTTACCAAATATTTTGATAAGAACCCTCGATTTACACTAGAATATTTTACAATTGCTGACGAAGCCACTTTAGTTTCTTGCGTTAGAAAAAATAAAAACAAAAAATACCGCGCGTTCATAGCTGTTTTAGTTAACAATATTCGCTTAATTGACACCATTTCATTAAATTAAATTACTTTTGTAGCATGCAAATTCAAGTTTTAAAATCGAAAATTCACCGTGTAAAAGTTACAGGGGCTGATTTAAATTATATCGGATCTATTACAATTGACGAGGCACTTTTAGAAGCCTCTAATATTATTGAAGGCGAAAAAGTTTCTATTGTTAACATCAATAATGGAGAACGCTTTGAAACTTATGCCATCAAAGGCGAGAAAAACTCTGGCACTATTACTTTAAACGGACCAGCTGCCAGAAAAGTTCAAAAAGATGACATTATCATTATCATTTCTTACGCAGGAATGGATTTTGAAGAAGCAAAGACTTTTAAACCATGGGTTATTTTCCCGAATGAGAATGACAATTCATTGACTTAAAAAATCAGTTACAAAATGCAATCACAAATTAGGATTGCACTTTCTAATATCACCATTAAAACGTATTCCGAAATTGTATAGGAATTCGTTTTAATGGTTTTTTTAATCCATTATATTTCGAAAACATAACAATTGAATACGTTTTAACCAATCACTTTTTGCAACTCGCAAACCAATATTTGTGCTATCTTAGTACCTTTCATTTGCTACAGCGTAACAAAAAAAGAACCCCTTATGAAACAAACCTTACTTTTATTCCTTTTTTCATTGAGTGTAATGGCACAAAAAACAAGCTTTGAGTTTGAGTCTAAGCAATTAGGTAGTACCAGAACACTTTCTATTGGGCTTCCGGCATCGCTAGAAAAAAACCCAAATAAAAAATATCCTTTACTCATACTATTAGACGGAGATTATTTGTTTGATCCTTTTTACGGATCACTTAGCTATGGTGCGTATTGGGACGATATACCGGAATGCATCGTTGTTGGAATCAATCAAAATACTGATGAAGAGCGCTACGCTGACTGTGAATTTGACGCCGAAACAGGACTTCCGAATAATCAAAGTGCCAAATTTTATAATTTTATCGCAACGGAATTAGTTTCATTTTTAGAAAAAAAATACCCTATTGCACCCTTTCGAATCCTAGCAGGACATGATCTTACGGCAGGTTTCATCAATTATTATTTGTATCAAGACCAATCTATGTTTGATGGATATGTGGCACTAGGAACAGAATTTGCCCCGGAAATGGAAACCAAAATAGCAACCGCCTTGAGCAAGGTTAAAAAACCTTTATTTTATTACCATTCGAATGGTGAAGGCGATACTAAAAAAATTCAAACACCAATAAAAGAACTCGACTTACAACTCAAACAAATCAGCAATCCAAACCTACATTATAAGTTTGATAATTTTAGTGACGCTTCTCATTACTCGTTAGTGCTCTACTCCATTCCAAGTGCATTGTATCATTTTTTTGAAACCTACAAACCAATCTCATCAACTGAATACAGCGAAAAAATTGCTGTACTTACATCAGGTTACGCAGACTATCTCCAAAACAAATACGATGTGCTACAAAAAACACTCGGTATAAAAACTCCCGTCCGATTGAATGATTTTAAGGCAATAGAAGCCGCAATTTTAAAAAACAAAGCGTATCCTGAACTTGAACAATTGGCACAAATGTCAAATAGAGATTACCCTAAATCAATGCTTGCAGAGTATCAATTGGGTTTGATGTATGAAAAAACAGGAGACACAAAAAGAGCGGCCAAAAAATATCAAAACGCTTCCCAATTAGATGAAATTGGAGATCTCACCAAAGACATGATGATCGAAAAATATGAAGATATGGTTAGCCAAACACCAAAAAAATAATGTCAAAAGTTAAAACTACCTTTTTTTGCCAAAACTGTGGCGCACAATATGCCAAATGGCAAGGGCAATGCAATTCCTGCAAAGAATGGAACACGATTGCCGAAGAAATTATCCAAAAACAAGAAAAAGTAGCTTGGAAAAGCGAGCCCACTCCAACTAGCAAAGCACCAAGACCACTGCGAATTGACCAGATTGATTCAGCGCAAGAGATTCGTATGGACACTACTGATGGCGAATTGAACCGGGTTTTAGGTGGAGGAATTGTACCTGGTTCTTTAATTCTTTTAGGAGGTGAACCAGGAATTGGAAAAAGTACGCTTTTACTACAAATTTCCCTAAAATTACCTTACAAAACGCTATACGTTTCAGGAGAAGAAAGTCAGAAACAAATAAAAATGCGAGCAGAAAGGATTACGCCTAGCGGAGACAATTGCTACATTCTTACTGAAACCAAAACGCAAAACATATTCAAACAAATTGAAGCCATTGAGCCTGAAATTGTAATCATCGATTCAATTCAAACTTTACATACGGATTATATTGAATCAACTCCCGGGAGTATTTCTCAAATTCGAGAAACGACCGCCGAATTGATCAAATTTGCCAAAGAAACCAACATTCCAGTGATTCTCATCGGACATATTACCAAAGACGGAAACATTGCAGGTCCTAAAATCCTGGAGCACATGGTAGATACGGTTTTGCAGTTTGAAGGCGACCGCAATCACGTTTATCGAATTTTACGCTCTCTAAAAAACCGATTTGGCTCTACAGCCGAAATAGGGATTTATGAAATGCTTGGCAGCGGATTACGGGAAGTAGCCAACCCATCAGAAATATTAATTTCGCACAAAAACGAGGAGTTATCAGGAACTGCAATTGCCTCGACTCTAGAAGGCATGCGGCCTTTGATGATAGAAATACAAGCACTCGTAAGCACTGCAGTTTACGGAACACCACAACGAAGCACCACGGGTTACAATGCTAAACGACTCAACATGATTTTAGCAGTACTCGAAAAAAGAGCTGGTTTTAGGCTTGGCGCCAAAGATGTTTTCTTGAACATCACTGGAGGGATTTCGGTAGACGATCCCGCTATCGACTTGGCTGTAGTTGCTACGATTCTATCTTCCAATGAAGATATTGCAGTCAATAAAGATTTTTGTTTTGCTGGCGAAGTAGGACTTTCGGGCGAAATACGCCCTGTGAATAGAGTAGATCAGCGAATTCAAGAAGCTGAAAAATTAGGATTTTCGACCATTTTTGTATCCAAATACAATAAAATCACTTTGAAAAACACAGGTATACAAATTAGAATGGTCGCCAAAATAGAAGATGTAGCGAGTGAGCTATTTGGATAACTATATTTATTGTAGAAAATTTTAAATCATAAGATGGAAATTCAATATTTACCTGAGCAGATAGAAACCAACAGCGATAGTGAACTACAACTGTATGAGTATTTTATTTCAAAAAGTGTCAACAAAAACAAGGTGCAACTATCTAAAAATGTTTTTAGTTTTCTGCTCAATGGCACCAAAGAACTAATCACTCAAAACCACACAACGCGAATCGAAAACGATAAATTTGTCATTATCAAAGCGGGCAATTGCTTAATGAGCGAAAGCATTTCTTTAAGTCAAAATTACCGCAGTATGTTGCTATTTTTTTCGGATAAAGCCGTTGAAGACTTTCTAAAAAAATACGATTACAAGAACAATCACAAACAAAATAACGATCCTTTTATTATCACAGAATACGATCGCGTAATTCAAAATATTGTTAAAAGCTTGGTTCATCTTCAAACGCAACCTGTTGATTTTATCAACAAAATGCTACCGTTAAAATTTGAGGAAATCCTTCTGTATCTTGTGCAAATGAAGGGAATCGATTTTTTATTGAATTTTGTTCATCATCAAAACCCTTCGGCAAAATCATTTGTAGATACGATGCACAAAAATGCTTTGAACAATTTAAGCATACAAGAACTTTCGTTTTTGTGTAACATGAGCGTTTCTACTTTTAAACGCAACTTTGATAAAGAATTTCAAACAAGTCCGATTCGATGGTTTCAAGAAAAGAGACTTGAACATGCTGCTTACTTGTTGCAAACCAAAAAAATGCGCGCCTCTGATGTTTACGAAGAAATAGGTTTTGAAAATTTATCGAGTTTTGTTCAAGCGTACAAAAATAAATTTGGAACAACTCCTAAACAATCACAAATTAATATTTGAACTTTTAGCAACATTTTTTGAACTTTTTAGTTTTAGAGTTTCCTGCCATATTACTGACTTTTGTAATGTAATTTTTAAAACATTCATCATGCAGAAATCAATTTTATTTTTATCAGCTGTATTACTTTTTACAGGTACTCTTTTTGCTCAAAAAACGTTTACTTTAAGCAGTAAAGATATGGGCGGATCCTTTACCATTCAAAATGAGTTTAATGGATTTGGCTGTAACGGAAACAATGCATCACCACAATTAAGCTGGACTAATGCTCCAGAAGGAACCAAAAGTTTTGCTATTACGTGCTACGACCCAGATGCGCCTACAGGAGCAGGTTGGTGGCATTGGGTAGCTTTTAACATTCCATCAAATAGTAATGAAATTGTTTCAAAAGCAGGAAATCCAGCCTTAAATTTAATGCCCGCAGGAACAATTCAAAGTACTACAAGCTTTGGCGCAACTGGTTTTGGAGGTCCATGTCCGCCCGTAGGCCACGGCATTCACACATACATTTTTACAGTTTACGCGTTAAAAACAGATAATTTAGGACTAGATGCAACTGCTAATCCAGAATTAGTTGGTTACAATCTATGGGCCAACACAATTGCAAAAGCAACTATTGTAGCACACTATAAAAGATAAAACTATGGGAACATTACGTAAAGCGACCGCCACTTGGAACGGTACTGGATTAGAGGGAAAAGGAACTCTAAACTCTAAAAATCAATTTTTTAACAACACTCCTTACAGCTTTAATTCTCGTTTTGAAAATGCAGATGGCACACAAGGCACCAATCCGGAGGAGCTATTAGCAGCAGCTCACGCAGGATGTTTTGCAATGGCATTGAGTTTTGCTGTCACTCAAGCTGGTTTTACGCCAGAAGTTTTGCACGTTGAGGCCAAAGTAGCACTCGACGCTGTTGGCGATGGATTTGAAATATCAGTAATCAAACTTCATTTAACTGGTGAAGTTAGCGGAATGACTGAATCACAATTCAACGAATTAGCCGAAGGAGTAAAACTTGGATGCCCAATCAGCAAAGCCTTAAGTGCAACTCCAATTGAATTAATTACCCAATTTACAACCAAATAAGTTTAAAAAAATGAACATTACATTACAACAAGCAGAAGCAGTAATCGCTGCAGCAAAAATCAAATCAGAAGAAATTGGAACTAAAATGGACATTTGCGTAGTAGACGCAGGTGCAAATTTAGTAGCATTCGCAAGAATGGATGGCGCATGGATAGGCTCTATTGACATTTCATTCAAAAAAGCAAAAACATCAGCATGGTTCACGATGGACACTGCAACTTTAACTCCGTTGGTAAAACCTGATGCTCCGTTGTACAACATAGAGCACAGTAATGGCGGATTGATTACTTTTCCTGGAGGTGTTGTTATCAAAAACAATGCTGGTGAAGTAATTGGAGCTATTGGAGTAAGCGGAAGCACCGTAGAAGACGATCATAATGTAGCAGAATTTGCAGCCAAAGCGATCCTGTAACTTACAAAATCTAATTTTTAAAAGCCTAACAAACATTTGCTTTGTTAGGCTTTTTTGTTTGAAGTCTGCAAGCTAGAAGAGTTCACTCGATTATGAATAAGACTGAATAAAGTATATATTTACCATGCTTTTGCTCATCAAGAAACTGAAATAAACTGCACTAACTTACTACAATGAAAACCTACCAAGACCAACTACAAATTGTACACTCCTTTCATGAAATGGGCGAAACGATTGCTGCAGCGCAGTTCTTGATTGAAGAATACGGATTGACACACCCTAATTTCAAGGGTTTTGAACTCAGAGAAAAAGCAAAACCCGATTTTATTTTAATGACTACCGAAGGACCACTTGCTGGACCTCAAATTATTCGGATTCCTGAAAATACTTTCGAATTTCATTTGCCCTTAATGCTCAACTTGTTGCTGCACGAAATGATTCACGTGAGTCAAAAAACACCTCAAAATTCTGTTGCTGACAAAAACGAGAGAGAATGGCAAGCGTACTATGAAATGATTTTTCATCATCAATTCCCACATATTCCAATATTGACCGATACACACAAACGCTTTTTTGCTAACAAAGCGCTAGAATATTACACTCGTATGGGCGAAGGTTCCTTACTTCAAGAAAAATATGCCATTCAAAAACGAGAAATAGACCAACTATTACTTGATTTAAAATAAATCATCTAACTAAGGATCGTATTGTAAACCAAAATCATAAAACCATGACAGCTACTAATTGCTAAGAATTTATTAAACTTTAAAACACCTGAGGACTAATAATCAAAAAACTAACTATTTTAGCGGTTACCAGTCAAGAGATAATGAAAATCAAAAAGCAAAAAGTAATTCTGGCGCTAAAAATAAGTGTCGCAGTTGTAATTGTATTAATTGCAGCATTTTATATTTTTAGAGATGCCGTCCTGCAACAAACCATTGCTAAGATTTCGCATGAAATGGAGGTAGATTACAATGCTAATTTTAGCGTTAAGTCGGCTTCATTCGATGGACTTTCGGGTTTACAGTTTAGCGATGTGGTTTTGGCTCCTAATAATGCCGACACTTTATTTAAAATTCAAAAGCTAGAAACCAGTGTCAATTTATGGCAATTACTTGGTGGAAATGTACAAGTAGGCACTTTACACATCGATAATGGTTACATTCAATTGGTAAAAAATGGCAAAAAAAGCAATTTTGAAGCCTTCTTAAAAAAAGACAAACGAGCGAGCGCCGACAATGAAAAACGGGATTACGCTGAATTTGCATACCGATTAATTTCGAAAACCTTTAATTTGGTTCCAACCGATATGGAGCTGAACAATGTGGCTTTTAAATTCAATGACAACGGCAATCAAACCAATATTCAAATTCAAAAATTGGGACTAGCCAACAAACAACTAGAAACCAACATACAAGTTCAAAACAAAACCTTCACCCAGCGCTGGCGCATCAAAGGTTTTGCCGATCCGAGAAATAAAAAGGCCGACATTCAACTGATCAATATCGATACGGGAGCCATCAGAATGCCGTATTTACAGGAACGTTTTAACCTAAAAACCAGCTTTAACTCGATTCGTGTTGTACTTGATAACATTGACAAAGACGGCGACGAAGTACGTATTAATGGCGCAATGTCAATAGCCAATTTAAAACTCAATCATCCAAAAATAGCGAGCAAAGATGTACTTTTTGAAAAGGCAAAATTCGACTATAGATTTGTTTTAGGATCTGATTTTATTGCGCTTGACAGTAGTTCAACAGTACAAATCAACAACATCAAAATACATCCGTATTTGGCTTACGAAACCGAGGAAGACACCATTTATAAGATGAAGATTGATTTGCCAAAAATGAAAGCGCAAGATTTCATCACCTCATTGCCTGCGGGATTGTTCACCCATTTTCAAGGAATGGAGGCCAGTGGAAACTTTAGTTACAAACTGGATTTTGCGTTTAACCAAAACAAACCCAATCAGCTTGTTTTTGACAGTAAATTGCAAAAAGAAAATCTAAAAATCATCAAATACGGAGAGGCGAATTTAACAAAACTCAACGGCGAATTTGTGTACCGCGCTTTGATTAACAATGTTTTTCAGCGTGGTATTTTGGTAGGAACGGGCAACCCAAATTACACACCTTTGGATCAAATTTCGCAATATTTGCAAAAATGTGTCTTAACAACTGAGGACCCGTCGTTCTTTTCACACCGTGGGTTTATCAACGAAGCTTTTAAACAATCGATCGTAAAAAACATTCGAACCAAAAAATTTGCTCGTGGCGCAAGTACCATCAGTATGCAATTGGTTAAAAATGCATTTTTGAGCCGAGAAAAAACGCTTTCGCGAAAGCTCGAAGAGATTTTACTCGTTTACATTCTAGAAAACAACCGCATTGTAAGTAAAGAGCGCATGCTTGAAGTGTATTTTAACATCATTGAATGGGGCCCAAATGTTTACGGAATTGGAGAAGCGAGTCAGTTTTATTTTCAGAAAACTCCTGCCGAGTTATCGCTAAACGAATGCTTGTACTTGGCTCGAATTATCCCTAGCCCGAAGAAATTCATGTACCAATTTAACGATCAAGGACAGTTGAAAGATTTTGCAGTGAAGCAAGAAGCTTTTTTAACCAAATTAATGTTCCGACGTGGACTTTTAATGCCCGAAGACACTATTTATAAAGCTTTACCGCTCTTTATTTCTGGTCCGGCACAATCATTTATCAAAATAAAAACAATCGATTCTACGCAAGTAAAAACTGATTCGATTGCGCTTGATAATGAGTTTGATCTTTAAATAAAAAAATTACACTATTATTGTGTAACTAAAAAAAGTTGGTGGTTAAGACAGTCGAAACTTCAAACTATTGAAATGGATTATTTGGCGAATTTTTTCTAGTAATCCGTATCTTCTGATAGTTGATTATATGTTTTAAAAATTTTTAATTTCGGATTAACACTTGACAACTTTTTTAATATCAACTCGCTATCAGCATTAGCTATATAGTTACCGATATGCAATTCTTCCAATGTTTCAATACCAATTAAACTTCCGAAGTTTTCAATAGATTTATTAGTAGTTATTTTTAACTTTTTCAATTTGGGCATTTTCTTAAATGGAATACGAGCAATTTGAGCCCCTGTCAAACTTATTTCTTCTAGACCGGTTAAGCTGCCGAAAATCTCAAATAAAATATGACTATTTTCATTTGAATCGCTTAATGCTATTCGTTTAAGGTTTTTTAAATTCTTTAAATTTCTATAACATATATTTAAATTGGTACCCAAATCTAATTCTTCTAAAGATGGCAAATCTTCCAAAAACGTATAATCTATAAACACATTTTCACCTTCGCCATTATTTGAAATAGTAAGGTTAGTCAAGGCTTTTAAATTGCTTATTTTGTGCGAAATAGTATTAATTGTAGAAGAATTTATTTCTAATGTTTTCAATCGAGGTAATTTTTCAAATAATTTTGAATCAATTTTAATGCTTCCAAAGCGACAATTATCAATTTGTAATCGCTCCAAGTTCTCTAAACAACATAGGTTATCTGCATTCTTTAGTTCTTTACAACTTGCTAGACGCATTTCTTTTACGTTATAAAAGTCTTTTAAATCATTTGGTATTTTTTTTACTCTGAAAAAAGTTAAATAAGTAGCATCTCCTATTTTCATAGAACCATCTTTTACTCTTTCATATGCTCCATATTCGATACCCCATTTTTTTTCTTGTGCATTAATAACTGAAACAGAAAAAAACATAAAGAACAAGAAAATTATATTTTTCATAATTGATTTTTAAACTTTACACTTAAACAATGATGCATCAGACTCTAGAGTTACAATTATATAAAGCCCAAATTCCAAAAAGTAAGCCCAAATCAAATTTTGGATAAACTATTTTACTCTTTTTTCGGCGTTCCGTCTTTTATAATCTTTCTACTTCTATCATTTTTTACGGAGCTGGATTAGGAATACCCGCTTGCACTGTATCAATGGCTTGCAAAATTTCATCAGAAAGTGACACTTGAATTGTATTGATATTTTGTTGGAGTTGCTCTACCGAAGTAGCTCCAATTATGGTACTGCTCACAAATGCTTGCTGCTCGATAAAGGCCAATGCCAATTCTGTTAAGGTTAAACCATAACGTTGCGCAATATCTTGGTATCTTTTTGTAGCCTCGGTAGATTGCTCACTGCTGTATCTGGTGTATTGCGGAAACAACGAAATGCGTGCGTTGGGCTGTGCCTCACCAGATAAAAATTTACCTGATAAAACTCCAAAAGCCATTGGTGAATATGCCAGTAAACCAACATTTTCGCGCATACAAACTTCTGCCGAACCCACTTCGAACAAACGATTCAATAATGAATACGGGTTTTGAACTGTTTTTACTCGAGGCAAATTGTGGTGTTTGCTTTCTTCTAGAAAACGCATTATTCCCCACGGATTTTCGTTGGAGAGACCTATGTGTTTTATTTTACCTGCTTTTACAAAACCGTCCAAAGTTTCCAATACTTCGTGAATGTTGTCTTGCCATTCATCCTCTTGCACTTTAAAACCGCGTTGCCCAAAATAATTCGTTTTTCTCTCTGGCCAATGCAGTTGGTAAAGATCAACATAATCGGTTTGCAAACGTTCTAAACTAGAATTTAATGCGTGCGTGATACTGGCGGGAGAAAAGTCTAACTCGGGTCTCATGTACCCAAAATTAGGATTGGGTCCTGCTATTTTGGTAGCTAAAACGACCTCATCTCTTTTGCCTGATTTTTTAAACCAAGTTCCAATAATGCGTTCGGTGCTACCGTAAGTTTCTTTCTTGGCAGGAATGGAGTACATCTCGGCAGTATCAAAAAAATTAACACCGTTTTCAAGCGCGTAATCCATTTGAGCATGCCCTTCGGCCTCTGTGTTTTGTTGCCCAAAAGTCATGGTACCAAGGCAGATTTTACTAATTTTTATATCGGTATTCGGTAAAGTAGTGTATTTCATTTTTTTTTAAAGTCAGTGGTAAAAAGGGACAATGGTGCAAGGGTACAAAGGAACAAAGGGAAAAAAGGCAAAAGTGTCGAGTAAAAACTCTGAACTTTTGCCTCCTTGAATCTTTGCTTCTTCTTTAATTTATTTCATTCAGCATTTCTGCAATGGCATCCAAACGAGGAGTTAAGATGATCTCAATGCGACGGTTTTTTGCTTTACCATCGGCAGTAGCGTTACTAGCTAAGGGCGAGAATTCACCACGGCCAGCTGCAGTTAGATTTTGTTTGTTGATTTTTTTGTTTTCGCTCAAAATAGCTACAATTGCAGTTGCTCTTTTGGTTGATAAATCCCAATTATCAGCTATTGGTCCTGATGCGCTAAAAGCATCGTCATCTGTATGCCCTTCGATAAGCACGGCAATATCAGGGTTATCACCCAATACTTTTGCTAGCTCCACAACCGCTTTCTTACCTTCGGAGCCTACGGCCCAACTTCCGGAATTAAAAAGCAGTTTGTTCTCCATAGACACGTACACTTTTCCGTTTTTCTGCTCCACGGTTAAACCTTTACCTTCAAAACTATTCAATGCTTTAGACAAGGTTTCTTTTAGTTTTTTCATGCTCGCCTCTTTGGCAGCAATCAAATCTTCTAGCTCTTGCAAACGTTGTGCACTCTTGCTCAAACGCTCTTGCTCCAGTGCTAACGCCTTTCCTTTTTCGTCAAGTTGACCTAACAAATCACGATTTTTTTTGAGGTTGCTTTGCAAGGCATCGCTGCTGTTTTTTTCAAGAGCTGCATACGAATCTTGCAAGGCTTTAAATTGCTCTTGTGCCGCTGCATATTCGGCTTTGATTTTAGCCAAGTCAGCCTTGTTTTTATCTAAATCCGTTTTTAGACCGTCACGCTCTAGTTCAGCTTTGTTTTTACCTTGTTGCAAATTCGAATTTTCATCAGCCAAGCTTCGGTTTTCTTTTTTTAGGTCGGCAAATTTATTCTCTAGATCGTTGTATATTTTTTTTGAAACACAGGATGTTGACAAGGCTAAAACTAGCAATCCGATGGAAAATTTTTTTATCATAACGTTAATTTTTGATGTTGATTAATTTTGTTTTAGAACTCGAAAATGTGATGAAAACCGTACTCTTTTAGCCCTGATAGCAGCGGAAATCCTTTTATTTTTTTCTTTAAAAAATAAAAGATTACAGCGAATAGCAGGATAAAGCTCCTAATACTCCTAATCGAGTTCGACTAGAATTGGGCAGTGATCGGAGTGCACGGCATCAGAAAGGATAACGGCTCTTTTTAATTTATGTTTTAAAGAATCGCTCACTAAATTGTAATCAATACGCCAGCCTTTGTTATTTTTTCGGGCTCCCGCACGGTAACTCCACCACGAATATTGATGCGGCTCGCTGTTGAAATGACGAAAACTATCTACAAAACCCGATTTGATAAATCCATCTAACCAAGCGCGCTCTTCAGGCAAAAATCCAGAAACATTTTTGTTGCGCACCGGATCATGAATGTCAATAGGTTGGTGACAAATGTTGTAATCTCCGCAAATTACTAGATTAGGGATTTCAGTTTTGAGTGCGTTAACATAGTTTTGAAAATCGTCCATGAACATGAACTTGTGATCCAATCGATCCATGTTGGTACCTGATGGCAAGTACAAACTCATGACTGAAAAATCATCAAAATCAGCACGAATGTTTCGCCCTTCAAAATCCATGTGGTCAATTCCGGTGCCGTGGACTACTGCATTGGGTTTTATTTTGGATAAAATTGCTACTCCGCTGTATCCCTTTTTAGTAGCAGAATGGTAATATTGGTAGGGATAACCTGCTTGAGTAATGGCTTCGACCGGAATTTGATCCTCGGTAGCCTTAATTTCCTGAAGGCAAATAACATCCGGTTGAGCGGCTTGCAACCAGTCTAAAAATCCTTTTGTAATAGCGGCTCGTATCCCGTTGACATTGTATGAAATAATTCTCATGAAGTAGATTTTTGAAACCCAAATGTAACAAAAAAGAAGAAGTTTGGCCCAGAAAAATAGAGAAAATGGAGTTTTTTGCTATCTTTGTTTCTTGCCTTAAAAACAATAATAAATGGGTTTAGTAACCGCCAAAGAAGTTGCAAAAGCAATAAATGTAGACAAATACGGATTTCTTGGAACTTTTTCAGGATGGATGTTAATGAAGGTGCTAAAAATATCTACCTTAAACACAGTATATAACAGAAACAAGCATCTGCAAGATGTAGCATTTTTGAATGGAGTATTGGATGACTTAAAAATTAAATTTGAAATTCCAGAGGAAGATTTAAAACGATTACCAAAAGAAGGCGCTTACATTACCATATCAAACCACCCGCTAGGCGGAATTGACGGGGTTTTACTTTTAAAATTAATGCTTGAAAGAGAGCCCAATTTTAAAATTATAGCCAACTTTTTACTGCACCGAATTGAACCGCTCAAAAAGTACATCATGCCGGTGAATCCTTTTGAAAACCACAAAGATGTAAAGTCAAGCGTGGTAGGTATCAAGGAAACTTTACGCCATTTAAGCGATGGAAAACCCTTGGGAATGTTTCCTGCAGGTGAAGTTTCGACCTACAAAGATGGTAAATTGATGGTGGATAAACCTTGGGAAGAAGGCGCTATCAAAGTGATTCGAAAAGCACAAGTGCCTGTTGTACCGATTTATTTTCATGCCAAAAACAGCAAATTATTTTATTTTTTATCGAAAATAAGTGGCACGTTGCGTACTGCCAAACTGCCTTCGGAAGTGTTTAGTCAAAAACGCCGCGTGATTAAAGTGCGAATTGGTAAACCGATTTCAGTAAGCGAACAAAACGAACATACAACGCTAGAGGAATACTCTGAATTTTTGAGAAAGAAAACATACATGTTGGCGAATCCTTTCGAGAAAGAAATTCCCTTTTTACCAACGCCTACTCTTAAAATTCCGAAGAGCCCAAAAACAATTGTTACCGCTGCCAGTCCTGAAACGATGGTGCAAGAAGTTGAAGCTTTACGAAGCACAGATTGTCGTTTGCTGCAAAGTAAAAACTACGAGGTGTTTTTTGCGAGAGCGACTAAAATTCCGAGTATTTTACATGAAATAGGCCGCTTGCGCGAAATTACGTTTCGTGAAGTAGGTGAAGGCACCAATGAATCGATCGACTTGGATAAGCACGATCAATACTACCACCATTTGTTTTTGTGGGACAACGAAGCAAATAAAATAGCGGGAGCTTACCGTATGGGATTAGGTTCAGAGATTTACCCGAAATACGGAATTAATGGTTTTTATTTGAATGATTTGTTCCGATTTGAGCCGGAGTTGCACGACATGATGCACAAATCTATCGAAATGGGCCGTGCCTTTATTATAAAAGAATACCAGCAAAAACCAATGCCTTTATTCTTGTTGTGGAAAGGAATTATGCATACCACTTTGCGTTATCCGGAACATAAATTTTTATTAGGCGGTGTGAGTATTAGCAATCAATTTTCAGATTTTTCGAAATCGTTGATGATTGAGTTTATGAAATCAAACTATTATGATCCTTACATTGCGCAATACATTCATCCGAAAAAGGCTTACAAAGTTAAATTGAAAGATGCTGATAAAGACTTTATTTTTGACGAAGCTGAGTCGGATTTGAATAAATTCGATAAGATTATTGACGAATTAGAACCTGGCAGTTTACGCTTACCCGTTTTAATTAAAAAATACATCAAACAAAACGCAAAAGTAGTGGCATTTAACGTTGATCCTTTGTTTAATAATGCGGTTGATGGTTTAATGTACATAAGGATTGCAGATATCCCAGAAAGCACGATGAAACCTGTTATGGAAGAATTTCAAGCCGAACTAGAGCGCAAACTAGTTGAAAAAGAAGAGTAATCAAGAGTGTTTATAAAATCAAAATCCCGATTGAATCGGGATTTTTTTTATGCTTAAAACCAAGCTTTTTTATTGACTTGATAGACTTGATAAAATTCTTCGTCAGATTTGGTCAGGTAAATAATTCCTTCTATCAAACCTAATAAACTAGACACTGTCCCACAAGTGAAAAGACTGATTACTAGCGTGATAATTCCCTCTGTAGTGTAGCCTAAATAAAACTTATGAATTCCTAAAGGACCAAGTAAAATAGCTAGCAAACCAGCCGCTAATTTTTTATTGTCTCGATGTTGTGGCTGTGGCGTGTTCCAAGCTTCGTGTTTTTGATTTTCCATTGTTTATAGTTTTTTGGTTAGATTAGTTTTTTGGTTCAAAAGTAGCATCAATTGGTTCCCAGAGTTCAATTTTATTTCCTTCGGGATCCATGACCCAGCCAAATTTTCCGTACTCATAAGTCTGCATATCCCCTACAATTGTTACACCTTCTGCTGTTAATTTTTTTAAAAGCGATTCTAAATCAGCTACTCTGAAATTTTGCATGAAGTTTTTTTGACTTGGTTCAAAGTAGTTGGTGTCTGCTTCAAAAGGCGACCATTGCGTGCTACAATCGTTACCTTGTTGGTCTTTCCACCAAAAAGTAGCGCCGTAATCATCAGTTGGCAGACCTAAATGTTTGTGGTACCATTGTTTCAATTCGGCTGGATTTTGCGCTTTAAAAAAGAAACCGCCGACACCGGTTACTCGTGGTTCAAGTTTAGCAATTTCTGGTTGAGGAGCATACTTCGTTTTTATTTTATCAACAATAACTTGTGCCAATCGCTCGTGACTTTCAAATGTCCAGCCAGCAACATGCGGTGTTAAAATTACATTTGGCGCTTGCAATAAATATTGGAAAGCGGCTGGCGGATTAGCATCAGTAAAAAGTGTTTCGAAAGATAATTTTTCATATTCTAAAACATCCAAACCAGCTCCCAAGATTTTCCCTGATTGCAGTGCAACAACTAAATCATCGGTTACAATATTTTTTCCTCGTGAGGTATTCATAATCCAAAACGGATTTTTAAAGCCATTAATAAAAGCTTCGTTTACCATTTTATCGGTATCAGGTGTCCAAGGCAAATGCAAACTCAATACAGTAACTTTTTCTTGAAATCCTGCCCAACTTACTTGCTTAGCATTGGCATCGCCAACCCCATCTAAAATATCGTAACACAAAACAGTAACATCAAAACCGCGTAGTTTTTTGGCAAATGATTTCCCCATATTGCCATAACCGATGATGCCCACGGTTTGCCTGTCTAGCTCATGCCCACGGTTTGATTCGCGGTTCCATTGACCCGCACGAATTTCACGATCGGCTTGATTCAATTTATTAAAAAGTGACAAAATCATGCCCAACGTATGTTCAGCGACCGCATTCCGGTTACCTTCTGGCGCAGCAATAAGTGAGATGTTTTTCGATTCGGCATACTCGCAATCAATACTTTCCAGTCCAGCGCCCACGCGAGCAATGAACTGCAATTGCGTGGCTTTATCTAAAAAAGTTTGATCAATTTTAAAACGACTCCGAATTACGATTCCGTGATATTGATCAATTATTGCTTCTATTTCTAGTTTAGAGGATTTGTAATCGCTGTGATTGATGAAACCAGCATTTTCTAATTGGTCCCACAATATGGGATGATTGCTATCGAGATGAAGGACTTTTATAGCCATAATGATGATGGAGATTTAACCATTCAAATTAACAAAAAAAATACGGTTTATTGGCTCCCGAATGGAATTTCACTTTTAAAATCGTAAATTTGCACACTACAAATTCGTAGCAATCCGACTGCTGCTACACAATATATTACCCATGAAATTAACTAAAACGTTCAAAGCTTTTTTTGAAAGCGAAAAATCAGGCGGAATCTTATTACTATTTGTCACTTTAGGATCGTTATTTTTGGCTAATTCGGCCATAGAAACCGATTACATTGCTTTTTGGGACACACAAGTTGGCCATCATTCCATAACCCATTGGATTAATGACGGATTGATGACGATTTTCTTTTTATTAATAGGTTTAGAATTAGAACGCGAAATTTACCAAGGAGAGCTATCTGACCTAAAAAATGCTGCCTTACCTATTTTTGGCGCACTTGGCGGAATGATTGTTCCGGCAGGAATCTTTTTGGGCTTGAATTTTGGGACAATTACCCAAAACGGTGCGGGAATACCAATGGCTACTGATATTGCCTTTGCAATAGGGATTTTATCGCTTTTGGGCAATAGAGTGCCTACTTCCTTAAAAGTGTTTTTGACTGCACTTGCTGTAATTGACGACTTAGGTGCGATCATGGTTATTGCTATTTTTTACACAGAAAGCATCTCATTTTTAAATCTAGCCATTGCTTTTGGAATTATGGGTGGCTTATTTATTTTGAACAGAAGAAACGTACATAGTCTTTGGCCGTACCTACTTGGCGGTGCAGGAATGTGGTATTTCATGCTTAATTCTGGTGTACATGCTACAATAACTGGCGTTTTGTTGGCATTTGTGATTCCGTTTGGAGATGGCGGAAAAAAGACCATCTCGTATAAATTACAACATTTTCTGCACAATCCGGTTGCCTTTTTCATTTTGCCCTTGTTTGCTATTGCCAACACGTGCATCGCCATTAATCCGGATTGGCATGAGGGCTTAACACAATCAAATACCCTCGGAATCATTGCAGGATTAGTGATTGGTAAGCCATTAGGAATCTGGTTATTTTCGTTCCTTGCGGTGAGTTTAGGAATTTGTACTTTACCACGAGACTTAAAATGGTCTACTATTTTGGGTGCTGGAATGCTGGGTGGAATCGGTTTTACGATGTCGATTTTCATTACGCTTTTAGCCTTTAAAAATAATGGCGAAGAAGTAATCACGTACTCTAAAATTGCCATTTTATTAGCTTCGTTTATGGCGGGAACAATTGGTTTTGTTTGGCTTAAGTTTAATTTGAAAACAAGAAAAACAAAATCTACCACAACTTAATTGGATTGTCTGATAATAAAAAAAGCCTCGTTTACAAAGTTGTTAATGAGGCTTTTTAGTATTTAGTAGCTTTTGGTTTGCGTTATGGCAAAACTATCTATGAAATTTAATGGTCTCAAACCCAAAAAAAGAACTTACATTGAACTCCACTACCCCTTAATCTGTTTTAAGGAAGTTTTTATTCCTCGAATTAAGGACGAACTAAAACCGTGCATTTCCATTTCGTTCAAGCCCGCAATGGTGCAGCCTTGCGGCGTAGTTACCCGATCAATTAGTTGTTCTGGATGGATTTTTTCTTCGAGAAGCATTTCGGCAGCTCCCTTCACTGTTTGGGCAGAAATGGCCAATGCCGTTTGCCAATCGAAACCAATTTCGATTCCGGCTTGCATTGAGGCGCGAATGTAACGCAGGGCAAAAGCTGTTCCGCTCGCTGCTAGAACGGTGGCTGCATCCATCAACTTCTCGTCAATAATCGGTGCCGTACCCAAACTTTCAAATAGGGCAACCACCTCTTGAGCCAATTCTCTATGAGCCTCGTGAAATGCAATACAAGTAGCCGATGCGCCAAACTGTGCCGCAATATTAGGCATGATTCGCACTGCATAGTTATTGGCGCCAATTTTAGATTGCAAATTTTCAATAGACAACCCGCTTACTGCCGATGCAATGATTTTATTGGAGATTTGTGGTAAAATTTCGGCCAAAACGGTATCAACCTGATAGGGTTTAATGGTGAGTATAATTACGTCAGCCTCTTGAATTTCGAGAATGTTATTCGTTGTTACTGTTGCCCCTAATTTTTCGAGATATAGAATACTTGAAATGTTGCGTCGCGTAATGGTAACCTGATGCTGTGTGGCAAATTTAGCCAAACCGAGCGCGATAGAAACGCCAAGGTTTCCTCCGCCAATAATGTGTACTTTCATGCGTTGTAGTTTTTTGCCCTCTCCTTTCTATTTAAAACAAAATCAATAAGGCAAGTAGTTAGTTTTAGTTTAGTTTTTTCAAAAATAGCTAAAACAGCAACACAAACCACAAAGTCCAAAAATGAAAAAGCCAAAAATGAAATCATTTTGAACCAAACTAGTGGTATAAAAAGATTTCATTTTTGGCTGAATGATGCTATTCAAAGCTAATTTAAAGGGCTAAAACCCTAAAATCAATCGCGCTATTGAAAAGTAAATTAAAATACCACAAATATCATTGCTCGTTGTTATAAAAGGCCCAGTGGCTAAGGCAGGGTCAATTCCGAATTTATCCAACAACAAAGGTATAGAAGTGCCAATTAATGACGCAATTATGATTACTGCAATCAAAGCCGTAGTGACAATAATCCCGATAATCATTTCTACATTCAGTAAAAAATGACTTCCTACAAATAAAATGGTAGCTAAAATAACTCCATTTAATAAACTTAACGAGACCTCTTTAATTAGTCGGTTAAAAACAGAGCCACTTAACGTATTATTAGCCAAACCTTGCACAATAATAGCTGATGATTGCACACCAACATTCCCTGCCATTGCAGCAATAAGCGGCGTAAAAAAGAACAAATTACCGTGTTGCAACATTGCACCTTCAAAAAGCCCTAGAACTTTAACCGAAACAAAACCTCCCAATAATGCCAGGACCAACCAAGGCAAACGTGCTTTGGTATGTTCATAAATACTATCATCGGCTTCAACATCTTGCGAGATACCTGCTGCTAATTGGTAATCCTCATCGGCTTCATCCTTGATTACGTCAACGATATCATCGATGGTGATTCGGCCTACGAGTCGACCTAATTCATCTACTACCGGAATAGCCTCTAAATCGTATTTTTGCATGATACGCGCTACCTCAACATCTTCTGTATCTACTTTTACCGAGTTTAATTTTCGGATGTACACATCATTAATCGGCGTTCTAGACGAAGTAGTCAGTAAATCTTTGAGTGATAGGCGCCCTTTTAGCCTGTCCTCATCATCTACCACGTAAATGGAGTGTACTCTGGAAATATTTTCAGCTTGAATGCGCATTTCTTTCACACAAGTGAGTACGTTCCAATTTTCATTGACCTTAACCAACTCCTTGTGCATGATTCCACCCGCAGTATCCTCGTCGTAGCGCAACAAGTCAACAATATCTTTGGCGTGTTCTACGTCTTGAAGTTCTGATATTACCTCTGCTTTCAAATCTTGCGAAAGCTCGGCGATAATATCCGCCGCATCATTCGTTTCAAGTTCGTCTAACTCCTCAGCGATTTCCTTTGGCGAAAGCCTGCTTAAGATATTTTCACGCAAGTCATCCTCGAGTTCCAAAAGGATTTCGGCCGTTTTCTCACTATCTAAAACTTTAAAGATATAGGTTGCTTCATTAAAGTCTAATTCATCCAGAATTTCAGCAATATCAGCATGGTGCATGTCATTCAACAAGACTTCCAATTGCTGGTCGTTTTTGTTTTGAATGAGTTGCTCTAATTCATGAATTAATACTTTGCTGATTTTAAATTCCATCGGCTTCTATTTTTTGGGTGAGGGCAATAAATTGAGCTACATTAAGCTGCTCTGGTCGTTTGTTGAATATTTCATCTTCACGCAAAGCATCAGTCAAATTCAACGTTTTCAAACTATTTCTTAAGGTTTTACGTCGCTGTTGAAAAGCAGTTTTTACTACGGTAAAAAATAATTTTTCGCTGCAAGGCAAACTATAATCTTCTTTTCGGCGCAAGCGCAACACACCCGATTTTACTTTTGGCGGCGGATTAAACACATTTTCATCTACTGTAAAAAGGTATTCGGCGTCATAAAATGCTTGTACCAAAACTGATAAAATTCCGTAAGCCTTAGAACCTTCTTTTTCGCAAATTCGCTCGGCAACTTCTTTTTGAAACATTCCTGCAAACTCCGGTATTTGATCTCTAAATTCCAGCGTTCTAAACACAATTTGCGTCGAAATATTGTACGGGAAATTACCAATAATTGCAAACTGTTTTCCGTCAAATATCTCGTTGATGTTGTATTTTAAAAAATCTTGCGAAATGATTTTATCTTTCAATTTTGGATATTTTGCATCCAAATACGTTACCGATTCTGTATCAATTTCGATCACGTAGGTTGTAATGGATTTGTCTAAAAGGTATTTCGTTAACACACCCATTCCAGGTCCAATCTCTAAAACATCATCATATCCTTGTAAATTCAAGGTATCGGCTATATCTTTTGCAATACTTTCGTCTTTTAAAAAGTGTTGTCCTAAGTGCTTTTTGGCGGTAACTTTTTCCATAATTCTTGTTTTGCCTCGATGGCACATAGGCACAAAGCCTACTTCTATTATTTTAAAATTGAAAATAACTCCATACTGCTGTAAAGGAAATGCTTTTTTTAGCCTTTTTAAGCAGTGCTATTTATCTTCTTTTGAGGCACTAATAATCTGCTATAAGTTGCAATTCGGTTCTAAAAGCGAGCATTTTGTCTCCGAAAAGCTTGGCTCCTTCGGCTCTCATTGCAGGAGCATCTTCTTGGTAATAACTTTCGAGCGTAGCTTTACTATCTGTGGTGTATTGCACCGAATAAGTTACACCGCCCATTTCTTCTTCGACCAATACGCGTACCATGCGTGCTGCAGTGAATTTTCCCGTTGCTAGCATTTCAGGTATGTGTTTGTGCTGCATCCATATCATCCATTGGTCGTGTACGCTTTCGTGTATGTTTGTGGTAACGTTGTATAGTATCATATCAGCCCCCTAACCCCCGAAGGGGGAATCCTACTAGGGGTAAGTAGGTTTAAAAGTGTTTAATAAATCTGTTTTAAATGCGCTTTGATTTGCACAGTCTGAAAAGAGGTAATTGTGAATTAAGGATTCAAAGTATCGCCCCGCAACTGCCTAAATTTGTTTCGCGCCTCTACAAAATAAATACTGTCCTCGTGTTCAAATAATATTTTTTCATAAAGTGGTTTTGCCTTTTCAGGAACCGTTTGCTTGTTGTAAATCTCTGCCGAAAAAAACAGTGCTTCATCAACGTAAATTCCATCCTTATGCTGTGTAATTATGGTTTGATATTGGTTTAAAGCTTGTTCGAAATTGGCTTTCTTTTCATACAATTTGCCCAATCGAAGCAAGGTTACCGCTTCTATTTCAGCCCCTTTATGCTTTTTTAATATTTCTAAAAAATGGGTTATGGCTTCCTCATCTCTATTTTGATAAACCAGATAATCGCCTTTGGCAAAATCTTTTAGCGCGGTTTGGGTCGAATCGGCCACCGTATTATCATTAATCAATAAAAAATACTCTAGCGCATCATTAGCAATCAGTTGTGTATTGGCGGCTTTTAACTCTTTGAACTGCTTTAATGCCCATGAAAAATCAGTTTTAAAATAACTGGTTTTAGCAGCTTTTAGACTAGCTTCGTGTGCCAAAACATCATTTTTTATATCTAATTCAATTTGCGAATAATAAATTAAGGCTTGATTGAATTTCTCTTCGTACAAAAAGATATCGGCCAATTCCATTTTGGCTTTGGCTTTATCAAATTCATTCAAAGGCATTTCTAATGCTCGCTTAACTATTGTTTTCCCTTCTTCGGGATTTTTTAAATTAAATGCTGTAAAATGTGCCTGAGCGAGTTGCAATTCTAAAGTTTGTGGTACAATACCAAATTGCTGCACAAGTGTTTCCAATTTCAGTTTTATTGCGGGCAAGTCTGCTGCAGTGGCTTTTTCAATTTTTAGCTGAATCAAATAGGTTTCAACTTGTAACACTAAATCCTTGTCCTGCGTATTCTCTAGCACAAAAGTTAAAATCTCTTGAGCTGTCTCGTCGCGCTCTTCTTGAATAGCCAACTGTCCTAAATTGACAATAGCATTTAACGACTCCGGATTTCGTTTATAAATGGCTTTTTCTTGAATGAAAGCTTTGTCAAATTCCTTTTGTTGCACATAAAACCAACTCAAATAATGGTTCCAAAACAAATCTTGATTCTTTTGAGTTCTTAAGATTAGTGCTTTTCGCAAAAGCTGATTAAAAGAATCATCGCCCTCATCAGCCATAAAACGAACAAATTGATTTTGAATTCGAATGGAATTTTGTGGATTAGCAAAAGCTTCATCTAAAAGCGTGGTTACCATCATCTCTAAATTTGCCATCTGCCCGTACAGTAACCCAATTTGATAGCTAAAATTGAAATTTTGATCTGATTTTGTAGCCGATTGATAGCATTGCAAGGCATAATCGAGCAGTACTTTTTTCTCAAAAGCATTGGCAATACCGTACACTTCATTCGGGTTTTTTTTGACTTTTTCTACCGCCTGATTATAGTATTCTTTTGCTTTAGCGTCATTTTTTTGAAGCTGAAAATTATAGCCCAATTCTACAACCAAATAACCTTGTGGATATTTACTCAATCGTTGTTGAATTGCCTTATCTGCTGCATCATATTGCTGTAACTGCTGCATACATTCTACCGAACGCAAAAAATATTGACTGTTTTGGGGTGCTTCTTTAAGGAGTTCCTCGAAACTTATTTTTGCCTTTTCAAAATCGCCTTTGTCAAAATAATACTGAGCCAGTTGGTCGTTTTGAGAAAACGCCACTAGCGAGCATGACAAAAAAAGATATAGAAAAAGCTTCTTCATTTTCTTCAATATTCGGTATTAGTTGCAGTTACCGTTTTCAGCAACAGTGTAAAATTACTGTGGCTGAAAACTGCAAATTGCTTAATCTATAATATCAAATCCACAATACGGACGCAATACTTCTGGAATTACAATCCCCTCTGGAGTTTGGTAATTTTCTAAAATTCCGGCTAGTACTCGTGGTAAAGCCAAAGCACTTCCGTTCAAAGTATGAGCCAATTGGTTTTTTCCATCTTTGTCTTTGAAACGCAATTTCAAGCGATTGGCTTGAAAGGTTTCAAAATTTGATACTGAACTAATTTCTAACCAACGGTCTTGTGCCGTAGAAAAAACTTCAAAATCATAGGTCAATGCTGATGTAAAGCCCATGTCACCTCCGCAAAGACGCAAAACTCGGTAAGGTAATTTTAAGTCTCTCAAAATGTCCTTAACATGCTCAACCATCCCGTCAAGGGCTTCGTAAGACTTATCAGGATGCTCAACGCGTACAATTTCTACTTTATCAAACTGATGCAAACGGTTTAACCCGCGCACGTGTGCTCCGTATGAACCTGCTTCACGACGGAAACAAGGCGTGTAAGCTGTAGTCAATACAGGCAATTCATTTTCGTTCAGGATTACATCGCGAAACAAATTGGTTACAGGAACCTCAGCTGTTGGAATCAAGTACAAATCATCAGCTTTGTCGTGATACATTTGCCCTTCTTTGTCAGGCAACTGTCCTGTTCCGTAGGCTGAAGCTTCATTTACCATGTGTGGCACCTGCACTTCATTATAACCTGCTGCTGTATTTTTATCTAGGAAATAATTGATCAAGGCGCGTTGCAAACGAGCTCCTTTGCCTTTGTAAACTGGGAAACCCGCACCTGTGATTTTAACACCCAATTCAAAATCGATGATGTCGTATTTTTTTACCAATTCCCAATGTGGTAAAGCGCCTTCGTGTAATACAGGCACAGTACCTTCTTCAAAAACATTCAGGTTTTCTTCTGGAGTTTTACCTTCTGGAACAATCGCTGCAGGAAGGTTTGGTAGGGTATATAATTTTTCAAGTAATTCGGCTGCTAAAGCATCGGCAGTTTCGGCTAATTTTTTACTTTTTTCTTTGTTGGCTACTGTTTTTTCTTTCAAGATCGAAGCTTTGGCCTTATCACCAGCTTTCATGAGTTCACCAATATCTTTCGCTAATTTATTAGATTCGGACAAAATGGTATCCAGCTCTACCTGAGTTGCACGACGGTTTTCGTCCAATTGTATCACCTCTTCCACTACACTTTTGGCATCCATATTTCTTTTTGCCAAAGCTTGGATTACCTTTTCTTGATTCTCTCTAATAAATGCGATTTGTAACATAGCTTAATTTTTTTGCGCTAAATGGTATAATAATGGTAGCAAATTTAAGGAAATGTTTGGTAAGATTGGGACAAAGTTTTTGGGGAAAAGCTATTTCACGAAGATTCACAAAACAACCACAAAGATTCATCAAGTTTTTTTGAAAAATCTTTGCGCTGCTCTGTGTTTTTCTTGGTGTGTCTTTGCGAAATAACGCTATTCTCTTTTAATCTCGTGACCCACAAATTCTTCTAATGTAGCAAACATATCGTCTATAGAAAGCACTTCAAGATCAGGGTGCGACATTAAAAAAGCAGCATTAAGTTCTACTATATTTTCTTCTATTTCGAAAAAAGTATCGGTGTTGAGTGCGTCACGAGTTGGGTTAACACCGTCTAATTTTCCTTGTAAAAATTTATTGAGTTTCACACTGCTCATTAAACGCACTTTTTTAGACTGTTGTTGAAAAAGCTCTAGATGTTTTGGTGCTTCAATCAAGGCCAAACCTTCTTCAATAAGTTCATTTAATTCCTTGTTCCATCCGGAGCGGTGTACAAATTGTGCAAAATTACCCTCAACATGTTGGGCTACATAAAAATCTAAATAATAACTCATCAACGCATCTTCGTGAATTAAATCGTCATCAATTTTTTCTTCGCGCATTAAGTTAATTACCGAAATGTTTGAGTTAATTATGTCTTGTGGGTTTTCACTTTGAGCAGCGTTTTCTGAGATGATGATTTTTCCGAATTCCATTAGGGTTGCGTTTTATATTTAGGATGCAAATTTCGTTTTTTCGCCACAGATTAAACAGATTAAAATAGATTTATTTCTGCTATAAATTTTATTTGATGCATTATGTTCTCTTTGTGATTGAAATTTAATTTGATATTGACATAGATATCGATTTTTTTACCACAGATTGCACAGATTACCACAGATTTATTTCACCTAAAAATTAAATATCATCAGGTGTATCATTATTCTTTTGCTGATTGATTTTGGCAACCAAAGCTTTCAGGCGCAAGGCTTTTTCTCTTTTTTCCTCTTGCAATTTGGCCTTTTTACGATTTAGTAATTTGGTGTGCAAGGCTTTATTTTTGGTGTTTTTTTCGGGACCTTTGGGCATAATAAGGAGTGGTTTTATTGGATTAGCCATTTATTGCAAAATGATGTGCATAAGATTTAAAACTTTGCAAAGGAAACTATTTTTCATGACTCTGCTAAACTGACAAAATAGGAATCATGATTTGAGTTACTCCCGAATCAAAGATTTCTTTTCCCTCTGAATGAAAAATAGCTTACGAAAACCCAATTCCCTAGCCCTAATAGTAGTAAAAATCCTTTCGCGGCGAGGTTCGGAGCAAAAGATTATAACGGATAGTGGGACATCGCAGATTCAGCAAAGCTAAATAGCTTCAAATAAAATTCTATTGCTTATTTTTGCGAGCGATTATATCAAATCATGCAATTTGCCAACGAAAAAAGGCAGTTTGTTACTTTCTTATAAGCGCATTACATGTGAAAACTAAAAAAAACACGAGTTACAAATGATACAGAATCCAAAAAGATATACAATTACCGCGGCATTGCCTTATACTAACGGACCCATTCATATTGGCCATTTGGCTGGTGTTTATGTGCCATCGGATATTTACTCTCGCTATTTGCGTTTGCAAAATCGCGACGTTTTATTTGTTTGCGGAAGCGACGAACACGGCGTAGCTATTTCGATGAAAGCCAAAAAAGAAGGCATTACACCGCAGCAAGTAATTGATAAATATGATGGTATTATTCGCAAATCATTCTTAGATTTCGGAATTTCATTTGATAATTATTCTAGAACTTCGGCTAAAATTCATCACGATACGGCATCGGAATTTTTTAAAAAATTATACGAGCAAGGCGATTTTATTGAAGAAACAACGGAGCAATTGTACGATGCGAAAGCCGATCAGTTTTTGGCTGACCGTTTTGTTACTGGTACTTGCCCAAAATGTGGCAACGAAGAGGCGTATGGTGATCAATGCGAAAAATGTGGTTCTACATTGAACGCTACCGATTTAATTAATCCAAAATCGACTATCACAGGAGAAACGCCTATTTTAAAATCGACTAAACACTGGTTTTTACCTTTGGATCGTTACGAGGACTTCCTGAAAGAATGGATTTTGGTAGGACATAAAAGCGACTGGAAACCGAATGTTTACGGCCAAGTAAAATCATGGATTGACGGCGGTTTAGAGCCTCGTGCCGTAACGCGTGATCTTGATTGGGGAATTGATGTTCCTGTGGCTGGCGCCGAAGGTAAAAAATTATATGTTTGGTTTGATGCACCTATTGGCTACATATCAGCCACGAAAGAATGGGCTGCACGCGAAGGAAAAGACTGGGAGCCTTACTGGAAAGATCAAGATACCAAATTGGTTCACTTTATAGGAAAAGACAATATTGTTTTTCACTGTGTTATTTTCCCGGCGATGTTAAAAGCGGAAGGAAGTTACATTTTACCGGACAACGTTCCTGCCAATGAATTTTTAAATTTAGAAGGCAATAAATTATCAACCTCGAAAAACTGGGCGGTTTGGCTGCACGAATATCTAGAGGATTTCCCGAATCAACAAGATGTTTTGCGTTATGCTTTGACCTCGAATGCACCAGAAACGAAAGACAACGATTTTACTTGGAAAGATTTTCAAGCAAGAAACAACAATGAGTTGGTTGCCATTTTTGGAAACTTCATCAACCGTGTGGTAGTTTTAACTAATAAGTATTACAATGGCGTGGTTCCTACACCGAATGAACTTTCTGAGGTCGACGAACAAACTTTGGCAGAATTAAAAGCGTATCCAGCGGTAATTTCGAGCTCGGTAGAGCGTTTCAGATTCCGCGAAGCACTTGGCGAAATGATGAATGCTGCGCGACTTGGTAATAAATACTTAGCCGATGAAGAGCCTTGGAAAATGATTAAAACAGACGAAGAGCGCACCAAAACTCAAATGTATGTGGCTTTGCAAATTGCCGCAGCGTTGAGCACGCTTTGTGAACCGTTTTTACCATTTACAGCACAAAAATTATCTCGTATTTTAAAATTAGAACAGCCCTTGGCTTGGAGTACCATCTCTGAAACATCTGAGTTGTTATCTTCAGGACATCAAATTGGAGAGGCAGAATTACTGTTTTCTAAAATTGAAGACGATGCCCTCCAGCAACAAATAGAAAAATTGCAAGCTACCAAAACGGCAAACGAAGCTGAAAATAAAGTAGCCGAGCCACAAAAAGAGTTGATTCAGTTTGAAGATTTTGCAAAAATGGACATTCGTACCGGAACTATTTTAGAAGCTGAAAAAATGCCAAAAGCGAATAAACTTTTGATATTGAAAGTGGATACTGGAATTGATGTTCGCACTATTGTTTCTGGTATTGCCGAAAGTTTTAAACCCGAAGATATCATTGGAAAACGCGTAACTGTTTTAGTGAACTTGGCTCCAAGAAACTTACGAGGCGTAGAAAGTCAAGGTATGATTTTGATGACTACAAATACTGAAGGAAAATTGGTTTTTGTAAATCCTGACACGGATGGTGTAGCGAATGGAGAGACAATCAATTAAAAAAATTAACCGCAGATGCGCAGATATATCTTTTATCAATCTGCGAATCTGCGGTAAAATACATAAATATGAACCTAAAAGTAATTGCTTTCGATGCTGATGACACTTTGTTCATCAATGAAACCTATTTTTTGGAAACCGAAGAGAAATTTTGTGCCCTTATGAGTGATTATTTGTCGCATCAAGGACTATCGCAAGAATTGTTTAAGGTAGAAATCGCTAATTTAAAATTATACGGTTACGGAATCAAAGGATATATTTTATCCATGATTGAGGCGGCAATGAAAATTTCGAACAATACCATTCCGATTGAAGTTATTGAGAAGATAATACAATACGGAAAAGAGCTTTTAGAAAAACCTATCGAACTTTTAGAAGGTGTTGAAGAATGTTTAGAGGCATTATATGGCAAATACAAATTAGTAGTAGCCACCAAAGGCGATTTACTAGACCAACGACGGAAGTTGCACAATTCTGGTTTAGGAAAGTATTTTCATCACATTGAAGTCATGTCGGATAAAAAAGAACAAGATTATGACGATTTATTGAAACGTTTAGATGTGCAACCGCATGAATTTTTAATGGTTGGCAACTCTTTAAAATCCGACGTATTACCTGTTTTAGAATTGGGCGGATATGCGGTTCATATTCCATTTCACACGACTTGGGCTCATGAAAAGATTGACCACGAAATACAGCACGAGAACTTTCACAGTTTTACAAATATTACAGAAGTTGTTGACCTAATTACAAATTGAGAGACGCATAAATACAAATGAAACAGCTTTTAGATCTAGAAAACTGGAACAGAAAAGAACATTTTTTATTTTTTAAAGAGTTTGACGAACCCTTTTACGGGGCAACAGTTACGATAGACTGCAGTAAAGCTTATGCCGTGGCAAAAGAAAAACAGACGTCTTTTTTTACTTATTATTTACACAAAACACTTACAGCAGTCAATCATTTTGACTGTTTTAGATACCGAATTGCTGATAATCAAATTTACATTTGGGACCGCATTGACGCCTCAGCAACCGTAGGACGTGAAGATGGAACTTTTGGATTTTCATTAATGCCGTATAATGAAGACTATTCCGTTTTTAATCAAGATGCATTAGCCGAAGTAGAGCGCATTCAGCACACCACTGGTTTGTTTACACGTACTTTTTCTGATGACAATGTGATTCATTTTTCAGCCATTCCGTGGTTGGATTTCACCTCATTATCTCATGCCCGTAGCTATCAATTTCCTGATAGTTGTCCTAAAATTTCATTCGGGAAAATGACCCTTCACCCTGATGGTAAACGAACCATGCCTATGAGCATACACGTACATCACGGTTTGATTGATGGTTTGCACCTTGGCCAATTTGTAGATTATTTTCAGGATTTAATGAATCAGTAAGCATTGAACTTTAAACAAAATCACAATGCTTCCTATAGCTTTTCATCCCATATACCAGCATCCTTTACCCGACGGGCACCGTTTCCCGATGCTGAAATACGAATTGTTACCCCAACAATTACTGCATGAAGGCACCGCTGTAGCTGCTGATTTTTTTGAACCTACTGCTTGCGACATCGAACTAGTTCTTGCGGCACATGAACAAGAATATGTTCAAAATTTAATAGCGCTACAAATTGACCCTCGAGCTGCTCGCAAAATTGGTTTTCCACTTTCAAAAGAATTAGTCCAACGTGAACTCATTATTGCACAAGGTACCGTCATGGGCGCTGTAAAAGCATTTGAGCACAAAATTGCATTTAATATTGCTGGCGGAACACATCACGCTTTTCCCGGACATGGCGAAGCTTTTTGTTTACTGAACGACCAAGCTATTGCCGCACACTATTTACTGAATAAAAAGCTGGCAAAAAAAATCCTGATCATTGATTTGGATGTGCATCAAGGCAACGGAACTGCTGCCATCTTCCAAAATAACTCAAAGGTTTTTACTTTTTCTACGCATGGCAAAACTAATTATCCATTTAAAAAAGAAATCTCCGATCTGGATATCGCTTTTGAAGATCATACCACCGATGCTGTTTTCTTAAAAACAATTGCTGAAGTAATACCGCAATTAATACGTGAACAAAAACCCGATTTTATTTTTTATTTATCAGGTGTTGATATTTTGGCTACAGACAAATTAGGTAAACTAGGATGCACGCTCGAAGGTTGCAAAAAGCGAGACGAAATTGTTTTAGAACTCTGTGCCAAACATCAAATTCCTTTTCAAGTATCAATGGGTGGCGGTTATTCTCCAGAAATTAAAACCATTATTGAGGCGCACGCCAATACGTATCGAGTAGCGAAATCTATTTTTTAAAAACAAAAACGGGACGTCTCCAATGAGACATCCCGTTCCTTTCAACTATTTACTTTAACTATTTACTTAGCAAAAGCAATTCATTAGCCACAATTTCAGTGATGTATCGTTTTTCACCGTTTTTATCTTCGTAGCTTCTGTGTACCAGCTTCCCTTCTATACCAATTTCTTTTCCTTTGGTTACGTATTTCTCTATTAAATCAGCAGTTTTGCCCCAAGCTGTTACGCGGTGCCACTCGGTTTGCTCAACCTTATCCCCGTTTTCTTTGTAATAAACATCATTCGTGGCGATACTTACGTTGGCCAGTTTTTTTCCTCCTTCTAAAGTTTTAACTTCTGGATCTTGACCTACTCTTCCGATTAATTGTACTCTGTTTTTCATGGCGTGTAAATTTAAATATTAGTGTTTATTTGTTTGTATATCGATCTTGTTTCGAATCGACAGTGCAAAGATGTGACGACTACCAAAAACTATTCGGTTGCTAACTACTTACTTTCGGTTGTAACTATTTGTAAGCGTTTGTAAATGGCAAATTTTTTAATTATATTTGTTGAAAATCAATTTATTATGCAAGCAGCAATCAACAAAGTAGAACTCCGAAATTTGAAATTTGAGGACTATAAAGAACTCAAAAATTCAATGGTCGAATCGTATCCAGAAATGACTGGGTCCTACTGGAGAGAGCATCATATCGAAAAATTATTGAATCTTTTTCCCGAAGGACAATTAGTTATTTTGGTAGATGGCAAGGTAGTTGGCTCTGCACTTTCGTTGATTGTTGATGAAAACTTAGTCGATAAAAATCATAATTACTCTGACATCACTGGCAAATACACTTTTTCGACACACAATCCGAAAGGAGAAGTTTTGTACGGCATTGATGTTTTTATTCACCCTAATTATAGAGGTTTACGTTTGGGTCGTCGCCTATACGATGCGCGCAAGGAATTGTGCGAACAGTTAAATCTCAAGGCAATTGTTTTTGCTGGGCGCATCCCTAACTACGGGCAACATGCCGAAACCTTATCGCCTAAAGATTATATTGAAAAGGTAAAACGAAAAGAATTGCATGACTCTGTACTTTCTTTTCAATTGAGTAACGATTTTCACGTGTTGAAAGTCATGAAAAACTATCTTGAAGGCGATACCGACTCCAAAGAATTTGCTGTTTTACTGGAGTGGAACAATATTTATTTTGACAAAAGTCCAAAACTAATCAACTTAGAAAAAACAGTCATTCGTCTTGGACTCGTTCAATGGCAGATGCGTCAACTGAATAACTTAGAAGCCTTATTTGAACAATGTGAGTTTTTTGTAGACGTGGTTTCTGGTTACGGGAGTGATTTTGCACTTTTTCCAGAACTGTTTACAGCACCGTTGATGGCTGATTACAACCACTTATCAGAGGCCGAAGCCATTCGTGAACTGGCCAAACACACCGAGCCCATTCACAAACGATTCAAAGAATTGGCTATTTCGTACAATATCAACATTATTACGGGAAGCATGCCTTACCTTGAAAATGGCACACTTTACAATGTAGGTTTCCTTTGCAAACGAGACGGAACCTCAGAAATGTATGCTAAAATTCACGTAACACCAAACGAAGTGCAACATTGGGGCATGACGGGCGGGTCACAAATTAAAACTTTTGATACTGATTGCGGAAAAATAGGAATTGTAATTTGTTACGATGTAGAGTTTCCAGAGTTATCGCGATTACTTGCCGATGAGGGAATGAATATTTTGTTTGTCCCTTTTTTGACCGATACCCAAAACGCCTACACGCGCGTAAAACATTGTGCGCAAGCACGTGCTATTGAAAACGAATGTTATGTGGCCATTGCAGGTTGTGTGGGTAATCTACCAAAAGTAAACAACATGGACATTCAATATGCGCAATCAGCTGTGTTTACACCATCTGACTTTGCCTTTCCTAGTAACGGAATCAAAGCAGAGGCTACTCCAAATACTGAAATGACCTTGATTGTAGACGTTGATTTAGACTTGCTAAAAGAATTACACGAACACGGAAGCGTACGCATCCTAAAAGACAGAAGAACTGATTTATACGACATCCAAAAAATAAATCCATGACAAAAACCTGTTTAGAATGTGGCGAAAAAATTGTGGGACGCGAAGACAAAAAGTTTTGTAGCGACGGCTGCAGAAATGCCTACAATAACAAAATTAATAAGGACAGTACCAATTACATGCGCAACATCAACAACAAGTTGCGCAAAAATTACCGCATACTATCTGAACTCAATACCGAAGGTAAATCAAAAACCACTCGAGCCAAACTCCTTAGCAAAGGATTTGATTTCGATTTTTTTACCTCGATATTAAACACCAAAACCGGAAACACCTACTACTTTTTGTACGATCAGGGTTACATGGTTTTAGACAATGATTATTACATGCTAGTTAAAAAAGACCTATAAATACCACGACCCCAAATGCTATAACCAACCATGAAAAAAAATTACGCATCCTTTTTTAGTGCCTTATTTATTGCAGGCATTATCGGCTTTCTATTTTTTAGCCTAATGCCCCGGTGGACCGCTGAAGAAGAAGAAGAACCTTTTGCCGAGTTCTCTACCAAAAGAGCTTTGCAACACATCAAAGCTATTGCTCAAAAACCGCATTATGTAGGCTCAAGCAATCATGACAACGTTGCCAATTATCTTGTACAAGAATTACGTAACCTCGGTCTCACTTCAAGCACGCAACAAGGCTACACCTTGAACGATAATGGACTCTTAGTTCAATCAAAAAACATTTTAGCACGAATCAAAGGAAGCAACTCTGATAAAGCATTGGTTTTGTTATCCCATTACGATAGTGCGCCACACTCCTACGCTCCCGGCGCGAGTGATGCAGGCTCAGGCGTAGCTACTATTTTAGAAAGTGTACGCGCATTTCTATATGCCAAAACACCACATAAAAATGATATTGTTATCTTGTTTACCGATGCCGAAGAACTCGGATTAAATGGTGCAGCTCTTTTTGTAACCCAACACCAATGGGCTAAGGAAGTAGGTCTTGTTTTGAATTTTGAAGCGCGCGGCTCGTCAGGACCAAGCTATATGTTGATGGAAACTACCGCAGGTAATGAAGGAATGGTGAACGCTTTTGCGGAAGCAAAAACTAAATATCCAGTATCCAACTCCTTAATGTACAGCATTTACAAAATGTTACCTAACGATACCGATCTCACAGTATTTAGAGAGCAAGGCAAAATTCAAGGTTTCAACTTTGCTTTTATTGACGATCATTTTAACTACCATACCGCTCAAGACGATGTGGCGCATTTGAACCAAAATACATTGGCACACCAAGGAACGTATTTGATGCCGTTGCTCAATTATTTTTCAAACGCAAATCTAGAAGCCGCCAAAAGTACAAACGACCAAGTTTATTTTAGTATTCCGTACACCTTCATCCACTACCCGTTTAGCTGGAATATACCTTTGGTTGTATTTGCAGCAATATGGCTTGCTTTTTTACTTTTTATAGGAAAAGCAAAAAGATTGTTTTCGTTTCGAGAAATTGCAAAAGGTTGTATTCCGTTATTCGGAAGCTTACTTACGGCTGGTTTACTAACTTTTTTAGGGTGGAAAAGCCTACTGTTATTTTATCCGCAGTACAATGATCTACTCAATGGCTTTACCTACAACGGTCATGATTACATAGCCGCTTTTATGGCACTTACTCTTGCCATAAGTTTCACCTTTTACCATTTTTTCTCCGAGCGAAAAATAACCATGAATCATTTGGTTACGCCACTTTTCTTATGGCTCATTATTAATTTCGCACTTGCTTTTTTCCTACCTGGAGCCGGATTTTTAATCATTCCCGTATACTTTGCCTTACTTGCATTAACAGCTTTTGTGGTCACACAAAAATCAAGAATAACTTTAAACATTTTACTAAGTATTCCTGCGCTTCTGCTTTTGGTTCCGTTCATACAAATGTTTCCGGTTGGTCTTGGTTTAAAGTTACTTTTTGGCAGTGCCATCCTCACCGTTCTAACTTTTGTTTTGCTACTGCCTGTTTTTGGTTCGTATACCAAAAAAGGTTGGTGGGCAATTTTGTTTTATGTCATTGCAATAGGCTTTTTTGCGAAAGCAGATTTCAACTCTAGCTACGAATTAGGCAAAGCCAAATCCAACAGTTTGGTTTACGTTTATGATGCTGACACCAAACAAGCCAACTGGGCCACATACGACACCAATTTAGACAGTTGGACTAAGACTGTTCTTGGCAACCAACCCAAAGCTGCTACTAGTAACACGATTAATTCACTCACAAGCAAATACAATTCTGGTTTTAGTTATACCGCTGCAGCACCGAAAGTAGCTTTAAAAGAACCATCGATCGTATTTTTAGAAGACCGAATAGTTGCTTCAAATAGATACGTAGCACTACAGATTACACCGAATAGAAAAGTGAACCGCTACGATATTTTTGCTAATGAAAAGATGAAAATCTATAATTTCAAAGCCAATCGTACCACGGAAAGTAATAATTCAGCAGGCGAATACCGCAGAAAAGGATCTAACTTGTTGCGCTATTATCTGGTAAATAATGCGCCTTTGGTTTTAAAATTTAATTTTGATGCCAATATCCCTTTCGACATGGAGTTGCTAGAAAGTTCCTTTGATTTGATGAGCAATCCGCTATTTCAAATCCCGAAAAGAGAAAACTGGATGATGCCTACGCCATTTGTATTGACAGATGCTGTGGTGATTAAACAAAAAATTAAAGTTACTCCCGTGGCAATTGTTCCAACCGAAAACAATTTAATTATTCAGCCTTATCGGCAAGTGGTGAAAATTAAAGGTAATACTATAAGAAGAACAATTTCAAAAAACTTTTAGATCAAATGCAGTTAAACACTCTACAAACTAAGATTCATGTCATGCAGGGACAAAACGTTATTCTTGACTATGATCTTGCAGCACTTTATGAAGTAGAAACCAAAGTACTAAATCAAGCCGTAAAAAGAAACAGCAAGCGCTTTCCTAGTGATTTTATGTTTCAATTAACCGATTCGGAATACGCTTCTTTAAGGTCACAAATTGTGACCTTAGATGCAAACGGACGGGGCAAGCATAGAAAATACAATCCGTATGCTTTCACAGAACAAGGAATAGCCATGCTCAGCGGCATTTTAAATTCTGATGTTGCAATACACGTTAATATTGCTATCATGCGTACCTTTGTCCACATCCGAAAATATGCATTAGAGCACAAAGAATTCAATGAAAGAATGCTTGAAATAGAAGCAAAATACGATAAAAAATTCAGCGATGTGTATGAAGCCTTAAATTACCTCATCCAAAAAGAAGAAAAAGAAACTACACAAAAAGTACGCAAGCAAATAGGTTATAAAAACAATGAAACAAATTAGCATATTAGGTTGTGGATGGCTCGGACTGCCTTTGGCGAAAGCCCTGATTGCAGACGGTCACGCTGTAAAAGGCTCTACCACAACTACCGAAAAAGAAGCCATTTTAGCCGAAGCGCAGATCAACCCCTACTCGATACAACTTTCTGAGAATGGAATAATGGGACCTATCTCGAATTTTCTGGACGGGTCAACTACTTTACTCATTGATATCCCACCAAAATTGCGCAGCACAGAAAGCGAGAATTTTGTTGCCAAAATCAACCAACTAATTCCTTTTATCGAGCAATCAACAATAGAAAATGTCCTTTTCATCAGCTCAACATCAGTATTTAATGACCTTCAAGGCATCGTTAAAAAAGATACTGTTCCTGAACCTGATACCGAAAGTGGCAAACAACTTTGGGAAACCGAGCAACTTTTGCACAGCAACACGCATTTCAAAACCACTGTACTTCGTTTTGGTGGATTGATTGGTGGCAACCGACATCCGATACATTTTTTATCCGGTCGCCAGCAGGTACCCAATCCAGATGCGCCGGTTAATTTAATTCATTTAGAAGATTGTGTTGGAATCATAAAAACCATCCTTAAAAACAACTTGTGGGGACAAACTTGGAATGCCACCGCACCTGCGCATCCTAGCCGCAAAGATTATTACACGCAAAAAGCTTTAGAATTTGATTTGGCTCCACCACAATTTGTAAACGAAGGTGGCTCCGACCAAAAAATAATAGGAACCGACGAGCTACAAAGCATATTAAAGTATACTTTTGCACAACCAAATTTGTGAAGTGAAAACCAAAATTAAGAATGCCGTTTCGTCAAAATTAAGTACCATTGGCTTGCCAATTCTGGCTTTGTGCTGGATAAGTTTTTTTTGGGGAACCACCTGGATTGCTTCCAAAGAGGGCGTAAAACATATGCCCGCTTTGCAACTAGTAGCCATCAGGCAATTTTTGGGCGGAATCATTTATATTTCCTTTTTCTTGTTCAAAAAAACCCCTTGGCCAAAAGGAAAGCAATGGAAAACTATTGCCATACTCAGTATTTTAAACTTCGTGTTGAGCAATGCACTAAGCACTTGGGGTGTCAAGTACATCAGCAGCGGCTTGGGCGCCATTATAGGTGCGTGTGTCCCGTTGTGGATTGTCATTATTTCCTTTTTTCAAGGAGAACGTTTATCTAAGTTCTCTATTCTGGGTTTGTTGATTAGTTTTAGTGGTGTTTGCGTGATTTTTTACGATCATTTAGCTGATTTTTTAATTCCTGATTTCCGCTTTGGAATCATCATTTCGGTGATTTCAACCATTACTTGGGCCTTTGGTACTTTGTACACCAAACAAAAAGCCGCCAGTTTTAATCCTTATTTTAGCCTGGGAATTCAAATGTTTTTGTCCAGTATATTGCTTTTTGCCTACAATGGCGCCACCGGAACCGCTGTAAACCTAGCCGAAATACCGGCAATTTCTTGGTGGTCTATTGCATATTTGGTTGTTTTTGGCTCGGTACTTACTTTTATCGCCTTTATTTATGCGTTGCAAAACTTACCAGCAGCCATCAGTAGTGTTTACTCGTACATTAACCCAATTATCGCTGTGTTGTTGGGCGCTTTGATTTTTGGCGAAACCCTAAATGCAGCTATAGCCATAGGCGGCAGCGTTACTTTATTTGGTTTGTATTTAGTAAATTACTCCTTGCGAAAAGCACGCGCAAAAGAATAAAACCACCAAAATTTACAACACTTTTTCTTGATTTTAGGAGCAGGCTGGTATCTTACCAAGTCGTTTTGTCCTGCTGTACGCTACAATCTCCTGTTCCATCCCGAGGCTTCGGGACTTGCACAGCAGGATTTTCGCTGCCATCAGGGCTATCAAAATCGTATTGGTTTTCAGTAGGTAACTAAACCCAAGTACCTTGCAAAAAAAACCATGCAAAATAAACGAAGGAAACCCTTTGATACTTAAGCGAAGACACCTAACAGGTTTCAAAAACCTGTTAGGTGTTCACAATTAGTTGAAAATAAGTTTTAGTCGCCACATTGAGTACAAGCCAGATGTAGTTATGGTTCTCGACTGCGCTCGAACTGACAGCATATTTCGAGTTTACATTTGGTCACATCGAGCGCTGTCGAGATGAAGTTCGGGTTCTCAACAGCACTCGAACTGACAACATGCTCTTTGCTGATTTTGTAATGAAAATAAAACGAACTATCATAGCCCCGATGGAAGCGGCATCTCCCGATTTAGAAAAATAAGGCTTTTTGGCCGTAGTTTTTATTTATCGGGAATACAGCGCACAGCGGGACGAGTTGTGTGGGGAGCAAAATAGTACTGCTCCTAAAATTACAACTTGTGTAAAAGAATATCTAACCCGATATTAAAAGTGTTGACTGTCCGTATTTTTTTATCCAGAGTTCCTCAAAACCTAGAACGGAAGAGTTAAAAAACGACCTTAATTTATTTAATGGCCGAGCGATGCGGCACCTTCATGACCTCATAAATAATTTTGAGGTGGTATTTTACGGTGTTTTCTGAAATATGCAGTTTGTTGGCGATTTCTTTATTGGTCAAACCATTTTTAATCCAAGTGATGATTTCGCGTTGCCTATCTGTAAAATCGTATTCAGGCAAGATGACTGTTGCGGCATCATCGGTTTTTTGTTGGTGCGTTAACTTTTCAATTTCACCATAAATACGAGTATTTTCTTGTTCAACAAGTATTCTACGAGTTTTGTTAGAATAGTACAAACGCACTGCAAAATACAGCAGTAGCAGCAATGCCACGATTACGCCATACAAGATGTAATCAAGGTAACGTGCGTTTTGCTCTTTCAATTTGGTGTTTTCTTGTTCTAATTGCAGCTCTGCCAACTCGAGTTTACCATTAGCATCGGTGGCATCGTAGAGTTTTACAATTGAATCGTATTTTTTTTGAACATCAAATGCGTTTTTATAATCGTTATTTTCTTGATAAGTATTGCGCATTACCTCGTACAGGTACATTTCGTACTTGATTTTTTTGTACTTTTTGGCAATAGCTAAGCCCTCTTTGAATGCGTTATCGCGTTGCGCGTCTAACTTCATTTTATTGTACACTTCAATTTTTTTACCAAAAATATTAGGTAAATGTTCTGGTGCTTCGGCTTTGATGATGGCCGCTGCTTCGTCTAATAATTGTAGGGCTTCGTCATAATTTTTATCTAACATTTTTAAGTAGCCATCTTGCATGATCAACCACGATCTAGTACCTGCAGTTAAGTGTTTATAGCCATCTTTACGCAGGATCACTAATAATTTAGCTGCTTTGTCGTACTCGTGATTATCAAAATATACAAAACATTTCTCCGCTGAAATGGTATTGGTAACTTCTTGAGGATGGTCACTTTTCATTCCTTCTAAAAGTGCTTGCTCCAGTTTATTTAATGCTTTTGTGTAGTTAAAAAGTCGTTTGTAAGTGTACGACATGTACAAATACGCAAAATATTTATCGTACGACGAAGCGTTAGAATTGGTTGTAATCTTGCTTAAAACAATAATCGATTTCTCGTATTGCTGTGCATCGTTATAGCCATTTATTTGTTTTTCGAGTTTTATGATGTGTGGAGGTTGCCCTAAAACGGCGCAAATTCCTGTTAGAAAAATCATAAAAACCAAAGCGTACTTTTTTATCATTTTTAACTTTTTGTCAAAGATAATAAATGCAGTAGATTTTTAGTAAAAATAATAATTTTCACAAAACATTCATTTACAGATTTTTACACAACCGACTACCCGACGGGTAGTCAGCAAAACTACCCGCTAACTACCCACTCCAAACTAGGAAAATCTAAAAATCATGTTAATCTTTGTACTTTCAATAAAACAATGTTATGCAACAACTGCTCAATTTTTTAAAACTCCTTTTTCTGAAAAGAGACGAAGCCATTTACACTTGCTTTCAAAACAACATAAAACTCACCGATAAAAATATCAACGAAGTGAGACAAATTTTAAATCAAAATAACACCAAAACAATCCATCCTTAAACAAAAACTCATTTTTATGAAACAAAAAAACTTTCTTTTATTTTTACTGCTGAGCCTGCACTTTATTGGCTTTGCTCAAGCCGATTTTTCCCAAGGCCCTCTTAGATTTATTCAAATTGCGGGAACCAACAATGTGGGAGTTCAAAGGGATTTAACCATATCACCCACTGGTAATTTGATAATACCTTCAACGGTTTCAAATAATGGCACAACCTACACAGTTACCGCAATTCGAAACAATGGATTCAGAGCAATAACAGGTATAGTAAGTGTTTTTATACCTGAAACTGTTACAACAATTGACTTTATAGCATTTGGTGACTGTCCTAACTTAAACTCTGTCAGCATACCAAGTGCTATAAGTGGACTGTTTTCAACTTTTTCAAATTGCACAGCCTTACAAACAGTAACTATTAGAAGCTCAGTGCCTCCTTTCTCTTCTGGTGCATTTAATGGAGTAAATCTGAATAATGTAAAATTAGTTGTTCCAAATGGAGCTGAAGAAGCCTACAGAGCATCAAGTGAATGGCAAAATTTTGGATCTATCATGCCTAGTAGCACAGTAAACATCAATAGTAATACTAAATTAACCACTAGCGGCAATGTAGTAATCAATGTCCAAGGTGGTGCACTGACAAATAATGGAACCATCTCCAATATCAATGGGACCCTAACTTTTTCAGCACCTGTAACTTTTGCAGGAACTGGCACTACCAACACAAGAAACCTCAAAATTGAACATACGGGTAGTAGCCGTTTAAACAACCGCATCAATGTTACTGGTAGTGTTGCAGTTAACAATGGTTCGCTAAACGCTAAT
>NZ_JAKIHO010000007.1:0-169482 GCF_021608205.1 Flavobacterium sp. K77 | reverse complement strand
TCCAAAGCTCGGATGGTGAAATTGGTAGACACGCTGGACTTAAAATCCAGTGAACAGCAATGTTCGTGCGGGTTCAAGTCCCGCTCTGAGTACTATAATAAACCCTCCTACACTAATGTGTGGGAGGGTTTTTTGCGTTTAGACGGTGTTATTATTTTCGAAAGCTAATATGGGGCCGTGGATGGTTTAATTTTCTATGCTGTAAACTCTGTTTTCTTAATATAACTTTTTTCTGTAGTTATTGCTTTATTAAATATTTCCTTATTAATTGAGATTAATACTTTACTTTTGTCGTTGATTTTGATGATATTTCAAAATTTAAAAATACTCAAATATGAAGTGTAAATTACTCTATAATTTTGTAATTCCGGTCGTTATTATTTTGTCCGTTGTTTTGAATTGCTTTTCGTTTGAAAAGCACGACAAATCTTTGAGAAAATATTTTGATCAAGAAAGTCAATCGGTTTTCGATACAGTTAAAAAAAATAAACGTTCTACAAGAGCAAATAGGATAAGTGCTGTTATTTCGGTTCCTTCAGTTAGCGCTGGTAGTTCTTGTGGTGATGGTGTTAATTTCGTTCAAGTCAATCTATCTGCTTTTGCTTCTAATACATCCGAGACAGTGGAGTGGTTTACTTCTCAAAATGCATCAACTCCTATTTTTACTGGTAATAATTTTAGTCCTAGTATTCGTGCTACTAGAACGTATTATGTTCGGAGTAGGTTAGGGAGTGATTTTAGTACTCGTGTGCCTGTTGCAGCGTCGGTATTTGTTGTTCCGCCCGCTGTTACACTTTCTTCTTCGCCTGTTGTTGACCAGTCCATGCCATTTTGTTTAGGTCAATCGGTTACTTTTACGGCAAATGGTGGGGCTGATTTATTTGAATTTTCTGTTGATGGAAATGTTGTTCAACAGATGTCTTCAAGCAGAACTTTTATAACTAATACACTAACGGATGGTCAAGTCGTTATGGTTCGTTCAAGATTTTCATCAGTTATCGATGGAGTTTCGAACGAAAGAGCTTTTGGAACAGGGCCACTAGAAGATAATGGTTTAAGTTCTCCTCTTTCAAGTTCATCAGTCAATGCTTACGTTAACGCTGTTAAAATTGCTTCTGAAGAGAGTAACATTATTTTTGCTGTGCCTGGCAAAGTGACGAGTAACAATAGCCTACTTTTATTTTTAGATACAAAGCCAGGTGGTTTTAGTACTACTAATTTTGCAGATGTTGTTGATGGTAGTGGATCTGTTAAAGCTTTCAATTTTATAAATGATAATAGTAATGCTTTTGATTCCTATTTTGAAGCAGATTATTGTTTAGTGTTTTTTTCGGATCCAATAACTGGGAATTATAGTGCTAATTTGGTAGAATTGAAAAGTGATACTTCATTGTTAAGTTTTATTGGTAATGCTTCTTCTGGTAACCCATCATCGGCTTTTGGTGTTAATCCAAGTAGTTCTGGTATTTCTGATATTTCAAATGGCTTTGAAATTCTGTTGAAAAAAGCTGCAATTGGTTATACAACTGGAGATGTTAAATTATTTGCTTTCACCGTTGTGACTGACAATAACGGTCTACAGTCGATTACAAACTCTTTTTTAAGTCCGGAACGATCTAGTTCATTAGATTATGGTTCTAATGCTGTTGACTATAATTTACGTGATCCAAATCCAGTTATTGTAGCATCTGCCGCTTTGACTCCTTGTTACGCGGAAGCTTTTCTTGAAATGAGTTTTGTAACTAAACCTATTGCTTTTAATGTAGTGCAGCCAACTTGTACTTCTCCAACTGGGACTCTAACTTTTGCTACGCAGGATAATGTACAATATAGTCTAGATGGTATTAATTTTCAGAACTCACCTACTTTTGGTAATCTTAATGGAGGAACTTATAATTTATACACCAAAAGTACATTAAACGGTAACTGTATTACTCAAGCAGATAGTGCCGTTACTGTCAATAATGCGCCAACACCACCAGCGGTGCCAACTGCAGCGACTGTTGTACAACCAACTTGCGCGGTTCCAACAGGAAGTATTACAGTGAGTACACAAAATGGAGTGGAGTATAGTTTGAATGGAACCAATTACCAAGCATCAAATGTGTTTTCAGGATTAGCTCCAAATACATATACACTTTACGTTAGAAGTACAACGGACAACACTTGTATTACTTCATCGACCCAAACGGTAACAATCAATAATGCGCCAACACCACCAGAGTTACCAACTGCAGCGAGTGTTGTACAGCCAACATGTGCAGTTCCATCAGGAAGCATTACAGTGAGTACACAAAACGGAGTGGAGTACAGTTTGAATGGAACCAATTACCAAGTATCAAATGTGTTTTCAGGATTAGCTCCAAATACATATACACTTTACGTTAGAAGTACAACGGATAACACTTGTATTACTTCATCGACACAAACGGTAACAATCAATAATGCGCCAATACCACCAGCGGTGCCAACTGCAGCGAGTGTTGTACAGCCAACGTGTGCCGTTCCAACAGGAAGCATTACAGTGAGTATGCAATATGGAGTGGAGTACAGTTTGAATGGAATCAATTACCAAGCATCAAATGTGTTTTCAGGATTAGCTCCAAATACATATACACTTTACATTAGAAGCACAACAGACAACACCTGTATTACTTCATCCACACAAACAGTAACAATCAATAATGCGCCAACACCACCAACTGTGCCAACTGCTTCGAGTGTTGTACAACCAACATGTGCGGTCCCAACAGGAAGTATTACAGTGAGTACACAAAATGGAGTGCAGTACAGTTTGAATGGAACCAACTACCAAGCATCAAATGTGTTTTCAGGATTAGCTCCAAATACATATACGCTTTACGTTAGAAGTACAACGGACAACACCTGTATTACTTCATCGACACAAACTGTAACTATTGATGCTATACCACAGCTGCCAACTAATCCTACTGCAGCTAGTGTTGTTCAACCAACATGTGCCGTTCCAACAGGAAGCATAACTATTAGTGCACAACAAAATGTACAATACAGTATCGGTAATGGATATCAAAATAGTCCAGTTTTCGCTAATCTAGTACCAGGAAATTATACAATGGCCGTTCGTTTTACTAACAGTCCTGCATGTATTGCGACAGGCGGAATAATTACTATCAATGCAATTCCACAGCAAATTCAATTCGAGACCGAATCGAATTGTATCAATAATGAGTTTGTACTATCTGCTATTCCGCGTAGCTCAAGTTATGATCCTGCCCAAGTAACCTATCAATGGAAAGATCCAAATGGTGTAGTCGTTGGCACAGATAGTAGCCTTAACCTATCTAAAGTAACGTCCAATTCAAATTCGATTGTATTTCCAGCGGTCTTTTCGCTTTCAATTCGTTCTGCGGCGACTGGTTGCGAAACTACTCAGACCTTTACAATTGAGTCTATTTTTTGCAACATTCAAAAGGGGATTTCTCCTGACGGAAACGGTTCAAATGATTCTTTTGATTTAACTTTTATGAAGGTTAAAAAATTAGAAGTCTTTAATAGATACGGCATCAAGGTGTACAGTCAATCCAATTATACTGACCAATGGAAAGGTCAATCCAATTCAGGTGAAGATTTGCCAAGTGCTACCTATTATTATGTAATTGAATTTGAATCTGGAACCCCAAAAACGGGTTGGATTTATTTAATTCGAGAAAAATAAAAAAAGTACTAAAGCAATAGTCATACGAAGTATTAATTGACTTTGACAAAAAACAAAAACGATATGAACAAAATACTATTAATTACTCTGTTGGTTTGCTTCTCTCTCTGCGAGGTAAGTGCGCAACAAGATCCACACTATACACAATACATGTATAATATGAATGTCATTAATCCGGCTTATGCGGGTTCGAAAGAAAATTTATCTTTTGGACTATTGTACCGTAAGCAGTGGGTTAATATCGAAGGTGCACCATCTTCCTTTTCATTTTCGGGTCATACTCCCGTTGGAAAAAATGTGGGTATGGGTATTTCTTTTCTTTCGGATAAAATAGGTCCTGTTTCAGAACAAAACGTTTACGGAGATTTTTCTTATAAGCTACAATTGAATGAAACAGATAAACTTGCTTTTGGTATAAAGGCGGGAGCTTCTTTTCATAATGTAGGACTACGCGATTTACAATCTAGTTTGCCAGATCCTTCCGAGGGGATTTTTGGACAAGACATTAGTGATGCTTCCTTGAATGTTGGAGCCGGACTTTTTTATTACTCAGATAAATATTATGCAGCATTATCAATACCAAACATGTTAAAAGCCGCTCATCTTGATTTTAATGGAAGGGCTTATGGTTCGGATGTTTCGCATTATTTTTTAACAGCCGGTTATGTAATGGATTTAAATTATGATTTAAAATTCAAACCGTCATTCATGTTGAAATCTGCTGTAAATGTAAAGCCTTCGTTAGATCTATCGGCTAATTTTTTATACCAAGAAAAATTTGAGATTGGAGCAACATACCGATTACAAGATAGTTTTGGAGGAATGATTAATGTTGCTGTGAGTCCATCATTGCGAATTGGATATGCATATGATCATATTGTTTCTGATTTGAGAGTAAGTACGCCGTCATCACATGAGTTTATTTTGTTGTATGATCTTTTCGAATCTAAAAAAGTATCTCGTTCGCCGAGGTTTTTCTAACGTTTAATTCAACTATTTGATGAAAAAATATTTTCTATTGGTTCTTGTCGCAATAATTAGTTGTTCAACAATTGCACAAAATAAACAAACTAAAAGCGCTGATGATTTGGTGCGTAGTTATGACTATTACGGTGCTATTGAAGCATACCAAACGTTAATTAGGCAAGGTAGTACTGATTTATACATCAAGACACAATTGGCTGATTGTTATTATTACATTGACAACTTTAAAGAAGCCGAAAAATGGTATGCTCAAAGTATAACATCTCAAAAAGATGCCGAAGTATTTTTTAGATATGCACAGGTTTTAAAAGCCAACTTAAAATATAACGAAGCCAATATTCAATTACAGCGCTTTGCTCAACTAAATCCAAATGATAGTCGCGCTCATAAGTTTGTTGCTAATCCTAATTATTTGGACCAGTTGGAAAGAATTGATGCTGCTTTCGAAATTAAAAAATTGAATATTAACTCTACTCGCTCGGATTGGGGTGCAACCTTATATGGCAATGTACTGTATTTTGTAAGTGCGCGCAACGAAAGTAAAAAAGTCTACAGCTGGAATAATGAGCCATTTTTAGATATCTATCAAGCAAAAAGGTTGTCTAATGGAAACTTCGAAATGCCAGAGGAAGTACCTGGATTAAATTCAGATTTTCATGAAGGGTCAATGTCACTTACAAAGTCTGGATCAATTGCGTATTTTTCGAGTGAAAGTTTTAAAAACGATTTATTTGAAAAAGATAAAAAAAGAAGATTAAAATTTGGTCAAATTAGTCTTTACAGTGCTAAAAAAGAAAATGATAAATGGACAGCAATTGCTCCTTTGCCTTGGAATAATAAAAGTTATTCAAACGGAAATCCATCTGTAAATGGCGAAGGAACTGTTTTATATTTTGCATCAGATATGCCCGGAAGTATTGGCGGTACAGATATTTGGAAAGTGCAAATTAATGCAGATGGCAGTTATGGTCAACCAGAAAACTTAGGTCCAAGTATTAATACAGCAGCCGATGAAAATTTCCCTTTTATAGCTGATAATGGTGTTTTGTACTTTGCATCAAATGGTTTGTTGGGATATGGCGGTTTTGATGTTTTTAGTGTAAATGCATTAGAAGCAGCAGCTACTCCCAAAAATTTAGGAAAACCTGTGAATTCTGAGAAAGACGATTTTTCTTTTACATTGAATACAGAAAAAAATATTGCTTTTCTCTCTAGTAACCGAACAGGGCAAGATGATATTTATGTGCTGAATCCAATTTGTAAATCCAATTTGATGGTAGCTGTTAAAAATGCGAAAGATGGTGTACCTCTTCCGTCTACCAGAGTTGAAATAGTTTTGGATGGTCAAGAACAAGTTGTAAATCAATCATCAAATGAAATGGGAGTGTCAACTTACGACATGACTTGTGGCAAATCATATAAAGTACAAATTTTAAAAGATGGTTTTGTCACACAAAGCAAAACGATAAATGCAGTGGCCGGTTCAAATTTACTAGAAGTCGCTTTGGAGCCAATTGATGTAATTGTAACAGAGACGGAGATTATCTTGAATCCTATTTATTTCTATTCAAACCGAAGTGAAATTACAGAAAAGGGAGCCGCCGAGTTGGATAAATTAGTTTATGTGATGTCTCAAAATCAGAAATTACAAATTGATGTTGTAGCCCATACTGATTACCGTGGAACTGATTCTTATAATTTGAAATTATCTGAAAATAGAGCAAAAGCTACAGTAGCTTATATTATTGAAAAAGGTATTGGTGCTGAACGTATTTCAGGAAAAGGAATGGGAGAAGGTGCCCCAAAAATTGACTGTAAAGAAAATTGTACCGAATTAGAAATGGCTTTAAACAGACGTTCTGAGTTTTTAATTAGAAAATAAATTAGAATTTTAAGTATAAAAAAAACAGCATATCTTTTAGGTATGCTGTTTTTTTTTATCCATGTACTGTTTCGTTCTTACCGTAATTTGTAATTATCGAGGTTTCGTAAGCAATCCATTCTTTCCATCTTTTATCTACATCGACATTATCGGCATATTGTCTGGCAAAGCCTAAAAATGTAGTGTAATGTCCGGCTTCACTTATCATCAAGTCTCGGTAAAATTTTGCCAATTCAGGATCTTTTATGTTTTCAGATAAAACTTTAAATCGTTCGCAGCTGCGCGCTTCAATCATTGCCGAGAAAAGTAAACGCTCGCATAAGGCATCGTTTCGACTTCCATCTTTTTTCATAAACTTAAAAAGCTCATTAACGTAACTGTCTTTTCGTTCGCGACCAAAAGTAAGTCCACGTTTTTTGATTAATTGATGCACCATTTCAAAGTGCTCCAATTCTTCCTTAGCAATAATAGTAAGTTCAGTAACTAATTCCTCTTTTTCAGAATTTTGTGTGATCAAACTTATAGCATTTGACGCTGCTTTCTGCTCGCACCAAGCGTGATCGGTAAGTATTTCTTCGATGTTCGATTCTACAATAGTAACCCATCTCGGATCAGTAGCTAACTTAAGTCCCAACATAATCGTTTTCTTTTGCTACAAAATTACTCTTTATTTCAATGATTTTGTTTGATAACAAAGCTTTATCGATAAAATTACTATTATTTTGTATCCTTAAGATGGAGAAAACATGAGCGTACAACCAATGGTACTAATTATAGGTTTTGTTTGGCCGGAGCCAAAGTCATCCGCTGCAGGTGGAAGAATGATGCAATTAATTCGATTGTACCAATCGCAAGGATATTCTGTAACTTTTGCCAGTCCCGCGCAAGATTCTGAATTCATGGTGGATTTAAGTGAATTTGGAGTTATTAAAGAAAATATAGTCTTAAATTGTAGGAGTTTTGATGTTTTTATTGCTGAATTAAATCCGGCGATCGTTCTTTTTGATCGATTTATGATGGAAGAACAATTTGGGTGGCGTGTGGCTGAATCTTGTCCTACAGCTTTGCGTGTATTGGATACCGAGGATTTACATTGTTTGCGTTTAGCAAGAGTGCGCTCATTTAAAGAAAAGCGTGATTTTAAGATTGAGGATTTACTTGTTGAGGAAGTAGCGAAAAGAGAAATTGCTAGTATATTGCGGTGTGATATCACTTTGATGATTGCTACTTTTGAAATGGAAATGCTGCAAACAGTTTTTAAAATCGATCCGGCTTTGTTGTTTTATTTGCCTTTGTTGGTTCGCAAGCAAGACATGTTCGTCGCAGAGCAAGTTCCGTCTTTTGAGGAGCGAGCAAATTTTGCTTTTATTGGAAATTTTCTGCATGAACCGAATTGGAATGCAGTGCAGTACTTAAAAGAAACTATTTGGCCTTTAATTAGGAAGCAGTTGCCCGAAGCGCAATTGCATGTCTATGGTGCTTATCCGTCACAAAAAGTGGTACAGTTGCATCATGAAAAGTCAGGTTTTTTAATTCTAGGTCGTGCTGCTGAGGCTAAAGATGTGGTACAAAAAGCGCGAGTGGTTCTGGCACCTTTGCGTTTTGGTGCAGGAATTAAAGGTAAATTATTAGAAAGTATGCAATGGGGTACACCTAATGTGACAACGAGTATTGGCGCAGAGTCGATGCACGGGAATATGCCTTGGAATGGTGCTGTAGTTGACGATCCTATACTTTTTGCGGAAGAAGCAGTACGTATTTATCAGGATAAAAATTATTGGTTGAATTCGCAGGACAACGGATTTAAATTGGTTAAAACTTTATATGATGAAGTTATTTTTGCTGAGAAATTAGCAAGTCGAATGACTGACTTGATTGAGAATTTAGAAGCGCACCGCTTGACCAATTTTATGGGTGCTTTGCTTCAACATCATACTTTAAAAAGTACCAAGTATATGTCGAAATGGATTGAGGCAAAAAACGGTTAGTTATCAAGTCTTGCATGAGGGGTAGAAGCGGCATCCTTTTTTAGGCTCGCTTTTTTACGAGGCTTAAAAAGATACAGCGGATGACCCGACCTTACTGTAACGAAAGTGAAAGTAAGGGCATGCCATAAAAAAACTCGCCTTAAAATACATTAAGGCGAGTTTTATATTTAAAAGATTTGATTTACAATGACATCAAACCACGTGAAATTACAATACGTTGAATCTCTGAAGTTCCTTCGTAAATTTGAGTGATTTTTGAGTCACGCATCATACGCTCTACATGATACTCAGCTACGTAACCGTTTCCTCCGTGAATTTGTACGGCCTCATTGGCAACTTCTAAAGCGATTTCTGATGCGTATAATTTGGCCATAGCTCCAGAGTGTGCAATATCTTTTCCAGCATCTTTTTCGCAAGCGGCTTTCATTACTAATAATTTGGCTGCAGTTACTTTTACATACATATCGGCCAATTTAAAAGCGATAGCTTGGTGGTTAAAGATTTCTTTACCAAATGCTTTGCGTTCGTGTGAGTATTTTAAAGCAGTTTCGTAAGCACCAGTTGCAATTCCTAATGCTTGAGAGGCAATACCAATACGGCCACCGTTTAACACGTTCATGGCAAAGGCAAAACCAAATCCGTCAGCACCAATTCTGTTTTCTTTTGGAACTTTTACGTCAGTAAACATTAAAGAATGAGTATCACTACCTCTAATTCCCATTTTCTTTTCTTTCGGTCCAATATCAAAACCTGCCCATCCTTTTTCAACGATGAATGCATTGATTCCTTTGTGTCCTTTTTCGATATCAGTTTGAGCAATAACAATGTATGTTGATGCAGTACTTCCGTTGGTAATCCAGTTTTTTGTTCCGTTTAAAAGATAGTAATCGCCTTTGTCAATTGCAGTAGTTTTTTGTGATGTTGCATCAGATCCTGCTTCTGGCTCCGAAAGACAAAATGCTCCAATTACTTCTCCTTTTGCAAGTGGCACAAGGTATTTCATTTTTTGTTCTTCGTTGCAATATTTCTCTAAACCGGCGCAAACTAATGAGTTGTTAACAGACATGATTACCGCTGCCGAGGCATCAATTTTTGCAATTTCGGTCATAGCCAGAACATATGAAATGCTGTCAAGACCTGATCCACCGTATTTAGGATCGACCATCATTCCCATGAAGCCTAAGTCGGCCATCATTTTTACTTGTTCAGTAGGGAATTTTGAGTGTTCATCACGTTCAATAACACCTGGCAATAATTCTGCTACAGCAAAATCTTTAGCCGCTTGTTGAATCATTAAATGCTCTTCGGTTAGATTAAAATCCATATTTTTATTGTAAATTAAATGTTCTTAAATTTGACCACAAAAGTAATTATAAAATAGTAGATTTCAAACGTTTTCGTAATTTTAGCCTATGTTTAAAGAAAAGTATTTTGTAGTGGGTGTCATGTCAGGAACATCGCTAGATGGCGTCGATTTGGCGCATATCGTTTTTACTAAGGTTGAGAACGAATGGTCATTTGAAATTTTAAAGGCTATAACGGTTCCGTATTCTGTTTATTGGTTAAACAAACTGCAAACTGCTGTAACGCTTACAGGTCTAGAACTAAGAGCCCTAAATGATGAATACACTAGTCAATTGGCAACTGTCATAAATGATTTTATAGAAAGCAACGCTATTAAAAATTTAGATGCTGTGTGCTCACATGGGCATACGGTTCTGCATCAACCTCAGAAAGGAATCACACTACAAATAGGGAATTTACCGCAGCTTGCTACCTTGATTCAGCAAAAAGTAGTTTGTGATTTTAGAGTTCAGGATGTAGCTTTGGGAGGACAAGGTGCGCCTTTGGTGCCAATTGGAGATCGAATATTGTTTTCCTCTTATGATTATTGCATGAACTTGGGAGGTTTTTCAAATATTTCGTTCGAGAAAGATGGACAGCGCATCGCTTTTGATATCTCGCCTGTCAATACCGTATTGAATTTTTATGCGCAACAATTAGGTTTCGAATATGATAATAAAGGAGCGTTGTCGCGTTCAGGTAATTGTCACGAAGGACTATTGACCGAATTGAATGCGCTTGAATTTTACTCGCAAAAATATCCTAAATCCTTGGGTTTTGAATTTGTAAAGAGCGTCGTGTTGCCATTAATTGAAAAATATAATTTAGCAGTGGCCGATAAAATGAACACGTTTACAGAGCATGTTGCCTTACAAATTGCTGCTGCGCTGCCTACCAAAACCGGTCAGATTTTTGTAACCGGTGGTGGCGCCTATAATGATTTCTTGATAGAACGTGCGCAATCCTATTTACCTAATATGCAAATTATAATTCCTGATCGAGAAGTACTTGAATTTAAAGAAGCAGTAATTTTTGGATTATTAGGCGTTTTGAAGTTAAGAGGTGAAATTAATGTGCTGTGCAGCGTAACTGGAGCCCAACAAGACCATTCTGCCGGAATGGTTTACACGCCATGATACCATCTAGAAAAAACTATTTAGCAGTGGCAATAATAACTATTTTGTTGGGATTGTGCAGTCGAGGTTTTTCCGTAGTACCGCTATTTGTTGGAGATTTACTTTACGCCGTTTTAATTTATTTTATTTTTCGGTTTTTCTTCACCACACAAACGGCTGTCGCCATAGCGGTAATGAGTTTATTCTTTTGTTTTGCGATCGAGACATTACAGTTAGTGCGATGGAATTGGTTGTTAAAAATTAGAGGTACCTCAGTTGGTCGCTTGGTTTTGGGACAAGATTTTTTATTCGCAGATTTAATTGCGTGCACATTTGGTGTATTTGTGGCCGTGGTTTTTGAGCGCGTAATATTTAAGAGGTCTAGCTAATAGAATGGATAAACTTTTGAAATAAACTCGAAAACACATAATTCACATTATTCTATTTTTTATATTTGCCAAAATTAAACATATCGCAAAAAATGAAAGATTTATTAAAGAAATTCGAAAATAAAGAACCTGAAATAGTTTTCCATTGGAAAGATGCTGAAACCGAAGCTGAGGGTTGGACAGTTATCAATTCGCTTCGTGGAGGCGCTGCTGGAGGTGGAACTCGTATGCGAAAAGGTTTGGATATGAATGAAGTTTTGTCATTGGCAAAAACGATGGAAGTTAAATTTTCGGTTTCTGGACCTGCGATAGGTGGAGCAAAGTCGGGTATCAATTTTGATCCGAATGATCCTCGCAAAAAAGGAGTTTTACAACGTTGGTACAAAGCGGTTTCTCCATTATTAAAAAGTTACTACGGTACTGGTGGAGATTTGAACGTTGATGAAATTCACGAAGTGATCCCTATGACTGAAGAGTGTGGTGTTTGGCATCCGCAAGAAGGTGTTTTTAACGGACACTTCAAACCAACCGAAGCAGATAAAATCAATAGAATAGGTCAGTTGCGTCAAGGAGTTGTTAAGGTAATTGAAAACCCAAAATTCTCTCCTGATGTTTCAAAAAAATATACAGTTGCTGATATGATTACAGGTTACGGTGTTGCTGAGGCAGTTCGTAATTTTTATGCTATTTATGGCGGCGATGTAAAGGGTAAAAAAGCAATCGTTCAAGGATTTGGAAATGTAGGTTCAGCTGCAGCCTTTTACCTTGCGGATATGGGTGCCAAAGTAATTGGTATTATTGATAGAGATGGTGGTTTGATTAATGAAGATGGTTTTTCTTTCGAAGAAATTAGAGCTTTATTTTTAGCCAAAGACGGTAACAAATTAGTGGCTGAGAACATGATTCCTTTTGAAGAAATCAACCAAAAAATTTGGACAATTGGTGCCGAAATTTTTACTCCGTGTGCGGCATCTCGTTTGGTTACGCAGTCGCAAATTGATAGTTTAATTGCTAATGGTTTAGAAGTGATTTCTTGTGGAGCTAATGTTCCTTTTGCGGATAAAGAGATTTTCTTTGGTCCAATTATGGAAGATGTAGATCACAAAGTAAGTTTGATACCTGATTTTATTTCGAATTGCGGAATGGCTCGTGTATTTGCCTATTTCATGGAGAAAAAAGTACAAATGACTGACGAATCTATATTTTCAGATACTTCAGAAATTATCAAAAAAGCGATTGAAAAAGCGCATACACTTAATCCTAGTAAAACTAATATTAGTGCAACTGCTTTTGAAATTGCATTGAAACAACTTACTTAATTCAAGCACTTATAATTACAAGTATACAAAATGGGAATTGGTAGACATAAAAGGCTACTAATTCTCATTTTACTTTGAATACAAACTAATTTATAATTGAAAACTAGCTTTCTACTCTTGACAATTTTTAGTACTTTTCAACGTTTTTAGTCATATCCTTTTTCAAATACCAATACAATGAGTTCTACTAATTCAATCAATCAAAAGAAATCCCTAATCATTACCACTCTTTTGTATGCGGCAATGTTGTTGATTTTGTTTTTTATCCGTTTTTGGCCTCCGGCAAATGGAGTGGAGCTTGCAGGCGGTGGAGGCGGTGGTGGAGTTACGGTGAATTTTGGGGATAGTGATTTCGGATCGGGCTCGGACTATAAAAGTGAAGTATTAGAGGTAAAAAATCAAGCGAAAGCGGTACCAGTAAACAGTACTCCTGACGAAGCAATACTTTCGCAAGAAAATAGTACGGATGAAAGCGTGGTTATTCCGACTAAAGTTCCAGCTAAAAAGACACCAGTGGTTATAAAAGAAGAAACAAAACCTGTGGTAGTAAAACCAAAGGTATCGAATGCTACCAATGATGCGTTGTCAAGTATACTGAAAGGATCTAATAAAGGAGGTGATGGTGATGATAAAACAGCTGGAAATAAAGGAAAGTCAAACGGGAATTTAAATTCAGGTGATTATTATGGTTTAGGCGGTTCCGGAGGTGGTACTGGCGGAGGAAACGGAACTGGAAATGGAACAGGAACCGGCAAAGGTTCAGGCTCTGGAAGCGGTGGCGGATCCGGAAGTGGTTCTGGTGGCGGAATCGGATATTCTCTTGGTAATAGAAGAGCAGTATCTAAACCAGTGCCAAAATACACATGTAGCGAACAAGGTAGGGTAGTTGTTGAGGTAGCCGTAGATCGAAACGGACGTACAATGAGCGCTATTGCGGGAGTGAAAGGAACAACAAATACGGCAAGATGTTTGCTTGATCAAGCTCGAATTGCAGCCATGAATACGAAATGGGATCCTAGTTCGGATGCGCCTGAAAAACAAGTGGGTAAAATTACTTATAATTTTAGTCTTAATTAAACGTCACTTTTAAAAGATAATTGTCAATTTATAAGATATTTTGCGTGAGGGATAGCAGCAAGTACCGCAGTACTGCGAATAGCCCGACGGCAATAAAAAAATGGAGCCCATCAGCATAAAAGTTGATGGGCTCCATTTTTTTATTGCGGTCACGCCCAAAAGCAAGACGTGTCCTAAATTAATATCGTTTTTTATTTCGGGCTAGTGGCGATTACAAATTTCAGATTGTTGCGCACTCCTATTTGTAATACATTAACTAAATCTTGTACTTGAAGATTGAATGGGATTCTAATCACAACGGTTTGGTCTTTTGTTGTGTCCATTTTAGACATAAGCGTTGCCTCGAGTTCCTCAAATGAAACGGGTTGTTTGTCAATATAGAATTTTTTATCCTCAGTTACAGATAAGCTGATGAATTGCTTGTTGGTTTTTTCATTTGATTGTGCTTTTGGCAAAGTCATCTTGATTACATTTGGGTTGGCAAGTGTAGAAATAATCAAGAAAAACAGCAGTAAAAAAAACATGATGTCGCTTAATGAAGAAGTCGCGACCTCGGCATGAAATCTTCTTTTTCTTTTGATAGACATGTTATGATTTTTGAATAATATTTACAAATTCAAGTACTTGTTTTTGGATTTTTAATGCAAAATTATCAATTTTTCCGTTCAACAAGTGGTATCCGCTGTAGGCAACAATTCCAACTATCAAACCCGCTCCACTACTAATCATTTTTTCGTACAATCCACCAGAAATGTTTCCGATACTAATATTCTCAGTAACTGATATGCTGTAGAAAATTTTAATTACTCCGGAAATGGTACCAATGAAACCTAAGGTAGGCGCAATACCAGCTATGAGTCCCAAATGTCCTAAGTGTTTTTCCATTTCGCCAATTTCAATATCGGCTGCACGATCCATATTCGATTCGATTTCACCAATTGGGCGGCCAATAACAAGAATACCTTCTTTGATGATATTTCCCGATGCGGTATTATTTCGTTCAGCAAGTGATCGTGCTAAATCTAAATTGCCAGAATTTAACTGATCCCTAACATCGCGCAAAAGTAAGGAGTCTACTTTTGAAGCTTTACTAATGTATAAGTAGCGCTCTACGATGAGGTAAAAAGTGTAAAATAATAAAATCCCAATTGGGATTAGCCAAATACCGCCTTTTAATAAAAATCCTAAAGTAGAAATTTCGGTATTTGGAGCGATGTTTTCAACAACTGCGCTTGATGCGGCATTAGTAAGGGTGTCCGCTTGTAATTGGATAAAACTAAACATATAATATTATTGTGTTTTAATCATTAATTCTAAAATTTGTTTCAATTTTGCACTAAAGATACTTTTCGATGTAGTATTAAACTAAAAAAATCGAAAAATATTTTAAACAATTCCTATTTACCTACAAAATGAATTATCAAGACACTATAAACTGGATGTTTAATCAGCTTCCGATGTACCAACTTCAGGGCGCACAAGCTTATAAAAAGGACTTAACGAACGCTCACAAACTTGCAGCGCACCTAAATTATCCTGAAAAAAAATTGAAATGTATACATGTGGCAGGAACCAACGGCAAAGGATCTACCTCTCATATGTTGGCATCTGTTTTACAAGAAGCTGGATATAAAGTAGGTTTGTATACATCGCCACATCTAAAAGATTTCAGAGAACGTATAAAAATAAATGGGGTCGAAATATCTGAGAAATTTGTCGTAGATTTCATAACGGAGCATCAGCTATTTTTTGAAGCTAATGACATGAGTTTTTTTGAAATGACAGTTGGTTTGGCTTTTGATTATTTTGCTGCTGCAAAAGTGGATATCGTCATAATTGAAGTAGGTATGGGCGGAAGGTTAGATGCAACGAATATTATCACGCCTTTGGTTTCTGTAATTACCAATATAGGATTAGATCACACTCAGTTTTTAGGCAATACACTTGAAGCAATTGCTTTCGAGAAAGCAGGAATTATTAAACCCAATGTCCCTGTAATTATTGGAGAGTACACATCTGAAACAAAACCTGTTTTTTTGTCTAGAGCCAAAGAAGGAAGCTCGGAGATTTATTTTGCAGCAGATTTAGTTTTCGAAAATTATCCTTCAGACTTGATTGGAGATTATCAAGTGCACAACAAAAAGACGGTTTTGCAAACCATACAGGTTTTGAATAAGCAGACTAAATTTGAAATTTCCCCTCAAAATATACAAAATGGTTTGTTGCAGGTGGTAAAAAATACAGGACTTCAAGGCAGATGGCAGCAAATACATACAGCCCCAAAGGTTATTTGTGATACTGCTCATAACAAAAACGGTCTAGAGATCGTATTGAAACAAATACAAATAGAAAAATTTGACACGTTACACTTTGTTTTGGGAGTGGTAAATGATAAAGATTTAGAAGAAATTTTGCCTTTGTTTCCAAAAAATGCAAAATATTATTTTTGTAAGCCTAATATTCCTCGTGGATTGGATGCACAAGTTTTACAACAAAAAGCGGCATTGTTTGCGTTGCATGGCGAAGTATACAATTCTGTTTCAGAAGCTTATCAAAAAGCACTGCAAAATGCTGTAGCGGCTGACTTTGTTTACGTAGGAGGAAGTACATTTGTAGTTGCAGAAATTTTGTAATTTTTTTGTTTTTATAGTTGCATATTCAAAAAACAGTCTTATATTTGCACTCGCAATAAGGAAATGAAAATTATCGAATTGCAATAGGGCGATTAGCTCAGCTGGTTCAGAGCACCTCGTTTACACCGAGGGGGTCGGGGGTTCGAACCCCTCATCGCCCACAAATAAACTCCTTAAGAAATTAAGGAGTTTTTTTTATTTCTGATTTTACCAACCTTGGTTGATTCCGTTTTTAACTACTGCCTCGTATTTTTCTTTATCAAAGCGGTATAAGTTAGGTGCTTTGTGAGCAACATTGCTCTTCTTCTCGTCAAGTTTTATTAATATCCCAATAGCTGTAATCTTTCTTAAAAAATTACGGCGGTCTAATTTCTTGCCTAAAATGGTTTCGTATAATTTTTGTAATTCTGGAATTGTAAATTTTTCAGGTAACAAATTGTAGCCTACAGGTGTAAGATTTAATTCGTTTCGCAGAGTAGCTAATGCTTTATCTAGAATTTCTTTATGGTCCAAAACCAAATCAGGAACTGCATCGTGGTCAATCCATTCCACAATTTCATCAGCTGCCAATGGCTGCGGAATGGTTTGTAAAAAATCAACTAATGCATAGTAACCAACTGTAACAAAACGACTGGCAAACCATTTTCCATCTTCGATTGGTATGTTATAAAAGCGTAGAATGTTGTTGCTCACCTCTACATCGCAGCGGTTTGCGGCACCAAAAGTTGAAAATTGTCTTAAAAAAATTCCATTTAAACCTGTTCTACGGTGCAAAACCGTTACGGCAGCTTCATCAATTCCTTCATTTAAAGACACAAAACCTCCCGGCAAAGCCCATTTATTACTGTACTTTGTTTTGATTAATAACACTTTTAGTTGGTTGTCATGAAATCCAAAAATCACGCAATCTATTGACAAACCGGGTTGGTATAATTCTTTATTTTCTAAAACACTCTTTAACATGGGGCTTTCATTCTTGAAATTAGTACACTTTTATAAGGCGCAATTTAGTGCATTTTTACTCGGAAATTAAAACAGTACATTTTTTGAATACAAATAAGTTTTTTCCAAAATTATTTAAGAGCGCGTTGTACAATATGAAAAGAATAAGTTAAGAATTGCATTTTTTCATGTTTCATTTTCGAACTAGTTATGCATTTTATGTAAAAAAGCTTATCAAAAATAATGTAATGTGCTGTTTTTCAAAAATATTGTTTACATTGCGTCATTATAACACAATAATTATTTTGACCTTTGAATAAAAAAAACTAACGCAAAAGACTATGAAAAAAACTATTCTATTACTCCTTGGGTTCGCATTTACGCTACAAATGCAAGCGCAGGCTATTGATTATCGAGCAAAAGCTAAAAAATTAGTTTCGCAATTGACACTCGAGGAAAAAGCTTCTTTGTGCTCAGGTGGAACAGCTTGGTCAACTAAGGCCATTCCAAGACTGGGTATTCCGTCCATTTTTATGACTGATGGTCCTCACGGATTACGTAAGGCAGAGGGTTTTGATTTTACAAACAGTGTACCGTCAACTTGTTTTCCTACGGCATCAGCTTTGGCATCTTCTTGGAACACGGCATTGGCTCAAAAGATGGGCGAAGCTCTGGGAATTGAGGCCCAAGCCAATGATGTACAAATTTTGTTAGGACCTGGAGTAAACATGAAACGTTCTCCTCTGGGTGGAAGGAATTTTGAATATTTTTCAGAAGATCCTGTTTTGGCGGGTAAAATTGCAGTAGGATTCATAAATGGGGTTCAAAGCCAAGGCGTTGGAACCTCTATGAAGCATTTTGCGGCAAATAGTCAAGAGTTTGAACGAATGTCTAATAATTCAAATGTTGACGAACGTACTTTGAATGAAATATATTTTCCTGCATTCGAAATGGCAGTAAAAGAGGCACAACCTTGGACCGTGATGTGTTCCTACAATAAATTAAATGGAACCTATGCCTCTGAAAATCCATTTTTATTACAGCAAATGTTAAAGGACAAGTGGGGTTACAAGGTTTTGTAGTTTCTGATTGGGGTGCTGTAAATGAAAGAGCGCTTGGTGTTGACTCGGGTATGCATCTTGAAATGCCAGCAAGTGGTGGATTAAATGATAAGAAAATTGTTGATGCCGTTAAAAACGGTACTCTAAAAGAAAGCCGATTAGACGAAATTGTAACCAATCTATTGGCGGTAACTCTAAAAGCAAAAGACAGTCACAAAAAAGGTATTGTGGTTGACAAGGCTAAGCACAATGAACTAGCAAGACAAATAAGCAGCGAATGCATTGTGTTGTTGAAAAATGAATCTGCTATTTTACCAATAAAACCTTCTGTTAAAAAGATTGCTATCATTGGTGATTTTGCCAAAAATCCACGTTATCAAGGAGCTGGAAGTTCGCAAGTGCGTCCAACTCAAATTTTAAACGCATTTGATGAATTACAAAAACTAGCCAAAGGTACACAGTTTACATTTTCGCAAGGATACAATTCACAAGGAGAAACAGATCAGGCGAAATTAGCTGAGGCAGTGCGAATTGCCAAAGATGCTGATGTAGTTCTTGTTTTTGCAGGTTTGCCAGATAGTTATGAGTCGGAAGGTTTTGATAGGACTAATATGGATTTGCCACTAGGCCACAATCAATTAATTAGTGCAGTTGCTCAAGTAAACAAGAATAGTGTTGTGGTTTTGATGAATGGAGCTGCTGTTGCAATGCCATGGAAAAATGATGTTGCAGCTATTTTGGAAGCCTATCTTGGAGGGCAAGCTGGTGGAGGCGCAGTTGCAGATGTATTGATAGGAAAAGTGAATCCTTCAGGTAAGTTATCGGAGACATTTCCAGCACGATTGGAAGATACTCCAACCGCAATTGAATTCCCATCAAGAGACGGACAAGCTAATTATGGTGAAGGGATTTATATCGGTTACCGCTACTATGACAAAAAGAAAATTGAACCAAGTTTTCCTTTCGGATATGGATTGAGTTTTACTACTTTTTCATATTCTGATATAAAGGCCAATACTACTTCGGCCAAAGATTCAGAAGGGGTTACCATTTCTGTTAAAGTAAAAAATACTGGAAAAATGGCTGGAAAAGAAGTAGTGCAGTTGTACGTACATGAGCAAGAAAGTGAAATAAGTAGACCTGAAAATGAGCTTAAATATTTTGAAAAAGTGGCCTTAGCTGCAGGAGAGGAAAAAACAATTACTTTCAAATTGAGTTCTCGTGATTTCTCTTATTACAATTCAAAAACACATGAGTGGACCGTGAAATCAGGAAAGTTTGATGTTTTGGTTGGAGGCTCTTCTCGAGATTTGCCTTTAAAACAAACGGTTTTTATTGAATCTTCAAAACCTGCACAACTCGTTTTTACTCGTGAATCTTTATTTAAAGAATTCAAAAGGTCTCCAAAAACTTTAGCAATTTATGAAAACTTAGTACAAGGTTTTATGGGAGCTTCAAAAAAACCAGAAACCGAAGATGAGAAAAAAGCAGCTTTGTTTTTTGAAACAATGTTATCTGATATGCCAATAAATAAATTAGTTTTATTATCTGGAGGAAAATTTACTGAAGAAAATATTGATGGAATTTTATCAGCAGCCAATCAAAAATAAAGAGCGGCTGAAAGCAAAGCATAAAAAGTGCCTCATAACATCGTCTTCAAAAGGAATGATTTCCTCTTATTTGAGTCGCACTGAGATCTAATTGTTGGTTAAATTGTCAACAAAAACGCAGTAAGCAGTATGTTGAAACACTGTTTGCTGCGTTTTTTAATTTTGACCTAATTTTTAAATTTGATAGAAACCTATTAGCTACTGTTAAGAATTTATTTAGTTACCGTTCCGAATTTTAAAAAATTCAAGTTGAAGTTTCCTTTTTTAAAATAAATTTTTTATTCGATTTTTTTTAAAAAACAGATATTCTAATACACCAAGGTTTGAATTCCGTGCGCGGGAATTTCGATCACTGTTTTTTCATTAGAGATAATCAAATTATAGGTTACATTTTTATCTCCTTGATTCATTACTATCGTTACCATTTTGCCGTTTTTGTTTAAAAATGAAGTACTGATTAAAGAGCTTCGGCTTACCGCCGTACTTACTCTTTTGGCATCTGGTCGAATGAATTTAGAAAAATGGCCAATGTAGTAATAACTTGGTGTGTAAATAAGTTCTCCAGAATTAGTGTCAGCATGGATTGGTGCAAAACAGAAGTTCCCCACGTGATTGGGACCTCCATTTTGGTCTAAAAGAATATTCCAGTCCGTCCATCCAACGGTGCCGTTATTAAAATCGTGAATCATGTTAGTGCCGTAACGTTCGCCATTAGCCCACAATTGGTATTTATTGGCATCAAATTTCTCCACGCAACCTTCAGTAAACAAGAGGTTTTTTGTTGGGTATGCCTCATTGACTTTTTGAATATTTTCAAACATAGGTGCACCACCTGCCCAAGTTTCGTACCAATGAAATCCTATTCCCCAAGCATATTTTGATGCTTCTGGATCAGAAAAAATGACATTTGCTCTTTGATTTATTAAATCCCTGTTATGATCCCAAACAACAATTTTTTTATCGCCTAAGCCTTCTTTCTTTAAAGTTGGTCCAAGAAAGTTTTTTAAAAAATCGCGTTCAGCCTCGGCAGTGTAAATGCATGATTCCCAAGTTTGGGTTGCCATAGGCTCGTTTTGTACTGTAAGTCCCCAAATAGGCATTCCTTCTTTTTCGTAGGTTTTTATAAATTTAGCGTAATAATTGGCCCATGCTTGATTGAATTCAGGTTTCAAAGTTCCGCCTTTCAACATATTGCCAGTACTTTTCATAAATGCTGGTGGACTCCAAGGTGAAACATACAATGTCAATTTTCCACCGGCCGTTTTTATAGCGTCCTTGATCATCGGGATGCGGTATTTTTTATCGTGGTCAATGTTAAACGATTTTAGTTCACTATCGCCTTCAATCACGTAAGTATAGCTTCCACTTGAAAAATCAGAACTATGAATAGTTGTTCTTAGTAGCGAATAACCAATTCCGTTTTCCGTATTGTAATAGGCTTGCAGTAATTCTTGCTGTTTGCTTTTACTTAATTTTGCAAAAACTTCCGCGCTTGCGTCAGTTATTGCTCCACCTATGCCCATGAATGTTTGAAAAGTCTTGTTTGGTTCTACAAAAACCGAAATCTCAGTTTCAAGAGGTTGTTTGGCTATACCGAAGCTTAATTTGTCTGTTTGAGACAGTCGCAATTTGGTATTTTCTGCGGTGGTATACACCGTAATAGTTTTGCCGGATGTTGTAAATGCTACAGTTTGATTTGCTTTTTTGGGCTGAGCAAATGCAAAAAAAGTAGTTGCTGCAAGTGTTAAAGTTGTTATTTTTTTCATTTTAGATAGAATGTAATGCGCTTTACCAAATATAAGTTCCAACAGAATTACCTTCTAATGAAGTAGTAATCCAAGTTCCGTTGTATTTGATGTTGAATAAAGTAGTTGTTTCTCCGTCGTTTTCAACTAATAAAACTTTTTTTCCTGCAGGGGTTTTAAAAGCAACTGTATTTAAATTTCCTGAATTGTTACTTGAAATGCGTACCGAGCCGGTTGGAACAAATTTTGAAGCATGAGCAATAATATAGTAGCCTACATTTCTTGTAAAGCTATCGCTGCTATTAACAGTCAAGGCTCCTTTACAAGTTGTACAACCACCAGGAGTATTTGGACCGAAAGAGGCATTATTGGCTAAATTCCATTCTAAAGCTGTTTTACTCCAATTGCGCATTGATCCGATGATTACATTTTTTACATGCCATTTTAAATCTCCAGAAAAACTACCTGTTGATGAGGTGTATTGCTCTGTAAAATAAATATTTTTGGTAGGAAAAGCATTGTGAACGGTTTCAAGTGCGCTAATATCGCCTTCGTAAAGGTGAAATGCCGATCCGTCTACAAAGGGATTTGCTCCTGTGTCTCCCAATACAGCTATAGGATATTCTGGTTTATTGCAATTATGGTCGTACGCTACAATTTTTGTGTTGAGGTTTGCGGCTTTAAATTCTGGCCCTAAATGATTTTTAATAAAATCAGCTTGTTGTAGTGCCAGCATTAACATACTCGGGTTGTTGCCAGGATGTAAAGGTTCGTTTTGAGGTGTAATGGCGTCAATTATTATTCCTTCGGCCTTCATGGCTTGAATGTATTTCACAAAATATTTTGCATATACATTGTAAAATTCGGGTTTTAAACTTCCTCCAACAAAACTGTTATTGTCCTTCATCCAAACTGGCGGAGACCATGGCGTTGCCATTATTTTTATAGACGGATTTATAGCTATAATTTCTTTTAACATTGGAATGACATCAGCTTGATCAGGAGTCAAACTAAATTTAGATAATGTAACATCTGTTTGTCCATTTGGAAGATCATCGTATGTGAATGGTGTCGCATTTAAGTCTGATGCGCCAATACTTAGACGTAAATAGCTAATTGCAATTCCGTTAGCATCATTACCGAATAATTCTTTTAAAAGTTCTTGTCTTTTTTGTGCTGAAAGTTGATTGATAACTTGAGCGCTACCACCTGTTAGTGTATAACCAAAACCGTCAATAGTTTGAAATGTTTTGCTTTCATCAACTTCAATGTTAGCATAAGTATTTGTATTGTTGCCAAAAGTCAAATTGCCAGGCTGTTTTTGTAATACTATAGTTTGATTGCCTTTGGTTAACCAAAAATCCATCTGATTAGTTCCAGTTGTAGGCGGTGTAGTAGGAGCGGGCGTAACCACAACCTCGGTAGTATCGCTTGACGACGAACAGTTGCTTGTGCTCATACTAAAGCTAAAAAGCAGTACTAGTTTTATAGAATTTTGTAGTAAAGTCATAATTATTTCAGTTTTAACTCGATATACACTGGCAAGTGATCCGAAGGGTATTTGAGATCTTTCGAGTCGCTTAGAATAGCATATTTTGTTACGAGAAAAGGATTGTTTTTTGATAGAAAAATGTAATCAATTAATTTAGTTACGGGTTCGTTGTGTTTAAAACCATTGAATGTGCCGTTGGGTCCAAAAGGCTTTTGAATGCTGATGTCTCTAGAGTCATCCATTGATTTTTTGAGTTGTTTGATGCGCTCTTCTTGAGGCTCAGAGTTGAAATCACCCATTAAAATAACAGGATAATTTTGTGTGTTGAGTTGCTTTATTTTGGATACAATTAAAGCCAAACTTTCTGTTCTTGCTTGCTCTCCCATGTGATCAAGATGGGTATTAAAAACCCAGAGGTGTTTTTTAGTCTCTTTGTCTTTTAAAAGGGCATAGGTACAAATGCGGTTTAGTGCAGCATCCCAACCTTTTGAAATAACGTTTGGTGTTTCTGAAAGCCAAAAAGTAGCACCTTGTAGCAATGTAAAACGATTTTTTTTAAAAAATAGAGACGATGCTTCTCCTTGTTCCATTCCATCTCTGCCCATGCTGATATTTTTGTACGTTTCATGCGCTGCTGCAATATCACGAACTTGATTTGGTAGTGCCTCTTGAATACCAAAAATATCAGGATTGTAAAATTGTAATTGAGCGTTGAAGTAATCCTTTCTATTTGACCAAGCATTTGCCCCATCACTAGCTATATCCAAACGGATGTTATACGTTAAGACCTTTAGACTTTGCGCCTCGCAAATTGATGTCAGACATCCTAAAATGATACAAACGATTGAGTTTTTGAGTTGCTTCATATGTTTGTTTTATGATTAATTCCCTTCTAATGAGCTTTTAGCTAAAAGTAGTTAAAAGCTCTTAATGAAGGTCTAACTAAACAAAAAAATCAAATATAAAATATTAATTACCAGTATTGTAAGGCTTCTTACTCTTGAATTTTAGAACCAAGTCTAGAACGAGTTACAATTGTTCTAGACTTAATTTTAGCTTGAAACAAAAACAGTGCTTAATTGTAGCCAGGATTTTGTTTCAATTTTGTTCCTTGTAATTCTCTTTCAGGAATTGGAAAAATTTCGTCTACTCCGGCATTAAAACCTCTGCTGCCTAATTTTGCAGTAGCATCACCCCAACGAACCAAGTCAAAAAAGCGATGTCCTTCTCCTGCCAATTCCATTCTTCTTTCGTTTTTGATCGCGTCAATAGTAACAGGAATTGATGGTAAACCAACTCTACTTCGAACTGCGTCAAGTAATGCTTGCGCTCTAGGTCCTGAGCCTAATGCTTCTGCTTCCATTAAATAAGTGTCGGCCAAACGCAAGATGTAGCTGTTTTGTTTGTAATTTAATTCGGCAGCACCACCTCCAGTTCTTACATCTTCTTTTCGGGGTAAAAATTTATTCAAAAAGTAGCCTGTGTCTTGGTATGCGCCAATATAATTTGCTTGTCCAGCTACTTTTAAAGTTTTTAAATCATAAATCGTTGATTCAAAACGTGGGTCATTCTTAATCGCATCGTACAAATCTTGTGTGATTAGGTTGAATGCCCAGCCCGAAGGTAAATCTGCTGCAGTAGAACCTACTGTTTTCGAATAACTTCTTGGACCAACCATTACGTTTAGTGAATTTCCTTCGTCTCTTCCTGAACCCCAGAAACCCCAATCTGAATTACCGGCGCTTGTATGCGATACTTCAATTAACGATTCTGAATTAAACTTGTTTCCTACTACCCATAAATCACTAAATTTAGTTAGCAATTTGTTACCATATTGATTGGTTGTTCCAGGAGTTCCGTTTACTTGTGCTAGTATTGCGGCTGCTTCTGTTTTTTTACCTTGAAATAAATAAACTTTGCCTAACATGGCTTGTGCAGCCCCTTTGTTTAATCGGCCAGACTCAGTTTCAACATTAACTCGATTTGGGAGAAGGTTAATGGCATCTAACAAATCCTTTTCAATTTGTTCGTAAACAGCTTGTGGTGATGCTTGTTCTACCGTGTACATATTTGTTGCTGTTAACGGATCTAGTAGCAAAGGAACATTTTTAAATAAGCGTACCAAATTGAAGTAGTAAATTGCTCGTAAAGCTTTTGACTCACCCGTAAAACGAGCTTTAACTTCTTCAGGCATTGCTACGCCAGGAATTTTTAAAAGTAAAGTGTTGGCTCTAAAAATTCCTTGGTAGTGGTCGTTCCAGAAACTTCCCGGAATAGTAGTAGGAGTTAAGGAGTGCGATGAAAAACCTTGAATTCCAGCACCATCAGTTGGTCCTCCGCCACCTGCAAAATGATCATCAGAACCGGCATTCATCATAGCAATCATATTTTCGAAACCGCTAGAATTTTTTCTAATCGGGTCATAAACACCAACAAGTGCAGCAGTAGCTTGATCTTGATTGGCGTAATAATTTTCAGATAAAAAGGAACCTTTTGGTGTAACTTCTACAAATTCTTCTGAGCATGATACCATTGAAAGTACTGCAGTTGCTACGAATAGATTTTTTAGTAAGATCGTTTTCATAATTTTTTTATGTTTTAGAATTGTACATTAGCTCCAAGCATGAATGTTCTTGCTTGCGGATAAATTCCTTTGTCGATACCAAATACACCACCACCAATTTCTGGATCGTAACCCGTGTATTTTGTAATTGTAAATAAGTTTTCAGCATTTACATAAAATCGTAGCTTACTTGCTCCAATTTTGCTGACGGCTTTGGTTGGTAATGAGTATCCAATTTGGATCAGCTTTAATCTCAAATAATCTCCTTTTTCAAGATAAAAGTCAGACATTCTTCCAAAGTTGCTGTTGCTGTCGTTGTTCGTTAAACGTGGGTAAGTGTTGGATGTTCCTTCGCCTGTCCATCTGCCCAAAGCGCTTGTTTGGTAATTGGCATTTCCTACATCGAGACGGCGTAAACCTTGGAATATTTTATTTCCAGCTGCTCCTTGCGAAAAGATCATTAAGTCAAAGTTTTTATAATCAAGGTTTAAAGTCAAACCGTAGGTGTATTTTGGAATATTTGTTCCTAAAAATTGTCTGTCATCATCGCCAATAGAACCATTTCCGTTTGTATCAACCCAGCGGAAATCTCCTGGGCGTGCGTTAGGCTGAATTAATCCACCAGAAGTATTGATGTAGGCATCAATTTCGGCTTGGTTTTGAAATATACCAGCGGTTTTAAATCCATAAAAGGAATTGTATGATTGTCCTACTTGCGTTCTGGTTACTTGTCCCATTGATTGGAATGAAGCATCTCCTCCTATAAAATCTGAGTCAGAAGCCACATAAGTCACCCTGTTTTCTAGATAAGCAACGTTTCCATTAGCTGAAAAATTAAGATCTCCGAAGCTTTTTTTGTATCCAAGTTCAATCTCAATTCCTTTGTTGTCCATATCGGCAACGTTGCCCACTGGACTGGCAGTAACTCCGACATAACCGGGAATATTAATTGGTCTTAAAATTCCTTTTGTAGATTTTTTGTACATGTCTACAGTTAAGGTAAAATCATTCAATATTTTTGACTCAAATCCGATGTTTGCTTGTGAAGTTTCTTCCCATCTCAAATCTGGGTTATCTAAAGTAAGATTTGCGTATCCTGTAGTAATTGCTCCTGTGTTTCCAAAAGAATAGTTGTAACCCCCTTCAACTAATGATAGGTATCTAAAATCCGGAATGGCATCATTACCTACAATTCCGTAACCTCCACGTATTTTAAAAGTATTTACAAATTTGTTTTCTTTCCAGAATTCTTCCTTGGTTACAACCCATCCTAAATTGAAAGATGGGAAAACACCAAATTTATTATTGGCTCCAAAACGACTTGATCCGTCTCTACGAATAATACCCGTAAAAAGGTATTTTTCATCATAATCATAATTCACACGTGAAAACAACGATGTTAATTTGTGCTCAGTTGCATCGTAGGTGTAGCTAGTGCGGTCTGTTTGTGGGATATCAAAATTGAAGGAGGCATCTCTGTAATCAGAAATTGGTAATCCAAACAAAGTAGCTCCTAAACCACCACCAATATTATCAACATATGAACCTTGTCCTAATAATACAGTCAGGTTGTGTTTAGCAAATTTGTTGGTGTAAGTAACAATGTTCTCTACGTTCCAAGCAAAACTTTTGTTTTCGCTTTTACTGTAATTGTTTTTTAACACATTTGAAGTAGCGCTTAAATAAAATACGGGAGTAAAACCTTGCCCGCCCCAAGTTGATAATTTTGCTCCAAGCGTAGATCTAACTTTTATATGTTTTGAAATAGCTGCTTCTAAATAAGCGTTTCCAACAATATCATCAGACATTGAAAAACTTCCTAATCTTGTTTTTGCATAAGCTAATGGATTAGTCATTTCTTGACCAACCAAACTTGATATTCCGTAAGGATTACCATTAGCATCTCTAATTACTGGATTTCCAGCGTATGGTGCTTGGTTTGCTTTTGTAGGGTCTGTTTCAACTAATGGTGTAGTTGGATCTAAGTTAATAGCAGAACTTAAAGGACCTCCAAATTCACTATTTGTATTTCCTATCCCTGTTGATTTTTGTCTAGAAAAGCCAAGAGTTTGACCAAAAGTAAATACGTCTGATATTTTGTGGGTAGAATTAAGTCGGAAGTTTTTCTTTGAAAAATTAGAAATCTCAGTCATAACGATCCCTTCTTGGTCCTGAATGCCAAACGAAGCATAAAAGTTTGACTTTTCGCTTCCGCCACTAAGGCTTACTTCATGTGAGTAACGGAATGCTGACTTATTGAAAATTGCTTTTTGCCAATCGGTTCCCACTCCTAAAGATGATGGATTAGCAAACACAGGCGAACCACCTGCTGCCGTTGATTTTTCGTTTAAAATAGTTGCGTATTGTGTAGCATTTAACAGATTTAGTGTTTTTTCAGGCGATGAAAAACCAGAAAACCCTGTATAGCTTACTGCTATTTTACCATTTTTACCTTTTTTAGTCGTAATCAATATAACTCCTGTTGCGGCACGTGTTCCATAAATTGCTGCCGATGCGGCATCTTTTAAAACTTCAACAGATTCAATGTCAGATTGGTTTAAAAATCCAATTCCATTTCCATCTACCACAACACCATCAACTACCCAAAGCGGATTGTTTCCTCCATCTCCAAAAGTAGTAACACCTCTAACTCGGATAGTGCTTCCAGATCCTGGCTGACCTGAACTTGCTGCAATTGTAACACCAGAAACACGACCTTGAAGGGCTTGCTCAATTCTTCCGTTAGGTACTTTTTCTAGGTCTTTCGCTTTTACACTAGATATTGCTCCAGTAACAACACTTTTCTTTTGCGTGCCGTAACCAACTACAACAACTTCCTGTAGGTTTTCAGTGGATGCTTGTAATTTAATTGAAATATTTTGTCTGCTGTTAATGGCTTGACTAGTGGTCGTATATCCAACATAGCTAAACTCAAGTGTGGCTTTAGAGTCGGCTGTAATTTGATAAAGTCCATCAAAATCAGTTGTGGTTCCTTTTGTAGTACCTTTAATAAGAATACTCACTCCTGGGATGGGCATACCAGTTTCGTCAGAGACTTTTCCTTTCACGGTTGTTTCTTGCGCTTGTGCAAAAGCTGTGAAAAGAATAGATAATAGACAAAAAATAAACACTTTTGAAAATTTCATATTTCTAAAAATTTTGGTTAATTAATTAGTAATTTGATGCAATACTAGTATAAAATTTTCTGTATTCGTTTTTTATAATCATTACAAAAACACATCAAAGGATATTTTAATACTTTACAAAAACACATCAAAAAAATTGTAAAATATTGATTTTAAATATTTTAAAATTTATTTTACTTTCTTATTAAGATGTTAAATAATTTAAAAACCACTACATTTATAGTAGTTACAGAAAAATTCTCTTTTTTTGTATTTGATTAATAACAAAGCTTCTATTGTAGGACATGCTCAGTGGATTTTTAGCTTATATCATCACCACCTTTTATTTTGAAAAAATGAAATTCAAAAAGTATATTGTTTTTATTGTTGTCTACTTTTCGGTGTTCAATTCTTGTATTGCTCAAGTAAAAAGCATTGGATTACCAGAAGTGAGAAATTATAAAAAATCAGATTATAAAGCCGGTACACAAAACTGGGATATAGATCAGGATGCTAATGGTAATATGTATTTTGCCAATAATAGTGGGTTGTTGCAATATGATGGTTCTTCATGGCGTAGGTATCCATTACAAAATACAGGAGCAGTAAGAGCACTGAAAATCGATTCTTCCGGGCGAATTTTTGTAGGTGGTTATGATGAATTTGGATATTACAAAGCCAATGCAAAGGGAAAATTGGATTATGTTTCATTATCTAAACTATTGCAATCTAATCGTCCTAAGTCAATTGATTTTATATGGAAAATTCATCTTTATCAAGATGAGGTTGTTTTTCAATCATTCACCAAAGTATACATTTACAAAAACGGAAAATTAAAAATACTTGAACCTATAAGTAGGTTTCAGTTTTCATTTGTAGTTAAAAATCAATTGATTTTTCAGGATAAAGAAGCTGGTTTACTTGAATATGTCAACGGAGGATTACGTCCGTTAAAAGGTACAGCAGTTTTAAATTCTACTGAAGTTTGGGGTATTTTTCCTTTGCCAAATCAGCAACTTTTGATTAGTACTTTGGATAAAGGAATGTTTGTTTATGATCAAGAGACTACCAAACCATGGAATACGGAGGCGAATAAGTTTGTGTTAAGAAATAGCGCTTTAGGTGGTGTTATGGTGGGTAAGAACAATATTGCTCTTAATTCTGTTCTTGATGGAATTATAATTTGTGATTTGAATGGGAAAATTATCCAACACATTAATTACCAACAAGGATTGCAAAATAACACTGTTCTCTCCTCATTTATCGATAACAAAAATAATTTGTGGTTAGGATTAGATAATGGTATTGCATTTATAAACGAGAATTCGCCTTTTTCATTTTTTGGTTTTAGTTATAATTTAAGTACAGTTTATGCGTCGGTAATTTACCAAGGTAATTTATATGTGGCTACCAATCAGGGTTTGTTTTACCATTCGTGGAATTCAAGTTTTAGAGATGGAAATTTTAAAATTGTTGCTGGTACAACTGGTCAAGCATGGAATATTCAAGTGGTTGATGGACAACTTATCTGCGCACACAATAGAGGTGCTCTTTTGATTTCTGGTGAAAAAGTTATTGAGGTTTTAAGTTCTAAAGGGCATTTTGGGTTTAAATCGGTTCCAAACCAACCGCAATTTATTATTGGTTCGACCTACAGCGGTTTTACTGTTTTTGAGAAAGGAACATCGGGTTTTAGTTTTAAAAATATCATTTCAGGATTCGACTTGTCAGCTAACACTTTTGAAATTGACGAACATAATTTATGGCTAAAAAAAGATAATGTTGTATACCAACTTGCGTTTACTACTGATTTGAGCCGATTCCAGAAAATAAAAGTGTATCCTAATTTTGATAAGAATAACAAAGGTATTGGTAGTGTTCAGCGTATCAACGGAGCAGTTTATTTTCAAGCGAATAATCGATTTTATCGTTTTTCTGAAAAAAAAACTTTGTTTATTGAAGATAAAAACATCTCGCAATTGTTCAAAAATTTACCTCAAATAGCTGCTTTAAGCCAAGATAAATACGATAATTTATGGTATTTTTTTAAAGAATCATTAGGTGTTTTGCGTAAGCAAAATGATGGAAGTTATAAAAATGAAACGGCTGCGTTTAGTAATTTATCTGGTAATCTCGTATCCAATTATATGTCGATAAACGTCGCAGGTTCTTCGGATATTTTAATAGGACTTACCGATGGTTTAGCCCACTACAATTCAAATATTCCTAATAATTCTTTGCAAAAACCACGCGCCTTTATTCGAAGTTTTTCGTATCCTGATGAAACTATTTTGTTTGGTAATGGCAGCGTTGCACCTAAAAAAGTGACAATACCATTTAGTTCTAATCGGGTAAAATTTACATTTTCATCTCCAATTTATGATAATTTAGAGAATGTAGAATTCTCCTATCAACTTCAAGGCTTTGATGAGCGGTGGAGTAGTTGGTCAGGAACTTCAATTAAGGAATATACCAATTTAAGAGAGGGAAATTATACCATGAAATTAAAGGTGAGAAACAGTAACGGAATTGAATCTGAAGAGGTAATAGTTAGTTTCGAAGTTGCTCCGCCTTGGTACCGCCATTTTTTGGCTTACCTACTTTATGTGGTGCTATTGGTGGGTTGTGTTTTCTTTGTTAGAAAACGAATTCAGGTTAAAATTAGAAAGAATAAATACTATGAAACTATAGAGCAACGTAGGCTATATTTAGAACGTGAAGCTAAAATTAGACAAGAGCAATACGATTTAGAGAAAGAGATTGAGAAATTAAAAAACGATAAATTAAAGATCAAAATTTTAGCCAAGGATAAAGAGTTGGTTAATAATTCACTGCAGGTTGTAAAGAAGAATAAGATTTTGAACGGAATCATCCATAAATTAAAAGATATTAATGCGGATGCTTTTGATGAGTCTACAAAGTTTCAGTTTTCCAAGTTAAACAAAAGCATTGTCAAGGAGGTAAATGCAGATAAAAGTTGGAAGGATCTTGAAAAACATATCAAAAATGTTCATTTTGATTTCTTGAAACGATTGAAAGAACAATATCCAACCATTAGTCCGAGAGAGCTGGATTTGTCAACTTATCTTTTAATGAATATGTCAACCAAAGAGATTGCTGAAATTATGAATATTTCTACTGGTGGAGTAGAGTTGGCCCGTTATCGACTTCGTAAAAAGTTAGGGCTAAATAAAAAAGAAAACCTTATTGGTTTTCTCATGAGTATTTAAATTAACAAAGCCCTAATCATATCATTATCATTAGGGCTATGTTATTATTTGATGAAGGCTGTAGTGCGTTCCAAAGCCATACCGCGAGATCCTTTTATCAAGATTGAATTGTTGTTGAATGAAATGGTAGCCACATCTTTGGCAAAGTCATCAAAGCTTTCATAAAAGAATAAATTTGATTGGACTATTTGCTGGGCTTTAAAATCAGCTCCAACAAAATAACAAATGATGTTTGCTTCATTTTGTACCGATTCTACTATGAGTTTGTGTTCTTGTTTGCTTTCCTCTCCAAGCTCAAACATATCTCCTAAGACTAATATTTTATTTTTGTCTTGTAGTTGAATGAAATTAGCAATAGCAACCTTCATACTGCTTGGATTGGCGTTGTATGCATCTAAGATGATTTTGTTGCTTCCTATTTGCATCAATTGCGATCGATTGTTTTCAGGAATATAGTTTTCAAGTGCAACTTTAATATCACTTAGTGCTACCTTAAAATAGGTTCCTATTGCAATGGCAGCGTTGATATTGTTGGCATTGTACAAACCAATTAATTGTGATTGTATTTCAACATTATTGTAGTTTATTTTTACCAGCGGTTTTGCCTCAATTGCAGAGATATTTATATCTGCTTCTTTTTTATTAACTCCAAAAGTGTAGCGTTCTATTGAATTTGTTTTTTCAATTTGAATTTCGTCTTCTAAGTTTACAAATGCGAGCTTGGTTGCTTTTTTAAGGTAGTCATACATTTCGCTTTTACCTTTAATGACGCCTTCAACTCCTCCAAATCCCTCTAAATGGGCCTTCCCGAAATTAGTAATATATCCAAAATCAGGTTGTGTGATTTCGCACAAAAATTCAATTTCCTTTTGGTGGTTGGCACCCATTTCAACGATTCCTATTTCAGTTGTTTTGTTAAACGAGAGAAGTGTCAAAGGCACGCCAATGTGATTGTTGAGGTTGCCCACTGTTGCTTTAGTTTTGAATTTTTTTGACAACACCACATTAATGAGTTCTTTCGTAGTTGTCTTTCCGTTGCTGCCGGTAAGTGCTACAATCGGGATGTTCAAGTACTGTCGATGAAACTTAGCTAATTCTTGTAATGCTACTAAGCTATCTGGTACAAGGATGGTTCGATGATCAATTAAATAATTTGGATTATCAATAATAACAAAGGATGCTCCTTTAAGTAGTGCTTCCTCTGCAAAAGTGTTAGCGTCAAACCGTTCTCCTTTGATAGCTACAAATAAAGATTTAGGTTCAATTTTTCGAGTGTCAATTGATATTGAGCTACATTCAAGAAAAAGTTGGTGCAAATGATTAATGTCCATAGCAATAGTGTATAAAAAACAAAAGCCCTAATCAAAGGGCTTTTGTGGGTAAATGATGTTTTGATTTTAGTTTCTGGCAGATCTTTTCTTGTCTGCTTTTGGACCTACACGTGACATAGCACATCTAAACCCAATGTAGTCTGTTGCCATATCTTGAGGAAAATATCTTCTTTGAGCTGGATCTAACCAATATGCTCTATCTCTCCAAGAACCTCCTTTGTAAACTCTTGATTCATCGTTAATTAACGTTGTTCTTTTGCTAGAACTATCGTATTTTCTAACCATTTTACCTAAACTGTCTGTTGTTACATTATGTTTAGGAGAGTTATACATTTTTTTGTCTGATTTTGTTTTGTCATCATCTGACTCTGACTCTCCAAAATTGTAATAACGAGTAGACTGTTTGTCACCATCTCTGTAATTGATGTTGTTACTTTTATCAAAGTTTTGTCTTAAGTAAGTTTCTTGCTCATCAACAGGTACTTGTGCAATTTGTCCTGGGAAGTTTCTAGCGATAATTCTACCATTACTTAGCGTGTCGTATTTCATGTTCGCTTTAGTAACAATTTCAACTTTTCCGTCAGCACCAATTTTGTTTTTTGTGTACTGGTTTCCTCTAAAGTAGTTGAAGTCATTAGCTTCATTATCAACAATTGGTCTGTAAACGTCTTGTACCCATTCTGCAACGTTTCCGGCCATGTCATACAATCCAAAATCGTTAGCTGGATATTTTTTTACTTCGTTAGTAATATCTGCACCATCATCAGACCATCCTGCAATTCCGCCGTAATCACCATTTCCTTGTTTAAAGTTGGCAAGCTGATCGCCTTTGCTCACTCTCTTTCCTGAACGTGTATAACCTCCAGACCAAGGATATTTCTTTTGTCCTTTGTAAATATTGTACTCTCTTTGTCCTACATCAGCAGCAGCAGCATATTCCCATTCTGCTTCAGTTGGTAAGCGGTACTCTGGTAATAAGATTCCAGAAGAACGCTGTGCATAAACATTTTTAGGTTCTGCGGCAGTTCCATTTCTACCAGCAGGTGCTCTTCTTGCTCCTTTTTTCAAAACAATAGTTTCGTCTCCTCCGTAAGCAGAAGTTGGCGTTGCCAAATAAGTTTCAGTATCAAAATTACTTTCAGCAGTTACGTCTTTGGTCTTTGCATTTTTCTTTAGGTAACCGTTTTTTTCTAACAAAGCTTCGTTTACACGTTGCGTTCTCCAGTTGCTAAATTCAACAGCTTGAATCCAATTAACACCAACTACTGGGTATTCCGCATAAGACGGATGTCTCAAGTAGTTATTAGTCATTGTTTCATTGTATCCTAATCTGTTGCGCCATACCAAAGTATCTGGTGATGCTCCTTCGTAAATGTTTTTATAGTTTTCTTCAGTTGGAGGGTATACACTTTTTAACCAATCTAAGTAATCTAAGTACATGGAATTGGTAACTTCTGTTTCATCCATGTAAAATGATTGCACATGTTGCTGCGTTGGTGAATTGTTCCAATCATGCATTACGTCATCTTGTACTTTACCCATTGTAAAGGTTCCTCCTTCAACAAAAACCAATCCTGGTCCTGCATCTTGCTTCTTTTTACTAGAGCCTTTTCTACTATCCATGTTCCAACCCGTGGCTCTCGATGTATTCTTTGAGCTGGATTTTTTACTACAACTGGAAAAACCTACTAACAACATAATTGCAAGTAAAGCCTGTAAGCCCATAATTCTGTTTGCTTTCATACTCTTTTTGGGGTAATAATTTTAATGCCGCAATATAATAATTAACAATTAATTGGCATCTAACTTTTTTTAAAAAATTTATCAATCTAATTTTAACATTAAATTGTCTAATAGAACGCAAATTTATACTATTTATTATTCAGTATGGCACGAAATGATTTATTTTTACGCATTAATAATAAGGTCTGTACAATCCCGTTAAAAATCATGATGAAAAATACGCTTTTACTTCTGCTGTTCCTTGTTTCGTGCGGGTCTATCGCACAAACTAAAGGTGAAGTTGTTTTAGATTGGGTTGCAAAAAAAGAGATGTTTTATGGCGATTTCAAACGAGTAATTCCGTCCTTTTCAAATCTTGGTTTTGAGTATAATGATGCTAACAAAAGCATTATGTATACCCACCGTGTCGTTCAGCCTATTGTTTTTGATGAAGGTGTTCTGCAAATTACAGCGGTGAATTACCAGATGATGGGTTTTGATGAGTTAGGAGAGTTGGATTTAAAAGCAATTCCAGACAAAGTTGTGGCTGAACTTGATATTAAAAAGTCGCGTGATCGATGGGATGCTTTTATTCATATTTCGCCAATTGTAAAAGATGGTTTGGGTTTAAAAAAAATTGTTTCGTTTTCGTATCAAATTAATTCCGCTGCTTCAAGATTGCGTACAGAAAATGCACGAAGTAATGCAATTACTAATTCAGTGCTAGCTAGTGGTAATTGGTATCGATTTTATATAGAAAAATCCGGAGCTTACAGAATTAGTCGCTCTTTTTTGCAACAGTTAGGTATTGATGTAGGTAGAGTTGATCCACGTAAAATTAAAATTTATGGTAACGGTGGTAGAATGTTGCCGCTTGCTAATTCAATTTTTTATCCAAATGATCTTGTTGAGAATGCCATTCAGGTTATAGGTGAAACGGATGGTATTTTTAATAATGAAGATTTTATTCTTTTTTATGGTGAAGGTGTTGCCAATTGGAATGACGAAAGTAGGACACATCAAAATTTATACGATAGCAAATCTTATTATTATATCAATGTTCAAGGTGCCGATGGAAAGCGAATGACTCCTCTTCCGCAGCCGTCTGCAGCGGCTACATTAAATATTAATTCATTTGACGATTACCAATTTTACGAACAAGATTTGGTAAATGTTGCTCGATTGGGCAGGCAGTGGTTTGGAGAAATTTTTAATGTGAAAGCAGAGCAAGAGTTTGATTTTTCCTTTCCTAATATTGATACCTCAAGCCCTATTAAATTAATGGTGACGGCAGCATCAGCCTCTTTTGCCACAACTAATTTCGAAATAAGTGCCAATGGCGCAGTTACTGGATCATTATCTTTTCCTGCTTTGAACGCGGCTTCGGATGTGGCTTATTTTGCTGCATCGCTTCCTGCTAACACTCAATTTACGGCGGCAGAAACGGTTAAAATAAAATTAAAATACAACAACAACGGTGTTCCGGGTTCTCGAGGTTTTTTAGATCATATTAGGCTACAAGCCAAAAGAAAATTACAAGGTTATGGCAAACAATTTCTTTTTCAATACGAGCAAGCTGCTTCTGGTAGTGGTGTTGCTAATTACGTTGTTGTTAACGCAGCGCAGATAAGTCAAATTTGGGATGTGACAGATTTATACAACGTTACATCGCTTGCTAATTCCAATCAAAATACTATTAATTTTAAAGCAGTTCTCGGTGAGGTTCGCAAATATGTTGCAATAGATAATGCTGATTATTTAGAGCCAATGCGAGAAGCCAACGCAAAAGTTGCAAATCAGAATTTGAAAGGGACCTTATTAAAAAATGAGCAAGGTAATTTTCAGGATATTGATTACGCGATTTTTGCACCTTCATTTCTGCTTTCGCAAGCGGAGCGATTGGCAGCGTTTCATCGTACTAATTCCAATTTAAAGGTAAGGGTAATTCCGTTAGAGCAAATTTATCAGGAATTCTCATCAGGAAAACAAGATATTGCAGCTATTAGAAATTGTGTTAAATATATGTATCAAAATGCCTCTTCTCCCGACAGACGCATCAAGTATCTGAATCTTTTTGGAGATGCTTCCTATGATTATAAAAACAGAATCCCTAATAATTCAAATATTGTTCCTATCTATCACTCCTTAAATAGTAATACATCTGGAGAATCGTCATATGCCTCTGATGATTTCTACGGATTAATGGATGCTAATGAAGGGAATATTGTGTCTCGTTTTGGTGGAATAGATATTGCGGTAGGACGAATGTTAGTAAATGATAGCAAGCAAGCTGAAGAAATGGTTACCAAAGTTTTTGAATACCATGATTTGGCCTCTTACGGAAGTTGGCGGAACAATTTTGTTTTGGTTTCCGATGATTCTGACGTGCCGTCAGATGCGAACTTACAAAACAAGCAAAATAATTTAGCAAATAAGATCGTAACCGAAAAGCCTTTTTTTAACGTCAGTAAAATTCTGTTGGATTCTTATACACAAGAAGCCTCTGCAGGAGGTTCGCGTTATCCAAAAGCGAGAACTGATTTCTTTAATGCTTTTGAAAAAGGAGCCCTTGTATTTAATTATCTCGGTCATGGTGGCGAGGATGGATTGTCAGCAGAACGTATTTGGGAAAAATCAGATGGACAAAACTTGAGTAATCGTTACAAATATCCTTTGTTTATAACCATAACTTGTGACTTTTCGCGCTTTGATAACCCGTTTCGTCCAACTGCTGGTGAATTTACTTATTGGAATCCCAAGGGTGGTGCTATTGCAATGATCACCACAATTAGATCTATTGGTCAATTTAGTGCCGAAACTTTCAATGATACGTTTACCAAAAATCTGCTTTCCTATGGTTCTAATCAATACACAACGATTGCTGAGGCATTGCGTATTTCAAAAAATAGTAATCCCACATCGGCAACAAACGTGGTTTTTTACATTGGTGATCCTGCGTTGATGCTTGCTATTGCTAAACCAAAAATTAGACTAACTAGAGTTAATGATATTCCCGTTACAGATGTGCTTCCTGATTTTAAATCGCTTTCTAAAATAAAATTAGCTGGAGAAATTACAGATGAGAACAACAATCCGCTTACGTTCTACAACGGAGAACTTAGTACTTCTGTTTTTGATAAAATGATTGCTCGCAGCACCTTTAATAATGATGGGAATAGTCCGCCAATCAATTTTAATGTTTTAGGTGAGACTATTTTTAGAGGAAACGCAAGTATTACTGCGGGGAAGTTCGAGTTTAGTTTTGTCGTACCGCGTGATATTAGAGTTCCTATTGGCGAAGGACGTATTAGTTTTTATGCTAAAAGAGCACAAGTTTTACAAAATGAAGCGGGATTTGATACTACCATAAAGGTAGGTGGTATTAACGAAAATGCAGTGGCAGACAATATTAGTCCGAGAGTGCAGTTATATATGAACGACGAGACATTTGTATCAGGAGGAGTTACCAATGCTTCGCCCTTTTTTGTAGCTTACCTTGAAGATGAGAACGGTATTAACACAGCTAGCGGAATTGGTCATGATATAATTGCAGTTTTAGATGGAGATGTCAACAATCCTTTTATTCTCAATGATTACTATCAAGCAAATGTTGATGATTTTACAAAAGGTACGTTGCGTTTTCCACTGCGTAATTTGGAGCCAGGTTTGCATACTATAACCTTCACAGCTTGGGATGTGTATAATAATCCAGTTACGTCAGAAATCCAATTTGTTGTGGTGGGCGATGATGCAGTGAGTTTGACTAGGGTGCTAAATTATCCCAACCCTTTTGTGAGTTACACGGAGTTTTGGTTTACACACAATAGGCCGTTTGAGCCTTTAGAAGTGCAAGTGCAAGTCATGACGGTAACAGGAAAAGTGGTGTGGACCAAAAACCAAGTCGTTACTACCTCAGGGTTCTTGTCAAAAGACATTACTTGGGACGGAAAGGATGATTTTGGAGACCGATTAGGTAAGGGCGTTTATGTGTATAAGTTGACAGTAAAATCAACTTTAACCAACAAAAAATCCGAAAAATTTGAAAAACTTGTAATCCTTTAATAATATAGTATATTTGTTCCTTAAATTTTAGCATCATAATGAAAAAAATAATACCACTATTTATATTTATTTTTGCTTGTAAGAGCGCTGTGGCGCAAGAGAGAACCCTTAATCCAGGTGTTCCATTTCTATTAGTCGCTGCTGATGCAAGAGCTGCCGGTATGGGTGATATTGGTGTAGCCACATCTGCCGATGCCACTTCGCAACAATGGAATCCCGCTAAATATGCTTTTGCAGAAGATGCAAAAGGGTTTTCAGTAAGTTATACTCCATATTTAACAGACTTGGTTAATGATATTTCGTTGGCGCAGCTAACTTACTATCAAAAAATCGACGAGAAAAGTGCCTTTGCAGGTAGCTTGCGTTATTTTGGATTAGGCGATATTGAATTACGTGATAATGCGATTGATCCAGCAAGAATTGTTTCTCCAAATGAGCTTGCACTTGATGCTTCGTATTCTTTAAAGTTAAGCGAAAAATTTTCGATGGCTGTTGGTGGTCGATTCATAAATTCTAATTTAAAAGTGGCGTCGGATAATACAGATGCAACTTCAGCAAGTACCTTTGCCGTTGATGTTGCTGGTTTCTTTCAGTCTGAGGAAATAGCATACAATGATTTTAATGGTCGCTGGAGAGCAGGTTTCAATATCCAAAACTTAGGTCCAAAAATTAGTTATGACAATGACGATTTTAACAGCAACTTTATTCCAGCTAATTTAAAAATAGGATCTGGTTTCGATTTTATCCTAGATGATTTTAATAAAGTAGCGCTTAATGTTGAATTTAATAAGTTACTAATTCCAAGTTTTCAAGATTCAGATTTAAATGGAGATGGTGATGTTACCAATGAGGAAGTAAATCAAAACAGAAATAATTACCGTTCTATAGGCTGGACTTCAGGTGTTTTTAAATCTTTTGGAGATGCGCCAGGTGGTTTCAGCGAAGAATTGCAAGAGGTGACTTATGCTGTTGGTGCTGAATATATGTATCAAGACTCTTTCGCTTTGCGAATGGGTTACTTTCACGAAAGTCCAGAAAAAGGAGCTCGACAATTTTTTAGTTTAGGTGCAGGTTTTAAATATACAGCAATCAAAGTAGATGTTTCTTATTTGTTTTCTGCGTCAAATGTTCGAAACCCATTAGAAAACACCTTGCGATTTTCACTAACGTTTAATTTTGGTGACAAATACGAAGTGTATTAAAATTTAATTCAATAATAAATAACGATCCAAATTTCATTCCGAGTAGTCGAATGAAATTTGGATTTTTTTTCCTTACAAAAAATGAAAACAATTGCAATTACAACAGAATTTAATGTGTTTGATGCGCCAACTGATTTACCTGCTCTAGTTCAGGAATTGATGGAAAAAGCTGTCGAAGCACGAAAAAATGCCTATGCCCCTTATTCACAATTTAGAGTAGGTGTTGCGCTGCTGTTAGACAATGGCGAGATAATTACTGGGTCTAATCAAGAAAATGCAGCATACCCATCGGGACTTTGCGCAGAGAGAGTTGCCATTTTTTATGCTGGTGCAAAATATCCGCAGGCAAAAATAATGCAAATGGCCATTACTGCAGCTTCTGATACGAATCAAACTACAGCGCCAATTCCACCATGTGGATCCTGCAGGCAGTCTATTGCAGAGTACGAAATCAAACAAGAGGTTCCAATAGAAATATATTTTATGGGTGAAATAGGAGCAGTATATCAATCAGATTCTCTCAAAAATCTACTGCCCTTTATGTTCGATAAAAAATTCTTGTAAAAGCGCCAAAAATTGGTGTTTATATTTTAGTTCTAGGTTGGAATGTCTTATTTTTGCATTTCGCAAATTTGTGGGAGGAAACTATTTTGCGTTATAGGTACAAATTGATAACACAATAACACTTTAGCAAAAGAAAAAGTCAGATGAAAGAAGTTACAAAAGAAGTATATTTAAAGTGGTATGAAGATATGCTGCTTTGGAGAAAGTTTGAGGATAAGCTTGCCGCTTTATACATCCAACAAAAAGTTAGAGGATTTCTACATTTATACAACGGTCAAGAAGCTGTATTAGCAGGGGCTTTACATGCTATGGATTTGACAAAAGATAAAATGATTACAGCTTACCGTAATCACGTACAGCCAATTGGTATGGGCGTTGATCCAAAAAGAGTAATGGCAGAACTTTTAGGAAAAGTAACTGGTACTTCAAAAGGTATGGGTGGTTCAATGCATATTTTTTCTAAAGAGCATGGTTTTTACGGAGGTCATGGAATTGTAGGTGCTCAAATTCCAGTAGGTGCTGGATTGGCTTTTGCTGATAAGTATTTTAATACTGGTGGAGTAACATTAACTTATTTTGGAGATGGTGCTGCACGTCAAGGTTCTTTGCACGAGGCATTTAACATGGCTATGTTGTGGAAACTTCCTGTGGTTTTTATCGTAGAAAATAACGGATATGCAATGGGGACATCTGTAGAGAGAACAGCGAACCATACTGATATTTGGAAATTAGGTCTAGGATACGAAATGCCATGTGGTCCTGTTGACGGAATGAATCCTGTAAAAGTAGCAGAGGCAATGACAGAAGCAATTGAAAGAGCACGTCGCGGAGATGGTCCAACGTTTTTAGAAATGAAAACTTACCGTTATAGAGGGCATTCTATGTCAGATGCGCAATTGTACCGTTCAAAAGATGAGGTTGAAGAGTACAAAAAAATAGATCCAATTACACAAGTTTTAGACATAATCAAAGATGAAAATTATGCTACTGCCGAAGAAATTGAAGCAATTGATCAACGCGTAAAAGATTTAGTAGAGGAATGTGCAACATTTGCTGAAGAGTCGGATTATCCGCCAATACAACAATTGTATGACGTAGTATACGAACAAGAAAACTATCCTTTTATACCTCATAAACTATAAATCAATTATGGCAACAATAATCACAATGCCTCGTTTGAGCGATACTATGACGGAAGGAACCGTAGCAACTTGGCTTAAAAATGTAGGTGATAAAGTAAGCGAAGGAGATATTCTTGCTGAAATTGAAACAGATAAAGCAACAATGGAATTTGAATCTTTTAATGAAGGGATTCTTTTACACATAGGCATACCAGCTGGGGAAACTGCTCCAGTTGACTCTTTGCTTGCTATTATTGGTAAAGAGGGTGAAGATATTTCAGCTTTATTAGCTGGTGGTACAGCGGCTCCAGCTGTTGAAGCAGCACCAGTTGCTGAAGCAACTCCAGTTTCGGAAGAAGTTAAAACAGAAGTAGCAACACCTGCAACGACTTCATTACCAAAAGGAGTAGTAGTGGTTACTATGCCTCGTTTAAGCGATACTATGACCGAAGGTACTGTAGCTACTTGGTTGAAAAAAGTAGGTGATGTGGTAGCTGAAGGTGATATTTTAGCCGAAATCGAAACCGATAAAGCTACAATGGAATTTGAGTCTTTCAACGCAGGTACGCTTTTACATATCGGAATCGAAGAAGGAAGTACTGCTGCAGTAGATAGTTTGTTAGCTATTATTGGCCCAGCAGGAACAGATGTTAGCTCATTGGCAGGAAATTATACTCCAGGTGCAGCAGCAGTAACCGCTGAAACTCCAGCAGCAGAAAAAACTCCAGAAGTTGAAGCTCCCGCAGCAGCTCCAGTTGCTCAAGAAGCAGTTGCAGGTCAGCGTATTTTGGCTTCGCCATTGGCAAAAAAAATAGCTAGCGATAAAGGCATTCAATTGAACCAAGTAAAAGGTTCAGGTGAAAATGGTCGAATCGTTAAAAGTGATGTTGAAAACTTTAGTCCAGCGGCAGCCACGCCAGTTGCTCCAGTTGCAACTACCGTTGAAACAGTAACTACACCAAAAGTAGTTGTTCCAGCAGGTGAAGTGATGACAGAGGAAATCAAGAATTCGCAAATGCGTAAAATTATCGCAAAACGTTTAGCGGAATCTTTATTTACAGCACCACACTATAATTTAGTTATTGAAGTTTCTATGGATGATGCGATGGCTTCAAGAGCAGTGATCAATACTGTTCCTGATACAAAGGTTTCATTTAATGATATGGTGATTAAAGCATGTGCTTTGGCATTGAAAAAACATCCAAAAATTAACTCTCAGTGGAAAGAAGATGCAATTACTATCAACCACCACGTAAATATTGGAGTAGCAGTTGCGGTTGAAGACGGTTTGGTTGTTCCTGTATTGAAATTTACAGATGCAATGAGCTTATCTCAAATTGGAGCGAGTGTAAGAGATCTTGCCGGAAGAGCTAAAAACAAAAAACTAGGTCCACAAGAAATGGAAGGAAGTACCTTTACGGTTTCTAACCTTGGAATGTTTGGTATAACTGAATTCAATTCAATTATCAATCAGCCTAACTCTGCTATTTTATCAGTAGGAGCAATTGTAGAAAAGCCAGTGGTAAAAAATGGTCAAATTGTAGTAGGTAACACAATGATGTTATCTCTTGCATGTGATCACCGTACTATTGATGGTGCTACAGGAGCGCAGTTCTTGCAAACATTAAAACAATATATCGAAAGCCCAGTTACCATGCTGGCGTAAGTATTAAATATTACAAAATAAACCCTTTCTAATTTCGGTTAGAAAGGGTTTTGTTTTTTTAATACATTTACATAAAAGCAAACAAGTATGTCCGAAGAGTTGAAATATTGGTATCTTAGAGATCATAAATTGTTCCGCACATTGAGTTTTATGCAAATCAAACAGCTTTGTATTGTGACTGGTTTTAAAAAAGCTCAAAAAGGAGAAGTTATTTATTTTTCATCATCCGATGTTCCACGAATTTATTTACTCAAAAAAGGAAATATTAAGATTGTCGCCATTGATGATGATGGTAACGAAACGATTAAAGATATCATCCAAAAAGGTGACTTGTTTGGGGAACTTTCATTAGAATCAGATAGTCAAAATAACGAGTATGCAAAAGTTTTATCAGATGATGTGGCAATTTGCAGTTTTTTGATTTCTGATTTTGAGGAATTGTTGCTGAAAAATCCAAGTTTAGCACTCATTTATACTAAGTTTGTTGGTTTAAAAATGAAACGTATTAAGAACAGTTATGCTAATTTGATTTCCAAAGATGCTAAAACTCGTTTGTTACAATTTTTGAAAGATTGGATTGCAAAAGAAGGGAAGATTGTAGGAGATACCGTTATTCTAGAAAATTATTTGACCCAAAACGATATTGCTCAAATTATTTGTACCTCAAGGCAAACAGCCACGCAATTACTGAATGAATTAGAAGCAAATGGCATCATAAGTTATAGTCGCAAAGAAATTGTAATTCACAACAGTCTGGCTTTTGCCTAAATTGTAATCAACTGCAATCTAGCTGACAATTACATGTTAAAGGTGTTTGTATTTTTACCAAGTAAAAAATCAAATACTATGAAAAAGATCATTGCCTTAGTTATTATTATCAGTAGTTTTTCTGTTCAGGCGCAAACGGAATTGCCCAAATCAGCAACTGAAATTGCTCCATTGTTAATTGGAGAAAAAATCCCATCTGTCAGTTTAAAAACAGTAGAGAATAAACTTGTAAACTTGCAAGACTTATTTGCAAAGCAAAAAACAATTGTCTTGGTATATCGCGGTGGTTGGTGCCCGTATTGCAATGCGCACCTGGCAGCTATGGGTGAGGTCGAAGAAGACTTACTTGCATTAGGTTATCAAATTATAGCAATTAGTCCCGATGCTCCAGAAAACTTACAGAATACAGAGGAAAAGCAAAAACTAAATTACATGTTATTGTCTGATAGTGATGGCCTTTTTTCAAAATCAGTTGGAATTGCTTTTCAAGCTCCAGAAAACTATAAAAATACCATTTCAAAAGGTTCTCTAGGTACAAATAAATCTTTTTTGCCAGTTCCAGCTCTTTTTATCCTAAACAAAAAAGCAGAAATCGAGTTTGAATATCTAACACCAAATTTTAAAACTCGTATCTCAACCGAATTGTTGATTGCTGTTGCGCAGGCTTTACAGTCTAAATCATGAAAGACTGCACTTTTGTTTGGTTGTTGAGATTAATTGTAGCTATAATTTTTCTCCAAACACTCTATTTCAAATTTAATGCTAGTCCAGAGTCAGTTTATATTTTTTCTGCTTTGAATATGGAGCCTTATGGTAGGATTAGCATTGGTGTCGCTGAATTACTTGTTGCTGTATTTCTTCTAATGCCTAGGACCTCATTAGCGGCCGCGATAGGAGGAACGTGTATTTTGCTTGGCGCGATTTTTGCTCACCTTTTTGTCCTTGGAATCGAGGTGAAAAATGATGGTGCGACGCTTTTTATTTTGGCGTTAATTGCCTTTCTTTGTTGTGCTACTTTGGTGGCAAAAGAAAAGAATAAATTAATAAATTGGTTCAATTAGTAAATATATGTTATTACCTTCAATACAAAATAGCTTAAATGAGTTGACGGACTTACTCCAACAATTGTCCCAAACGGAGTATTCTCAAGCCTGCCCAGAGTTAAGCAATGCTACAATCGGTGAGCACACGCGTCATATAATCGAGATGTTTCAGTGCCTCGAGAATCAATATGAATTAGGGTGTGTTAATTATGATAATAGAGCTCGCAACACACGTATTCAAACCGACACACAGTTTGCAATAGAGAAGATCATTGCCATTCAGGAAAATTTGGATCGTGAAAATAAAGACATGGAATTGTTACAAATAATCGATGGCGAGGAAATACGTATTAGTACTAATTATCACAGAGAATTACTTTATAATTTAGAACATTGCATTCACCATCAAGCGTTGATAAAAGTGGCTATTTTGCAGTGTGAAACCGTGAGTATTGATCCTAATTTTGGCGTTGCCAGATCCACTATCGAATATAGAAATCAATGTGCACAGTAAGTTTTGTAAAAACGGAAGATAGTATCATTATTACATCTAATCGAGACGAAAAAATAATCAGACCAAGTGCCATACCGCCACAAAGTTATCGTGTTAATAGTCAAAATTTAATTTATCCTAAAGATCCAAAAGCAGGCGGAACTTGGTTTGCAACTAATGAAACAGGTGCTGTTCTTGTTTTGCTTAACGGTGCTCAGGAAAAACACCAAGTACAATTGCCATATCGCAAAAGTCGCGGTTTAATTGTGTTGGATGTGATTAGCGCTTCTTCACCACGAGCATCTTGGGATGTTATAGATTTAGATCAAATTGAACCGTTTACATTGGTGTTGTTTCAAGATGAACAATTATGGCAATTACGCTGGAATGGCTCCGAAAAAGAAACGATATCACTAAACATTAATCAACCTCATGTTTGGTCTTCCTCAACCTTGTATCCTTCAGCCGTACGTGAGGAACGGGCGCAATGGTTTCATCAATATATGAATGAAAAGCAGCAGGTTTTAGCAAACGACATGTATCAATTTCATAGGTACACGCACAACGACAATCAAGAAAATGGTTTGGTAATTAATCGTAATGATGAGATGCAAACCTTAAGTATTACGCAAGCGTTCTTACAACAGAATAAGGTGAGTGTATTGCATTATGACTTGATCACAAAAGAGGATTTTACCACCTCATTTATCACCGTCTAAATTTTAAATTTTGAAACTATTTTTTCATAAACTTACCCATTGGGAATACTGGCCTTTTCTGATTGTTTACATCCCAATTTATTTTTTGTGGTCGTACTATGCCATTAAAGCCAAATCTATTTTTTTCTTTAATGCTTCCAATCCGACTATCAAAAATGGCGGTTTTATGATGGAGTCTAAAAAAGAAATTTACGACATTATTCCTCAACAATATTACCCAATTACAATTTTGGTAACTGAGGGTACACCTACAACAGAAGTTCAAGATTTAATAGAAAATAATCAAATTCAATTTCCGCTAATCGCAAAACCAGATATTGGTTTGCGTGGCGGTGGTGTAAAAAAAATCGAGTCGGTTACTGATTTGAATGAATATGCTACCAAGGCCAACTTTGATTATTTGGTTCAAAATTTAATTCCATATTCTGAGGAAGTAGGAATTTTTTATGTGCGCTATCCGCATGAAAAGTTGGGTAGAATAACTGGAATTGTTTCTAAAGAATTTCTAATCATTACGGGCGATGGTAAATCGACTATGGAGGAATTGATCAAACAAAATCCGCGTTACGAGTTACAATTAAAAGTTTTAAAGCAGGAGTATGGAACACAAATGCAAGAAGTAATTCCGCTAAACGAAAAAGTAAATCTTGTTCCGTACGGTAACCATGCCAGAGGTGCAAAATTTGTTGATGGCAGCCATTGGATAACTCCGCAATTAACGCAGGCTATTAACGAAATGTGCTTGCAAATTCCTGGTTTTTATTTTGGGAGGTTGGATATTATGTACAACACGATGGCCGAATTACAAGAAGGGAAAAATTTTGCCGTGGTAGAATTGAACGGTGCCGCAAGTGAGCCTACCCATATTTACGATCCAAAGCATTCCATCTTTTTTGCTTGGAAAGAACTCGCACGACACATTACCTACATGTATGAAATTAGTGTTGCCAATCATAAAAATGGTGCGTACTACTTGTCTCACAAAGAAGGGATGAAAGAATATCGCTTACACTTGGAGCAAAGTAAAAAGATTGCTAATTTTTAAATCATGAAAATCGTAAAAAATATTCTAGTTGGGTTTTTGGTCAGTTTTGTAGGCTCGATTCCGTTGGGATATTTAAATTTAGTAGGTTTCGAAATTCACCGCAGCCAAGGATTACTATCTTTGATATGGTTCCTGTTAGGCGTTGTTTTGGTCGAAGGTTTTGTGATTTTTTATACCTTGAAATTTGCGCAGCGATTGGTTGAAAATCTAAAGTTGATGCGTTATATTGACTATTTCGCTGTTCTTTTTTTGCTGCTAATAGGATATTCATTTTACGCTGGCTCTCAAGCTTCGAGTGATAACCAAAGTGTTTTGGGAACTTATTTGCACTATTCTGCGTTTCTAATTGGCGTATTTTTAAGCGCTTTTAATTTTTTACAAATACCATTTTGGACGGGCTGGAATTTATACCTAATGAATGGTAAATATATTTCAGTAGGAAATAAGCTTAAACTGTTTTACATTGCAGGTACATTGCTCGGTACCTTTTCAGGAATGTTGGCTTTAATTTTGGTATTAAACCAATTATCAACACATACTAGTGATTATTCTAGTTACATTTTTCCTGTTATAATTCCACTTTTTTTTGTGATTTTAGCCATTTTTCAAATGTTTAAAGTTTACAAGAAGTATCATAAAAAGGAAAGTACCAAGTCATAAAACAACAAAAAAACTAATTTTAAAAACTATGAAAAAAAACATCGTCACATTTGCAGCGGCAGCTTTTACTCTATTAGTTGCTCCAGCTGTTTTGGCACAACAAAATGCAGTCGATACAAAGTCAACTGTCAATTATCAAGTTAAAGCAGATGAAGTTGCTGCTACTTTAAAATTTTTAGCTTCGGATGAATTGGAAGGTCGCGAAACTGGACAGATTGGTTTGGTTAAAGCAGCTGATTATTTGGAGAAAATTTTAAAAGACAACAATGTAAAGCCTTATTTTACCTCGTACAAAGATACGTTGAGTACTTTTAAAGGAACGGCTTTTAATGTTGTTGGGTACATCGAAGGAACTGATGCCAAATTAAAAAATGAGTTTATCATTTTGAGTGCGCATTACGATCACATTGGTATTACCAAAAAAGGAGTTAACGGCGATTTTATTAATAATGGTGCCAATGACGATGCCTCTGGTACGACTGCAGTAGCCGAGATGGCTAAATATTTTAGTCAGGCTAAAAATAACAAACGCAGTGTTTTGTTTGTGTTTTTTGCCGGCGAAGAAAAAGGTTTGTTGGGCTCGAAACATTTAGCCAAAAAACTTAAAACACAAGGATTCAATTTGTACGCGCATTTTAATATTGAAATGATTGGTGTACCTATGAAGAGAGACTATTTGGCTTATATAACTGGTTTCGACAAGTCGAACATGGCGACTAAAATCAATGAGTACACGGGTAAAAACACCATCGGTTTCTTGCCAAAAGAGGCAGAATACCAATTATTTTTCCGCTCTGATAACTACTCTTTTTATGATTTATTTAAAGTGCCTTGTCATTCGGTAAGTACATTTGACTTTGAGAATTTTGAATATTACCATCATGTTGCCGATGATTTTAAAGCGATGGATATTCCTCACATGACTTCATTCATTCAAGAAATGTTGCCGGCCATTACGCAAATGGCGAACACGCCTACGCAAGAAATGAAAATGTTGAAATAATCATTTTAATTCATTTTGCATATCGTAAGCTAGAATGTAATACGAATTGGTATTGTATTCAAATTCGCTTATAATACTCCAATTTAGTTTTTCAGTATGTGCTTTTGTTGATGGCTGATTGGCTTTGTTTATAAAAGTCAAGGCCAACGGATATTTTTGAACCATTTCGTTGCGCATTAGTTCAAACAAAGGTTTTATAATTCCGGTACCGCGGTACTCTTTATGAATACAAATGGGGCCATACTGAAAACTATTTTGAAAATCTACATTTTTATTTGCAAAAGTCAACTGCGTAATCAAGCTACTCATGTAGGTAAATATTGGCCATTGCTGGTAAAATTGCCAACTGCCCGCAAAAATGTATCCTACTGCACGTTTGCCTTCTTTTGCTAGAAATAACTCCTTTTTATCGATTACTGTTTTCAGTTGTTCTACCGTGAATGGTGTTGTAACGAAACCTTCTGCACGTTCTGTTTCGGATAAGTTAGTCACTAAGTATAATTCTTGTAATTCAAGTACGCTATCGATGTCTGATAGTTGTGCTTGTGCAAAAGTAAGTGATGTGTTCATAATTATAAATTGTATTTAATGACAAGAGTTAAAAATACAAAATTATCAATCATAAGCGCGACATTGCTGCCGAATTTTGTTTTGTAAACCGACTATGATTTTCTTGTTTTTGCTTATTTTTGTGGTATGAAAAATATAATTATTACTGGTACTAGTAGAGGAATTGGATTAGAATTAGCATTACAATTTGCTAAAGCAGGTCATCAAGTTTTGGCCTTGTCACGTAATATTCCAAGTGTTTTAATGCAACATGAAAACATCACCTGCTTGTCTGTTGATTTGGCTAATGAAGCATCGCTAGTTCAAGTGCAAGTGTTTTTGAGTACTTCTTGGCAACATATTGATGCCGTAATTCATAATGCAGGTAGTTTATTGTTTAAACCTTTCGCAGAAACGACGCAAGTTGATTTTGAGAACATCTATAAAGTAAATGTTTTTGGTGTGGCTAATTTGACTCGTATATGCGTTCCTTACTTGGTTAAGGGTAGTCATGTGGTAAGTATTAGTTCGATGGGTGGCATTCAAGGAAGTTTGAAGTTTGCTGGTTTAGCAGCTTACAGTTCAAGCAAAGGCGCTGTAATTACTTTGTCAGAATTATTGGCTGAGGAATACAAAGAAAAAGGCATTTCGTTTAATGTTTTGGCTTTGGGTTCTGTGCAAACAGAAATGTTAGAAGAAGCTTTTCCTGGTTATCAAGCGCCAATTCAAGCTGATGAAATGGCTAATTATATTTATGACTTTACTTTAAATGGTAACAAGTATTTCAATGGTAAAGTGTTGCAAGTTTCATCTACAAATCCATAAAATAAGTTTGTAGTGATTGAAACGTTAGCCAAATTTTTACCTGATCACGCTGTCAAACCTGCATTTGACTTGATTGTTGCGCATGGTGTTCATCTTAAAATTGTGAACGAACGTGCTACGCGTCATGGTGATTACAGAAAAGGGTTAAGCGGGAAACATGAAATTACTGTGAATGGTAGCTTAAATAAATTCAGGTTCTTGATCACTTTAATTCATGAAATTGCCCATTTGGTAGCTTTTGAAAAGTTTGGTCGAAATATCAAACCGCACGGGCAAGAATGGAAATATACTTTTCAACAGTTGATGGTGCCTTATATTAGACCGGAAATTTTCCCTAATCAATTGTTGCCATTGTTAGCCAGGCATTTTAGGAATCCCAGCGCTAGTAGCGATACCGATACAACATTGTCTTTGGCTTTAAAACAATACGATCAGGCAACAGATAAAAACTACGTTTTCGAAATTCCTTACGGGAGTGTTTTTCGAATAAAAAACGGTAAAATTTTTAAAAAGATAGCCGTAAGAACCAAACGATTTGAATGTTTAGAAATAAGTTCAGGTCGTTTGTATCTTTTTAATCCAAATGCTGAGGTGGAGCTAATTCGTTCGAACTAACTTTTTAGATAGGCTTCACGTACTTTTTTAAACAAATTCGAAGAATATACAAAGGCTACAACTGCTTCGTTATCGGTTCTAAAAATTTCTTCCTTATTTCCTTCCCAAGCTTTTAGACCGTCTTTTAAAAATAAAATTTTCTCCCCAATTTCCATTACCGAGTTCATATCGTGCGTATTAATTACAGTCGTCATATTGTATTCTTCGGTAATTTCTTTTATTAGATTGTCAATCAAAATGGCTGTGTTGGGGTCTAAACCAGAGTTAGGTTCATCGCAAAACAAATATTTCGGATTATTTACAATGGCACGTGCAATAGCAACACGCTTTTGCATTCCACCTGAAATTTCTGAAGGCAATTTGTTGTGTGCATTTACTAAAGCAACACGATCGAGAACAAAATCTACACGTTCTTTTATTTTTGAAGCATTATCTTTTGTAAACATGCGTAACGGAAAAGCCACATTTTCTGCAACTGTCATCGAGTCAAATAAGGCACTTCCTTGAAAAACCATTCCGATTTCAGTTCGTAATTCTCTTTTTTCATCATCTTCTAGGTCAGAGTAAGCACGGCCATCAAAGCATATTTGACCTTTTTCAGGTTGATGAATACCTAATAAACTTTTTAGTAAAACTGTTTTTCCAGATCCACTTTGACCTATGATAAGGTTGGTTTTTCCGGGTTCAAATGTGGTTGAAATTCCTTTTAGAATTTTAATGCCGCCAAATGATTTTTCGATATTTTTTACTTCAATCATGATCCAAGTAGCAATTGAGTTAATATATAGTTGATCAGGATGATACAAACCGAGGTCCAAACAAAAGAAACAGTACTCGCTTTTCCTACTTCTAGCGCCCCGCCTTTCATATAATATCCGTGAAATGAAGGTATGGTTGCCAGTAACATTGCAAAAATTAAGGTTTTAATGAAGGCGTAAGCAATGTGAAACGGTATAAATTCCATTTGTGTTCCCGTAATGAAATCAGTGCTCGATATAAAACCGCCGTAAACACCTGCAGTCCATCCGCCTAAAATCCCTAGGAACATTGCAATTCCTATTAAAAACGGATACAATAAAAGTGCAATGATTTTTGGGAAAACAAGATAGTTCAATGAATTGACACCCATTACCTCAAGAGCATCAATTTGCTCAGTTACTCGCATTGTTCCAATACTTGATGTAATAAATGAACCCATTTTTCCGGCCATAATAACTGAAATGAAAGTGGGAGCAAATTCTAAAATCACCGATTGGCGAGTAGCAAATCCGATGAGGTATTTTGGAATTAAAGGATTGGTTAAGTTTAAAGCTGTTTGAATTGCCACAACACCTCCGACGAAAAAAGATATGAAAGCGACAATCCCAAGTGAGTCTATAACTAAATCATCAATTTCTTTGAAAATTAATTTTTTCATTACAGACCATTTGGTTTGTTTGCTAAAAATTTCTTGTAGCATCAAGAAGTATCTTCCTATTTGCGATAAATATCGAATTAGCATCATGTTTTTACGTGTTGTATTCAGTTGGAAATAAGGTGTAAAAATACTGCATTTTTATGGGATTGCTGTTTAATTGTTGCCAAACAATTTGTCCTTCATCTTTTGCATGCGGTATTTTTGAATAAATTGGGCTTGTTCGCTTGTCACTAGTAATTGTTTTTGTGCGGCCTTAGCTTTCCAAAAACCGTTGAGGTAATCCAAAAAGAGTAATGGCTTTTTTTTCATAACTGCCAGTTTAGCTGATGCAATTGCTGTAATCCAAAAACCATATCCCAAAGTATAAAACGCTTCGCCTTGTTTGTAGCGTGCTGTTTTATCATAGCGTGCGCCTGTTGGTTTAAGGTGTTTTACGTGCAGAGATTCATCAGTAACCACTTTCCAATTATAAAATTTGCAAAGTAATTCGTCAACAGTATCCCAACCCATAGCCGGTTTAAGGCCGCCAATATCTTTGAAAGTTTGTTTTCTGTACGCTTTTAAAGCACCTCGAATGTGGTCTTTGTCGGTTAAGTTTTCAAGAACCCATTCGCCATTTTTTTCTATGTAGCAAAAACCGCCCGCCATTCCTATGCGAGCATCTGATTGAAAGTGCTGAATGATTTTTTCAAAATAGTTGGATGGAAAAATTAAATCCGAGTCGGCTTTTACTAAAATATCGTAATTGTCATCTATGTTTTCTAAACCTTTTTGAAAGGCTTGAATTACTTTACTTCCAGGCAAATGTATGTCAGCTGATTCTTTAGTCACCATTTCAAGCCAAGGATGTTTGCTTGCAAATGCTGCAACAATTTCGGGTGTTCTATCTGTTGAGCTGTCGTTGACGATGATGACTTTGGTAGGTAAAACCGTTTGATCAGCCAACGATTGAAGTGTTAACGAAATGAATTGCTCCTCGTTGTAAGTGGGAATGATGATGTAATACTGCATAATGCGCGTTTTGGCTGTACAATGATGTGGTTTGATTTTGCTTTTTGTAGCGGAAAAAAGCAGCAATTTTTACTTTTAGCTCTTGATTCTCTCTGCAAAAACGATGTAGTATCTCGGTGTAAAATAGCGCAGCAAAGGTCTAAATCCGATTTTTTTTACCGGATGTGTGAACTTTTCTCTAGCGGTAATCTTCCAGCCTGTTTTTTCGAGTAGCCAATCCAATTGCCAATCTTCGAACTCGTGGTAATGCCTGTCCCACATATCAGTTTTACTGCGGTAGGCGGGTGAAAACCAAAGTCGTAATGGTATAGAAATAAGCAATTTATCGCAGTTCACGTTTTCGAGTACGGTGTACGGATTTAGCAAATGCTCAAATATTTCAAATGCAGTGAATACGGTGTAAGATTCGGTTTGTAACGCAGTTTGGTCTTTGTCAAGATCTTCGCCGGTGGTGTTTTTTACAGTGTATCCATTTTGTTCCATAATTTTAGAGAACGGATTGGGTACGCCTAGGTCAAAAATAGTTTCGGAAGTTGTAATGTGCTTTTGTAAAAACTCTAAAGTATGCTTAAATCTTTTATTTGGGAATGTTTTTTCGTACATGGTTTTTATTGATTTTGCCACCGTGGCACCAAGCTACAAATATAGTAATAAAAGTGTTTTTGGGCGTGGTTTTTTAGCCCGGATGGGAATGAAAATCCCGGAGTGGTAAAATGTAGTTTTGCAAGGCAGTAACTGCGACCAAAGGAAGCGCGTTCCTGCCTTAGAAAAACAAATTTTATAACGAGGAATTGTAATGTACAGCCGGATCTGGCTTCTTATTTTTTAGTCCTTAGCCCTTAGTTTGCGATAATTAAGTCCTTAGTAGTAAGTTTTGCCAGAGAAACTGACTAGGCACTAAGTACTTTGGACTATGCACTAATATCTACTAATAGCGGTATACGAAGGCATTGATGTTCATGCCTGCGCCTACAGAGGCAAATAATAAAACATCACCCTTTTTAATGTATTGGTTTTCGATTTCGCCGCGAATAAGTAGGTCGAAAAGTGTCGGCACCGTGGCTACACTACTGTTTCCTAAATCATGAATGCTCATAGGCATGATGTCTTTAGGAGCGGTTTGGTTGAATAATTTGTAGAAGCGGTTGATGATGGCTTCGTCCATTTTTTCATTGGCTTGGTGGATAAGGATTTTTTTAAGATCTCCTATAGCGACACCACTTGCTTCAAGGCAGTTTTTCATTGCCAAGGGAACGTTGGTTAGAGCGAATTCATATATTTTGCGACCATACATTTTGATGTAACGGGTGTCAGGGTCAAGGTCTTGGTTGTAGGATTTTCCGAAAAAGAGGTAGCCAGCCTCATCATTGGCGTAAGTTGCACTTTCATAAGATAGCATGCCGCTCTCGTCTGTAGAGGCCTCAATTATGGCTGCTCCAGCTCCGTCAGAATAAATCATGCTGTCGCGATCATGTGCATCGACTACGCGAGATAGTGTTTCAGAACCAATTACTAGGCAACGTTTTGCCATGCCTGATTTGATGAAAGCATTGGCCTGCAATACACCTTCGATCCAGCCAGGGCAACCAAATAGTAGATCGTAGGAAACGCATTTTGGATTTTTAATTTGCAATTTGTTTTTAACTCGGGTTGCCAAACTTGGAAGCATATCTGATTGGATAGTGCCATGGGAAACATCACCAAAATTATGCGCAAAGATGATATAATCAATTGTTTCAGGATCAATATTAGCATTGCTAATTGCTTTTTGAGCAGCGAAATAAGCTAAATCAGACGAATTAAGATGTGGCTCGGCATAGCGGCGGTTTTGAATTCCAGTGATGCCTTTAAATTTACCAATAACAACTTCATTAGGATAGGCAAAAGGACTGCCGTCTTCATTCAAAAAAACATGTTCACTAAAGTCTGTATTGGCTATTTGTACTTCAGGAATATAGCTTCCTATGCCAGCTATTTTTATTTTCATCGTGTTCTTTTTGCAATTTTCGAGGCTAATTTAACCAATATAAAAATAGAACTATCACAAAATTTACTATGCGTGCATATAATTATGAAAAATAAGATAATTGGCAAATAAACTGATAATAATTCTGTGTAAATTAAATTTCATTGCGAAATTTTTTGATGAGACTTGAACTTGGAGTTTATTGTTTGATTCTTAGTTTATTGGTTTTTGTGAAATAAATAAGTTTGTTTGAAGTTTGGATCAAAAAAAAAACGCCCCGAAATTTTCGAGGCGTTTTAAAAAATATTTTGGTGCGACTAGCTTTCCATGTATGCTTCAATTGGAGCGCAAGAGCAAACTAAATTTCTGTCACCATATGCTTCATCAGCACGACGAACTGTTGGCCAGAATTTGTTATCTGCAATATAATCTAATGGGAAAGCAGCAGCTTCACGTGTGTATGGGAAATTCCATGAATCAGCAGTAACCATCGTTAATGTGTGTGGTGCATTTTTCAAAACATTGTTTGGGTTTTCAATTGTTGCTGCTTCAATTTCTTTACGAATTGAAATCATAGCATCACAAAAACGATCTAACTCTTCTAAATTTTCACTTTCAGTTGGTTCGATCATTAAAGTTCCTGCTACTGGGAACGAAACGGTAGGAGCGTGGAAACCATAATCCATTAAACGTTTTGCAATATCAGTAACTTCGATACCTTTTTCTTTAAACGGACGACACTCTAAAATCATTTCGTGAGCAGCACGTCCCATTTCACCAGAATACAAAGTATCGTAGTGACCATTAAGTTTTTCTTTGATGTAATTTGCATTCAAGATTGCATATTCAGTAGATTTTTTCAAACCTTCAGCTCCCAACATGCAAATGTATCCATAAGAAATCAAGCAAACCAAAGCTGATCCCCATGGAGCAGCAGAAATTGCTGTAATGGCATTTTCGCCACCTGTAGGAATGATTGGATTGGTTGGTAAAAATGGAACCAATTGTGGCGCCACGCAAATAGGGCCTACACCTGGACCACCGCCACCGTGAGGGATAGCAAATGTTTTGTGTAAGTTAAGGTGGCAAACATCAGCACCAATTGTTGCAGGATTTGTCAAACCTACTTGTGCATTCATGTTGGCACCATCCATATAAACTTGTCCACCATTGTCGTGAATCAGTTGCGTAATTTCTTTAATAGCGCTTTCAAAAACTCCGTGAGTAGAAGGGTAAGTGACCATTAAACAAGACAAATTATCTTTGTGAAGAATAGCTTTTTCACGTAAGTCGTCAATATCAATGTTTCCGTTTTCAAGAGTTTTAGTAACCACTACTTTCATTCCCGCCATAGCCGCAGAAGCCGGATTGGTACCGTGAGCTGATGATGGAATTAAAGCAATATTACGGTGGTGATCACCGCGAGATTGGTGGTAAGCACGAATAACCATTAAACCTGCGTATTCTCCTTGTGCACCAGAATTTGGTTGCAATGTTGTTCCAGCAAACCCTGTAACTATATTGAGTTGTTGCTCTAAAGTAGTAAGCATTTCTTGGTATCCTTGTACTTGGTCAAGTGGAGCAAATGGGTGAATGTTGTTCCATTGTGCCATACTTAACGGCAACATTTCAGAAGCAGCATTTAATTTCATCGTACAAGATCCAAGAGAAATCATAGAATGATTTAACGCTAAATCTTTGCGCTCTAACATTTTGATGTAACGCATCAAAGCTGTTTCTGAGTGGTATTTATTGAAAACATCATATTGTAAGAACGTGCTGTTTCTATCTAAATTTTCAGGGAAATGATTTGTTGTTGATAAATCTGAAATGGCTGCGGTAATTGTTCCATTTGCTTCATCAAAAATCGATATGATTTTATTTAAATCGGCAATGCTTGTTGTTTCGTTTAACGAAATCGAAATACTTTCAGCATTTGGATAGTAAAAGTTAACTTCATGTTTCTCGGCAACAGCTTTCACCTTTGCAGGATCAGCTTGTATTAAAATAGTGTCAAAAAATGCAGTATTACTTTGTGTATAACCTGATGCAGTCAATGCGTTTGCAAGAGTTGCAGCAGAAGCATGAACTTTATTAGCTATGTATTGCAATCCTTTTGGACCATGGTACACAGCGTACATTCCTGCCATTACAGACAATAATACTTGTGCTGTACAAATATTAGAAGTCGCTTTGTCACGTTTAATGTGTTGTTCACGCGTTTGCAAAGCCATACGCAATGCGCGGTTGCCATCAGTATCAACAGTTACACCGATAATACGACCTGGCATAGAGCGTTTGTACTCTTCTTTGGTTGCAAAGTAAGCAGCGTGTGGACCGCCATAACCTAACGGAATTCCGAAACGTTGCGTTGTACCAAGAACAACTGCAGCGCCCATTTCACCCGGAGGAGTTAATTTAACTAAACTTAAAATATCAGCAGCAACGGCTACTTTAATTTCGTTTTCATTTGCTTTGGCAATAAAGGAAGCGTAATCATGTACTTGTCCAAATTTACCAGGGTATTGAAGGATAGCTCCGAAAAACTCTGATGAGAAATCGAATGTCTCGTGGTTTCCAATTACTAATTCAACTCCAATTGGTGTAGAACGCGTTTGTAAAACAGAAAGTGTTTGCGGTAAAATTTCTTCAGAAACGAAGAATTTATTGGTATTGTTTTTCTTTTGATCACGAGAACGCACATCAAACAATAAAGCCATAGCTTCGGCAGCAGCTGTTCCTTCGTCAAGTAAAGAAGCATTTGCGATTTCCATTCCCGTAAGTTCAATTACTGTTGTTTGGAAATTTAAAATTGCTTCTAAACGACCTTGCGCAATTTCTGCTTGGTAAGGTGTGTATGCCGTGTACCATCCTGGATTTTCAAAGATATTTCTTTGAATAACTGCTGGAATGATGGCAGCGTGATATCCTAAACCAATGTAGCTTTGAAAAACTTTATTTTTATTACCAAGTTGTTGAATGTGATTGGCAAATTCATACTCAGTCATTGCAGCTGGTAAATCTAAGTCAGCTTGCAAGCGAATATCACTCGGAATCGTTTCGTCAATCAATTGTTCTAAGCTTGAGGCTCCAATTGTTTTGAGCATGTGTGCTAAATCATTTTCTCTTGGGCCAATGTGCCTTAATGCAAAAGCGTCTGTTTTCATTGTGTATAAAATGGGTTGTGTGTTTCTTGCGACTTAAAGGCGGTAAAATTAAATATTAAAATGCTATTAATTGTCTTTTTAAACGTGATTTTCTGTGAATTTTTCAACTAAATCCCTTTCTTATTAACACTTTGATTAATTTTGTCTAATGAAGTTTTTCAAACAAATATTTGATTTTTATATCAATAGCAGTATTCACGTAGGTTTGTCTTGTTTTGCCTTGCTGCGAATGACTGAACAACTCTTCCACATTTCTTATCAGGTGGCTCTTGGTTATTTTGTGTTTTTTGGAACCGTAGTGGGTTATAATTTTGTGAAGTACGGGCAACTTGTTCAAAAACAAGGACAAGCTATCGGTTTCCAACTCAAAATGATTGTAGTGTTTAGCGCTTTGTCTTTACTCATTTGTGGCTATTTGTTTTTTACTTTGGCCTACAGTACGCAAATGGTTTCGGTATTGTTTTTAGCGTTGACTTTATTATACACTTTGCCTTTTTTTCCTAATCAAAAAAATGCTCGAAATTGGGCTGGTATCAAAATCTATGTTGTTGCTTTATGTTGGGTAGGAGTGACGCTTTTTTTACCTATCCTCAATACTGAAGGAACTTTTGCTGATGGATTATACGTCACGGCGATACAAAGGTTTATACTAATTTTTGTTTTGATTTTAATTTTTGAAATAATTGATTTAAAATTAGATGATCCACATTTAAAAACTGTTCCGCAACAAATAGGTGTACAACGAACCAAGCAAATAGGAGTTGTGTTAATGGTTTTGTTTGTTTTAATGGAGTTTTTGACGCCCAATTTTAAAATGAAGTTTTTTCTTTTGAAACTAGCTTTGGCCCTAACTACAATTTTGTTTTTAGTAAATGCAAATGAAAACCGGTCGCGCTATTACGCTTCTTTTTGGGTAGAAAGCATTCCTATATTTTGGTGGTTATTTTTGATGGTTTTCAGCTACTGATTTAATGAAAGAATTCCTTTCAGATATGAATTTGGTTAAATGTTTCTTGAGGAGAAAATGGTCAAAGAATTTCCCGAAAATGCCATACGGAGTTTCGTATTGGATTTTATCTTCCATGATCACAAATCCTTTTTTCTGAATAAAAGTATGCTGGTGTTTGAAGGATTTAAACTTGCCTTCGAGCATTTCATCCACAAAGTAGGTTGGGATTTCCATTGCTGATATTAAACTTTTATGTTTTAAATAAACGCCAAAATGTTTGCCACGCCAAGTTACGGTTTCGTTTAAATTTATCAAACCAGAAGTTACTCCATCAATAGCGGTTTCATGTGATTTAGAAGTGGATTGTTGATGGATATCAATGTTTCTTGATAAATCGAAAATGATTTCAATTGGTGCGTTTATTCTGGTTGTTAGTTGTATGGTTGTCATTTAGATGTTAAGTTTTTAAATGCTTTTTCTAAAGTATCATACTCAAATGTAAAACCATTTTCCTGTAATCTTCTCGGAATTACATTCCGGCTTTTCAATACCAATTCTGTTTCTGTTCTGATGAAAAACGATCCTATTTCAAGTAATAATTTGTTTGTTGGTATACCAAATGGTACGCCAATTACACCTTGAAGAGTTTTCATAAAATCATAATTTCGGACTGGATTTGGTGAAACAACATTTACAACTCCTGATAGCTCTTGTTCTATTACAAATTCAATTGCTCTTGCAAAATCTTTTTCGTGAATCCAACTTATAAATTGATTTCCTTTTCCTTGTTTTCCGCCAAGTCCAAATTTAGCAAGGGTTTTTATTGGAACAAAAGCGCCGCCATTTTTTCCTAGAACTATCGAAGTTCGTAAAGCCGTTTTCAAAGTTTTTGGAGTTTCAGTTTCAAAAAATACTTTCTCCCAACTTTTTGCGATGTTCATCGAGAAATCGTCGCCAATTTCACCAGTAACTTCATCCATTTGTTTATCCAATGAAAATCTATAAATTGTAGATGTTGATGAATTTAGCCAGTGTTTTGGCGGGTTTTTACAATTTAAAACCGCTTCATTTAATATTTTGGTACTGTCAATTCTAGAGTCGTAAATCTCTTTTTTGTTGACTTCGGTATATCTGCAATCAACAGATTTTCCGGCAAGATTTATTAAAACTGAAGCGTTTTCTAATTCAATTTCCCAACCAGAAAGCGTTTTTGCATCCCAATTCACATATTTTACCGAATCAATACTTTTAGATTTTCCTCGAGTTAGAATTATAATTTGATCAAATTTATCTTTAAAATGCGCTACTAAAACCTGACCTAAAAATCCTGTTCCTGCTGCAATTATTAACTTTTTCATTAGTTTAAATTTAATATGATTACCAAGGCAATTATTCGATAAATAACCCAAGTTATTGATAAATAAAAAGGCAATTCCAATAATTCGATTCTTCGTGAATGTTCTAGTAACATTAGTAAAACTATTATTCCAAACCAACCCAAATTGATTAGTTTTTGGATATTAACAACTAAATTCAAAATCAATATCGGAAGTAATAATAAAGAACCCATTAACGACACGGTCATTAAGTTTCCGATGTAATTCAAGATTATTTTCTTGTCCAATTTTATCAAAAATAAACTTTGAAAAACTATTTGACCGAATACAAGAATAAGTTCTCTTGCAATAGTTGGTTTTGGCAAAATGGCTATAAAATCTGAAAATTTATACAAGATAAATGTTGTAATTGTCGTTGCAAACAAAACATACAATATACGATACTGATAATTAAAATCAGGAATACATTGCAACTTGATTTCTTTTTTAATCTTACTCGGAATGATTACTTTTCGATTATAAGAAATGAAGGAATATAATTTTTTCAGAAAAAACTTTATAGGTTTTAGATTTCCGATTTTCTCCATCCACGGAAATGAAAATCCGATTACTTTTAGCAAACTGTCAATTCCATAAATTACAGTTTTGTTCTCGTTATCTACTAATGCAATTTCATTTGAAGCTCGTTTTACATCAATAAGGTTTTGCTCTTTAGCAGATAATTGACAGTAGGGTTTCTTGCCATTTTCGTCCAACATTCCAGCTTTTATAAATGCAGATGTATATACGCGACAAAGAGGACAATCTTCGTCATATAATAAGGTTTGATTTTCTAGTGTTTTCATATTCTTTTGTGATATGATTCATAATTATTTTAAAATAAATAGCGATTGCCATTGGAAAGAATACCATTAATGATAGTTCAATAAAATCATTACTTGATTGATATTGATAGTGTTCTAAATAAAGTAAAAACAGTTCTGTTAGAGTTAGAATCCAATATATTGTAAGATGCTTTTTTGCATAATTTGATTTCAGATACACATTATAACTAAGAATGATTGCAGATATTACCTGAATAATTCCGAGTGGAATTTGTGCCAACATCCCAAGATATACTGTGATAAATAAAATTAATGTAGTGTAAAATGCAATATTGTTTAATTTTCTTAAAGTTTTCATCGTATTGTTTTTTTACCTTCAATTGTGATTTTTGAACCTAAAGCTAGAAATTCAGAAGTTGGTTTTAAATCTTGTAGAAATTTAAAATCGTTGCCGTAAATGCTTTTGAAGTCAACATCAATATTGGAATGTATGACTTTTAATTGCTTCCAACTTGGATGTGTAACTTCGTATTCGATTGTTTTATTTTTATTGAATTTTGTGTAACCAAAATAATGTTCAGTTATAAACTCAGCTTCGGAGTTTTCTTCAATTGGAATCGAATTTTTCTCGGTTGTCATTGTAATCGAATTCCATTTGGAATCTTTAAACCATTCGTATTGAAACCTTTTTGATGTTTCATTTTCAGTTCTTGAGTGACGCATTTTCAACGTTTGATAATGTTCGTTATATAAAGTCTTGGCTATAATTGTAACGGCATGCTTCGGAACAATTTCTTTAACGAAAACAACACCGCGTTTCCATATTCCATTTTCGAATCTTTTTACGTAAAAGCGTAAATTGACTTCCTCAAAATTCACGTGAAACGGAACTTTAATTCCTAGAACTTTTACGTTTTCAAACATAAATCCGATTAAACTGATGTAACATTTTCCGTTCCATAAATCGAGCTCAGTTCCTTTTGGAACATAATTTTCTAAAATTTTCGGATTGATTTCGTAATTAAACATTGCTAAATCATTCCATTCTGCGGTTAAGAAGCTCATAATTTTATTTTTTATTTTTAAACTTTCAGAAAAAAATGAAAGTTTTAATTAAATTTTTTTTTTTAATTTGTTCTTTGTTATTGTTTTTTAGTGGTCTCATTGAATAGTTTTTGCGATGTTATTTTTAAAATGTTTAAAAAACTATTTCATTATTTTTACAACCAATTTTGCCAACCAATTGTCTTTGTATTCCGTCATTTTGTCCAAAACATTATCTGCTTTTAGAACAAAGTCATACAATTTAGTAGTTTGATCTACAAAATGTTTTTCTTCGGCAGTATTGTCTGCTTTTATGGAAGAAACTTCTTTTAAAACCTTCAAAGCAGGTTTGATTTCGCGTTTGCTTCGCTCTCTCGCAATTTTCACGGCCAGTTCGTCTAAATCTTTTTCAGCTGTAAAAAATTCGCGTCGTTCGCCCGCTTTGTATTCTTTGTAAACAATTCCCCAATCCATCAAAGCACGTAAATTCATTGATGCATTGCCACGCGAAATTTGCAATTCTTCCATAATGTCTTCCATTGAAACGGCTTCGTGTGAAACCATCAAAAGCGCATGGATTTGAGCCATGGTTTTGTTAATTCCCCATTGACTGCCCAGTGCGCCCCAGGTTTGAACGAATTTATTTTTTGCTTCTTTGAATTTCATTTGTGGATTTTATTGTTTTTCAAACGGTCAATTACAAATCGCATAAATGCTCATTGTTATAGTGTAAAGATAATTAATGTTTTCGAACTTTCAGTAAAAAATGAAAGTTTATTTTTGTTTTTATTTGATTTATCCTGAAAAATATGATATTGGTGAATAAGATTTTTTTTAAACAATTAATGAATTTAAGAAAATTAAGTTTGCAGGGACACTTAACTTTTTTAAATATATTAATGGTTTGATTTTAAATTATTTAAGTTGTTTCTGTGCAATTAAATATTGGTGCAATTATGAAATTTTATCTTGATCAGTTTATTGTAATCAAATCAATAGTAGTCCAAGGTTGTAAAATCATTTATCGAAGCTTATCAGCCGAGTTTTTTGGTTGTGGATAAAGATAACTTTAGAGATTTTTTGAAGTAGCGTTATTTTAAAACCATTAAGTGATTTAAGGAAATTAAGCTGCTATACTGCATTTTCTTAAATCACTTAATGGTAAAATTAATTGTTAATGAGTTTTTCCGTAAAGAATTTTATTAAAAACCTCGAGATTCATAATGTAAGTATCAAAATCAGTGTTTTTGCTATAATTTGATTCTATAACTCCATATTTATCAACCATACCACATTCAAAACAGAGTTTCAAAACACTGACAGTTTTACTATTTTTCTTTAAAATTAATATATCTCTGTATGACGGAACACATGCTGTTAAATGACTTTCGTAATTAATATCATTTGTTAGGAATTCATCAATTTTTTTAATTTTTTCTTTAGGCACAGGATTTTTTAAGTAACCATATGCAATAAGCTCTTGATCAAAAGTTTGAAAATTTATTTTATGTCCATTAACGCTTGAAAAGACTTCATTAAATTTTTTTACAGTATCATTTTTACTAGCAATTTCATCAGTAATGACAAAATGAATAATGTCATCGAAATTATTAGTATTTCTTTCTTTTTTGCAGCTCAAAAGAAACAATGCTATAATCGAAGAATAAAATAATTTTCTCATAATTTAAGCACTCTTTGATTTCTACAAAAGACCAGCACGTTTCAATAACGCATCTGCTTTTGGTTCTTGACCTCTGAATTTTTTATACAATTCCATTGGTAATTCGGTGCCACCTTTTGAAAGTACGTTGTCTTTAAATTTTGTAGCAACTTCTTTATTGAAAATTCCTTTTTCCTGAAAATAAGCAAACGCATCGGCATCTAGAACTTCGGCCCATTTGTAACTATAATATCCAGAAGAATATCCGCCTTGAAAAATATGTGAAAACGAGGTACTCATGCAATTTTCGGCTACATCAGGATACAAACTAGTGCCTGCCATTGCTTGTTTTTCAAAAGCTTTTACATCTTCAATCGCTTGCGATTTTCCGTGATACGTCATGTCCAAAAGTCCAAAACTGATCTGTCTTAATGTTGCCATTCCTTCCAAGAAACTCGCGCTTTCTTTGATTTTTTCTACGTATTCTTGAGGGATAACTTCACCCGTTTCATAATGTTTTGCAAACAATGCCAATGCTTCCGGTTCGTAGCACCAGTTTTCCATTACTTGGCTTGGCAATTCCACAAAATCCCAATAAACTGAAGTTCCAGACAAACTCGGATAAGTCGTATTGGCTAACATGCCGTGTAAGGCGTGACCAAACTCGTGGAATAAGGTCGTTACTTCATTGAAAGTTAATAAAGATGGTTTAGTCTCTGTTGGCGGTGTGAAATTACAAACAATAGAAACATGTGGTCTTTCATTGATACCGTTTTTGATGGATTGCGATTTGTATGATGTCATCCAAGCGCCATTTCGTTTGCCTTTTCTTGGGAAAAAATCAGCATAGAAAACAGCAACTAATTGTCCTTCGAAATCCAAAACTTCAAAAGTTTGAACATCTTCGTGGTATTTGTCAATATCAAAAACTTCTTTGAATGTAATTCCGAACAGTTTTTCAGCAATAGTGAAAGCTCCATTTAAAACATTTTCCAATTTGAAATAAGGTTTTAAAATCTCATCATCAAAGTTGAATAATTTTTGTTTCAATTTTTCAGAATAATAAGCGCCATCCCATTTCTCTAATTGATCAATTCCGTCTAGGTCTTTTGCGAAAGCGGTTAATTGGGCAAATTCTTTTTGAGCAGCAGGTTTCGCTTTTTCTAATAAATCATTTAAAAAAGACAATACTTTTTCAGGATTTTGAGCCATTCGTTCTTCCAAAACAAAATCAGAATGTGATTTGTATCCCAATAAATTAGCACGTTTATGACGCAGTGCTACAATACGTTTTACGTTTTCTTTGTTATCGAATTCGTTGTCTTGAAATGATTTTTTTCCAGCAGCAATAGCAATTTCTTTTCGTAATTCACGATTTTCAACATAAGTAACAAAAGGTAAATAACTCGGGAAATCAAGAGTGAAAACCCAACCTTCCAATTCTTTTGATTTAGCCAAACTTGCGGCCATTTCTTTGGCGCCATCAGGTAAGCCCTTTAAATCGGCTTCGTTGGTAATATGCAATTGATAATTATTGGTTTCGGCCAAAACATTTTCGCCATAAGTCAATTTGATTTTGGCTAATTCTGTGTCAATTTCGCGTAATTTTAATTTGTCTTCTTCATTCAACAAAGCTCCATTTCTAGAAAATCCTTTGAATTTTTTATCTAATAAAGTGGCTTGTTCCGTAGTTAATATCAACGCATCTTTTTGATCATAAATGGCTTTTACTCGTTTGAACAAATCTTCGTTTAAGGCAATATCATTACTAAACTCAGTCAACAATGGAGAAACTTCTTGAGCAATTTTTTGCATTTCGTCATTAGTTTCAGCCGAATTCAAATTGAAGAAAATCGAAGATAATCTATCTAATTGTTCACCAGCAAAATCTAAAGCAACAATCGTGTTTTCAAAAGTTGGAGCATCAGAATTTGTAATTATGGCATCAATTTCGGCTTTTGCAGCAGCGATGTTTTCAATAAAAGCAGGTTTGTAATCTTGTAGTTTTATTGCCGAAAATGGTGCTGTATTGTGTTTGGTATTGAATGTTGAGGTAAGTGTTTTCATAATTTTATTTGAAGGGACAAGTCGGAACTGTCCTTACGTTTTAAAGTTTAAAATTTTCTAAATCTTGGTACGTATTCCAAAATCGGAGTAATTCTATGGTGTTAGAATTTATTCTGTAATAAAGCGTTATTTGTTTCGTAATTACAACTTTGTTTACGTTTTTGTAATTTGTAGAAATAAATTCAATGTTGTTATTTACTAATAGAGCAATTGTGTTGTCTACTTTGTCTATAAAATTTACAACATCTTGAAATGACCATTCAGCTTCAAGATAATCAATGTTTTGCCAATAGTCTTTTTTAGCTAGTGGCGCCCAAATAACAATCACTATTTGAAATATTTTGAATAGCGATTTCTGGTTTCCTCCATGACCATATCATGAGCAATCCCTTCCTTATTTTCTAAAGAAAAAATCGCTTCATCGATGGCTGTCTTTTGTTTTTCGGTTAAAGTAGATTTAGACTGAATCAAATGAATAATTTCTTCAATCAATTTTGGGTTTTCAATATCCAAAATAACTTTGGCTAACTCAATTTTTGAAGTTTGAATATTCATAGTTTTCTTTTTAATAAAGATAATTATTTTTTCAATTCAGATGCCGCTTTATCAACAGCTTGTTTTAATCCTTCTTTATAAAAAATGATTTTGTCTAACACACATTGATCATGACTTCCAATGATTTGCGCGGCAAGGATTCCGGCATTTTTGGCTCCATTAAGCGCAACTGTTGCTACGGGAACGCCACCTGGCATTTGAAGTATTGACAAAACCGAATCCCAACCATCAATAGAATTGCTCGATTTTACAGGAACGCCAATTACAGGAAGAGGCGACATAGAGGCAACCATTCCTGGTAAATGTGCCGCGCCACCAGCACCAGCAATAATAACTGAGATACCGCGATTGTGTGCATTTTTACTAAAATCAAATAATTTTTCAGGTGTTCTGTGTGCCGAAACGATATCAACCTCAGTTTCGATGTCAAATCCTTGTAATATGTCGATGGCTTCTTGCATTACCGGCATATCCGAAATGCTTCCCATGATGATGGCTACTTTCATTATTTTTTATTTAAAGATTTAAAGATTTAAGAATTTAAAGATTTTAGAGTGGAATTTTAAATTTTGTTGCAAACTAATTTTTCAATCTTTCAATTTTTCAATCTTTTAATTTATGAAATCACTCTTATACTATTCTTAACTTCTTCCGCAATTCTCCTCGCCTCAACCATATTCTCATTTACAATCGTAACATGTCCCATTTTTCTAAAAGGTCTTGTTTCTCTTTTGCCGTAAATGTGAGGTGTAACGCCATCAATTGCCATTATTTTTTCGATGTTTTCGTAAACTACTTGACCCGAAAAACCTTCTTCACCAACTAAATTCACCATAATTCCAGCAACTTTGCTATCCGTATTTCCTAAAGGTAAGTCTAAAATGGCGCGTAAATGATTTTCAAATTGAGAGGTGTAACTTGCTTCAATAGAATAATGCCCGGAATTGTGTGGTCTTGGAGCGACTTCATTGACTAAAATTTCATCGTCTTCGGTTTGAAACATTTCAACTGCTAACAATCCAACGTGATCAAACGCTTCAGAAACTTTTAATGCTATTTCGATTGCTTTTTGGGCGACATTTTTATCAATTCGTGCAGGACAAATTACATATTCAACTTGATTGGCTTCGGGATGAAATTCCATTTCAACTACAGGATACGTTTTTACTTCGCCCGAAGCAGAGCGAGTTACAATTACTGCTAATTCATTTTTGAAAGGAACCATTTGTTCCGCTATGCATTCAACATCTGGTAATTTTAATAAATCGATGGTAGAGCGGCATACTTTCACACCGTTGCCATCATAGCCAAATTGAGCACATTTCCACACAAAAGGAAAATCCAATTCGTCTTTTTCCAAAGCTTTCTTCAAAGCGTTTAAATCTACAAAACGTTGGTGTGGCGCAGTGGGGATGTTATGTTCAACATAAAAATCTTTTTGTTTGCCTTTGTTTTGAATTTGTTGCAAAGTACGTGGCGATGGATAAATTGTAAGTCCCTCGCTTTCTAATTGCAATAAGGCTTCAAGATTTACCAGTTCTATTTCAAAAGTCAATACATCGACCATTTTACCAAATTGATAAACGGTGTCGTAATCCATTAAATTGCCTTTGTAAAATTTATTACATGCCATTCGGCAAGGTGCTTCATCACTTGGGTCTAATACATAAGTTTGAATGTCAAATTTACGGGTGTCGGCCAGCATCATTTTACCAAGTTGCCCTCCACCAAGGATACCAAGAGTGAAATTAGTAGAAAAATAATTCATAGTGTAGTTGTATGTTTACGCAAAGATACCGTATCTGTTTCAATTGATAAAATGCAAATTTTGGTGGTTTGTTTTTTTGTGTTTTTCCTTTGTTTTATAAAAGTATCAGGTTTTGGGGGAAATTTTTTTTACTTTTTAATATCAGAATTATAGCTCCAAATACGTGTTTTTTTAGAGACCACAATTCTTCTTTTTTTAATGGCTTGAGTCAAGTAAGAAATTGCTATCTTTGCCCATTATTTTAAACTTAAAAATAATGATACAACTTCACGATAAACAATTTGTTCCGTTCATTTCGGCTACAGAAATAGAGTTTGCTATTGCTAAAATGGTGTCGCAAGTAGAGGCAGATTTTGCTGATGAAACACCCGTTTTTGTTGGAGTATTAAATGGTGCTTTCATGGTAGTTGCTGATTTTATGAAGCAGTATAAAAAACCATGCGAAGTGTCGTTTATCAAAATGGCATCTTACGAAGGAACAACTTCTACTAACGAGGTAAAACAATTAATAGGCGTTAATCAAGATTTGACAGGCCGCAGTGTTATTGTTATTGAAGACATTGTTGATACCGGTAACACCTTAGTAGAATTGAAAGAATTGTTTAAAAAACAAAATGTGAAGCATTTTAAAATCGCAACACTTTTTTTTAAACCTGAGGCCTACAAAAAAGATATCAAGATTGATTACGTAGGTATTCGTATCCCAAACAAATTTATTGTAGGGTACGGTTTAGATTATGATGGATTAGGCAGGAATTTACCTGAAGTTTATAAATTAAAAGAATAACGAAACAACAACATGACGAACATAGTTTTATTTGGAAAACCGGGTGCAGGTAAAGGAACTCAAGCTGAGTTTTTGAAAGAAAAATATAAATTAACTCACATCTCTACTGGCGATGTGTTTCGTTTCAACTTAAAAAATGATACCGAATTAGGCAAACAAGCCCGCGTATTCATGGATGCTGGAGATTTAGTACCAGACGAATTGACAACCAAAATGTTAATTGATGAGGTAAACAAGCACCCAGATACGAATGGCGTTTTGTTTGACGGTTATCCAAGAACAATTGCTCAAGCAGAGGCTTTGGATACTTTTTTAGAATCAATTGGATCAAAAGTTGCGGCTACAATTGCACTTGAGGCTGATGACGAAGTTTTGGTACAACGCCTACTTGAACGCGGAAAAACAAGCGGACGTGTAGACGACCAAGATGAGGAAAAAATCAGAAATCGTTACCAAGAATACAACGAAAAAACAGCTCCTTTAATGGACTACTACGATGCACAAAACAAGTTTTATGCAGTAAACGGAATAGGCTCTATTGCCGAAATTACGGAGCGCGTAAGTGCCGTAATTGACCAATTGTAATTTGATTGCTTTGGCACAACACACTATATCAACGAATTTATATCTACTTTGGAAATACTCATAATATTTTTGCTAATCCTTCTTAACGGTGTTTTCTCTATGTCGGAGATCGCTTTGATTTCGGCTCGAAAAAACCGCCTTGAAACCGCTGCAAAAAAAGGGAATAAAAGCGCTAAAATCGCACTTGATTTAGCCAACTCTCCCAATAAATTTTTATCGGCAGTGCAAATTGGAATTACCCTTATCGGAATTCTTACGGGTATCTATAGTGGTGATAAAATTACACAAGATGTTGAACTATTTGTGAGTGGTTTTGATTTGCTTAAACCTTATGCTCAGCCAGTTGCTGTGGGTGTTGTGGTAGTGATTTTAACGTTTTTCTCTTTGGTTTTAGGAGAGTTGTTGCCAAAACGAATCGGACTTAATCATCCCGAATCTATCGCCAAAGCAGTGGCCTTACCAATGAAAATTGTTTCGATTGTAACGGCTCCGTTTATTTGGTTGCTTACCACGTCGACAGATTTTTTATTGAATCTGTTGCAAATAAAACCAACAGCAGATGGTAAAGTAACCGAAGAAGAAATAAAAGCTATCATTAAAGAAGGTACTGAAGGGGGCGAAGTTCAAGAAATTGAACAAGATATTGTAGAGCGTGTTTTTCATATTGGTGATCGTAAAATCAATTCGTTAATGACGCATCGCAAGTCGGTTGTTTTTCTTCCACTTCATGCCGATAAAGAAAAGGTTAGAGAGTTCATGTTGAAAGAATTACACTCTATCTACCCAGTTTTTAATGACAATTATGATGATATTGTAGGGGTTGTGAGTTTGAAAAACATCTTTTCGAACTTCGAAAATGATAATTTTAATTTAGCAAATATCATGACCGAAGCTCCATTTATGATGGAACAAACTACGGCCTACGTAGCGCTAGAAAATTTCAAAAAATCAGGAATCCACTACGCTTTTGTTTCTGATGAATATGGAGTTTTTCAAGGAATCATAACTTTGAATGACATCTTGGAAGCGCTAGTGGGCGATGCAGCCGATTTTTATAAGGATGATTTTCAATTGATAGAGAGAGAAGATGGCAGTTGGTTAGTTGACGGTCATTACTCACTACATGATTTTTTAACTTATTTTGAATTGGATGAACTCATTAACGATTACGAAGTAACTACGGTAAGTGGTTTGATTATGACCGAGTTGTCTCATATTCCGAAACAAGGAGAGAAATTGATTTGGCAAAAATTTGAGTTAGAAGTCATCGATATGGATGGTGTTAAGATTGATAAAGTAATGGTAAAATCCATTAATGTTTAAGAATAAATTGAGTTAAATAGCAAGGTAAATTGCTTGTAAAAAGCAAAATACTAAAGGAATATTTAACGGTAAAAAAAAAGAAAATGACAGAAGGAAATTTTGTAGACTACGTAAAAATATATGTTTCATCCGGTAAAGGTGGTAAAGGATCTACGCACTTGCACCGCGAGAAATTTATTCAATACGGTGGTCCTGATGGAGGTGATGGAGGTCGTGGAGGACATGTGTATATAGTAGGAAACAAAGGATTGTGGACTTTATTTCACCTGAAATTTGCCCGACACATTAAAGCTGGAAATGGCGGAGATGGTAGTGGCGACAGAAGTACGGGTGCTGATGGAGAAGATAAATACCTCGAAGTGCCTTTGGGGACGGTAGTAAAAGACAAAGAAACAGGTGAGATTTTATTTGAAATAACCGAAGATGGTGAAAAACGAATATTGTCTCGCGGTGGAAAAGGTGGTTTAGGAAACTGGCATTTTAGAAGTTCAACCAATCAAACACCACGATATGCGCAGCCAGGTTTACCAGGCGTAGAGATGGATGTTATTTTAGAATTGAAAGTTTTAGCTGATGTTGGTTTAGTAGGTTTTCCTAATGCAGGTAAATCAACATTGTTATCTGTTTTGACTTCGGCTAAGCCAAAAATTGCTGATTATCCTTTTACAACTTTGAAACCCAATTTAGGTATTGTAGCTTACAGAGATTTTCAATCATTTGTAATTGCTGATATTCCGGGAATTATTGAAGGTGCTGCCGAAGGCAAAGGATTGGGGCATTATTTTTTACGTCATATTGAACGCAACTCGACATTATTGTTTTTGGTACCAGTTGATACCCCTGATATTAAAGGCGAATACGATATTTTGGTAAACGAATTGACCAAATACAATCCGGAAATGCTAGACAAAGAACGTTTGTTAGTAATTTCTAAGTGCGATATGCTAGATGATGAATTGAGGGCAGAATTAAAAACAGAGTTAGACTCTTCTTTTAAAGATATTCCGTATATGTTTATTTCGTCTGTAGCACAGCAAGGACTTACCGAACTAAAAGATAAATTATGGAAAATGCTTAATGATTAAGGTATTTTTTATTTCTATTCAAAAAGGATTTCAGTACTGAAATCCTTTTTTTGTTTAACATTGTTTTGTTCTATTAATATTGTTAGTCGTGGTAAGTGTCAAATAAATACTGAAGTGTATCAGGAATAGAATTGGCTGGCATAGCAGGATATATTGTCGAGGCGTTCAGCCAATTTTCGATTGTGATTTCAAAATCTTTTCCAACATCGTAGCGCACAGGTACGCCCAATTGTTGCAAAGCCGTAGCATTGCACTCTTGCTCGTAATGGTTGCGAATGGGTATGCTAAGTATCTTTTTACCCAAATGCAAAGCTTCAGCGGGAGTTTCAAAACCACCACCAGTAATGATTCCGTGGCAATGAATAAGACTGTGGTTGAATAGTTGTTGATTGACTGGGAAATAGGTAATATTCCCGAGTGTATAGGCTTCTTTAATATCTCCTAGAAACCAATGAAAATGTACTGTAGGCATTTTATTAAAGGCTTTCTCTAAACATTCTTTGTCAAATGAAGGAAGATAAACCGTAATATGTTCTTGGTCTTTTGGTTCTGCATTTACAATTTCATCTTTGATGATTGGCGGATGTATGAACGAATCGTACTTTTCAAAATGCAAACCAATATGCTTAGGCGATGGTGCGTAGTGTTTTAAAATCAGTTCTCCCATGACACTTTTTTTTTCAGGTCGTGGGGTTTTGTCAGATACAAAACTAGCTTGGTGTCCAAATTGTACCGAATGAACTTTTTGAATTTTACAGGCCAAAGCGGTAACAGAATCAAAATCGTTGATCACTACATCGTAATTTTTTAAAGGTAAACTACTAGCGTCTTTATAAATTTGTAAGGGTCTAAAATTTTTAGCAATGTTCCAGTAATGAAGTCCTCCGCAAGTGCTATAATGCAAACTACATCCTTTACTTCTAAACGCCACAGGCAAATTAATATCGAGGCTTGCATTGTTTCCGCTTAAAAAAAAATCTACTTCGCCAAACTTTTTTAAGTACGGATACAGTTGTGTTGCTCTGCTAATGTGGCCGTTTCCTGTGGCCTGTATGGCATAAAATATTTTCATAAATAAGGAGTTTATTTAATCGTCTCACGAATTGTTATGACTTGTTACGCTAAAATTTTAGAGACAATATCAGTTGTGACTTGATTTTCTTGTAAATCATCGATCATAAAATCTGTTTTTCGATAGTGGTAAATGCGCCATTTTTCTTTTCGATATTCTAATGCAGTCAAATTTTCAACCCAATCGCCACTATTCAAATACAGCACTTGTCCGTTCTCATTTTTGACGATCTTTTTTTTTGGCATGTGAATGTGGCCACATACTACATAACTGTATTTTTTTTCAATTGCGATTTCTGCTGCGGTAGTTTCAAAATTGGACACAAAAGCCACTGCTTTTTTGACACTATTTTTTATCGTTTTTGAGAAGCTTCGTTTCTCTTTACCCATCGATACCAAAATCCAATTGATAAAACTGTTAATTAGAATCAGCAAGTCGTAGCCTTTGCCACCGAGTTTTGCTACTATTTTGGCATAGCCTTGCGTTGAAGAGTCAAATACATCGCCGTGAAAAATCCACGCTTTTTGTCCGTCAAGGTCTAAAACAAGTTTGTCAACCAATTCTAAATTTCCAAGTATAAAATCAGAATATTTTCGGAGTGCTTCGTCATGGTTGCCGGTAATGTAGATTACGCGGGTGCCCATATTCGACATTTTAATAATGTAACGCAGCACTTCCATGTGTGCAGCCGGAAAGTAACTTTTGCTAAAGCTCCACATGTCTATAATGTCGCCATTCAAAACTAAAATTTTAGGCTTGATCGATTTTAAATAATGGAGTAGTTCTTTGGCGTGGCAGCCGTACGTACCAAGGTGAACATCACTGATAACAACTAAAGGTATTTTTCGCTTTCTTTTCATAAAAAGTTTTTACGAATGTACTCTTACAATGTTATGTCAATGTTGGTTTAGCGTTATGATTTAGAATTGTAACTGTTTTTGAGTTTGTTAGAAGTTTTTTAATGGAGTTGCTCCTTTAAATGGGATGAAAAAAATCCGTTTCCTGCACGAGAAAACGGATTTTTTAAAAGGAAATTATTTTTGATTATTCTTTAACGGTAACTCTAATTCCTTTGGTATGGCTAGAATATTCTGGGGCGTACATACTTTGAATGGTCGAAATTCCATTCGAAAAATCGCCTTTGTTGTTCACGCGAACTGTGTACTCCAAAACATATGTTCCTTTTTCAATCTTATCAAAAAAGAAATGGGTTGCCGCATCTTTGGTACTTTGATAAAATCCTAATCCACCTTTGTATTGGTAAGTTGAAAGCACATCGGTAGGCTCAAAACAAGACGCTCGCATGTCTTTTAAATGTACAAATTCCATAAGCTCTTTTGCATTTATCACCAATCGAACGGTAACCAAATCACCAATTTGTAGCGGATTTGCAGCAATGATTTTGTTTAATTGTTTGCCATTTGCCGTATCCTTGTTGAGATATAATTCTTTTAATACAGTGAGGTTTTGATTATCGCTGCTTTTAATTTGATCTAAATCTTCAAAATATTGCCAATAAATTCCGCCATAACCTGGAACATTTGATTTGTTTTGAATGCTGATATTAGCTATTTCTTTTTTGATTTCAGCTGCTTTCCAAGTGAGTTTGAGGTATCCTGTTTCAGCTTCTTTCTCTGTTTCGGAGCGTTTTTTGGTCAGTATTTTTTCGTCTCCAATCTTAATGACGGTATTGTCTTTGACACTCAGCCAATCAGTGCCTTGCATGAGTAATGCATAGATGGCTTCAGTAGTTGATTTTGTGGTTGGCCAATTTTTTGTTTGTTTATTTTTGAGCAACCAAACTTTCATGTTATCAACGGATTTTTTATCGTTTGTCACCTCTGTGAAAGCTTCAATGAGCAAAGCTTGTGTTTCAATAGGAGCTTGATACCAATACCAACCTGATTTGTTGGCAATCCAGTACATACCCCAGTCTTCATTATTAGAGGCTGTTTCCTTTAAACTTTCGACTATCTTTTTGGCACTTTCTTGTTCGCCAAAACGATTTAAGGTAAGTGCAGCTAAACCTTTTTCATACAAAGAATAAGTCAGCCATTCTTTTTTAACAGCATCAAGATATTTGTTGATGGTTTTGTTCAGCGCATCCGAAGTTGGATTTGTTTTGAGGAAAAAACTTCGGCTGTACAAATAGTGTAATTCGGTATACGGGTTGCGCCAAATCAAAGTGGAATTATTAGCAGTGCTACTATTATGGCTTTGCAAAAACTGCTGGTCTAAGTACGGTACCGCTGTCTTTGTAATGGTGCTGATACTTGCAGTAGTTTTTTCGTCAGAACTTAATTTTTGTAAATGACCTAAACCAGCTACAATATGTCTGGTAATGTATTCGTTGGCATCGCTGCCATCAAACCAAGCAAATCCACCTGATGATTTTTGTTTTTGTTTTAGTTGGTCAAATGTAGCTTCTTGCGATGCTTTCATTTTTTCTAAATCAAAAAGAGTGGCTAGTCTTTGCTTTTTTTCTTCTTCGGAAGTAGCATCACGGAGCCAAAGTGTTTCAGCCAACATAATGGATTTGTGAGTTTCATTAGTTTCTAAGGGACTGTTTTTAGTTCCTTTTTGACGCCAATTATCAAAAACTTGCGCAATTTTTGGGTTGCTGTTGATAATGTTCGTTGCTAGTGCGTTAGCATAAAAACGAGCGAAGGTTTGTTCAGCACATTCGTGTTCGTACTCCATTAAATAAGGCAATGATTGTATGGCAAGCCAAGTAGGATTTGAAGTATATTCAAAGGTGAATTGATGGTTTTTTAAAGTAGATGAAGAGTTGTTTTTTAAGTTCGTAAAGGTATATTCTTTCTTAGAATTATCTCTCACCCAAACCGGAATACTTTCTGTGACAAGCATGTTGTTTGTTAGAACGGGTATAATGTTTTCCTCGCCATCTGAAAAATCTCCTGCTTTAGCCAAAATTTTATACTGTACACCTTGCAAACCTTCTGGAATGTAGATTTTCCAGCTTACCGTGGTATTACCAAAGGGAGCAATTGTAAAGTTTTTGGTCGGTTTACTATTTGCCATTTTTAAATCAATTGGCTGCATATTTGTGGCATCATACAATTGAAAAATTGCAATTCCAACTTTTGGATCTTTTGTGATGTTGGCAATTTTGGCAGTAATGCTGATACTGTCTTTTTCTCTAAAAAAACGAGGTAGGTTAGGGGTTACCATTAACTCTTTTTGAGTAACAACTGTTTTTTCTAAAAAGCCAGAAACGGCTTCTTTATTGTGCGCCATCAAACGAAGTTTCCAAGCCGTTAGGGCTTCAGGTGAAGTAAATGAAAATTGTACTTTGCCCTTGGCATCACTTTGCAAATGCGGATAAAAAAAGGCAGTTTCAGATAAGTTAGTTCTTGCTTTTACTTGAGTTAAAGCTTGCATTGCATTTTTTGTGGTAATTATGATGACTCCGTTTTTGCCCTTGTCGCCGTATAAGGCAGTGGCTTTAGTATCCTTCAGGACTTCAACATTTAGTATGTCAGCTGATGGAATATCCTTAATTTGTTCCATGCTCATAGGTACACCATCAACGATACAAAGCGCATTTAACTGTGCCGAGGTATTAGCCGCTCCACGAATGATGATTTTTTCGGATTTAGTCATTGTCGGCTTGACAAACTGAATTTTGTCTACTTTTGTAGCAGGTGGATATACCACTTCTTGAAGTGCTCCTGCGGTACCCGTGACCCTAGGTTCTACAGTTAGTACTGCATCAGGGTCTCCTTTAATTATTTCACTTCCAAGTTTTTTATCTTTTATTTCATAGTAAGACGGTCCGTTTCCATAAGTTGATTCATTAAAATTAAAGCCAAACCATTTTAGGCGAGTAACTTCATTTAGAAGATTTAAGGGATTGTAATCTAAATTTAAATTCTGAAAATAGATATCCGTATTCTCAAATCCTAAACCTGTTTTGAAGTAGATATTATTTCTACTAAAGTCATTAAAATTTAATGCCTCCCATGGAGCTTTGGTAAACTGGTCTAAAGAGCTGTCATACATTGAAGCCAAAATTTCAGCTTCTTGAAGAGTGTTTGATGATTTGATTTGAAAAGACCAATTTTCATTACTTCCTGGCTCAATTTTATTTCTAAAACTTTCTACTGAAAATTCTATTTTAGGTTCCTCAGACTTTAATTCTACTTCTAGTTGTTCTATAAAATATTGGTTCTCAAATACACTTTGGAAACCAACTTTGAGTGACTTTTCGAAATCCTTTTGAAGAGGAATAGTAACTGTAGCTTGATGGTTTTTTAAAACAATGTTTTGTTCGTAAAAAGTACCGTTTTTATAATTGGCACTTGTAAGAATATGTAATGAGTCAACTACTGAGTGGATCTCAATGGTTGCAAAACCATCGTTTTTTGGGTCTTTGTTGATTTGCTTAATTGTAAATAACTTATTGGGGCTATACTTGTCTTTGCTTTGTATAATTGAGAAATCAGAAATAGTTTCGATAGGGTTTTCAAAACTATCTTTTGCCGAAAATACAACCTTATAGTTTCCAGATTGATAATTAGTTATGAAATCGAGTGCGATATTTTTGTCCTTTTCAGTATCTATTTTTTTTGAAAACAGTAAAATTTCAGTTGGTTTTTTTGATGTTTCAGAATGGTTAATTTCGTAAGGAAATAATTTTTCAAATTCGGAATCCGAAATAGTAGCAATTTCGGGTTTAGTGAAAACTCTAGATTTGAATTTATTTTCAAACGGACTTACATAATACAATTTAATTGCTCCTTTTGTAGCTTTAAATTCTCCATTTAAATTTGTGCTACTCAGGTTGATTTCATTTTTGTTTTTCGTTTCAATCCTGTTTGCTATAAATGCATTCAATACCAAATCATGGTAACCTACTTTAATCGTGGTAACGGCAGTATGTGTTTCTCCATTAATATCAGTAACGCTTGCGTTTATTCTATAATTAAAAACAGGAAGCTGTTCCTTACTCGCATTTTTAGACGGCTTTGCAGTGAAATCAATCACAAATTTGCCTGAAGCATCTGTTTTAGTTTCGCTACTAAATAAAGTTTCTTCTGGCTCATAACTATAATAATTCCTGAAAGAATTCGTGAAGCGAGTTATGGTGTAGGTTACTTTGGCATCCGAAATAGTGCTTCCTGCAAATGCTTTGGCAGTGCCTTTTACTGTAACCTGTTGATTAACTTGAAAGCTTTCTTTTTTAGGTTCGAAAGTAACTTCAAACTTTGGTCGTTTGTATTCTTCTACTCTAAAATAAGTAGATGAGTTTTCTAAAGTAACATTTTCTAACAAAGGTTGTTCATCTCCTGTAATGTCAGAAAACATATTTTTGGTGTAAGCTGCAGGGTGTTTTGCCTGTATTCTAAAACTTCCTGTCAAGCCTGTTTTTGGTAAAATAAATTCACCAGAAAAAGAACCAAACTCATTTGTGGAAACCTCAATATCTTTAAAGTTGTTGTCATTAGAGTCTTGAATGGTAACTAGAAAAGAAGTATTGGGAACAACATTCGATTTGTTATTCTTTTTTTGAATAGCAATTCCTTTGAAATAAACCGTCTGTCCTGGTCTGTAAATAGCCCGGTCCAGGTAAAATTCAACTTTTCTAACAATTTTTTTATCTTCTATTTTTTTATAATCATAACTGTTGTTTAAATATCCCTTTTGGATAAATAGGGTGTCATTTTTGGTTGAGAATTGTATATAACTATTAGCATAATTGTCTTTTTCTTTTGGGTGAAAAGCGAGTCCATTTTTATCTGTTTTTAGGGTTTTATTTAACAATTTGATAGTGACATTTTCTAATGGTGTTCCTGTTTTTCTATCTAAAACTGTGTAATATTCAGTGTTATCTTTTGTATTTGCTAAGACTGAAATATTTGAAACTGTTATGGTTTCAAACCCAAATCCTTTTTTCTCTTTAGAGTTACTATCACTTTCGAAATAGACTAGATAATTACCTGTTTCTAATTGTGGTAAAAGTACCTCGGTGGTGTACTCAAAATAATCTTTTTTGTCAATGAGTTCGTAGCTTTTTGTTATAAAAGGTTTATTATTAGCTACAATGTAGTTTGCCAAACTATCACTTTTTTGGTATTTTTGGTAAAATTCTTCCTTTTTGTTATTACTTATTTTAAAAAAAGAAACCTTTAAATTATTGGTGTTTCTATATCGAATGAATGCTCTTGTGTTTTCTTTATTGTAAATGTTTTGTTGGAGTTCAACTTGAATGGTTTTTGACAGTAGTTTTTCTTTGGCTTGTTGAGCCAGTTTGAAGGTGTTTGAACTATCATTAGTTTTTAAAACGCTTTCTAATTCGGCTAAAGCTTTATTATTATAATCAGGATGTACCTCTTTTGAAGCTAGATTTGCATAAGTTTTGGCTTTTTCTAATTGAATTTTTTGTGATTGAATATTCTCACTTGGTAGTGTTTCAAGGTTAACTAATGCAGTCAGTAAGTTTTCATCAGATTTTACAAGACAGTTAGAACAAAATAGTACACGTTCTAATTTGTTTTCAATAGTTGGTGCATCAGCTTCTAGCTTTTGATACAAGGAAAGCACCTTTTTTAAATTTTCATCTTCGATAAAATTAATGTTTAATTTTAAAAAGGCATCAGTGTTTCCTAATAAATTATTTTTATAAGCTTCAAATTGTTTCGCATCAAACTGCCATTCATATATTTTTGTTTGGTAAAAAGTAATGTTCTCTTTTAGCAGGTACTCAAACAGATTTTCTTTTTTTAATTTCTCTAAATTAAAAAAATTAAAAACCGCTTCATAATTGGTTAGAGGAATTGCTTTTAAAAGGGACTCGTTTTCTAATGTTTTTTCGAATATTTTGTCAATGTCTTCTGAAGTATTGTAATTATTAACTGTTGCACTATCAATTAGATTTACGCTATTTTCATTTTCGACTGAGGATGAATCCACAACGGCTACCCCAAAGTTTTCATATTCTTCGTTATAATCGCTCAAACACTTTGCATAAACTAAATTCAAAATTGCTTTTGTAGGTATGCTGGCGGTCTTAATTTCAGTTTTAAGATTATGAATGATTTGACTTTTTGCATCTTCTTCAAGAACCTGCAGGTATTTTGATTTGTAAAAAAAGCATTTGATAATTTGCTCTTCGTTCTTATTTTGAACTGCTTTTTTATAAATTTTATCAACGAGTACAGAGGCTGATTTAATTTTACCCTGATTTTCGTTTGCAAGAACTTCTTGCCATTTTTTGTCAAATTGTTGCGATTGCATTACTGTGCAGGTTAAAAGCAAGAATAAAAGAATACCTCTCATAAATGAAGTTTTGTTTTAATAAAAAAGTTTTTCTCAAAAAGAATACTATAAAAGTAGTGTATTGTCTTCTTTTTTTGATGTAAGCTCCTAAATAAAAAAGCGATCTCCTTAACTGAATTAAGAAAATCGCTTTTATGAAGTTTTTTAGTTTAAAAAAGGTGACTAGAGTATGGAATTGTACTACTCTCTGGCAAATACCGAATGAATAACCCAAGCTGGTCCAATCAACAAAAATTGTAAATCTTTTATGAAAGAGGGTTTTTTGCCTTCAATTTTGTGCCCGTAAAACTGACCAATCCAACCAACTGAAAAAACAATTACAGAGAAAAATAATAATGGAATAAATTGAGCAGCAATATAATTACCTACTAGGCAAATAGCTGCAAAAAGTAGCATTTTTAATCCCATGCTGAACGATAATCTAAAATAAAAAAGTAATACAAAAACAAGCACTACAAATGCCCAATTAGCAGTGATAGGATGTATAGAAGCCAGTGGAGCAAGTATTTCGTTAGGGAAGGTCATGAATAAACCTACCACCGAAAAGAAAATTACAGGTACACAAATGTAATGGATTTGCTTATTTGTCACATTTTGATGACTTACACTGTATTCCTCGAACCAAGTTTGTAACGATTTCATAAACTGATGTTTTGAGCTAATGTAATAAAAAGTTATTAAAATCATAAAACCACCATTAATTTTTTAAGGCTTCAGACTTTTCAATCTTTAGATTCCAAATATTTGGCAAGAACTTTGCAACCAACGCTTGTAATTCCTTTTTTCAAAGAAGAGGATTTTGAAGCGTCTTGATTTTAAAAAGGGATTGCTTTTTAAATTGTTGCTCTTATTTATTTTAATTACCTATTTTTGAATTATGAAACAATTTCTTTATTTACTTTTATTGCTACCAGCGATGATATGGTCTCAGTCTAATTTTGATAAAGCAGAAAAACTCTTCAAAGAAGGCAAATACAGCCAAGCCGAAGAGGGTTTTTTATCTTGTTTAAAAAACAATCCAAACGATCTAAAAGCAATCGAGTATTTGGGAGATATTGCAGGTCAAAATAAAGAGTGGGATAAAGCAATATCCTACTATAAAAAATTAAAGGTAAGCAAGCCCTCAGAAGCAAACTATTTTTATAAATACGGCGGTGCATTGGGTATGAAAGCAAAAGATGCCAATAAATTTAGGGCGTTAGGAATGATTGATGAGGTAAAAGCTTCATTTGAAAAAGCAATAGCACTCAATCCGAAACACATCGATTCAAGATGGGCTTTGATAGAATTGTACATTCAATTACCCGGAATAGTAGGAGGGAGCGAGTCAAAAGCCATTAAATATTCGAATGAGTTGTTGCGCTTGTCACCTGTAGATGGATATTTGTCGCGCGGGCACATTGAAGAGTATTTTAAGCGCTATAAAAATGCCGAAGTACAATATAAAAAAGCCATACAGGTTGGCGGTTCAAAAACCAGTTATCAAAAATTAGCTAGTTTGTACAAAAACAAAATGCGCGAACCAGAAAAAGCAAAAACTATTTTAGAAACCTATTCGAGCAAACAACAAGATTAAAAAATGCTTGTTTAAGCCAATAATTATAAACTCAATTTCAGAATGCGTACACATTTTATAGCTATCGGAGGCAGTGCCATGCACAATCTTGCTTTAGCCTTACAGAACAAAGGATATCAAGTAACAGGTAGCGACGATGCTATTTTTGAACCTTCAAAATCACGTTTAGAAAAAAAAGGAATTTTGCCTGTTGAATTAGGTTGGTTTCCTGAAAAAATTACACAAGATATTGATGCAGTAATTTTAGGAATGCACGCCAAAGCTGACAATCCTGAGTTGCTGGCAGCACAAGAGCTTGGCTTGAAAATTTACTCTTACCCAGAATTTTTATACGAGCAGTCTAAAAATAAAACGCGTGTCGTAATTGGTGGTTCTCACGGAAAAACAACCATCACATCCATGATTTTGCATGTAATGCACTACCATGATATTGCAGTCGATTATATGGTGGGTGCACAATTAGAAGGTTTTGATACGATGGTACATCTCACCGAAGAAAATGATTTTATCGTACTCGAGGGCGATGAATACTTGTCGTCACCTATTGATCGCCGCCCAAAATTTCATTTATACCAGCCCAATATTGCTTTGATTTCAGGAATTGCTTGGGATCACATCAACGTGTTCCCTACGTATGAAAATTACGTTAATCAATTTGAGATTTTTATCGAAAAAATAACCAATGGAGGTATTTTAGTTTACAATGAAAATGATCCTGAGGTAAAACGAGTAGCTGAAGCGGCAACTAATCCTATCCGTAAAATGGCATACAGCACTCCTGATTACACAGTTTCTGATGGAGTAACTTTACTAGAGACTCCTGATGGAGCGATGCCTATTGCAGTTTTTGGCGCCCATAATTTAAATAATTTAGCAGGAGCCAAATGGATTTGCCAAAACATGGGCGTAGATGAAGCTGATTTCTATGAAGCCATTGCTAGTTTTACAGGAGCCTCTAAACGTTTAGAAAAAATAGCCGAGGGTAAAGGCAAAGTAGCCTATAAAGATTTTGCACATTCGCCAAGTAAAGTGGCCGCAACTACAAAGGCAGTAAAAGAACAATATCCAAACCGAAAACTGGTGGCTTGCTTAGAGTTGCATACCTACAGTAGTTTGAATGCTGAATTTTTAAAAGAATATGAAGGTGCATTAAATTACGCTGATGTTGCAGTAGTTTTTTATTCGCCTGATGCGGTAAAAATTAAGCAGTTAGAAGAGGTAACTTACGAGCAAATTGCTAAGGCTTTCAATCGTGAAGATTTAGTGATTTATACCAATCCACAAGATTTTAAAGACTATTTGTTTAACCTTGATTTAGATAATTCAGCTTTGCTATTAATGAGCTCAGGAAATTATGGCGGATTGAATTTTGATGAGGTAAAACAAATTATCCAATAATTCAAAAAGATGAATACGCTCTATCGTTTAGAAAATACCAATAGTGACAATCCTGATTTCAGAAAATTAGTGAGCTTGTTAGACCAAAGCTTGTGGGAAACGTATCCTGAACTAAAAGCGGATTATTGGGGCAACAATATTATTGAATTCAATCCGAATGTTGTGGTGGTGTTTAGAAATGATGTAGCGGTAGCTTGTGCTTGTTTTAAAAAGTACGATACCAATTCGGTCGAAATCAAACGGATGTTTGTGAGTCCTGAGCATCGAGGTTTCGGTCTTGCACAGCACATGTTGCAGGAGTTAGAAAAAAATGCAGGAGCTTTAGGGTTCACAAGTTTAATTTTGGAAACCTTGGTTAAACAAACAGCAGCTATTGCTTTATATAAAAGTTTTGGCTTTGATGTAGTAGAGAATTATCCTCCGTACGAGGGCCGAGATTTAAGTGTTTGTATGCGTAAAACAATTTAAAGGATATTAAAATGGGGGAGCAATCTTTTTTTCCGATTACCAATTGGTCCGAAGACGATAAACCTCGGGAAAAATTAATGCTCAAAGGCAAAAGCGTTTTAAGCGATGCAGAGTTGATTGCCATTTTGATTGGGTCGGGTAGTCGTAACGAATCGGCTGTTGCTTTAAGCAAGCGGATTTTAGCGAGTGTCGACTCTAATCTAAATGCACTAGGAAAATTATCTTTGGCACAATTAACCCAGTTCAAAGGAATAGGCGAGGCCAAAGCAATTGCCATTATTGCGGCTTTAGAATTAGGTAGAAGAAGGCGTGCAGAGGAAGCCACAGAGCTCACCAAAGTAACTTCAAGTAAAATTATTTTTGAGATCATGCAACCTATAATTGGTGAATTGCCGCATGAAGAGTTTTGGGTGATTTACATGAATAATTCGAACAAAGTAATTTACAAATCGCAACTCAGTAAAGGAGGAATCACGGGAACCTTAGTAGATGTTCGATTGGTTTACAAAATGGCACTCGAAATGGGAGCAACAGCATTAATATTATGCCACAATCATCCGTCGGGAACTTTGGTACCGAGTGATGCCGACAAACATATTACCAAAAAAGTAAAAACAGCAGGCGAGAGCCTTGAAATAAAAGTTTTAGACCATCTAATTGTAACTGAAAGAAGTTATTTTAGCTTTGCTGACGAAGGATTAATGTAAATTGCACCATGAAAAATAACAATATAACTGATGTTTTTTTTGACCTTGATCACACCTTGTGGGATTTTGATAAAAACTCAGAACTTACATTTGATAAAATATTTAAAAATCGTTTTCCTGAGGTACAAACAGCACATTTTATTGAGCATTATGTTCCCATTAACCAAGAATGTTGGAAATTATATCAGTTTGACAAAATTACGCACGACGAATTGCGTTATAACAGATTAAAGCAGTCCTTTGATGCTATTGGTTTTCACATCACTGATACTGAAATTGAAATCGTAGCGAATGACTACATTGCTCTTCTACCAGATAACAATCATTTATTTGAAGGAGCTTTTGAAATTTTAGATTACCTTTCCGAGCGATACGAGCTTCACATTATTACCAACGGTTTTGCTAAAGTGCAAGAAAAAAAGATGGCAAATGCTAATTTAGTAAAGTATTTTAAAACCTTAACCAATAGTGAATTGGCGGGCGTAAAAAAACCAAATACTGCGATTTTTGACTACGCATTAGATGTGGCTAAGACCACAAAAGAGCGTAGTGTGATGATTGGTGATAGCTTGGAGGCCGATGTTTACGGAGCACTTAATGCGGGTTTAGATGCAATTTATTTTAATGAAGCACAGCTAGAAGTTCCTAATGACATCAAACACATAACTCATTTATTAGACCTAAAAAAACATTTATAATCATGAAAAAATATTTATTAGTTGCCCTTACGTTGGTTTGTAGCTTGTCTAAAGCCCAGTCTATCAATGATTACAAAGCTGTTATTGTTCCTGTTAAATATGATTGGCTTAAACTTGATAATCAATACCGACTCAATACTTTGACCAAGTTTAATTTGGAAAAAGCGGGATTTAAGGCGTTTTACAATAAAGAAAGTATTCCAAGTAGTTTTAATGACCGTTGTAATTTGTTGTACGCTACAGTACTCAATCAAAGTAATTTTTTGATTACGAAATTAGTCGTACAATTAAAAGATTGTAATGAAAAGGTGATTTTCGAATCCGAAGTTGGAAAGAGTAAGGAGAAAGATTATAAAGTCGCTTACACGGAATCTTTAAATGAAGCGTTCGAATCGATTTTAGCGTTAGGATATCAGTATAGTGGTACATCAGTAGTTGCTCAAGAAACAGTTGTCGCAAAACCGGCGGAGCAAATGAGCGCTCCAAAGTCGAGCGAGGTTGTTGTTGCTCCTGCTTCTGCTTCCACAGCAGCTATGACTTCAGGTGCTGATTTGCTGTATGCGCAAGCAACAGCGACCGGGTTTCAATTGATTGATAGTACTCCGAAAGTAGTGATGAAATTAATGAAAACTTCTCAGCCTAACTCATTTATTGCAATCAAAGGAGAATTGCAAGGTTCTTTACTTTTAAAAGACGGACAATGGTATTTTGAATATTATAAAAATGAGGTTTTATTATCCGAAAAAGTAAACGTCAAATTTTAAGTTTCACAATTATCACACAATAAAAAAGCCAGAATAATTTCTGGCTTTTTTTATATTTTTAATATCCGTATTTGTCCTTCCAGCGATTTTTTAAAAATTCACGAATACTGTTTTCTCTCGAGTTATTCCCAGGAACATAAATTGGAGTATTGCTCAATGCATCAGGTAAGAATTCTTGTTCTGCAAAATTATTGGCGTAATCATGAGAGTATTTGTATTCTTCTCCATAACCAAGTTCTTTCATAAGTTTGGTTGGTGCATTTCGCAAATGAATTGGAACGGGTAAATCCCCAGTTTGTTTGACGAGTTGCTGCGCCGTACCAATGGCCAGGTAAGATGCGTTACTTTTTGGCGAAGTAGCCAAATAAACTGCACACTGACTAAGTATAATTCTACTCTCAGGATAGCCAATAGTGCTTACGGCCTGAAAAGTGTTATTCGCCATGATAAAAGCCGTAGGGTTAGCGTTACCAATATCTTCACTCGATAAAATAAGCATCCGTCTTGCAATAAATTTTACATCCTCGCCACCTTCGATCATTCGTGCTAGCCAATAAACTGCTCCATTAGGATCGCTCCCTCGAATAGATTTAATAAAAGCGGATACAAGATCATAATGCTGTTCACCTGTTTTATCATACAACACAGTGTTTTGTTGTACCAGCGAAAAAACGAGATCATTGGTTATAGTAACATTTTCAGATGCTGAGGCATTAATCACTAGCTCAAAGATATTCAATAATTTTCGACCATCGCCACCAGAAAGTCGCAGTAAAGCTTCTGTTTCTTGTAAAACAATATTTTTGGTTGCGAGTATTTTGTCTTGTTTGATGGCGCGTTCCAACAAAGATTCTAAATCTTTTTTTGTAAAAGCATTTAAAATATAAACCTGACAACGCGACAAAAGTGCAGGAATTACTTCAAAGCTCGGGTTTTCAGTTGTAGCACCAATAAGTGTAATCCAACCTTTCTCGACAGCGGCTAACAACGAATCCTGCTGCGACTTGCTAAAGCGATGAATCTCATCAATAAAAAGAATTGGGTTTTTAGCGGTGAATAGTCCTCCACTTTGCTTGGCTTTTTCAATCACATCTCTGATATCTTTTACACCAGAATTTATAGCGCTCAAGATATAAAACGGACGTTTTGATTCTTGTGCTATGATCTGTGCCAAGGTAGTTTTACCCGTTCCAGGCGGTCCCCAAAATATTAAAGAGGGAATACTGCCACGGTTGATCTGTTGCGTTAATGACCCTTCAGGTCCTACAAGGTGTAGTTGGCTGATGTAATCCTCCAGTTTTTGAGGGCGAATGCGTTCTGCAAGTGGAGCTTCCATTGACGTTTGTTTGCTTACAAATCGCTCACTTTTGGGAAAATGTAACGATTTAAATTAAAATGTAAAATTACTATTTTTATTAAAAGTGAATGATATTTGAAGTCTATATGTTCAATGATTTAATAGTGCGGATTGATATGACGCTTGTCTTTATTAGAAATTTAAAAATGGTTTTTCTCATAATAATTAGTTTTATATTGTATTGCTGACAAAATAGCACGCTTGATGGTGTTGGATACATTTTTGAAGTATAATCTCTATAATTCAATTTGAAATGGATAAAGATTTTAGATACACTCATAAAGTATTCTGGTTTCCTTTTGCTTTTGTTTTTGCGATTTGGTTGGTTTATTGGTTACAAATTCGATTCGATTTTGATTTTGTAGAAAATGGAATTTTGCCTCGCTCTTTTTTAGGTTTGCAAGGAGTGCTGTTCAGTCCATTTATTCATGCTGACTTGGAACATCTGTATAACAATACAATTCCGTTGATTGTTTTGTTGGCTGCGATACAGTTTTTTTATGCAAGTCAAGCAAACAAGGTGATTGTACTTGGAATCTTAGGTTCAGGACTGTTGACATGGTTAATTGGTCGGTCGAGTTACCATATTGGCGCTAGCGGATTAATCTATGTATTGTTCAGTTTTATTTTTTTTAAAGGAATTCAAACTAGATATTACCGATTAGTAGCACTCTCATTAGCTATCATTGTTGTGTATGGTGGGTTGGTTTGGTACGTTTTTCCTATGCCTGACGGTATAGAAGGGCAGTCTATTTCGTGGGAAGGGCATTTGTCCGGATTGCTAACGGGCTGTTTCTTGGCGGTTAGTTTTGCAACGCCAAAGTTTAAAAAAACACCAAAATACGAATGGGAAAAACCGGACTATGACCCATCCGAAGATAAGTTTATGCAACGGTTTGATGCTGATGGAAATTTTGTGAACTTACCACCTATTGAAGAGCTAGAAATAATTGATGAACAAGCTACAAGTTTATCTTATTTTACTTCAAATGCATTGGTAGTATATCATGTAAAACAAAAAAATGAACTAGAGCCGGAGCAATAGTTCATTTTATATATTGTGATTTTAGTATTTATTGACGTTGTCTCACCGCTTCATATAAGAAAGCACCACAAGCTACAGACACATTTAATGATCCTATGGTTCCAAACATTGGTAGTTTAGCTTTTTCATCAACTAGTTTTAAAACAGATGGGTTTACACCTCTATCCTCAGAACCCATGATGATAGCCACTGGCTCATTTAAGGCTATATCGTAGATGTTTTGGTCCGTTTTCTCAGTGGCTGCGACTGTCTTTATTCCGCTAGCTTGCAGTAAAAAAAGCGCGTCTTTAATATGTTCTACTTTACAAATTGGAATGTTAAAAACTGCTCCTGCTGAGGTTTTAACAGTGTCACCATTTACAGGTGCTGAACCTGCTTTTTGAACAATTATTCCATTAACACCAGTGCATTCTGCGGTTCTTATAATTGCACCAAAATTACGTGCGTCAGATATTTGATCTAATATCAAAAACAAAGGCTTTTTGCCGTTTTCAATTACAGTTTCAATTAATGTTTCTAAGTCAAAGAATGAAATAGGAGAGATGGTAGCCACCGCACCTTGGTGATTGTTTGGTGTTAAGCGGTTGAGTTTTTCGACAGGAACGTAAGAGAAGTTAATATTACCGCGCTTCATGACTTTCATTAAGTCTTTCATGAGTTCGCTACTAGCTTCTTTTTGAATGTATACTTTGTCAACCGTTGCGCCAGATTGTATGGCTTCGATTATTGCTCTTATTCCAAATATTTGATGTTCTTTTTCCATGAGGCAAAGATATAAAAAAAAACCACCCCGAAAAAGGGGTGGTTTTAGTTGTAAAATTCATCACTTTTTTAGCGTGTAAAGATTGCTGGCCAGTTGGCTCCGCCTTGTCTTGTAAGTGTAGTTGTACCTGAATCGTTATAAGTACTTCTCCAGTTTAAAGTAATTGTGTTGCCTGAAGCAGCTGTAATGGTGTAAGTGTATGAGTCACCATATTGGTCTGTACCACTGGCAACTAAATTATTACAAAACCAAGTAACTCTTGAGCCAGCACTGTTCGCTGGATTGTCACCGTAGCACGAAGATCCGAACATTCCAAATGATAAATCACTTATAGCGTAAACGCCTGGTGTTGCAGTCTCAGTAAATCGAACGGTTCCAGATACTGATGTCCCGCAAGCCGCTCCTGCAGCCTTCATGTTTGTAGTAACGTACGTATGCGTACCAGCTAGACTCTCTGTTATAGGACAAACCACATTGGCACTGTACTGAAATGGAGATGCAAAATAAGCGCCTCCAACTACGTTGGTGTTTGAATTAGATCTTGTAAATACACGCCCGTCTTTTAAAACTTGTGCCAAACGAATTACAAATTGATCTCCACCAGTGTACTGTGCATCAGTTAAGCCAAGTTTAGTTTTCAATTCTGCTATAGTTACACTGATAACAGCTTGAGGTAATTCTCTTGTTCCAGCTGTAAAGTTTGCTGCCGCAATTGATTTAAGTAGTCCTTCAGCTTTTGGATTTGTACCATTTCCGGCAGAATTGTCAACAAATGAAACGTAAACATCAACTCTTTCAGTATCCTTGCCATCGTTTTTGTCTTGAACTTCTAGGGTTACTTGAAACTTAGCGTTTGCATCTCCAAGAGCGATACTAGGGTTGTCTACTTTAATTGTGCGAAGTGCTCCACCACCATTTACAGTGTTTTCTAAAACAAAGTCTACAGGATTATCTCCCTCACTACATGAGAATAAATAAGTAGATAGAACTACAACGCTAAGGTATTTTATTAATTTTTTCATGATTTATTTTTTTTAGTTACCAAATGGGAAACCTGTTTCAGGATTAGTATCCCAGAAAACACGTTGCGTTACTTTAGCTTTCTGTTTAATGTTTGGATTAGTACCAGTTACATCTGCGGGATATAAGAATGAACGAATGAAACCATCTGCTTTTTCGTCTATGTTTGGTTGAATTCTTCTAGGAAATCCCGTTCTGCGGTAGGCATTGTAAGCATCTGTACCATTTCCAAAAAGTGATATAAAAAACTCTGTAATTACAACATCTAGTCTTTCGGCGTTACTTGTTGCAGCATTATATTTGTCTGTTACAGCATTTATATAATTTGTGTCTGCGCTTAAAGCTGGTGCAAAAGAGGCAATTGCAGTTTTATCCCTAGTAATAAATCCTCTTACTTTAGTCAAGGATTTTTGGATACCTGCGGTCATAAATGCTCTAGCATCACCAGTCCCTCCTGTAGATAGAGCTGCTTCAGCTCTCCAAAAATCAACTGTAGATGCTAATACGATTGGCGTTATACCACCTCCAGCAGCACCAAACGTAAGGCCGTTTATTGCTCTAAAAGTATTGTCATCAAATTTACCACCAGCTGGATAAACACCAACAGCAGTGCGTTTTTGTCTGTCATTTGGAATTCCTTCGTCATTTCCATGATCTCTTCCCCAATATCCTTGGTCAGAGTCAATACGACAATAGACATAACCGCCAGCTGCATAGTGTGCAGGTGCAGGCTCCACAGTACATCTTAAGTCTTGCTCACTCACAGGAACTGTGTTTACTTGTCTGTAGAAGTAGTATCTCATTCTTGGATCCTGAGTTGTTTTTCCGTTTTTCATTTCATTCATCAACCAGTTAGCTTGGTAACCATCTTCTATTCCTGAAGGAGTGTAATTGGCAATGTAAAGCGGATGTCTGGAGTCAGGATTTGAATTGCTAATACCCCAGTTAAATTCAAAATCTTCTCCTGTACCAATGAAAGAACCTGATGAAATAATGGCATTGAATTTAGTTATTGCAGTTGGATCAACAAGTTTAGACTGTAAATAGATTTTTAATTTTAAAGTATTTGCTAATTTAATCCAAGTCGCCCAGTTTTTGTTATAATAAAAATCTATTGCGGGAGACGCTGTTGAAGTTGCATTGAAATTTACAATTGCTTTATCTAATAATGTTAAGGCTGCAGCATATACATCTTTACCAGCGTCCAGTTTTGGAGTAAGGTTTGTTGTGCTTACTGCTTCAGAGTAAGGAATATCTCCAAAATAATCCACAAGAGTCACAATGGTGTATGCCTCGATTACCTGACCTATAGCGATGTGCTTGGTTAAACCTTTTTCTTCAGCAATAGGAGCTATTAAACGATTGTTTTTCAAAATTACTGCATAAGCACTTGCCCAAGTACCGTTAAATGTGCTTGCCGAGTAGGCGTCATCTTGATAACTTCTACCAAACATGTATTTTAATCGGCTCACTTCTGCTCCAACTGTACCGAAACTTTGCATTGCTACTGCAAACTCTGTTTGTACTTTGTTTAACAATAAGTCTGGATTGGCTGCAGTTTCCGGTAATGCGTTCGGATCTTCTGTTAATTCAAGGTTTGTGGTTTCGCACGAGGAGAAAGTCACGATACTTATTAATGCAATAAGTAAACCTGCTGTTTTTAATATTTTTTTCATAATGTTCATGTGTGTTTTTTAGAAAGAAGCTTTTATACTAAAACCATATCTTTTACCGCTCGGCCCGTTTAAGAAATCGAAACCTCTTCCGTTTCCTACTCCGGTACCAACAACGTTTGGATCAAAATTTACGCCTTTTGGAGTGTTGAATGCGTTATAGTACAAGTTATAACCTGCTACGCTAAAACTAAGTGAACCGAAAGGTGTTTTTTCTAAAAATTTAGTTGGTAATGTGTAGCCCAATGATACCTCGTTTAAACGTACTACAGATCCGTCGTAAACGCTAAGTTCGTCCGGTCCGAAAGCAATATTGTTAAAGTAGTATGTTGAGTTGTTGATTTGAATATCGTTTGGTGTTCCGTCTTCTTTTACGCCAGGTAAAATGAACGTTTGTAATCTGTCAACAGTATCGGTAGTTAAACCTCTACCTAGCAACGCGGCAGTAGTTTGTGAGTAAACGTCACCACCACTTACATAGCTAATCAAGAAGTTTAAATTAAAATTCTTGAAAGTGAATATGTTAGTAGTATTCAACGTAAAGTCAGGATTTGGGTTTCCAATGATAAATGGACCTGCTTCAATAGCGTAATCACCCACGCTGTTAACTACAAAATTACCATTAGCATCTCTTTTAACTCTAGACCCAACCATAACGCCAACTTGTTGGCCTTCGATAGCTTGGTTACCTAGGTTGGTAAAACCTGCCGTTGTAATTCTTTCTAATTCACCAAGATCTTTTACAATCATTTCTCCCTTGAAAAAGTTTGTTGATAAGTCCCAATTGAATCCTTTATCGTCATTTTTCACTAGGTGAAGATCAAGTTCAATTTCTAAACCATTACCTTTCAATAGTCCAATATTAGTAAAAGTAGATAAGAAACCACTTGATGGATCAATAGGTGTTTCGGTAATTAAATTTTTTGTTTCTCTTAAAAAATAGGAAGCATTTAAGCCAATTCTGTTATCAAAAAATTTCGAATCAAATCCAAATTCGTATTCACTAAGTAATTCAGGTCGTAGGTTACTATTTCCTAAGCGTGAACTTGCCTGTTGTGAAGCGCTTATGACGCCGTTAATATCTGAAAATGCTCTAGGATTTCCTTCAATAGTATTAGCAACTGGGTATGAATCTGCGAATCCTGCAGAAGTTCCATAACTAGCACGTAATTTTAAGAAGTTTAATCCTTTGTTACTTGTCATTGAAGAGAAAGCTTCTGTTGGAATAAAAGAGATGCTTCCTGCTGGGTAAATTATACTGTTGATAAACGTGTTAGAAACCCAGTCTTTTCTAGCTGACAAATTTACATACAAGTATTTTTGATAATTGAACTCAGCCAATCCATAAATCCCAACGATGTTTTTGTTTTCGGTATATTGAATAGGTGATTGAGTGCTAAAGTTATAATGTCTTTGAATTCCAAAAACTTGTTGGCCTTCACTAAATACTCCTTGTCTGTCATAAGATTGATATCTTGAAGTAGCACCCGCAGTAAAGTTAAGTCCAATTTCGTCTGTTAAATCATAGTTTCCATTTAGCATCAAGTTGTGATCCCAGATCAAATTGTTGTTGTCAACTGTTCTATAGTTTCCTAAAACCGGTCCTCTAGGAGCACCAACATTTGTATAAGAGCTATTTCTTTCGTTATAGAAGTCAAATCCTAAACGGTAGTTTAATTTTAAGTGGCTGTTTATTTCATATTCCAATGCAGTGTTTCCAAATGTTCTGTGCGTTAATTGGTTTATTGATGAGTTGTTAAGAGTCCAATATGGATTCACAATATCGTTTCCAGAACGATAGCTTAAGTTTGCTCCAGTTATAGGATGCTGTGATGGCCAGTTTTGCAAATCAACATTTCGAGGTGTGTAGAAAATATCAGCAAAAATAGACAAACCTGAACCGGCAACACCTGAACCGTTACTTCTTGCTACTGGTGGAGTTGTGAAATCAGTTCTTGAGAAATTCATTGTTCCGCTTATGGTAAATTTATTACTCAATTTAGATCTTCCTCCCGCACTAAATGAAGTTCTTTGCAAAACATTTCCAGGAGTAAACCCTTCATCATTTAAGTTTCCAAAGTTGAAATTATAAGAAGTGTTTCCGTTTTCAGATGCACCTGCTAAGTTTACACTAGTATTAACTACAGCTCCAGTTCTAAAAAAATCTTTGACGTTATTAGTGGCAGGTTTATATGGTATACGTAAGCCTTGGTATTCTGGAAAAACAGACGCTAGCGCAGGTCTACTATAAGGGTGTAAAATGGTTCCATCAGCGGCGATACCTGATCCTGTTGCTGCATAGCCACCTAAGCCATCTTTATAAAATCCTGGTCCCCAATTTGAAAAGAAGTTTCCATATGCTTGGTCGAATCCATTTCCAAAAGTATTTTGATAATCTGGTAAAGAAGCTATTTCATTAAAAAACAAGGATTGGTTTACTGTTATTTCATTTTTCTTACTTCCTTTTTTAGTTGAACCACCTTTGGTAGTGATTAAAATTACTCCATTTCGTCCTGCTGTACCATATAGGGTAGTGGCAGCATAACCTTTTAGGATATTTACGTTTGCGATGTTATTAGGATCTAAATCAAGAAAACGGCTTGACCCTGAGTTTCCATCGGCAAAGTTTCCAGATGCATTTGTATCACTTGAGAATGGAACTCCATCCACAATGAATAATGGCTGTGTGTTTCCAGAGATTGAATTCAGTCCTCTAATGTTAATACTTGTACCAGAACCAGAAATACCACTGGTTTGGTTGATGATAACACCGGATGCTTTTCCAGTTAAAACCCTGGCTACATCGCCCTCAGCTCTTTGTTCAATTGCTGCAGATTTGATTTCACTAACGGCATAGCCAAGTGATTTTTTCTCTCTTTTAATACCTTGTGCAGTTACTACTACACTTTCAAGTTCTGTAGTTTCGTTCTGCATTTTAACATTTAGGTTTGCTGATTTCGCAACAACCTCCTGATTTTTCATCCCAATAAAACTGAACAAAATGATGCTAGTTGGGCTTGCTTTGATAGAAAATTTTCCGTCAAAGTCAGTTTGAGTTCCAGTTGTGGTTCCTTTGACTAAAACACTTACGCCTGGTATTGGCATGCCTGAATTGTCCGTCACAGTTCCCGAAACTGCTCTCTCTTGCGCAAAGGTTAGTTGCGCTAATAGTACTGTTAGTAGTACTAAAAATCCATTGAACTTTAGTTTCATTATTTAATTGTTTTGATTAGTGAAGCAAAACTCTTAATTATTTGTTAACTTTCCTAATTAAATTGTGATAATTTGTTTTTTAACAAAAATTATTGTGATTAATGGTATTAATTGTGATTTACAATGTTTTTAATGTAAGGTAAATTTTACCTCAGGGCTTTTACTTCTACTGGTTACCCTTGTTTTTTGCGCTAATGGCAATTATATGTCAAAAGGTTTCGGATATGAAATTGTGAGTTAGTTATTGATGTTTCTTATAAGTAACTTTTGATTTTTAGTGTTATTTGTAATTGAATTTTCTTTTCAGTTAAGGTATGATTTAGGCATTCTTTGTAATGTAATTTTGGATTTGTATTAAATTTTTTTTTTGGTTACAAAGTAGTGGGGCTTGGGTTTGCAGGATTTTTAACTTTTGTTTTTCGAGGATTATGGTCAAAAAAAAACCACCCCGATAAGGGGTGGCTTATTAATCAAAATCAAGAGTTGATTACTCCAATCTACGAATTACTTCATAGAATTCTCTTGGTGCAGCTGGATTGTATCCAACAGTAAGTTTAATGACGTCTTTTCTGTTGTTTGTTCTTTCGACAACATTAGAAGTTCCACATTTAGAAAGTGTCAAGCTTGTTGGATTTGTTTCACAAGAAATTGCTGCAACACCGTTTAATAATGTTGGCTCGCCTGTAAAAGGATCCTTTGTTAAAACAGTTACTTTGTTATTGGCGTCAACTGTAAAATACCAGTTGTTTCCAGAGAAATTACCAACATATTCAGTATGCTTGTATAAAGTTTCGCTTAACGCTTCAATTACACGCGTCGCTCCAACTGGTGAAGCACTCCCTGGAGTATTTACTCCAATTCTGAAGTAAGTTCCTTCTAACACTTCATATCTACCTGCTAAACTGTTTGCTCCAAGTGCTTTCACTGTGATAGTAATCGTATTGTTTTCTGCAACTGACTCTGATGAGTCAACGATTTCTAAAACAATATCTTTAAAATCAAACGGTACCAAACCACCAGTTAGAATTTTTACAGATGCTTGAGCGCTTGTTTGCCCTGCAGGAATTGTAAATGTTTTCACAGGTAGTTCAAATTCTACTCCTTCTTTCGCTTCTGAAGTAGATTTAGTAGCTATAGTTACGGTAACATCTCTGTCTAAAGCAACGTTTTTACCGCCTGCGTAAGAGATGTCAAAACTAAATGTTTTTGGAGTGTTTGCTGCATCTTTAATGATGTTCACTTCTGTTGCCGTTTGTGCAAATGTTGTCAAAACTGGACCTTTTCCAAAGTCTGTTTCGTCTTGGTCTAAAATAGCATCACATGAAGTAAAAGATACTGCAAGTACGATCGCTGCTATGGTTTTAGATAATAAATACTTTTTCATAATTATATATTTTATTTCCAGAATGGATTATCATTGAATGCTGATGCAGCTGTTTGTGCTGGTACATTTTGAGAGTTTCTTGAAATCTCTGAAGAAGGATATAAAAGTCTTACTGGTCTCTTTCCTCCACCTTCTGCAGGTTGTGGTAAGTTTGCAGGGAAACCTGTTCTTGTTTTCTCAATCCACAATTCAATAGATGATGTACCGTTTAATGCAACCCATTTTTGGGTAATAATCGCTTGAACTTTGTTTGGCGATGAATCCCATGAAACGTTAGGGATATCTTGTGCTAAATAAGTTGTTGCAGCAGTAGCAGCATTAGGAACAGCTAATCTTGTAAATGAAGCACGTACTGCTTGTTCGTATTTCGCTTTTGCAGCAGCATCACCACCTGCTATGTAGCCTCTAGAAATGGCCTCAGCTTGAAGTAATAAACTTTCTGGTAACGACATAATCGTTTGGTTTTGAGTAGCACTCACCAATAATCCAGGACCAACTTTTGCTAAGTCTCTAGATGTGAATCCAGTACCTGGCAGCGTTGTTGTTTGAGGAGCACCTTTGAAAGCGCCTCCCGTTGTAGCTCCAGCATAAAGTCTAGATAATCTTGGGTCATTTGTTGTAGTTAAGTATCCAACTGTATAGTCAGATGCTACAGTAAAATCTCCTCTGTCAGTTTCTAAACCAGTTGATGGTCTTCTGAAGTATCCGAAAAATGGGCTTTGTTTGTTAGTATCATCTACATAACCAGGATTAGCAGCAATATCACTTGTAATGTATCCTGCTCCGTTTGCATCAATTAATGCTATTTGTGCACGAATGTAAGCATCTTGGTTGGTGTTGCTTAAACGTACTAGCATTCTCAGTTTTACAGTGTTTGCGAATTGAGCCCATTTTGTCATGTCACCACCATTGATGATGTCTTTTTCATGTGGATTCTCCGCATTAGCAGGTACACTAAGTGCTGTAGTAGCAGCCGTTGTTAATTCAGCAATAACTGCTTTGTATACAGTTTGTGCATCATCATACTTAGGAGTGATGTTTCCTGCTCTTAAATTAGCTTCTGTGTAAGGTACATTTCCGTAAAGGTCAACAAGGTATTGGTATTGAAAACCTTTTAAGATTGTAGCGATTGATTTGTAAGCGCTATAATCAGTTGAACCAGCAGGATCGGTGTAATTTTGAACGTATGTTAAATCTCTAAAGATTGTACCATAAGACGTTTCAAAAATTCCAGCATAAAATCCAGAGTTTACAGTGTATCTTGAAAATTCTTGATTTGACGACCAGTTTGATGGTGTTGCCCAGTTATATGCGATATATTGACCTAAGTAGGTCATTTGAGTTGCATTTAAACTTGCAAGATCTCTTTGTGCTACTGGTAATGTTAAGCCAGGAGTTGAAATACCAGGGTTATTTGGATTGGTGTCTACATCTAAATAATCACTGCAACTTGCAGTCATCACGGCTGCTAAAGTTAGCAGTGTACATGATTTTATGATTTTTACTATGTTCATGTTTTTAGGTATTAAAAAGTTAAGTTTAGGTTTACCCCAAATTGTCTTGTTGGTGGAGTTTGTGCTTGAGTACCAACTCCTACTGCATTTCCTGTAGTGAAGTTAAATTCAGGATCTGTTGTTGTATTTTCTTTCGGTCTTAAGGTAAGTAAGTTTCTACCAAAGAAACCAATGCTCAATGCATCGATACCCGCTTTTTTGATGAAGTCAGAATTGAAATCATAGTTCAAAGAAACCTCTCTTAGTTTTAGTGTAGTTGCATCAACAACATAATTTTCTTTCACTGTGTTGTATTCATCCCAGAAAGCATTTCCACCGCTTGCAGTCAAACGGTTGTTGTTTGCTACAAATCCGCCATTTCCATCAGAGTAAGATGAGTTAGGAAATACGAAAGGTTGTCTACCTGCTGAGGCGCTGTGTTGCGTTAATCCTGTAAACTCCAAGGCATCATTTAAGTTGTTGTAAAATACGTGTCCGGTTCTGTAATCAGCAACAGCATATAAAGTCCAATTTTTGTATGTAAGTGTAGTGTTTAAACCTACAATATACTTAGGTGCAGTTTGTCCTTGTGTTCTGTTTTGAGAATCTTTGATTGGGTTACCATTGTCGCCAACAATTACTCTTCCTTCAGAATCTCTTAAGTATGAACTAGTTTTGATTAATGGGTATGATTCCCCAACTTTTGCAACGATTTCAGCATCAGCAAATCCACCAATACTTACTTCTTCGACACCGTCAAATAAAGATTTTACTTCAGATTTAATTCCAGAGTAGTTTACTCCCATTTTCCAACCAAAATCAGCTGTTTTAATGATTGTTCCTTTTAAATCAAGTTCCAAACCTCTGTTTTCAATTTCACCAATGTTAGTCAAAATGCTTGAAGCTCCAGACGCCAATGAGGTGTTGATAGGTACAATTTGGTCAGTAGAATTTGTTTGGTAGATATTTCCATTGAAAATCAATCTGTTTTTAAACAAGCCAAGTTCTATGCCAAATTCTTTTGATAATGTAAATTCCGGACTTAAATTTTGATCAGGATCTCTTGGGCCTTGAGATAAACCTGTAGTAGCTCCGTAAGGGAATCCTACTGGTGTTGAGAAAATGGCTTTCGTAACATATGGTGCGCCACCATCGTTACCGACTCTTGCAACGTTGAACGTAACTTTTAAATTGTCAATTCCGTTATCGCTTTTGATGCTTGGGAAGGCATCACTTGCAAGAAATGATAAACCTGCGCTAGGGTAAAAGAACGATCTGTTTTGAATTGGTAATGAAGATGACCAATCATTTCTAGCTGTAGCAGTAAGGAATAAATAATCTTTATACCCTAAAGTTAATTCTCCATAAACACCTTGTCTTCTGAATAAAAATTTATCTTCACCTCCAAGTAATTCACCAGTTCTAGTTCCTACATTATAAAAATCTGGAATAGTTAAGTTGTTACCACTAACGTTGACACTTGCTGACGATGTTAAGCGTGTGTTTGCTCCAGCACTAATTTTTAAGTTAAAGTCTTCACTTAAGCTCTTGTCGAATTTCAAGATGATATCGTTATTTAAACGCTGTCCAATTCCTATTCTTGACGCAGTACTTGCTCCGTAAGGATCCATTGAAGAGTAAGTGTTAGCTAATTCAAAAGCGTATGTAAATGCTCCGAACTCTCTTTTGAAATCTTCTGAAAATGAAGTGTATCCGGTATTAACAGATAATGTTAAATAGTCTGTAAATTTGTAATCAATGTTCGAAAGTACATTGAACTCAGTATAATCGTTTTTCTCTCTTTGAGTGTCAAGAATAAAGTAAGGGTTTTCGTAGAATCTGTAGAAAGATACCTCGTTTCTAGTAAATTGTCCTGTTCTCCAGTTTTTCATTTGATCTAAAGGAATGTGTAATGGCGTATTTAATACGTTCCAGTATACTGGTCTTCCTTGTCTTCCTGCTGTTTCACTTACTTGGTTTGAGTGAGCTCTAAAGAAACTTACGTTTCCTCCAACAGTTAATTTATTGTATTTTCTGCTACCTTTTAAACGTACGTTTGTTCTGTTGTACGTATCGTTTGGTACAGTTCCTGTTGTATTTGTTTGGTCAATAGAGAATAAAAAGTCGCTATTTTCGTCACCACCTTTAAATGTGATACCGTGTCTAGCAGAAACTCCTGTATCAAAAAAGTTACGGATGTTGTTTTTTACAGGTGTAAAAGGAACTTGCCATACTGATCCGTCATCGAATGTTTCACTTGCGTCAACTAGTCTTCCGTCAAAACGAGGTCCCCAGTTTACGTTTTCCAATGGGTAAAGTGTTCCGTCAGGGAAGCCACCAACTCCAAATTCGCTTTGTACTTTAGGCAAGTAAGCTACTTGCTCTAATTGTAAAGAGCTGTTGTAGTTGATAGAAAGTTTACCATTTCCTTTTTTAGTTGTAATGATCATGACACCATTTGAAGCTTCTGAACCATACAATGCAGATGCGTTGGCACCTTTAAGGATGGTTACGTTGTCAATGTCATTTGGGTTAATTCTGTCAAGTACTCCTCTTGCAGATGGGAATCCGTCAATAACGATCAATGCTTCGTTGTTACCTAACAAAGATCTGTTACCTCTAAGTACAACTCTTGTACTTGGATTTACACCATTGTTTACAACGTTAACTTGCAAACCAGAAACTTTACCAGATAATGCTGTAGCAACGTTTACGGCTCTTGTTTTAGTTAAATCTTCGCTTTTGATGTTTTCTACCGCATAAGAAAGTTCTTTCGGCTTTCTTTTGATACCCATTGCGGTAACAATTACACCTTCAAGTTCAACTGAGTCGTCTTTCAGTGTAATTTTTAAATTTGTAGAACTAGCAGCTAGCTCTTGGGTTTTCATCCCAACATAGCTAAATACTAATACTTGACTTGCACTTGCTTTGATAGTAAATTTTCCATCAAAATCAGTTTGTGTTCCAGATTTTGTTCCTTTAACCAATACGCTTACTCCTGGTATAGGTAAGCCTGCATTGTCAGAGACAACTCCTGAAACCGCTCTCTCTTGCGCAAAAGTTATCTGCGCCATTAGTGCTAATAAAAGCACTAAGATTCCATTGAACTTTAGTTTCATTTTTTAATATTTTGAATTAGTCTCGCAAAACTCTTAATAATTTCTTAACATTCCTAATAATAGTAAAACCATTTAGTGTTAAAATTTAAAATTTAACATTGTAGCTCAAGTGAATTATGCTGTTTTGAAAATTGAATTTTTCTTCTAACGTTGCTCCGTTTGCAAACGCTAGTCTTAAAAGTCCGTTTGATGTTTGAAGTCCGATCCCGAAACCAGTGCCTAGTCTTGATCTAGTGCTGTTGCTTGACAATGAGGAGGATTTGTCTTTTGCGAGGCTATAGTCTAAAATACTGTGAAAGTACAATTGAGTGTTTAGGGTGGTTCTGAATTCAGTTTGTAGTACAGTTGCCATTGATGCTTGTAGGCTATTTTCGTTAAACCCTCTTAAACTGTTAAATCCGCCAAAACGGTATAATTCATTTTGTAAAATATTTTTGCTTCGTAACAAATAGCTATTTGATTTTAAAATGATATTATTTTTTTGAGAAAGTGTTATGTTGTAGGTCCAGTTAATACTTGTTGAAAATTGTTTTTGTGTTTCTGGGTTCGATGTGTTATTTAAGTCTCTCTTCCCTAAACCGAAATTTACTGTTAGTTGATTGGGTTCTGTATTGTTTGATTGTTTAGTAGTTGATATATAGTTGTATCCGATAGTTAAAAAGGAGTTTGAATAATCATTAATTGCTGTGCTGTTTATATTTTGGATGTCACTTGATGTTGTGGTTTGATATCCAACTGTTATTTTTTGTCGTGATTTTATTTCATATGTTGCAGCGATCATGGTTTTGGTATTTTGAAACGTGCTGTCTTGTCTGAATAAGTTCAGTTCTGTTTTTAGACCGATTGGAGAGTTGAAAATAAATGGTAATTCAGCGCTTGCGTCAAATGTTTTTTGATCTTGACCGTCGCTTTTCCAATTGATTTGAATTTTTTCGCCTCTTTTAAGTATGTTTTGTAATTCGATGTTAGCATATCCGTTGAGTTGAATTTTTTGAGCATCGTTATTTCGAAATCCGATAAAGCCATCGAAAGTGTTTGCGTTTTGTTTTTCTAGGTAGACATACACTGCAGTTGAATCGGTTGTAAGTAGTACTTCTGGGTATTTGCTGTTTTGTGCAAATCCTAATGTTTCAAATTGGTTGTATATGTTGGTTAATGTTTCTTTATTGTAGGTTTTGTTTAAATATTTCTTTTTGATTTGAGTCAAGAGATTTTTTGGTAGTTGCAGATTGTTTGCTTGTTCTACAGTGATATTCGTTAATTTTCTACTCGAGCTTTTGTAAATTTCAAGTTCAGCTTGCAGATAATTTTTCTTTCGTTCGATGTTCTTAAGTCTTATATTTGCAAGTGCATTGCCTTTTTGCTCAAAAGTTGTAAGTATGCTATTTAAAAACAAGTCTAAGTTTTCGTAGGCTAGCAGGTGTGAATTTTTAGTTTTGCTAAAAGGAGGTATTTCAAAATTAGTGGGTGCAAATATGGTGATGTATTCGATTTTATCCCCCAAATAGATAGTGCTATTGTATACACTGTCATTTATCTTCACTGCTGTTTGAACATTGCTATCTAAAAATCCTTTTTTGATTAATTGCTGGTTGATCGTGTTAACTCTTTTTTCGATGGACTGAAGGTTTGTATGTTTCTTCAGGCCGAGTAAAGAGTCTGGTAGTATTTTCTTTTCGGATGTCGCTGTTTTGAATTGTAGATAAAGTGGTTGCGCACTCATTGTGGTTGTACAAAGGAGAAAAAGCAGCAGCAATAAATTATTTTTCAATTGAGTTTGTATTTTATGATGAGCCAGAAATCTTATTTTCTCCCTTTTCGAAATCAAATTTATGACATTTTTGGTCTCAGTTAGTATGTTTTTGAATGTTAAAATAAGAAAATGATTGTCATTGTTAGTTAAAGATCTTTGACTTACAATTATTTGCTCTTAAAAATAAATTCAAATGATGTTGTAATCTCAAAAAAAATAAATACATTTGCAACCCCGTAAAAAGCGGGAATTTAATATAATAAGAAATTTTTAGTATTAATTATGCCAACAATTCAACAATTAGTAAGAACAGGAAGAACTCAGATAACTAAGAAGAGTAAATCGGTTGCTTTAGATTCTTGTCCTCAAAGAAGAGGGGTTTGTACGCGTGTTTACACTACAACACCAAAAAAACCAAACTCTGCAATGCGTAAAGTTGCGCGTGTACGTTTGACAAATGGTAATGAAGTGAATGCTTACATCCCAGGTGAAGGACACAATTTACAAGAGCACTCGATAGTATTAGTTAGGGGTGGAAGGGTAAAAGATTTACCAGGAGTTAGATATCACATCGTTCGTGGTGCACTTGATACGTCAGGAGTAGCAGGAAGAACGCAAAGAAGATCTAAGTACGGAGCAAAACGCCCAAAAGAAGCAAAAAAGTAATTTAAAGTTTGTATGTAGCAAGGCCTGATGGTTTTGCGTGCGTATGTATTTTATTAAAAAAAAGACATGAGAAAAAGAGCGGCAAAGAAAAGACCACTTTTACCAGATCCAAGATTTAATGATCAACTGGTAACACGTTTCGTAAACAACTTAATGTGGGATGGAAAAAAATCGACAGCGTTTAAAGTATTTTATGATGCAATTGACATCATTGAGTCTAAAAAACAAGATGCTGAAAAATCATCACTAGAAATTTGGAAAGATGCATTAACAAATGTTATGCCTCACGTAGAGGTTCGTTCACGTAGAGTGGGTGGAGCTACATTCCAAATTCCAATGCAAATTCGTCCAGATAGAAAAATTTCTATGGCGATGAAATGGTTAATTCTTTATTCAAGAAGAAGAAACGAAAAGTCAATGGCTCAAAGATTAGCTTCAGAGTGTTTAGCTGCAGCTAAAGAAGAAGGAGCTGCTGTTAAGAAAAGAATGGATACTCACAAAATGGCAGAAGCTAACAAAGCTTTCTCTCACTTTAGATTTTAATTCGTAAGAAATGGCTAGAGACTTAAAATATACAAGAAATATTGGAATTGCTGCTCACATTGATGCTGGTAAAACAACAACAACTGAGCGTATCCTTTTTTATACTGGTAAATCACACAAAATAGGTGAAGTACACGATGGTGCTGCAACTATGGACTGGATGGCTCAGGAGCAAGAAAGAGGTATTACTATTACATCTGCTGCTACTACTTGTGAGTGGAATTTTCCAACAGAGCAAGGTAAAGCATTGCCAGAATCTAAACCTTACCACTTTAACATTATTGATACTCCTGGTCACGTTGACTTTACCGTAGAGGTAAACCGTTCATTACGTGTATTAGATGGTTTAGTGTTTTTATTTAGTGCTGTAGATGGTGTTGAGCCACAATCAGAAACTAACTGGAGACTAGCTGATCAATACAGAGTTCCACGTATGGGATTCGTTAATAAAATGGACCGTCAAGGATCTAACTTTTTGGCAGTTTGTCAGCAAGTAAGAGACATGTTAAAATCAAACGCTGTAGCGATCACTTTGCCAATTGGCGAAGAGAATGATTTTAAAGGTGTTGTTGATTTGGTTAAAAATCAAGCTATCGTTTGGCATGATGCTACTCAAGGGGCAACTTTTGATATCATCGATATCCCAGCTGATATGGTTGATGAAGTAAAAGAGTACAGAGACATTCTTATCGAAGCAGTAGCTGATTACGATGAGAATTTACTTGACAAGTACATGGAAGATCCAGATTCTATTACAGAAGAAGAGATCAACAATGCGCTTAGAGCTGCAACTATGGATATGGCTATCATTCCTATGATTGCAGGTTCTTCTTTCAAAAACAAAGGAGTTCAGTTCATGTTAGATGCAGTATGTAAATACTTGCCATCTCCAATGGATAAAGAAGGTATTTCAGGAATTCACCCTGATGATGCTGAATTATTAGAAGAAGATCAAACTCAAATCTTGCGTAAGCCAGATGTTAAGGAGCCATTTGCTGCTTTAGCGTTTAAAATTGCTACTGACCCATTCGTAGGTCGTTTAGCTTTCTTCCGTGCTTACTCAGGTCGTTTAGATGCAGGTTCTTACGTATTGAATACACGTTCTGGTAATAAAGAGAGAATTTCGCGTATCTACCAAATGCACGCAAACAAACAAAACCCAATCGAATATATTGAGGCAGGTGATATTGGAGCGGCAGTTGGATTTAAAGATATCAAAACTGGAGATACATTGTGTGATGAAAAACATCCAATCATACTTGAGTCAATGAAATTCCCTGCACCGGTAATTGGTATCGCTATTGAGCCAAAAACTAAAGCTGACGTTGATAAAATGGGTATGGCTTTAGCTAAATTAGCTGAAGAAGATCCAACATTTACAGTGAGAACTGATGAGGCTTCGGGACAAACTATTATCTCAGGTATGGGTGAGCTTCACTTAGATATCTTGGTTGACAGAATGAAACGTGAATTCAAAGTTGAAGTAAATCAAGGTGAGCCTCAAGTTGAATACAAAGAAGCTTTTACAAGATCAGCGCAACACAGAGAAACTTACAAAAAACAATCTGGAGGACGTGGTAAATTCGGTGATATCGTGTTTAGATTAGAGCCTGCTGATGAAGTTGACGGTAAGGTACCTGTTGGATTGCAGTTTGTAAATGAAGTAAAAGGTGGTAACGTTCCTAAAGAATATATTCCTTCTGTAGAAAAAGGTTTCCGTGAAGCTATGAAACAAGGTCCTTTAGCAGGATACCAAGTAGATAGTTTGAAAGTTACTTTATTAGATGGATCTTTCCACCCTGTGGATTCTGATGCACTTTCTTTTGAATTAGCGGCAAGAATGGGTTATAGAGAAGTAGCTAAAGCTGCTGGAGCTGTAATCTTAGAGCCAATTATGAAAATGGAGGTTATTACTCCAGAAGAAAACATGGGAGATATCGTAGGTGATATTAACCGTCGTAGAGGTCAAGTGAATGATATGGGTGACAGGAATGGAGCTAAAACTATCAAAGCTGATGTGCCATTATCTGAAATGTTTGGATATGTAACAACATTAAGAACATTGTCTTCAGGTCGTGCAACTTCAACAATGGAATTTTCTCACTATTCAGAAACGCCTTCTAACATTTCAGAGGCAGTAATCAAAAAAGCAAAAGGAAACGCTTAATCTTTAAGAAAATGAGTCAAAAAATCAGAATAAAATTAAAATCTTACGATCACATGTTGGTAGATAAGTCTGCTGAGAAGATTGTAAAAACAGTAAAAACTACTGGTGCTGTTGTAACTGGTCCTATTCCGTTGCCAACTCACAAAAAATTGTTTACAGTATTGCGTTCACCGCACGTAAACAAAAAAGCAAGAGAGCAGTTTGAAGTAATGTCATACAAGAGATTGATTGATATTTATTCATCTTCATCAAAAACTATTGATGCTTTAATGAAACTTGAATTGCCAAGTGGAGTAGAAGTTGAAATAAAAGTATAATTTTTTTATATTTTAAATAAAAAAGCGAAACAGAAATGTTTCGCTTTTTTTTATGTTTTTTTATTTGCCTTTTTATTATTTTTTTTTGGTGAAAAATTTGGTAATCCCTTGTTATTCGGGTGTTTTGATGGTTTTTCTCAACTTTATTTTTAGGTTTTTCTGATTGGCAAATACTGCTTTTGTAACCTGATTTTTCATTGTAAGATTTTTTGTTTTCTGTTTTTTGTTTTCTTTAATTGTGATAATGAGGTATTTAATTTTTGTAACTGTTTGGTATATTCGATTTTAATATATACTTTTGCACTCCCTGTTTGAAAGCTTCTGTTGTTTTCAAATTGAAGGGAGTTTTAGTAATTAATAATTAATATTTATGTCTGGGTTAATTGGTAGAAAAATCGGCATGACTAGTATTTTCGACGAAAACGGGAAAAACATTCCTTGTACAGTAATCGAAGCAGGTCCATGCGTTGTTACCCAAGTCAGAACCAAAGGTGTTGACGGGTATGAAGCGTTGCAACTAGGTTTCGATGACAAAAACGAGAAACATTCCACAAAAGCGGCTTTAGGTCACTTTAAAAAAGCGGGAACTGTTGCTAAGAAAAAAGTCGTTGAATTCCAAGATTTTGCAACTGAACAAAAATTAGGAGATCTTATTGATGTTTCTATTTTTGCTGAAGGAGAATTTGTAGATGTACAAGGTGTATCTAAAGGTAAAGGTTTTCAAGGGGTTGTAAAACGTCACGGTTTTGGTGGTGTTGGTCAAGCAACTCACGGTCAACACAACCGTTTAAGAGCGCCAGGTTCTGTGGGAGCTTCTTCTTATCCATCTAGAGTATTCAAAGGAATGCGTATGGCTGGTAGAATGGGAGGAGACAATGTAAAAGTTCAAAACCTTAGAGTTTTAAAAGTAGTTGCTGAGAAGAACCTACTTGTTATTAAAGGATGTGTTCCTGGTCATAACAACTCTTATGTAATCATTCAGAAGTAATGGAAGCAAAAGTATTAGATTTCAACGGAAAAGATACTGGAAGAAAAGTGCAACTTTCTGATTCAGTATTTGGTATCGAACCAAACAAACACGCTGTATACCTTGATGTGAAGCAATATCTTGCTAATCAAAGACAAGGAACGCACAAAGCTAAAGAAAGAGCTGAAGTAGCGGGAAGTACACGTAAGATTAAAAAACAAAAAGGAACTGGTACTGCTCGTGCGGGTAGTGCAAAGAATCCATTGTTTAAAGGTGGTGGAACTGTTTTTGGACCTAGACCAAGAAGTTATTCATTCAAATTGAATAAAAGCTTGAAGCGTTTGGCAAGAAAATCGGCTTTCTCACTTAAAGCTAAAGAGTCAAACATTATCGTTCTTGAAGACTTTAATTTTGAAACTCCAAACACTAAAAATTTCATTAACGTTTTGAAAGCTTTAGAGTTAGAAAATAAAAAATCATTATTTGTATTGGGTGATACCAATAAAAATGTATATTTGTCCTCACGTAATTTGAAGGGTTCAAATGTTGTAAGTAGCTTAGAATTAAGTACTTATGATATTTTAAATGCTAATAATTTAGTTCTTTTAGAGAGTTCTTTGGAGGTAATTGAAGAAAATTTAAGTAAATAATAGGATATGAGCATCATAATTAAGCCTATAGTAACGGAAAAAGTAACCAAAGAAAGTGAAGTTTTAAACCGCTTCGGATTCGTTGTGAACAGAAAAGCAAACAAAGTTGAGATTAAGAAAGCTGTTGAAGCTGCTTATGGAGTAACTGTTTTGAGTGTGAACACAATGAACGTAAGACCGGATAGAACTACAAAATACACTAAAAGTGGTTTGATCAGTGGAAAGACAAATGCAATCAAAAAAGCAATTGTTCAAGTACAAGAAGGAGAAACAATTGATTTTTACAACAATATCTAAGATAAAATGTCAGTAAGAAAATTAAAACCTATTACCCCAGGTCAGCGATTTAGAGTTGTGAATGGTTATGACGCCATTACAACTGATAAGCCGGAACGCTCTTTGATAGCGCCGATAAAAAACTCTGGAGGTAGAAATAGTCAAGGAAAGATGACCATGCGTTATACGGGTGGTGGTCACAAGCAGAGATATCGTATTATTGATTTTAAACGTGCTAAGGATGGTATTCCTGCTACGGTAAAATCAATTGAGTACGATCCAAATCGTACTGCTTTTATCGCATTATTAGCTTATGCTGATGGTGAGAAAACATATATTATTGCACAAAACGGCTTGAAAGTTGGTCAGAAATTAGTTTCTGGTCCAGAATCTCAACCTGAAATTGGTAATACTTTGCCTTTAAGTAGAGTTCCACTAGGAACTGTTATTTCTTGCATCGAGTTACGTCCAGGTCAAGGAGCAGTAATTGCTCGTTCAGCTGGTACTTTTGCTCAGTTAATGGCAAGAGATGGAAAATATGCGACAATTAAAATGCCATCTGGAGAAACAAGATTGATCTTGTTGACTTGTTCGGCTACAATTGGAGCTGTATCGAATTCAGATCATCAATTAGTAGTATCAGGAAAAGCTGGTAGAACTAGATGGTTAGGAAGAAGACCTAGAACAAGACCTGTTGCAATGAACCCTGTCGATCACCCAATGGGTGGTGGTGAAGGACGTTCTTCTGGTGGACATCCACGTTCAAGAAATGGAATACCAGCTAAAGGTTATAGAACTCGTTCTAAGAAAAACCCGAGTAATAAGTATATCGTAGAACGTAGAAAGAAATAATAAGATATGGCACGTTCATTAAAAAAAGGACCTTTCGTTCATTATAAGTTAGATAAGAAAGTTCAGGAAAACATAGCAGGTGGAAACAAAGGAGTGGTTAAGACTTGGTCTAGAGCTTCTATGATTACTCCAGATTTTGTTGGTCAAACTATCGCAGTTCACAACGGTCGTCAATTTGTACCGGTATACGTAACTGAGAACATGGTAGGTCACAAATTAGGAGAATTTTCACCAACTAGATCTTTTAGAGGTCATGCTGGAGCAAAAAATAAAGGTAAAAAATAAGAAGCAATGGGAGTTCGTAAAAGAGAAACAGCAGATGCGAGAAAAGAGGCTAATAAGTCTATTGCTTTCGCAAAATTGAATAACTGCCCTACTTCACCTAGAAAAATGCGCTTAGTAGCGGACTTGGTAAGAGGTCAGAAGGTAGAAAGAGCACTTAACATTTTGAGATTTAGTTCTAAAGAAGCTTCAAGAAAATTAGAAAAATTATTATTATCTGCGATCAACAACTGGGAGCAAAAAAATAGTGAAGCTAGTTTAGAAGAAGCTGGATTATTTGTTAAGGAAATCCGTGTAGATGGTGGTATGATGTTGAAAAGACTTCGTCCAGCACCACAAGGAAGAGCACACAGAATAAGAAAACGTTCTAACCACGTAACAATCGTGTTAGGAGCTATCAATAACACACAAAGCAATTCTTAAGCAGCATGGGACAAAAGACAAATCCAATTGGAAATAGACTTGGTATCATCAGAGGATGGGACTCAAACTGGTATGGTGGAAATGATTACGGTGATAAATTAGCCGAAGATCACAAAATCAGAAAGTATATCCATGCTCGTTTATCAAAAGCTAGTGTATCTAAAGTAATCATCGAGAGAACTTTGAAACTTGTAACCGTTACTATCACTACTGCTAGACCTGGTATAATTATCGGAAAAGGCGGACAAGAGGTAGACAAGTTGAAAGAAGAACTTAAGAAAGTTACTGACAAAGAGGTTCAAATCAATATTTTTGAAATCAAAAGACCTGAGCTTGACGCGTATCTAGTTGCTACAAGCATCTGTCGTCAAATCGAAAGCAGAATTTCTTACAGACGTGCAATTAAAATGGCTATTGCTGCTTCTATGCGTATGAACGCTGAAGGTATCAAAGTTTTAATTTCTGGTCGTTTGAATGGTGCTGAGATGGCTCGTTCAGAAGGTTTCAAAGAAGGTAGAATTCCTTTATCAACTTTCAGAGCTGATATTGATTATGCTTTGGCAGAAGCTCATACTACTTATGGTAGAATGGGAATCAAAGTATGGATCATGAAAGGTGAAGTTTATGGAAAGAGAGATCTTTCTCCACTAGCCGGAATGGACAAAAAACAATCTGGTGCCGGTGGTAAAGGTGGTGATTCTCCAAGAGGAGATAGAAAGCCTTTCAACAAAGGTGGAAAGCCAGACGCTCGTAAACGAAAGTAATTTTTAAAGTAAAGAAAAATGTTACAGCCTAAAAGAACAAAATACCGTAAGGTACAAAAGGGTAAAATGAAAGGGAATTCTCAAAGAGGGCACGAACTTTCAAATGGAATGTTTGGAATTAAATCTGTACATGAAGATGGAATGTTCTTAACCTCTCGTCAAATCGAGGCTGCGCGTATTGCTGCAACTCGTTACATGAAAAGAGAAGGACAATTATGGATTAAAATATTTCCAGACAAACCTATCACTAAGAAGCCTTTAGAGGTACGTATGGGTAAAGGTAAAGGAGCAGTTGAGTATTGGGCTGCTGTTGTTAAACCCGGAAGAATTATGTTTGAAGTTGGAGGAGTACCTTTGTCAGTTGCAAAAGAGGCGTTACGTCTTGCGGCTCAAAAGCTTCCAGTAAAAACTAAGTTTGTCGTAGCTAGAGATTTCGAAGCATAATCTATATTATTATGAAACAATCAGAAATAAAAAATCTTTCTGCAGCAGAGTTGCAAGAGAAGCTTAGCCAGACTAAGAAAACCTATGCTGATCTAAAAATGGCTCACGCTATTTCACCAATTGAGAATCCACTTCAAATTAGAATCGTGAGAAGAACAGTTGCAAGATTAGCTACCGAACTTACTAAAAGACAATAACTGTAGTCTGCTGAAAGATGGAAGAAAAAAGAAATTTAAGAAAAGAGAGAATTGGTGTTGTAACTTCTGACAAAATGGACAAGTCTATTGTTGTTGCTGAAGTACGTAGAGTAAAACACCCATTATACGGTAAGTTCGTGTTGAAAACTAAAAAGTATCACGCACACGACGAAATGAACGACTGCAATGTTGGAGATACAGTAAGGATTAGTGAAACACGTCCTTTGAGTAAAACAAAATGTTGGAGGTTAGTTGAAATCTTAGAAAGAGCTAAATAATTATGGTACAACAAGAATCAAGACTAAAAGTAGCAGATAACACTGGAGCAAAGGAAGTTTTAACTATCCGTGTTTTAGGAGGTACTAAAAGAAGATATGCCTCTGTTGGTGACAAAATTGTAGTTTCTATCAAAGATACTGCTCCTAACGGAAGCGTTAAAAAAGGAGCTGTTTCAACTGCAGTTGTTGTACGTACCAAAAAAGAAGTAAGAAGAGCCGATGGTTCATACATCAGATTTGATGATAACGCTTGCGTTTTATTAAATGCTGCTGGTGAAATGAGAGGTACTCGTGTTTTTGGTCCAGTAGCAAGAGAACTTCGTGAAAAACAATTCATGAAAATTGTATCATTAGCACCAGAAGTGCTTTAATTCGTTTTAAGATGATAAAGCTAAAAATTAAATCAGGTGACATCGTAAGAGTAATTGCTGGAGATCACAAAGGTGCTGAAGGTAAAGTTTTACGTGTTGACCGCGAGAAAAACAAAGCAATTGTTGAAGGTGTAAATATGGTTTCTAAACATACGAAACCAAGTGCAAAAAGCCCTCAAGGTGGTATTGTAAAGAAAGAGGCTCCAATTCAAATCTCTAATATTTCTCTTATTGATCCTAAAACTAAGGAAACAACAAGAGTAGGTGTAAGAGTTGAAGGAGATAAGAAAGTAAGATTTTCAAAAAAATCTAATCAAGTACTATAGTAATGGCGTATATACCTAGACTAAAAGAAGAATATAAGAGCAGAGTAATTGCTGCTCTTAAAGAGGAATTCGGATACGTAAACGTAATGCAGGTTCCAAAATTGGACAAAATCGTTTTAAGTAAAGGAGTTGGTGCAGCTGTATCTGATAAAAAACTTATCGACTATGCAGTTGAAGAGTTAACAAAGATCACTGGACAGAAAGCAGTTTCTACAATTTCAAAGAAAGACGTTGCGTCATTTAAATTGAGAAAAGGAATGCCAATTGGAGCAAAAGTAACTTTACGTGGTGAAAGAATGTATGAGTTTTTAGATAGACTTATCACTTCAGCTTTACCACGAGTAAGAGACTTTAGCGGAATTAAAGCTACTGGTTTTGATGGAAGAGGTAATTATAACCTTGGAGTTTTAGAGCAAATCATTTTCCCTGAAATTGATATTGACAAAGTTAACAAGATTTCAGGAATGGATATCACTTTTGTAACTACTGCTAAAACAGATAAAGAAGCAAAGTCTCTATTAACAGAATTAGGATTACCTTTTAAAAAGAATTAAGACATGGCTAAAGAATCAATGAAAGCCCGTGAGGTGAAGAGAGAAAAAACAGTAGCAAAGTATGCTGAGAAAAGAAAAGCTTTGTTAGAAGCTGGAGATTTCGTAGGTTTGCAAAAGTTACCAAAAAACGCTTCCCCAGTTCGTTTGCACAATCGTTGCAAATTAACAGGTAGACCAAGAGGATATATGCGTCAATTCGGTATTTCACGTGTTACTTTCCGTGAAATGGCAAACAACGGATTGATTCCAGGTGTTAAAAAAGCATCTTGGTAATACGCAAGAGATTGCGTTCTGATACAGACTTGACTTTGTGTTAAGTCTGTATTATTGATATTTATAAATTGGTTTAAGGTTCAATAAATAGTTTATTGAAAACCAAGACCGCAAATTAATACATATGTATACAGATCCGATTGCTGATTATTTGACAAGAGTTCGTAATGCTGTGGCTGCAAACCACAAAGTTGTAGAAATTCCTGCATCTAATCTAAAAAAAGAAATAACTAAGATCCTTTTCGATCAAGGTTACATCTTGAGTTACAAATTTGAAGACAACGCTGTTCAGGGGTCTATCAAAATTGCTTTGAAGTATGATAAAGATACTAAAGAGTCAGTAATTAAAGATATCCAGAGAATTAGTAAACCAGGTTTACGTAAATACTCAAGTTCTGCTAATATCCCAAGAATCCTTAATGGATTAGGAATTGCAATTGTTTCAACTTCAAAAGGGTTGATGACAGGTAAGCAAGCGAAGCAGTTAAATGTGGGTGGTGAAGTAATTTGTTACGTATACTAATTTAAAGACTATAATAAGATGTCAAGAATAGGTAAAAATCCAATTGTAGTTCCTGCTGGTGTAACTGTTGAAGTTGCTAACGGTATTATTACAGTTAAAGGAAAAAATGGTCAACTAACTCAGGAGTTTTCGGACGTTACTGTTACAGTTGAAGATGGTACGGTTCAAGTGAGCAGGTCATCTGATCACAAAGATCAAAGAGCAAAGCACGGTTTATACAGATCATTAATCAACAATATGATTGTTGGTGTTACTGATGGTTTTACTAAATCATTAGAATTGGTTGGAGTAGGTTACAGAGCTTCTAACCAAGGACAAAAATTAGATTTAGCATTAGGTTTTTCGCACAATATTATTTTAGAGATTGCTCCAGAGGTAACTTTAGAAACTATATCTGAAAAAGGTAAAAACCCAATTGTTAAGTTAACATCATTTGACAAACAACTTTTAGGTCAAGTAGCTGCGAAAATCAGAGGTTTCCGTAAGCCAGAGCCATATAAAGGAAAAGGTGTTAAATTTGTGGGTGAAGTATTAAGAAGAAAAGCAGGTAAATCAGCTTAAAAAATAAGATTATGTCATTAACAAAACCTGAAAGAAGACAACGTATTAGATTCAGAATTAGAAAGACAATTAGTGGTACTGCTACTAATCCAAGACTATCTGTTTTTAGAAGTAACAAAGAAATTTACGCTCAATTAATTGATGATGTGAATGGAGTTACTTTATTGGCAGCTTCTTCAAGAGAAAAAGAAATAGGTAACGGTACGAACATTGAAGTAGCTACTGCAGTTGGAAAACTAGTTGCAGAAAAAGCTTTAAAGGCTGGTATAGAAGTAGTAACTTTCGATAGAGGAGGATACTTGTACCACGGTCGTATTAAATCATTAGCAGAAGGCGCAAGAGCGGCTGGACTTAAATTCTAATATAGTATGTCTAATAGTAAATACAAGAATGTAGAGTTAGTAAAACCAACTGGTCTTGAATTAAAAGATCGTTTGGTAAGTGTAAATCGTGTTACTAAAGTTACAAAAGGTGGTAGAGCATTTGGTTTTTCTGCGATTGTAGTTGTAGGTGATGAAAACGGAGTAGTTGGACACGGATTAGGAAAATCTAAAGATGTTTCTGAAGCAATTGCGAAAGCAGTAGAAGATGCAAAGAAAAACTTAGTGAAAATTCCTTTGAACGGTCAATCTGTTCCTCACGAACAAAAAGGTAAATTTGGTGGTGCACGTGTATTTTTAATTCCTGCCTCTCATGGTACTGGAGTTATTGCTGGTGGAGCTGTTCGTTCAGTTTTAGAGTCAGTAGGTATTCATGATGTATTATCAAAATCTCAAGGATCTTCAAATCCTCACAACGTAGTTAAGGCGACTTTTGATGCTTTATTACAAATGAGAAGTGCTTACACTGTTGCAAAACAAAGAGGCGTTTCTTTAGAAAAAGTTTTTAAAGGTTAATTCAAGGAAATTATGGCTAAATTATTAGTAAAACAAGTTAGAAGCAAAATCAACTGTCCGCTTTCTCAAAAAAGAGGATTAGAAGCTTTAGGTCTACGTAAGATGGGACAAGTTGTAGAGCATGATTCAAACCCTACAATCCTTGGGATGATAAATAAAGTTAAACACTTAGTTTCTGTTGAAGAAACTAAATAACAAATACTGTTATGAATTTAAGTAACTTACAACCTGCTGAAGGTTCTACACATAATCAAAATAAGAGATTAGGTAGAGGAGAAGGTTCTGGAAAAGGTGGTACTTCTGCAAGAGGTCACAAAGGAGCAAAATCTCGTTCTGGTTATTCTAAAAAGATTGGTTTTGAAGGAGGGCAAATGCCACTTCAAAGACGTGTACCTAAGTTTGGTTTTACAAACATCAATCGTAAGAACTACGAAGGTGTAAATCTTGATACACTACAACTTTTAGTTGATAATGGTGTTATTACAGATACTGTTGATATGACAGTTTACGTTGCTAACCGTTTGGCTACTAAAAATGAAATCGTTAAGATTTTAGGTAGAGGTGAATTGAAAGCAAAATTAAAAGTAACCGCTCACAAATTTACTGCTACTGCAAAAGCTGCTATTGAAGCTGCTGGTGGAGAAGCTGTAACAATGTAATTTTTCAATTAGTATGAAGAAATTTATTGAATCAATAAGTAATGTTTGGAAGATTGAAGAACTAAAGAATAGAATCTTGATGACAATCGGATTACTCTTAGTTTATCGTTTTGGAGCACAAGTTACCCTACCAGGTATTGATGCTTCAGAGTTAGCTAATTTAGCTGGGCAAACTAAAGAAGGAATTGGTTCAATTCTTGATATGTTTACAGGAGGCGCATTTTCCCAAGCATCAGTTTTTGCTTTGGGAATTATGCCTTATATTTCTGCATCTATTGTGGTTCAGTTGATGGGAATTGCTATTCCTTATTTACAAAAACTTCAAAGTGATGGAGAGAGCGGTAGAAAAAAGATCAATCAAATCACACGTTGGTTAACTATTGGTATTACGCTTGTTCAAGGTCCTACTTATATTTATAATTTGTATAGAACTTTGCCAGCTAAAGCCTTCTTATTAGGGTTCAACTCTTTTGAATTTTTATTCTCTTCAGTTGTAATTTTAGTTACAGGTACCATTTTTGCAATGTGGTTAGGAGAAAAAATTACTGATAAAGGTATTGGTAACGGAATCTCTCTATTGATTATGGTTGGTATTTTGGCTCGTTTGCCACAGGCATTCATTCAAGAGTTTACTACAAGGGTAACCAATAATAATGGTGGTCCAATGCTTTTAGTAATCGAAATTATTGTTTGGTTGTTAGTTATCATATCATGTGTCCTTTTAGTTATGGCCGTAAGAAAGATTCCAGTTCAGTACGCTCGTCGTACAACTTCTGGTGATTTTGAACAGGACATGCTTAACGGAAATAGACAATGGATTCCATTAAAGCTTAATGCATCTGGTGTAATGCCAATTATATTTGCACAAGCAATCATGTTTATTCCTGCTGCACTTGCAGGTTTGTCTAAATCTGATGCGTCACAATCTATTGTTGGTGCTTTTAGTAACATGTTCGGATTTTGGTATAATTTAGTTTTTGCAACATTAATTATTGTATTCACTTTCTTTTATACTGCCATTACGGTTCCTACAAACAAGATGTCAGATGATTTGAAGCGTAGCGGTGGTTTCATTCCAGGTGTTAGACCAGGTGTTGAAACTTCTGATTACTTAGACAAGGTGATGTCCTTAATAACTTTTCCAGGTTCTTTATTTCTTGCCTTAATCGCTGTGTTCCCGGCAATTGTTGTAAGTGTTATGGATGTTCAGCAATCTTGGGCAATGTTTTTTGGAGGTACTTCATTAATAATTATGGTTGGAGTAGCTATTGACACAATGCAGCAGATCAATTCATATTTGTTGAATAAGCATTATGATGGTTTAATGAAAAGTGGTAAAAATAGAAAAGCGGTAGCTTAATCTTATGGCAAAACAATCAGCAATAGAACAAGACGGATCAATCATCGAAGCATTATCAAATGCGATGTTCCGTGTAGAATTAGAGAATGGGCATATTGTAATTGCGCACATTTCAGGAAAAATGCGAATGCATTATATTAAATTGCTTCCGGGTGATAAAGTAAAACTAGAAATGAGCCCTTACGATTTGTCTAAAGCAAGAATTACTTATAGATATTAAAGGATATTCAAAATGAAAGTTAGAGCTTCAGTAAAAAAGAGAAGTCCCGAGTGCAAAATTGTGCGAAGAAAAGGGAGATTGTACGTAATAAACAAAAAGAATCCTAGATTTAAACAAAGACAAGGATAATTATGGCAAGAATAGCAGGGGTAGATATCCCAAAAAATAAGAGAGGTGTTATTGCACTAACCTACATCTTCGGATTAGGTAGAAGTAGAGCTGTTGAGATTTTAGATAAAGCTCAAGTAAGCCAAGATAAAAAAGTTCAAGATTGGAATGATGACGAGATCGGAGCAATTCGTGAAGCGGTATCAGCTTTTAAAATTGAAGGAGAATTACGTTCTGAGGTTTCTTTAAACATCAAACGTTTAATGGATATTGGATGTTACAGAGGTATTCGTCATAGAACTGGTCTTCCGTTAAGAGGACAAAGAACTAAAAACAACTCTAGAACAAGAAAAGGTAAAAGAAAAACTGTTGCTAACAAGAAAAAAGCAACTAAATAATAAGTAATATGGCTAAAGCAACTGCAAAAAAACGTAAAGTTATCGTTGAATCAACGGGAGAAGCTCATATTTCTGCTACCTTCAATAACATCATCATTTCTTTGACTAATAAAAAAGGTGAAGTTATTTCTTGGTCATCAGCTGGTAAAATGGGCTTTAGAGGTTCTAAAAAGAACACTCCATACGCAGCTCAAATGGCAGCAGAAGACTGTAGTAAAGTAGCTCTTGAAGCTGGACTTAAAAAAGTGAAAGTATATGTTAAAGGACCAGGAAACGGACGTGAGTCTGCTATCCGTTCTTTGCACAATGGTGGAATTGAAGTGACTGAAATCATTGATGTTACTCCAATGCCTCACAACGGATGTCGTCCTCCAAAAAGACGTAGAGTATAATACTCAAAACTAAAGTAAATAGTATAACCTAGATTGAATATAAGATTATCGAAGGATCAGACCTGAATTCATAATCTCAATCTTAAATAATTTAAAATGGCAAGATATACTGGTCCTAGCACAAGAATCGCTCGTAAATTTGGCGAGGCAATTTTCGGAGACGATAAAGCTTTCGAAAAAAGAAATTATCCTCCTGGACAACACGGGATGGCTAAAAAAAGAGGTAAAAAATCTGAATATGCTGTTCAATTAATGGAAAAGCAAAAAGCTAAATATTCTTATGGAATTTTAGAAAAACAATTCAGAAATTTATTCGAAAAAGCGTCAGCTACTAAAGGTGTTACTGGTGAAGTTCTTTTGCAATTATGTGAGTCTAGATTAGACAACGTTGTATACAGAATGGGTATCGCTCCATCTAGAAGAGGTGCACGTCAAATCGTTTCTCACCGTCACATCACGGTAAATGGTGAAAATGTAAATATTCCTTCTTACCACTTGAAACCAGGTGACGTAGTTGGTGTTCGTGAAAAATCTAAATCTATAGAGGCTATCGAACGTTCTTTATCTAATTCAAGTCATGTTTATGAGTGGATTACTTGGAACAATGAAACTAAATCTGGAACTTTTGTTACTGTACCAGCTAGACTTCAAATTCCAGAAAACATTAAAGAACAATTAATCGTAGAGTTGTACAACAAATAATAATTGACTTAGTCGAAATTTATGGCAATATTTAATTTTCAGAAGCCCGATAAAGTTATCATGATCGATTCAACCGATTTTGAAGGTAAATTTGAGTTTAGACCTTTAGAACCTGGTTATGGATTGACTGTTGGTAATGCACTTAGAAGAGTTTTGCTTTCTGCATTAGAAGGTTATGCAATTACATCTGTCCGCATAGAAGGTGTAGATCATGAGTTTTCTACTATTTCAGGAGTTGTTGAAGATGTTACCGAAATTATCTTAAATCTAAAGCAAGTACGTTTCAAACGTCAAATTGAGGATATAGATAATGAATCAGTTACAATTTCTGTTTCAGGTAAAGATCAGTTAACAGCTGGTGATTTTCAAAAATTTATTTCAGGTTTCCAAGTTCTTAATCCAGAGCTTGTAATCTGTAATTTAGATAGCAAGATCAAACTTAATTTCGATTTAACTATTGAAAAAGGTAGAGGATACGTTCCTGCCGAAGAGAATAAAAAACAGAATGCTGCAATTGGAACGATTTTTACTGATTCTATCTTTACACCTGTAAAGAATGTAAAATACGCTATTGAAAACTTCCGTGTAGAGCAAAAAACAGATTATGAAAAATTAGTTTTTGAAATTAAAACTGATGGTTCAATCAATCCAAAAGATGCTTTAACTGAGGCTGCAAAAGTTTTAATTCATCATTTCATGTTATTCTCGGATGAAAGAATTACACTCGAGGCCGACGAAATTGCACAAACAGAATCGTATGATGAAGAATCATTACACATGAGACAATTGCTTAAAACTAAGCTTGTTGATATGGATCTTTCTGTAAGAGCATTAAATTGCTTGAAAGCGGCTGAAGTTGATACACTTGGTGATTTAGTATCGTTCAATAAAAATGATCTAATGAAATTCCGTAATTTTGGTAAAAAATCTTTAACGGAACTAGATGAACTAGTTGCAATTAAGAATTTGAACTTCGGTATGGATTTAGCTAAATACAAACTAGATAAAGAATAAATTACTTCATATTTTGATCTCCAAAGCGGATAGTATCAAGATGAAAGTATAAAAAAACACGTCATGAGACACGGAAAAAAATTCAATCACTTAAGCAGACAGACTGCACATAGAAAATCTATGTTAGCAAATATGGCTTGTTCTCTTATCGAGCACAAACGTATTAATACTACTGTTGCTAAAGCAAAAGCGCTTAAACAATTTGTTGAGCCTTTAATTACAAAGTCAAAATCTGATACTACACACAACCGTCGTATTGTTTTTGCTTACTTACGTAGCAAGTATGCTGTAACTGATTTGTTCAGAGATGTAGCTGCTAAAGTAGGAGACCGTCCAGGTGGATACACACGTATCATTAAAGTTGGAAATCGTTTAGGAGATAATGCTGATATGGCAATGATCGAACTAGTTGACTTCAATGAACTTTACAATGGTGGTAAAAAAGAAGTTAAAAAAGCTAAAAGCCGTCGTGGTGGAAAAGCTAAAAAAGCGGATGAGACTACAGAAGCTCCAGTTGCTGAGACTGAAACAACTACTGATTCTGCTGAGTAATTATGAGAATAATTGTTCAATAAAAATCAAGGATAAGCTACTCGTAGTTTATCCTTTTTTTTTACCATTTTGTGAACAAATCTTTATCCTTTTAAAATCAAAGGTTTATTAGTTGGGCTCTAAAACTTGTTAGGAGTCGCGCTAAAATTTATCATATTTAAATTCATAAACTACTAATGAAATACACAACACAACAAAAAGCTATACTTTTACTAAGTGACGGAACTATTTTTCATGGAAAATCTATCGGGATTTCAGGGAAAACCTTCGGAGAGGTTTGTTTTAATACGGGAATGACTGGTTATCAAGAAATTTTTACCGATCCTTCGTATTTTAGGCAAATAATGGTAGCTACTAATGCACATATCGGTAACTATGGGGTTAATGAAGCAGAGGTTGAATCTGATGGAATCAAAATTGCTGGGCTGGTATGTAAAAACTTCAGTTTTAATTACTCGAGAGTAGATGCTGAAGGTAGTTTAGAAGATTATTTTATCAAGCACAATTTGATTTCGATTTCTGATGTGGATACTAGAGCGCTTGTAAGTTACATCCGTGATAACGGTGCTATGAATGCTGTTATTTGTACTGACGGTACTTCTGTGGAAGAGTTGAAAGCTGAATTAGCAGCTGTTCCTGATATGAAAGGACTGGAACTGGCATCGAAGGTATCAACTAAGGAACCTTATTTTTATGGAGATGAAAACGCTACGTATAAAGTTTCAGCTTTAGATTTAGGAATCAAAACCAACATTTTGCGCAACTTAGCAAAAAGAGACTGTTACATAAAAGTTTTTCCTTTTGATTCCTCTTACGAAGAACTAGCTGCTTTTGAGCCAAATGGGTATTTCTTATCTAATGGCCCTGGTGATCCTGAGCCTTTGGATGGTGCCATTGCTGTTGCAAAAGCCATTATCGCTGATAACAAACCATTGTTCGGTATATGTTTGGGACATCAAATTATAGGTTTAGCCAATGGAGTATCTACTTATAAGATGTTCAATGGTCATCGAGGTATTAATCATCCGGTACAAAATTTAGTTACTGGAAAAGGTGAGATTACTTCGCAGAATCATGGTTTTGCTGTTAGTAAGGAGGAATTGGATGCAAATGACGCTCTCGAAATTACACATTTACACCTAAATGATGGTACCGTTGCAGGAATGCGTATGAAAGATAAAAACTGTTTTTCTGTTCAATACCATCCTGAGGCTAGTCCGGGACCACATGATTCATCGTATCTTTTTGATCAATTTATTCAAAATATGCAATAATCATTATGTATTTGATTTATGGAATTGGTCTATCTTTTAGTTAGGCCTTTTTTTTTGCTTTCGTGATTATTTTCACTTTCGAAAAAAATAGGTTCTTAAAAATTAGTAAATGCATTATTTCTCAAATATTTATATCGTTTTCGTTAATAACATTCATTTTTTTCATTCCATCGTTTCGAAAGATAGAATATATTTGTATTTTAAATTTTAAAAATTTTAGTATATGAGTATTATAATCAAAATTCACGCAAGACAAATTTTTGACTCAAGAGGAAATCCTACTATTGAAGTAGATGTAATTACAGATAATGGTGTTTTAGGTAGAGCAGCAGTTCCATCAGGAGCTTCAACCGGAGAGCATGAAGCTGTAGAATTACGCGATGGTGGAAAAGCATTTTTAGGAAAAGGAGTTTTGAATGCTGTGAAAAATGTAAATACCGTAATTGCTGAAGAGTTGGTTGGTGTTTCTGTTTTTGAACAAAATCACATTGATCAATTAATGATTGATTTAGATGGTACTCCAAACAAATCTAATTTAGGCGCAAATGCTATTTTAGGAGTTTCTTTAGCTGTTGCAAAAGCGGCTGCTAATGAATTAGGATTGCCTTTGTATAGATACGTAGGTGGTGTTTCTGCAAACACATTGCCTGTTCCAATGATGAATATTATCAATGGTGGTTCGCACTCTGATGCTCCGATTGCTTTTCAAGAATTTATGATTTTCCCTGTAAAGGCAACTTCATTTTCGCAATCCATGCAAATGGGTACTGAAATTTTTCACAGTTTGAAAAAAGTACTTCACGATCGAGGTTTGTCTACAGCAGTAGGTGATGAAGGTGGTTTTGCTCCAAACTTAGCTGGTGGTACTGAAGATGCTTTAGATACTATTAAATTAGCAGTTGAAAAAGCAGGTTATTCTTTTGGAGATGAAATCATGATTGCATTAGACTGTGCTGCGGCAGAGTTTTATGTAGATGGTAAATATGATTATTCTAAATTTGAAGGAGAAACCGGAAAAGTTAGAACTTCTGCTGAGCAAGTAGATTATTTGGCTGATTTAGCAACAAAATATCCAATCATTTCTATTGAAGATGGAATGGATGAAAATGACTGGGAAGGTTGGAAATTGTTAACAGACAAAATTGGAGATAAAGTTCAATTAGTTGGGGATGATTTATTTGTTACTAACGTAGAGCGTTTGTCAACTGGAATTGAAAAAGGTATTGCAAATTCAATCTTAATTAAAGTAAATCAAATTGGTACTTTGACTGAGACAATTGCTGCAGTAAATATGGCAAAAAATGCAGGTTATACTTCTGTGATGTCACATCGTTCTGGTGAAACAGAGGATAACACCATTGCTGACCTTGCAGTAGCATTGAATTGCGGACAAATTAAAACAGGTTCAGCTTCTCGTTCAGATCGTATGGCAAAATACAATCAATTATTGCGCATCGAGGAAGAATTAGGAAATACTGCCTATTTTCCTGGTAAAAATGCTTTCAAAATAAAGTAATTCTTACCTATTTCTTATAAAAAGCCATTCGCTCCTAGTGAATGGCTTTTTTTTATTTTATTTAACAATTTCATTATGGGATTCTCTTTTTATTTAGTGTGTAATTCCCTAAATTTGAGAAATTATTATTTAAAAAAGTTTATTTTCAATTATATTATGTCAAAGATAGCAACATTAGAGATTGATGGACAAAAAATTGAATTACCTGTAATTGTAGGTAGTGAAAATGAAGTGGCCATCGATGTGAACAAATTACGTGATTTAACAGGTGTAATCACACTTGATCCAGGTTATAAAAACTCAGGCTCTTGCAAGAGTGATATTACTTTTTTGGATGGTGAGTTAGGGATACTACGTTATAGAGGATATGCTATTGAAGATTTGGCTGAAAAAGCAGATTTCTTAGAAGTTTCTTACCTATTAATTTTTGGAGAACTTCCAACTGCCGATCAATTAGCGCAATTTGAAAATGATATTCGCAAATACACGCTTGTAAATGAGGAAATGAAAAACATCATTGATGGATTTCCTAAAACGGCTCACCCAATGGGTGTTTTAGCTGCTTTAACGAGTGCATTAACGGCGTTCAACCCTAAATCGGTTAACGTTGAAAACGAAAAAGAAATGTATGAGGCAGTTTGTAAAACAATGGGTAAATTCCTTGTTATTGCTACTTGGACATATAGAAAGAGTATGGGTTATCCGTTGAATTATTACGATAATACAAAAGGATACGTTGAAAACTTTATGCGTTTGATGTTTGAATTACCAACAGGTCCTTACTCAGCAAATCCTGTAGTGATTGATGCATTAGATAAATTATTTATTTTGCATGGTGACCACGAGCAAAACTGTTCTACATCTACAGTACGTATGGTAGGTTCGTCACACGCTGGTTTGTTTGCTTCTATCTCTGCAGGTGTTTCAGCACTTTGGGGGCCATTACACGGAGGAGCTAATCAAGCTGTTTTAGAAATGCTTGAAGAAATTCACAAAAACGGTGGCGATGCGGATAAGTATATGGCTAAAGCCAAAGATAAAAACGATCCTTTCCGTTTGATGGGCTTTGGACATAGAGTGTACAAAAACTTTGACCCACGTGCTAAAATCATCAAAAAAGCGGCTAACGAAGTATTAGCGACCCTTGGAGTAGAGGATCCTATTTTGGCAATTGCCAAAAAATTAGAAGAAGCAGCTCTTGAAGATGAATACTTCAAATCAAGAAACTTATATCCAAACGTTGATTTCTATTCAGGAATTATCTATAGAGCATTAGGTATTCCTACTGACATGTTTACTGTTATGTTTGCAATTGGTCGTTTGCCAGGTTGGATCGCACAATGGAAAGAAATGCGCGAAAATAAAGAACCGATTGGGCGTCCAAGACAAGTGTATACTGGTCATCCATTGAGAGAATTTGTTGCAACAGATAAAAGATAAAATCAGTTTAAAAAGCTTCACTAATTGGTGAAGCTTTTTTTATATTTGCCAAAAGCTAAAAATACATGTTAAAGTTAAATATCAAAACTGAAACTTCGCGGCTTCGAGCGGTAGTTTTAGGATCTGCAGTGAGTAACGGCCCAACTCCAAAAGCAGCTGAAGCTTATGATCCCAAATCATTAGAACATATTTTAGCTGGAACCTATCCTATCGAAGCAGATATGGTTCATGAAATGAATTCATTTGATACAGTTTTAAAGAAATATGATGTTCAAGTTTATAGGCCGGAATGCATTGAAAACTACAATCAAATTTTCACGAGAGACATCGGATTTGTAATTGACGATGTTTTTGTAAAGTCGAATATTCTACCCGATCGCGAACGCGAATTAGACGCTATAAATTATATCATTGACCAAATGGATCCGCTAAAAGTAGTGCGTCCTCCCGAAGAAGTGCACATCGAGGGTGGTGATGTAATGCTTTGGAATGATTACATTTTTATCGGGACCTATAAAGGAAGTGATTATGCAGATTATATTACTGCTCGCACCAATGGTTTAGGTGTTCAGTTTATTAAGGATTTGTTTCCTTATAAAAAAGTGAAAGATTTTGATTTAGTTAAATCAAAAATAGAAGCTAGAGATAATGCACTGCATCTGGATTGCTGCTTTCAACCTGTTGGGAAAGACAAAGGGATAATTTACAAAAATGGTTTTAGAGAAGAAGCAGACTATGTTTTTTTGGTTGATCTTTTTGGAAAGGAAAATCTTTTTCACATCACTAGAGACGAAATGTACCACATGAATTCAAATATTTTTTCAATTGATGAAAAAGTAGTGGTTTCTGAACGTAATTTTACACGATTAAACAATTGGCTGCGTTCACATGATTTTATCGTTGAGGAAATTCCTTATGCTGAAATTGCCAAACAAGAAGGACTATTACGTTGTTCAACTTTGCCTCTAATTAGAGAATAAATAATGGTTTCAATGTTCAATGTTTGTAAAAGAACATTTTGAACTGACGGACTTTAAAATAAGATATATGAAACAAACTACCAATTCAATAGTAATGATTCGTCCGGTGGCATTCCGAATGAACGAACAAACAGCTGTCAATAATTATTATCAAAAAGTAATCGATGGCTTGTTGCCAGCGACAGTTAATGCAAAAGCGCAACAAGAGTTTGATGCTTTTGTAGAAAAGTTACAAGCCGTAGGAATTGACGTTACTGTGGTCGAAGACACGCTGAGTCCTGATACACCAGATAGTATTTTTCCAAACAACTGGATTTCTTTCCATGAAAATGGTGATGTAGTTATGTATCCCATGTTTGCTGAAAATCGTCGTTTAGAACGCCGCGAAGATTTATTTGATGTGCTAGAAGATAAAGGATTCGTAATTCAAGAGGTCATGGATTACACATCAGCAGAAGAAGATGGCTTTTTCCTAGAAGGAACCGGAAGCATTGTATTAGATCGTACAAACGGAAAAGCATATTGTGCGCTTTCTCCGAGAGCTGATGAGGAATTGTTTATCGAGTTTTGCGAGGATTATGATTTTGCTCCTGTTATTTTTGAAGCCTATCAAACTGTTGGTGAAGAGCGTAAATTGATCTATCATACTAATGTTATGATGTGTATTGGTGAAACTTTTGCAGTCATTTGTGCTGATTGTATCGATGATAAGAAAGAGCGCAAAATGGTTTTAGACAATCTAAAAGAAAGTGGCAAAGATGTTATTTTGATTACAGAAGATCAAATGAATAATTTTGCAGGAAACATGTTAGAGTTACGTGGCACCGATGATAAACGTTTTGTTATCATGAGTGCTGCTGCGCACCAAGCCTTGAATGCAAAGCAAATTGCTAAATTAGAAAAACATGCAGAAATTTTGAGTTCTAGTTTAGATACTATCGAAGCTTGTGGCGGAGGAAGTGCCCGATGCATGATGGCAGAGGTTTTTTTGCCAAAAGCGTAAACAAATAAATACCAAAGAAATAAAGGGATTGGCTGTTAAAAAAGCGAATCCCTTTTTTATTACACTAAGTTGCTTTTTATGATATTAATAATCGCACTAACAATATATTGAATTCCGATGGCGATTACAATAAAGCCAATAATCCTCGAGATGGCCACAATACCAGATGCTCCAAGAAAATTTGCTAAGTAATGTGCGCTTCTAAGAATTATAAAAATGACCACCGCAATCGCTATAATTGCAAAGCAAGAGATGATAATTTCAATTGTAGAATTGTGCTCTTGGTAAAAGGCAATTAGTAAGGAGATAGACCCAGGACCTGCAAGCATTGGAATGGCAAGCGGAGTTAAAGCAATATCATTTCGTTTTTGAGCTTCATTTTCTACTTTTTTATTGATTCCTCGTTTTTTGGTGAATTTACCCGATAGTAACGAAAAGCCAGAACTAACAATGATAATTCCACCCGCAATTCGAAGTGCGTCAATGCTGATTCCAAAAAACAGTAAAACGTATTGACCAATAAAAAACGAGACAATTAGAATGATAAAAACGTTAATTGCAGTCCAAAGCGAAATTCTAGAACGCTCTTTTTTGGTATCGTTTTGTGTTAGTCCAACAAAAATTGGCACCGTTCCGATAGGGTTCAATACTGAAAATAGGGCAACAAATAAGTAGATGAATAGATCCATAATTTTGATTTTATAAAGTAAAAGTACTGTTTTTTTGTTTTTTAGTGTTAATGGAATGTTTTTAAATGCGTGGCAAACTTAAATTTAAAAGCAGACTGTCTACAGCCGCTTTTTGTGTACTTTTGTGGCTTATACCATTTGAAAATGACAAAAAATAAAAAAACATTAGTTCTAGGAGCGAGTACAAAACCAGATCGTTATGCTTTTAAAGCAGTAACAATGTTAACAGATAAAGGACATTCAGTATTAGCGGTAGGGCAAAATGCTGGCGAGGTTGCTGGGGTAAAGATTCAAACTAAGGCAATTCCTTTAAAAAATATTGATACGGTAAGTTTATATTTAAATTCCGCTCGTCAAAGAGACTATTACAATTATATAGTTGAGGCGAAACCAAAACGAGTTATTTTTAATCCTGGAACTGAAAATCCGGAATTTTATCAGTTGCTAGAGTTAAACGGAATAAAAGTAGAAGTAGCTTGTACCTTGGTGCTATTGGCTACAAATCAATTTTAATGATTCGAAGCTCTAGTTTTATTGTGTAAACTGTAAAGTATTTGCTTTTTGATTATCCGCGCTAAGCGGATGCTGGAACTGTGATGCACATTAAAAGCAAACAAATTGCTATCTTTGTGGCTATGGAATTCTCTTCAAAATTAATAGAAAAAGCAGTTAACGAAATTTCACAATTGCCCGGTATTGGTAAGCGAACGGCACTGCGATTGGCTTTGCATTTGCTAAAACAACCCAAAGATCAAACCGTTTTTTTATCGCAAGCATTATTGTCTATGCGTGCGGATATTCAATACTGTGAGAGTTGTCATAATATTTCAGATCAAGCGGTGTGTGAAATTTGTTCCAATAGTAATAGAAATCATCAACTCATTTGCGTAGTCGAAGACATACGTGATGTTATGGCTATTGAAAATACAGGACAATTTAGAGGTATTTATCACGTTTTAGGAGGTAAAATATCTCCAATTGATGGGGTGGGGCCTAGTCAGTTGAATATTACTTCGCTTGTAAATAAAGTAAAAGAAGGTTTGGTTAGCGAGATTATCTTTGCCTTGAGTTCTACGATGGAGGGTGATACCACTAATTTTTTTATTTACAAACAAATTGCCGACTGTGATATCATTGTTTCAACAATTGCAAGAGGGATATCTGTAGGTGACGAATTAGAGTATGCTGATGAAGTTACCTTAGGGCGAAGCATATTGCATAGAGTTCCATTTGAAAAATCCTTAAAAAATAATTAGATCTTTAAATACCAAAACAGACTTTTTATATCTTAAATGAAAAGCTATATTTGTGTTAAAAAAAATAAAATATAATGAGCAAATCTGCACTCTACTTGTTTTTTGTTGTAAGTATCATGCTTACTTCGTGCATCTCAACCCAAGATTTAATTTACTTACAGCAAAAAGATAAAACAACCCCTACATCACAAATTACTGCCGTGGAGGGCAAACCTTATCGCTTGCAAGTAAATGATGTTATTCGGTTAAGCATAAAAACAATCGATCCTAAATTAGCTACAATATTTAGTACTACAGCTGATGGATCAGCGGCAAGTCAATCCGAGGCTGGATTGTATTTTGATGGTTTTACCGTAGATGATCATGGCAATATTCGTATTCCTGTTTTGGGTGAGATGAATGTAATTGGCTATACGCTCGAGGAAATTAGAGTTCGCATCGAGAAACAATTGCTAGCAGAATATTTTAATAAAGAAGCCAATTTATTTGTTTCAGTGAAGTTGGCTGGACTCCGTTTTACCATTAATGGCGAAATTGGTGGTCCTGGAACAAAAACTATTTTTCAGGAGCAGGTTAATATCATGGAGGCTATCGCCAATGCAGGTGATATTACCATAACAGGTGACAGGAAAGCGGTAACGGTTATTCGTAAAACGCCTACAGGTGTTCAAATAGGCGATATAGATCTTACGAATATCAATGTCATGAATTCGCCTTATTATTACTTACAACCCAATGATTATATTTATATCAAGCCGTTGAAACAAAAAACTTGGGGAACCGGGAAAACAGGTATTGAGTCGTTAGGAACTATAATTACCCTACTCTCATTGGCTACCACTACTTTCTTATTACTTAAAAATTAATATCACAACAACAGCATGCTAGATATAAAGGATTTTGCGATTTTTGAAAATCAAGTTAGTTTTGATTTCAAAGGTTTTCTAATAAAAATTGGAAGTTATTGGAAGTGGTTTTTAATCAGTTTGCTAATTACTTTTACAGTGGCCTATCAAGTAAATATTCGAAAAGAAAAAATTTACGGGATGGAAACCATGATTTCAATTAAAGAAGAAAATAATCCTTTATTCACCTCCAATACTAGTTTAACTTTCAATTGGGGAGGCACATCAGATCAAGTTCAAACTATTGCTACGACTTTACAGTCTCGATCTCATAATGAACTTGTAGTTGATAAATTGCAATTTTACATAAGTTACTTAACGCAAGGTGAATATAATTTAATAGATGCTTACGGTGCAACGCCTTTTTATGTAAATATTGATAAGTCAAAAGGTCAATTGGCTGGACCCAATATTGCTATCAAATTTATTTCTGAAAGCGTTTACGAAATTCGTATTCCTTTTGAAGGTACTAACGCTTCAATGATTACTTATGCAAATAACACTTACAGCAGCACGGCCGTGCAAGCAGGAGAATTTGTTAAGAGATATAAAGTAGGCCAACAAGTTAATTTGCCATTTTTAAATTGGAAATTAGAGATCAAAGAAAACCCTGGTCTGTATGTAGGCAATGAATATTTTGTGCGATTTAATGATTTTGACGGAACCGTTTCTGGTTACAAAGGAATCAATGTACAGTCTAACGAGAGAAGTAGTTCTATCATTACATTGAGTATGCAAGGAACTAATAAGGCTCGAATGGTAGAGTATCTCAATGCTACTGTCAAAATGTTAATTAGTAGACAGCTTGACGATAAAAATCGTTTTGCTACCAATACCATCGCTTTTATTGATAGTACTTTAATAGCAATGGAAGCACAGCTTAAAGAAACTGGAAATGAACTCAAATCGTTCCGAAAAGGTAAAAACATGTTTGATGTGGAAGATGGCGGTGCCAAGTTTTCGGAAAAAATTTCAGAGTTTGATCTGAAAAGAGATGAAGTAAACCGAAAGCTAGCGTATTACAACTCTTTAAAATCGTATCTAAAAAGTAGTGTAAATTACGCCAAACTTCCAGCGCCTTCAGTAGCAGGTATTGATGATCCCAACATTGTGGCAAATGTCTCTCGATTAATTGCATTATCTACCCAACGCTCAGAAATGGCATATGCTGTTAAAAGCGAAAAGATTTTTCAGGATTTTGACAATCAAATGAAGGCCATAAAAAATGTTTTGCTAGAAAATATTGCTACAGCAAAATCAGCGCTGCAATATGATTTATCTATTGTTAATAGCCAAATAAGTGAGACAGAAAGTACAATAAAAGCACTTCCTGAAGATCAGCAAGAACTCATAAAAATCAAAAGAAAATATGACTTAAGTGATAATATTTACAATACTTTTTTACAAAAAAGAAGTGAAGCTGATATCGTTAAAGCAGCTAATTTATCTGATGTGCATTTTATTGATCCCGCTAAGGATATAGGTGGAGGATTAATTGGTCCTAAAACTTCGGTGAATTATGTTCTAGCACTCTTTTTAGGATTATTGATTCCGTTGATATTTGTATTCATTATTTTCTTTATCAACAATTCGGTTCAAAACAGTGAAGATATTAGTAAGTTGACCAAAATTCCATTAATAGGAATCATTGGTGTTAACAGAGATATAAGCAATTTAGCGGTATTTGATAGACCTAAATCAGCTTTGTCCGAGTCGTTTAGAGCTATCCGTTCTTCTTTGCAGTTTTTATACAAGCAACAAAATCTTAATGGAGCCAAAACCTTGATGATTACCTCTTCAGTCAGTGGAGAAGGAAAAACGTTTTGTTCGATAAATATTGCTACTGTATTTGCGCTAAGCGAGAAAAAAACGGTTGTTATTGGTTTGGATTTACGAAAGCCAAAACTGGCAGGTGAATTTAATTTAACTAACGAAGTAGGTGTAGTAAACTACTTAATTGGTCAAAAAACCATTCCTGAAATAATTAATAAAACACATATTCCCTACCTTGATGTGATTTTGTCAGGTCCAGTACCACCTAACCCAAGTGAGATGATCATGAGTCAGGGAATGAAAGATTTAATTGAATCATTAAAAAAAGAGTACGACTATATTGTGCTGGATACGCCTCCTGTTGGATTGGTTTCGGATGCTTTAGAGTTGGCACAATTTTGTGATGTTACTTTATATATCGTTCGTCAAAATTATACCAAAAAAGAAATGATCTCATTGTTGAATAACCGAGTAAAACGTGGTGAGTTGACAAATGCTAGTATCGTTTTAAACGGGCTCGAAAACAAAGCAAAATATGGTACGGGTTATGGTTATGGCTACGGTTACGGCTATGGCAATTATGGAAATGGATATTATGAAGAGGAGAAAAAGAAAAGTGTTTACCAAAAGGTAGCTCAAAGAATATTGAAAAAAGGCAAAAAATAAATCCGCTAATTATGAATCAGCAACAACAAGGAAGCATACTGATCACTGGCGGTGCAGGATTTATAGGATCCAACCTTTGTGAGTATTTTTTGCGCAAGGATTACAAGGTGGTTTGTTTAGATAATTTTGCAACAGGACACAGGCATAATTTAGTAGCCTGCTTAGATAATCCTAATTTCACTTTATTAGAAGGAGATATTCGAAACCCTGCTGATTGCAATGCTGCAGTTCAAGGAGTAAATTATGTATTGCATCAAGCAGCTTTGGGATCGGTACCAAGATCAATTAACGATCCTGTGACAACCAATGAGGTAAATGTTAGTGGCTTTTTAAACATGCTGGTTGCCGCGCGTGATGCAAATGTAAAACGTTTTGTTTATGCAGCTAGTTCTTCTACTTACGGAGATTCGACTGCTTTGCCAAAAGTTGAGGAAGCGATTGGACAGCCTTTATCGCCTTATGCAATTACAAAATATGTGAATGAATTGTATGCCACTATTTTTAGTCGTACTTATGGTTTAGAAACTATCGGATTACGATATTTTAATGTTTTTGGACGAAAACAAGATCCTAATGGTGCTTATGCGGCCGTTATTCCAAAATTCGTGCAGCAGTTAATCCGACACGAGAGTCCCATAATTAACGGTGACGGAACATATTCTCGGGATTTTACCTATATCGATAATGTAATCCAAATGAATGAACTGGCTATGCTTAGCCAAAATCCTCAAGCTATCAACACGGTTTATAATACTGCTTTTGGTGATCGCAATACGTTAAATGATTTGGTAGAATATTTAAAAAGATATTTAAGTACTTATGATCCCGAAATAGCCAATGTACAAATACAGTACGGTCCTGAAAGATTGGGTGATATTCCACATTCATTAGCAAGTATTGATAAAGCGAAAGAGTTCCTTGGTTATAAACCTCAATTTAATTTAGAAAAAGGCTTAAAAGAAGCAGTGGATTGGTATTGGAAAAATCTACAAAAATAAAATAGTTATTCAAGTAATCCCTTCAAAAGAAAGATTCGAGTAAATGAGGGATTTAAATGTCACAAAACAAAGAAAATGAAAGTTACAAAAATATGTTGTATTGGAGCTGGATATGTAGGAGGGCCTACTATGGCAGTTATAGCCCAAAAATGTCCCCACATTCAGGTTACGGTTGTTGATTTAAATCAGGAGCGCATTGCTGCCTGGAATGATCCCGATACTAAAAACATACCAATTTATGAGCCTGGATTAGATGCAATTGTTGCCGAGGCAAGAGGTAGAAATTTATTTTTTTCTACTGATGTGGATAAAGCTATCGAAGAGGCGCAACTGATTTTTATTTCTGTTAATACGCCAACCAAAACCTACGGAAAAGGCAAAGGTATGGCAGCTGATTTAAAATATATTGAGCTTTGCGCCAGGCAAATAGCAAGGGTGGCAAAGGATAATAAAATAGTGGTTGAAAAATCAACACTGCCAGTTCGCACTGCAGAAGCTATTAAGAGCATTTTAGACCACACAGGAAATGGTGTTCAATTTCAAATTTTATCTAATCCTGAGTTTTTGGCAGAGGGCACAGCAGTTCAAGATTTATTACAACCAGATCGTATTTTGATTGGTGGCGACACCACTTCTGAGGGGCAAAAAGCTATTGATGCGCTAGTAGAAGTATATGCAAATTGGGTTCCTAAGGAGCAAATTCTAACTACAAATGTGTGGTCATCAGAACTCTCAAAACTGACTGCGAATGCTTTTTTAGCACAACGTATTTCTTCTGTTAATGCCATGTCTGAACTCTGCGAAAAAACAGGTGCTTCTATTAATGAAGTAGCAAAAGCTATAGGTATGGACAGTCGAATTGGTCCGAAATTCTTGAAAGCTTCAGTTGGTTTTGGAGGATCTTGTTTTCAAAAAGACATTCTTAATTTGGTATACATTGCCAAGTCGTATGGTTTACACGAAGTGGCAGACTATTGGGAGCAAGTGATTATCATGAACGATCATCAAAAAAGACGTTTTTCAAGCCGAATTGTTCAAACCTTGTATAATACGGTTTCAGATAAAAAAATTGCATTTCTAGGTTGGGCTTTCAAAAAAGATACAAATGATACGAGAGAATCAGCTGCAATTTACGTGGCAGACGATTTAATTAATGAGCATGCGCAAATCGCGGTTTTTGATCCAAAAGTATCCGCTAAAAAGGTTTTAAACGATTTGAATTATTTAGAAACTAGAACTGCAGATCAAAATGCAGCTTATGTGCGTTCATTTGAAAATCCTTATGAAGCTTGTAAAGATGCACATGCTATTGCAGTTTTAACCGAGTGGGATGAGTTCATTCACTACGATTGGCAACAAATTTATGATAACATGCAAAAACCGGCTTTTATCTTTGATGGTAGAAATTTACTAGACGAAGAGCAATTGCGTACTATTGGGTTTGTGTATCAATCGATTGGTTCATAAGTAAAAAGCTAACTAGGCGCAAAAAGCTTCATTAGCATAAATTATATTTACACATGAATTGGTACGTTGTTTATACAAAACCGAAAGGAGAAAAGAAAGTATCTTTGCAATTGCAAAATAGAGGTATAAATTGCTATTGTCCGGTTGTTGTTCAGAGTAGGCAATGGTCTGATCGAAAAAAGAAGGTAGAAATTCCTCTTTTTAATTCGTACGTTTTCGTTCAATTGTCAGAAGAAAATCGTCACTTAGTGTTTGATGTGCCTGGCGTGGTAAGATATTTATTTTGGTTGGGCAAGCCAGCGATTGTTCGAAATGAAGAAATAGAAACGATCCAAAATTGGTTACAAGTTGCAAAAGACAATACAGTAACGCTGACACAGCATCAAATTGGAGATTGTATTCAAGTGCCAACAGGGCCATTTACAGCGCAAAGCGCTTTGGTTCAAGACATTAAAAACACACACTATGTTTTAGTGCTCGAAGGTATGGGGTGTGTTTTAAAAATGAAAATTCACAATCAATAATGCTCTAGCGTCAGAAGGAGTTTTAGCAAAAATCAAGTTAAATGTGGTCCTTAAAAAGTCCTATTCAAAACATAAGAATTAAGAAGAAATGAAGAAAATTTTAATAACAGGAGGAGCTGGTTTTATTGGGTCGCATGTGGTGCGCTTGTTCGTTAACCAATATCCTCAATATGATATTTATAATTTAGATGCTTTGACCTATGCCGGAAATTTAGAAAATTTGTCTGATATTGAAAAAGCACCAAATTACAATTTTGTAAAAGGTGATATTGCCGATGAAACTTTTGTAAACTCTTTGTTCGAGGAACATCAATTTGATGGAGTGATACATCTAGCTGCTGAATCGCATGTAGATCGTTCTATTACAGATCCGCTTTCTTTTGTAAAAACGAATGTCTTTGGTACTGTTCACTTATTAAACGCTGCTCGTAAGCAATGGGCGAATAACCAAGAGGGCAAGCGTTTTTACCACATTAGTACCGATGAGGTTTACGGATCATTAGGAGCACAAGGATTGTTTACTGAAAGTACAGCGTACGATCCAAACTCACCTTATAGTGCCAGTAAAGCAAGTTCAGACCATTTTGTTCGTGCCTATGGCGAAACCTATCAATTGCCTTATGTGTTAACCAATTGTTCTAATAACTACGGCCCGAATCATTTTCCTGAAAAGTTGATTCCGTTGTTTATTAATAACATCATTAATAACAAACCTTTACCTGTTTATGGTGATGGTAATTATACCCGTGATTGGTTATTTGTGGTGGATCACGCCCGAGCAATTGATCTTGTTTTTCACCAAGGTAAAAATCACGAAACATACAATATAGGTGGTTTTAATGAGTGGAAAAATATTGATTTAGTACGCTTGTTGTGTACCATTATGGATCGAAAATTAGGCAGAGTAGAAGGTACTTCTGAAGGCTTGATTACTTATGTAAAAGACAGACCAGGACATGATTTACGCTATGCAATTGATGCTTCCAAAATTAATAAAGAATTAGGATGGGAGCCGTCAGTGACTTTTGAACAAGGTTTAGAGCAAACGGTAAATTGGTACTTAGAAAATGAACAATGGTTGCAAAGTGTCACTTCGGGTGATTATGCTTCTTATTACGAAAAACAATACAAATAGATAAGTAGTTATTTTTAAATTGTATACTAGGGTTGGTTTTTTTAAGGTTAATAAACTTTAAAAAATCAACCCTTTTTAGTTTTTGTTGAAGAAGTATATGAGTTGTCTTTTTTTAAAAGTGAAGTCTTTTTTTTTAGCATCAAATATGAAGAAGTCTATCTTTAAATGGGCTATTCTAGCTATATTTGCTCTCTGAAACAAGCAATTCTTATTCCTTTTAATGGGAGTAAGGATTGCGGAGCGGTGCTTTTTTGTGAGCTAAATGTGGTCTAAGTAGGAGTAATTGTATTGAAAAACAGCGTGTTTGATTCTTTTTTCAGAAGCAATCAATTTGTTTTTTTAGTAGCAACAACTAACTTAAGAAATATCTCATAGATAATGAAGCCGCTGTTTTAGGTAGAAAATAGCAACACATTTCAACAAAAGTATTTTTCTTTTTTATAAATACATTTTAATAACATGAGTTTACCAATAAAAATTGCAGTAATCGGATTGGGTTACGTAGGCTTACCGCTCGCCAGACTATTTGCTACAAAATACAGTGTGGTAGGTTTCGATATTAATCAGAGTCGAGTAGGTGCTTTGCAATCTGGTATAGATACTACTTTAGAAGTTTCGAACAGTGCGCTTCAAGAAGTATTGTTGACAAATGCGTCAGATCAAGTGGGATTGTATTGTACCACAGATGATTCCTTTTTGGAAGCTTGTAATTATTATGTGATTACTGTACCAACACCAGTAGATAAAAATAACAGACCCGATTTACGACCTTTATACGCCTCGAGCGCAACGGTTGGTAAAATGCTCAAAAAAGGAGATATTGTAGTATATGAATCTACAGTTTTTCCGGGAGCTACTGAGGAGGAGTGTGTACCAGTTTTAGAAAAACATTCAGGATTGAAATTTAATGTCGATTTTTTTGTGGGGTATTCACCTGAACGCATTAATCCCGGAGACAAAGAGCATACAGTTGATAAGATCCTTAAAATTACTTCGGGATCCACGCCAGAAATTGGTCTCAAGGTAGATGCTTTGTACAAAAGTGTCATTACCGCAGGAACGCATTTGGCTCCAACCATTAAAGTAGCCGAAGCGGCCAAAGTGATAGAAAACTCTCAACGAGACATCAATATTGCTTTTGTAAATGAGTTGGCTAAAATTTTTAATTTAATGCAAATTGATACGCAGGCCGTGTTAGAGGCAGCGGGAACAAAGTGGAATTTTTTACCCTTTAAACCTGGCTTAGTCGGAGGTCACTGTATTGGTGTTGATCCGTATTACTTAGCTCAAAGAGCACAAGAATTTGGTTACCATCCTGAAATTATTTTGGCTGGTCGTAGACTTAACGATAGTATGGGCGATTACGTAGCCTCACAAATTGTTAAATTGATGATTAAGAAAGAAATAACAGTTCATGGCTCCCAATTATTGCTATTAGGTATTACCTTTAAAGAAAACTGTCCCGATGTACGCAATACTAAAATTGTAGATGTTGTCAAGGCTCTTGCTGATTATGGCATTGCAATCACCATTTATGATCCGCTTGCAGATCCAATCGAAGTGCAACACGAATACAAGCTATCAACAACTAGAACACTGCCTGAAAATAAATTTGATGCCGTTGTTTTGGGAGTAGCACATCGCGAATTTATTCCTATTGAGTATGCACAGCTGCAAAAAGAAAACAGCGTGTTGTATGATGTGAAAGGTGTTTTAGGCACTGCAGCTGACGGAAAATTATAAAACAATTCGTTTTTGTTAAAAGCGATTATACAAATAATAGTTACATAACTATGGAAAATAAATCAACTGTCACACATGTGATTTTAACTGGAGGAGTAGGAAGCAGGTTATGGCCTTTATCCCGAAAAAGCCAGCCCAAACAATATTTAGAGTTATTTGAAGGCAAGTCGTTATTCGAAATGACGGTCGAGCGCAACCGCAATTTGGCAAATCAAATTATGGTGGTTGGTAATATAGATAACTGCCATCTAAGTAAAAATGTTTTAGATAAAGTAGGAACTTCTTATATTGATATTGTAGAGGCTACACCACGAAATACTGCGGCAGCAATTGCTTTTGCTGCTTTTGCATCAGATCCTGAGGCTATTTTAATTGTGACACCTTCGGATCATATTATAGCAAACTCTGAAGCGTATGAAGCTGCCATTACTGAAGCAGTTGAAAAAGCTTCTAATGGACACATTGTAACCTTCGGAATATTACCTACCAAGCCAGAAACGGGTTATGGTTACATTGAGCGCAAAGGAGATACAGTACTTTCCTTTCGAGAAAAACCGAATCAAGTGACGGCACGCGAGTTTATTGCACGTGGTAATTTTCTCTGGAACAGCGGTATGTTTTGTTTTAAAGCGAGTGTTTTTTTAGCAGAATTACAGGCGTTCACTCCTGAGGTTTACGAAAAATCAAAAATAGCGTGGGAGGCCAACAAATCTGGACAACTTGACTTAGAACTTTCTTTGGAGATTCCTTCTATCAGTATCGATTATGCGGTGATGGAACGAAGTAAAAAAATCAAAGTGGTAACATCTGAGTTTTTATGGTCTGATTTAGGTTCGTTTGAATCGGTTTATGACTATTTGCACAGTAATGGTCATCCTGTAGATGCTAATGGGAATATGGTTATTGGAACTACTAATTTTACCGCTTTTGTAGGTTTAAAAAACACTATTTTTGTACATACTGATTCGGCTAATTTAATCCTTCAAAAGGACTGTTCGCAGGATGTGAAAAATATTTATAACGCGTTGGAACGAGAAAACCCAGCACTTTTGCAGTAATGGAAAAAAAGAGCAAAATTTATATTGCTGGTCACAAAGGAATGGTTGGGAGTGCCATTTGGCGCGCTTTAACTGCTGAAGGCTATACCAATTTAATAGGCGCTGCAAGTGCTGATTTAGATTTGCGCGATCAAATTGCAGTTCAAACATTTTTTTCGAAAGAACAGCCCGAAATCGTAATTGATGCAGCGGCTCGCGTAGGTGGAATTTTAGCCAATATGACTGCGCCTTATGAGTTTCTAATGCAGAATCTTCAAATTCAGAATAATTTAATTGACACTGCCTTGCGTACTAATGTGAGTCAGTTTGTTTTTTTAGGGAGTTCATGTATCTATCCAAAAATGGCGGCACAACCCTTGAAAGAAGAGTACTTACTTACCGATTCTCTAGAGCCTACTAACGAATGGTATGCGATTGCAAAAATAGCAGGAGTAAAAGCTTGTGAAGCAATTCAAAAACAATACAGTAAAGCTTTTTTTAGTTTGATGCCAACAAATTTGTATGGAAGTTATGATAATTTTGATTTGAATAGCTCGCATGTATTACCCGCGATGATCCGTAAATTTCATGAAGCCAAAATCAATAACAGTCCATCGGTTGGATTGTGGGGAAGTGGTGCGCCTTTGCGTGAATTTTTATATGTAGACGATTTGGCTGCAGCTGTTGTTTTTGCGTTAGAACACGACATGACCGAATCATTTTATAATGTAGGGACTGGTACGGATCTTTCTATTAAAGATTTGGCTGAGACCATTAAAAGAATTGTAGGTTATACGGGAACTATAACCTGGGATGCTAGCAAACCAGACGGTACGCCGAGAAAATTGATGGACGTATCGAAAATGAATGAAATGGGATGGAAAGCGCAAGTTGACCTCGACTCAGGTATTCAAAAAACATACGAATGGTATCTTAACAATCAGGAAACCGTTCAACAAAGAAGTAATTAGAAACCTTTAAGAAAGGGTAGACACAATAAAATGTGCTAAAAAATAGCAATAATGAAAGTAGCATTAGTAACAGGTATTACAGGTCAAGATGGCGCATATCTAGCCGAACTTTTATTAGATAAGGGATACATGGTTCACGGTATCAAGCGCAGAGCTTCGTCGTTTAACACTACGCGAATCGATCATTTGTATCAAGATCCACACGAAAAAAACCAGCGCTTTAAATTGCATTATGGTGATTTGACTGATTCGATGAATCTTACACGAATCATTCAAGAAACGCAACCTGATGAGATTTATAATTTGGGTGCCATGAGTCATGTAAAAGTGAGTTTTGACATCCCAGAATATACTGCTAATGCGGATGGAATAGGAACTTTGCGAATTTTAGAAGCGGTGCGATTATTAGGTTTAGAGAAAAAAACTCGAATTTATCAAGCCAGTACTTCTGAATTGTACGGATTGGTACAAGCGGTACCACAATCTGAAACGACACCTTTTTACCCACGTTCGCCCTATGCGGTTGCTAAAATATATGCCTATTGGATTACTGTAAATTACAGAGAGGCTTACGGAATGTTTGCTTGCAATGGTATTTTATTCAATCACGAATCACCTTTGCGCGGGGAGACTTTCGTTACCCGTAAAATTACACGCGCCGTGGCACAAATTGCTTTAGGTCAGCAAGACATTTTATACATGGGTAATTTAGAAGCACAGCGCGATTGGGGTCATGCCAAAGATTATGTAGAGGCCATGTGGCGCATTTTGCAACAAGAAAAACCAGAAGATTTTGTGATCGCTACCGGAATTACAACCAAGGTGCGTGACTTTGTACAAATGGCTTTTGCTGAGGTAGGTTATCACTTGCGTTTTGAAGGCGAAGGAGTTGATGAGATTGGGGTTGTAGCTGCCATTGATGCCGAACGTTTGCAAGCAATTCAAACAAAAAACCAAAATAAAGTAGCAAAAGGAACAGTCGTGGTGCGTGTAGATCCCACTTATTTTAGACCTACCGAGGTTGATTTACTTTTGGGCGATCCCACAAAAGCACAACAACAATTAGGTTGGAAACCTAAATATACCCTTGCCAGTTTGGTTCAAGAAATGGTGGCTGCTGATGTACTTTTGTTTCAACAAGAGTTGCAGCTGAACGTTAGTCGTGTTGACACAGCCTTCGATTAATCCTGACTATTTACTAATAATTGAAAAAAACATTTTAGTTGTTTTCGAATTACATAAAATAATAATAATTTAAATGTCCTTAAAAAAACAAGCGTTATCTGGCGTATTTTGGAGTTCGTTGCAGTTGTTTGGCACGCAAGGAATTGGTCTTGTGGTTTCGATTATTTTGGCTCGTTTATTACTTCCTGCTGAATTCGGTTTAATAGCAATGCTAGGTATTTTTATGGGCTTAGCTGCTACACTAATTAATAGTGGTCTAACGAGTTCTTTAATTCGTTCTGAAAATTTAGATGAAGAAGATTATTCGACAGTGTTCTATTTTAATTTGGTCGTAAGTGGTTTGTTATATGTTCTTTTTATACTGGTAGCTCCTTTTATCGCTGATTTTTACAACCAACCCGTACTTACGGCTGTGGTTCGTGTGTACAGCGTAACGTTTGTTATCAATGCCTTTTCAGCCATACAAATTACTCGGTTGAATAAAAACATGGACTTTAAAACCCAACTAAAAGTTTCAATACCTTCACTAATATTGGGTTGTTCAATTGGTATTGCAATGGCTTATTACGGTTACGGAGTTTGGAGTTTGGTCTGGAGCGCAATTATTCAGGCGTTAGCCTCCACAGTGCAATTATGGTATTTTGCAAAATGGAAACCATTATGGGTTTTTAACAAAGAAAAATTTCACTATCATTTTCACTACGGAATCAAGTTAATGTTTTCGGGTATTTTAGACATCCTTTTTGTCAATGCGTATACCATTATTATTGGAAAATTTTTTGCACCAGCACAGGTTGGTTTTTACAATCGTGCCGAGAGTTTACAAATGTTTCCAGTAAGTGCCATTAATTCAATTATTGGCAAAGTAACTTTTCCGTTGTTTGCTACGATTCAAAATGATGATGTTCGTTTAAAAATGGTTTACAAAAAAATCATGCAAATGGTTTTGTTTTTAGTAACACCAACATTAGTTTTAATGGCGGTTTTGGCCGATCCTCTTTTTCGATTTTTACTTACTGAAAAGTGGTTGCCGGCCGTTCCGTATTTTCAAATTCTCTGTTTTAATGGCATTTTATACCCAATACATTCCTATAATCTTCAAATATTGAACGTTAAAGGCCGAAGCGATTTGTTTTTAAAATTAGAAATTGTCAAGAAAATTTTAACTGTAGTTATTATATTAATTTCGTTTCAGTTTGGCATTTATGGTTTACTTTACGGCAGTGTTGTGGGCTCGGTATTGTGTTTCTTTATCAATACCCATTACAGCGGCCGTTTTTTAAAGTATAGCGCTTGGGAGCAAACCAAAGATATTTTACCTATTATTGCAGTAAGTGTTTTAGCCGGAGCCGTTACGCTTGCAGCAGATTTGTTCCTAAATAATTATTATTTTATCGATTTTTTTAGACTAGTTTTTGGTAGTATTTTAGGAGTCTTGGTTTTTACAGCCGCAGCTTTTTTGTTTAAGCTCGGTTCATTATTTGAATTAATTACAATTGCAAAAAGAAAATGATAAACGTTACAAAAACATTTTTTCCGCCTTTAGAAGATTACAACAAGCAACTAGAACGTGTGTGGAAAAATCAGTGGTTGACTAATCGAGGCGAACTGCTGCAGGAGCTAGAGACAAAACTAAAAGCAAAACTAGACGTGTCGAATATCATTATCATGAATAATGGTACTATTCCCATTCAAATTGCATTACAAGTCCTAGGGCAACAAGGCGAAATTATTACCACCCCGTTTAGTTATGTAGCCACTACATCAGCAATCCTTTGGGAACATTGTACGCCAGTTTTTGTAGACATTCATCCGGAGTATTTAACAATTGACGAAACCAAAATTGAGGCCGCAATTACAGCAAAAACGACTGCTATTTTAGCGACACACGTTTTTGGAAATCCTTGCGCAATTGAGGCAATTGAAGTAATTGCAGCCAAACACAACCTAAAAGTTATTTACGATGCTGCCCATGCCTTTGGGGTAACCTACAATGGGCAATCTATTTTTGAGTACGGTGATGTAAGTACCTGTAGTTTTCACGCGACTAAGTTGTTTCATACCGGTGAGGGTGGCGCAGTGTTTTGTAAAGATGCTGACTTGAATCACAAACTTTTTTACAGTCATAATTTTGGTCACAATGGTCCTTTAGAATTTTTCGGACTAGGAATAAACGGTAAAATATCTGAATTGCAAGCGGCCATGGGATTGAGCGTTTTGCCGTACATGGAGCGTATTGTTGCCAGCAGAAAACAAGTAGTAGAATGGTATGCAGCGCAACTTGATTTCACCAAACTAACTCCATTAAAAATTAGAAATAATACCGAGTGGAATTACAGTTACTATCCAGTTATTTTTGAGAGCGAAGCACGTTTGCTCGAAGTTCAAAAAGCATTGAATGACAAACAAATTTTTCCGAGAAGGTATTTTTATCCTTCTTTAAACACAATACCGTACGTGAACGGTGAACCAATGCCAGTATCTGAAAGTATTGCTTCACGCGTTCTATGTTTACCCCTGTACGAAGGATTGGAAGAAGAAGATGTCGTGAAAATAATAACCACAATCAACAATTAGAAGATGAAAATTGCAATAATGCAACCATACTTTTTTCCTTATATAGGTTATTTTAGTTTAATAAAGCACACTGAACGGTTTATTCTTTTTGATACCGTGCAGTATATAAGACATGGTTGGATAGATAGAAATAGAATTTTAAAGCAAAAAGATTCTTGGCTATACATCCAAGTACCTTCATCGAACAAAGGACGAGATACATTAATTAAAGATTTGAAGATAAATAATGTTGAATTATGGCAAAAAAAGATTTTGTCGCAATTAACAGTATACAAAAAATCAGCTCCTTATTATTTTAAAGTAATTAACTTATTAAATTCAGTTTTTGAACAAAAGTTTGAAACAGTAGTTGAGTTAAACAAGTTTTCTCTTGAAGTAGTATGTGATTATTTAGGAATAAATCACAAAATAGAAGTGTTTTCTGAGATGAATCTCAAAGTTGCTGATGCCACTGCACCTGATGAATGGGCTTTAAATATTTGTAAAATGTTGCCTGAAGTCAATGAATACTGGAATCCAGTAGGAGGCTTAACCTTTTTCGACAAAACCAAATACGATAAAGAAGGAATTAATCTTTTTTTTCAACATGTTACTTTACAAGAATATGATCAGAAAAGAGAAATGTTTGAGCCAGGTTTATCAATTATCGACATTTTAATGTTCAATTCTCCGGATGAAATTAATGTTATGCTTGACAATTACAAATTATTATAAATGGAATCGATAGGAGGATATTTTGGTCTTGAATTAAATAGAGGAAATCACTATCACCGTGGTTCCAATTGTGTTTTATTAAATTCTGGTAGAAATAGTTTAGAGTACATTTTAAAAGTGAATCAAATTGATAAAATCTATTTGCCTTATTTTACCTGTGACGTTTTATTAGAGCCAGCTACTAAACTAGGTATAAAATATGAAATGTATCATATCGACGAAAACTTAGAACCCATTTTTGATTTTGATAAAGTTCAAAAAAAACAAATTTTTCTGTACACAAATTACTTCGGTTTAAAAGATGATTATATAAAGCTATTGCCCCGAAATAATTTTAATATCGTGATTGACAATGCGCAATCATTTTTTTCAGACCCAATAACTGGATTTGAAACATTTTATTCTGCTCGTAAATTTGTAGGTGTTGCTGACGGTGCCTATTTATTTAGTAATGAATTGGATAACTCAGAGATTGAACAAGATTATTCTGGGCAGCGATTGAGTCATTTAACAACACGAATTGACAAATCGGCGGAAGAAGGTTACAACGAATTTGCATTAAACGATGCTAGTTTAATTGGACAACCCATTTTGAAAATGTCAAGATTTACAGAGTCTGTTTTACAATCCATAGATTATGAAACGATTAGACTAAAGAGATTGGAAAATTATAATTTTTTACACTCTATTTTGGGAGATGACAATAGGTTCAAAGTGATTAAAAACAACTCACAAGTTCCTATGGTTTATCCTTTTTTGACAAGCGATTTATCACTTCGACAACGTCTTTTGGAAAACAAAATTTATTGTGCAAAATATTGGCCAAATGTAAAAAGTTGGAACGGAAGTACTTTAGAATGTGAAATGGCTGAAAATTTAATCCATCTCCCAATTGATCAAAGATATTCTATTGCTGAAATGAAAAAAATCATTAGTTATGTATAATGTTTACATCAGACCATTACAAATTGAAGATGCAGCTATTTCATATCTATGGCGCAATGATGAAGAGATTTGGAAATATACTGGTTCGCGTCCTAATTTAGAAATTACCTATGATATTGAGAGAGATTGGATCGTAAAAGTTATAACAGAAAAGATTTCCAAACGTTTTGCAATCATTGTTGATGGCGTGTATGTTGGAAATATTCAACTTACCAACTTAACTAAGCAAGATGCGCAGTATCATATTTTTATTGGTGATAAAAATTACTGGGGCAAAGGAATCGCGCAATTGGCAACCTTTCAAATTTTGACTTATGCAAGAGAAACTTTACAGCTAAATGAAGTTTATTTACAAGTTAATGTAGACAATGCAGCAGCGGTACGTGTATATGAAAAATCAGGTTTTGAAAAAGAACAAGTAGTTGAGCAAAATTTGAAAATGGTATGTTTTTTAGAATCTTTGCAGCAGCCTACGGTAAGTATTTTTTGTATGGTTTATAATCATGAAAAATATATTGTCGAGTGTTTGGATTCACTTTTAATGCAAATATGTACTTTTAATTACGATATTGTCTTAGGTGAAGATTGTTCCAAAGATAATTCAAGAAGTATTATTTTAAATTTCAACGAGAGATTCCCTGGTAAGTTTAAATTATTGTTACATGATCAAAACGTTGGTGCACAAAAAAATCAAGAGCAAATTTTTAAAAGTTGTACCGGCAAATACATATCTATTTGCGAAGGCGATGATTATTGGACAGATCCCTTAAAATTACAAAAGCAAGTTGATTTTTTAGAAGCTAATCCAACTTATGGTTTGGTTTGTACCAATTATACTTCTGATGAAATTATTACACCTTTTGATACAAGTAAAGAGATAAGCTTAAAAGACATTTTAAAAGATAGTGCAGTAGGCACGGTTACGGCCTTGTTCAAAAAGGAATTAATTATAGAATATTTTAAAGAGCAAAATAATTTAGAACTGAGTATGGGCGACTATCAACTATGGCTTTTTATGTGTTCTCGTGCTAGAGTTTATAAATTGTCAGACAACACAGCATATTATAGAATTTTGCAAAATTCAGCCTCTGGACGAAATAATGCTTTAAAACTAAAGAAATTTGCTTTAGATGTACTACAAATCACAAAACAGAACCTAAACAAGATTTCCTCAAAACAAGATACCGACGATATTTTGAGAGAAAGATATGGGCAATTGTTCAAAATACTAATTGATTCAAGAGATAGAGAATTTATAAAATACCAACTTTCTTTTTTTAAAACTGTAAACCATATTACAGTTTTAGATCTTAAAATATTTATCAAGGGAATTTATAAAGTATATCTATAATGAAGTTATTATTTGTCCTCATAAATATGAATTTAGGAGGAACTGAAAAGTCGTTTTTAAATTTGATAGAAACCTTATCCACTGATGATGAGGTAACGCTATTATTATTGGAGAACTCAGGCGAACTTCTAAACGAAATTCCAGATAGAGTTAAAATTATTTATCTAGAAAATTCAAATGAGATCAATAAAGTTATCAACACCAGCTTTAATGTTTTATTTCTCCAATCGTTAAAACGACTACAAGTTGCTACAGCATTCAAGTCTTTGCTGTACTACTTTATTTCTAAACTTGATGTCAAGAACGATTACTATTATTCATTTGTTAAAAATAAAGTTCCAAAAATTGATGCGTCTTTTGATTATGCTATTGCATTTGCAGGTCCGCATAGTTTTATAAGCAACTTTGTTATCCACAAAGTGAAGGCACATCATAAAATACAATGGATACATTTCGATGTTTCAAAAATTTACTTTAATAAAAATGTTATGAGCGCTATTTATCAGAAATTTGATAAAATAGTCTGTGTATCAGCGGATGTTATGACTCATTTTTTAAACGTTTTGCCAAAGTTGGCAACCAAAACTAAAGTGAAACATAATTTACTTTTGTTCGATAAAATTTTAGACTTAAGTACCGAGCCAATTAAAGCTTTCAATACCGATGTTGTTAATATTGTTACCGTAGGAAGACTCTCAAAAGAAAAAGGGCACGAGCAATTTTTACCAACGATGAAACGACTACAAGATAAGGGATATAAATTTTGCTGGTACATCATTGGAGATGGCAATCAAAAACAGCATTTAGAAAGTGTAGTTGATAATTTCGGAATGAATAAATCAGTAGTGTTTTTAGGAAAAAAAGGGAATCCATATCCTTATTATAAGTCTTGTGATTTGTATTTGCAACCGTCCTTTTATGAAGGGCATTGTGTATCAATTCTAGAGGCAAAGTTTTTTAAAAAACCAATTGTATGTACTAATTTTTCAGGTGCTAGCGAGGAAATTATAAATAATGTCAACGGTATAATTGTAGATTTTAATGAAGATTCATTTTATAATGCATTAGAAAAACTTATACAGGACAAGCAATTGAGGGATAAAATGGGAGAGTATAATTCCAAATTTGAGTTTAGTAATCCATTGCAATCATTTGATTTTTATATAAATTCTTAAAATACACCGTTTAAAAGCTTAATTCAATTTGAATTAGCTAGAAAATAATATTGAATGATCATGACTATAGTTTATTGTATTGGTGCTTTGATTAAACCGGGTGGTACCGAAAGTGTTTTGGTTAATAAAGCCAATTATTTGGCCGAACATTCTTCTCACAAAATTCATATCATTATTGCTGAACAACAAGGGCAACCTATTTGTTTTGATATTTCTCCTAAAGTTACCGTGCACGACATGGCTATTAGTACTTATTTTGGTACTAAGTTCAATGTAAAAGGGTTAACTTTTTTTTACAATGCCTATGTGTTGCGAAAGGTATATCAAAAACTTATTGACGCAATCAGTCCTGATATTATTTCTGTTTTAGAATTGGGCTATGATGATTTGATTATTCCAAAATTAAAAACCAAAGCAATAAAAATAAGAGAAATACATAGCTCTGATCAAGCCCAAAAAATTATTCGTGGTGGAACAAGTCTTTTTTCTAAAGACCTTTTGATGATGCATTGGCATAATTATTTGGCGAAACAATATGATACCATTGTTTTACTAACAGAGCAAGATGCACAAGATCGTTATTATTTTAAAAATAAGGAAGTACTACCCAATTGTGTAACTATGCCCTTTGATTTTCAAAAAGATTTTCAGAGTAAGCGTGTGATTAGTGTCGGCCGTTTAGATGTGTTTAAGAATTTTGCTGACCAAATTATGGTTTGGCGCTCTGTTGCCTCCTCACATCCTGATTGGGAATTGCATATCTATGGAGATGGGCCAGAAAAAGAGAAACTGCAAAAGTTGATAATTGATTTGCAATTAGAAAAGAATGTGTTTCTAAAAGGAATTTCAAAAGCTATTGCCCAAGAGTATAGTACTTCAGCATTTTTTATTTTTACCTCGTTAGCCGAAGGATTTGGGATGGTATTGGTAGAAGCCATGCAAATGCAATTACCTGTAATAGCTTACGACTGTCCATGCGGACCCTCAGCGATCATTGAAGATACCGCTAATGGTTTTTTAATCCCACTCAAAAATAAAAAGCTCTTGGAAGAAAAAATACTTTATTTAATAGGCAATCCAGAACAGCGCGAAATTATGGCCAATACTGCTTTACAAAGTAGTCAACAGTATCGACCAGAAATTATCATGCCAAAATGGATTCACCTTTTTGAAAGATTAATTACCAACCGATGAGTGATTTAATAAGTATCGTTGTACCTGTTTACAATGCACAAAATTACATCCTGCAATGTTTGCAAAGTATTTATTTGCAAACATATAGCTCTTATGAAGTACTGATAATTAATGATGGGTCTACAGATGCTAGCACGCAAATAATACTTGATTTTATTAAAGATAAACCGCATTTTAGGTTGTTTACAAAGTTGAATGAAGGCGTTTCAGTGGCGCGCAATTACGGAATTGAACGAGCGTTAGGAAGCTATTTATCATTTATAGATGCAGATGATTACGTCGAGCGTCATTATTTAGAGAAATTGTTCGAGCCCTTTAAGAACAATTTAGAATTGGGCTTGAGTTGTGGCGGTTATTATGAGTTATCGCGTTATGCTAAGGACGGAATTTCTTTGCATGATTTTCAGGCAGTTCTTGACGAAAATACTATAGATGTTACCTTGTTTTATGATTATTTGTTTCACGGAGTGACTGGTGTATTGTGGGGAAAATTATTTGTTGCATCTATAGTTAGACAACATTCCATCTTGCTGCATCCTGAGATAAAGTTGTCAGAAGATTTAGTTTTTGTATTTGAATATGTGACTCATATTCGAAAGATTGCGCTAGTCAAAAGTCCGCTTTATTACTACAATCGTTTGCATGAAAATGGTTTGAGTGGCTTAATAACGCTGCAAAATATACCAGATTTAGAGCATGTTCATGATGCATTACTGCAGGTGGCAACTATCAATAAGTTACTTTTTTTAGAGCCAGTTATTCGGAATAGGTATAATAGTGGAGTTTTAAAAATAGCTCAAAGTATTTGCACTAGCAAAGAGAATAGCTCTGGAAAAAAGAGTAAATTAAAACAGCTCTATACTTTGAGTAAAAGTAGGTTAACGCGTTTAGAAATACGTTCTTTGGAGCAAAAAATCTATTGGAAGTTGTTTGTAAACCGTTGGTTTATATGTTTAATAGTCGTTACATCCGTCTTCCAATTTTTAAGACGTTTGAAACGATCTTAAATATTTAAAAAAAAAGGATAAAGGTTTTGCAGTACCTATAAAAAATAATTTATACTAATTTATTAATAGTTCATGGAGATATCGGTTCAAAAATCAAATCAACTGAAGGCAGTTGCAGTTTTAATGATGCTGTTTCTTCATTTGTTTAATAGACCGTTCAAAGGTTTGTTTCAACCATTGCTGTTTATTGGCACGCAGTCTTTATCCTATTATATTTCGCTGTTTTGCGATGCTTGTGTGCCCATTTTTTGTTTTTTAAGCGGGTATGGATTGTATTTTAAATTTGTAAAAAATACTAATGCAATTTACAAACAAGAAAATTCGGATAGAATAAAAAAGTTGTATATAAATTATTGGATCATCCTATTACTATTTGCAGTCCTTTTAGGTTGGCTTATGAATGCGGATGGCCTACCTGGTGATCTAACAAAGTTTGTTTTGAATGTCACCGCTATAGATACTTCGTACAATAGCGCTTGGTGGTTTTTCTTTACTTACTTACTTTTAGTAGCTTCTTCGGCATATTTATTTTATATCATTGACAGGTTTCCGCTCCTTTTTTTGTCGGCTACCTTGTTAATAATTTATGTGATTGGTTTTTATTACAGGGTGTATCAGCCGGGAGCGTTTGATAATTTCGTGCTCAACTGGTTTCAAAGACAGTTGAGTTTGTATGCTACCTCACTGCTATCTTTTTGCTCAGGTGCTATGGCCTTAAAGTACAAGTGGAACACGAAAATGAGTTTTTTTTTTGCAACTCTAAAATTTAAAAATGCGCTAATTCTAGTTGCTATTGCGGTATTAATAGTTATTCACGGTGTTATTCCTAATTTTATAGTAGCACCATTTCTTGCAATTCCTTTTATTTTTTTATTCTGCCAGCTCAATTTGTCAAAAAATGTAGCACAAATTTTTGATTATGTTGCCCCGCATGCTACTAATATGTGGTTGGTACACATGTTTTTTTATGTGGTCTATTTCGAATCATTCATTTACAGTGCAACATACGTTTTACCTATTTTTTTTGTACTCGTTTCATGTAGTTTGTTTAGTTCAATAATTGTGAATTTGTTGAATAATGCAATTTTAAAAAAAAACAAACTTAAGTAGTCTTTGATATGATGAGTAAATCCACAAGAATTCCCGAATTAGAGGCTTTAAGGGGTGTTGCCGCAATTAGTGTACTCTATTTTCATTATACTTTTTTTTTTCGATCTCAATTAAATTATGATTTTAATCCCTTTTTTGATTTTAAATATGGGCATCATGGTGTTGAATTATTTTTTATGATTAGTGGGTTCGTGATTTTTATGAGTTTGGAAACAATAAAAAGTGTAAAAGAATTTTTGTACAAGCGATTTATCCGATTGTATCCCACCTATTGGATCTGTTTATCGATTACATTGTTTGTTTTGTTATTTAATAACACAGATTCTTTCCAAGTGGCACCTGTTGAAAAAATTTTGAATGTGCTCATGTTTCACGGTCTTTTTTATATTAGTAATGTAGATGGTTCTTATTGGTCATTGTTACATGAATTACTATTTTATGCTTTAATGATTACCTTATGGAAGTTAAGTTTACTCCAGAAAATAGAACTTATATGTTTATTTTGGTTAGCACTTATGTATGCTGCTCTTTTACGCCCCTCCATAATTGATATTGTGTTAAATCTTAAATTTGGAGTTTTCTTTATAATTGGTATACTCTTTAATTTATTGTATCAAAACAACAAAAATCGTATTGCTCAAATTATTTTAGTAATTGCATTAGTTAGTGTGTTTGTAATTCAAAGGAACCTTGAGGTTTTTTTATTTACATGTTTTTTTGCAAGTGTTTTTTATTTACTGATTTATAATAAGTTATCTTTTCTGAATACACCCATCTTAATATTTCTAGGAAAAGTATCCTATCCTTTGTATTTAATACATCAAACCGTTGGTTTTATTTTAATTTATAATTTGATGAAAGCAGGTTTGCCACATTTTGGTTCAATTTTAGTAACGATGGCATTTGTCATAGGTTTAAGTTTCTTGATTTATGAATATTTAGAAAAACCCATTCTTAAAAAATTTAAATGAAGCTATTGTACATTACAAACGGTATCAATGGATCGGGCGGTCTAGAGCGTGTTCTATCTGTAAAGGCTTCATATTTAGCTGAAGTATACAATTACGATGTAACTATTCTTTGCTTGAATGATGGGCATGAAGACCCATTTTATCGTTTTTCAGATAAAATTAAAATGCTATCAATAACTGTGGCAGGGAATCCATTTCAGTATATCATGTCATATAAAAATGGGATTCAAAAAATAATTAAGACTATTGAACCTAATGTTGTTTCAGTTTGTGATGACGGTCTGAAAGGATTTTTCATCCCTAAAATTATTGGTTACAAGACACCAATTATTTATGAAAGGCATGCCTCTATTGAATTGGACAGGACCAATGGTCTTGCCAATACAATGAAACGAAAGTTAATGCAAAAACTAGCCGCTGACTTTACTGCTTTTATTGTGCTTACTAAAAGTAATTTGAACGAGTGGACTTCGAATAATTTGATTTGTATTCCTAATCCGCTAACTTTTTATCCTGCAACTTCAAGTACTTTAAATACTAACAGTGTCATTTTTGTGGGTTCTCAATCTCATAACAAAGGAGTAGATTTACTTTTACTAGCTTGGCAAGAAGTGACGAAAAAATTTCCTGATTGGAAATTATCATTCTACGGGAAGGGCCATCACGATCATAAATACGAAAAGTTAGCTACAAAACTTGAAATTGAACAGACTGTTTTTTTTAATGGGCCCGTACAAAATATAGAAAAAAAATACTTAGAATCGGCACTAATGGTTTTACCTTCAAGATCAGAGGGTTTTGGAATGGTGTTAATTGAGGCGATGGCTTGTGGAGTGCCATGTGTTAGCTTTGATTGTCCATCCGGTCCACGAGATATTATTCAAGATGCGGTCGATGGATACTTAGTGCCAGCTGAAGAGGTAGCAGCATTGGCACTCAAAATGATGGATTTAATGGCAGACGAAGAGAAGAGAATCCTTTTTGGTAGGCGAGCCAAGCTAAATGTGCAACGTTTTCTTCCAGCATCGGTTGTAAGTCAGTGGGATTTGCTCTTTAAAAAATTAATTTCATGAAAATAGTATTTAACACGGATCAAATATACCTGCACGGCGGAATTGAAAAAGTGATGGCAACAAAAGCCAATTATTTTGCTGATGAATTGGGTTACGATGTTACGATTCTTACCTGTGAGCAGCGCAACAATAAACCTTGTTATCCGTTGAGTGCCAAAATTAAGTTCCTGGATTTAGGTGTTGATTATCATAGAGAAAAAAGTTATTTTTCACTAGCTAATCTTGCTAAACTCCCATTGCATTTTTATAAATTAAATCGAGCCCTTCGTAAGTTACAACCCAACGCAGTCATTGTTTGTAATTTTGGTTTTGATTATTATGGGATGCCTTTTTTCTACAAAAGAGCAAAAAAAATTAAGGAGTTCCATTCTTCGCGTTATTTTGACAATAAATCGCGAATTGAAAACAATTCGTTCTTTAAAAATCTTTACTTTAAATTTAACGATTGGATAGAGGCTAAATACGATCATTTGGTGGTGTTAAATAAAGATGAGGTTCCGTATTATAAAACGCAAAACGTTGTAGTAATTCCAAATCCTATAACTATCCCAGTTGATGTTGCACCTTTACAAAGTAATTTGGTCATTGCTGCCGGTAGAATTTCTCCAGTAAAAGGGTTTGACCATTTGATTCAAGCTTGGAAAACTATTCATCTTAATGCTCCCGAGTGGGAATTACACATTTACGGTGAGGATTATGTAGGCACACAAGAAAAATTGGCGATTTTAATAGCAGAGCAACAATTACAAAAGACGATTTTTTTTAAAGGCAGTAGTACCAACATGCTACAAACGTTTCAACAATACAGTTTGTACGCGATGAGTTCTATAACAGAATGTTTTCCGATGGTATTGCTTGAAGCTTTATCTGTAGGACTTCCTGTTGTGTCCTTTGATTGCCCCAACGGGCCACGAAATATAATTACTGACGGCGAAGATGGATTGCTTGCCATCAATCAAAATGCTGAGGACTTAGCTAAAAAAATGTTATTTTTGATGCAAAATGAAGAAAAGCGCCAATTTTTTGGACAAAATGCAAAACGAAACAGCACACACTTTTCTACAGCAGTAGTCATGAAACAATGGCTCAATTTATTACATTTTTGATACTATGCTTGACTTTATACCATTAGCCTTTTATACTAAAATTTACTATTATTTTTTATTGATGGTTGTTTTGGTAACATATATCCGTTCAAATTCTACTGAAATAACTGCTCCAAAAAGTATTGCTGCCAATCAGTCTTTAGGTTATTTTATATTGTTTTTCAGTATACTTTATATTGGTTTTCGTCCTATAAGTGGGGCTTATTTTGGTGATATGGGAACTTATGCTACCACATTTGAGCTATACCAAAATGGGGATATGAATATGTTTAAAGAAGATGTTGTATTTGATTTTTTCATGCAGGTTTGTGCTAAAATCATGAGCGTACAATTTTTTTTTGTAACCTGTGTATTGTTATACGTTTTACCTTTATGGTTTGCTTCTAAAAAATGGTTTGCGGGATATTCTTATTACTCCTTTTTGGCGCTTTTAATCTCATTTTCATTTTGGAGCTACGGCACCAATGGGATTAGAAATGGTATTGCTACATCCATTTTTTTGTATGCTTTATCCAGAGAAAAATTAGCTTACAAAGTGATGCTGGTTGCACTGTCAATCGGAGTTCATAAATCATTAGTCATTCCAGCTGTGGCGTTAGCTTTAACTTATTTTTATAAAAATCCTAAATCGTACTTTTACGCATGGATACTTTGTATTCCTCTGTCGTTAGTAGCAGGAGGTTTTTGGGAATCATTATTTTCAGGTTTGATGGGGGATGAACGATCAAGTTATTTGACAAGTGGAAATATCAATGATGACTCTTTTTCAAGTACTGGTTTTCGCTGGGATTTCGTTGTCTACAGTGCGGCTGCGGTGTACTGTGCTTATTTTTTTATTTTTAAGAAAAATTTTAATAACCCTACCTACAACCGGTTGGTCAGTATATATTTAACAGCAAATGGTTTTTGGATATTGGTTATCCGAGCGAATTTCAGCAACCGATTTGCCTATTTATCTTGGTTTATGATGGGACTCATTATTGTATATCCTTTCTTAACCAAAATTCAAGTAAAAAACCAACATAAGGTATTAGGAATGGTACTGATGGCGTATTTCGGTTTTACTTTTTTAATGAATGTAATTTTAGCTGCCTAATAATGAAGACACTTACTGTATTTACACCCACATTTAATCGTGCCTATTGTTTGCATCAAGTATACGATAGTTTGTGTGCTCAAACGGCTCAAGATTTTGAATGGTTAGTCATTGATGATGGTTCAACTGATGGAACTCAAGAACTTGTAGCGACCTGGATAGCCGAGAATCGCATCACTATAAATTACTGTTACAAAGAAAACGGTGGGATGCATACGGGGCACAATAAAGCCTACGAAATAATAGAAACGACATTTAATGTTTGTATTGACTCTGATGATTACATGCCGCCAAATGCAGTTGCAATTATTATAGAAGAACTCCAAGGATTAGATGATAGTTTTTCAGGTATCATTGGCCTAGATGCAGACCAAAAAGGGAATGTAATTGGCACAACAATTCCCGAGTCGTTAAGTCGCTGTAAACTCAATGAGTTGTACAGCAGGCATGGTGTACAAGGAGATAAAAAAATGGTATATAGAACAGCTTTAATGAAGAAGTGTCCTCCTTATCCAGAATACAAAGGCGAAAAATTTGTACCCTTAGATTACAAATGTTTATTGCTAGATCAAGAGTACGATTTAAAACCCGTTAATCAAGTGCTGTGTGTTGTAGAATACCAACTTGATGGTTCTAGTTTAAATATTTTTAAACAATACCGCAAAAATCCACGTGGTTTTGCGTTTTCTAGATTGAGCAGAATTGAGTTTGGGAGCACATTTAAGGAACGCTTTAAAAATGCGATCCATTTGGTATCTTCTGCTTTGTTTGCGCGAGATTTATCGCTTCTAATGCAATCTCGAAATCATCTTTTAGTATTTTTTGCAATTCCTTTTGGTGTTTTATTGCATTGTTATGTTCTTTTAAAAACCACAAGTTAAATAGTTATGAAAATACTACATATCATAAATAGTTTAGCAACGGGTGGTGCAGAAAAATTACTACTTGAGACGATTCCGTTGTATCACCAAAAAAATATACAAGTTGATCTTTTGGTATTACAAGATCATGACTCTCCATTTTTGCTAGAACTTAAAAAGTTACAATGCACAACAATATATTCTTTAGGAACTCGATCGGTATATAATCCGCTCAACGTTTTTAAAATTATACCATTTCTGAAAAAGTACGATATTGTACATGTACACTTATTTCCTGCGCAGTATTGGGTTGTTTTGGCTAAAATATTGTCTTTATCAAAAGTGAAACTACTCTTCACCGAGCACAACACTAGCAACCGTCGACTTGCAAATAGTTTTTTTCGAATAGTAGACAAACAAGTATATCGTTTCTACAATCGTATCGTATGTATCACCAATGAAATACAGACAATTTTACTAGCCCATACTTCTTTACCAAAGTCTCGATTTACCGTTATTGAAAATGGTGTGAATTTATCAAAAATTGAACAAGCACAACCGTTGTCATGGTCAGAGATTGATAAAAGAATTCAGGCAAAGGATACAATATTAATTCAAGTGGCTGGTTTTCGCGAGCAAAAAGACCAAATGACTCTTATAAAAGCGCTGGTTCAATTACCTACTTCGATTAAATTGGTTTTAGTGGGTGAAGGAATTTTAAAAAATGATTGTGAAAGTATAGCCAAAGAATTAGGACTGCAAGACCGAGTCTTTTTTATAGGTCTACGTATGAACGTTCCACAATTGCTTAAATCAGCTGATATTGTGGTCTTATCATCACACTATGAAGGGTTGTCACTTTCAAGTATTGAAGGCATGGCCGCGGGTAAACCCTTTGTAGCTTCAAATGTTCCTGGATTAGCTGAGGTAGTGCAAGGAGCTGGGATTCTTTTTCCTGTTGGAAATGAAGTGCATTTGGCAGTTGAAATTTCAAAATTATTGGAAGATAAAGTACACTATAACAAAGTTGCTCAGGCTTGCCAAGAGAGAGCGGGGGAGTACGATATTCACAAAATGGTTGATAAACACATAAAGTTATATGAAAGTGTCTGTTAAACCAAAACTGATCCGAACGTCAACTGTAGCCATGTCTTTAGATTATTTATTGAAAGGGCAGCTCGCTTTTTTAAATGAAAAATACGATGTAGTTGCAGTTTCAGGCGCAGATGATCACTTAGAAACAGTGGCGTCAAGAGAAAAAGTGCGAACTGTCTCAGTGCCTATGCATCGACAAATCAAACCGTGGCAGGACCTTATTTCTTTATGGAAATTGTATCGCTTGTTTCTGATAGAAAAGCCTCAGATTGTTCATTCTATAACGCCAAAAGCAGGCTTGTTAAGTATGACCGCAGCTTTTTTTGCTAGAGTTCCAGTAAGGATGCATACGTTCACTGGATTAATTTTTCCTTCAAAAACAGGTATCCTTCAACAAATTTTAATTGTAATGGATAAAATTCTGTGTTTGTTTGCCACACATATTTATCCAGAGGGGCAAGGAGTTCTTCAGGATTTAAAAAAGTTTGGCATAACTAATAAAAAGCTATCGGTATTGGCAAACGGTAATGTGAACGGAATTGATGTAGAATATTTTGACCCCAAACAACTAGAACCAGCTCAAATTGTCGCACTAAAACAAGAATTGAATATTGAAGTAACTGATTTTGTTTATATTTTTGTTGGTCGTTTAGTAGCAGATAAAGGTATAAAAGAATTGGTGGCTGCCTTTTTGAAATTGGAGTCACAAGCTAGCGGAGTCAAACTACTTTTAGTCGGTCCACTAGAGCCTGAGCTCGACCCCCTTGATGCACAAACTTTGCAGGCCATCAGTCAGTCAAACAACATTTTGCATCTTGGGTTTCAAAAAGACGTACGTCAATATTTTTCAATAGCCAATGCACTCGTGTTTCCTAGCTACCGCGAAGGTTTCCCAAATGTAGTATTGCAAGCAGGAGCTATGGGATTGCCCACAATTGCAACCGATATATCGGGATGTAATGAAATAATTAAACGGGGATACAACGGAATTTTAGTACCTGTTAAAGACGAAGTAAAACTTTTTGATAGCATGTTTCAATTGGCGACAAATAGTGTGTTTTGTAACGAGCTAGCTTCTAATTCACGAAGTGTAATTGTTGAAAAGTACCAACAGAGATTAGTTTGGGAAGCCATTGATAACGAGTATAATAGAATAGTAAATCATGTATAAAGGTTTTTTTAAAATCATTTTTGATAAAGTAGCAAGTTTAATAGGGCTAGTTTTGCTTAGTCCTGTATTTTTAATTTGTACCATAGGATTGTTTTTTGCCAATCAAGGAAAGCCCTTTTTCTATCAAAGTAGGCCTGGTAAACGTGGGAAAGTGTTTCGAATTATTAAGTTCAAAACAATGAATGAAAAAAAGGACACAAATGGTAAATTACTTTCAGACGCAGAGCGATTGACAGCAATTGGGACTTTTGTTCGCAAAACGTCATTAGATGAAATTCCTCAATTAATTAATGTGCTAAAAGGTGATATGAGTTTGATTGGTCCAAGGCCTTTGCTAGTCTCTTATTTACATTTATACTCTGATTTTCAAAATCGCAGGCATGAAGTTAAGCCAGGAATAACAGGATGGGCTCAGGTCAATGGTCGCAATGCAATAAGTTGGGATAAAAAATTTGAATTGGATGTATATTATGTAGATCATCAGTCTTTTGCACTGGATTTCAAAATTTTATTATTGACAATTCAAAAAGTAGTAAAAAGCGAAGGTATTAACGCTGCTAATGCAGCAACAATTGAACCTTTCAATGGCTGAAAAGTTATTTTTGTATGGGGCCAGTGGTCATGGTAAAGTTTTGTTAGACCTAATTCAATCGAATAAGCAATCGGTCGATGGCGTTGTTGATGACAACCCGCTTTTGTACGATTTAATGGGAGTTCCAGTATATAGGAGTAGTAAATTAAATCACTTTCAGGGGGAGTTACTTATTTCAATTGGAGACAATGCCGTGCGTAAAGCAATTGTAACGTCTTGGTCCTTTAAAAAATTCTTCAAAGCAATTCATTCTAGAGCTACTGTTTCTTCCTATGCAAATGTAGGGGATGGTTCGGTTGTGATGGCGAACGCTGTTGTGCATGCGGATGTACAAATTGGAGCCCATTGTATAGTAAATACGGGGGCTGTGGTAGAACATGATTGTACCATCGGTGATTTTGTACATATTTCACCTTGCGCTGCTATAGCAGGTAATGTTGTAGTAGGTGAGGGAACACAAGTTGGCATTGGAGCTTGTGTCATTCAGGGAATTCAAATTGGTAAATGGGTTACAATAGGCGCAGGAGCCGTTATTATTAAAGATGTACCAGATTATGCTGTTGTAGTTGGTAATCCTGGAAAAATTATAAAATATAAAAAGAATGAATAATTCAAAAATTTGGTTGTCCTCTCCACATATGGGAGGCAATGAACAAAAATACGTACAAGAGGCTTTTGATACCAATTGGGTTGCTCCGCTAGGACCAAATGTTACTGGCTTTGAAAAAGATTTAGAATCGTACTTAGGGAACAATGCACATGTTGGCGCTTTAAGTTCAGGTACAGCAGCATTGCATTTAGGGTTGGTGCTCCTCGGGGTAAAGGCTGGTGACGTAGTTTTATGCCAAAGTATGACTTTTTCTGCATCAGCAAATCCAATTTTGTATCAAGGTGCAATACCAGTGTTTATTGATAGCGAGACTGCGACATGGAATCTTTGCCCCGTAGCACTTGAGAAAGCAATTGTACAGGAAACAGCCAAAGGGAAAAAGCCTAAGGCTATTATTGCAGTGCACTTGTATGGAGTTCCTTATCAAATTGAAGCCATCAGAGCGATAGCTGATCAATACGAGATTCCAATTTTAGAAGACAGCGCAGAAGCGTTGGGCAGTACTTACAAGGGCCAAAAATGTGGCACCTTTGGTGATATTGCAGCATTGTCTTTCAATGGTAACAAAATTATTACTACTTCTGGAGGTGGTGCTTTGGTAGCACAATCTGAGGCAATCAAGGAGCGAGCCATTTTTTATGCTACTCAAGCTAGAGATGCGGCGCCGCATTACCAACATAGTGAAATTGGCTATAATTACAGAATGAGTAACATTTGTGCCGGAATTGGTCGCGGACAAATGGAAGTACTAGATGTTCATGTGGCTAAACGTCGCGAAATGCATGATTTTTACGAAGAATTATTTCAAGATGAAGAAGGTATCACAGTTTTCTCTTCGCCTGACTCGGATTATTTTGCAAATTATTGGCTAAGCGCTATCGTGATTGATCCTGCAAAAACAAATGGTTTAACAAGCGAACAGTTGCGCTTGGCACTCGACGCAGAACAAATTGAGTCAAGACCATTATGGAAACCAATGCACTTACAACCAATTTTTGAACAATATGCCTATTATGGTACGACGGTTTCTCAGGACCTGTTTGAAAATGGATTGTGTTTGCCTTCAGGGTCTAATTTGACTGATGCTGATAAAACGCGTATTAAACAAGCGATATTGAAGGTGCTGGTCAACTACAAATAATCAGGTGTGATTTCCACAAGGTCGGTTCGAGTGTTTTTAAGTACGTAATTGAAACATAAACGATATCAGAAAATAATCTAATTGGCAGGGAATTATAATCGAAAATTAATGCAATCAAAAGGTCATATTTTAAAAGCACCTCATTGAAAGTGCTTCTAGAATACTCCATACATATTCCGTACATACCCTATACATAGCCCGAAGGAACCCATATGTTATTTGAAGGTGAACAAGGTAGCTTACTTCAAAAATATTTATCGAAATAATGGTGTACAATGGCCTATTTTAATTATTATATTTGTACTGTAAGTAATATTAAAAAAATCAAAAATTTTGCGTACTTCTTCTAAGAAAAAATCGATTAAATTTATTGCTTCATTGGCAGAAAAGCTGAATGTGAGACTAAACATGAAAAACTTAGGCTACCTACCAAGGTGGATCATTGTAAGTATTGACATGATGGTGTTAATGGTTTGTTTTGTGTCTACTTTTTTGATATTCCAAGGAATGCGAATGAGTTATATTGTAACTCATCACAACGTAGCCTTTATATGTTCTTTTTTTGGGACAAACTTGTTTTTCTTTTGGCTATTTCGAACTTATTCTGGAATTATAAGACATTCATCTTATATCGATGCAGTAAAATTATTCTTCTCTCAAGCTTCAGTATTGATTGTCTTTGTGCTGCTGAACTTTATTTGCTTGGTTTCTCTTGGTTTCAAGCCTTTACTAAACACCGCTTTGTTTTTTAATACCACTTTGTCTTTTTGTGGTTTATTTTTATACCGCGTTTTGGTAAAACAAGCTTTCGAATTGTATTTCTCAGATAAAAAGAGCGCAAACCTAATTCGAACCGTAATTTACGGTACTGATGCAAATGCAATTTCTGTTGCCAATGCGCTTAATTTTGAAACACCTTCTCGTTTCAAAATTGTGGGGTTTGTGGATAAAAACAATCAAAATGCATCCAAAAGGATGTTAGACTTACCTATATTGGTGCTCAAAAAGAAATTGCCAACATTGATGCGATCTGTAAATGCTCAAAGTGTCATTATTGCAGATAAGTCGTTGTCTAAAGAAGATCAAATTGCATTTGTAGATCAATGTTTGGAATACAATTTAAAAGTCTATACCGTACCATTAATTTCGGATTGGGAAAATCAAAAGGAAATTTCTCAAAAAGTTAAAACGATTGAAATTGAAGATTTGTTAGAGCGTAAGCCTATCGTTTTAGATAACAAAGGGATTTCTAAACAATTAAAAGATAAAGTTATCTTAATCACGGGAGCGGCCGGATCAATAGGTAGTGAAATCGTAAGACAAGTAATCACTTTTAATCCAAAATTGGTCATCATGCTGGATCAGGCTGAAACGCCTTTGCATCATTTACAGCTAGAAACTGGAGTTTTAAGGAGTGACGTAGAGATTCGCACCATTATTGGTGATATCCGCAACCTTGAAGCAATGGATATGGTTTTTAAAACCTATGCTCCTCAAGTTGTTTTTCATGCTGCAGCATACAAACATGTACCTTTAATGGAGGATAATCCTTGTCAAGCCGTTTTTACGAATGTAGTAGGCACAAAGATATTAGCAGATTTATCTTGTTTGTACAAGGTCAAAAAATTTGTAATGGTCTCTACCGATAAGGCAGTAAACCCAAGTAATGTAATGGGTGCTAGCAAAAGAATCGCAGAGAAATACGTGCAATCGCTACAGTTAAAAAATCGACAAGAAAACGAAAAAGCAGCCACAAAATTTATTACTACACGATTTGGTAATGTATTGGGATCTAATGGATCTGTAGTACCGCTTTTTACAAAACAAATTGCGCAAGGCGGTCCTGTGACCATAACTCACAAAGATATTATCCGTTATTTCATGACCATTCCCGAGGCTTGCCAATTGGTACTTGAAGCGGGCGCAATGGGTAAAGGAGGTGAAATTTACATTTTTGATATGGGTAAACCTGTCAGAATTATAGATTTAGCTCGTAAAATGATAAAATTAGCGGGATTTGTGCCTGAAAAAGACATAAAGATTGAAGTAGTGGGTTTACGACCAGGAGAAAAACTATACGAAGAACTACTCAATGATACCTCAAAGTCTATTCCAACACATCATGCCAAAATTATGATTGCACAAGAAATTCAAGAGGAATATGAGAATCTTCACCATGAGATTTATGAATTGATCTCTATTTCTAAAAACTTTGCAGGTGATGCCATCGTTGGTCAAATGAAAAAAATTGTACCCGAATTCAAAAGCATGAACTCTAGTTTCGAAACACTAGATAAGTAACATAAATACATACACATTAATTTAATTAAACGAAACAGGCATCCAATCGCCTGTTTTTTTATGCTCTTGATGTTAAGATCCTGTTGAGTGGTCTTGATATCAATTTTAAAGTAGATCATGACAATTTGATCACAAGTGAAGTGCCAGCAAAATACAATGAAAAGCTATTGGTTTTTACAAGTAACTAGTGTCGGAAATTATTATAATTAGCCTAAAAAAAATCCTCGATACACCCCTTTTGAAGTTGTATAGGCTATTGAAAATTTTCCGCCATTTTCCGACACAATAAAAATTAGAAGTGAAATTTTTGGACAATTATCCTCAGAGTTTAGTGCGAGATAAAGCGCAGGATAGTCTGTCGCAAGTTGGAGCATCGCCGCATAGGTTAATGCTAGAATTTAAAAGCTTCTTAGCTTAAATCTGGCAAGTTTGTATGATTATAATTACTATCTTTGCCGTCTTTTAAACTAAGAAATATGAAACACATTCTTTTACAAAAAACAGCAATCTTTGTGGTTTTTGTAGTATTGTTGTGCTCTTGCGCTTCGCGTAAGGATATGATTTATTATCAAGATGTTGATAATCAGTCAAATCAAAAAGGCTTAAATAGCTATGAAATTAAAATACAACCTGATGACTTATTGTTACTCACTGTTTATGCAGACGATGCCGAGGCTGTAAAGTCATTCAACTTAAATATGTCAACAGATTTGACATCAGGAAGCTCGGCTGGATCCTCTTATTTGGTGGATGCTAATGGGTACATTGACCTCCCAACAGTTGGTAAATTCAAAATAAGTGGTTTATCTCGTAGTGAGGCTTTGCAATCACTAGAGCAGGAGTTATCCAAATACATAAAAAAACCGATCGTTAGTCTTCGAATTAGTAATTTTAAAGTCTCAGTACAAGGAGAAGTTGCTGCACCAGGAAGTTATCCAATAGCATCTGAAAGAGTGACTCTGATCGAAGCGCTCAGTATGGCAGGAGATTTAACGGTGTATGGTAAAAGAAATAATATTTTGGTGATTCGCGAGGTTGAAGGGGTTCGTTCTTATAATAGAATTGATATCACAAAAGCTGAATTTATGAATTCACCTTTTTACTATTTGTCACAAAATGATGTGGTATACGTAGAGCCAAATCAAAATAAAATTGATGGATCTGCTGTAGGGCCGAGTATTAATTTAATATTTTCCGTTACAGGTATACTAATATCATTGGCAACTTTCATAATCACCACTCTAAAATAAGCTATAACCATGGAAAACAATTCTATGATAAATGACACACCAGAACAGGATTTTCAAATTAGGGCTATTGTAGATCAGTATGTTTCCTATTGGAGGTGGTTTGTTTTGGGAGTGGCAATTACGATGAGTGTAGCTTACATTTATTTGCGCTATTCCATTCCGCAATACAGAGCAGCGACAACAATTTTAGTTAAGGATGACAAAAAAGGAGGCTTATCTTCAGAGCTATCTGCTTTCGCAGATATGGGTATAAGTGGTGGTAAAAGTAATTTAGACAACGAAATTGAAATTCTCAAATCTCGAAGTTTGGTAGAGAATACCGTTCGTAAAATGAACTTGAATATTGCGTTTATTGTTGAAGGTAAAGTGCTTAGTACCAATTTGTACAATAAAGCACCAATTCTACTAACTTATCTTGAAAAGAAATCTGATTTCTACAACGAAGGTCGATCCTATCAATTTTGGGCATTGTCGAATGATACATTTCAATTTATTGATTTATTGGGGCAAGGAAATGTCTTAGAAGGAGGGAAAAAAGTGTTTCGTTATGGGCAACCTATACGCACTAAGTATGGAACTTTGGTGATTAACAAATCCTTGGTCAATACGCAGCCTTACAATGATGAGGTGCGTCCAATCAAAATCATAATCAACCCTCTAGAAGGTGTAGCAGCTAGTTTTAGGTCACGCTTAAGTGTAGCTTTGTTGAGCAAAACGAGTAGTGTAGTAGAGTTGTCCCTTGTAGATCCTGTAGTAGAACAAGCGGAAGATTTTTTGAATAATTTGGTGCAAAATTACAATGAAGAAGCTGCCGCCGATAAAAACTTCATTTCTGAAAACACTTCCAAATTCATAGCAAATCGTTTGGCTTTAATTACTGAAGAGTTAGATGGTGTTGAAAAAAATGTAGAAAGTTTTAAAACAGGAAATCAGCTAACCAATATCGAGGCAGAAGCACAGCTTTTTATAGAAGGTTCAAGCGAGTATGACAAAAAAGGTATTGAGACAGATATTCAATTGAATGTAATTACATCGTTGACTGATTTTTTAAAGAAAAGTACACCTTCGGATTTATTACCAACTAATATTGCAAGTGGAGAAGCGCAAGAACTTATCCAAGAGTACAATCAGTTAGTTTTGACACGCAATCGTGTTCTTAAAACGGCAACAGAGGTCAATCCAACGGTAGTTAAAATTAGTGAACAAATCAATGCTTTGAAATCAAATGTTGCAGCTAGTTTGAGTCGTCAAAAAAACAATTTGATGATTCAAAAGAGAGATTTAGGGAGTCAAGAAGGTGTTTTTAACAGTAAAATAAAAAAAATCCCGTCGCAAGAACGTCAATTTAGAGTAATTGCACGCCAACAAAAAGTAAAAGAAGAATTGTACTTGTATCTTTTGCAAAAACGCGAAGAGACTGCTATAGCGCTTGCTGCAACTGAGTCAATTGCACGTGTTGTAGACTCTGCAAAAGGATCATACACTCCAATTTCACCTAAAAAAAGCATTATCTATCTAGGTGCTCTTTTGCTAGGTTTGTTAATTCCTTTCGCAATCATTTATTTGCTTGACCTTTTAGATACTAAAATTAAAAGCCGTTTGGATTTGGAAGGTAAATCACCAATTCCTTTTATCGGTGACGTGCCTTCGTCCGATTCTCCTTCTGAAATTATAAAATCAGAGAGTAGAACCAGTTCAGCCGAAGCGTTACGAATCATACGAACGAATCTAGAGTTTATGTTGACCAAGGTGCCAGAAGGTATTGCAAAAACAATTTTCCTGACGTCAACCTTTCCTAAAGAAGGTAAAACCTTTGTATCGGTAAATTTAGCGGCGACTTTTGCATTGTCAGGAAAAAAAGTTTTATTAATCGGAATGGATATTCGTAATCCTAGACTAGATGAGTACTTGTCAATTCCAGATCGTGGTGTAACTAATTATTTGTCTAGCAAAACCCTAGTTTTAGAAGATTTAATTGTGAAATACGATGGTTTCGAAGATTTTCATATTTTACCAGCGGGAATTATTCCTCCCAACCCAGCGGAGTTGTTAATGAATAAAAAAGTAGATGGACTCTTTGAATCACTCAAAAAACAATACGATTACATCATAGTCGATACGGCTCCCGTAAGTTTAGTGACAGATACCTTATTAATTGCTAAGCATGCGGATTGCTTTATCTACGTAGCTCGTGCTAATTTCTTAGAAAAACGAATGCTTAATATACCAAACACTTTGTATAAAGAACAAAAGTTGCCTAACATGTGTCTACTTCTTAATGATACAGATTCTACAAAAGGCTATGGGTACGGTTATGGTTATGGAGTACAAATAGAGAAAAAAGTTTGGTACAAACGACTACTAGGAATTAAATAGAGAATACCTTCAAAAAAAACGGGTACTGTAGTGCAAAGCTATAGTACCCGTTTTTTTATATTAAGTGATCAAGCTTTAGTAAGCCTGTTTTAAAGACTTATATTTTTAAAAAATTGATTGTTAGCAATAGCCTCTTCAAGTGGTTTTAGGTCTTTTATAAGTACTTTATTTTCAAAAGCAGCAATATGTTTCAAATGATGTACATCCGTTCCGACATAAGTATACATACCTTTCTGTAGTAATTGATTTGCGATTTTTGTAATTGCTTCACCATAATACCCTACCACCGAAAGTAGGTTCAATTGAAAGACACAGCCTGCTCGCAAAAGTTTATCATATTCACTATTGTTATTGTGATAAAAAAGGTATCGCTCAGGATGTGCTAACACAGGAATATATCCTGCCACTTGCAAGTCAAACAAAATACTGTACAGCTGTATTGGTGCATTTATGTATGACATTTCTACTAACACATAATTATCCTTTAAAGTCAAAAGAGTGCCTTGTTGAAAAAGAGTGACAAACTGGTCGTCCATCAAGTACTCTGCTGCAGCTTTAAAAGGCAATGCAAATCCGTTAGCATGTAAGTCAAGCAAGGTCGATTGTTCCTTATCAATAATACCCTCCTTGGTGTTGTTCCATACATGTTGAATAATATGAGGGGTAGTAATGATCTCAGAAATCCCAAAACTTTGCAACGCCCTTACAAGATTATGGGTGTCGTTTATTGTTTGAGCTCCATCATCAATACCTGGAAGCAAGTGAGAGTGTATGTCAATATGATGATCAGGGATCAAGTCCCTCAAGATCGGTTTGGGTTTTAAGAATGTAAACATGTTGCAAATATAAATAAAGTCTCCTATTATTGTACGGCTATTTGTGTATTCAATTTTGATGCATTACTCTATATTTATTGCAGCTCACATTGTCTGTGAATAGTGTCTCCCTTTTGGCGTTCCGTCTTTCTTGCTCTTGCCTTTTGTTTAGGCAAGATCAAGTAAGTCGTCGGGCTATTCGCTGCAAGTCCTCGCCACTCCCTCAATAGGGTCGTGCCTGTGGGCTTTACGCTGCTATCCCTAACGCGAGCTGCAGGTATTATAGACGAATTTTGTCACAGCTACATATTATATAGAGTATAGCTCGTAGACTGCAATTCTTAAAAACGACAGTTCGAGTGTTTTTTGCGCAGTAAAACGCATTAAAAAATGTGTTGAGAACCGTTTTTGTCAATTTCACTCGACGGGTAGAGTAAAACACAGCCATTTTTCATAGTATATAAGGTAGAACATCCGCCGAATTATCATGGATAACCGCTAAATTTCCCCATCAAACTTGCAAAACGACTCCAATCATCACAGCGATGAAAAAAACTTCATATCTAACCTTATTGATTTTAAGTTACTTAAAAAATAGTTTGCAATTAAGTTTAAAAAAGGCTTGTAAAAGCGAATAAAGGTTGTAGTTTTGCACCCGCAAACAGCGCAACGTTCTTATAAAAACTGAAAACAAACCAAGAAACATTTTTTTAAAAAAAAATGT
>NZ_JAKIHO010000063.1:0-249 GCF_021608205.1 Flavobacterium sp. K77 | reverse complement strand
GTTTGTACTAAATCGCTAACAGAATTGGAAAAAGAAGGGAATTTAAAAATAGACTTATTGAAAAATGCAATTGCAATTACTATTGGGTTTGATGAAGGTGAGCTAATAAAAATTAGATAAAAAAAACGGCATATAACAGGCGTTTGGCAAGATTGCGAATTTTGTGGTGAATTCACGTCTATTTCTCGCAAGATATTTTATCTTTGATAGAAAATAATCGGTTCCGAAGTTCGCAACCTTGCCAAGCGC
>NZ_JAKIHO010000062.1:0-255 GCF_021608205.1 Flavobacterium sp. K77 | reverse complement strand
AAAAAGTTTGCCAGAGTTAAAATAGATGTTACCTTTGCACCCCGCAATAGAGCAGAGTTCTTATTACATATTGAGAGAAAAAGGAAAGAAACTTTCGAAAAACATTTTCGAAAAAAACTTTAAATTTTTCTTGCATAGTTAAAAAGAAATTTCTACTTTTGCACCCGCTTTGAGGCACACGAAAAGCGAAAAAAAACAAAGAAGAATACGTTCCTAGACATATTGAATTGACAGCCGTTTTGAAAGAGATTTCAA
>NZ_JAKIHO010000061.1:0-284 GCF_021608205.1 Flavobacterium sp. K77 | reverse complement strand
CAGAAACTGAAAAGCAGAAACTGAAAAGCAGAAACTGAAAAGTGAAAATCGAAAAGTGGAATCTGATAAGCAGAAACTGAAAAGCAGAAATTGAAAAGTGAAAACCGAAAAGTGGAATCTAAAAAGTGGAATCTGAAAATTGATTAAGAAAAAAATTTAAGCGGCATATAACAGCCGTCTCAAGCCATTGCGAATTTTCTCCTAAATTGACGTTTTGATTTCGCAAGTTTATTTATCTTAGCCGAAACTAATCGGGTCCGAAGTTCGCAACGGCATGAGGCGGC
>NZ_JAKIHO010000060.1:0-323 GCF_021608205.1 Flavobacterium sp. K77 | reverse complement strand
CTTGTATAAATTAAAAAACCATAGGTCTTTAGGTTTTGCATTTACAAATTATATCACTGAAAAAGAGTTCGATAAACTAACTTTAGGTCAAAAGCACAAAATAGTAAATAAATCAATAGTTGTCGAAGAAAAAGATGTAAAAAAGCTAACGGAGTTGCAGCCCTATTATCAATCTGTTCTAAATGATAGTAGTCCTAAACAATTATTGATTAGATCTTTTAAGGAAAATGAAATAAGGGGTAGCATAAAAATTGACCAACCCTCAATGCTTTTTCTATCAATTCCTTTCGATGACGGCTGGAAAATCAGTGTCAACGGACATG
>NZ_JAKIHO010000006.1:0-243259 GCF_021608205.1 Flavobacterium sp. K77 | reverse complement strand
AACGTTATGCGGCACTTTAAAAAACATCAAACCGAAAATGCTAAATTGGTTCAAAGGAAATAAACATTCAAAATACAGAAAAATTCTTCTTAATGCTTTTCCACGGACATTGAAAAAAGACGTAGAAAGTGTATTGGACATTTTGCCCTTTGCAGTGAATGATATAAAACTATCTGACGGACGAATTCATAAAGTAGAAAACTTAATTCATCCAGACTTTCAAACTGTCCTACTTGAAGGGGAAAATTTATCAATACCTAACAGACTTTATTTTAATGAACCTGAATTAGAAAAAGAACAGAAACTTACAAACAATCAAAAAGCTATTCTCAACTGCATTTATCTTCGACACCATAATGGATATGTAAGACAAAGTCGCTTGAAAAAAATTAACAGTAACGAATATTGGATTACACCTTTTACTTTTAAACTTTTAGGAGAATATGTTCTTGAAATATTAGAAGTTTTGGACGAACAACTCGATAATAATAAATTGGAAAACTACAAACGGTTTGCAATAGAAAATCCAAAATATTACCAGCAGACCGAAAGTCGAATGATTAGTTATTGGAATGAATATTACAGATGTAGATTTCCAAAACTCAGACTTTATCTTGGTAGAATTATTTTCGACCACATAAGGACAAAAGCTATTGGTAAGCGACAAGACGAGATAATTAAAGTAGGTATTGACGAAAACGAACAACTTTTTATAAAACCGAAAAGTGAACGTTTTAATTTGATTTATAGAACATCAACAGAAGTACATTGGAATGAAAAAGGGCTATTACTTTACTCACCAAAGCCAAGAGAATTGAGTTATTTCGATTGGTATAGGCATATTACAAATGTGGCAGAAAAAGAATGTAACTGCAAATTAATGCTGACACCACGAACAACTTGGACAAACATTCCTGACGACTTAAAGAAACAAATAATTACGAATAAAAAAGCGACCGCATAACACACGCTACAAGCAATTTGGGCATTAGGCTTAATGGAAAAATTGGTTTTGTATTTGGATGATTTGGCAAATCCGAAAATAGAGCTTAATTTAGTCCCAAACTGCTTGTAGCGCGGGAACGTTATAAGCCATTTTATGAAAAATCTGCAAATCAAGACATTACTCCTATTTTTCTCTATTTGTATTTTAAGTTGTAATTCAAACAAAAAAATAGGAAGAGAAAATGAGCCGACAATTTATAACGTTGAAGAAGATGATGTTGAAATGAATAAGGCAATCGAAAAAGCAAAACAAACTTTAGATAGTTTTGATTTTGCTTTTAAAAACAATACTAGAGTTTTTACATTTTTTGGCTTGAAAAAGAAATTTGAAGAAAATGGAAACGTTGAACATATTTGGATTGGAAATATTCAAGGAATAGAAAAAGGGAAATATATTGGCGTAATTGACAATTTGCCAGAAAAAATAAAAAGCGTAAAACTTGGCGACACTGTACAAATAGAAAAAAAAGAAATTAGTGATTGGATGTACATCAAAAAATCAGAATTACACGGTGGATATACAATCAGACTTTTAAGAGAAAGAATGACGGAAGAAGAACAAAAAAAGTTTGATGTAGAAAGCGAAATGAAAATAAAGTAGAAGAAAAAACGGCTTATAACACACGCGACAAGCAATTTGGGTATTTGTCTTGACGGGAAAATGGTTTTGTATTTGGAAGTTTTGGCTTATCCGAAAAATAGCGCTAATTTAGTCCCAAACCGCGTGTAGCGCGGGAACGTTGGACGTAATTGGAGCGTACCACTTAGACTACGACGTTTTTTCACAATGAATTTTCGGGATATATTTTTGGGATGTTTAGAAGAATAAAGCATTTAGGCTTCAAGTCTTTCGATTGGGAATCGTAGAAAGTTCACTTTCAATACGTTTGACAACGTACAAGACTTGGCTAAGTTATCGAAAATAAAAGACAAAGTCAAGAATTTATTTTTGCTAACTTAAACATCACCAAAATAATAGCGCCCCAAAACCCCTATTATTGACTTCGCCTAGCAGGCTTGCTAAGCGCAATAAATAATTGGTTTCATTAAATTTGATTGTAGTGAAAGAAAATATTGGAGTAGTCTATCCAACTCCGTTACTGATCAAAACAGGGATTGTAAATAGACAGTAACTACGCCCAACAACGGTTATGCAAAATGCCTTCCGCTTTTTTTGGATAAAATAGTACAAATTAAAAAATTTGGCTATTTTAGCTAGAATTAGTCAAGCGGTCAAAAGAAGGCACTTCGCATAGCCGCAAACGTTAGCCGTCATTTGACAAAAAATATCGTAATAATTGAAAATAAAAATATGAATATAAGTTTTGACCTTGACAGCACTTTAATTCCAAATGGCAAGGAATTTGAAACTGAAAAGATAAGTGGAATCGCAGAACTGTTTGGAGTTGAACAAATCAGAAAAGGAACTAGAGAATTGATTTCAGATTTGCAAAAAGAAGGAAACAAAATTCATATTTATACGACATCTTTCAGAACAAAAAGAAAGATTAGATTTACTTTATGGTATTATGGAATAAAAGTTAACCGAATTGTTACTCAAGAAGAAAATCAGCGAATTCTAAAATCAAGAAAAATAAATTCATCAAAATACCCAACTGCATTTGACTTTGATATTCATATAGATGACTCAAGAGGAGTTGGAATTGAAGCCGAAAAATTTAATTTCAAAGCCATAATTATTGAACCTTCAGAGATAAATTGGGTTGAAAAAATTAAAAGTCAAATAAAAAACGTCGGCTAACAGGCGTTTGGCAAGATTGCGAATTTTGTAGTAAATTCACGTTTACATTTCGCAAGAAATTTTATCTTTAACAGAAAATAATCGGTTCCGAAGTTCGCAACCTCGCCAAGCGCCGGAACGTTAGTGGTCAGCAGCAGAAATTACGCAGGTCATATCAATTACACTTCACATTTGTTTTCCGCAAGACGTTTGATATTATTACTGGTTAAAGCTCTTCGAATTAAAAAAATCCGTAATTGTTACTAAAAAAATTGAAACAAAACTTGGAAGCAAAACTTGGAAGCAAAACTTGGAAGCAAAACTTGGAAGCAAAACTTGGAAACGTAACTTTGAAACGTAACTTTGAAACGTAACTAAGAATCAGAACTTGGAAGTAAAACTTCGAAGAGAAATTTTAAAGCAGACTTAGGATCACAACTTGAATACAAACTTCGAAACGAAACTTTGAAGCAAAACTTTGAAGCGAAACTTTAAATCAGAACTAGAAACAGAAACTTGAAAAATAAAATGGTGATGCGGAATTTCTAAAACTGCCGAACCACTAACAGCCGTTTGGCGCCATTGCGGTTTCGGTGATTTTTTGGAAGCTTAAGTCTTGAATTAAAAATTTGTTTATATTTGTGAGAGTTTGGTGTTGAAAATCCGCAACAGCGCCAAGTGGCAAAACGTTATGCGTGAGTTTTGGAATTTACGCAGACATTAAGAATTAGAAATAAAATTATCTTACTACCAGAGTTTTTGAAAGTAGAAACTTGAAAGTAGAAACTTGAAAGCAGAAACTTGAATGCAGAAACTTGAAAGTGAAACTTGAATGCAAAAACTTGAAAGCAGAAACTTCGAAACTGAAATTTGAAAAGCATTATCCGAAAAGAAGATAGAAGTAAATTTTTCCACAAAAATAAACCCACGCATAACAGCCGTCTCAAGCCATTGCGAATTTTCTCCTAAATTGACGATTACGTTTCGCAAGTTTATTTATATTTGGTGGAAAATAATCGGGTCCGAAGTTCGCAACGGCATGAGGCGGCGGGACGTTATGTGCTATTTTAACGCAGAATCAAGAACTAATCAATTCATAAATGACATTAAAAAATTACATTCTAGCCATATTAATAATCTTTATTTCGTCTTGTAAACAATCAGAAAACAATACTCAACATGAAGTTGTAATGACACAGAATTATTCTTTGTCGGTACCTAAAGATTTGGAACGAACTAATAATCTGAATGAACTAGCAAAAGTTCAATTTCAAAAAGTTGACGAGGATTTGTATTTTATTGTATTGGAAGAAACAAAAAAAAGTTTTGAAAATGCAATCAAGTTAAAAGTTCATAAAACAACTCCAAGTCTTTTTGGATATTATCAAGTTGTAACAAGTCATTTTGATGAACTCTATGATGATTTCAAAATAACCGATTTTGGAAGAACTAAAATTAATTCGTGTAATGCAATTGTTTTCTCAATGAGTGGAAAAGGATTAGATGATGGTAAAAAGGCATTTTTTAGATACGCACTAATTGAAGACAGTAACAATTTATATCAAATTATGTCGTGGACAAACATTAATTATAAAGATAAATTAATTGGAAAAATGGGTGGAATTATAAACTCATTTAAGTCTAAATCCAATTCAAAATAAAAACAGCACATAACAGGCGTTTGGCAAGATTGCGAATTTTGTAGTAAATACACGTTTATTTCTCGCAAGAAATTTTATCTTTAACAGAAAATAATCTGTTCCGAAGTTCGCAACCTCGCCAAGCGCCGGAACGTTGGCAGTAATTGTACCGAAAAATCGCAGAAATCAAGAACTTACACGAATTTAAACATATGAGAATTTATATAATTACACTGCTCATAATTCTCACTTCGTCTTGTAGTCGCAAGGGATATCCTCCTCAACGTGAGGAAGATGTTGTGCCTGATGAAATTATAAATGAAAATTCAAAATGTGTCAATTTAAACAAATTTTCATCTAGTAAAAGAATGAAATTTTATCCCTTTGACAAAGCAAAACAAATAGTTTTAATTTCATTTGAGAGTTTCGATATGAATTATTCTATTCCTGTAAAAGATAAAATCTTGAATTACGAAAATGTAAAAGAATCTTTAATTCTAAATGAGAATCAAATTAATGAATTAACTGATTTAATTTATAACGTAGGATATCAAAATAAAGATTTGCCCAAAATAATTGAAGAAGGAAATTGTTACGAGCCGAGAAATGGAATTTTATTTATTGATGATAACGGAAATGTTTTTGAATATATCGAAATCTGTTTTCAATGTGGACGAAGAGTAATTAGTTCTGAAAAAATTAAAGATGGAGTATATTGTTTAAATAAGTTCGAGTTGTACAAACAATATTTTAGAAAACAAGGAATTAAATACGGCACAGAATCGGAATAGATAAAACAACTACTGCCAACACACGTTTGGCGCAATTGCGAATTTTGTAGTAAATTCACGTTCACGTTTCGCAAGAAATATTATCTTTAACAGAAAATAATCGGTTCCGAAGTTCGCAACCTCGCCAAGCGCCGGAACGTTATAGGGCAGTTGCGAATTTACGCAGACATTAAGAATTAGAAATAAATTAATCTTCCGTTAGAGTTTTTGAAAGCGAAACTTGAAAGCGAAACTTGAAAGCGAAACTTGAAAAACAGAATCTGAAAAGCAGAATCTGAGAAGTAGAATCTGAGAAGTAGAATCTGAGATGTAGAAACTGAAAAGCAGAAACTTTAAAACAGAAACTTGAAAGTGGAAACTTGAAAGTGGAAACCGAAAAGCGAAACTTGAAAAGCGAAACTTGAAAAGCAGAATGTGAAAAACGAAACTTGAAAGTGGAAATAGAAAAGCGAAACTTGAAAGGCAAAATCTGAAAAATAGAAACTTTAAAATATTCAACCGCCCTATAACAGCCGTCTCAAGCCATTGCGAATTTTCTCCTAAATTGACGCTTACGTTTCGCAAGTTTATTTATATTTGGTGGAAAATAATCGGGTCCGAAGTTCGCAACGGCATGAGGCGGCGGAACGTTAACTGATATTTTAGAAAACCGAAACGTAAACAAATAATAATTAATTGAAAAACAGAATTTTACTTTATGGTGGATTAGTATTTTTGCTATTTGGTATCGCAATAAATATTTGTATGTTTATTTTTTTATGGTATCCAACATATATTTTCTTCGTAATTTGCTTAATAGGAATTATTCAAATTTTAATTTCTAGAACAAAACTAAAAATTAAAAATCAATGGCAAATATTTTGGACGATGCTACCGATATTTATCGGATTTATAATATTTCAAGTGACATCCGCATCAAAAGATGTTTTTTTAATTCCAGAAAAATTTAGAGGAAAAGTAACTATACAGTATAATCAGAAAAATGGCACTGAAAAAGAATTTGAAGGATTATGGTGGAGAATATATAAAGTTCCGAAAAATGGAATATTGAATACTAAATTTGAAATTAAAGGAAATTCTATAAGTTATTCTGGTTCTAAATATTTTTTTGTAGACGAAAATGGAAACCGCAAAGAAATAAAACAATTTTGTGAATATTGTAACGAAAAAGACACTTTAACCGTTCAGATGATTGTCGGAACTTTAAGCGGAAACAAAAATGGAGATTATCAAGACTTTTATATTGACGTACCGAAAAGAAAATATCGAAATGAATAAAAAAACATCAGTTAACAGCGGTTTGGCGCAATTGGGGTTTTAGGCAAACTTTAAAGTTGGTTTTGTACTTGGAAGTCTGGTCTTAAATCGATACATTTGGCTAACCAAATCCCCAACTGACGCCAAGCCACGAGACGTTATGTGTCATTTTAGAAGATTATCTCGTATATATTAACCACAGAATTAAAAATTAAATGCTAAAAATATACTACCGAATTTGGGTTAGCTTGTTTCTTAATATAAAAACTGCACAAAATGGAAATCAAAATGCGGCTTTAATTCTTTCGTTTTTAGTTTTGACAGCTATTAATTTTATGAATATCTTATTAATTAGCTTACTATTAATTTTATTCTTTGAAATACGTATTGAAACTGATAGAATCTTACCAATGAATCCGACAATTCGAAATTGGAGTATTTTACTTCTTTTTTTAATACCTAATTATTTTCTCATTGGCTATAATAAACACTACGAAATCTTATTGGATAAATACGAAAAACAAAATATTAAAAATCTAGGAAGGAATTATTTTTTTATCAGTTTTATTTTAATTTTAATATTGATATTCTCAACAATAGCTTTCCCAGAGTTTTTTAACTTGACTGCGAAAAAATAAAAACGTCACATAACAGGCGTTTGGCAAGATTGCGAATTTTGTAGTAAATACACGTTTATTTCTCGAAAGAAATTTTATCTTTGCTCGAAAATAATCGGTTCCGAAGTTCGCAACCTCGCCAAGCGCCGGAACGTTGGCAGATATAGTAAAAAAACGAAACGTAAATCAATGAAATATAAATTATTTATTACGCTTTTTTTAATTTCAGTAAGTTTGATTCTACTTAATAGATTTTCTGATTTAAGTATAAATAGTCCGTTAATTTATTGGCTTATGATTTTTGTTTTATATTCAACATTTTTTCTCCTACTAAATGGAATTTTAAAAGAAAAATACAGAAAAGCGACAAAAATATTAATAATTATAATTGGCGTTATTTGTATTGGTTTATATCGTATTACATACTTGAGTTTTTGGGGAACACAAACAATTGAATACGTAAATATTTCTGACGAAAATAAGTCAATTGAATTTCAAATGAGAGATTTAGGTGCATTAGGATTCAAAACTCGAATAATAGAAAAGACAAAAATTCTACCAAACATAAATTGGATAAAAGAAATAGACACGAGCAAAATAAACAAAACCGAATGGAAGAAAGTTGAGATTGAACGGAATGAAATGAATCTTAAATTCCCATAATAATAAATAAAACTACATCTGCCAACAGCAGTTACACAAGATGCAAGGATTTAGTGGAATTGCCGTTTCGCATTGAACTTTTTACTTAAATAGAAAATATGCAGTCACGATGCCTTGCACCTCGTGTAGCGGCGGAACGTTATAGGGCAGTTGCGGATTTACGCAGACATTAAGAATTAGAAATAAATTAATCTTCCGCTAGAGTTTTTGAAAGTAGAAACTTGAAAGCGAAACTTGAAAAGCAGAATCTGAAATGCAGAATCTGAAATGCAGAAACTTGAAAGTGGAAACCGAAAAGCGAAACGTGAAAAGCAGAAACGTGAAAAGCAGAATCTGAAAAGCAGAATCTGAAAAGCAGAATCTGAAAAGCAGAATCTGAAAAACAGAATCTGAAAAACAGAATCTGAAAAACAGAATCTGAAAAACAGAATCTGAAAAACAGAATCTGAAAAGCAGAATCTGAAAAGCAGAATTACAAAAGCAGAAACTTGAAAAGCAGAATCTGAAAAGCAGAATTACAAAAGCAGAATTACAAAAGCAGAATTACAAAAGCAGAATTACAAAAGCAGAATTACAAAAGCAGAATTACAAAAGCAGAATTACAAAAGCAGAATTACAAAAGCAGAATTACAAAAGCAGAAACTTGAAAAGCAGAATCTGAAAAGCAGAATCTGAAAAGCAGAATCTGAAAAACGAAACTTGAAAGTGGAAACCGAAAAGCGAAACTTGAAAGGCAAAATCTGAAAAATAGAAACTTTAAAATATTCAACCGCCCTATAACAGCCGTCTCAAGCCATTGCGAATTTTCTCCTAAATTGACGCTTTTGTTTCGCAAGTTTATTTATCTTAGCCGAAACTAATCGGTTCCGAAGTTCGCAACGGCATGAGGCGGCGGGACGTTGTAAGCAATTTTCAGAACGTATACATAAATGAAAGACATTCAGAAATTATTAAAGCCAATAGTCACAGAATTTCAGACTGAAATACCTGATGCTAATCCTGAAATTTATAATGTAACTTATGATTTGTGGACATTGAAAATCACTTTAGGTTTTGATGATATCAAAAGCCCAATATATGTTATTTTTAAAAATGTCGTTGGATTTAGAGTATTGGACGAAGGAAATCTTTTGGAGTTCTGGGATAAAGATGTCAGAGTTCCTGGTTGGATTTGGAGAGTTGAGAGTGGTGGCTGGTTTGAATTGGAAAAATTACGCGCTGGTTTCTTAGCTCAACATCATGGAGATAGTCACAATGAGTATTTGATAAGTGGAATAAATGATTGCTTGAGTGTAATAGCGGAATCTGAACCGATTATTATGAAAGCTGAGTAAAAAACTGCTTACAACAGGCGTTTGGCAAGATTGCGAATTTTGTATTAAATTCACGTTTACATTTCGCAAGAAATTTTATCTTTGATAGAAAATAATCAGTTCCTAAGTTCGCAACCTCGCCAAGCGCCGGAACGTTAGTGGCAAGCAATCCGCAGAAAACAAAAAATCGAGTATGAACAATAAAAGCAATATTGATTCTAAATTTCAATCCCTATTAGAAGTTATCTCAGAAGAGTCTTTTCACGATTTGTTTGCAGAACTTATTGAAAACTCACAATTTCTCGAAGAACAGAAGCAAATTGAGTTATTGGAAATTCTTGCACAAAAATTTCAGAAGTTTTATAACGTTGATAAATTAACTGAAAACGAAAAAAAATTTATTTCTGATCAGCTGATAAAATGGACACATTTTTCTAATCTAAATAGAGTTTGCGAATTGGCTGGTTTAATGTTTTCTTTTGTCGATAAAAGATACTGTGAATTTTTACGCCTCAGTTTAAAAACTGAAAAGTTAACTTTAGATGTGAGGATGGAAATAACAGAAAGTATCAAAGAATTTGAAAAGGAATATTTTAAATAATAACAAGCCAGCCACTAACACACGCTACAAGCAATTTGGGGATTTGGCTTAATTTGAAGTTGGTTTTGTGTCAGGAAGATTTGGCAAATCCGAATAATGGGCTTAATTTAGTCCCAAACTGCTTGTAGCGCGAGAACGTTAGCAGCAACCGTATTGTAACTGCAAAAATTGACATTTAAACTTATGAAGATATATCTATTTTTTCTTTCAATGATTTTTTTGATTTCTAATGAGTCGAAAGAAAAAATAATTGGAAATCTGAATTCTTATAATTTAAAAATAATTGTCGAAACAGATCCTACAAAGAAAACTGACGAGATTGATTTTCATCATGTCATAAAAGAAAAAATATACTTTCGAAATAAGGCAGAAATTCTAAGCACTGAAATAATTGAAGTAAAAAGTAATGATGGATATATTTTGACTGGAATTAATACATTAAAATCTAAAAACAAAAATATTTATCAAATGGAATATTATAGGTCAAATGGAAGTCCAGAAATCTTTGTTTACTTTGATAATAGAGGAACAAAACTTTGCAAGCAAACAGCATTTAGAAATAAAACAGAATATAACTTTATAAAAAAAGGGTTGAATACAAAGTATTTTGATGATTTAAAAATTGTCAAAAGTTACGACTTAATAGATTTATTTTAGAACGGCAGCTGCTAACAGCCGTTTCTCGCAATTGCGAATTTTGTGGTAAATTCACGTTTGCGTTTCGCAAGAATTTTTACCTTTAACAGAAAATAATCGGTTCCGAAGTTCGCAACCTCGCCAAGCGCCGGAACGTTATATGCCACTTATCTGCGGCAGAAAACATAAATTCGTATAACATCACTCCTACTCTACTTTTCGACTTTAAAACGCAACCGAATAATTTTGAAAAGCAGAAACCGAAAAGCAGAAACCGAAAAGCAGAAACCGAAAAGCAGAAACCGAAAAGCAGAAACCGAAAAGCAGAAACTGAAAAGCAGAAACTGAAAAGCAGAAACTGAAAAGCAGAAACCGAAAAGTGAAATCTGAAAAGTGGAAACCTGAAAATTGGTCAAGAAAAAAGTTTAAGCGGCATATAACAGCCGTCTCAAGCCATTGCGAATTTTCTCCTAAATTGACGCTTTCGTTTCGCAAGATTTTTTATCTTAGCGGAAAATACTCAGTCCCGAAGTTCGCAACGGCATGAGGCGTCGGGACGTTATAGGGCAGTTGCGAATTTACGCAGACATTAAGAATTAGAAATAAATTAATCTTCCGCTAGAGTTTTTGAAAGTAGAAACTTGAAAGCGAAACTTGAAAAGCTGAATCTGAAAAGCAAAATCTGAAAAGCAGAAACTTGAAAGTGGAAACCGAAAAGCGAAACTTGAAAAGCAGAATCTGAAAAGTAGAAACTGAAAAGCAGAAACTTGAAAGTGGTAACCGAAAAGCGAAACTTGAAAAGCAGAATCTGAAAAGCAGAATCTAAAAAACGAAACTTGAAAGTGGAAACCGAAAAGCGAAACTTGAAAGGCAAAATCTGAAAAATAGAAACTTTAAAATATTCAACCGCCCTATAACAGCCGTCTCAAGCCATTGCGAATTTTCTCCTAAATTGACGCTTTCGTTTCGCAAGTTTTTTTATCTTAGCCGAAACTGATCGGTCCCGAAGTTCGCAACGGCGTGAGGCGTCGGGACGTTATGGCTCAGTTTAAAGAACCGAAAATATAAAAGATAAAAATATGTTTGGAAAAATGAATATACCTATGTTTTCTTTACCTAAATCCCCAACTGTTAACTTTACCCCTGATTTTAACTTAACAACAACTGAAGACATCTTAAACTTCTTAAAAGAAAGCGGAATAAAACAGTTTGAGTTAGCTGAATTGCAATCAAAAAATGCAGACAAACAATTCAGAAATAACACAAAATTGACAATACTAGCTTTAGTTTTTGCTTTCATATCTATTATACCAGTTTTGAGAGAATATATCCCCATATTTGAAACCAAAAATCTCGATCGTGATGTATATGAACTAAAGAACAAAGTATTATCCCTATCAAACACCAACCTTGAAAATCAAGTGAGAATATTGAAAGTGGAAAACGAAATATTGAAAGCCAAAAAGACTTCCGAAAAAAAAAAAAAATACGCCATAATAAATAGTTTTAAAAAGTGTTTCCGACTTTAAAACGGTGCGGAAGCGAAACCGAAAATTGGAATAAATAAAAAACCGAAGCCATAACAGCTGTCTGTGGCTATTGTGGGGTTTAGTGGAATTAGCGTTTCTCAATCATATTTTCGTTAAGCCGAAAACACTCTGCTTACGAAGTCCCACAACAGACCACAGGCAGCGGGACGTTGGCAGTAATGCACCAATATGACACAAGAAAAGACTTAAAATATTTAAGATTGTGAAATGGTTTTTATTCATAAAAGAGAAATTAAAAATAAAACGTAAAATGTCATTGGAAGAAGATATTGAATTTAAAAACGCAATTAAATCGCATATTAAAATATTAGAAGATTCGATTGAATATCCAAAAGATATTGCCTTAAAACACATTGTGGAAATTCTGAAAGTAATTAAAACTAAATCTGATTTAAAAAAGCAGAAAGACTTAATTAATCGTATAGCAATCGATAGCGTGGAAAATTGGAAAACAATTAATACAATTAGCGAATTTTTAAAAACTCATTAAGTTTCGTGAAATTGATAATTAAATAACTAAATGACACAAAAACAAAAATTACATAATACAATATACTCAATACTTCTGTTTATAGTAACTTCTATAATTTGGTATTTAATATATCAGGCACAATTTTTAGTTTATGACGATAATTGGGGGAATATAATTTTAGCTTTTATAATATCAGTTTGTTCTTTTTTTCTCCTAATCTTTGTGTGGTCAAATTGGAAAGAAATAATTCTGAATTGTAAATGGCAAACAATATTATTTTTATTATTTGCTTCTCCAATTAGTGTCTTCGGAATTGTTTTTAATTATGAATTATTCTTTGGAACCACTCTGAATGTATAAAATAAGCACTACTGCCAACAGCCACTACAACGGATTTGGGCATTTGGCTTAATGGAAAAATGGTCTTGTATTTGGAATATTTGGCAAATCCGAAGAATGGGGTTAATTTAGTCCCAAACCCGCTGTAGTGCCAGAACGTTAGGCGTCAGTTGACGAGAAACGAAACGGAAACAACAAAATGAAAAGAAATGGAAATTCCAAAAATTAAATTAATACCAAATCCCGAAACTGACGAAGAGAAATCAACAATTGGATATAAATGGAATAAGATTGCTGGAACTAGACATTTTTTAGGCGGAAAACCCGAAGAAGTTAGCGCAGATGATTATCCAAATTGTGACGATTGTAAAAAAGAAATGACTTTTTATGCTCAAATTGATAGTATTGGTGAGAATTACGATTTAGCAGATTGTATGGTTATTCACAATTATGTTTGCTTTAGTTGCTTAACGGTTAAAGCTCAATTAATGCAACAATTAGCATAAATTTAATTAGAAATCAAAATTAAAGAAAGTAGAAAAAGATGAATGATAAATTATTTACAAACAAAATATTTAGAATATTGCTCATTTTATTTGTTGGAATTGACCTAATAATAGCAATTTCAAGAATATCAATCAATAATGATTATGCTTCGACAATAATTTTGCGTTATTTTAATCTACTTTTAACATTAATTGCTTTTATTTCTATTTTCATAATAACTAAACAATCATTGCCAATAATTAAAATATATATAATTCTAAAACAAATTATTTTTCCAATATTTATGATTTTTTACGGTTTAAAAGAATACATATTTTACTCTTTAAACAGGTATAAAATTGAGAATTATTTTGAATTTAGTTTTACTTTATTAATTGGTTTTGTATTGTACTATTTCTTTAAAAAATATAAAGTAGAAAATATTATTTATAAAGAAAAACAGAATACGGAAACAGAAATTAAATAAACAACCGAACGCCTAACAGCAGTTTGGCAATATGGCGGGTTTTGGGCTTAATTTAAAGTTGGTTTTGTACTTGCAAAGTCTGTTTTTAACCGAAAGTTTAGGCTACCTTAACCGCCACATCGCCAAGCTGCAAAACGTTATCACTCAGCTTTTGGCGTATCGTTAATAATTGACATCGATTGTTTAACTAAATCATTAGTGTATTCTGAATAAATTGGCGGAGCTAATATTTCTGTTGGAAATTCTCTACTCCACCATTCGTCAATAGCAAATTGAATTGATAAATATTTTTTGCCTTTTTTAATAAATGTGCAATCTCCAAATTTTAAATCTGTAACAATTCCCTCTTTTTCAATTTCATCATTATCGCCTTTACAAAATTGTAAATCTCTACCAATTAATGACAATTCTTTTTCTGTGAACGGAATATCAAATCCGTATTTTTCTAAGTATTCTGATTTTTTCATTTTTTATTTAAATTAAGCCGAAGTGATAACAGCAGTTAAGCGAGATTTTCGGCATTGGGTTATTAATTTATTGATTTGTTTGTACTTGGTTAATTTGTCTAAGCGGAATAAATACGCATATCACATCCGAAAATCCTCGCTTAGCTGCGGGGCGTTGTAAGCAATTTTCAGAACGTATACATAAATGAAAGACATTCAGAAATTATTAAAGCCAATAGTCACAGAATTTCAGACTGAAATACCTGATGCTAATCCTGAAATTTATAATGTAACTTATGATTTGTGGACATTGAAAATCACTTTAGGTTTTGATGATATCAAAAGCCCAATATATGTTATTTTTAAAAATGTCGTTGGATTTAGAGTATTGGACGAAGGAAATCTTTTGGAGTTCTGGGATAAAGATGTCAGAGTTCCTGGTTGGATTTGGAGAGTTGAGAGTGGTGGCTGGTTTGAATTGGAAAAATTACGCGCTGGTTTCTTAGCTCAACATCATGGAGATAGTCACAATGAGTATTTGATAAGTGGAATAAATGATTGCTTGAGTGTAATAGCGGAATCTGAACCGATTATTATGAAAGCTGAGTAAAAAACTGCTTACAACAGGCGTTTGGCAAGATTGCGAATTTTGTAGTAAATTCAAGTTTATTTCTCGCAAGAAATTTTATCTTTGATAGAAAATAATCGGTTCCGAAGTTCGCAACCTCGCCAAGCGCCGGAACGTTAGCAACTATTATGAAAAACCTAATCTACATAATAACCACACTTTTAATTATTAGTTGTTCTAAAAAAGAAGAACCGAAAACTGTTACCGAAAATAAAACTGAAGAATTAATAGTTGTTGACACACTTGAGTTTTTCTCTGATTCAATAAGTTTTGGTCAAATACACAATAACAAAGTAGAAGTTTATAAAATTGGCACGCAAGAAAATACTATTGCTAAAGTTTATCTTTATGAAAAAGACCAATTACATTGGAAATTAAAAGATAGCTTAATTTTAGAAGCTGAGAGAATTAATGATTTAGATACTGAAATCAAAGATTTTAACAATGATGGCTTCAAAGATATAATCTTTACAACTGGAATGGCAGCAAGAGGCGGAAACGTTGTCCAAACTCTAATTTTATATTCTCCTAAAAACAAATCATTAAATTGGATGAGAAATTCAGAACGTTTCCCAAACTTAATGTTTAACGAAAAACTAAATTGTATTGACGCTTGTGTACTAACTGGAGGACAAACAACATACTTTTTAAAAATTGAAAATGATAGTCTAAAAGAATTTGCTAGTGTGGAACAAAGGGATGGTAAGATTATTGCGGAAGTTCTTGACGTGAATGGAAAATGGAAAGAAATTGAAAATATTAAAGATTCTCCAGATGCTTTTGATAGATTTATTAATTTCAGTCCTATAGAGAAAAGAAAATAACAGTTGCTAACAGGCGTTTGGCAAGATTGCGAATTTTGTAGTAAATTCACGTTTATTTCTCGCAAGAAATTTTATCTTTGATAGAAAATAATCGGTTCCGAAGTTCGCAACCTTGCCAAGCGCCGGAACGTTGGTGGTAATTGTGCCGAAACTACGTAAATTCAATAACTTAACGCAAAAAATGAAATTATCTAAAATTCTAATATTTGGATTTATTATATCTTTATTTCTTAGTTGTGATAAATATGATCCACGAGAATTAATTGTTTTTAATAAATCGAAAAATACTGTTTACAGTATCATATCACGGAATGATAAACTTGCAGGAGGAAGCTTTTACGATGAATTTGAAAATGACGAGAATTACGTCTATACTAAACACGACAGCTTATTTAGTTTTGTCTTTGAACCAATAAAAAGTAATACAAAAGTTGCTAATCACGACACACCAAGATTTTGGGACAGTTATTTTAACAAAATTGCTGATAAAAAACTTCGCTTATTTATTGTACCTCAAGATAGTGTTAGTAAATATGGATGGTTTAAAATATTTAAAAAAAACATCTATGCTAAAAAATACGAATTAACACTTGAAGATTTGGAAAAACAGAATTGGCAAGTTGTGTACGAATAACAACTACCACCAACACACGCTACAACGGATTTGGGCAATTGGCTTAATGGAAAGTTGGTTTTGTATTTGGGAATATTTGGCAAATCCGAATAATGAGCTTAATTTAGTCCCAAACCCGCTGTAGCGCGGGAACGTTGTGTGTAATGCACCTAAAAATGACGAAAAATGTATCTTAAGAAAATAAAACTTACCAACTTTAGGAGTTACGAATCAATCGAAGTTGAATTTGACAGTAACTTGAATGTAATAATTGGCAAAAATGATATTGGAAAATCTACAATTTTAGAAGCATTAGATATTTTTTTCGGTCAAGAAAAAATTAAAATAGACATTGATGATAAAAATGTTTTCAATGGTCTTGAAATGTCAATAAGTTGTTCTTTCATTATTGATCAACAAAAAGAATACCTAATTGATACAGATGTAAAAACTAATTTAAAGGATGAATTTCTTTTAAATTCAGAAGGATTGTTAGAAATTAAAAAAACTTGGGATTGTAGTAAAGACAAACTAACAGCGACAAGTTTGAAAACTTTTATAGTTTGCGACTACCCAAAGGAGTTTTATTTGAATCCATTACCCACTTTAAAAATTGAGGAACTTAAAAAAATATTAAAGGATAAAGACAATTCTGATATTGCTTTTGCTCTTTTTGACAAACTGAATAATAATGAGTTTGAAGGTTTAGAAATCGGACCATATAGTTCTGATATGGACAAAAAAATTCCAATCAAAATAGATAAAAGAAAAAGAGCTGAAATACGTAATGCTATTTATCAAGTAATTGAAAATAAAGACTTAAAAACCATTGAACTTGCTATTGACAAAGAAGACGGTAAAAATATATGGAATAGTATAAGTACAGATTTACCATTATATTTTTTATTTCAATCTGACAGAGCAAATAAAGATACTGATAAAGAAGTTCAAGATCCACTAAAAGTTATTACCAAAACTGCAATCGAAACTGTAATTGACAAACTTGAAGAAGTCAAAGAATTAATTAAAAAAAGTGCAGAATTAATAGGTAACGAAACTATAAAAAAGCTTGAAGAAATGAATCCAGAACTTGCAAAAGTTTTAAAACCAGATGTTACAAACAAAGCTTGGGATTCACTTTTCTCATTTTCTTTTGTTGGGGATGATAACATTCCTATGAACAAAAGAGGGAGCGGAGTTCGTAGATTAATTCTATTAAATTATTTTAGAGCAGAAGCTGAAAGAAAAAATAATTCGAATAAAACGGTAATTTATGCAATTGAAGAACCTGAAACTTCTCAACATCCAAATCACCAAATTCTATTAATTAATGCTTTAAGTGAAATTGCTTTAAAAGAAAATCACCAAGTAATACTAACTACTCATTCTCCCGAAATTGCTAAACAAACAAAAAGTGAAAATCTAATACTAATTGACAAAGTAAATGGAGTAAACAAAGTTATTGAAGAAGAAAACAAACTTTTTGCAATATCTAAAACTTTAGGAATTACATCATATTTAGGAAAACTTGTAATTTGTGTTGAAGGAGAAAATGACATTAATTTCTTATCGAATATTAATCAAAATATTCAAGATTTTAAAGAAATAATAGACTTGAAAAAAGAAGGAATAAAAATAATTCCTATGAAGGGTTCTTCTTTGATAAACTGGATAGATAAAAATTATTTAGAAGGTTCAAACATAGTTGAATATCATTTATACGATAAAGATGCCGATGAGAAGTACAAAAAATCAATAGAAAAAGTGAATAATAGAAATGATAGTTCTAAAGGGAAATTAACTCTCAAAAGAGAATTAGAAAATTATATTCCTTCAAAATTATACGAGATAGAATTTGAAATAGATTGTTCAAATATTAACGATTGGAGCAATGATGATGTAATTTCTATAATAACATCAAAAACAAATAAATTTAATCATATTAAAGATTTTAAAGAAAAAGAAAATATTATTAAGAATATAACAAATTCAAAAATAACTAAAAGTATAACAAAAGAGCATCTTATAGAAATGGGGAATTTTGAAGAAATAAAAAGTTGGTTTACTGACATAAAAGAACTTTACGAAAAATAAGCACTACACACAACAGCAGTTTGGCAAAATGGCGGTTTCAGTGCTAAATTGAACATTCGGAATTCTAATGATGTTTAGTACTAAATTGAAAGTAAGTACTTCTAAATCCGCCACTTCGCCAAGCTGCAAAACGTTACCAGACATTTATGAAGAAGCATCGCGGTCAAAATCGAATAATTAAAAACATCGAAAAAACTATCAAGGATGATAGTAAGCTCGATATTGACTTTTTAAATCTTGAAGGATATTTCAATTTTCAGTTCGACGATTGGTACGGTGATGAAATTTCAGCAAACGGAAAATCGCGAAAATTTATCATTGAATATTTACTTGATACCTACTTCAGATGGAAAGCCGAGCTTCAAAGCCAAAATAAAGTTTTCTACTTGGCTATATGGTTGCATGAACCGAGATTATTAAAGTCAGAAATCGTGTGTGCAATTGGTGACAAAATAGACTATTATAACACTGAGGCGTTTATGGAATCAACTAACTTGATTAAACTAAATCCTAATCATTATGGTTTATTTTCAGAGCAATTTAAAAAATTTGATTGGTCGGCAAAAATCGATCTTGAGCCTTATTACGAATTTGAAATTAATTGGCCGAAAGAGCAATACGAATTGTTAAGAGAATACAAGTCAAATAAAAAATTCTTTAAAAAATTGGTCGCTGAAAAATTCCACGTCGTTGAAAAAGATTCAGAGATTATATATTTTAACCCGGAAGGAATTGTTTGGGTTGGTCAGGAAATTTAAACGTCTGGTAACAGCGCGCAAAACTTCATTGCTAAGTTTCCGGTAAGTTGTACGCTTTTTTTACTATTTTCGTTTTGTGCTAGTGGAAAAAACTCGGTCGCCAAGCCGCAACGAGTTCTGCGCGCGAAACGTTAGCCGTCAGTTTAGGATAGACGAGAAAAAGCTAAATTCAAAATTAAAACATCAACATTTAAAATATTCAAAATGAAAAAGATTATTCTACTATCATTAATTGTCCTTTTGACTTCATTTAAAGATTATCAAACAGAATTTACTTATATAAATTTCGATTATGAATTGAAGTATCTATTTTATAATAAAGAAAGCTCTGTTTTTGTGTCTAAAACAAATTCAAAAGACTTTTTAAGATACGATGGAAGAGCTGAATCATTTGCACTTTTGCGAAACGATGAGAAATACAATATAATATTTTCTAACAATGAAATTGATTATAATTTGTCACATTTTGAGCCTAATCGGGGTTTTTTCACTAAAATATTTGAGACTAAGGAAACGAAGGTTATAAACAATTTAGTTTGTACAAAATACATTGAAAAATCTTCATCTGAACCTGAGCCTAAAGATGTTTTTATTTCTAAAAATCACAAAATTAATAATACTAATTTTTTAGTGAGTATGGGACTTAAAACGGATGTTGAGGTTAAAGGCTTAGTTGTAGAAATAAATGTTATAAAGAAAAAAACTAACGAAATTAGAACAATATTATCGCTTAAAGAAATCAAGGAAAATCAAAAATCTTTAAAGATTAATGACAAAAATTTAAATGAAATAGCTGAGAAATTCAAGAAACTTAAAAAAGATTATTATGATAACCCAAGTGTGTATTATGGTAAAAATGTCAAAAACGGTGAAACGGTTGCTACTTATGTTACTGTTGAACATATTGATGATACAGAGTCTAAGAGTTTACCTCTGAAAGAAGAAAAAAAATATATGGATATTGCCGAAAAAAATCATAAATATTTTCATTTCAAAGATGGAAATTGGAATAAGTATGCCGAAAAAAATTTCAAATTCAAAACAAAAGATACTATTGGATATACTTATAATTTTAAAGCATATTGCACAATTTCTAAGAATGGAATTATTACAAAAATAACTGATGTTCAGCCAGAAGAATATAAAGAAGAATATACAAAATTCTTAAATTCGGTAAAAGATAGATGGGTACCTGATGAAGAATATGGAGAAAAAATAGAATGTTCATATTACATCTTAACTAGAATTGTAAAATAAAACCGAACGGCTAACAGCCGTTTGGCAAGATTGGGGTTTTAGGCTGAATTTAGAGATGGTTTTGTGTTTTAAAATTTGTGTTTAACCGAAAAATCCCGCATCTTTTATCCCCAACCTCGCCAAGCGTCAGAACGTTATATCCCACTTATCTGCGACAGAAAAGATAAATTCGTAGAACACCACTTCTACTCTACTTTTCGAATTTAAAATGCAACGGAATAATTTTGAAAAGCAGAAACTGAAAAGCAGAAACCGAAAAGTGGAATCTGAAAAGTGGAAACTGAAAAGTAGAAACTGAAAAGTAGAAACTGAAAAGCAGAATCTGAAAAGCAGAATCTGAAAAGCAGAATCTGAAAAGCAGAATCTGAAAAGCAGAATCTGAAAAATGGAAACCTGAAAATTGGTCAAGAAAAAAATTTAAGCGGCATATAACAGCCGTCTCAAGCCATTGCGAATTTTCTTCTAAATTGACGCTTTCGTTTCGCAAGTTTATTTATCTTAGCCGAAGCTAATCGGGTCCGAAGTTCGCAACGGCGTGAGGCGTCGGGACGTTATATGCCACTTATCTGCGACAGAAAACATAAATTCGTAGAACATCGCTTCTACTCTCCTTTTCGACTTTAAAACGTAACGGAATAATCTTGAAAAGCAGAAACCGAAAAGCAGAAACCGAAAAGCAGAAACCGAAAAGTAGAAACTGAAAAGTGGAAACTGAAAAGTGAAAACTGCAAAACGAAACTTGAAAGCAGAAATTGAAAAGTGGAATTTCAAAAGTGGAATTTCAAAAGTGGAATTTCAAAAGTGGTAACTGAAAAATGAAACCTAAAAACGAAACTTGAAAGCAGAATCTGAAAAGTGGAATCTGAAAAGTGGAATCTGAAAAGTGGAATCTGAAAAGTGGAAACCTGAAAAGTGGTCAAGAAAAAAATTTAAGCGACATATAACAACCGTCTCAAGCCACTACGAATTTTCTCCTAAATTGACGCTTTCGTTTCGCAAGTTTATTTATCTTAGCCGAAACTAAACGGTCCCGAAGTTCGCAACAGCGTGAGGCGGCGGGACGTTGTGCTTCATTTTGAAAAACCGAAGTATAAAAACATAAATATTTAATTTAAACTATAAATAATGAAAAAAATAATTTTACTGTTTATCATCGTATCTACAATGTCTTTCAGTTTAATAAATGACAATAATTACTATCTGTTATTTGAAAAGGCTAATAACATCAAATTTTTCAAATATGGTAAACATTACTATTATGAATATTTTATGGATGAAAAAAAAGAAATTAATGGAAACTTGTATTATGTTGAAATTAGAAAATATTCTTTTAGCGATATTGATACTACATACATAAGAAAGTCCGACATTAATTATTTACAATTCAATAGAATTACAAATTCTGAATCAATATTATTACCAATAAATCCCAAAATTGGAGACAATTGGCTTGAAAATGATGGAAGTTGGAAATATGAAGTGATAGAAGAAAAAGCAACTTTTGAAACAGCAAATAAAAATTATGATGATTGTATTTTAGTAAAATGTAAACAATTAACAAATAGAGATTCAAATAAAAATGAGGAATATTTACTATATTATTCAAAAGAGTTTGGCTTTGTTGGAAACGTAGATAAAGAAAAAAATATATTAAGTTTTCTAAAGGAAATTAAATTAAACACAGTAAAAGGAGAAAAAATTAAAACGAATTAAAAACGAACGCACAACAGCAGTTACACGAGATTTGGGTTTTAGGCCAACTTTAAAGTTGTTTTTGTACTTGAAAGTTCGGTCATTAACAGAAAATTAAGGCGTACTTTTCCCAAACCTCGTGTAGCTGCAAAACGTTATAAGCCACTTATCTGCGATAGAAAAGATAAATTCGTAGAACACCACTTCTACTCTACTTTTCGACTTTAAAACGCAACGGAATAATTTTGAAAAGCAGAAACTGAAAAGCAGAAACTGAAAAGCAGAAACTGAAAGGCAGAAACTGAAAAGCAGAAACTGAAAAGCAGAAACTGAAAAGCAGAAACTGAAAAGCAGAAACTGAAAAGCAGAAACTGAAAAGCAGAAACTGAAAAGCAGAAACCGAAAAGTGGAATTTGAAAAATGAAACTTGAAATCAGAAACCGAAAAGTGGAAACTGAAAAACGAAACTTGAAACAGAATCTGAAAAGCAGAATCTGAAAAATGGAAACCTGAAAATTGGTCAAGAAAAAAATTTAAGCGGCATGTAACAGCCGTCTCAAGCCATTGCGAATTTTATCCTAAATTGACGCTTACGTTTCGCAAGTTTATCTATATTTGGTGGAAAATAATCGGGTCCGAAGTTCGCAACGGCATGTGGCGGCGGGACGTTATAGGGCAGTTGCGAATTTACGCAGACATTAAGAATTAGAAATAAATTAATCTTCCGCTAGAGTTTTTGAAAGTAGAAACTTGAAAGCGAAACTTGAAAAGCAGAATCTGAAAAGCAAAATCTGAAAAGTAGAAAATTGAAAGTGGAAACCGAAAAGCGAAACTTGAGAAGTAGAAACTTGAAAAGCAGAATCTGAAAAGCAGAATCTGAAAAACGAAACTTGAAAGTGGAAACCGAAAAGCGAAACTTGAAAGGCAAAATCTGAAAAATAGAAACTTTAAAATATTCAACCGCCCTATAACAGCCGTCTCAAGCCATTGCGAATTTTCTCCTAAATTTACGCTTACGTTTCGCAAGTTTATTTATCTTAGCCGAAACTGATCGGTTCCGAAGTTCGCAACGGCATGAGGCGTCGGGACGTTGGTGGTAATACGCGCAAAAAAATGAGAAAAATGAAGATACTTTCGGAAAATTCGCCTTTTAAAATGCTTCCTTTAGAAATGAGTGAATATCAGCGAATGATTTTCGATTCAATTCGTATTACTTTTGAAATGATTGAAAATGATTATTCATTATTAGAAGAAAAACTTCATAAGCTATCTCAAAAAAATTCTGTAAAAGAAAATACTTCTCAAATTTTTGCAAGTGCTTGGGCAATTGTTGACCACACTTCAAGACTTATTAAATTATTTCAAAAATTACCTTCTGAAAGCAACCATACAGCACTCGAAAGCATACTTTTGATAAATGCTTTTAGAAATACTATTCAACATTTACACGAACGTATTGATGAATCAATGTTTGAAAATAAATCTCCATATTATGGAATTCTTGTTTGGTATCATAAGAATATGGAAACTCAAAAACTGACACCTAAAGTATTGGTTAGTGGTTTAGCTTTTGGTTTTAATCTTAATTTCAAAATACCTGAAATTTCAGAATTAAATCAAGAAATTAATTCAATTACAATTCAAACTTTTGATAAAAAGAAAGTTATCTCAATGGATTTAAGTCTATTATTAGAAAACATAAAAACTATATGTCTTTCAAATGAAGAAAAAATTGGCGAGTTTTTCAAAGTACAAGGTTGGAAACTTTGCGATTGGTCGAAAAGACAAGATATTATGATTAATATTGAAAGTGAAGATAAGATAAATTAAAGTACTACCGCCAACACACGCTACAAGCAATTTGGGTATTAGGCTTAATTTGAAGTTGGTTTTGTATTTGGAAGATTTGGCAAATCCGAATAATGAGCTTAATTTAGTCCCAAACTGCTTGTAGCGCGAGAACGTTGGCGGTAATTTTGCCCAACCACAGAAAATATCCTGAAACAGAAAATATGAATGAGATTTCAACAACTACGAAAATTGAATTTGACAAAGCTGAGTTAGAAAATTGGTTTTTTAAAGTTGAAAAAAAGTTGCTTGAAAAAACTCAAATCCGTATTGTAAATTATGAGAACAAAGATTGTGTTTTAAATTTTAATAAACTTAATCAAAAATTTCTAGTTGACATAAATAATAAATCAGTAGTTTACTGTATTTGGGTTGGAGATACTTTGAGTAATCTTGAACCTTGTTATATTGGACATGCAAAGGAAACGATTGCAAAGTATAGAATGATTGCGCATTTTTCGAGAAAAAATAAAGCAACAGGTTCCTAACTTGAAAAAATAAAAAAAGCAGTTGAAGAAGACTTAATTTTAGGTGTAACATTCATTCAAATTGAGCCAGCTTATATGCGAACTTCAATAGAAGAATGGCTTATAATGAAGTATTCGAGCATATTGGAATGGAATAAAAATGGGAAAGTAAAATAAAAACTACCGCCAATACACGCTACTAGCAATTTAGTCAATTGGTTTAATGGTAAAATTGGTTTGTTTCAGAAATATTAGGCAAATCCGAAAAATGGGCTTAATTTAGTCCCAAACCGCCTACAGCGCGGGAACCTTGTGCGATATTTTGACTGTCAAAACCGAAAATGAAAAATATAATAATTTTTACCTTTATCTTAAATTTTTTATCTTGTAAAGCACAAGATTTTGAAAAAATATCTATTTCAAAAACTGATATTTCCGAATTGTACGTTAATGATGAAAATTCTACAGAACTATTTTATTACAAATATCTTCCTAAAAATAATATTACAGGAGTTTTAGTTGTAATTCCTTCTGGTGGAGAACTTGTTGAAAATACATTAAAACAAATAACTCTTCAAAAAATAGCAGTTGAAAAAGGAATTATGGTAATTGTTCCATCAATAAATTGGGGAACAGATAATCGAGAAGCAGAATTCAAATTGCTTGATAAAATTTTCAGTGAAATTGTCGCAAAGCATAAAGTATCAAAAGATAAATTTATACTCGGTGGACTTTCAAGTGGCGCAATGATTTCTTTAACGTACGCGGAAAAGGCAACTAAAAATCCCGAAAAGTATTTTATAATGCCAAAAGGTATTTTTGCATTAGACGCACCTTTAGACCAAGCTAGATTTTATAAATATTGCGAAAGAGAAATCGAAAGAAATATTTATCAACCTGCAGTAGATGAAGCAAAATGGATGAAGAATAATTGGGACAGTATTTATGGGGGCTCTCCAGAAGAATTTCCTGAAAAATATATAGAAAACTCTATTTACTCCTATGGAGAAAAAGATGGCGGAAACGCAAAATATTTAAAAAAAATGCCTCTTTTAATGTTTACTGATTTGGATACAGATTGGTTAATTAATCAAAGACATCGTGACTTAAATGATTGGAATGGAATTGATATAATCTCAATGATAAATAAATTAAAAATAATGGGAAATAAAAACGCTATGGTAATAGTTAGTCAAGGAAAAGGAGTTCGATTAGATGGAACGAAAAATCCACATTCTTGGTCAATTATGGATTCCGAAGTTTGCCTGAAATGGATAATAGAAACATTTGAAAAATAAAAAAACATCGCACAAAAGGCGATTGGCAAGATTGCGAATTTGGTACTAAATTCACGTTTATTTCTCGCAAGAAATTTTATTTTTGATAGGAAATAATCGGTTCCGTAGTTCGCAACCTTGCCAAGCTCCTTAACGTTTTAGCCAATTCTGATATCGACCGTGTAAACATTAAACGATATGAACGAAAGAACGAAAATAAAATTAGAACTCACGACATTTGACAAGACACTTGAAATTCTTGGTTGGACTTCAATTCTTGCAATTTGGTTTTTGACAATCACAAACTACATTAACTTGCCCGACATTATTCCCATTCATTATAACGGTGCAGGGCAAGCGGACGGTTTTGGTGGAAAAGGAAACATTTTGACTTTGCCGTTAATAGCGACAATTCTTTTTATAGGGCTGACAATCCTTAATAAATTTCCACTCTTATTTAATTATCCGACCAACATAACCCCAGAAAACGAATTAAGACAACACACTAATGCGACAAGACTTCTTAGATATTTAAAGTTCATTATCGTTGTTATTTTTGGACTACTTGCATTGCAAACAATCCGAAATGTAAACGGAGAAACAAGTGGACTTGGTATTTGGTTTTTACCATTAACATTAGGACTAATTTTTATTCCGCTTACATATTTTGTAATAAAATCATTCAAGACAATAAAACAATGACGACAAAAGACACTGGCCATAACAGACGTTTGGCAAGATTGCGAATTTTGTAGTAAATTCGCGTTTATTTCTCGCAAGAAATTTTATCTCTGGTAGAAAATAATAGGTTCCGAAGTTCGCAATCTCGCCTAGCGCCGGAACGTTAGCGCTAATGTCACGAATACGGACATTGGTTGCACTCACAATATAATTCATTGAACTGTTACAGCTATGGAATGTGGTCTAGTATAGCTACAGCAAATTCGGCAAATGCTTCCATCACTTGGACAGAGATTAAATCAAATACTATGGCTTATTATTACTTTGGTCTTCCAACAATTTTTAATAATCCGATATATAAGAAAGAATATCCAATAGATAAAAACTCAATATTTGACGACTTAAAATATAAATTATACCATCACCTAAAACCTTAAAACTATGTTAAAAACTAAAATATTTATTTTTCTATTCTTTTTATTCCATTTTTGTTCTTGTGATAAATTAGATACACGTAATATATTCGTTAAAAACAATTCTGATAAGATAATATTTAGCATTCTATCAGATAATGATAGTATGAATAGTGGCGGGTTTTATTATGAGTTTAGAGATGATTTTGATGAATCAAAAAGAGGTAAATATGATATGCCTTTTATTTTCAATGAAATTAAAAAAGGACAAAAAGATTATAATGGAGATGGACCTAGATATTGGGATACTTATTTTGATAGTTTATACGATAAAAAAGCAAGATTATTCATTGTAAAAAAAGACAGTGTTGATAAGTATGGTTGGAAAGAAATATTTAGAAAGAACATTTACAACAAAAAATATCTTTTAACAATTGACGATTTAGAAAAAATGAAATGGGAGATTGAATATAAAGGAGATTAGCGCAGAATTATTTTATACTTTTGGGAAAAACTAAAAGTAATATTTGTTTTGTGGACTATAATAGTTTTTGAAACATAATTCTAATTGAAAAGAAAAAACACTACCGCTAACAGCTACTACAACGGATTTGGGCAATTGGCTTAATGGGAAGTTGGTTTTGTATTTTAAAGTTCAGTACATAACCGAAAATTAATGCGTACTTTTTCCCAAACCCGCTGTCGTACCAGAACGTTGGCATATACACTATGAAAAAACTACAAACGACATTATTTTTATTATTTTTAATCCAAATAAATTTTGGACAGAAACTAAATATAATAAATAATCAAGCTATTCAATTCAATATCAAAAAAGAAAAGGATACTATAAATTTTATATTGATCGATACTAATTTAAACGAAATAAAACCTATATTTTTATTTTGTCAAGGTTCTTTGCCAATGCCATTATTCGTAAAACCTGCAAAAGAAAATATATGGATGATTGGCGGTGGAATTACAAATTTCGACATAAATGAAATAAAGAAGAACTATCATTTAATTGTCATTTCAATGCCGAAAACTCCAGTAATTGTTAATGACAAAAACTTAAATAAATCTTATAGCTATATTCCAAATGTAGAAGAACCCGATGAGTTTGATAAGGAATATGTAAAAGCAGATTTTTTAGAGAATTATGAATATAGAGCAAATAAAGTTTTAAATTTTTTGCGAAAACAGAAATGGGTAGATAACTCAAAATTAGTAGTTGTTGGACATTCTCAAGGTTCTAAAGTTGCGACACTTATTGCTTTAAAAAACAAGAAAGTTACACATTTGGGATTATTTGGTGCAAACCCATTTGGAAGAATTGACCAAAACATTAGAAACTATAGAAAGGAAGCAGAAAGAAAAGAGATAACCTGGGAAAAAGCTGATGAATATATCGAAAACACATATCAAATGTATAGAGAAGCTTACAATAAAGAAACTTTAAAAGAAAATCCAAATTTATTAGCTTGGAAATCTTTCTCAAGACCATTATTAAATGATTGGTTAAAAATCAAAATACCTACTTATTTAGCTTATGGAACAAATGATATTACTTCTGATTTATGTGATCTAGTTCCTTTATTTTACATCCAAAACGGAAAAGATAATTTAACACATAAAAGATACTTAAACTTAGAACATAACTTTTTTGAAGTTAATGATAATGGAAGAGCAAATTACGAAAAAGAACATTGGAAAGAAGTTATGAATGAGTTTATAAATTGGACCAAAAAATAAATACATTCCAACTTACGTACAATCAATGTAATTAATTTAAGAGGAAAACGAAAAAAATAGCACGCAGATTCTACAGATTTAAATTGATTTTTCAGCGAAAATCTACGAAATCTGAATGAAAAAAAAGTAAACCCTCTGAAACTCGTTTTCAACGAGTATCTTATTATCTCTCAATCTAAAAAAATATTATTTAAAGAATTTTAATTATGAAATTATTGTTTTTACTATTTATTGGATGGAGTAGTTTTAGTTACTCTCAGGAAAAAAATAATTTATATTTAAATTACACTTTAAAGGAACCTAATTCAAAAGATATTTTGGATAAGTTTTATAAGTATATTAACGTCCCTTTAAATAATAGCGAAAATACAACCTTTTGGACTGAAAGTAATTTCTTAAAATATCCAGAAACTGATATTCTGGATATCATTACAAATGCTGAAAATCATAAAATTACAATTCTGTCTATTAACAATAGTGATGATAAAAGAAGTTTAATTAAAATTGCTTGGATTAAAACTAGCAATAATTATGGTAATCTTTATGCTATTTATAATATCTACGCAGTTAAAAAAAATAATGAAATATTATTTGAGAATGTTTTAGATTACAATGTTAAAGATTTTAAAACTTTTGATTTAGATGAAATAAAATATGTAACCTACAAGGAACATATTTTCAATTATACCGACGCAAAAAAAATGTTAGATTTCAATAAAAAAATAAGTTTGTTTTTTGAAAAAGAGACAATAAATTTTACTTATTTTTTGTGTAAAGATATGAATCATTTTAAAAGAATAAGAGGTTTTGATTTTGACAAAATGATGGTTGAGCAGAATCAAAATGGTGGGGAGACTTTCCCCGCAGATAATGTAATTTTCGCGGGAAATAATTCAGAATTTTACCCACATGAGGTCGTTCATTTATATACGTTTAAATATTTTTCCAACATACACAAAATAATAGATGAAGGAATAGCAACTTATTTTGGAGGTTCTAAAGGAATAGAATTTAAAGAACATATTAAAAAATTAAAAAATCATTTAAATGAAAATGATTTAAACGTTTACGAAAAACTATTTAAAGAGTCAGAACAATATATCTTAGATGACATATCCTCATTGTGGTACACGGTAGGCGCTTTGTTGTGTGATGTCTCATTAAAAAAACAAGGTGAAATTGCACTATTAGAATTAATGAATTCAGGCAAAACAGATGAAGAATTATTACTTTCTATTGAGAAAATTTTTAAAATTAAAAGAGAAAATTTTGATAGTTTCATAAAAAAAGAATTACAAAATTATTAATACTACTTTATTTTTAATATTGAAATAATTCTTAAGATATTAGTTATAACATCAAACTCACTTTTCATACAGAAATCGCTTCATTGGTAGATAAAAGTGATTTTAAAGATATCAATGTTCTCTTAATATCATTTTCAATCACATTAATTCTTGAAGTTCTAAACGAATTTCCATAAAAAACTATTGTATTTATCTGTATTTCAAATTATTAAAATTGATTCAAGAAACCGTTTAGAATACTATTAGCATTAAATAACAGATTAGCATTAAACTGAAAAAATAGTAAATAAACTTTTTAGATTATCACAAAATTACGTAATTTTGATTTTGAAAAAATGAATTATATCATTCAATTCGAACAAGTTAATTCAATAATTTACTTAAAAAATAGCTTTAAATTGTTATGTTGAGTTTTGTGGCAAAATCGTGGCACATCAGTTTATAAGTAGTTGAAAATGCAGTATAGGCGCGGGTTCCAGCTTGTTGGTTCGAATCCTGCTCTCCCCACTAAAGCGCTTCAGATATCTGAAGCGCTTTTTTTATTCCTACAATTTACATCTCCTATTAAAATTTATTGTCTGTTCAAAACGATTGCACAATTCTCAATTTTATGACTTCATAAGATTTTAAACATTTCCAATAAAATAAATGTGAAGTACCGTAATCTCAATTATCACGTGTAAAGGAATTTTGATTCTTACCAAAGAATAATTAACTTAGGACTCTTAAAAGCAACTTAGTTAAGCCAATTAACAAACAAAAATTCTATGAAAAAATTTCTAAGCTTTTTATTATTGATTCCAATTCATTTTGCAAGCGCGCAAAATGACAGTGATCGAATTGAACTAACCGATCTCTTAAAAATAAAAAACGTAAACAGTATCACTAGTTCTCCAGATGGAAAAAAAGCGGCCTTTACAGTAACTTCCATTGAAAACGACGAAAACAGTTCGTTAGACTACACTTATCGCACTCAAATTTACACTTGGACAAAAGATGCTAAAAATACTTTAAAGCAACTTACATCAGATAAAAACGGCGCATCTAGACCAGCATGGAGTCCTGATGGAAAGAAACTAGCTTTTACAAGGTTTGTAAAAGATAAAACACAAATTTTTGTCCTTGATATGGATGGCGGCGAGGCATCTCAGCTAACTAATTTTAAATATGGTGCCAATAACCCAAAATGGTCTCCTGACGGCAACAAAATACTTTTTTCAGCTAGCATTTCTCTTCAAGAACTTTTAAAAGACTCCATTTTAAATCCTAAAAAAACAGTTCCAAGTTGGAATACAGAAAAACCGGGCTTTACATCGAATGATTATTTAGCCAATACTAAAATCAAAGCCAATCCGAACGGTTCATTGGCCGAAGTAAGAGCGTACTTGAACCAAAACGCTACCGATAAAAAAGCCATTGTTTTAAACAAGTTAAACTTTCAAAGCGAAAGTAATTTATCATCTGACATTAACTTTAATCACTTTTTTGAGACAGATACAAAAATCAATAGCACTCCAAAAGCCATTACTAGCGGATTCTATAGCTTTTCATCGGCAGATTATATTGCAAGTGGAACTCAAATACTTTTGTCTGGCGATGTAGACAATATCGAAAACCCTGATCGCTCGCAAGAAAGTGAAATATTCACGGTAGCTACGGACGGTAGTAATTTCAAAATGATTTTAGGCGAGAACGGTAAACGCTATAGCAATGCGTCTGTTAGCACTTCTGGAAAATGGATTGCATTTTTATCAGGAGCTACTTCATTCGTGAGCATACCAACTTTATCAATTATGCCATTAAACGGTGGACCTGAATCAATCCAGACGATTCCGTTTGACCGTAACATCTCTAATTTAAAATGGAGCAAGGACGACAAATTTCTTTATTTTACATCGCAAATGAATGGCGGGAACGTTTTACACCGTGTATCATTAGCTAACAAAAAAATTGAGGCTTTATCGGCAGCAGATCAAGGAATATCCAGTTATGATTTAGTTGCTGATGGTTTTCTTTATAGCAAGACTCAAGTGAGTAATCCATCAGAATTGTACACCGCTGATTCCAATTTCAAGAAAGAAAACAAAGTAAGCACATTTAACAATTGGGTTTCAACTAAAAAACTATCGTATCCTGAAAAGAAAAGTTTTGTAAACGAGTTAGGACTCACAGTTGAATTTTGGGTAATGAAACCAACTCAAACTACAAGTGGTGAAAAAGCGCCTTTGTTACTAGAAATTCATGGCGGACCATCTGCTATGTGGGGACCGGGTGAAGAAAGTATGTGGCATGAGTACCAATATTTTTGTAGCAAAGGATATGGTGTAGTATACAGTAATCCGCGTGGATCTGGAGGTTACGGTCTTGATTTTTTAAGAGCCAATGTTAATGATTGGGGCAAAGGACCCGCAAGTGATGTTTTAACCGCTCTCGACAAAACAGTTGCCGAAGGTTGGGCAGATCAATCTAATTTATTCATTACCGGTGGTTCTTACGCAGGATATTTAACAGCGTGGATTATTAGTCATGACAATCGCTTTAAAGCGGCTTGTGCTCAAAGAGGTGTGTACGATTTGAATACATTTTTTGGAGAAGGAAATGCTTGGCGATTGGTTCCAAATTATTTTGGAGGATATCCTTGGGAACCAAAAGTTAAAGAAATACTAGCTCGCGAATCGCCAATTAATTACGTACAAAACATTACAACGCCTTTTATCATTTTTCACGGTGCCAACGATCGTAGAACAGGATTTGTTCAAGCCGAAATGATGTTTAGAAGTTTAAAAGTTTTAGACCGTCCAGTAGAATTTGTAGTTCATCCTGGAGCTACACACGAAATTACTCGTAATGGCGACAATAGACAACGTATGGATCAAATGTTGAGAACTTACGAGTTTTTTCAGCGTTTTTTGACAAAATAATTACACGTATACAGACAAAAAAAATCGCTATCAGCAAATGCTGGTAGCGATTTTTTACTTTAATTCAGCATCCTTTTTTTATAAAGTAGCCATATCGATTACAAAACGATAACGAACATCCCCTTTTTCCATACGGTGGTAGGCTTCATGAATGTTTTTGATATCAATCATTTCAATTTCTGAAACAATACCGTGTTCTGCACAGTAGTCTAACATTTCTTGTGTTTCTGGCAATCCACCAATTAAAGATCCGGCTAAACTACGGCGACCACCAATCAAACTAAAAGCATGCACTTGATAAGGCGTAGGTGGCACTCCAACACAAATATGAACTCCGTTTACGCGTAACAATGACAGATATAAATTTAGATCGTGTGGTGCAGAAACCGTATCTAAAATAAAGTCAAAAGTCCCGGCCACACTTGCTAATTGCGCTTCATCTGAAGTTACCACAAAATTATGAGCTCCTAATTTTTTAGCATCTGCTTCTTTACTTGCAGAAGTACTCAATACCGTAACTTCAGCACCAAAAGAAACTCCAAATTTAACAGCCATATGTCCTAATCCGCCTAAACCTAAAACAGCTAATTTATGTCCCTTCCCTACTTTCCAGTGACGTAATGGCGAATAGGTTGTAATTCCAGCACACAATAATGGTGCAACAGCAGCTAAATCTAGTTTTTCCGAAATATGCAATACAAAATCTTCATGTACTACAATAGTATCCGAATAACCTCCGTAAGTAGGCGTTACTCCATCTTGACCCAAAGCATTGTAAGTATCTGTACGTCCTTTTAAACAATATTGCTCTAAACCTTCTTTACAATTGTCGCAACTTCTGCAAGAATCAACCAAACATCCCGTACCAGCAATATCTCCTACTTTAAACTTGGTAACGTGGCTTCCTACTTGTACCACCTTACCTACTATTTCGTGACCGGGAACCATTGGGTAAATTGAACCTCCCCAATCGTCTTTTATTTGATGTAAATCACTGTGACACACTCCACAAAACTGAATATCAAATTGTACATCATGCGGCCCTAATGTTCTTCTTTCAAAATTCCAAAGAGCTAAATCTGAAGTGGCACTTTGAGCTGCGTAACCTTTTGATGGTATCATATTTTTTCATTTTAAATTAAGTTTTAAATTTACACATAAAGCAGCAGTAAAAACTGTTTTTTAACGTTTTTTAATAATCGTTCATCATATAAAAAATTCGAACAACTGCCAATCAGGAGTTTAAAAACAATGGCTAGAGCCTTACTCCTATTTTAAATTGATAAGGTTTTTTTGAGTAATTTTAGCCAGTAAAATATAAATAAGTAATACTTCCGCATGGCTCAATACAAGGTAGAACAACATTTTCTAGGTACAATATTTAGTGAAACAGCATTGAACTTTCAAGAGTTCGAATCGTGCACCTTTACGAATTGTATTTTTTCTGCTTGTAGTTTTATCGATGTTACTTTTATTGATTGTACTTTTACTAATTGTACTTTCAACAAGGCAAAAATCAACCATGTTGCACTGCGAACAGTTACTTTTGAGTCTTGTAAAATTGTAGAAGTTAATTTTGCCATGTGCGATCGGCTGATTTTTGAAATCACCTTCAAAAATTGTATTTTAGATTTTTCTCAATTTTACGATTTGAATTTAAAGGAAACCGTATTTACCAATTGCAGTTGTGTTGCTGTCGATTTTATGAAAGCAAACTTGACCGCTGCTATTTTTGAAAAATGCGATTTGTACCGCGCTGAATTTGCGCAAGCCAATCTTGGTAAGGCTAATTTTACAAGTAGTTTTAATTTTGCTATCAATCCTCAAAAAACTAAAATTACCAAAGCAGTTTTTAGCAGCTCTAACGTTAAAGGATTGTTACAACATCATGATATTGTGGTGCAATAAAAAACCAAATAAAATCAGCTATTCACCGCAGTAACACCGCTAAACTGATTGTATTTGGTTCTTAATAATTATACTCTTTAAAAATAATGCTTATAAAGAAAGCATTCGAAAGACTTTTTATCCGTGGATGGTTTGACCTGTACCGTAGTTGGAAATTACAGATTCTTCAAAAGCCAGCCACTCTCTCCATCTCTTTTCAACATCAATTCCTGTTCCATACTTACGGGCATAAGTAATAAAAGTGGTGTAATGACCTGCTTCGCTTTCCATTAATTCTCTGTAAAACGAGGCCAATTCTTCGTCTTGAATATTTTCAGAAAGTACTTTAAAACGCTCGCAACTTCTTGCTTCGATCATTGCTGAAAAAAGCAAACGTTCTACCAAACCGGAAACGCGGCTGCCATCAATACTTTTTTTCATGTACATATAAAGTTCATTCACATAATCGTCTTTGCGCTCACGACCAAGTGTTAAACCTCTTTTGATGATAATGTTATGCACTTGTTCAAAATGATCCAGCTCCTCTTTGGCTAAAGCCAATAAGTCTTTCACCAAATCCTGATGCTCTGAGTTGTTGGTAATGATCGTAATAGCATTGGTGGCGGCTTTTTGTTCGCACCAAGCATGATCTGTCAGGATTTCCTCTATATTTTTTTCTACAATATTCACCCATCTTGGGTCAGTAGGCAATTGCAATCTTAATACTCCCATTTTAAATTAGTTCAAAATTTTAAAATTAGTTTCAAGTTTCAAGTTTTACCTAGAACTTAAAAAGTTTAAAATTTTGCGATACCATTCCGTAAACACAAAACTTTAAACTTTTAACCTGAGACTTTAAACAAAAATTTAATAAACGAAAATAGCTCTCTCGCTCATCATTTCGTTTACTTCATTTGCTACCGCTTCAATAACATATTCGTTGGTGTGATCAACTAAAACTCTGTCAATTAAATCAACAATAGTTTCCATATCCGCTTCAACCAAACCACGGGTGGTAATTGCAGCTGTACCTACACGAATTCCAGAAGTTACAAATGGTGATTTATCATCAAAAGGAACCATGTTTTTATTTACAGTAATCTCAGCTTTAACCAATGCATTTTCAGCTTCTTTACCAGAAATGTTTTTGTTTCTTAAATCGATTAACATCATATGGTTATCGGTTCCACCTGAAATAATTTTATATCCTCTTTTCACAAAAGCTTCCGCCATGGCAGTCGCATTTTTTTGCAATTGTAAAGCATAAGTAAAAAATTCATCTTGCAAAGCCTCACCAAATGCTACTGCTTTTGCAGCAATAATGTGCATTAAAGGTCCACCTTGATTTCCAGGAAAAACAGCTAAGTCAAGTAATGAAGACATCATTCTGATTTCTCCTTTTGGAGTAGTTAAACCAAACGGGTTTTCAAAATCTTTGCCCATCAAAATCAAACCTCCACGTGGACCACGTAAAGTTTTGTGCGTAGTTGTAGTTACAATATGACAATGCGGAATTGGATCACTCAACAATCCTTTTGCAATAAGTCCCGCTGGATGCGAGATATCTGCTAACAAAATAGCGCCCACACTATCAGCAATTTCTCTAAAACGAGCAAAATCCATATCACGTGAGTAAGCCGAAGCTCCTGCAATGATTAATTTTGGTTGCTCTTTAGTAGCTATTTCTTGTATTTTATCATAATCTAAACGTCCCGTTTCTGGATCAACTCCATAAAACGAAGGAGAATATAAACGTCCAGAAAAATTAACTGGCGATCCGTGAGTTAAATGTCCACCGTGCGACAAATCAAAACCTAATATCTTATCTCCTGGTTTCAAGCAAGCATGAAAAACAGCAGTATTGGCTTGAGAACCAGAGTGTGGCTGCACATTTGCGTAAGCAGCACCAAACAATTCTTTAGCTCTATCAATTGCAATTTGTTCTACCACATCTACTACTTCGCAACCTCCGTAGTATCTTTTGCCTGGGTATCCTTCAGCATATTTGTTGGTTAATACAGATCCTGCTGCTTCAAGCACTTCGTCACTTACAAAGTTTTCTGATGCAATAAGTTCTAATCCGTGAATTTGTCTTTCTTGTTCTTCAAGAATAAGGTCAAAAATTTGTTCGTCGCGTTGCATTTTTTTGATTTTCGTTAATTTGATGCAAAAATACAAAAAAACGTTTGCTTAGTACTTAGATTATAATATATTTGATGAGTAATTTTTTAACAAAACAATTAACAAAATATGCCAATAACAGCTAACGATACGAATAGAAAATCATGGCTTGAAGTACCTTCAAACAGCGATTTCCCTATTCAAAATATACCTTTCGGAGTTTTCCTTACCAAAGAAAACATCGTAACAGTGGGAACTAGAATTGGCGATTACGCCATTGATTTAGGTGCATTACAACAATTGAACTATTTTGAAGGTATAGAATTGACTGATGATATGTTCATGCAAGATACCTTGAACGATTTTATTTCGGACGGTAAAAAAACTTGGCGTTTGGTACGAAATAGAATCGCAGACATTTTTGATGTTAACAATCCGAAATTACAAAACAATCACACAGATCGAGACATAGTGATTTTTGATATCAAAGATGTCGAAATGCAATTACCAGTTCTCATAGGTGATTACACTGATTTTTATTCTAGTAAAGAGCACGCTACCAATGTAGGAAAGATGTTCCGCGATCCAGAAAACGCCTTACTTCCAAACTGGTTGCACATTCCTGTAGGTTACCACGGCAGAAGTTCTTCGATAGTACCATCTGGAATTCCGGTGCACCGACCAATGGGACAAACTTTGCCTAACGGAGAAACCAGTCCGGTATTTGGTTCTTCACGCTCTGTTGATTTTGAATTAGAAACCGCTTTTATCACCACTGATGTTAACATCATGGGCGAAAATATTCCGGTTACTGAGACCGAAGATTATATTTTTGGAATGGTTTTGCTAAATGACTGGAGCGCGCGTGACATTCAAAAATGGGAATACGTGCCACTTGGACCGTTCTTAGCAAAGAATTTTGCATCTTCTATTTCACCGTGGATTGTAACTATGGATGCTCTAGAGCCTTTTAGAACAAAAGGTCCAAAACAAGAGCCTACACCATTGCCATATTTACAGCAAAAAGGAAAGCACTCGTTTGATATTAATCTAGAAGTAGCAATACAACCAGAAAATGCTGAAGCAACGGTAGTATCTCGCTCTAATTTTAAATATTTATATTGGAGTATGTGCCAGCAATTGGCTCACCATACGAGCAACGGTTGCCGTGTAAATTCCGGAGATATGATGGGATCTGGAACCATTTCAGGACCAACTCCAGATAGTTTTGGATCAATGCTAGAACTTACTTGGGGAGGTAAAAACCCTCTAAAAATGAGCGATGGAACTGAGCGTAAATTTATTAATGATAATGACACTGTTATCATGAAAGGTTTCTGTCAAAACGGACAAGTTCGCATTGGTTTTGGTGAAGTTTCAAGTAAATTACTACCGCCTTTTGTGCGTCAATAAAAAATCATCAAACTAAAAAATCAAACCTAACAATTAACTTATTTTTGTTAGGTTTTTTTTTGGCATTATATTTGAATTTTGCAAAATAGAAACAACTAAACATCAATCAAAATAGTAATCAATTACGAACTCAATCATCCGCTTATGAAAAAAATTACACTCCTAATCGCTTTTATCGTTCTTGCAGCAGCTTGCGGTGTCAAACAAACACAAAACGCTTTGAGTTCAGGCAATTATGATCAAGCTATCGAAAATGCCGTATCGAACTTACGCAGCAATAAAGACAAAAAAGGCAAACAAGATTACGTTTATATGCTTGAGGAGGCTTTTGCCAAAGCAAAAGAACGCGATTTAAACACCATTAATTTACTAGTAAAAGAGGCTAATCCTGCGCAGTTAGAAAAAATTTACAACATTTACTTACAATTGAACCAACGCCAGGAGTTAATTAAACCCATTTTACCATTGAAACTGCTCAAAGAAGGACGCAATGCAATATTTCCTTTAGACAATTACAATGATGAATTAGTAGACAGTAAGAACGCACTTTCTGCTTATTTATATGGAAATGCTAAAAAACTAATGGGAACGCCTGATAAAATGAAGTACCGTGCAGCTTATGATGATTTGCAGTATTTGAACAAAATCAATCCCAACTACAAAAATACAATTGATTTAATGGACGAATGCCTAGCAAAAGGCGCGGACTATGTACATGTTTATACCAAAAACGAAACCAACATGATCATTCCGGTTCGTTTGCAAAATGATTTACTCGACTTCAGCACCTTAGGATTGAACGACAGATGGACGGTATATCACAGTAATAAAGTTAGAAATTTAACTTACGATTATGGCATGTTGATCAATTTTAGACAAATAAATATTTCACCAGAACAAATCAAAGAACGTGAATTTGTTAAAGAACGAGTAGTTAAAGATGGCGTTAAAAAACTCATTGATGCAAACGGAAAAGAAGTCTTAGACGAAAAAGGAAAACCCGTTATGGTTGACAATTTAGTCACTGTTAATGCCCGCATTTACGAGTTCAAACAATTCAAAGCTTGTCAAGTCACAGCCAAAATTGATTATATCAACTTACGATCTAACCAACTTTTACAGTCTTTCCCATTGGCGAGCGAATTTGTTTTTGAGAATATTTATGCTACATACAAAGGCGATCGTCGTGCTTCTGACGACAATTATTTCTCCTATTTTGATCGCAGAGCAGTGCCTTTTCCAAGCAGCGAACAGATGGTTTATGATTCTGGCGAGGACTTAAAAGCGAAATTAAAAGACATTATTACAAGAAATCGCTTTCGAAATTAAAATATAAAACAAAAGCTTTTCATAATACAACTCCTTGATAAACAACTATCAAGGAGTTTTTTTTTTATACCAAAAATCAAACATACCATTAAAAATTTGTTAGATTTTTTAAAAATAGGTTTCACTTTTAAAAATAAGTGTACTTTTGCAGCAATGAATCAGACAAGTTTACATACTACATTGTCACGGACAAACACACTAACTACTTCGCCCGAAGTACGGACGCTATCTGTATAGTCTCCACGTTGTTCGTTTAGTATTCATATTTCATTTTTCTCGTTTTGATTTTATCGCTCAAACCTATTGGATATTTGCATCCAATACCAACTCATAATTTATTCACAAATTATTCAAATACAATAAGTTACACTTATTTATTTACAATAACCCTTATTCTTAGGTATTATTTCATTGATACCAATCCAATTTTTTATTCCTTTTCTAACTCTAAAATTCAGCTTTTGAAATGAATATTTCTATTGTAACCGCTCAGGAAGAACACTATAAATATGCGCAAGAAATTTGCGATACCATCGAACTTTCAGCCTTGCTGAGAGGTACTGGTATTGCCAAAAGAACTCCTGAGTACATCCAGAAAAAAATGGAAACCAAAGATGCTGTAATTGCTCTTGAAAATGGCAATTTTGCAGGATTTTGCTATATCGAAAGCTGGCAGCACGGCCAATTTGTAGCGCATTCTGGTTTAATTGTACATCCAAATTATCGCAATCATGGTTTAGCCAAAAAAATCAAAACTTTTGTTTTTACGTATTCTCAACAAAAATATCCTGGCGCCAAAGTATTTGGTATTACGACGGGATTGGCAGTGATGAAAATCAATTCGGACTTAGGTTACAAACCAGTACCTTTTTCAGAGTTGACCAATGATCCAACTTTTTGGGCAGGCTGTAAAACCTGTACAAATTTTGAAATTTTAAAAAGCAAAGAATACAAAATGTGTCTTTGTACAGGTATGTTATACGATCCTGCTGAGAAACCTAAGATTCCACCAAAACACGATTTTAATGTCCGGATTTGGAACCGTTTAAAGAAAATAAAGCAAGCGCTCTTTTTACCAAAACTTTTTTGAAAGGTTCACTCCTAAATAATTAAAAGTACACTTTAAAGCTAAAATAGTGTATAAGAAAAAATAGACATTAAGTGGCAATAGCCCAACAAAAAATAAAACACAAATGGAAAATAAAAAAGTAGTTTTAGCCTACAGCGGCGGATTGGACACCTCATATTGTTTAAAATATTTAAAAAACGAAAAAGGCTTTGAAGTACACACCGTACTAATCAACACAGGTGGTTTTGATGATGCCGAGTTGGAAGCTATCGAAGCAAGAGCCTACGAATTAGGAAGTGCCAAACACGCCAATCTTACCATTCTTGATAAATATTACAACAAAGCTATCAAATACCTTATTTATGGAAACGTTCTGAAAAACAATACGTACCCACTTTCAGTAAGTGCTGAACGTGTTTTTCAAGCTATTGAAGCCATCAAATACGCCAAATCTGTTGGAGCAACCGCAATTGCACATGGAAGTACTGGTGCTGGAAATGACCAAATTCGTTTCGACCTAATCTTTCAAACCATTGCTCCTGAGATTGAAATCATCACTCCTATTCGTGACTTAAAACTTTCGCGTCAAGAAGAGGTTGATTATTTAGCCAAAAACGGCGTACATTATTCTTGGGAAAAAGCCCAATATTCTATCAACAAAGGACTTTGGGGAACCAGCGTAGGTGGAAAAGAAACATTGACTTCAGGACAACCTTTGCCTAGCGAGGCTTATCCTTCGCAGTTAATCAAAGAAGGGCACGAAAAAGTAACATTGGAATTTCAAAAAGGTGAACTCGTTGCTGTAAACGGCATTGCAGATAAACCATCAAATAATATTGTCACTCTCGAAAAAATTGCCAGCGCATACGCCATCGGCCGTGACATCCACGTAGGCGACACCATTATTGGTATCAAAGGCCGTGTTGGTTTCGAGGCTGCGGCTCCAATGATCATTATCAAAGCGCACCACTTGCTCGAAAAACATACTTTGGGCAAATGGCAGCAATACTGGAAAGAACAACTAGGCAATTGGTACGGCATGCTTTTTCATGAAGGTCAATTTCTTGATCCCGTAATGCGAAACATCGAAACTTTTCTTGAAGACACTCAAAAAACTGTCAACGGAATTGTGACCGTGACCTTGCAACCCTATCATTTTTCGCTTGACGGCATCGAATCGGAAAACGATTTAATGAACACTGGTTTTGGTCAATACGGCGAAATGAACAATGCGTGGACCGCTGATGATGCCAAAGGATTCATCAAAATATTAGGCAATGCGCAAAACATCTTTTCATCGGTAAACCAACTGACATACGAGGATTAAATTACTATTCTTTTGGGCGTGACCCTTCGTAAAAACTACGGGTCGGGTCATCCGCTATATCTTTTGCTCGGCAAAAAGCCTCACAAAAGGATACCGCTGCTACCCCTCACGCACACGCGCAGGAATACAACAACACATTTGCATCGCTACAAGAATCAAATAGGCAAAAATGCCAAGGACAAAAAATAGAATTATGATAACAATTGGAATTATAGGAGGATCAGGCTACACTGCAGGCGAACTCATTCGTATTTTACTATACCATCCGTATGCTACTATCGATTTTGTTTACAGCACTACAAATGCGGGTAAACCAATTTCAGTAGCGCACCATGATTTATTAGGCGATACTGATTTGCATTTTACCAATGTCATAAATCCAAACGTCAACGTAGTTTTTTTATGCCTCGGACATGGCAAGTCAAAAGCTTTTCTTGAAGCCAACCAATTTGCAAATCATACCAAAATAATCGATTTAGGTAACGATTTCAGATTGCACGATGATCAAATATTTCAAAACAAAACCTTTGTGTACGGACTACCTGAATTGCAAAAAAGCAAAATCAAAACAGCCAACTATATTGCAAATCCAGGTTGTTTTGCCACCGCAATTCAACTTGCCTTATTGCCTTTGGCGCAAGCCAATCAAATTACAACCGAAGTGCATATTAACGCCACAACGGGAAGCACAGGCGCAGGTGTAAGTCCATCAGAAACAAGTCATTTCAGTTGGAGAAATAACAACATGTCGCACTACAAAGCTTTTGAACATCAACATCTTGCAGAAATCAATCAAAGTATAGCTTCACTACAAGGTAATTTCAGTCAAGAGCTGCTTTTTATACCCAATCGCGGAGATTTTCCACGCGGAATATTCGCAACGCTTTACACCCATTGCACTGAAAGTTTAGAAGAAATGGTAACGCAATATGAAACCTTTTACAGAGAACATCCATTTGTTACTATAACAACAACCAACATCAACATGAAGCAAGTGGTTCAAACCAACAAATGCATTATCAATTTAATGAAAAAAGGCGACCGACTATTGATCACCTCTATTATTGATAACCTTGTAAAAGGAGCCTCAGGACAAGCCATTCAAAATATGAATCTTATGTTTGGCCTTAATGAAACAACTGGATTACAATTAAAACCATCAGGATTCTAAAAAAATTATAAGATTGATGGATTTAAAATTTTATACAAAACTAAATTTTTAAATTCTTAAATCTTTAAATCTTTAAATTTAAGCAAAATGAACTTATTCGACGTTTACCCATTATATCCAATTACTCCCGTAAAAGCCCTAGATTGCATCATCACGGACGACAAAGGAATTGAATACTTAGATTTATATTCTGGCCACGGAGTGATTTCTATTGGCCACAGCCAACCAGAATATGTAGCTAAAGTTAGCGCACAGCTAGCTCAATTGAGTTTTTATTCAAATGCCATTCAAAATCCATTGCAAGTTGAATTAGCTGAAAAACTAGGTAAAATGTCTGGCTATACAGATTACAGCTTATTTTTATGCAGCTCTGGTGCCGAAGCAAACGAGAACGCTTTAAAAATGGCTTCTTTTCATACGCAAAAGTCCAGAATTATTTCGTTTGACAACGCTTTTCACGGCCGTACATCAGCAGCCGTAGCTACTACCGATAACAAAAAAATTGTAGCACCAATTAATGCACAACAAGTAGTTACTTTTTTACCACTCAACCAAATCGAACTTGTTGAAGCCGAATTAGCCAAAGGCGATGTTGCAGGCGTAATTATTGAGCCAATTCAAGGAGTTGGTGGTCTTGACATGGGAACCACAAACTTTTTTCAAGCCTTAGAAAAAGCTTGCAAGGCACATGATGTGGTTTTAATTTTAGATGAAGTGCAATCAGGTTTCGGGCGAAGTGGAAAGTTTTTCGCACATCAATTTCACGGTATTCAACCTGATATCATTTGCATGGCCAAAGGTATGGGCAACGGTTTTCCTATTGGCGGAATTTTAATAGCACCACATTTTAAAGCGAGCTACGGTTTGCTTGGAACTACTTTTGGAGGCAGTCATTTGGCCTGTGCAGCTAGTATTGCCGTTTTAGACATCATCGAAAAGCAGCATTTATTGGAAAATGCACAAAAAGTTGAAGCTTACTTTATGGAAGCCATCAAGGTTATTCCAGAAATCATCAAAGTAAAAGGACGCGGCTTAATGCTTGGTGTAGAGTTCGATTTTGACGTAAACGACTTGAGAAAGAAAATGATCATCGAAAAACATATTTTCACCGGAGGATCAAGCAACAAAAACTTATTGCGCATTTTACCACCTCTTACAATTACAACTGACGCAATAGATACTTTTATCAGAGCATTAGCAGAATCATTAGCAGAATTAAAACAATAAGGATAAATTGATTACAATAATTACTTAAAGTAAAAAATTACCTTAAAACAATACATTGCACAACAAATCGATTTTAGAAAATTAAATCAATTGTACCATGAATTACACTTCAGTTAAAGACATAGATAATTTGGACCAATGGGTTCAACAAGCCATAAAAATCAAGAAAAAACCTTTAAAAAATAAAAAACTAGGCAATAATAAAACACTAGGAATGTTATTTTTTAACCCAAGTCTTCGCACCCGTTTGAGTACGCAAAAAGCAGCCTTAAATCTAGGCATGAATGTCATGGTGATGAACTTTGGCAGCGAAGGTTGGACGCTTGAGTACGAAGATGGCGCCATAATGAATTCTGGTTCGTCAGAACATATCAAAGAGGCCGCAGCGGTAGTTTCGCAATATTGTGATATTATTGCTGTACGTGCATTTGCTGGTTTGCAAGACAAAGAAAAAGACAATGCCGAAACAGTAATGGCAGGATTTTTAAAATACGCTACAGTTCCTATTGTCAATATGGAAGGTGCTACTGGACATCCGCTACAAGCATTGGCCGATGCCATCACGATTGCCGAGTTCAAAACAAAAGCACGACCCAAAGTAGTACTCACTTGGGCACCACATCCTAAAGCTTTGCCTCAAGCTGTAGCCAATTCTTTTGTAGAAATGATGCAGTTACAAGATGCCGATTTTGTAATCACTCACCCGAAAGGCTATGAGCTTAATCCAGAAATTACTAAAGATTCGCACATTGAATACGATCAAGACAAAGCGTTTGAAAATGCCGATTTTATTTACGTCAAAAACTGGAGCAATTACAACGAATACGGTCAAATTACAAATTCAGACCCAAATTGGACAGTTACAGCCGAAAAAATGAAACTGACCAACAACGCTAAATTCATGCATTGTTTGCCAGTACGTAGAAATGTAATTGTCACTGATGAAGTACTTGACGGTCCCAATTCTGTTGTAATTGAACAAGCCAATAATAGAACCTATTCTGCGCAATTGGTCTTGCAAAAAATATTAAAAAAATAAGGCATTGAGATGCAAAGTTCTAAGGCCATAAGTCCTCAGACGGTTTGTATCTTATCGCCTCAGAACCTTTTTTAAATGGAAAATAAAAAACCGATCACGATAATAAAAATTGGTGGCAATGTCATTGACAATCCAACCGAATTAGCGCTGTTTTTAAACGATTTCGCAAACATGGAAGGGTTTAAATTACTAGTTCACGGTGGCGGAAAATCAGCTACTAAAATGGCTGAGAGCATTGGCTTAACTCCTGTTTTAATTGATGGACGACGTATCACTGATGCCGCAATGCTTGATGTTGCCGTAATGATTTATGCCGGACAAATCAATAAAAACATTGTGGCACAATTGCAAGCCAACCAAATCAATGCAATGGGATTTACCGGTGCTGATGGGAATTTGATTCAATCACAAAAAAGAAATCACCCCACTATTGATTACGGATTTGTAGGCGATGTTACCCATGTAAATTCGAGTTTGCTACAAACACTAGTAAATACCGGAATTGTACCTGTTTTTTGCGCCATAACACATGATAAGCAAGGGCAATTACTTAATACGAATGCTGATACTATTGCTAGTGAATTGGCAATTGCACTTTCATCTCATTTTGAGGTAACTTTAAATTATTGTTTTGAAAAAGCAGGCGTTCTATCTGATAGCAATGATGATGATTCGGTAATTGAACAACTAAACGCTAGCTTGTATGCCAACTTAAAACAAAAAGGCGCTATACATTCAGGCATGATTCCAAAACTTGATAATTGTTTCAATAGCTTACAACAAGGCGTGCAAAGCATCAAAATTGGCCAACGCCAAATGTTACAAAACAACAAAACCATTTGTACCACTATTAACTTATAAACCACCAAGGAACTGTATTATTTACAATTTATTGAAACCTTTTACCGTTCCTAACCCATATTTGTGGCAACCCAACTTATGAAAAACACAGCACAACTTACACAAGAGGCCATCAGTTTGCTCAAAGCACTCATCGCAACACCTTCTTTTTCCAGCGAAGAGCAGCAAACCGCACTATTGATTGAAAATTGGTTTCGCACCAATGCCATTCCTTTTGAGCGCGAAAACAATAATATTTGGGCCTACAACCGCTTTTTTGATGCATCAAAACCAACCTTACTACTCAATTCACATCATGATACGGTAAAACCCAATCAAGGTTATACCCTTGATCCATTTGAACCAATCGAACAAGAGGGCAAACTTTTTGGCTTAGGTAGCAATGATGCTGGAGGTTGCTTGGTATCGTTGTTGGCTACTTTTACACATTTTTTCCCTCTTGAAAACCTACCATACAATTTAGTAATAGTAGCTTCGGCAGAAGAGGAAAGCAGCGGGAAAAACGGCTTAAACAGCGTTTTGCAACACTTACCTGAACTAGATTGCGCCATTGTGGGCGAACCAACTTTGATGCAACTAGCTGTTGCAGAAAAAGGATTATTAGTGCTTGATGTTGTGGTAAAAGGTACAGCAAGCCATGCGGCACACCACAATCCGGATAACGCAATTTACAACGCCATTCCGGTTATCGAGTGGTTTAACAGTTTTCAATTCGATAAAGTTTCAGAAGTTCTTGGGCCGGTTAAAATGACGGTAACGCAAATCAATGCAGGCAAACAACACAACGTAGTTCCCGCCGAATGCCATTTGGTGGTCGATATTCGAGTAAATGATTGCTACAGCAATGAAGAGATTTTACAAACCATAGCAGCACATCTTACAGCGCAAGTTACCCCAAGATCCATGCACCTCAACGCCTCGTCTATTTCTTTAAATCACGGGCTAGTTCAGGCAGGAGTTGCGCTAGGCCGAACAACATATGGCTCTCCTACCCTTTCTGATCAGTCGGTTTTGAGTTGCCAATCTTTAAAACTTGGTCCTGGCGATACACTGCGGTCACACTCTGCTAACGAATTTATTTACCTCAACGAAATCGAAAAAGGAATTCAATTGTACATTCAAATCCTAAGCGATTTTTTTAGGAGCTAATCCTGCTATCCTTTGCAATCTTTCTTGGCGAACCCTGCCATAAAAGGATTTTCACTTTAAACGGAGTTCACTGAACTCCTATGAAAATAGAAATCAAGTGAAGTAATCAGGGCTACAAACAACACGAATAAAAAACTATTTTACCTTTTCAAATACAAATCGAAACGGTAAACCTGAAACAAAAACGAATATGAAACTTTGGGAAAAAGGAATACCTACAGACAAACAAATAGAACATTTTACCGTTGGCAACGACCGAGAATTAGACTTAGTACTTGCTAAATACGATGCGCTAGGCTCTATTGCTCATGCCAAAATGTTAGGCTCCATTGGCTTATTAAGCAACGAAGAAACACACTCTTTGGTCAAAGCCTTAGAACAAATCATAAAAGATGTGGAAGCTGGTCAATTTGAAATTGAAGATAGTTTTGAAGATGTGCATTCAAAAATTGAATACCTACTAACCGAAAAACTCGGCGATGCTGGTAAAAAAATACACACCGCTCGTTCTCGTAATGATCAAGTTCTTGTAGATGTAAACTTGTACCTAAAAGATGTCGTAACCGATTTCAAAACCCAAGTAAAAGCATTATTCGATTTGTTGATGGATTTGGCTAAGCAGCATCAAAATGTACTATTGCCAGGTTATACACATTTGCAAATCGCCATGCCTTCCTCTTTCGGGATGTGGTTTTCAGCATACGCCGAAACTTTAATTGATGATATTAGTATGCTAAATGCTGCACTTGCTATTGTCGACCAAAATCCGCTTGGCTCCGCAGCCGGTTATGGCAGTTCATTCCCCATCAATCGAAGTTTTACTACTGCCGAATTGGGTTTTAAAACTTTAAAATTCAACTCGGTAGCTGCACAAATGAGCCGAGGAAAATCAGAAAAAAGTGTTGCTTTTGCTATGAGCAGTGTAGCAGCAACTTTGGCAAAATTTTCTATGGATGTATGTTTGTACATGAGTCAGAATTTTGATTTTATTGGTTTACCTGCTCATTTAACCACAGGTTCGAGCATTATGCCTCACAAAAAAAACCCCGATGTTTTTGAATTAATTCGTGGAAAATGCAACAAAATTCAAGCTTTGCCTTATGAAATTACGCTAATAACCAACAATTTACCAAGCGGTTACCACCGTGATTTACAACTTTTAAAAGAAGGCCTATTTCCGGCCATTCAAAACTTAAAAGCTTGTTTAGATATCGCCTTATTTTCAATTAAAGACATTCAAGTTAAGGAGCACATCCTGAACGATAATAAATACGACTATTTGTTTACTGTAGATACTTTAAATGAAATGGTAGTAGCTGGGATGCCTTTTAGAGATGCCTACAAAGCCGTAGCAGAACAATTGGAAAACGGCAGCTACCAATCGCCTCAAGCTACGCAACACACTCACGAAGGCAGTATCAACAACCTTTGCCTAGATGAGATCAAACAAAAAATGGACAACACATTTTAAAAATGCAACTACTGCAACAAACACAACTACTTTTAAAAATCCATTCGCTTTGAGTGGATTTTTTTTTACAATTGTCCGAAAGATTTCATTAGCAATTAATGTCTATATTTGAAATACAAAAAAGTAAATTTCAATGATGCATAACCACCAAGAACAACTTACTCAGGACCTTTTTGATCGAAAGTTAATCGACAAATCACAGTTCGATGCAGTACAAGACTACCGAAAATTGAACATATTTTCATTGCACAACGAACTTAAATTGTTACTTTATGGATCAGTATTGGCAATAAGTAGCGGTATCGGAATACTAATTTATCAAAATATTGATACTATTGGCCACACGGTACTTTTAGGATTAATTTTAATGGCGACTATCGGTTGTTTTTACTTTTGTAATAAGAATGCAAAAAGTTTTCACCAGCAGGAAGTTTCCTTTGATAATCCTATTTTGGATTATCTCCTTTTAGCAGCTCAGTTGCTAACTTGTGTGTTTTTTGGCTATTTGCAATATCAATATAAAGTTTTTGGAACTTATAACAACTTGGCCACATTGGTGCCAACCGCAATTGGTTTTTATTGCGCTTACTATTTCGACAACAAGAGTATTTTATCGCTTTCCATCAGCGGACTTGCTGCTGCAGTTGGACTTACAGTAAGTCCGCTAGCTTTACTAAATAACGAAACCATCGCTACCGATTTTCTTTGTTACACCTCAATTATACTTGGATTTACACTTCTATTTTGGTCGCAATACAGCAAACGCATCGATTTAAAAACCCATTTTACATTTTTGTACCTCACTTTCGCACTGCACCTTATTGCATTAGCTTGTCTTTCGCAGCTTGTTGAAACATATTGGCCTATTTTTGCTATTGTACTTGGATATACTTGTTATTTGTTTTACAAATTTAGTTATCAGGAAAAAGCAGTTTCACTTTTTGTATTTACTTGTCTATATGGTTATATCGGCTGCAACATTCTACTTGGAAGACTACTTTCCCTTATTGATCTTGGTGAATTAGTAAGCCTGTTTTTTATGATAATTCCAGGCTATTTTATAGGTTCTATTGTTTTATTCATAAAAGTTATTAAAGACTTCAATAAAAAAATCGCACATGATAGCCCACGATAAAATACTCCTACAAAACAAATACATACTTGAAGAAGCCAAAGCATTACAAGATACTGGCTTTATTTCTAAAGAGCATCACAGCAACATTAAAATAGAGTTAGCCGATTTTAAAAGTAACCACAATTTGCTTTTACGAATTGCATTTTTACTACTAGGGAGTTTTTTATATTCTTCGATTTGTGGATTTTTTGCGTTATCAATCCTTCAAGTTACAGGAGAGCATCTTGAAGTTCTATTTTTTGTATTTGCCTTGATTGGTCTTGCAGGAACTGAATTTTTTGCCCGACAAAACTATTTCGGTCATGGATTAGATGATGCTTTTATTATCGGATTTCAAATATGCTTGGCAGCTACCATCGGTATTATAACTTCGGGAGATGAATTTTTGATAGCCATTGTAGTAACAACATCAGCCGCATTCTGTTATTTGCGTTATTTACACCGTAGCATGTTGCTGTTAGCTTGTGTTGCCGCAACGGCAAGTATTTTTTACGGAATGCTAAACCTTGGTACTGAAATCGCAGCAATACTACCAATTGTAAGCATGGTGTTTGCATTGCTCCTTTTTTTACTTTGGAACAAAAAGCTACAGCATACTTCAACGTTTTATAAATTTGATTTAGATTTAATTCGTTATTACAGCTATCTGTTGTTTTATCTTTCGGGGAATTATTTGGTGGTTCGGGAACTCTCGGTAGTTTTACTAGAGCAAACCATCAAACCTGGTCAAGATATACCTTTTGCTTGGTTTTTCTATCTATTTACATTTATTATACCTTTTGGTTATATCTATCAAGGGTTACAACAAAAAAATAAAATTTTACTTTGGCTTGGTTTATCAGCATTAGCATTTTCCATTTACAGCATTCGTTTTTACTATAGCGTTTTACCATTGGAGTTGGTATTAACTTTTGGCGGACTAATTTTATTTGGATTTACCTTTTATTTGATCAAAAAATTACAAAATCAAACAACTGGAATTACCTTTAAGCCAGATCGTTTTAGTAATTCTACTCCATTTCAAGCGGCCGAAATTATAGTCTCAACACAATTGGGTGGTGCACAATCCAATCAACAAACAACCGATTCGCCGATGGAATTTGGTGGCGGTGGCTACAGCGGCGGTGGCGCTTCGGGAGAATATTAAATCTATAAATATTATCTATCTCAAAGATTGATTTCGAATAAAAATTATTACCCTTCAGCCTAAGAAAAAATAAATAAATAAATAAATAAAAAAACAACTTTACATTTAAGAATTGTAAAGTTGTTTTTTCTTTGAATAATGATCAATTGATGATTACAATTTAGTTTTCAATTCTCCCGCATCGATATCGCTATGCGAAACATTGTAAACCGCTTTCCCTTCTTTGATCAAAATTAATTGTGGCGATTGATGAACAACTCCAAAACGAGCTGCGATTTCATTTGAAACCTCGCGAAATGCAATCAAATCTAAATAAAAAGGTTGTACAAGATCTGAAAAGTCAAACTCACTTTCAAATTGCTTCAAAGCCATACGACTAATACTGCAACGTGTGCTGTGTTTAAAAATTACAACCGCTTGTTCTTGTGATAAAGCCACTAATTCATCAAGCTGTGAAATTGTTTCTAAATTGTTCCACTGCATTTTTGATTGGGCTTGTTCTTGATTCTCAGAACTACCAAAAATATTCTTCAAAAAACTCATAATTGTCTGTTTTTAAGACATTTTGACATTTTAAAAAAGCGAAAAAAGCTTTAATGTGTCAATTTGTCGTATATTTACTAATGGAATATAAATTGAATATTCTCACGCAAAGTTACTTAATTCAACCTAAAAATACCGAAAGATGAACTTAAATAAATTTACCATCAAATCGCAAGAAGCCATACAACGCGCACAGCAATTGGCGCAAGAATTGGGACAACAACAAATTGAAAACGAACACCTATTAAAAGCTATTTTTGAAGTAGACGAAAACGTAGCACCCTTTATATTAAAAAAGCTGAACGTAAACCTTCCGTTATTTCAACAAATTCTCAATAGCAGTTTGCAGAATTTTCCAAAGGTTTCTGGTGGCGAAATCATGCTTTCTCGCATCGCAAACAGCACCTTGAACGAAGCTGAAATCATCAGTAAAAAAATGAATGATGAATACGTTTCTATTGAACATTTGCTCTTAGCTATTTTCGAATCGAAAGCTAAAGTCGCTCAAATTTTGAAAGATCAAGGTGTTACCTCAAAAGGACTAAAAGCTGCTATTGACGAACTCAGAAAAGGAGAAAGAGTAACTTCTGCATCAGCAGAAGAAACGTATAATTCCTTAAATAAATATGCAAAAAACCTCAACGAACTGGCGCGCTCTGGCAAATTAGATCCTGTTATTGGCCGCGATGAAGAAATCAGAAGGGTATTACAAATATTAACCAGAAGAACCAAAAACAATCCAATGCTAGTTGGTGAACCCGGAGTAGGAAAAACAGCTATTGCCGAAGGTTTGGCGCACCGAATTGTGGATGGTGATGTACCTGAAAATTTAAAAGACAAACTGGTTTTCTCTCTTGACATGGGCGCTTTAATTGCTGGTGCCAAATACAAAGGTGAGTTTGAAGAACGCTTAAAATCGGTAGTGAAAGAAGTGACCGCTGCTAATGGTGACATTGTTCTTTTTATAGATGAAATTCACACACTTGTAGGTGCAGGCGGTGGCGAGGGCGCTATGGACGCAGCCAATATTTTGAAACCGGCCTTGGCACGTGGTGAATTACGAGCCATTGGTGCTACCACGCTTGATGAGTATCAAAAATATTTTGAAAAAGATAAGGCACTTGAAAGACGTTTTCAAAAAATCATGATCGAGGAACCGGATACCGAAAGCGCCATTTCAATTTTACGAGGCATTAAAGAAAAATACGAAACGCACCATAAGGTGCAAATCAAAGACGAGGCAATTATTGCTGCTGTCGAATTATCACAGCGTTATATTACCAACCGCTTTCTTCCGGACAAAGCCATCGATTTGATGGACGAAGCAGCTTCAAAATTGCGCATGGAAATCAATTCGAAACCAGAAGAATTGGATGTTTTGGATCGTAAAATCATGCAACTCGAAATTGAAATCGAGGCCATCAAACGAGAGAAAGACGAAAATAAGCTCAAAATTTTAGGTCTAGATTTGGCTAATTTGAAGGAAGAACGCAACGAGATTTTTGCCAAATGGAAATCAGAAAAAGATGTTGTTGATGGAATTCAAATCATCAAAACACAAATTGAAGACCTGAAATACGAGGCCGAAAGAGCGGAACGAGATGGCGATTATGGTAAAGTAGCCGAAATTCGTTACGGGAAAATCAAAGAAGCACAAGAGCAACTTGCTGCTTTGACAAAACAACTACAAGAAAATCAATCGGGTACCTCTTTGATAAAAGAAGAAGTAACCAAAGAAGATATTGCCGAAGTTGTTGCTAAATGGACAGGAATTCCGGTCATGAAAATGCTGCAAGGCGAACGCGAAAAACTTCTAAAACTGGAAGATGAATTGCACCTGCGTGTTGTAGGTCAAGAAGAAGCAATTCAAGCCGTGAGCGATGCCGTTAGACGAAGCCGTGCAGGATTACAAGACATGAAAAAACCAGTAGGAACTTTTCTATTTTTGGGAACAACGGGAGTTGGAAAAACCGAATTGGCCAAAGCCTTAGCAGAATACCTTTTTGATGATGAAAGCGCAATGACCCGAATAGATATGAGTGAATATCAGGAACGCCACAGTGTGAGCCGATTGGTAGGTGCGCCTCCGGGATATGTGGGTTACGACGAAGGCGGGCAATTAACTGAGGCTGTGCGTAGAAAACCTTATTCTGTTATACTTTTGGATGAGATTGAAAAAGCACATCCTGATACATTCAATATCTTGTTACAAGTTTTAGACGAAGGACGTTTAACGGATAACAAAGGACGTTTGGCCGATTTCAAAAACACGATTATAATTATGACTTCTAACATGGGAAGCCAAATCATTCAAGATAAATTTGATAATTTAAACGGAAGCGTTGAAGCCGCAACCGAAGCTGCCAAAGTTGAAGTTTTAGGATTATTAAAACAAACGGTTCGCCCAGAATTCATCAATCGTATTGACGAAATTGTAATGTTCACGCCATTATCTCATTCTAATATCGCTCAAATTGTAGGTTTACAATTAAAAAGTGTGGTGAAAATGTTAGCGGCGCAAGGAATCACGATAGATGCAACGCCCGAAGCAATTGATTACTTGTCAAAAAAAGGATACGATCCGCAATTTGGAGCCAGACCGGTAAAAAGAGTCATCCAAAGAGAAGTACTCAATGAGCTTTCAAAAGAGATACTTTCTGGAAAAATTACCACCGATAGCATTGTGTTAATCGATGCCTTTGATGGAAAATTAGTGTTTAGGAATCAAACCAATTTCGTTGATTAAAATTAAATAAACTTTAATACTTGTATAACACTGGTCGAGAGGCTAGTGTTATTTTTTTGAAAAAAAATCACTCTGGTTAAATCATCATGCATAGAGAAAAAATCCTTGAAATTTCTTGAAAAATGATTACAAAAAATTCAAATTTTTATCTTTCTATTTTATCCGCCTAAAACAAAATTTTAAAAGTAATTTTAAAAAATCAGTAATAAAAACTTTACTTTTACAAAACTATTCTTATAAAATAAAAAAACAAGAATCATGAAAAATTCTACGACAGTACTAAAATTGGTATTTTTTGCCGTTTGTCTTTGTTTTTTCCAAAACATCAATTCACAAACCAATTGGGAATTGTTAAACCCAAAACCAAGTAGTAATATTGGTTTAGATATTCGTTTTGTTTCTGCAGGAAGGGGATTTATCATAAATTCTAATGAAATACTAGAGACTTTAGACGCTGGAACTTCTTGGCAAAAAAAACAAAATATTAACAGTGCGAATGACCTAAATTTCAATGGAAACATAGGTTTTATTGTTGGAAATAATGGATATGTTTTAAAATCTATTGATAGTGGAACATCATGGGCACAAATTCAAACAGGGTTTAATGACAATTTTAATACATTAAATATTTTAAATGCAACTGATATTATTATTTCATCTTCCAATAACATTATTAAATCCTCAGATGGAGGTTCAACTTGGACTAAGAAAACTATCCCTAACAACACCGTTAATAAAACATTTTTTGTTAGTCCCCTGATAGGTCATGCCGCATGTAATGATGGAACAATGTTAAAAAGTGTTGATGGGGGTGTCACTTGGTACATTACTCAGAGTTCAAATATAGTTCCATCAGATTTATTGATGGTTCATTTCATAAATCAAAATATTGGTTTTTACACAAAAGAACATAGCGATTTGTACAAAACAATTGATGGCGGAGAAAGCTGGTCCAAAATAAATGGAATTTCTGATGCCATATATGCTATCTCATTTATAAATGAGAATATTGGTTATATAACTGGTGATGGTGGAGTCATCTTCAAAACAATAGATGGTGGGACCACATGGAAATGGAGTGGTTTTCAAAACGGACGTTTTAACAACTCAACTTTGTATGGACTACATTTTTTAGACGAGAACATAGGTTATGCAACTGGTGCTCGGGGGAGAATTATTAAAACTAGTGATGGCGGTAAAACTTGGATTGAAAACTCACCTACTTATGACGACATAAAACAGATACAGTTTATTGATAACAACATTGGGATTGCAGCAGTTGGAGATAAATTCTTTAAAACTGTGGACAGTGGCAAAAATTGGAAAAATATTAGCTCCTTAAAGCTTAACCCATCAATATCCGCAGGTAAATTTCAATTCGTAAATAATAGTATAGGCTATGCAACAACTAGTTCAACTTATGGTGGACAAGTATACAAAACTCTTGACGAAGGGGTTACTTGGACAATTTTAAACAATGGAAATGACATTATTGATGAAGGGATTAGTTCTATTTTTTTTCTCGATAAAAACATTGGTTTTGTATCAGGAGGGTTCAATCAAAAAAAAGTAATGAAAACAACTGATGGAGGTACAACTTGGCAGCAGGTGTTAGATCAAAGTTTTGGACAAATACAATTTGTAAATGATCAAATAGGCTACGCGCACCGTATTGGTTATTCAGGTGGCAGGATATACAAAACTCAAGATGGAGGTAGTACTTGGACCATCAATTTTGATATAGATCAAAACATTAATTCCATTCATTTTTTGGATGAAAACAACGGTTACTTTGCAGCTGAAAACGGTTCAATGTATAAAACTAAAAATGGTGGAATAACATGGGAAAAATTGACTATTCCTTATGTTGATTTCAGAACTGTAAAGTTTTATTCTAAAAATGTAGGTTACGTTTTTGATAATTATGGACAATTGTACAAAACCTCTAACGGAGGTGCCAATTGGGAAAATATAACACTAATCAACTCGTATGGCTCACCATCTAATGATATGGCCATAGTACAAAAAGATCTCTATGTAAGTAGTAGTAATGGTAAACTTTTAAAAAGCGCTATTTCATTTAATCAATTTGCAATAAATGTTAATCCCGCTCTTAATCTAACAAACAAAGGAGCAACTATTTCTGGTAATGCTGCCTCGAACGATGGAACATTACAAAATATAAGATTTGAATATGGAACAAATTTATACCTAACGAATGTTAAAAATACAAATCTTAATTCAGTAACATTTGATACTTCTTTGGATATATCTTCATCACTAACTGATTTAACTCCAAATACAACATATTACTATAAACTAGTAGGAACTTACAACAACGTCGATTATTCTAGTCAAATGTTGAGCTTTACAACACTTCCTGATTTGGTATTATCAATAAATGATATTTACAACTATTCATCAAATACCGCACAAGTATCAGGAAACATAAAATCTAATGAAAATGAAATTTCTAATATTGAGTTTCAATATGCCACCAAAAATGAATTTTCTGAATTTAGTACTTTACCACTAAGTACTACTGTCATTGGGAATACCAATCAAAATATTAACGGCGATTTGACAAATTTATTTCCAGAAACCACATATTACATCAGAATTAAGGCAGAACATAAAGGGCAAAACGTTTACAGTTCAGTAAAATCATTTAAAACAAAAGCAGAATATTCAATCAATTTATACAATCCTGATATTAATGGAAATAATGCTACTTTGCAAGCCTACATAAGCAGTTATAGTAAAAATATTACTAACATAGTTTTTGAATATGGAACCATAAATTATGAAAAATCTATCGCAACTGCTATTAATCAGATACCTGTAAACACTTCAAATTATGTAAGTGCTACAATTAGCAATCTAGACCCAAATCTGAATTATTATTTTAGAATTAAAGCATTAAATGGACCTGATGTCATTTATAGCAAAGAAAATGTTTTTAATACTTCCGGTAATGTCATTATAATTCCTAATCCAATAATCGAGACGAACTCTGGCTTCAATTTCGTTGGACTTATCAATGCTTATGGAAAATTGCTCGACGATATTCAATTTGAATATGGACTAACAGAAAGCTACGGTTCAACAATTAGTGGTTCGCCTAACTATGCATTTGGATATAATACTACCACTATAACATCCCCATCAACTAATTTATTACCAAATCAAACCTACTATTATAGATTGGTGGCCACATTTAACGGAAACAAACTTTACTCTAACAAATATCAATTTACAACAAAAACGCTAGGCATTAATGATTTTAAGACTGATTCTAAATTAATCACATTATATCCAAATCCTGCGAATGATGAGGTAAATATTATCACAGATGATCTTAGTGAAGTATCGAGTATTAAGTTAATCGATATAGCAGGCAAAGTTTTAATGACTCAAAACAATCCAAATCAAAACAATATTTTTAAACTTTTGCTGTCAAATCATGCAAAAGGCATTTATATTATAAAACTACAATTTAAAGATAATACTACTGTTAGTAAAAAGATTTTATTCCAGTAAGTTCAATTAAAAACAATAAACGACACCATTGTTCTTATCGATGCCTTTGATGGCAAATTGGTATTCAGGAATCAAACAGAATTGGTTTCATAATTGCAAAAAACAGCATAGCTATTTAAGCTAATTGATAAGAAAATGCATCAGTACAATCTGATGCATTTTTTTTGCAGCACCAACTTATCTTCCAATCACGATTACTCCTGCTCTACGCTAAATCACTACGCTACGCTCCGTGGATACCGCTACGATCAGGGCTATAATCGACAACTATTTTTCAGCAGTCGCTTACATTTGCGTAACCCTTCAGAACAAAGGCATCAAATATTGAATAAAACTGCTACAAAGCATAACGTTAATACTTTTTTTTAAAGCAAAAAAGTTTTAGCTTCGCACCACAAAACAATCAAAAGGGTGGCTACTACGGGTAAGAAGTTCGTGTAAGCCCTACTAAAAACTAGAACTATGGCATCAGGATTTTTCGCATTATTAGATGATATCGCAGCAATGATGGATGATGTGGCTGTAATGAGCAAAGTAGCTGCAAAAAAAACAGCAGGAATTTTAGGCGATGACTTGGCCGTAAATGCTGAAAAAGCATCAGGTTTCGTTTCCAACAGAGAATTACCAGTACTTTGGGCCATTTCGAAAGGATCTCTCTTGAACAAAGTAATAATTTTACCCATTGCATTTGTGCTCAGTTATTTTTTACCAACAGCGGTAACTGTAATTTTGGTATTGGGAGGTTTGTATTTGGCATATGAAGGAGCCGAAAAAATCTACGAATTTTTTTTCCCGCACGAACACGAAAAAACAGAAATTACTACCGCAGAATTGACCGAAGAGCAAATACTCGCATTTGAAAAAGAAAAAATCAAATCGGCTATTATCACTGATTTTATTCTCTCAGTCGAAATAGTAATCATTGCACTTGGTACCGTACTTGGTGAACCTATTGCAAAACAAATTACAGTAGTGTCAATCATTGCATTATTGGCAACAGTTGGTGTTTATGGTATTGTGGCGCTAATTGTTCGTATGGACGAAGCAGGTTTAAAACTAATTCAATTGAACCCCAATGAAAAAAGTTTCACTTACAAATTCGGAACAGTATTAGTCAAAGCATTACCGCTAATCATCAAATCTTTATCTGTAATTGGTACGATCGCTTTACTTTTGGTAGCAGGAGGCATATTTGCACACTACATTCCATTTTTACACCATATTGAAACACCACTTCCTGCATTTGTAATGGAATTCGCTTACGGTTTAGGATTTGGAGTAGCCGTTTTGATCGTAGTAATGTTAGCAAAGAAAATTTTTGGTAAGAAAGCACATTAAGTGTTCGCTTCATAAACGGATTATAAAATCAGTCTTCGGACTGATTTTTTTTTGAAAGCAATTTTAGTCGAAATAAAACTTCAAAAGATTATTTTCGAATACAACAAAAGATTATTCAAAAAGACCCTCTTTTGATTATTGTATTTATAGAAATTTCTAGTAGTTTTGAAGTATCAAATAAAAGTACAGCACTTGCTGAATAAGCAAGATATAAAAGAGAATCAGCGTTAAAAATAAAGTAATATGGATATCGTAAAATTTAAAATCACACCCAAAACCATTAAAGTTGAAGTTCGAAACTCGAACAACTATGTTTTTGATTTTAACAACTCCGTAGCCATTGCGAAAGAAGATCGAGACGTACTTTTAAAACTTTATAATGCTTTAGATTTACTATTTAAAAAAGATACTCCCACAGAAATAAAAAACTACATTTCACCCAATCAAACCAATATACTAGATCAAATTGAAGAAGTTGGTGAACAAGATTCAGAGTAAAATAATAGACCAAAGCCCAAGCTTTAGCGCAAGCTAATTAAAAAAAAATATTCTAGTTAAAAGGTAAAAATCAAAGTATTTAGCTGCCAAAATATTCCATTTTGATCAGAAATGAAAAATAATAATATGCTATACTACCAAGATTGCGCTGAAAAGAATACAAACCTAAAAACATGCTCGAAGATTTCTCTTTTATTGGTTTGATATTAATTCCAGTAATTTTTTTCATAAGCCGAAAAGCATTACGCGAAAGACAAACATTTTTAATAATTTTATGTGTTTGTATATTTTGCGGAATTTTGGCAATCTTAAACTTAGAATCAGCCGAAAATGGAAAACCAAACTTTGCACTTATTTGGTTTTGTCCATTATATTCTCTTCTCCTATACAGAATATTATTAATCGCATTTTGGGCAAGAAAAAAAAGAGATCCGAAAATTCCACAGCTTGAACTATTTTATAATGGAAATGTAGATTTTTTTGCTGACAGACTTTTTGGTTTAATTTTTATAATACTGAGTATAATGTTGCCAATGTATTTGATAACGAAAAATTATTTGTAAAAAGTACAGCAAATTAAAGGCGTTTAGCAATACTGGGAATTTAGGATGAATTAAAATATAGTTTTGTATTTGAAATTTTGTCTTTAATCCATAATCTCGAATCTCTTATACCAACCTCGCAAAGCGCTAGAACTATATAATCCTAACGTCCGGTATAATTGGGACAACCAAAACACTTTTTATCCAGATTAAATTGATAGGTTAAGGATAACTCATAAATTCCGCCTGTTTTACCAATTTTTGAAGTATTTAAATCATAAGCCAAGCCCAATCTTAAATGATCGTATTGCAAGCCTGTAAATAAATTGACAGAAGTTAGCAATTGACTATTCAAACCATTTTTAGCAGGATTGGTCACTGCAGTGGCACCAAAAAACATTTTTTCAAACAATAAAGAGGCTCCTAAATCAACTCGATTGTAGCGACCTTGTTGCATGTAATTAGACGTCAAAAACAACTTCGTTTCGTATGGAAAGAATTTAACATCAATGTAATTGGCTAATAAAAATTCATATCCTGCACTCAATGAAAAAAATGTGTTCAAAGGTAAATTTCCATCTTGAGTAAGCGCAATATTTGGCTTGTTTAAATGTTTCATTGATAAACCAATCCACATATCATCGGTATTAAAAACCATTCCTGCACTTACATCAAAAAAGCTAATTTTCTCGTTTCTAAGCAAAGGATCAATCGAACTAGCATTGATAATTCCTGTTCTAATATTAATTTGATCTTCAAGAAGTAAGTTTTGAAATGCAAATGATTTAAAGCCAAAACCTGCCTCTATAGCTGGTCGAAATTGCCAATTATCACTAATTTGGACACGATAAGCATAGTTGGCATTCAGTTGCGTGAACGTGTAATTACTGGCATTTTCTCTTTGATTCAAAATGCTAATTCCAAAACCAGAACTCATTTCTTCGTTCCAAGTATTTAAAAAAGCATAATCTGTATCAATTTTTAAAGCCAAATCAGGCCATTGTTCACGGTGAATTATACCCATGTAAGTTGTTTCCATAAAACCTGTAAAACCGGGATTTAGTGTTTCAGGAACCAAAAAATATTGTGTGAAAACAGGATCTTGTGCAGTACTTGTCGCAAAAAAGCAAGCAGTAACAACAGTGGTAATAAAAAATTTAAAATTCATTCTACAATGCTTTTCTTTATTTAATTAATGTGAATGCGCCTTCTTCGACAACTGTTTTATTGTAAAAAGTAGTTGCTGAAAGTTTGAAATAATAATTTCCGTTTTCTGCATCTAAATCTTTTACTTTCCCGTTCCAACCGCTAAGTGTTTGGCCCTTTTCAGTATGAACGATACTTCCCCAGCTATCATAAACATCTAATGTCATCTCAATAAAACCTAAAAACACGGGCGCAAATGAATCATTTACTCCGTCACCATTTGGTGTAAAGGCATTAGGCATGACTACACTATAGCCTTTTTGCACAAGTAGTGTTTTGGTATTTACATATTGACATCCAAAAGGATAATTTACAGTTTGTTTAATTGTGTAGGTTCCAGGCTTGGTATAAATATGCTGCGGACTCGCTTGATCAGAGAAATTTCCATCTCCAAAATCCCAAGAAATACTAGTGAAATCGCCAGTAGCTAAATTGGAAAATTGAACAGGATCATGAATGGAATAAAGCTGGTAAACATCTTTGCCATACGAACTTGTTTCAAAATTTGGAGTTCCTAGAACTGGCGTAGCAACATTAAAATTAATCGCTGCGCTACAACCAAAACTATCCGTTACACTAAAAATGATCAAACCATTATTATTGGTATTCATAATCTCGTTGTTGCTTCCAGAAACAATACCATCAGACCAACTCAAAGTATAGGGCGGTATTCCTCCTTTTACTTTACCCACAAACGTTTGTTTTACAAATTTAGTTTCACAATTATAATCCGTAAGCACCTCAACAGTAGGAGTTAATTGATCAAAACGTGTTATTTTCCATGATTGAGTCTCCGTGCAACCATTTGCATCGGTAACAATTACAGTATAGTTATCAGGAGGTAAATTTTGTAAATCTTCAGTAGTTGCACCATTTGACCATAAGTATTTAAACGGCTGCGCGCCACCTGTTACTACCAAATTGATAGCTCCAGTATTGGCATTTGAACAGCTTAATGTATTAGTTACATCAGCTTTCAATTCTAGTTTCAAAGGCTCATTAATTATAAAAGTTCTTTTAATTTGACACATTTTAGCATCTGTAATCGTAACAGTATAGCGGCCAGGCCCTATATTATTTCGCTCAATTCCAGCAGTTGAGTCATCATCCCATACTAATTTTACAGGAGTCAATCCACCAACTAAATTCAAACGAATGTAAGCATTCTTAGCCCCAAAACACGAGATGTTTTTAACATCAGGATTGATTGTAAATACTGGTGCATTGTCAATGATTACTTGGAAAATCTTCGAACAATTTAAGGCATCCGTCACGGTAATTAAATACGTTCCTGCTGATAAATTATTCTGAACCAAACCTGTTCCTAAATTACTCCATTGTACTTGGTACGGCGCTCCTGTTGCAAAAGGAATTCCACCTTTAATATTGGTAATTGTAATAGATGCATTCGCGTCATTGTAACATGCTATTTCGGTTTTGGTAAACTCAAGTGCAATTTCATCGTTTTGGGTAAGAATCACTTGTAAATTTGCTGTACAATTTGAATTATCTGTAACCACTAAATTATAAGTACCAGCAGGTACATTTCTTAGGTTTTTATTGCTGCTGGTAAAACCATTTGGACCTGACCAATTGTAACGGTAATTAAAATTTCCAGGAGTGGTTTCAACTGCTCGTCCACCACTAGGTGTAACATTTATTTCACCCGTACTAAAACCATAACACAAAATATCTATCTTACTTTCTAATTTTACCTCAAGTAATGGCGGATTTATTACCACATAGGTACCTGTTAAAATATCGCAATTATTAGCTTCTTTGATCGTGACCTTATAAATACCCTCTTGTAGATTTCTAAGATCTTCAGTTGTAGAAAATGAAACCCCATCTTTGGTCCATTCATAGGTATAAGGCAAATTACCTCCTATCACATTGAGGTCAATCGTTCCGTCGTTTTTATTAAAACAACTGATATCTACTTTTGAGGCTCCAAACTGAAACTTACCTGGCTCTTCTACCAAATATGATTTGACAAATGGACAATTACCATTATCAATAACTCTTAATGTATAGAGTCCAGGTTTTAGATTGATGATTGAGCTGGTATTGGCAGAAAATCCGTCAGGACCTGACCATGAAAACTGATATGGACTACCAGTTGCAAATGGAATTCCTCCAGAAACTACAATACTCAAAGAAGCATCATTTGCACCAAAACAACTTGATTTTTTATTCGTTTCTACTACTTTAATCAAGGGGTTTACCACAACAGTAATTGTAAAGGCTGGCCCAGGGCAACTTCCTGCCGTTGGGTTGATGGTATAGGTAACTGTGGCAGGAGTGTTCGTGTTATTTACTAATGTTTGACCAATGGCGCTAACGGGAGAAAACTGTCCGACAGCACCACTTACTGCTCCTGCAGGCGAAACAACCGGATTAGTCCAAGTATAAGTCGTATTTGCAGGAACATTATCAATACCATTAGATGTAGGACGAACTAAAAATGAAGAACCACTACAAATTGATTCAGATTTTGGGCTAATAATTGGCGAAAGAACCGTATTTACTGAAAAATTTCGTGTTGCAGATGTGGTACCACAACTATTGGTTACACTAAAAGTAGCTTGGTAATTTCCACTAACTGAATAAGTAATAGAACCCGGATTCAAAAGTGTTGATGTTGATGGTGTTCCGCCTGGAAAACTCCATAAGTAAGTCAACTCTGATTGTGGTGCACAACCATCTAACACATTACCAACAGGTTGGATAGTAGCCGAATTACAAAAATCGGATATTGGATTTAAAGTGATTTTTGGTGGTGTTTTAACTTCTATAAGCTGTACATTAACTCTTTCTACACCACAAGAATTTATAGTGGTAAGGCGTAAATAATAATTTCCTGGAGTTACAAAATTGATTACTGGATCCTTTGAATTACGTCCAGTACCATTAGCAAAAAACCATTGTTCTGGCTTTTTACCACAAAAATCTTCAAAATAATTTATTACCTCCCAAATGTACGTTTCTGTTCCACAACTTTGTCGTACATCTGTTGTATTGGTGATTTGAGTATTTGAATTCGCACATGGTTTTGAATAGGTAAAACTAGGTTGCAATACTGGTTCTACACAAATTGTTCTGGTAACTGTTCTTCCAATTCCGCACGGCGTTTGGGCAAACATAGTTACTGTATAAGATCCTGGATTGTTATAAATATGTGATGGATTAACTGCTCTTGAAACAGGACTACCATCTCCAAAATCCCAAGTATAAACATTAAAAGTACTACAGTCATTAGTGTAACCTGCAATAGTGTTATTATTGAAAAACACTGATCTACCTACACAATTAACGCGATTCACGTTAAAATCAACCACAGGAACATCTAAAATAATAATAGGACCAGCTGTTAAATAAGTGCTCCCGCATGAGGTAGAAATAATTAAAGCAACAGTATTTCCGTTTGGGCAATTGAATCTAGTAAAGGTATGTGGAATTGGAAAATTTTGAGAAGCTGCTGGATTAGCCTTGTTGTAATAAATCGAGCTCTCTAATTGTGCTTGAGTGTAATTTACAATAGTTCCATCTCCATAATTTACCTGATATTTTGTATCCGAAGGATTGAGAGCCCAAGACCCAATTGCAAAATTCATTGGTGCCACAGGTAGACAAAAATTGGTCGTATTTCCCGGGGCAATTAAGGCTCCAATCGGGTTATTTGAATTTTTTACAATATATGAAACACGGTTATTACAGCCACTGGCACCTACTGCCGTAATTACCATATTAAAGGAGCCTAACTTTTCATAAGTATGCTGTCTAGGAAAAACAACATTGGTCTCTGTTCTACCATCTCCCCAATCAATATTATAAGAAGTAACACATGAAGTTGACGCCGATTCATTTCCAACGTCGATGGTGTAACTTAAACTGGAATTATTATCTCCGCAACGTTCAAAAACTGAGTTTGAACCTGCCATTCTGTTAACAAATTTCAGATCAGGTTTTTGTTGTACCAAAACAGGTTTACTAACTGTGCTTTCTTCTCCATTCCTGTCTTTAACTGTTAATTTGACAATAAAGGTTTGGATACCGCAACCTAAAGCCGTAAAAGTATGAGTCGGATTACTATCTGAAGATGATTTTCCGTCTCCAAATTCCCAAAGATAAGTATAAGGAGCATTACCGCTCACAGTTGGGTTGAATGTAATTGGGGTTTCAGAACAACTACTATTGTTATTAAAATTAAAATCTACAGTGGGAGCAAATTCCTTAATCTCAATGTTAGGGTATATCGTATTGGCAAGTAAGGAATTAATTCCAAAAAAGAGTCCCAATAGCACATACCATCGGAACAGAAGAGTATTTTTTTGCATGAAAACAAAATATATAATTTTCTCACAAAAATATCATAATTAATTAACTGGGCAATAGTAATACTAGTTATTTACAAAAATAAATACGAAACATGTTTTAGGCTTCTTAAACAGAAAGAATGAATTAGCCTTGTTCCAAATCACATCCCAATACCTATCTATCTAATTAAACAAACTGTTACAAAGAATTATATTCAAAATAAAAAAGGCTATTTCCCGTGAGAGAAACAGCCTTTTTTAATTATTGCAAAGTGCTTCGAAGAATTATCTAGTATAAATAATTTAAAGCAGTAACATCGTTAGTATTAAATACACCTGTGTCACTTGAACTAAAACAAGCTCTCATGTATGAAGTAGGATCATATCCTGACGGAGTTCCCGGAATAAGCACAGCACCTACGCCTGAAGTCCCCTCATTAGTGTTTTCTCCACAACTTTGACGGCTAAACCAATCTGTGTGACGCAAACCAATACAATGTCCGATTTCGTGAGCAGCTACATGCGAGTTTACACCAACTGAATACGTATCCATACCAGAGTACAAAGTCACTGTATTGAATGGGTTTCCTCCTGATGGGAATCCTGCTACTCCTCCTGCACCACCTGCAGCTCTGCGTACTACAATGTTTGCACCGGTAGTACTAGAACTGAAAGTTAAAGAGAATTTTAAAGTCAGGTTCAAGTTATTGTAGCGGTTAATTGCCGCTTGTAATCCAGAACGCATGTTTGCACTAAGCGCCGATGCACCAGTTCCTGATAAACCAACAACACGAATTGTTCTTGGTCCAGACACAAGGTTATTGGTTCTGTATTGTTCTGTGGTAATACCACCATGCAAATCCATACTATTAATTTGCGCTTTGGTCATGATGATATCTCCTTCTATTAAAAACGCATCTTCTGTAACACCATTTTGGTTTACATGCTTTACAACTTTCACATCTTTATTGTTGAATGAAAGCGAACTAAGTTTAGCTAAAATCTCTGGTGTTACCTTAGTTGCATCTGCTTTTACAGCAGTAGTTTCGTCATCTTTAGTACAAGCTACAAAAGCCAAAACTGCACAAGACAACATTAAAATTCTTTTAATTTTTTTCATCGTTTGGTTAATTTTAAGAAAAGTTAATTGTTTTTTTTGAAGCACTTTGCAAAATCAAAAAGCCGAAAATAGACAATTAAATTTGTACGAAAATCATATTTTTATTAAAATAACAAATTTAACTAAAAAAGTTATATTTGTAACAAATGTTTTAAAAAAAGACAATCAAGAACAAATTAAAAACAAAAGGCCGTTTGTCAATACGATAATTTTATTGTTAAATAAAAACAATATCATCTAAAATTGAGTAATAAAATAACATTCAATTATTTTTTACTAATGAAATGAAAAGAAAAATTAGAAATTATTTTTTATATTTGAAAAAAAGTAAAAAATCAATTTAGTTAAAAAAATAAGTACTAAGAGGAATAATTTTATATATTTTAACATAATTTTTGTAGGTTGTTAAAATCAAACAAAGACTTATATAATAGTTTCAAAATGGTCCGAAATAACAAATTCTTACAAATAAATTATCAGAAAATAAAAAAGTGCAATATATTTTAATCCAACTAAAAATAGCATTCAAAATACTTTATTACATGAATTTCAAAATCATTATAGCACTACTCTTTATTCCTTTGATATCTTTTTCGCAAAAAACAGATCGATGGAAACATTTGCTTATTAAAGACCAAAAGAAACCTTCAACCTTTTTTCTAACTACTGTTTCTAATGCATTGACTAACAAGCATCAAATAATAAAGAAATTAGACGCGCAATTTTGTATTATTTCTGTTTCGAACGAACCATCGGAAAAATTTAAGGAACAAATTTATCGGGTTAACAACGATTGGAAACTCCCGGAACAAACCCTTAAAAAAAATAGAAAAAACAATTTCAATCTCTCAACATCTAATACCAACTTACTTCAAGCCACATTAAACAAGTTGCAAATAGCACACAAAATTGTTGGTGATATTATCATGTTACGCACAGATTTACAAACAATACAAGAGCATATTTTACAATTACCTTTTGTATTATCTATTACAACAGAATCCTTTACTCCCACCCTTGAATCTAAAATTAGAGATCAAAATTTAACCGTAAACCAGATAAACGGGCTTTCAGAAAAATTTCCACTCGTTGATGGCGCCACTCAAATTATTTCCATTAAAGATGATTTGTTTGATACCGCCGATATTGACCTACTCGGAAAATATATTTCGTCTAGCACAGAGTCAGCACAAGTAGGTGCTCATGCAACTGCTATGGCAACTATAGCTGCCGGATTAGGTAACAGCTCAGTATTAGGCAAAGGTGTCGCACCAAAGGCTAAATTACAATCCTCCAATTTTAATTCTCTTTTTCCTGATCCAATTAATTCATTACCAGGCGTAACCGTCCAAAATCATTCGTATGGAACAACTATTGAAAATTTTTATGGTCTACTAGCAAACGCTTACGACAAAAATTCATTTGAAAACACCAGCTTAAACCATGTATTTTCGGCAGGAAACAGAGGAACTGAGGGCTACAAAACCATTACAGGTAACTTCAAAAACTCTAAAAATAGTATTGTAGTTGGTTGTGTAGATACTAATGAACAAATAATGCCTTTTTCGTCAAAAGGACCTGCTAATGATGGTCGAATTAAACCCGAAATAGTAGCCTATAGTACAGAAGGTACATCAAATAGCGCAGCCATTACTACTGGAGTTATCGCATTGATGAACGAACTGCATACTGCAAAAAACAAACTGCCGCTACGTAATGATACTGCCAAAGCCATTTTAATAAACAGTGCTAAAGATTTAGGTAATAAAGGTCCTGATTTTACCTACGGTTTCGGGAATATAAATGCTACAAAATGTTTGAATACTATAAATGAAAATCGGATTATCTTGGGGAAAATTGGATCCATGCAAACTAACACCCATCAAATAGAATTGCCTGCCTCCGCAAAAAATCTAAAAATATCATTAGTTTGGACTGATCCCGAAGCGCCTGCCAATAGTACCTTTTGTTTGGTAAATGACCTCGATTTATCTTTAAATTCGACTACCGAAAATGAATTACCTTGGGTACTTAATCCAGCAAATCCAGCAGCTCCTGCAACTAAGGCGCCGGACCATCTCAATACAATAGAACAAATTGAGTTAGCAAATCCTCAGCAGCAAACTTATACTTTAACAGTAAAAAGTCAGCTTTTACAAAATGATTTTCAAAATTATAGTATTGTTTATGATTATGAATCAGCCGATACCTTTGAATGGTTGTATCCGAAACGCAATGATAATTTCCCATTTGATGGAAAAAATCCTTCTCCTTTTAAATGGAAAACCAATCAAACGAATGCAAACGGAACATTATCTATTAGCTTCGACAACGGATTATCATGGACACCGATTCAAAATAATATTGATATTCAAAATCAACTCTATTTGTACACTCCAACTCAACCCCTTTTTGAGCAAGCTAAACTAAAAATGAAGATTAACGAAAGAGAATATCTTAGTGATTCCTTTATTTTATCGTACGACTTAAATCTTACCACAACATTGGTTTGCAATGGAATTACCGAAATTACTTGGTCTACTCCACCCGCTGTGACCGCTTTTAATATTTATACATTACGCAACAGCAGCTTACAATTTAAAGAGCAAATAACAACCAATACTTACACCTTTACCGATGCCACAAATTATACGGTAGCGCCCGTTTTTCAAGGAATTGAAGGCATCAAAAGTGAATTAACTGTAGTAACAAGACCAAATACAGATTGTTACTTTGAGTCGACTCTAGCTGAAATTGAATCAGAAAATCAAATTAAAATAAGCGCTAGTCTTTTTAGTCTTTTTCAGATAAAAAAAATAGAAATACTTAAAACAAAAAATAATCAAGAAACTTCAATAAATACAATCTTAAACATCAATTCAAAAACAATTACCGTAACAGATGACAATCCAGAAATTGGTATTAATCGCTACTTTATAAGATTAACTTTAATTGATGGAACTGTATTCGACTCATCCGTATTCGAGACTAATTATTACTTTGAACAATTATTTTTGGTTACTCCTACCTTGGTCCAAAAAGACAACAAACTTTTAATTGAGGCTAAATCCGAAGGCGCTGGCGAATTACAACTTTTTAATAGCAGCGGACAATTAATGCAAACCAATCCAATTAGTTCAAAATCCTCAGAAATCACGCTTATTAATTTCACATCTGGCGTATATATTTATAAGCTTATTACCGCTAAAGGCGAGACTCAAACCGGGAAATTGATCAAAATCTAGTGGTATTGTGCTAATAAAATTGCCAAAAAAAGGGTTGCTATGAAAAAGCGAGACTTTCTAAAAACAAATTCGCTAATACCCTATTTTTTACTCTTTCTAAAATTCACTATTTTTGCAGTCTAAAATTAGAAAGCATGTCAAATAAAAAATACAAAATAGCGGTTATTCAGTTGAATTTGAATGATGTTGCCGAAAACAACTTGAAAAAATGCATCAGTTGGGTTCGCGATGCCGCAAAACAAGGAGCAGAAGTTATCTCTTTGCCTGAGTTATACAGCAGCCATTACTTTTGCCAGAGCGAAGATGTTGAAAATTTTTCGATTGCAGAGCCTTTGTACAGCACTTCTTTTACTGCTTTTAGTGCTCTAGCAAAAGAACTAGGAGTGGTTATTATTGTTCCTTTTTTTGAAAAAAGAATGGCGGGTATTTATCATAACAGTGCCTACATTATTGATACTGACGGGACAGAAGCTGGATTGTACCGCAAAATGCATATTCCAGACGATCCTGCTTTTTACGAAAAATTTTATTTCACACCAGGTGATTTAGGATTTAAAAACAATCCAACCAAAAAAGGAAATATTGGAACTTTAATTTGTTGGGATCAATGGTATCCTGAAGCAGCTCGTTTGACTGCTTTGAAAGGTGCTGAAGTATTGTTTTATCCTACCGCAATTGGATGGCACCCGCAAGAAAAAGAGCAATATGGTGAAAACCAACACAATGCTTGGATGACCGTAATGAAAGGGCATGCAGTAGCAAATGGTGTGTACGTAGCAGCAGCTAACCGTATTGGTTTAGAGCAATATTTACCTGATACAGCTGGAATTCAATTCTGGGGATCTTCTTTTATTGCCGGACCTCAAGGAGAAATTTTAGCACAAGCATCACACGATCAAGAAGAAATCCTCATTGCCGAAGTGGATCTTGATTTACAAGAAAATGTGCGTCAAAACTGGCCATTTTTTAGAGACCGACGTATTGATGCTTTTGGCGATATTACAAAAAGAGCCATCGACTAAATTTATATCGTAAAAACAAGACAAGCCTGCTAATTTCAAAATCAGCAGGCTTGTTTGTTTTAAATAATGACTCTATTTAATTCAAATCCGGTTGGAAAAATTTCACTACTCCATCTCCTTCACTACTTACAACGAGTAAACTTCTTTTAGTAGGACTTTTTGCTGCTGGTATAAAAAGTAATCCTTCAGGTGCATCGCCAGTTTTAAAACTTTGCAAAAATTGTGGAGCTGCTGGGTTAGTAATGTCATAAACCATTACTGTATCTGTTCGTTCTAAGCCAACAAATAAAATATTTTTATTTCCCATTTTTGCCACTACAACAGCTTCTGGTTCTGAACCTTTATCATCACTACGTGCATCGTCATAGGTTCCAAAATCTTGAGAACGTTTATCTAAATCATTTTTGCTATCAAAAACCAAAGCGCCTGTATTTCCGTTCCAGATGGTAAAAGAACGCGCTCCAAAACTAATTAATTCATCCAAATCACCATCATTATCAGTATCACCTTCGGTAGCAACTAAATTCAAACGTCCCATTTTAGGATCGGTTTTTAAAGTTACTGCATCAGGAAAAGCAGTTGGATCTAATGACAAGGGTTTCAACCGTGCAACATCACTATAGGTACCATATTCTCTAGCGTCTCCCTCATTTGCTGTTACAAAATAAGTAGTTCCGTTTACCATATAACTGGCAATTGCATCAGGCATGAACAATCCTTTTAATTTCCATGGAGTGAAGGCAATTGCATTGTCTCTATCACTTACGTCAATGCCATTTTCAACGCTATTGAAATCTTTATAACCTAATCCAAAAAGAGCCGTTATGGTTTTGTTAGTCAAATCGACTTTAGCTACTCCATTGTTTTCTTGTAAAGTGATCCAAGCCGTTTTAGAATCTTCAGAGATAGTAATATATTCAGGCTCAATATCTGCTGCAAAAGATTTTGCTTTTTTAGAAATTCGAAATCCTTTTGCTTTCAAAGCTGTTAATTGATTTTCGAATCCCGAAAAATTTAAGGTAGTCACAGCATAGTTATTGTTTACATCAATAATCGAAATAGTTCCATCAGGATCTACCGAATAGTCTGCATTTGGCTCTCCTTCATTGGCTGTCATAATAAATTTCCCGTCAGGCGAAAAGGTTAACATATCAGGTAATGCACCCACAGTTATTTCTTTAATCAAGCTATAATCAGTCGTTTTAAAAACAACTACTTTTCCATTTGCTTGTTTGTTAACAGTAGATTCTATTGCAACCGCTAATTTGCCATCATAAACAGCCACACTATTTGATGCTCCATTATAAACCGATAAATCAATCACAGCTAATTTTTTAGGACTAGTAGGATCTGTTATATCAATTACATCAATTTGATTGGTGTTGCTGTTATTTACTGTAAATAATTTTTTACCAACTTCATCATAGGCACTAATTTCAGCAGCACCCGTTCCTCCTATGGCAAGAGAACCGATTTCTTTAAAACTTGCAGCATTTTCATTAACGATTAACTCGGGTTCTTGGTTTGCATTCGAATCTTTCTCGCAACCAACCAATACGGCACCGGCAACCAAGAACGTCATAAATTGTTTTTTCATAATTGTGTGTTTTTTGTTTTTGCCAAAACTAACACGCAACTGTATTTTTGAAATTAACACAACATTATATAATTATTACCAAAACAATCAAGGTTCATTTCAAATGTAAAATCAGTCAATACATAGTTTTCGAGAATGAAGTTGAATGTTTATATTTGCAATCTTTCAAACAATAACTTCTTTATGACTACAAATACAAGACGATTTCCTGCAGAGTGGGAAAAACAACAAGGAATGTTACTTTGTTTTCCACACAACGGGAAAGATTGGCCAGGAAAATACGAGGCGGTTCAATGGGCATTTGTCGAATTTATTAAAAAAGTAGCCGCTTTTGAAACCGTTTATTTGGTTGTAGCCGATGAGCAACAAAAGCAAAAAGTACAAGAAATGCTAGAGATGGCACATGTTTCAGCCGACTCGATATCCTATATTTTATACAAAACCAATCGCAGTTGGATGCGTGACTCAGGACCAATTATCGTATATAATGGTTCTGCAAGAGAAGCTTTAAACTTTAATTTCAACGGTTGGGCCAAATACAAAAACATACAGCTAGATAAATTGGTTCCTAAAAAAGTAGCCACTCATCTTGGCTTACCGCTAACGCAAGTGGTATACAAAGGAAAACCTGTCATTGTAGAAGGCGGTGCGATTGATGTAAACGGTCGAGGTACTTTGTTAACTTCTGAAGAATGTTTATTGCATCCAGATATTCAAGTGCGAAATGCTGGTTTCACAAAAGAAGATTACGAAGCCGTGTTTAAAGAATATTTGGGAGTGACCAATGTCATTTGGCTTGGAAACGGAATCGTAGGAGATGATACGCACGGCCATATTGATGATTTGTGCCGCTTTGTCAACGAAGATACCATTGTGACTATTGTAGAGACAAATCCAGAAGATAAAAATTACCATGCCCTACAAGACAATTTAAAGCGCTTGCAAAATGCAAAACTAGAAAATGGTAAATCACCAGTGATTGTAGTGTTGCCAATGCCTAAAAAAGTACTTTTTGACGGACTACAATTACCCGCAAGTTATGCGAATTTTTTAATTTTGAACAACTGCGTTTTAGTACCTACATTTAATGACAGTAATGACCGAATTGCTTTGAATATTTTATCTGAATGTTTTCCAGACCGCGAAGTGATTGGTATTAGTGCCACTGATTTCATATGGGGATTTGGAACTTTGCACTGCTTAAGTCAACAAATACCCAAGTAACAATTAAAATTCTAAATAAAAATAGGCTGCCTTTATGGGCAGCCTATTTTACTTAATAACAATCATAATTTTATTTTTCCTTAGTAAAAGGAATTTTTTGTCCATCTGGAACCAACATTTCGAAACCATTTAAACTATCGTTGAATTCAAAAGTCAATCCTGCCAGTTTAGATTCGAACTTGTTTTTACCAATTGGCTCTACACTAAAACTTGGATAACCTGTAATCAACGCATTTAAAACGCCATTTTTCTCTGTGAAAGTGATTTTAAGCGGAGCCATTTTTGTAGAATAAGTTCCTAAATATCCATCCAAAATCACATCTTTTTCAAGAGTTCCAGCTGTTGCTGTCCAAGTATTGTTTTTAGTATTGCTGTCTGGTAAAACGTGGTCTGGATCTAGAGTAATACTTTCAATTTCTTCAGTTGAATTGTGTTTGAAAGACCATACTTTGTTACGTTGCCAAATTTCAACTGGTAAATTCACACGTGTAACTTTTCCAGCTTTAGTTTTTACATCTAAGGCTACTGGCATAGCCATTTTTTCAAAGTTTTCAATGGTAATTACCGCACCTAGTTTAGTATCATTTTTAACGTATTTCACATTATTGATACCTTGATCTAAACGCCAGTTGTATTGAAACCAACCTCTCCAAAACCAACTTAAATCTTCTCCAGCAACATTTTCAATTGTTCTAAAGAAATCATCAGGTTGTGGGTGTTTAAAAGCCCAACGCTCAATATATGTTTTCAAAGCCAAGTCAAATCGTTCAGGTCCTAGAACTTGTTCTCTCAAAATTACCAATCCAGAACTTGGTTTAGAGTACGCTAATAAACCAATATTACGTTCCTTCATATTGTCAGGAGAACTCATGATAGTTTCTAAATTCGGGCTTGTATACGTTTCAGCTCTCTGGTGCATGTCGGCTTTTGGCTCTTTATACTCACCATTGTTAAAATCAAGTGAACTTAATGAATTGATGAATGTATTAAAACCTTCATCCATCCAAGCAAACAAACGTTCGTTAGAACCTACGATCATTGGGAACCAAATGTGTCCGAACTCGTGATCAGTAACTCCCCATAAGTCGGCACCTTTAGACTCCCAACTACAAAATACAATTCCTGGATATTCCATTCCACCCTCATTTCCAGCGACGTTAATTGCAGCAGGATAAGGATATTCATACCATCTTTTTGAGTAATTTTCAATAGAAGCCTTGGTATATTCTGTAGAGCGTCCCCAAGCTGTATCACCAGCACTTTCGATAGGATACACTGACATTGCTAACGATTTTTTACCGCTTGGCAAATTGATTTTTGCAGCATCTAAAACAAAAGCCGCAGAAGAAGACCATGAAAAATCTCGTGAATTTTTGATTTTATAATTCCACGTTTTGGTAGCTGAAGTTGCTGATTTAGCGAGCGCCTCAACCTCTGAAGCAGATCGAATGATAACCGTTTTATCGCTTTGTTTTGCTTGTGCCAAACGAGCTTGTTCCGCCGCAGAATAAACAGCAGTTGTGTTTACCAATTCTCCCGAAGCCACAACTATGTGGTTTGATGGGGCAGTAATACTTACATCAAAGTCACCATATTCTAGGTAAAACTCAGAAGCTCCCAAGTACGGGTTAGTATTCCAGCCGCGCACATCATCGTACACACACATACGTGGGTACCATTGAGCAATTGTGAAGATTTTTCCGTTTTTAGTTTCCAAAACTCCCATTCTATCTGATCCTTCGAAAGGCGCAACAAATGAAAATTCAATTTTCACTTTTACGACGCCACCTTTTGCACTCAAAGCTTGAGGTAAAAACACTTGCATTCTTGTATCAGTGATTACGTATTTAGCTACCGACTCTGTTGTTACTCCTTTATTGGTGCTAAGAATTTTAACCGATTTAATTTTGTGACCTCCGTCAAAAACTTGTCCTTGAGCACCATTTCTACTTCCTGTTAAGGGCACAACGGCATTTCCACGAGAATCAGCTTTGAATAAATTTTGATCCAAATTCATCCATAAAAAGCCCAATTTATCCGGACTATTATTGGTATAGGTGATAATTCCCGTACCTGCGATTTCATTTTTTTGCTCATCTAATTTAGCCGTCAATTTGTAATCAGCGCTGTTTTGCCAATATTCGGCTCCAGGTTGACCACTTGCAGAACGAGTATTTGTTCCGTTTTTCGAGTAAAAATGAGGTGCAAAAGCATCATGATAATCATACTTTGAAATCGGTGCTGCTGCTCCATTTGCAGGAGCCTGCTGCGCTGACAAAGTATGAACTCCTACAGACAGTAAAGCAACTGGTAGTAGAAATCCTAATTTTAAGTTTTTCATTGTTTATAATTTTTTATACAAATTAAATAAAAAAAGAGGAATTTAAGCCTTAAAAACACAATCATTACCAGCTGCATGAATAAAAAAAGTGCTTCAAGCAACAATTAGATATTTTATAAATACTTTTACACTATTGCAAATTCTCATTTTAAATCAACTAACGTGATTACAACGCTACAAAATTCAAAACTTACCGTTCAAATTAAGCAGCTTGGAGCCGAATTATTTTCGATTACAAACTCGGAGGAAAAAGAATACATATGGGGAGGTGACCCAGCTATATGGGGAAAGCACGCTCCTATTTTATTCCCAATTGTTGGAACTTTAAAAAACAACACCTACAATTTTAATGAGCAACAATACCAATTAACACGACATGGTTTTGCTCGAGACATGCATTTTGATATCGTACAATCGTCAAAAACAGCAGTTACTTTTTCTTTGCAAGCCGATCCAAAAACTTTAGCAGTTTACCCATTCCATTTTGAATTGCAGGTGAGTTACACACTTCAAAATGCTACTATTCTTGTTGATTACAAAGTGATCAATAAAGGAGAGCATTCGATGCCGTTTGCCATAGGTGCACATCCTGCATTTGCTTTAGAAGATAATTTTAACGATTATAGTTTAGTTTTCGAAAAAGAAGAAACTTTGAAATACTTTATTTTGGTCAACGATTTAGTATCTGATCAAACCAAAGTTCTTGCTTCAAATAATAAAAAAGTAGCATTAGATTATGATTTGTTTGCAAACGACGCTTTGATTTTCAAAACCACTGAATCTAAAGAGCTGACCATCGTACATCAAGAAAAACCACTTTTAAAAGTAAAATATGCTGGGTTTCCTAATTTAGGCATTTGGACAAAAATAAACGCTCCATTTGTTTGCATTGAACCTTGGTATGGTTATTCTGATACTCAAACTGCAAATGGTAATTTGTTTGAAAAAGAAGGAATGCAAAAACTTAATGCAAATCAATCTTTTACGGCACAATATCAAATTGAAATACTTTAAATTTTCATTCTCATGATGGTAATTAATTTTTCTCCATTCCCTATTTTACAAACCGAGCGATTGGTTTTGAGACGTTTAGATGATAGCGATGCTGCCGAATTACTTGCGCTACGTTCCAATCCTCAAACAATGGAATTTATTCCACGACCACTTTTACATACTACTGAACAAGCCCTTGAACATATCAAAACAATCAATGATAACATTGATGCCAACTTAGGAATAAATTGGGCTATATCATTTCAAGACAACCCGAAAATGATTGGTATTATTGGACATTATAGAATTAAACCCGAGAGTTACCGGGCCGAAATTGGTTACATGTTATTACCTGAACATCACGGCAAAGGAATTATTACAGAGGCAGTACAAAAAGTTGTGAAATATGGATGGGACGAGATGAACTTGCATTCTATTGAAGCCATTATCGATCCAGAAAATTATGCTTCCGCAAAAGTACTAGAGAAAAACGGATTTATTAAAGAAGGTCATTTGCGAGAAAATGAATTTTTCGATGGTCGCTTTTGGGATAGTGTTATTTATTCGATTTTAAAAAAATAAAACAATCACTTTAAAAGTGATTTATAAACGATAATACCTATTTGGTACCTATTATATTTTAAATTTGCTCCAAACCATTTTACAATTTGAATACCATTGGTATTAATTCAATAATTATGAAAAAAATAATATACTGCACTCTCCTTTTAATTAGCACTTTCGCTCAAGCACAAACCTATGTAAAAGCCAATGCGATAACTACCTTGCTAACCGTACCAAATGTTGGGATTGAAACCAGCATTGGTAAAAAATCAACTTTTCAGTTTGATATTACCGCATCTATGTGGAAATCGATCAATGGAAATCCAGCGCAGTTCTACATGTTTATCCCAGAATACCGCTATCATTTTAAAGAAAAGTTTAATGGTTTCTATGCTGGGGTTCACTTAGGAGGTACGGTTTATAACTTCCAAAAATGGAATTACTGGAAAACGGATAATTATGAAAAAGGTGTGGGATACATGGCCGGGGCAACAATTGGCTACCAAAAGAGAATTAAAGAACGCTTTGTTTTGGATTTCTTTTTAGGTGGCGGAAACCATCAGGGTTTTTACAAAGGGTATTTAGTAAGTACAGGTGAACGTGTGGATGAGGCCAAAAAATACAACAAAAGTGGTGAATGGCTTCCTTATAGAGGTGGCATAATGCTTTCTTACCGAATTAAGTAATGGAATTACTTTGAGAATTTTGGAATAGTTTTTACATACAACTCCTCAACTTGCTGACGTGCCCAATCGGTTTTACGCAAAAAAGTAAGGCTTGATTTTACACTTGGGTTGTCTCTAAAACATTTAATTTTGATCAATTCTCCTAAAGTATCAAACCCATAATAAGCAACCAATTGCTCTACAATAGATTTTAGGGTAATACCGTGAAGTGGGTCTTTTGATGTAGAATTTTGCATAATGCAAAGATAACTAATTTTCAACCGAAGCAAAATACAATTGATCATGAAAACAAAACTGATTTTATTCCTATTAATGGCATGGCAACTTAGTTTTAGTCAACAAAAAAGCACTACTTATTATTTTATTAGACATGCCGAAAAAGTAGACAACTCTAAAGATCCAAATTTATCAGAGTTAGGAATGCAACGAGCACAAAAATGGAAAGCTATTTTTGAATCAATTGATTTTGACCAAATTTACAGCACTAATTACAAAAGAACTCAGCAAACAGCGACTCCAATTGCTACTGCCGATAAAATTGAAATACAGCTTTATGATCCTCAAAAAATTGATTTAAAGGCGTTTAAAAAAATAACTTTAGGTAGAAAAGTACTGATTGTAGGTCATAGCAATACCACTCCAGACTTTGTCAATAAGATAATAAACCAACAAGTATTTAACGATATTGAAGATACCACCTTTGGAAACCTCTATATAGTAACAATTATTGGTGACACCATTAGTTACCAACTACTCAAATTACCTTAATTTGACAAAACCATTTTAAATTTTATTACCTTTGTCACCTATGGTAAAAACAATAAACATATTCAACAAAAGAGCGAAATTCGATTATGAAATTCTCGATACCTACACTGCTGGAATTGTATTAGCAGGTACTGAAATTAAATCTATTCGTTTGGGCAAAGCCAATATTACAGAAAGCTTTTGTGAGTTTAACAGCAATGCTGAGCTTTTTGCAATCAATACCTATATTGAAGAGTATGCTTTTGGTAATCAATTCAATCATAAATCCAGAAGTGAAAGAAAATTACTTTTAAAAAGGAAAGAATTAAAAGGTTTACTAAAAAGCGTACAAGCCAAAGGTTTAACCATTGTTCCTTTGAAATTGTTTACCAATGAAAAAGGGTTAGCTAAACTACAAATAGGCCTTTGTAAAGGTAAAAAAACCTACGACAAACGCGAATCATTAAAAGAACAAGATACCAAACGCGACTTAGAACGAATCAAAAAATCGTTCTAAGTTGTTAACTTGAATTTTACTTAAAGAAGTAATTTCTTTGATGACTTAAATCGTCAAGACTCGAAAAAACATTTCAATTATATGCACCAAATGCTTAAATTAGCGCGCGTACAAAAAGGTTTGAAAACTCGAGAAGTAGCGCAATTATTAGGCATTGATCAAGCCTTGATTAGCAAATTTGAAACCGGAAACCGTAAGCCTACAAAAGACCAATTAGTCAAACTAGCTCATTTACTTGAAATAGATATTGAAAAAATTGTGATACTTTGGCTTAAAGATAAAATCCTAAACGAAATCAATAACGAAGAATGGGCAATGCAAGCCTTACAACTCGCTCAGCAGGAATTACAAGTAATTACTAAACCAAAAAAGTTCGAGCCTTCAAAAATCCTTTTACGATTATTAGATGAAGTTACTTCTTTGAAAAATGACTTAAGTACAATTAGTCACTTTGACCGATACCGCATCTCCAAAACTTTAGAAATAGAACTCACTTATGAAAGCAATCGTACTGCAGGCAACAGCATGGGTCTGGAAGAAACAGATTTGATTATCAACAAAGGCCACACGATTTCAGGTAAAAGCATGCGCGAACACCTTGAAGTCATTAATCAGCACGAAGCACTCGCCTACCTTCGTGACCTTGCTCAAAACAATACAGTTATCATTTCTAAAGAATTACATACCCTTTATCAATTGTTAATTCGCGGAATTTTATCAGATGCAACTGAAAATCAGACAAATGAATCAAACAAGGAATTGGAAAGCTTTTTCACATGGTTCGAAAGCCAAAAAAATGAGCTTCATCCTATGATTTTTGCTGTACAAACCTATCAAAAGTTAAGAAGGCTGTCTGTTTTTGATATTGAAAATGAAAAAATGGCGTGCCTAGTAACAAATTATTTATTCTTACTGAATGGTTATACCCTTTTACCAACCATTCAAACCTTATTAAACGCATCAAATTCAAGCGAAGAAGAAAATTATATCGCTGTGATTAATGAACAGAAAAACATTTTGAAACGATATGGTTTAACTACTTCAATCGAATGAAATTGAAATAGAAGCTGAAAATCTAATAATAAAAAAGAGATTAACCTCAGAATACCCGATATCTTACTTAATTTTTATCTTCCAAAAGCGGTACAAATCGAAATTCACCAAATTCGTGTTTTTCAAATTGGGTTTCGTTTTTACGAATAAGTAACGTCATGATTTGAACGTCTTCGCCAAGCGGAATTACCAATCGACCTCCAATTTTTAACTGAGCCATTAACGGCTGTGGGATAAAAGGAGCACCAGCAGTGACAATAATACTATCAAATGGCGCATAGTTTGGTAAACCTTTGTAACCATCACCAAAAGAAAGATGCTTGGGTCTAATATGCAATTTCGGAAACAAATTAGATGTCTTTTTAAACAACTCTTTTTGTCGTTCTACGCTATATACTTTAGCTCCCATGGTACACAAAACAGCCGTTTGATATCCCGAGCCAGTACCAATTTCTAAGATTTTATCTTCTTTTTTAACTTCTAACAATTGCGATTGAAAAGCTACCGTGTAGGGTTGCGAAATAGTTTGCCCCGCCCCAATAGGAAAAGCCTTGTCTTGATATGCGTAATCCTCAAAACTAGAATCTAAAAACAAGTGTCTTGGTATCTTTTTAATCGCATCAAGTACATTTTTATCTACAATCCCTTTTTGCTCTAAAATGCTTGTTAGTTGATTTCGAAGTCCTTGATGTTTGGCTGTATCTCTCAAAATGGGGTAGTTTTATTTTGGTAAAAATAGAGGGAAAAATGCCAAAAAGCAAATGGCAATTTGCAAAAACAATCCTTGCAATTATAGCCTGAAATTGGACTTTTTTAAATTGAATTTTAATCATATTATTGCTATTTTTGTAAAAATTACATCGTTATGCTAAAAATTGGAGTATTAGGTGCGGGTCATCTAGGAAAAATACATTTGCGTTTATTACAACAATCTGAAAAATATGAATTAGTTGGTTTTTACGACCCCAATCAAGAAAATGCTGAAAAAGTAGCTAAAGAATTTGGTTACAAACATTTTAGCACTATCGCTACTTTAATACATGCTGTAGATGTAATTGACATTGTTACTCCTACTCTTTCGCATTACAAATGTGCCAAAGTCGCAATCAAGTCAGGAAAGCATGTTTTTATTGAAAAACCAATTTCAAACACTGTTGAAGAAGCCGAAGAAATTATCGCTTTGGCAAATGAATACAATGTAAAAGGGCAAGTTGGACATGTGGAGCGCTTTAACCCTGCGTTCATTGCGACCAAAAATATGATCGAAAACCCAATGTTTATTGAAGCACATCGTTTAGCAGAATTTAATCCTCGTGGAACCGATGTTCCTGTTGTTTTAGATTTAATGATTCATGATATTGATGCTATTTTAAGCGTAGTACAATCTAAAGTAAAAAATATAAGTGCGAGCGGAGTTTCTGTTATTTCTGACACTCCTGATATTGCCAATGCCAGAATTGAATTCGAAAATGGTTGCGTTGCCAACTTGACCGCAAGCCGAATTTCGATGAAGAACATGCGCAAATCACGCTTTTTCCAAAAAGACGCTTACATCTCTGTTGATTTCCTAGAAAAAAAATGTGAAGTCGTTAAAATGAAAGATGCTCCAGAAGTTCCAGGCGATTTTGATATGATCTTGCAAAATGCTGAAGGAGTAAAAAAACAAATCTACTTTTCGAATCCTGAAGTTGAGCAAAATAATGCCATTCTTGATGAATTAGAATCGTTTGCAGATGCCATCACCAACAATACAACTCCTACTGTAACCTTAAATCAAGCAACAGAAGCGTTGCGAGTAGCGTACCAAATCATTGACTGCTTTAAAAAATAAATATAATTACTTTCAAGTTTACCGTTTTCAGTTACTCATAATAACTTTGAACTTTAAACTTTTAAACTTTAAACTCAAAATATGAAAACAATAGCCGTAATCGGAGCAGGAACAATGGGTAATGGAATCGCTCATACTTTTGCACAAAGTGGTTTTACCGTAAAATTAATTGATGTTTCTGAACAATCATTAGATAAAGGAATGGCAACTATTGCCGCTAATTTAGATCGAATGATTGCCAAAGGTACTATCACCGAAGAAGATAAAACGAAAACAATTACCAACATTATTACTTACAATGATATCGAAGATGGAGTTGTTGGCGTTGATTTAGTTGTTGAAGCGGCGACTGAAAACGTAGCTTTAAAACTGAGCATTTTTGAGAAATTGAATAAACTTTGTTCTCACGATACTATCTTGGCTACGAATACATCGTCGATTTCTATCACACAGATAGGTGCTGTTGTGACGCACCCAGAACGTGTAATTGGAATGCACTTTATGAATCCGGTGCCAATTATGAAATTGGTGGAAATCATTCGTGGTTACAATACTAGCGATGAAGTTACTAAAACCATCATGAGCCTTTCTGAAAAATTAGGAAAAACTCCTGTTGAAGTAAATGACTACCCTGGATTTGTTGCCAACAGAATTTTAATGCCAATGATCAATGAAGCTATTGAGACTTTGTACAATAAAGTTGCTGGTGTGTATGAAATAGACACGGTGATGAAACTAGGAATGGGACAACCAATGGGACCATTACAACTAGCCGATTTTATTGGTCTTGATGTGTGTTTGGCGATTTTAAATGTGATGTACGACGGATTCAAAAATCCGAAATATGCGCCTTGTCCATTACTTGTAAACATGGTTCGCGCCGGAAAATTAGGAGTAAAATCTGGTGAAGGTTTCTATGATTATTCTGAAAGCAAAAAAGCGGAAAAAATATCTAAACAATTTATTTAATATCATAAATTTTGAAAGTCAAAAGTATCAAGATAAACTTCTGTCAACTTTGAACTTTTGACTTTTGACCTTTGACTTTTGACTTAATTATGGCAAAAATAATTCCTTTTCAAGCGGTCCGCCCTACTCGTGATAAAGTTTGCCTTGTAACGTGCAGGTCCTACGAGGAATATGTCAATGCAGAGCTTGCTGCACAACTAGATTTTAATCCGCTTTCTTTTTTACACATTCTAAAACCCGCTTACACCAATCAAGAAAGTGTTTCTTTCGAAAAAAGATACCGACAAGTACATCAAAAATACCAAGATTTCAAAAATGAACTCATCTTGGTAAAAGATAAAAAACCAGCGCTATACATTCATAAAATTGTCAACAAAACGCAATCCTTTACTGGAATTATTGCAGGAACAAGCGTAGCGGATTATTGCGAAGATCACATCAAAAAGCACGAAGATATTATTGCGTTTAGAGTGCAATTGCTTAAGGAGTACATGAAACACGCCGCCTTCAATACGGAGCCGGTTTTAATGACCTACCCTGACAACAAAACCATCGAAAATTGGATTTTTAATTGTACCCAAAAATTAGCCGATTTTGAATTTTCAACGACCAAAAAAGAAATTCACTATCTCTGGAAAATTGATGACGCATTAGAAATAAGTTGGTTGCAAAAAATATTCGCTCAAACAGAAAGCTTGTACATTGCCGATGGTCATCATCGAACAGAAGCCATGAGAATGCTTGCTGCGGAAAATGATAATCCTGAAAACACGACGACAAACCACATTTTGAGTTATTTAATTTCTGAAAATAATGTCAAAATATACGAGTTCAATCGATTAATCAAAGATTTGAATGGCTTGACCAAAGCTGAATTTTTACATCAAGTTAGTGCTCATTTCACAATCGAAAATAGAGCGCAACAACCATTTCAACCGATTCAAAAACATCAATTTGGAATGTATCTTGAAGAGGAGTTTTATAGTTTGACTTTAAAATCTGAAAATCTAAACTTTGAAAGTCCATTGGATTCATTAGATGCTCAAATTTTATACACGACAATATTGTTGCCCATTTTAGGTATTGAAGATTTGCGTAATGACGAACGAATTGACTACCTTTCAGGAAAACAGGCCGTTTTAGAGTTAAAAAATAAAATAGATCAAGGCGAGTTTGAGTTAGGATTCTTTCTTTTCCCTTCCAATATTAGCGAAATCAAAGCCTTAGCAGATGCTAATTTGATAATGCCACCGAAAAGCACATATATCGAACCCAAATTCAGAAGCGGATTGGTCGTTTACGAATTTGATTAGGTTAATACATAAAAACAAAACCATGTCTATCACAAATAATTTACAAAGCATAAAAGAATCCTTGCCGGACCACGTTACTTTAGTTGCAGTTTCAAAAACGAAACCTGTATCCGATTTGAGGCAAGCCTATGAAGCGGGTCAACGTATTTTTGGAGAAAACAAAATCCAAGAAATGGCCGATAAATGGGAACAAATGCCCAAAGACATTCAATGGCACATGATTGGTCACGTGCAAACCAATAAAGTAAAATTTATGGCGCCATTTGTAAGCTTGATTCATGGTGTAGACAGCCTAAAACTATTACAAGAAATCAATAAACAAGCCTTAAAAAACAACCGTATAATTGATTGTTTATTGCAAATTTACATTGCCGAAGAGGAAAGTAAATTTGGTCTTGATGAAGATGAACTCACTTCCCTCCTTTCCTCAAATGAATTTGAAGAACTGAAAAACATTCAAATCGTTGGATTAATGGGAATGGCAACTTTTACTGACAGAAAAGATCAAATCAAGAAAGAGTTCACTCAATTGAAAACAATTTTCGAAAAAACGAAAGCTTTAACAATTTCAAACTGCCAACTAGAGACCCTCTCAATGGGAATGTCCGGTGACTATCAACTTGCGATTGAATGTGGTAGTACTATGGTTCGAATAGGAAGTAGTATCTTTGGGGGGAGAAATTAATTTCAATTTCAAAGTCGATAATGCTGTTAGAAACTGAATACTAAAAACTGAACACTGAATACTTATTTTGTACGCAATACTCGACATAGAAACCACAGGAGGACAATTTAACGAAGAAGGAATCACTGAAATTGCCATCTATAAATTTGATGGACATGAAATAGTAGATCAATTCATAAGCTTGGTCAATCCTGAAATTCCCATACAGCCGTTTGTTGTAAAACTTACTGGTATCAATAATGCTATGCTCACATCAGCACCCAAATTTTTTGAAGTAGCCAAACGCATCATTGAAATTACAGAGGGTTGCGTTATTGTAGCGCACAATGCTTCTTTTGATTATAGAATCTTGAGAACTGAGTTCCGCAGATTAGGCTATGATTTTGAAGCCAAAACACTTTGTACCGTTGCTCTATCACAGAAATTATTACCAGAACAACCATCACATAGTTTAGGGAAGTTGGTACGTGCACTTGGCATTCCTATGGCCGACAGGCACCGTGCAAGCGGAGACGCATTGGCGACAGTTAAATTATTTAAAATTCTTTTAGAAAAAGATTTAGAAAAAGAAATCGTAAAAGATTTCATCAAACTAGAAGTACAAAAAGGCATTGCTCCCAAACTCTTAGACATTGTGTCAAGTTTACCATCAAAGACCGGTGTTTACTACATTCATAATGAGAAAGGAAATCTGATTTACATTGGTAAAAGCCGAAACATCAAAAAAAGAATCAACCAACATTTTACTGGAACTACAAAAAAATGCAAAAAAATTCAAGCTGATGTTTACACTGTAACTTATGAAGAAACGGGTAGTGAACTAATCGCTTTATTAAAAGAAAGCGAGGAAATCAAAGTCAACAAACCCATATACAACAGGGCACAACGCAAAAGTATTTTTCAATTGGCTTTGTATGTAGAGAAAGATGAAAGAGGATATTTGAACTTAAAACTTCAAAAAGCGGATGGCCGCAAAAAAGAAATCACGTCTTTCACTTCTATCCAAGAAGGAAAAAATGCTTTGTTCAGAATCACATCTCATTACAATTTATGCCAAAAACTAACGGGCTTGTACGCTAGTAAAACAAACTGCTTTCAATATACCATTAAAGAATGTGATGGCGCTTGCGTAGGAGAAGTATCTCCAGAGGAATACAACGCAAGAGTACAAGCTTTTATCGACAAAAATAGTTTTGACAATCAAAACATGATTTTAATTGACAAAGGCCGAACAATAAGTGAACGATCAGCTGTTTTGATAGAAAACGGAATTTACAAAGGATATGCGTTTTATGATTTAAACTATCAAATAAACAATGTTGAAATCCTAAGAAACATCATTATCCCAATGCAAAATAATCGGGATGTGAAAAATATTATTCAAGGACACATCCGAAAAAACAAAACGTTAAAAATAGTTCATCTATAGGCTGAATATTAATTGTGATCCTATAAATCAATTATCTTAAACTAGATTTATGAAACTAATAATCAAATTTATCTTCACATAGTGTTTTGATCATGTATCCGAATCTTAATTTAATAATCTTGAAGCTAATCCAGCTGTGCACTGCAACTCCTCGTGACTTCAGTAGTTTTTCTAAGGCATAAAAGAAGCTTCCTTTGGTCGCTCTTTTACACCAATAAAAACTAACTTCAATCACTGCGGGGTTTACGTTGCAATCTGGGCTAAAAAATATGAAATACTTAATCACAATAGTCGGACCTACAGCTATCGGGAAAACTTCCCTTAGCATTGTCTTGGCAAACCACTTTAATTGCGAAATCGTGTCATGCGACAGCCGACAATTTTTTAAAGAAATGACCATAGGCACCGCCGTTCCCAGCTTAGCTGAATTGGCAGCAGCCAAACACCATTTTATTCAAAACAAGTCTATTTTTGAAAATTATACCGTCGGCGATTTCGAAAAAGAAGCCATTGCTAAACTTAACGAACTATTTCGAGATAATGACTACGCCATTCTAGTTGGCGGCTCTGGCTTATACGTTGACGCAATCCTAAAAGGCTTTGATGAATTTCCTGAAATTGATCCTGAATTGCGTATTCAAATAAATTCACAATACGAAAAATTGGGAATTGGATATTTACAACAAAAACTAGAACAACTTGATCCAACCTATTACAAAACCTTAACCACGGAAAATCCGCAAACTTTACAAAATCCACAGCGTATGATGCGTTTTGTAGAAGTATGTTTGGGAACAGGAAAGCCGTATTCCTCTTTCTTGAACCAGAAAAAAAACAATCGTAACTTCACCCCGATTTTAATCGGTTTAGAAGCTGATCGAAAAATTATCTATAATCGAATCAATCAGCGTGTAGATATTATGATGAACGAAGGCTTGCTAAACGAAGCCAAAACTTTATATCCCAATAAAGAACGAAACGCTCTACAAACAGTAGGGTACAGAGAATTATTTAGCTTTTTTGACAAAGAGTTTTCATTAGAATTTGCCATTGAAGAAATAAAGAAAAACACCAGACGATTTTCTAAACGTCAATTAACTTGGTTTAAAAGAAATGAAAATACCAAATGGTTTGACTTTGAGACGCCGTACACAACCATTATAGATTACATTAGAAAGTACAAATAATTCATTAAATCATAATTCATACTTAAATACATGCCTATTTCCCCTAATTTCAATTCCATTATCACCAAACAATGGGATATTAACTTTACACAATGTGCGCCCAATGGCTTTTTAAAATATACCGATTTATGTAACATGTTACAACTTACTGCAGCTGCCCATTCTGAACTTGGTGGTATTAGTTTTTATGACATGCAAGAGTTTCACCAAGCTTGGGTTTTAAGCCGCATGCGCGTTGAAATAGCAGAACTCCCAAAATGGGGCGATACTGTAACGGTTACAACATGGATCAATTCATTAGAAAATTCGCGTTCCGTTCGTGCCTTAGAGATGCATTTGAACGGAAAAAAAATTGTGGGCGCCGAAACCTTTTGGGCGGTATTCAATACTCAAAAAAGACGTCCTGAAGCATTGGCTTTGCCATACGGTCACTTTGAACTTTATCCTGAAAAAAAGGCTACAGCAAACGGATTTATCAAAGTAAATGTAAGTACTGCCACTAGCAAAATTGCCGATAAAACAGTGTACATGTCAGATTTGGATATTGTAAACCACGTGAACAATGTAAAATACTTAGAATGGTGCCTTGATTACACTGCGACACCTCTACTATTAAAACAACAATTACAAAGTATTGAAATGAATTTTTTAAAGGAATTATCACTTCAAGATCAAGTAGAAATTTTAAAGAAGGAAGATGAAAAAGAATACCTTTTTAACATTACCAAAGAAGGAAAAACTTGCTTTGCTTTGCAACTCAACTGGAAATAAAAAAATGCCCTAAGAAATAAATCTTAGGGCATTTTTTTTACTATTTTTAACAGTAATTATTGAGCTACTTTGTTTTTTACAACTAATCTGAAGCCTTCACCGTGAATGTTTAAAATTTCAACATCCTCATCTAATTTTAAGTACTTGCGTAACTTTGCAATATACACATCCATACTTCTTGATGTGAAATAATTATCATCTCTCCAAATTTTAGTTAATGCTAATTCTCTTGGCATTAAATCATTTTCATGCAAAATAAGCATTTTAAGCAACTCATTTTCTTTTGGAGAAAGTTTTATTGGCTCCTCATCTTTGTACGTTAAAAAACGTAGTTTAGAGTTCAAATGAAATTTACCAACATTAAATTCAAACTGCACTTGTTCAGCTTTGGTGTCAGATGATTTTCTTTGAATGATGGCTTTAATTTTCATTAACAAAACCTCAGAGTCAAATGGTTTATTTAAGTAATCATCAGCTCCTGCCTTGTAACCTTTTAACACGTCCTCCTTCATGGATTTAGCAGTTAAAAAGATGATAGGAACATCATTATTTTTTTCTCTGATTTCTTTTGCTAGTGTATATCCATCTTTGTAAGGCATCATGACATCTAAAATGCAGAGGTCATAGGTATCTTTTTTGAATTTTTCAAATCCTTCCATACCATTTTTAGCTAAAGTCACATCAAAATCATTTAGCATCAAATAATCTTTCAAGACTGCTCCAAAATTAAGATCGTCTTCTACTAAAAGTATTTTTTTATTTACATTTTCCATATTCTAATTTATTAATGGTAATTTTATTATGAAGGTACTTCCTTTTCCCTTTTCACTTTCTACATAAACTTGACCGTTATGGTCGTCAACAATTCTTTTTACATAAGCAAGACCTAAACCGTGCCCTTTTACATTGTGGATGTCTCCAGTATGTTCTCTATAAAATTTTTCAAAAACTCGTTTTTGAGCTATTTTACTCATTCCTAAACCTCTATCTCTAACTTTTATAATAATAACATCTTTGATATTTTCAGTATAAATATCTATTTCAGGTGCGTTAGGAGAATACTTTATCGCATTTTCTAAGATATTCACGATCACATTCGTAAAATGAACATCATTTATTAGAACCGTTGTTCTCACGGCTTTAAAATAACATTGTACCTTGCCTCCTCTATCTTCCAATATTAAATTCACATGATCTATAGCATCCTCTATTATATCATGAATATTGTTTGAGTCCTTTGTAATATCTAGCTCTTTCTTCTCTAATTTGGATATTCGCAATACGTTTTCAACTTGGGCGTGCATGCGCTTGTTTTCGTCCTTAATCATTTGCAAATATCGAAGCACTTTTTCCTTATCCTCAATTATCTTTGGGTTCCTTATGGCATCAAGAGCTAGGTTAATGGTAGCAATTGGTGTTTTGAACTCATGCGTCATATTATTGATAAAGTCGTTTTTTATTTCCGATATCTGACGTTGTCTAATTAACTGATTCAGTGCACTAGTGTAAGCGATCAAGATGATTAATGTAAAAACAATTGAAAGTATCGTGATACTAACCAATTCTGACAATAAAAACTTCTTTTTCTGCGGAAAAGTAACAAGTAATTGGTATTTACTATTGCCCTCATTGTCCGTAAAAATAGGAATAGAATACGTTGCCTCTTTATTGTATTTAAAATCATTAGATTTAACAGCTGTAGCAATATTATTATTGTACACACTAAACTCAAATTTGGTATTAACACCAGATTCTGCCAGTTCTTTTTTGATTAATTTACTAAGCGTTTCCTTCGAAACTCGCTCCTGGATTGGCAAAACAGAAGCAAAATCTTTATAAAAAATCTCAAATGAAGCATTGTCTAAAACATTCAAATTCCCTGACTTTTCAATTTTAATATCAGGAATCATACTTTGGCTCAACCCCGAATTATCGATTGAATTATCATCATAAACCTCTGTTACCCTTTTGGAGCTAAAACTTTTGAATTTATCATTGTTGTATTTTTTATCAAAGAACGACGGTGAAATATTGTAATCTTCAGATATGATACTGTTCGAATAAATAATCGTTTTTTTAGTACGTGGATTTTTTTGAACATAGTAAAATTCCAAGATATCATCTCTCTTTGGCACCTTACCTGTACTATCCTTGTAATGATTTATCTTATCATAAAAATTATAAGCTTCTTGCTTCTGAATCTTTTCGGCAACATTGCCAATCACTTGGTTCACATGAAACTTGAACTGCTCATTGTTATTTTCAAAAGAGTTGTTAAACCAATATACCTGTACAAGAATTATCCCAATTAGGGACAAACTCATTAACAATACAAGCAGTCTAAAGAAAAGTTTATTCATCGAAACAAATTTAGTATTTTAACAATATATTAAATGATAGATTAACCAAACATTAACACCTAGGGTTGTTTTTGTTTAATCTCTAAAATTTTAAGAATTTTAGTAACTTGTACTTTGGCTAATTCTAAATCGTCATTTTCAATAACAAAATCGCTTAAAGGAATTCGCTGACCATCAGTCCATTGTGAATTCATTCTTTGTAAAACAAGCTCTCTAGAAGTTTGGTCTCGTTGTATAACCCTTGCTATTCGGGCCTCTGTGCTTGCAATTACAGTTATAACGCAATCACATTCTTTATATTTTCCACTTTCAAATAAAATGGCAGCTTCATAAAGTACATATGGAAAATGTTTTTGCTCCAGCAACCAATTGTCAAAATGTTTTTTCACTGCAGGATGAACAATTCTATTCAATTTTTGCAATTGTTGAGATTCATTAAAGACAATAGAAGCTAATTTTTGTCTGTTAATTATATCATTTTCAACAACACCGCTACCAAAAACATCTGCTATAGCGACTATAATGTCAGGATTCTGCATTACTTTCTTGCCTGCGTCATCGGCTAAATAAATAGGAACACCAGCCTCTTTAAAATAAGTAGCAATAGTAGATTTTCCGCTACCAATACCTCCAGTTAACCCGATAATTTTTGTCATATTATTTTTTAAAAAATAACTCTGGAAATGCTACTTGGGGTTTTTGTTTTAAAACAATTACTTTAATGTACGATTGTAAAAAACCAGTACCGTAACCATAAAATTGTTTCCAAACAGCAACAAGCGATAAATAGCCAATTTTAAAACTTTTAGTTTGGTAGGTTGCTGTTCCAAAAAGTATTGCGAAATACAAGAAATATAACTGTAATAGATAATCAAAATTGCAAAATACTGCTAAAACAGCTACAACTAAACCAACGATAAATACAGTTGGAAAGAAAAAAGTTAATTTGTTGTGCTGCGGATACCAACTATTTAATATAGGTCTTGCTTTACCAAACTTATTTACTTGAATAGAGAATTTATCCCAATCAATTCGGCGTTTGTGATACACATAGGCATCTGGAAACAATTTGGTTTCAAATCCTAAATTCCACAAGCGAATGGATAAATCTGGATCTTCGCCTGGATGAATGTTCCCAAAGCCTTTTGAAGCTTGAAAGGCTTTCCGTGACAATCCCATATTAAAACTACGAGGCTGGAATTTATCTATTTTTTCAGATCCACCACGAATACCGCCAGTTGTCAAAAAAGAGGTCATGACAAAATTTATTGCCTTTTGAATATCTGAAAAACTATCCAAAGCACGATCTGGACCACCAAAACAGTCTACATAATTCTTCTCTAAAGCACTAGCTACATTATTCAAATAATCGGCTGGAATAATACAATCAGAGTCAAAAATGATAAAATAATCACCACGGGCTTTATCCATTCCATAGTTTCGAGAATCACCCGGTCCTGAGTTTTCTTTGTAATAATAACAAATATCCAATCGATCGCCATACTTACTGGCTACATTTTGACACCTAATGGTCGATCCATCTTCAATTAAAACAATTTCAAACAGTTCGGTATAGGTCGTTTTTGATAGGCTTTCTAATAATTCATCAACTTCGTCTGGCCTATTGTATACTGGAATAATTAAGGAAAATAACATAATGGAAAATGGTGGTTTTACAACACTTTTTTGATTCAAAAAATTTTAACAAAGATACTCTAATCCACAAAAAAACCATCAACTTTTCAGCGATGGTTTTTTATATAATTTTATGATTTCGGATTAAGCGATGCTTTCAATTCCCATCATTTCATTAGCCTCTGCTTTATAATCAACACCAGCTAGGTCAAATCCGAATAAGTTATAAAAGTCTTTTCTGTATCCTTCAAGATCACCAATTTCAGCAACATTTTCAGTAACAGCTTGATCCCAAAGTAATGCAACCTTTTCTTGAACATCGGCACGCATCTCTAAATCGTCAATTCTGATTCTTCCTTTTTCATCAACAGGAACTTCACCGTTAGTATACAAACGCTCTTGGTACAAACGTTGAATTTGCTCGATACATCCTTCATGAATTCCTTCTTGCTTCATGATTTTGTATAACAATGAAATGTACAAAGGAATAACTGGAATAGCAGAACTCGCTTGAGTTACCAATGCCTTATTTACAGATACAAATGCTTTTCCATTCAAATCAGCTAAGCTATTTGTAATTTCAAAAGCAGTTGCTTCTAGGTGATCTTTGGCACGACCGATAGTTCCTTTTCTGTAAACAGCCTCTGTCAATGCTGGTCCAATGTATGAATAAGCAACAGTTGTAGCTCCCGGAGCAAGCAAATTAGCTTCTTTTAAAGCGTCAATCCACATCGCCCAATCTTCACCACCCATTACGGCTACTGTATTTTGAATATCATCATCATTACATGGAGCAATTGAAATTTCAGAAACTTTTCCCGAGTGAAAATCAACTGTTTTGTTGGTAAAAGTATCACCAATTGGCTTTAAAACCGAACGGTGCAAAACACCAGTTACAGGGTGCAAACGCACTGGACTTGCTAAACTGTATACAATTAAATCAATCTGACCTAAATCTGCTTTGATTAAATCAATAGTTTGTTGTTTGATTTCATTTGAAAAAGCATCTCCGTTGATACTTTTAGCATATAAACCTGCTTTGTGTGCTTCTGCCTCAAAAGCTGCAGAATTGTACCATCCTGGCGAAGCTGTTTTTCCTTCTGCTGGTGCTTTTTCAAAAAACACACCAATAGTAGCAGCATCAGATCCAAACGCACTGGTAATCCTTGAGGCTAAACCAAATCCAGTAGACGCACCAATTACCAATACTTTTTTAGCACCATCAATACTGCCTTTTGATTTAATATATTCAATTTGATTTTTTACATTTTGCTCGCATCCCGCTGGGTGAGATGTTGTGCAAATAAATCCTCTCATTCTTGGTTCAATAATCATATTCTTGCTTATTCGTTTATGTACAGTTTTAGTTTTTTTTTTGTGCATTTGTAGTTGTAATTACAATTCAAAACGCAGACAAATATAATTTAAAAAATTAGTTCAACAAGGCTTTTGCATGATTTAAGGCAGAGTCAGAGACTACAGTTCCAGACAACATTTGAGCGATTTCCACTACTCTATCTTCAGCAGACAGCAATCTCAATTCCGATTGCGTATCTTCTCCAACAGTTGATTTTAACACTTTGAAATGCGCATTTCCTTTGGCTGCAATTTGCGGTAAATGCGTAATGGCAAATATTTGCATTTGTTGACTCATTTGCTTCATAATTTCACCCATTCTGATAGCGATTTCTCCTGAAACTCCAGTATCAATTTCGTCAAAAATTAAAGTAGGTAGTTTTGAATACTGTGCCAAAATAGCTTTTACGGCCAACATTATTCGAGACATTTCACCACCAGAAGCTACCTTTTTCAAAATCCCGAAATCAGTTCCTTTGTTTGCAGAAAACAAAAATTGAAGTTCATCTTTACCATTAGTATGATATACTTTTGATGGCAATACTTGAATATCAAAGCGAACGTTAGGCATACCCAAAGACGCTAAAATAGTAATCAATTGCTCTGTCAAGACCGGAATAGCGACTTGTCTATTGTCACGAATTACTTTTGCCATAGCATCTAATTGCTCTGTATGAGCAGACAAAGAAGCTATTAAGGTTGCAATATCCTCTTCCATTGTTCCTAACTCCAGTACAGCATTCTCTAATCCAGTTTGGATAGCCAACAACTCTTCTACAGTTGCTACTTGATGTTTTTTCTGTAAAGAGAAAATCAATTGTAATTTTTGACTTAATAAGTTGAGTTGTTCTGGATCATCAATCAACTTCTCCGCATTGCGATTCATTTCACCAGAAATATCATCAAACTCAATAGCTAAACTTGTAATGCGATCTAATAAAAGCGCATAGTCATCAGAAAAAGGAGCAATTTTTTGAAGAGAAGCTTTAATTTCATTCAAATTATGTAAAACTCCAATTTGCTCTTCGTTCGAAATTGACAAAGCTCTTTGAAGAGACTCTTTGATGATTTCAACATTATTTAATTTTTCAAATTCTGTCTCTAAAACTTCTTGCTCACCAGCTTTTAGTTTGGCAGCCTGCAATTCTTGAAGCAAAAAAGTGTTGTAATCTTGTTCTTTTTTAGATTCAGCTTGTTTTTTGAATAATGCATTCAATTTAGATTGATCTGCTTTGAATTTTTTTAACAAGGATTGATATTCTGAAATAGTACCATTATTTGAAGCAATTGCATCAATAATTGCAAACTGTACTCCTTCATCAGACAGCTCTTGAGTTTGTTGCTGTGAGTGAATGTCCAACAAAAAAACACTCAAATCCTGCAACTCTTGTAAATTCGCTGGACTGTCATTAATGAACGCTCTTGACTTACCCGATGGTAAAATTTCACGTCGGATAATAGTCTCATCTTCGTAATCCAGATCTTTCGCCTCAAAAAACGGACGAAGATTGTATTTGCTAATTTCAAACTGTGCTTCAATTACACATTTTTCTTCTTTATTTTTTAGAGAACTTAGGTCGGCTCTTTTGCCCAAAACTAATCCTAAAGCACCTAAAATAATAGATTTTCCTGCACCAGTTTCTCCAGTAATAATAGAAAATCCAGAAGAAAAATCAATACTCAGCTTTTCTATTAAAGCATAATTTTTTATCGAAAGTGACGTAATCATTAGTTTGATTTATTAATAGATAATTGGCAGTAAAAGAGGATTTTTTTTTTGGCGATTAAAAAGTCATCATAGCCCACTTACTAGAGTTTAATGGCGAAATTTTATTCAACCCATCAACCAAATCTGCGGTAGGTACAGATGGTCCTCCTGAAAAAATGGAAACTATTTCATCAGACTTAGCGTCAAAAAAAACTCTTGACAAAAAAGCATTAGGCCTTGATGTATTTAATTTGGAAAGATTTATCAGCGCTGTTTTTACGTTATTTTTCGCGCTCCTACCATCCTGACTCATTACATCTAGAGCGGTATGGTAATCAAACATTGCTTGCCTAATTGGCTGGAATGGTGGCGAAAGTAAATCATTTATTAAAAAGAAACGCGTTTGATTTCCATCTGCTTGACTCCAACCTTTAGCACCACCCTGCTGTGCCACGGTTGCAATGTTTTGAGCAATCTCAAAACTATTTGAACCAGAATTAGCTACAAAAGTGTCAGCATCTAGGCCCAAAATCATATAACTATAAAAAGCTAAAACAGAAACTAAATTAGAATCGTACGAAGCTGGGTTAAAAAATAGATTTTCAAATTCAACGTACCTAAAACTAAAATCTTTATCGTTGTAATTTAAAACTGGAGAAGCATAAGTAGAATTATAAATTGGACGAGAGGATTGTACCTGAATAGTAGCTGAAAATTGGTCAGAACTATTAGAATTGATCGTAATGTACATGGAACAATTAATCTTTTCGGACTGTTTTAATGCTTGGCCCGTCCAATCAGTTTTGTTAACAAACTCCGTTATTGATGTTTGTAAGGTTTTAAAAACCTGCTGATTCGTTGCACTCAAACGCTGTGAATCAACAGTAACGGTACAGTTAAGCTGCTGTGCTTGTCCGTATCCACAAATAAAAAGGAGTAAAAAAGCATATAATTTCTTCATCTTTAACTTTTAGTATTTGTTTGACTCGACTTTTTTAGGATAATAGCATATTAACTGCACTCTAACTACGAATTAAAATGTTCTAAAACTTTTGCTACAATATCGGTAGCAACTGCCTCCTTAGATTTTAACGGCATTGGTTCAATGACAAAATTCTTATCAATGAAAGTAATTTTGTTAGTTGGTGTACCAAATCCTGCACCGTCATCTTGTAAGGAGTTTAAAACAATCAAATCTAGGTTTTTTTTCTGAATTTTCAATTTTGCATTCTCAATTTCATTTTCGGTTTCTAAAGCAAAACCTATCAAAAATTGTTGTTTTTTATGAGCTCCAAATGAGGCTAAAATATCTTTTGTTTTTTCTAGCTCAATTGTGAAATCATCAGATGCTTTTTTAATTTTCTGATCAGCCTTGTACTTAGGCTTGTAATCTGCCACAGCGGCAGCAGCAATAGCTACATCAACATCATTATAAAATTCGTGACATGCTTGGTACATTTGTTCTGCAGCCACAACAGGTACAACTTGAATTAACGAATGATTAATTTTTAAATGCGTAGGACCTGTGACTAAGGTAACCGAAGCACCTAAATCAGCGGCAACTTGTGCTATATCAAAACCCATTTTACCAGACGAGTGATTACCTATAAAACGTACGGGATCAATCGCTTCGTATGTCGGGCCAGCAGTAATTAGAATTTTTTTACCTTTCAAAGGCAATTTACCCTCTAAATCAGCTTCTATAAAAGCGATAACATTTTCCGGCTCTGCCATTCTGCCTTCGCCAGACAAACCACTTGCTAACTCTCCTGTTTCTGCTGGAATCATCATATTACCAAAACTACTTAAAGCTTGAAAACTAGCAACAGTGGATGGATGCTTGTACATATCTAAATCCATAGCTGGCGCAAAATAAACCGGACATTTAGCCGACAAATAGGCTGCAATAAGTAAATTATCACAGGTGCCGTGTGTCATTTTCGATAAAGTGTTGGCTGTTGCTGGAGCAATAACCATAAAATCAGCCCAAAGTGCTAATTCTACGTGATTGTTCCATTTTTCATTCTCGTCGTCTTGATTGTAAAAACTTGAGTGAACTGGATTTTTAGAAAGCGTAGATAAGGTAAGCGGCGTTACAAAATCCTTAGAAGCAGGTGTCATTATCACTTGGACATGTGCACCTGCTTTTATGAAAAGTCGAACTAATGACGCTGTTTTATAGGCTGCAATTCCACCAGAAATTCCTAGTAGAATTTTCTTCCCGTTTAAAACTGACATAGTATACTATTATTTGTTTGAATCTCTGTGGTAGATTTTTCCATCTAACCACTCTTGAACTGCTAATGCATGTGGTTTTGGTAATTTCTCGTAAAATTTAGACACCTCGATTTGTTCTTTATTTTCAAAAACTTCTTCAAGACTATCATTGTATGTGGCAAACTCTTCTAATTTCTCTGTCAATTCTTTTTTGATTTCAGAGTTGATTTGATTTGCTCTTTTAGCCATAATGGTTATCGCTTCATACACATTACCAGTAGGTTCTTCAATAACTGTTTTGTTATAAGTTATTGTATTTACTGGAGCATTCGTCTTTTTTAAATCCATGACTTTATTTATTTAGTAAGTTTTTGTAAATCTTTTTCTATTCGAGCCAACATTGCTGCTGCCTCTTTTTTATATTTTGTTTCTGCGTTGAACTTCATCAAACTTGACTGTGCTACCTTAGCCGCATTTAAACGTTCTTCCATTTTAGATGGAATACTGTTTATTGCTAATTGGTAAGCTGAATCAAACTTGTAAAACAAAGCATCTTCTTTGTATGGTGTACCTGGATAATCAGCCACGAAATTATCTAAAGCTACGATGGCAGCTTTATACTCTGTCACGGTATGATAACCTTTAGCATTTTCGTAAACCTTTTTTTGAATTTTACCACTTAAAGTCTGTACTATAGCATTCGCTTCTGCTAAATAAGTTGAATTCGGATAAGCATCAATAAAAGTTTGCAATTTATCAAGCGATTTGTTGGTCTCCGTTTGATCCAAACTATACACGGGAGATAACATTGAATAACTCTTAGCTCCAAGGAAGGCTGCTTCCTCTAGTTTTTCACTTTTTGGATAACCTGAAACAAAACTTTCAAACTGATATCCTGCCAAATAATATTGTTTGGTTTTAAAATACGACTGAGAGAACATGTAAAATAACTTTTCTGCTTGAGGTTTTCCGCGATACGAAGGTGCTATTTGCTCAAAAAGTCGGATGGCTTTATTGTATTTACCAGCATCATACATTTTAGTTGCTAAATCAAATTTAACAGCCACATCTTCTGATTTTAAGGCTTTTTGATACTCATTACAAGAGCAAAACAGGACAACTACAATAAAAAGCGATATTATTTTTTTCATTTTCTTACTTATTTCATGATTTGCAAGCTGAAACTACTTACAGAATCACGCCGAAGTTTCGTCGGCAAATTTAGTTATTAATTTAGCGACTGCAAAATATATTTTTTATTTAAAAAAAGCGTCTTTATTTAGCTAATTTTTGAAAGTTTCCCCACAAAAGCAGCAATTCTACTAGACAAATCATCATTTACAGTAACTAAAGGCAAACGTACTGTATTTTCGGTTAAACCTAGTACACTAAAAATTTCTTTAATCCCAGCTGGGTTTCCTTGTTCAAAGATCATATCAATACTTTCAGCCAAAAGATATTGCGTTTTAAAAGCCTCGTCTACTTTACGATTAAGCCCTAGGCGAATCATCTCAGAAAATTCTTTTGGAAAACCCTGCCCTATCACTGAAATAACCCCGGCTCCTCCTGCCAAAACCATTGGCAAAGCAATCATGTCATCCCCAGAAATAACCAAGAAGTTTTTTGGTGCATCTTTAATTAATTGCATCGCTTGAACTAGATCTCCCGCTGCTTCCTTAATTGCAACTACATTTCTAAACTCATTTGCTAATCGAACCACAGTTGCAGGCAACACATTACTTGAAGTCCTACCGGGAACATTGTATAAAATTACAGGAATTGGTGATGCTTGCGCAACCGCCTTAAAATGTTGGTAAATTCCTTCTTGTGTTGGTTTATTGTAATAAGGAGACACCGATAAAATAGCTGTAAAGGCTGATAAATCTCTAGTTTTCAACTCCTCCACTACTTTTGCAGTATTGTTTCCGCCTACTCCCAAAACTAAAGGTAAAATGCCTTTATTCGCCTCAATAACAGTTTGAATTACTACCTCTTTTTCTTCTTGAGAGAGAGTGGCATTTTCGGCAGTTGTACCTAAAACTACTAAATATTCAATTCCTCCATCGATAGAAAATTGAATAATTCTTTTCAAAGCTTCTATATCGATTGAAAAATCTTTTTTAAATGGAGTGATTAAGGCTACTCCGGTTCCTATTAATGCCTGCATGATCTTATATTTATATTTTGTTTAGTATTTTTAGATATTTGAATAACTCGTCAACAAAAACCTTAGGCTTTGTTTCTGGGGTTTGTAGTAAAAAATGATTCAATCGTTGGTCTATAGTATCAAAACCTACTTTAAATCCTGCTTTTGACTGTTGTGCTACTTTCATCAAAAAGGGATTCGCCTCGTCGAAAAAATTAACTAACAAATCAAATTCTGTATTACAAAAATCAGTTATAAATTTCTCATTAATTGCACCACTCCAACCGAAATCTTTAGAACCAAAATGACTGTACTTGTCTGTAAATTCATTCCTTTTCTCTGAATTAAAAACCAAAAAAGAACAGTTTTCTACTTTAATTCCGTGTGTCAAAATTCGGTTCAATAAGTCATCGTGATAATCTTTACTTTGAGCATCTGCTAGTATCCCAACTGTTTGCACACGGTTATTTACAACATTTGTTTTTAAATTATCCCAACCGTAATTTAATGATTTTTTTACCAAAAAACGCTTTATATAATTTAAAAACATAGTACTTTTACCTGATTACAAATTTAATTAATAAAGTCGCATTTAAAATGGTAAATTTAAAAAAGTATAACGATGTTTTGAAACTTTTTGTTATATTCTTAACACTTATTTGTATTGCATCTTGCAGCAGTCAAAAATATTACATTACAAAAATTGAGGGAAAAAAAGTTCCAATTACCAACACCAATTCACAAGTTGCTGCAATTGAAAACTTTGTAGCACCTTACAGAGAACACATCAATAAAGACTTAGATAATGTTTTGGCAATTTGTCCTGAAACTCTGGACAAAAGTAATGGGAAATGGCAAACCAAAATCGGAAATTTAATGGCCGATATAACATTGCAATATGGTACGAAAGCATTTCAATTAAGAGACAAAAAAAGTATAGACATTTGTTTGCTTAATAGTGGTGGTATTCGTTCTATTCTTCCAAAAGGAAATGTAACGGCTCGAACAGCTTTTGAAATTATGCCTTTCGAAAATAGTCTAGTAGTAATTGCACTAAAAGGAGAGCAAATTATTGAAATGGTAAATTTCTTTATTGCCGAAAAAAAACCACACCCTTTAGCAGGAATTACATTTACAATTGACAAAAATAAATTTGCTAAAAACATTGTGATACGAGGAAAACCAGTTCAAAACGAAACTATTTACTACGTTGGTACCAACGATTATCTAGCCAATGGTGGCGATAACATGAACTTTTTCAAAAAAGGTATTCAAAAATTTGATTTAGAATACAAATTACGCAACGTCTTAATTGACTATTTCAAAGATGTTGATACTATTGCGGTTCCCAACGATATTCGTATCACAGAGGAATAAAACATAGTTTTAAAAAGAATTTATCAGAGAAAAATAATAGCAAAATAGATCTGCACCGATTAGGATTTTCTGTTTGGCGATAACAAAATAAGGATCAGTATTTTAAGTTATAAAATATTGCTCCTGCTTTTAATAAAAAAGTATACACATGAAAAGAAGAGAGTTTATAGAAAAAACCGCTGCCGGGTCTGCATTACTTGGTTTAGGAGTATCATTAAGCAGTTTTGGAACTTCAAAAACAAAACATTTGACGATTTTACACACAAATGACGTGCACAGTTACATTGATCCATTTCCTGCTGACCATCCTAGAAACGCTAATATGGGCGGTGTGGCGCGCCGAGCTGCATTAATTGAAACGGTGCGTAAAGAGAATCCAAATGTACTTTTGCTTGATGCAGGAGATATTTTTCAAGGAACTCCCTATTTTAATTATTACGGAGGCGAATTGGAATTCAAATTAATGAGTATGATGCAATACGATGCATCTGCTATTGGTAATCATGATTTTGACAACGGAGTTGATGGTTTACACGCACAATTGCCACATGCAAAATTCGATTTTTTATGTGCTAATTACGATTTTAAAAATACTGTGATGGACGGTTTTGTAAAACCATTCAAAGTATTTAACAAAGATGGTATCAAGGTGGGAGTTTTTGGACTTGGAATAGAATTGGCTGGTTTGGTGGACAAAAACTTATCGAAAGAAACTGTGTATAATGACCCTCTCGAAATTGCCCAGGATATGGTGCGCATTTTGAAAAAAGAACAAAAATGTGATATTGTAATTTGCCTTTCGCATTTAGGATACAAGTACAGAGACGAACCTAATAAAATCTCTGACATAAAATTAGCCGAACTTACTCAAGATATTGATTTAATTATTGGTGGTCACACACATACTTTTCTAGACAAGCCAACAGTTTTAAAAAACAAAGCCGGTCAAGATGTACTTGTCAACCAAGTAGGTTGCTACGGCATAAATGTAGGGCGCATTGACTTTTATTTAGATAATGATAAGGCTAAAGCCGTTGATGGCAAAACTATAATTGTGTAAAACTCCTTCAACTAAAAATTGGATTTACTGAATAAAAAAAGAATCGATTAAATGTAATCGATTCTTTTTTTTACGACAGTGCTTCAATTTCTGATTTATCTTCCATATCACGTACATACTTGTAAAAAGCATAATAACAACTTACGTGAAGCATCATGATTAAAGGCTCAAAATGTGATAACGGAAACTTTGCTAAAAAACATTTTTCAATTAGCAATAAAAAATAAAGGGAAGCATACAATAATCCAAAAATATATAACCAAACTGTATTATTACTCAACGACTGATTGATGTATAAAGATACAATGATGCCTAATGCTACCGCTACAATTACGTTCTGAATCATAATTACTTTATGACTATTTAATGGCAATCCTTCTGAATTAAATAATAAATACGAAAAAATACAGAGAAATGGCACGATAGCCAAAAGCGTAATTCCTATTTTTTTAAAATTTTGTAGTTTTAAAATTAAAACAATCAATAAAATTCGAAAAATCAAAATCGAAATTACTCCTAAAATCACAAACAACATCGAGGTATTCATCATCATTATACTTGTACAAAGTAAAAAGAAGCAACAAGCAAAAAAAATAGGATCCCTTCGTTTTGATGATAACCAATAAAGGACAATCAATAAAACGGCTACAATTGGTTTGAATACCACAGTAAAAAGATGATTTTCTCTCCACTCAGCAACAACAGCAACTAATGAAAAAGTAAAAAGTAAAAAAATAAGAATATTCTCGACCGAGAAATGAGGTTTCTTAAACGATATCAGCATTATTTTAAGCTATTAACTTCATAAAATCATCCTCCGAAATAATCGAAATATTCAACTTGACGGCTTTATCCAATTTGGCAGGACCCATATTTGCTCCAGCAATTAAATAATCTGTTTTGGCAGATATAGAACTCCCTACTTTTCCACCGTTGTCTTCAATTGCTTTTTTCAATTCATCACGCGAAAATTTCTCAAAAACACCAGATACCACAAATGTCTTACCAACCAACAAATTAGTTGCATCAGGATTTGTATTTTCTACTAACTCAAATTGTAACCCATAACCTTTTAAGCGTTGTATGATAATACTGTTTTGTTCGTTTTGAAAAAAGTCCATTACACTTTGCGCAATACGCTCTCCTATTTCATCAACGAGCATCAATTCTAATAAATTTGCCGCACGCAAAGCGTCAATAGTTTTGTAATGTTTAGCCAATTTTTTAGCGACAGTTTCACCTACAAAACGGATTCCCAATGCATAGAGAACACGTTCGAATGGTATATTTTTAGATTTTTCGACACCATTTACTAAGTTTTCAGCTGATTTTTGAGCCATTCTTTCCAATGGTAAAATATCAGAAACTGATAAGTCGTAAAGATCTGCGTAGTTATGAACTAAATCATTTTGATATAAAAGCGCAACCGTTTCGCCACCCAATCCTTCAATATCCATAGCTTTTCGAGAAATAAAATGCTGAATACGACCTATAATTTGTGGCGGACAACCATAAAAATTTGGGCAATAGTGATTAGCTTCACCTGCATTTCTTACTAAATTAGTTTCACACTCTGGACATTTATCAATATATATTGTAGACTCAGCGTGAAGTGGTCGTTGGGTTAAATCAACAGCGATAATCTTTGGGATAATTTCACCACCTTTTTCAACAAAAACAGTATCTCCAATTCGAATATCTAATTTTTCAATTTGATCCGCATTATGTAGGGAAGCTCTTTTTACAATTGTACCAGCCAGTTGCACTGCTTTAAGGTTTGCAACAGGCGTGATAGAGCCTGTTCTACCAACTTGATACGAAATAGATTCTAAAACGGTAGCAACCTGCTCTGATTTAAACTTATAAGCCATGGCCCATCGGGGCGACTTGGCAGTGTAACCTAATTCATCTTGAAATTGTAGGTTATCCACTTTTATGACCACGCCATCAGTTTCGTAAGGCAAATTGCTTCGGTTTTGATCCCAAAAAGCAATAAATTCGAAAACTTCATCTAAATTTTGTGCCAATTTTGATTCTTGAGGAACTTTAAAACCCCATTTTCTCGCAGCTCGTAAGCCTTCAAATTGAGATTGAAAAGGAAGATTTGGCCCAATCATAAAATACAATAAACAGTCTAGCGGACGTTTGGCTACTTCTGCACTATCTTGTAATTTTAAACTACCCGAAGCTGTGTTTCTAGGATTAGAATAAGGTGTTTCACCAAGGGATATCAAATCTTGATTCATTTTTTCGAAACCAGCAAAAGGCAAAACAATTTCGCCACGAATATCAAACTTTTCTGGAAAATCATTTCCTTTTAAAGACAGAGGAATTGATTTGATAGTTTTTATATTATTCGTAACATCATCTCCTTGAAAACCGTCACCACGAGTTAAGGCACGTTTTAACTGTCCGTTTTCATAGGTAATACTAATTGAAGCTCCATCATATTTGAGCTCACAAGTATATCGCAAAGGCACATCGCCTAAGGTTTTCTTTATACGATTTTCCCAATCGATTAAATCTTCTTTTGAATAGGAGTTATCTAATGAGTACATTCGGTATTCGTGCGCCTTGGTCTCAAAATTCTTCGTAATAGCACCACCTACTCTTTGGGTTGGAGAATTAGAATCGTACCATTCTGGATGTGCATTTTCAAGATCTTGAAGTGCTTTTAATTTCATATCAAATTCATAATCCGAAATCAATGGTGCATCTAACACATAATAATTGTGGTTATGAAAGTGTAATTCTTCGCGTAATTTTATTATCATATTTTGATCATCCATAAAAAAAAATTGGTCATTTTAGTGCCTGAAATCAGTGTACTAAAATAACCAAATTAAACCAAAAAACAACTAAATTAGGATTTGATAATTGAGTTTATTTGTTGGTATAACTGACCGTCGCTCAAAAAGGCTCCTTGTTGTATTAATTGAAAAATTGATGAATTTCGCTCTTCTGTGAATTCTTTTTTACCTACTTTCATTTCAATAGTTTCTGTAAACATATTATCACTCAACCATTGTAAACCTTCACGAGTTAGAAAATCAACATCGGGAACTAATGATTTTAAGACAATTGATTGTACGTGCGTATCAAAACATTCAAAAAGAAAAATATGATTTTTAGAAAAATGCTCTAAAAAAGTTGCTCTAGACAAAACGCCTTCCCAAATCAAATCAGAGAAAACATCTAATTCTTGCTCTGCTACTTCAGGTTTTTCTAATTTAATTTTATCCCATTCCGCTTTATCAATTGCTTGGGTTGCTAAAAAATTAGTAAACTCTTGCGTTAATTCTTCAAATTGCTCTTTTGTAAGTCTTGAATATTTCATGAAATGTATAATTGCTATTGGTCCTGTTGTGGACTTTGATTAAAATAAAAATGGGTGCAAATTTATAATTTTAAAACCAAAAAAGCCTTCTTTTTCAAGAAGGCTTTTTTGGTACTTTAGAGTATCTACTAAAAAATATATCTTAATCCGAATTGTACTTGCCATCTTGACAATAAGCTAGCATCGTAATTGAATGTTTTTGTTTGCGTTCCGTTAAAAGTATAAGTAGGTACTTTTGTAGTTTGATTAACGCTAACTCCAATAGGTTGGATACTTGTAGGAACTTGTACCAATCCCCAATCAGAATTAATTAAATTTCCAACATTTAAGATGTCAACACTAAACTGAATTGTATTTGTTTTATTTGAACTAGAAGATGGTTTAAAATTAAAATCTTGAATTAATTTCATATCCCATTTTCCTCTCCAAGGTGCTAAAGCTCCATAACGCTCTGCGTATTGCCCTCTTCTACCACTCAAATACTTATCTTGACTAATAAATGCATCAAATGCAGCACCTTGACCAGGAGCACTGAATGCCATTGTACCAATTTCAGCTGTTGTTGGAACGTAAATTAAGTCATTCGTTCCTGATCCGTCATTATTAACATCACCACCATAAATGTAATTGAAACGACCTCCTTGAGCATATTCAAAGAAAGTTGAAATTGTAGTTGCCCAAGCATCATTAGAACCGTATTTCCATTTTTTTGAACCTACACCAATAAAACGGTGTGTATCTCCATATTTAGAATTTGATAAAACAGCATTGTTTACATTTCCTAAAGCAGGGTTAAATGCAAACGCATCACCTGTAATTTCAGCTTCGATAGAGTTCACATCTTTGGCAACTAAGTAGTTGTAAGCTAAACTAGCGAATACTCCGTTATCAAATGTTTTTTGCAACTTTACAGAAGAGTTCAAAACATAACCTTTACTAGAATTGGTCATTACATAAGCATTGTTAGCACCTTTATCTGAAGCATTGTAGATTAAACGATTATCTACACCTGCCAAAGTACCTGATGGAGTTCTTAATCCCCAGTTTTGAACGTGTACCCCATTAATATCTTTGTTATAAGCAACATCAAGTGTAGCAATATAATTATTTTTGAAACGGTGATCCAAACCTAAACTACTTCTCCATACTTGTGGCCACTTGAAATCTTTATCCATAATTTGGAAGAAACCATCATCAGCACCACTTACTTGATTTCCTAACCAAACGAAAGGAAGTTTTCCTGTAAAAATTCCAGAACCCCCACGCAATTGTGTTGTTTTATCGCCTTTTACATCCCAATTGAAACCAAATCTAGGAGACCACAACAATTCAGCAGTTGGTAAGGTAGTTGAAATCAATTGCTCATTCATTTTAGTTATCGGATTGTAGTACAAAGTGTTATTGTTTCTCGTAGCTCCATTTTGCGTATCAATGTATTTCTGAATTAAATCTGAAGTATTAAAATACAATGGTTTATCAACTCTAATACCGTAAGTGAATTTAAAATTCTCAGTGATATTCCAATCATCTTGCACATAGAATGCAGCTTGACCCACATTTAATTCCGCTAATTTCCAGCCGTTATCTGCACCAACAGCAAAAGTGTTTTTTGTTGCCGCTGTGTTTTGCGCGTAAAGTAAATTTTGTGCAATAATACTACTAGCAAATGGTTTAGCGGCATCTGTTAAAAAATCTTGTACACTGAAGTACGGAGAAAAGAAAGTTCCAGCATAACCATTTGGGTTACCAAAATTATCATAACCAGCAAGGTTAAATGAGTTTTCAAACTGGTACTTTTCAAACGATCCACCAAAGGTAAGTGCATGTGTTCCTACAGTATAATTTAAATTATTTGTAATTTGTAATACCTTTTGACTTAAAGTATTATTGATAGAGAAAGGCTCGTTTCCTGCAATAATGTAATTAGATCCATTGCTTTGAATATTAATTACTGGTGCTGGTGTCGAAAAAGGGTTTCTGAAATCATTGAATGTTGTGTATCCAGCTTGTAATTTGTTAGACACAGTTTCACTCACTTTTGAATTAAGCTCTACTAAAAATGAACTTAACTCATTGTTAATTTGGTAACCTGATTTTTCAAATTGAAGTGTATTTGCATCCGGTCCTCTAAATCCTAAAGCTGATGGGTGTGCTGGTTTATCTTTACTAGCATCTAAAAAATTGTAAATAACTGCTAATTTATTGTTGTCATTGATATTCCAATCCAATTTAAAAATTCCTTTATTAGAATTTGAATTGTGCTTGAAACCTTGATATGCTCCAGTATTATAACCTAAATTACTTAAAGCAGTTGAAACGGCAATCAAATCAGATTCTAAAACTCTTGATTCATTCACTCCAGTAACTCCATCACCATTATTTGCTACGAAATTAGATCCTAAGTCACTTCTTTTGTCAATTTCATAATTGGCAAAAAAGAAAAGTTTGTCTTTTACAATTGGTCCACCGATGCTAAAACCTGCCTGAGTTTGCTCTAGCGAAGGAACAAAAATATCTTGACCCTTAATTCGTCCTCCTGTAAGATCTTGATTTCTAAAAAAAGCGTAAGCAGTTCCGTGAAATTCATTAGTACCTGATTTAGTAACTGCATTCACAGATGCTCCTGTAAAACCAGATAAAGTAACATCATAAGGAGCAGTAGCTACTTGAATTTGATCAATTGCATCTAATGAGATCGGTTGAGAACCTGTTTGCCCACCAGGTGTAGCTGCATCTAAACCAAACGGGTTGTTAAACACCGCTCCGTTCAAAGAGTAACTATTGTATTGATCATTACGCCCACCGAAAGATCCTCCACTTGCTGATGGCTCTAAACGGGTGAAATCTTCTGCAGATCTAGAAATTGTTGGCAAAGCTGACAATTCTTTTCTACCAATTGTAGTTTCAGCACCTGTTCTACCGTTACCAAACACTTTGTTTTTAGCTCCTGTAACTTTCACCTCGCTCAATTGCATACTTTCGTCTGACAATTCAGCATCCAAAATCAAAGCTTTACCAAGTTCTAGGTACACTTCATTAAATTCTTGAGATTTGTAACCAACAAAGGATATGGTGATTTTGTAAGGTCCACCAATACGCATGTTTAGCATATTATATCGCCCATCGATATTTGAAACTCCTGAATATTTAGAACCTGTAGGAGTGTGAATTGCCAAAATTGTAGCCGACGGTAGTGTCTCGCCTGACGTACTTTTTACAATTCCTTTAATACTAGACGTTGTAGTTTGACTGATCATAGTGATCGAACTACAAAAGATAAGTAGTAATGTGATAATTTTTTTCATGTGTTTGAGTATGTATTGTTTATGGCGCGAAATTAGACAAAAAAAAATCACTCCGAAGAGTGATTTTAGTAATTTATTAACAAAATGCTAACACAATGTTATTTTTCCGCAACAATTTCATAGTCTAATTCAACTATTACATCTCTGTGTAAACGTACACTAGCAGTATATTTACCAGTACGTTTTACAATTCCACTAGTGATGAATTTTCTATCAACCGATTGACCACCTTTAGCCAACGCTTCAGCGATGTCACTATTAGTAATTGAACCGAATAATTTTTCTCCACCTGCTTTCGCAGAAATTTTAATTTCAATTGCTTTTAAAGCTTCACCAAGTGCTTTTGCATCTGCAACCACTTTAGCTTCTTTATGAGCTCTTTGTTTTAGGTTTTCAGCCAATACTTTCTTTGCAGAAGAAGTAGCTAATTGAGCAAATCCTTGTGGGATTAAGTAATTACGACCGTAACCGTTTTTTACATTTACTACATCGTCTTTAAATCCTAAATTTTGAACGTCTTGTTTTAAAATAAGTTCCATGTTGTTGTCCTTTTATTGAAGAAGTTAGCCCGCCAAAGGCGAGGCAACAACTTTGATTAATTATTATTTAAGTAAATCCGCTACGTACGGCATTAAAGCTAAGTGACGTGCTCTTTTCACAGCTACAGACACTTTTCTTTGGTATTTCAAAGAAGTTCCTGTTAAACGACGAGGAAGAATTTTTCCTTGCTCATTTACAAATTTCAATAAGAAATCAGCATCTTTGTAATCAACATACTTGATACCTGACTTTTTGAAACGACAGTATTTCTTAGTTTTGTTAGTTTCTATGTTTAAAGGCGTTAAATATCTGATATCTCCGTCTTTTTTTCCTGAAGCTGATTGTTGTAATGTTGCCATGATAATTAAGCTTTTGTAGATTTTAATTTAGTTCTTCTTCTTTCAGCCCATGATATAGCATGTTTGTCAAGACTTACAGTCAAGAAACGCATAACTCTTTCGTCACGTCTAAATTCAGTTTCGAAGGCAAGAAGTACTTCTCCAGATACTTTAAATTCGAACAAATGGTAAAAACCACTTTTTTTGTTTTGAATTTCGTAAGCCATCTTTTTTAGACCCCAGTCTTCTTTCGACACCATTTCAGCACCTCTACTAGTAAGAAAATCTTCAAATTTGCTTACTGTTTCCTTTACCTGAACTTCAGATAAAACGGGATTTAAAATGAAAACAGTTTCATAATGATTCATAAAAATATATTTATTGTTAATTTGGGTGCAAAAGTAATCATTTTTTTAAAATAAGCAACTTTATTTGATTTTTATTCGACGTATGACAAAAAAAGGAGGTTAACTGGTTGCAGATCAAAAAATAATTACTATGTTTACCGAGCCAAATCTTAAAAAATCTAAATTATGAAACTTAACTGTGTAGTTGTAGATGATAGTTCGATACAAAGAATGATCATTGCAAAGTTAGTTAATAATCACCAAAGCTTACATTTAATTGGTGATTTTTCTAATGCTATTGAAGCGCGTAGTTGCATGTCTATTCACAATGTTGATCTGATTTTTCTCGACATTGAGATGCCAGTAATTAGTGGATTTGATTTTTTGGATGGTTTAAAAGTAAAACCTCAGATCATTTTTATCACCTCAAAAGCAGAATACGCAATGAAAGCTTTTGATTATGATGCTACCGATTATTTGCAAAAACCAATTGCAATCGATCGTTTTAATTCGTCTGTAAAAAGAGCTATTGATTTTCATTTACTTAAAAAAGAAAACAAAGACGAAGAAGGTGATCACATTTTCATTAAAAGTAATCTTAAGAAATTAAAAATATTTACATCAAAAATCAAATGGATTGAAGCATTTGGAGATTATGTGAAAGTAGTTACTGAAGATGATAGCAATTTAGTTTTATCTACAATGAAGGCTTTTGAAAGCGACTTACCAAAGGAAAAGTTTGTACGTGTACACAAATCATATATCATCAACATTGACAAGGTGGAACGTTTTAATAGTAAATTTGCCGAAATAGGGTCAACAAAAATACCTCTGAGTCGCCACAAAAAAGAAGATCTAGTAAAAGCTTTATCTTTTTCTTAATAAAAATCAACATTTACAGAAACTTTAATTGCTCTGTATTGCGCAACAGCTTCAAAACTATTCAGGATTTTCTGGATAGTTTTTTTTGTTGAAGCAACTCCAACATTTTGAGGCAGTTTAATCATAATAGTTCGCAAATATTCGTTACGAATTCTGCTAATCGCCGGCTCTTCTGGACCCAAAACAGGCATATTTAAATTTTGTTGTAAAACCTGATACAACCACATAGAACCTTGCTTCAACTTATCATAATCACGCTGTTTTAAAGTAAGCTTAATGATTCTAAAGTACGGTGGATACTTATAAATTTGCCGATCATACAATTGTTCTTTATACATAGCAGCATAATCATTTCTGGTAACCTGTTGAATAGTATTGTGATTGACATTATAGGTTTGAATAATTACTTTGCCTTGTTTTTGAGCGCGCCCTGCCCTACCTGCCACTTGTGTCATCATTTGATAACTACGCTCGAAGGCACGAAAATCTGGATGGTAAAGCATATTATCAGCGTTTAAAATCCCAACTAAGCTTACATTATCAAAATCTAATCCTTTGGCTAACATTTGCGTACCAACCAAAACATCAATTTCTCTATTTTTAAAAGCATCAATAATACGTTCAAAACCAAACTTACCCCTCGTCGTATCTTGGTCCATACGTCCTATTTTAGCATTTGGTAAAATAGAAAGTAACTCCTGCTCTATTTGCTCAGTACCAAATCCTTTAGTTAACAAATCAATACTAGAGCACGAATGACAATTGGTAGGTTTCGCCATTGTATAACCACAGTAATGACAGCGCAACTGATTTTTATTTTTATGATAAGTCAAACTTACATCACATTGTTGGCATTGAGGCACATGCCCACAAGTCATACATTCTACAACGGGTGAATAACCCCTTCTATTTTGAAACAAAATTACTTGTTCGCCAAACGAGAGCGCTTGCCCCATCTCAGCAATTAAAACATCACTAAAATGGCCTGTCATTTTTTTTCTGAAATATTTATCTTTTAAGTCAACCAATTCAATGACCGGCAGCTGCACATTACCGTATCGTTTACTAAGCTCAACTAATCCAAACTTTCCGGATTGTGCATTGTAATAGGTTTCGACACTTGGTGTTGCGGATCCCAGTAATACCTTTGCTTTATGAGAATGAGCCAATACAATAGCCGCATCTCTCGCATGATAACGTGGCGCAGGATCTACTTGTTTAAATGTTTGTTCGTGCTCTTCATCTACTATCACCAAACCCAGGTTTGAAAATGGTAAAAACAAAGCAGAACGGGCACCAATAACAACTTGCGCTTTTTCTGAATTTGACAAGACCTGCCTCCATACCTCAATACGCTCATTATTATTGTATTTGGAATGATAAACAGCCACTTTGTTACCAAAATAAGCATTTAACCGGCTGACTAATTGAGTAGTCAACGCAATTTCAGGCAACAAATACAAGATTTGTAAGCCTGAATTCAAATATTCTTGAATAAGCTGAATGTAGATTTCCGTTTTACCACTTGAGGTTACACCATGCAACAAGCACACCTCTTTAGACTCAAAAACTGCCTTGATAGCCAAGCTCGCTTCCTCTTGTTGCTCACTCAATTTTAGTTCGCTAGCATTTTTAGCTCCAAATTCTACACGATCTGTTTCTAAAAAATACTCTTCGAATATTTCTTTTGTTATTAAAGCTTTAACAACTGCAGTTGATGATTGTGTTATTTCTACTAATTTCTTTACTGTTATCGGCTTTTTTTCACTTGCACTAAGTTGAAAAAAAGCCATCACAATCTCTAGTTGTTTTTGAGCGTTTTTTAAGTTGTTTAGCAAAACACCCAAACCCAAATCGCCAACATATTGAGAGTGCAAGCGCACATATCGAATCAATTTGGGCTTATAACTTTCTTGAATCTCTTCCTGAAGTACTAAAATATTTTTATCTACCAACTTTTGAATGACAGGAAAAATATTCTTCTTGTTCAATATTGCAATGATATCGTTGACTTTTAAGGTAGATTGTTGTTGTAAAGCCTCGTATACTAAAAACTCATCGTCACTTAATAGCGAAACATCTATTATTGCACTAGTTTGCTGCGAAATAACAGTTTCACTCTCCAATAGCAAAGCGCTTGGCATGGCACCTCGGTACACATCACCAATAGCACACATGTAATACGATGCAATCCATTGCCAATGTTGTATTTGAATTTCAGTAACAACTGGTTTTTCGTCTAATATTTGGTGAATTTCTTTTGCTTCATACAAAACAGGTGCGTTTTGATGCATGGCTATCGCTAAACCAGTATAAATTTTACTTTTACCAAACGGAACGGCTAAGCGCATCCCTGTTTGAATGAACTTATATTCTTCCTCGGAAATAGCATACGTAAAGGTCTTAGCCAAAGATAGCGGCAAAATTACTTCAACAAAATACATGTATTATTTTTTTACTTTGAAAGCTTATTACTTTACGTTTTTGATTTATTCAAAATTTTAATGAGACGTTTATTTAACTCTATTCCAAGTTTGAGTGCGACCAAAAAGAGATACTCCAATGTACCCTCGTACATTTAATTTATCATTCCCCTCAAGTGCAATAAAACATTTGTACTGCTTTCCAGTTGTTGGATCTACAATTTTCCCTCCATTGTATTCTTTACCGTCTTTTTTAAGACCTTTAATGATAACAAGACCCATTACTGGTTTGTTTTTATCTTCTCCAGTACATAAAGTACAAATGCTTTTTCTTTTATCTGCCTCTACGATATCAACAATTTTACCATACAAAAGTCCACCACGTTCATAAATTTCGACCGTAGATTTAGGCTTACCTGTTTCATCGTCAATAGTTTTCCATTTACCAACTACTTGATTATTCTGGCCATAAAAAGCCATTGAAATCATAACTGCTACTGCGGTAATCACTTTTTTCATTCTACTCTTATTTTTATTATTTTTTTACTAAAACTATTCCCTTTTAAACTACTCTTTTTTTGCGCGCAACTTAGAGACTGTTGCATTCAATTCAAATCCCAACAACAAAATAACACAGTTAATCCAGATGTAAAACATCAAAATTAAAAGCGTTCCAATGGAGCCATACAACTCATTGTACTTAGAAAACTTGGTTACCCAAATCCCGAAAAGATAGGAATCAATCAAAATTAAAATTGTTGTGAATACAGATCCTATCGAGATAAATGCTCTATTGCCTACTCTTTTAGTTCCGAATTTAAAAAGTACCGACGTAGTAAGCAAAATCATCAAAATTACAAAGGCATATCTACCTGCGACAATGAGTAAAACTTGATCACTAAATACAGTTTTTTGCAACAAAACTTCAAAAACAACAATGGTTGCTACGGTAACCAAAAGTAAAACCGACAACAACAAAGACATTGCTAAAGCCACCAAATACTGCCTAACAAAACCCCTTTTTACAATAACATGTCTTGAAGTTTGAAAACCACCAAGAATTCCGTTTAAACCATTTGCCATCAAAAAAATAGATAACATAAAACCCGAAGACAACAAACCAGAATCACTATTATTCAAAATATCACTAATAATTTTATAAATAGCATCATAGGTATTAGGCGGAACACCATCTTTAACAAATAGTAAAAAATCCTCCTGAAAACCATCAATTGGGATAAAAGGAATCAGATTCAAAATAAAAAGTGCAAACGGAAACAAAGCCATAAAAAAACTAAAAGCAATGGCACTAGCATGATAGGGAACGGCACTTTCAACAATTCCTTTACTATAGAGCACAATCAAATCATATAAAGACAAACCTTGTAACCATGGTAACTTCAATTTTTGAAGTCCCGAGATTACATGCCTAATAACAGGCATTTTAACAAGTTTATCTTCTAATAAGAGATTCATACTGCTTTTAAACTCAAGTCCATGTTATAAACAGAGTGTGTCAATGCTCCTGACGAAATGTAATTTACGCCACATTCTGCATACGCTCTAATCGTACTTTCGTTAATATTTCCGGACGATTCTGTCAGACATTTATCTCCAATTAGCGCAACTGCTTTTTTGGTATCTTCAAAGTTAAAGTTGTCAATTAGAATTCTAAAAATACCTTCACTTTCTAAAATTTCCTCAATTTCAGCTAAATTTCTTGCCTCTACAATAATCTTTAGATCGAGCTTATTTGCTTCTAGGTAAGCTTTGGTTTTTGCAATTGCCAACGTAATTCCCCCAGCAAAATCATTATGATTATCCTTAAGCATTACCATATCATACAACGCAAATCGATGATTTTCTCCACCACCAATTTTTACAGCCCACTTTTCACAAGCTCTAAATCCCGGTGTGGTTTTTCGAGTATCTAAAATTTTAGCTTTAGTTCCTTCTAACAATTGTACATATTGATTGGTTTTTGTAGCGATTGCGGACATTCTTTGCATCGAATTTAAAACTACTCGCTCTGCTTTCAAGATGGATTGTGAACTACCACTAACATGAAAAACGACATCTCCTTTTTTTACAAAATTCCCATCTTCGATAAAAGTTTCAACTTGCAAATCAGCATCAACGTATGCAAAAACCTTTTTAGCAAAAGCTACACCAGCGATGATCCCATCTTCCTTTACCAATAACTTCGCTTTTCCTGCTGCATCAATAGGAATGCAAGCTAGTGAACTGTAATCTCCGGTTCCTACATCTTCTCGAATTGCATTTTCAATAATTAATTGTAATTCTTTTTCGAACTGTTTTTCGCTGATCATTTTTCGATAATTTTTGAATTGCTAAAATAGGTTATATTTTGCGGACTAGGAAATTTGGAAACAAGCAACTTTATTAAAAATATGATAAAAAAACTTTTTAAATATCAAATTTCTAGTACCAAAACCCTACCCTAATTATTTTGGCAAATAGCAATAATCAAGTATCTTTGAGTTTCTAAAGAATGAAATATTATGAAATCATTGCTCTATTATAGCGCTGTTGCGCTCCTTACATTGACTTCTTGTAACAAAGAAACGCAAAAGCCTGCGCCAAATAAAATTGTAGTTCCTTTTACAGAAGTAGGACGCCAAATGAAAAGCGAAGTTCCAAATTCTACTTCAGCAACAAGTTCAGCCGTGGCGACAAATAGCGCTGACGCAAATCCAGCACATGGTCAGCCAGGACACCGTTGTGATATTCCTGTTGGTGCCTCATTAAGTACGCCTGCTGCTCCAACTCCTGCAGCAACACAAAATTCGGCACCACAAAGTACTGCAAAACAGCCTGCAACAATTCCAGCACCTGTAGTCACTGAAGCAGGAATGAATCCGCCGCATGGCCAAGAAAATCACCGCTGTGATATTGCAGTCGGTGCTCCATTACCAAAAGTGTAAAAAATGCAAACAAACTCTTTGGAAACCATTATTCTTTTCGATTCAAGCCGAAAAGAAGATTTTGATACTTGGCGTACCGTCAACGACACCGTGATGGGAGGAGTTTCTAAAAGCGAGATGAGAATTGAACGCGAAAACTTCGTGCTGTTTAAAGGTAAAGTATCTCTTGAAAACAATGGCGGTTTTTGCGCAACCAAGCTAGATTGTCAATATAGCGATATATCACAAAAAGCTACAGTTTTTCTACGTTTAAAGGGCGATGGTAAATTGTATCAATTTCGTGCAAAGCAATTTAGATCAGAGCAACACGCCTTTACTTCTACTTTCACCACAGGTACAGACTGGGAAGTAATCAAAATTCCAGTTGCAGAATTAACTCCTTTTTACAGAGGACGACAATTAGATTTACCAAATTACACCGGCGGAAATCTCGAGGAAATTACTTTTTTGATTGGTAACAAAGTAGCAGAAACTTTTGAATTGTACATTGACAAAATCTGGCTTGAATTTTAATTCAAACCACTTTTCCTTATCCAAGATTAGGACTACCTTTGCCCAAAAGCATTACTTTTATGAATATTAAGCTTATCGCAATAGGAAAAACCGACAATAAGGCGTTGCAAACTTTAATTGACGATTATACCAAACGGTTGTCGTTTTATATAAAATTTGACCTAGAAATAATCCCTGACATCAAGAATGTAAAAAACCTAAGCGAGAGCCAACAGAAGGAAAAAGAAGGAGAACTGATACTCTCTAAAATTACTGCAACTGACCAATTGATTCTGCTGGATGAAAACGGTAAAAATTTCTCTAGCGTAGGTTTCTCATCTGAATTACAAAAGAAAATGAATTCAGGAATAAAAACTTTGGTATTTGTAATTGGTGGCCCTTATGGATTCTCCGAAACTGTTTATGCCAAATCACAGGGCAAAATTTCTCTTTCGCTCATGACTTTTTCGCACCAAATGGTTCGGTTATTTTTTATTGAACAATTGTATCGCGGCTTTACTATTTTACGAAATGAACCCTATCACCATCAATAAATTGATTAAATAATTATTTCAAGTTTTGAAGCAAAGTAATACACTCCATAGCTTCTTTCACATCATGTACTCTCAATATCTGAGCACCTTTGGTTAGCGCAACAGTATTCAAGACTGTTGTACCATTTAAGGCTTCCTGAGCGGTTGTTTCTAAAGTTTTATATATCATCGATTTGCGAGAAATACCCACAAGCAACGGCAACTCAAGAATATGAAAATGGTCTAATTTTTGGAAAATTTCAAAATTTTGAGCTACAGTTTTAGCAAAGCCAAAGCCAGGATCTACAATGAGGTCATTGATTCCGAAACTGCGTGCCAATGCTATTTTTTCAGAAAAATAAAACAGTACATCTTTTACTACATTATCATAATTTGTCAAAGTTTGCATCGTCTGCGGATTGCCACGCATGTGCATCATGATATAAGGAACATTGTATTTAGCCACAACTTCAAACATTTCAGCATCTAAACTCCCCGCCGAAATATCATTTATAAGAGCTGCACCGCTATCAAGAGTAGCTTTTGCAACAGCATTCCTAAAAGTATCTATCGATAATAATGCATTAGGAAAATGTTTTAAAATCAATTCAATTACGGGCACAATACGGTCAATTTCTTCTTGCTCGGTTACAAATTCGGCGTTTGGCTTACTAGAATAAGCACCTACATCAATAAAAGTAGCGCCTGCTGAGAGCATTTTTTCTACCTGAGTCAAAATAGCAGTTTCATCTTTATACTTTCCGCCATCAAAAAATGAATTGGGTGTAATATTTAAAACCCCCATTACCTTCGGACTACTTAAATCGATTAAATTTCCTTTACAGTTAATTGTCATTTTATACTTGTTTTAATTCAATTCCTTTTGTGGTAAGGCCCAAACCAGCAAGATGAAAGTTTAATATGAGTGGTGTAACAACTTTGGAACTTTGAACTTCGGTCTTAATTCTTTACTTTTGAAAAAAATTGAATACAAATATACAGCAATAATGAAGAATACTTCACAAGAATATGATGCCGTGATTGCTACATGTCGCAGCCTTTTTGTTAACAAAATGAAAGATTACGGTTGTGCTTGGCGCATTTTACGACTCCCATCGCTAACTGATCAAATTTACATCAAAGCACAGCGAATTAGAAGCCTTCAAGAAAATACAACTCGCAAAATTGATGAAGATGAAACAGGAGAATTTATCGGAATAATCAATTATGCGGTAATGGCTTTAATACAATTGGAACTTGGAGTTGTAGAGCAACCCGATCTTGAAGTGGCCAAAGCAACCGCTTTGTACGACGCTAAAATTACTTTAACCAAAGAACTCATGGAAGCCAAAAATCACGATTATGGTGAGGCTTGGCGCGAAATGCGTGTAGCATCCTTAACCGATTTAATTTTACAAAAACTGCTTCGCGTAAAGCAAATCGAGGACAATAAAGGAAAAACATTGGTATCCGAAGGAATTGATGCCAACTATCAAGACATGCTTAATTATGCTGTTTTCGCACTAATTTTAATGGGCTTTGGCTCTCAAAAATAATTTCTTTACATGAAAAATGCAATTACTCAATTTTCTAGAATATTTGTCGGAATCCTTTTTATCATTTCAGGATTAATCAAGTTAAATGATCCAGTAGGATTCTCATACAAACTCGCCGAATACTTTAGCGAACCCGTTTTTAACTTACCTATTTTTGTCCCTTTTGCTTTAGCAATTGCGCTATTTCTTGTAATACTTGAAGTGGTTTTGGGCGTGATGCTATTAATTGGTTACAAAACAAAGTTTACAGTTTGGAGCTTACTTATTTTAATTATCTTGTTCACATTCTTAACTTTTTACTCGGCTTATTTTAATGTGGTAAAAGATTGTGGTTGTTTTGGTGATGCTTTAAAATTAACACCTTGGGAATCATTTACAAAAGATGTGGTCTTGTTAGTTTTTATTTTGATTTTGTACCGAAACCAAAAACTCATCAAACCGTTATTTCCTGCCGCTTTGCAAAATACTTTGTTTTTAGCAAGCATTGCAGCTTCGGCATTCATGGGCTATTGGGTTTTAAACCACTTGCCTATCATCGATTTTAGACCTTACAAAGTGGGCAACAGCATTCAAGCAGGCATGAAAATTCCTTATGGCGCTGCAAAATCAGTAGTCGAAATGGTTTTTATTTACAAAGTAGACGGTGTTGATAAAGAATTCAAAGAAGCTGATTTAATGGCGATACCAGAAAGAGCCGTATTTGTTGACCGAAAAGACAAGGTAATTACTGAAGGCTACGTACCGCCTATTCATGATTTTATTATGGAAAAAGACGGTTCTGATTATAAAGACGAATTTTTAAATGCTCCTAAATTACTTTTAATTACGGCTTATGATTTACCAAATGCTGATTCTGATGGGATGAAAAAGTTAGCAAATTTAAGTAAAACCGCTATCGCAAAAGGGTATCAGGTTGTAGGAATGACGGCTTCATTACCAGAGGATATAGCTGCGGCTCAAAAAAAATACGGTTACAATTTTGATTTTTATTTTTGTGATGCAATCACAGTTAAAACTATTGAAAGAGCAAATCCAAGTATTATACTTCTTGAAAAAGGTACCGTAAAACAAAAAGTACATCATCAAGACTTGGATCAAATTAAGTGGTAGAAAAAAGTTCAAAATATAAAGTCGTAAATACTCTCATGAGTTTTACGACTTTTTTTATGGTTGGACGTAAAATGATACAGAGCAAAAACGAAAATTTGTTATACAATTATTATACTATAACGATATAAATTTGTGATTTTCGAATAATAATTTCAAAAATGCTTTTTCTCTATTTGGCATTACATTTGTTTGCGTAACTTTGTTAAAAAGAAAATAAAAATGAAAAAATTAATAGCATTAGTTCTAGTAATCCTCAGCTGTGCTTGTACAACCAATGCACAAAAAACTGCATTCTCAAAAACAGCATTATCAGAGACGCTTTTGGCATCAAATGGTAGCCAAGTAGCATTTAAAAACATTTTAAAGAAACACAAAGGTAAAACCGTAGTGATTGAAGTTTGGGCTTCGTGGTGTGGTGACTGTGTAAAAGCAATGCCTAAGGTAAAAGAAATGCAAGCTGCTCACACAAATGTTGATTACGTATTTATTTCAATGGATAAAACTGCTGACAAATGGAAGTCTGGTATCGAGAAACACGCTTTGGTGGGAGATCACTATATGGCTAATGACCAAATGAAGGGTGTTTTTGGAAAAGCAATGGACATTGATTGGATACCGCGTTACATTATCGTGGACAAAACAGGTAAAATCGTTCTTTACAGAGCCATTGAAACCGACTTTGATAAAATTAACGAAACACTAGAAAGTTTAAAGTAATCTACTACTTTAACACACACGAAAAAACTAATAAACTTACAAGAGAATTATAATGAGAAAAAAGATTGTTGCTGGAAACTGGAAAATGCATAAAAATGCGGAGCAAACAGAAGATTTATTGAATGAATTAATCGCTAAAATTCCAACTGATACAGATACAAACGTAATTGTTGCACCTACATTTGTCAATTTAGCATCGGCAGTAGATCATTTAGAATTTACTAATATCAAGGTTGCAGCGCAAAACGTACACCAAGCTGAAGGCGGTGCATTCACCGGAGAAATTTCGGCAGACATGTTAAAAAGTGTTGGTGTTGACATCGTAATCTTAGGTCACTCTGAACGACGTGCCATTTTTCACGAAACTGATGCACTCATTGCAAACAAAGTTAATACGGCTTTACAGCATGATATGACTGTTATTTTTTGCTTTGGCGAAGAATTAAAAGACCGTCAATCAGAAAATCATTTTAATGTGGTAGAAAACCAATTAAAAGATGGTTTGTTTCAAATTGAAGCAAAAGATTGGGAACAAGTTGTTTTGGCCTATGAGCCTGTTTGGGCTATTGGTACAGGCGAAACAGCTTCACCAGAACAAGCACAAGAAATGCACGAATTTATCAGAGAAACTGTTCGTAAAACATACGGAAATGATATCGCTGACACTGTTTCTATCCTTTACGGAGGAAGTGTTAAACCTGAAAATGCAAAAGAAATTTTCTCTAAGCCAGATGTTGATGGCGGATTAATTGGTGGTGCTGCTTTAAAAGCAGATGATTTTGTTGCAATTGTTACTGCAATCTAAAACAACTCCTATTTAAAACAAAAAAACCGATGCCCTAACAGCATCGGTTTTTTTGTTTTAAATCCCAATTTCAATTTGAAAACGAGCGTACCAATTATTTTTTCTGTCACCTGAATAAAAAGTTAGTGTATCAAAACTAATTTCACCTTGTACTTTGAAGGCATGTTCCCAAATATACTTGGTGAGTCCTAAACTATATTGTTTGGTATTGGGAGCCAATATTTGAATATCAGTTCCGACCTTTTGAGTTGAAAAACGACCAATTACTTCATAATTTGATACAAAATTATAGCTGACTTGATGGTCAAATCCATGACCAACATAAGCAAAATTAAAAAGGCTTGCGTCAGTAGGGCTAAAAGTAACAGCGTTCTTACTCGTAGTTCTAGACATATAACTACTCATAAAAGCCCAACCATTGTATTTCAGCATAGCATCCAATAAAACGGATTTCATAGTTCGAGCTTGAAATAAATCATTTCCTAACTGTCCTTGTGTTCTTTTGGCTTGATTATTTTGCTGAAAAGCTCCTGAAAGCATTAATTTAGGCTTTGGCTCTCGTACGATATCTCCCTCAAAATAAGTACCGTCTTTTGCAAAAGCGCCAAACGGAAACAATTCTACTTTACCAGTTACAGCTAAACCTGCATCAGCGTTATCGGTAATATTTCGGCCTTCTCCCGTTGAAATGGCAGTTTTAAAATTATACGAAAACGCATCCTTAAATTCATTCAAATTGTGAACTTGAAAACCAAAATCACGATCAATAGTAAACTTAGCATTATTGATGGAGCGATCGGTCAACTGCAATCCTCCTGACGAATTTACACGTTGTCTATTTCCAGGTAATTTCGTTTGACCAAAACTGAGATTCCAATTTTTGTTAGGTCTGTAAAACAAAACAGCATCGCGAATAATGTTTATATTTTCACCTTCTCTAAATTCGCCTACATCGCCCGGGGCAAATGACAATTGCACCGCATATAAAAATTTTGGTGAGCCCACATAACCATCCAAACGCAATCGCAACCTACGAATTTGCCCATCATAGGATGCCGCAGCTCCTTCATTATCTATGTATGTGACTCGGTTTTGCATTCGGAACCTAATATTCAATTGGTACAAACTATCTGGCGAAGTAATCCCAATTCCTTTTCCAAAACTATAATAGGGCAAAGCAGAAAGTTTTAAATCATTGTCTTGATTGCTTCGTTTAATAGACACTTGAGCCGAACTAGCTAAGCAAAAAGCAAGCGCAATGATTAAGGCAATTTTTTTCATTATTTTGTTGTGTGTTTGTCTTACAAATGTAAAATATTATTTAAATATCAAATGCATTTGCTACGCTATTGTTACCTTTGTAAAAAAATAAGCATGTCAAACATTTATATAGGCTACCATTTTACGATAAGTCCAAAAGAATTAGGTTCAGAAATTTTAATTGCTGAATTAGGAGAAAAAGCATTTGAAAGTTTCACCGAAACAGAAAACGGAATCTCAGCTTTTGTACAAAAAGACCTTTGGGACGAAATGATTTTAGAAGGAGTACAAATTTTAAGTTCAGAAGAATTTGAAATTGATTACACATTTGAAGAAATCGAGCAAGTAAATTGGAATGAAGAATGGGAAAAAAACTTTGAAGCAATTGACGTAGACGGGAATTGCCATGTGAGAGCTCCTTTTCACCCAAAAACTGATGCAGAGTTTGATATTGTAATTGAGCCCAAAATGAGTTTTGGAACTGGTCATCATGAAACTACACACATGATGATTCAGCATTTACTAGAAATGGATGTTAATGGTCTTAAAACACTAGATATGGGTTGCGGAACGGCCATCTTAGCTATTTTAGCCGAAATGAAAGGCGCACAACCTATTGATGCTATTGATATTGACAATTGGTGTTATTTGAACTCGATTGAAAATGCAGCACGCAACAATTGTAAACACATTACCGTTTATGAAGGCGAAGCTGCTTTACTTGTAGGGAAAAATTACGACCTGATTATTGCTAACATCAATCGCAACATCTTATTAAATGATATGCAAAGCTATGTGGATTGTTTAAATCCGGGTGGGACTTTGTTATTGAGTGGTTTTTACCAAGAAGACATCCCGTTTATTGATGCGTCATGCACTGAAAAAGGGTTGACCTATGTTAAAAAATTTGAAAGAAACAACTGGGTATCATTAAAATACGTAAATTAGAACTAATATTTGTAAAAAGTAATAATCACAGTACAAAAAGCAAATAAAATGAGTACTAAAGAAAAAGTTAGAGAAAGAGTCAGTTTAAAAGAGGCTGTGCAGCTTGAAAATGAAATTATCGTGTACAACGACGATGTTAACACTTTTGATCACGTTATTGAAACTCTCATTCGTGTATGCGATCATACTCCAGAACAAGCAGAGCAATGTTCCTTAATTGTACACTATAACGGAAAATGTACCGTAAAAACGGGACCTATTGAAAAGCTAAAACCGCAATGTACACAACTGCTAGAGGCAGGAATTAGCGCTGAAATAGTCTAGTTAATTCATTTAAAAACAATAAAAAAACCTATTCTTGATTTTGTCTCGAATAGGTTTTTTATTTGATTTTAAGTTAACTTATTTTGGTTTAATGAGGTAATTTTGAACGAATAACACCATACAAAAAAGTACCCAATAGCGCGCCAAACAATACAATAAGTACACTCCAAAAACCTGCGCCAATTAATATAAAAATTGGTCCTGGACAAGAACCAACCAAGGCCCAACCCAATCCAAAAATAAGACCGCCAATCCAATATCTGGCATTTCCTTTTTCCTTATCTGGAATGTTAATCGCTTCACCTGAACTATCCTTAACATTAAAACGCTTGATAAGCTGTAACCCTATTACACCAGTTACAATTGCAACGGTAATAATGCCAAACATATGAAAAGATTGAAACTGAAACATTTCATAAATACGGTACCACGAAACGGCTTCGGACTTTGTAAGGACAATTCCAAAAACAAAACCAACTAAAAGATATTTTATTGTATTTTTCATTTTGAACTATTTAAAATGGTTAGGATAAAAAATATGGTAAAATAAAATGAGCCATCAATAAACCTCCGATAAAAAAGCCAATTACCGCTTTTAAAGATGGGATTTGCAAATTACTCAAGCCTGAAATGGCATGACCAGAAGTACATCCGCCTGCATAACGCGAGCCAAAACCAATCAAAATTCCGCCAACAACTAATAAAATAAGATTGGCAGGATTTGCAATTGCATCAGACCCAAAAAGTGCCGTAGGCATCAGTTTACCATTTGGCGCATCAATACCCATTTGTTCTAATTGCGCGACTGTAGCAGGATTTAGAGTAACATTAGATGGGTCGCTCATGAATTGAACTGCTACAAATCCGCCAAGCATTGCACCTATGACCACAACTAAATTCCAACGCTGCGATTTCCAATCAAAATTAAAAAACGACACTCTTTTACCCAATCCAGCAATAGCACAAAGTGATCGCAAGTTCGAAGACATCCCGAAAGATTTACCAAAATAAGTAAGTGCCAACATTATCATACCAATCAAAAAACCTGAAATATACCAAGGCCAGGTTTGAAAAATTATTTCCATATTCTTGAATTTTTTAGACAAATATAAGAAGCATTTGCAAAGTTCAATTATCACTTGTAATTTTTGAATGTAGAAATACAATACATCTTAGTTTCAATTATCTTTGTTTTAAAAATTGAACTCCTAAAAAGCGCTACAAACAAATATAAAAAACCAAATAGCATGAAAAAATTACTGCTCTTAACCCTCTTGGCACTACAACTAAGCTCTTGCACTAGCACCAAATCTACTTTAAAAAACACCGATGACTCGGCACCAAACCTAAGATTGAGCGAAAACAACACCTTTATAATTACTCAGTTTAGTACTGATAAAAAATATGGGTATGATAAAGATTACCCTGTTAATATCTTTTTTAGCGGTACAACAAATACAACTATCAACCAACAACGTTTTTTGAACGCTTTGGCTGGGCCAAAAGGCGAAAAAATTAGTTATGAAAAATTAGAGAGCTGTTGTCCTTTTCCAACCACAAAAAGTGATATGGGTGCAGGTTTCTTAGATGTATATCAGATTAAATGGCGAGGCCAAAATAAACCTGTTTTACTCTACTTAAACATCTATGAAAAAGGAGTTTTGATGGTACCAATGGGTTTCACTTTAAAAAAATAATCGTTCCTAGCCCTGATAGCAGTGGAAATCCTTTTGCTTTTTATTTTCAAAAAGCAAAAGATTGCAAAGTATAGCAGGAAAGAGCTCCTAAAAAAAATAAAATCGCCAACAAATTTGTAAAACCTGACTATCTTTGCAACTTTAAAAAACAACACATTATGAACATACAAGATATCCCTTTAATTAAGCATACTGATAATGGCAATTTTTTCTTATTGGCTGGACCTTGCGCTATTGAAGGCGAAGAAATGGCATTACAAATTGCTGAAAAATTAGTTGGAATTACTACTAATCTTCAAATTCCATTTGTATTTAAAGGTTCCTTTAAAAAAGCAAACCGTTCTAGAATAGATAGTTTTTCTGGCATTGGCGACGAAAAGGCTTTGAAAATTCTAAGAAAAGTTTCTGAAACTTTTAATATTCCAACCGTTACTGACATTCACACCAATGAAGATGCGGACATGGCTGCTCAATATGTTGATGTATTGCAGATTCCTGCTTTCTTGGTACGTCAAACTGACTTAGTAGTTGCAGCGGCTAATACTGGAAAAGTTGTGAATTTGAAAAAAGGACAATTCATGAGTCCAGAAAGCATGAAGCATGCCGTTCAAAAAGTGCTGGATTGCAACAATACCAATGTGATGGTTACGGATAGAGGAACGATGTTTGGGTACCAAGACATGATTGTTGATTTTAGAGGTATTCCAACAATGCAAAACTATGCAACAACAGTACTTGATGTAACGCATTCTTTACAACAACCCAATCAAACAGCTGGTGTTACTGGTGGACGCCCGGATATGATTGAAACGATTGCCAAGGCTGGAATTGCAACAGGAGTGGATGGTATATTTATAGAAACACATTTTGATCCTGCTAATGCTAAAAGTGACGGTGCTAACATGCTACATTTAGATTATTTTGAAGCTTTAATGACTAAGCTTGTGGCTATTAGACAAACTGTGAATAAATTCTAATTTTTGAGAACTAAACAATTGAAAAAAATAATTTTTATATCGGCAATTTTTACTGTTTTAGCTGGAAATATGGTTCAAGCTCAAGACGATATTAAAATTCAAGATAAATATACAGCACATAATAAAGGAAAGTTTTTTGTGTCATGGGGCGGAAACAGAGAAACTTATAGTAAATCTGATGTGACTTTTAAGGGAGCTGATTATAATTTTACCCTAAATAACATAACGGCACATGACAAACCTAAGGGTTGGCACGTTGACTATATCAACCCCACTAAAATGACCATCCCACAAACCAATTTGCGTTTGGGTTACTTTATTAATGATCATTATAGTGTAGCCCTTGGAGTTGATCATATGAAGTATGTGATGACTCAAGGTCAAACAGCAAATATTAGTGGTACAATTGCTGCAGGAACACCTTTTGACGGAGTTTACAACAATACGCCAATTGAATTGACTGAAGATTTTTTAATGTACGAACATACCGATGGTTTAAACTACGTACATACGGAAGTATCGCGTCATGATGATATTTCCAAACTATTTAAAATTTCAGATACTGATAAAATTCAAGTGAATCTGACGGAAGGTATTGGCGCCGGAATGCTTTATCCTAAAACTAATACTACCTTACTTGGCAAAGAGCGTCACGACGATTTTCATGTATCCGGTTACGGAGCTTCAGTAAAAGCTGGATTGAATATAACTTTTTTCAAACATTTTTATATTCAAGGAGAAATCAAAGGTGGTTACATCAACATGCCTGATATTCGCACCACACAAAGCACCGAAGATAGTGCTTCACAAGAATTTTTCTTTTTACAAAGAATAATCGCTTTTGGTGGGATATTTAAACTATAACACTATCACAATAATTCAAAGTACAAAAAAACAGATTCTACAACAAAGAGTCTGTTTTTTTGTTTAAGATTTAATGTTAAAAACATTGTGATAAAATTACCCGTGTAATAGACAAATATTGACTAGATTTGGAAACGAACTGTTTAATCGTCAAAACAATATATAAACATTTCTTAATTTTTTATTTAGCTTAGAAACAGTATCATTAGGTGAAATAATCATGACTAAAAACAAAGAAAATCCTGATTCTGAAGGAATTTATCATTTTGATAATTTCTTTAAAATATCTGCAGACTTTATTTGTATTGCAGGTTTTGACGGTTATTTTAAAAGAATAAATCCAGCTGTTTCTCGAACATTAGGATACACAGAAGCAGAACTTTATGCTAGACCTATAAGTAGTTTTGTGCACGAAGCTGATTTAAAAAATACAATTGAAACCAGGGAGCAGGTCTACAAAAACAAACCACTTCTTAATTTTGAAAATCGATACTTAACAAAAAGTGGAGAAATCATTTGGTTGTCGTGGACTTCAATGCCTGTAATGGAAGAAAAGTTAGTATATGCTATTGCAAAAAATATTACTCATACAAAAAAAAGGGAAGAAGAACGCAATATTTTACTAGCAAAACTAACTCAAATCAATAAAGAACTTACAGTACTTTCACATAAAACTTCGCATGATTTAAAATCGCCACTGAATAATATGCTTGCTGTTTTCAACTTGATAGACACTTCTAAAATTGACGATAACGAAACTCTAGAATTAATAAACATTTTACAGGAAACAAGTCAAAATTTAAGAAATACACTTAATGATTCACTTGATCAACTAGTTGTTAATGAAAATTTACACGCCCAAATTGAAACTGTAAATATTCCCGAAACTTTGGCGTTAGTTACAGCCTCAATCAAATCATTGGTTTTAAACTCCAAAGCTACTATAGCAACTGATTTTTCTGCTTTTGACGAAATAGATTTTAATAAAGGCTATTTGCAAAGTATTTTTTTAAACCTGTTAAGCAATGCCATTAAATATAGTAAAGCTGATAGTTCACCAAATATTTATATAAGTACAAAATATAATAATGGTATCAAACAATTAATTTTTAGCGACCAGGGAATTGGTTTTGATTTAGAAAAAGTAAAAGATAAAGTCTTTGGCCTCTATGAAAAATTTCATGATAATTCAGACAGTAGTGGCATCGGATTGTATCTGGTTTACAATCATATCAGCAGTTTGGGCGGCAATATTTCGGTTAATAGTAAAACGAATGAAGGAACCACTTTTACCATTTCGTTCAAATAATTTTAAAAACCTACAAAACATAAAAAAACCTGTCTCTTTCAAGACAGGTTTTTTATTTAAATATAATTTTGAATTACATTTTTGCTTTCAAAGCTTTTGCCTCAGCAGTCATTTCAAGAGCATTATAAACACCTAATAATGTTTTAGATACATCTTGATTTGTTGGGTTTAATTCAACTGCTTTTGCTAAGAATGGAATCATTGCTTTGAACAAATCTTCTCTTTTCTTTTTCAATTCATCGTAACGTTTTTGATCTTTAGTAGAATTTCCTAATTTATTCATCTCATCAATGATTACCTTCTCATCTTCCAATTTCATGGCAGCAAGATTAATGTAAGCATTCACGTATTGAGGATTGATATCGATTACTCTTTTATAATATTTCTCAGCATCAACTACGTTTTTCGCATTAGCGCTAAGAACACCCAAATTAAAAATTAGCTCGGCATCATTCGGATTCTTTTCTAAAATTTCAGAAACTAGTTTTTTGTAAGTGTCATAGTCTTTCGTTTCTAGGTACAAATTAGCTTCGGTCAAAGCCAAAGACCCATCTTCTGGATTTGCTTTACGTGCCTCTGAAATTGCTTTTTTAGCCTCCTCAACTCTTCCTTTTTCAACCAAGATTAAAGCCATGTTTTTAATAATCTCTCCTCTTTTTGAAGGTACAACCTCTGTTCTTGGTTTTTCATGTGTACCAAGTTTCACCATACGGTCTCTTTCTTGTGCAGTTGTAAAGTAATCCTCTTGAGAAGTTAACTTATTTACTGCAAAAAAACTGGTGCCCTTACCAGAATAATTCAAAGTTTTCAGAGTCCCATAAAGTTCCAAAGCTTTGTCGTAATCTTTAGCATTTACATAAGTTGAAGCTGCATAGTACAAATTGATTGTATCTTTTTTATCTAACAAATAGGCATCATATAACTTTTTAGAACTTTCTGCATGTTTTTCAATTTTAGAATCTGCAATAGCACTATTGATCAATTTAATTTTGATATCAGTTACTGATTTTGTTGCTTGTGCAGAAAATTTTGATTTCCCTGAAGCTTTTTCAGCATCAAGCAAATCTTGAAAAGCTTTTGCAGCGGTTGAAAGACTAGCATCTGTATTTACATTTTTATTAGCTAAATCTAGGTATGTATTTCCTTTAACAAAAAAGAATTGTGCCTTTTCAGCATCTGCTGCATTAGCAATTAATGACTCCGCCTCAGTTAAAAATGTGGCCGCCTCTTGAGATTTACCACCTTTTAAAGCCTTTTCAGCAGCTTTAATTTGGTCTTTTTGAGCAAAAGTAGTTACTGATATCAATAACGCTGATGCTAATACTACATATTTACTGTTCATGGTATTCTAATTTAATTTATAATTGTTTTAATTTATGTTTATTCTTCAGATTCTTCTTCGTCTTCAACATCTTCGTCGTCCTCGATAACTTCATCTTCGTCGTCTTCATCTTCTTCAACAACTTCTTCCTCTAGCACTTCCAATACAGGTTTAACTCTTTCGATAGCAACTGTTTCTAAAACATTTCCATCCTCATCAACAACAACCTCGGCAACATCGTCTTTCATAACTTTAGTTACCGCCGCGATTGAGTCTTTACCTTTCAAATTGATCAATTTCACTCCTTGAGTTGCACGCCCCATTACACGTAAATCTTCAATTGCCATTCTGATTGTAAGTCCTGATTTATTAATAATCATTAAATCATCAGCATCAGTAACTGCATTAATCGATATTAAGTTTCCTGTTTTCTCGGTAATATTAAGTGTTTTGACACCTTTACCACCACGATTAGTAATACGGTACACATCTTCTCCATCCTCGTCAACTAATTTGGTACGTTTTCCGTATCCGTTTTCAGTTACAACAAGAATTTGTGAATCGTTAATATTATCTTTAGCAACAGTAACCATGCCAATTACTTCATCCGAATCGTCTTTCAAGCTAATTCCGCGAACTCCAGATGCTGTTCTACCCATCGGTCGCGTTTTAGTTTCCTCAAAACGAACCAGTTTACCTGATTTAACCGCTAAAATAATTTGACTTTCGCCATCAGTTAATTTTGCTTCAAGTAACTCATCACCTTCTTTAATTGTAATAGCCGCCACCCCATTTACACGCGGTTTTGAGTATTTTTCTAATGAAGTTTTCTTCACTTGACCTTGTTTTGTAACCATAATTAAGTTGTGACTATTGATATAATCTTTGTCCTTAAGATCTTGGGTACAAATGAAAGCTTTCACTTTATCATCGCTTTCAATATTCACTAAGTTTTGAATTGCTCTACCCTTAGCTGTTTTGCTTCCTTCTGGAATTTCGTACACACGCATCCAGAAACATTTCCCTTTTTGGGTAAAGAACATCATATATTGATGGTTTGTAGCTACAAACATGTGTTCTAAGAAATCTTGATCACGAGTTCCTGCGCTTTTTTGTCCAACTCCACCTCTATTTTGAGTTTTGTATTCTGTTAAGTTGGTACGTTTGATATATCCTGCATGCGAAATTGTAATTACAACATTTTCATCGGCGATCAAATCCTCAATACTAACATCTCCACCAGAATATTGAATAGTAGAACGACGCTCATCGCCATACTTATCACGAATTTCTTCGAGTTCTTCTTTTATCAAAGCCGTTCTCAAATTAATATCAGCTAATAATGCTCTTAAATGATCAATCAATTTCATGATCTCTTCGTACTCCGCTCTTAACTTGTCTTGCTCCAGACCTGTTAATTGACGTAAACGCATTTCAACAATGGCACGAGATTGAATATCAGATAACTGAAATCTCTCCATCAATTTGTTGCGAGCTTCCTCCGTATTTTTAGACGCCTTAATCAATGCTATTACTTCGTCAATATTATCCGAAGCAATAATCAATCCTTCTAAAATATGAGCTCTTTCTTCGGCTTTGCGCAAATCAAATTGTGTTCTACGAATAACCACATCATGACGGTGCTCTACAAAATAATGAATCATATCTTTCAGATTCAACATTTGCGGACGTCCTTTTACCAAGGCGATGTTGTTTACACTAAATGAAGACTGTAATTGTGTAAACTTATAAAGTGTATTTAAAACTACGTTTGGAGTAGCATCACGTTTTAAGATGTACACAATACGCATTCCGTTTCTATCCGATTCATCACGAATATTAGCAATACCATCGATTTTTTTATCGTTTACCAAATCAGCAGTACGCTTAATCATGTCTGCTTTATTGACTTGGTATGGAATTTCAGTAACAATGATACACTCCCTTCCATCTACTTCTTCAAAACCAACTTTAGCACGCATGACAATACGTCCTCTTCCAGTTTTGAAAGCTTCACGAACTCCTTCGTACCCATAGATAATACCTCCTGTTGGAAAATCAGGTGCTTTAATATGTGTCATCAACTCGTCAATCTCAATATCGTTATTGTCGATATAAGCTAATGTTCCATTAATTACTTCGGTAAGGTTGTGTGGTGGCATGTTAGTAGCCATACCTACTGCAATTCCTGTTGCGCCGTTTATTAATAAAGTCGGAACACGCGTGGGCATTACTTTAGGTTCATATAAAGTATCGTCAAAATTCAATTGAAAATCGACTGTTTCTTTTTCGATATCTGCCATGATTTCTTCAGAAATCTTGCGCATTCTAGCCTCAGTATAACGCATTGCTGCAGGACTATCACCATCAACAGACCCAAAGTTACCTTGACCGTCAATTAATAAATAACGCATGCTCCATTCCTGAGCCATACGCACCATGGCATCGTATACAGAAGTATCACCGTGTGGGTGGTACTTACCAAGAACCTCTCCTACAATTCTTGCGGATTTTTTATGGGCTTTATTTGAAAAAACTCCTAAATCATACATACCATAAAGAACTCTTCGATGTACAGGCTTTAAACCATCTCTAACATCTGGAAGCGCTCGAGATACAATTACAGACATTGAATAATCAATGTAAGCTGACTTCATTTCATCTTCTATGTTAATAGGAATTAACTTTTCTCCTTCAGACATAAGTTGTTATATTAAAATATTATATTAGTTTCAAAACGTGCCAAGATACACTTTTTAGATTTTTTTTTACCACTTTACAGCAACATATTTCAATGATTTATTAACAAAATCAAACCCGCTTTTAGTTGATAATTTAAGGTAAATTTAACTCTTAAATCGTGATATTTTTTGTCTCTTAGCTGACATGCGCAACAAGAGGAACGGTTTTTGTTTTTCAAAATGCAATTCATTAAATTTACGAGATCAAATATATAATATGGATGATAATTTTTCACCAAGAGTAAAAGACGTTATAACCTACAGTAAGGAAGAAGCCTTACGTTTGGGTCATGACTTTATAGGTACTGAGCATTTAATGTTAGGTATTTTGAGAGATGGCAGCGGAAAAGCGATTCAGATATTGAACAACCTAGATATTGATCTAGAACATTTGCGCCGAAAAGTAGAAATATTAAGTCCTGCAAGCCCTACCCTAGAGGTCAATGTAGAAAAGAAAAATTTACATTTGACTAGGCAGGCAGAGCGCGCCTTAAAAACTACTTTTTTAGAAGCAAAAGTATTCCAAAGTACCTCGATAAGTACCGCACATTTGCTGCTATGTATCTTAAGAAACGAGAACGATCCTACAACCAAGCTATTGAATAAGCTAAAAATAGATTATGATATAGCCAAAGAACAATACATTAATATGACGCCAAACGACGAAGATTTCAGAGAAAACTTGCCACGCAATGAGTCTTACAATGACGATTCAGGACAAGATGACAGTTTGAAAGAAGGAACTTTCAACAATCCGACAAACAAATCCAATAAAAAATCAAAAACTCCAGTTCTGGACAATTTTGGTCGTGACTTAACCGAAATGGCCGAAGAGGGCAAGCTAGATCCTGTCGTAGGACGCGAGAAAGAAATAGAACGCGTATCGCAAATTTTAAGCCGTCGCAAAAAAAACAATCCTTTACTTATTGGTGAGCCCGGAGTGGGAAAATCAGCAATTGCCGAAGGTTTAGCGCTCCGCATTATTCAAAAAAAGGTTTCGCGTACACTTTTTAACAAACGAGTGGTAACTTTAGATTTAGCAAGTTTAGTAGCTGGAACAAAATACCGCGGACAGTTCGAAGAGCGTATGAAAGCAGTCATGAACGAACTTGAAAAAAACGATGACATTATATTGTTCATCGATGAAATCCATACTATTGTGGGAGCAGGTGGCGCTACAGGTTCATTGGATGCATCTAATATGTTTAAGCCGGCTTTGGCTCGTGGAGAAATTCAATGTATTGGAGCTACAACTCTTGATGAATACCGTCAATACATTGAAAAGGATGGCGCATTGGAAAGACGTTTTCAAAAAATCATTGTTGAACCTACATCAGTTGAGGAAACAATTACGATTTTGAACAATATCAAAAACAAATACGAAGATCACCACAATGTGACCTTTACACCTGAGGCAATTGAAGCTTGTGTAAAATTGACCGACAGATATATGTCTGAGCGATTTTTACCAGACAAAGCAATTGATGCACTTGACGAAGCAGGTTCGCGTGTACACATTACCAATATCGAAGTACCAAAGCAAATTTTAGATCTTGAGCGTCAGTTAGAAGAAGTTCGCGAGATGAAAAATGTAGTGGTTAAAAAACAAAAATACGAGGAGGCTGCAAAACTTAGAGATGATGAAAAACGCATCGAAAAAGATCTTGCTATTGCTCAAGAGCAATGGGAAGAGGACGCTAAAAACAACCGCATAGAAGTTACAGAGGACAATGTTGCCGATGTAGTTTCCATGATGAGTGGCATACCGGTAAATCGTATTGCGCAAACAGAAAGTAACAAGCTTGCCAAATTACCAGAGCTAATTGAGAACAAAGTTATTGGTCAAAAAGAAGCCGTTGTTAAAATAGCACGCTCTATTCAGCGTAACCGTGCAGGATTAAAAGACCCAAATAGACCAATTGGATCGTTTATCTTCCTTGGTCAAACAGGAGTTGGTAAAACGCAATTGGCTAAAGTTTTAGCAAAAGAATTATTCGACTCAGAAGATGCGTTAATCCGTATTGACATGAGCGAATACATGGAGAAATTTGCCATTTCAAGATTAGTGGGTGCGCCTCCAGGATATGTAGGCTATGAAGAAGGAGGTCAACTTACTGAAAAAGTAAGAAGAAAACCTTATTGCGTAGTGTTATTAGACGAAATTGAGAAAGCACATCCTGATGTATTTAATATGTTACTTCAAGTTCTTGATGACGGATTTTTAACGGATAGCTTAGGCAGAAAAATTGATTTTAAAAATACAATTATCATCATGACATCTAATGTGGGTGCTAGACAGTTAAAAGATTTTGGTCAAGGCGTTGGATTTGGCACAGCTGCAAAAGTGGCTCAAGCAGATGACAATTCGAAAAGTATTATTGAAAATGCTTTGAAGAAAACATTTGCTCCTGAATTTTTGAACCGTATTGATGATGTTATTGTTTTCAATGCACTTGAAAAACATGATATTGATTTAATTATCGAAATCGAACTGAAAAAACTATATGCTCGTGTGGCTGAATTGGGTTATAATTTAAACCTTTCAGATACTGCAAAAGCATTTATAGCTGATAAAGGGTTTGACAAACAATTTGGTGCTAGACCACTAAAAAGAGCGATACAAAAATATGTAGAAGACACACTCGCCGAAGAAATAATTACTTCAAAAATTCTAGTAGGCGACGAAATATTCATGGATATAGAAGAAGGAGCTCAGGAATTAACTGTAAAAGTGCACAAAGCTGGAGAAGCTACCAATTTGTAAAAACCACTTTTTAATTGATAATAAACCCGTTACGTTTTTATAACATAACGGGTTTATTCTTTACAGTAAACCAACATTTTGTGAAAACAAATAGCTACATTTGAATTTTAAAATAAGATTAAATCCGCAATTTATGTCAGATAATAAAGTAATTTTAGGTAGCGAAGAATGGTGTTCTTTTCCAGAATTAGGCATTCCTACCATAAAAGCCCGTGTCGATTCAGGTGCTAAAACATCAGCATTACATGCCATTAACATCGCACCCTTTATCAAAAACGATAGTAACTGGGTAAAATTTGACATCAATCCCATTCAAAATAACTTAAAAACAGTAATTCACTGCGAAGCTCCACTAGTAGACAAACGTATTGTAAAAAGTTCAAGTGGTTTTAGAGAACACCGCTATGTAATCCAAACTAATGTTCAACTTGGTAGCGGGCAATGGCCTATAGAAATGACTTTGACCAATCGTGACTCCATGGGTTTTCGTATGTTATTGGGTCGTGAAGCAATGAGCGGAAGAGTTTTAGTTGATCCTGAACAAAAATATTTACTAGGACAGCCTTCCAGCGATACTTTAAAAGAATTGTATAAAAATTCAGAAAAAGCAAGTTCAGGATTACGCATCGGACTTTTGGCCAGTAACCCAGAATTATACAGCAACAAACGTATTATGGAAGCCGGCGAAATGCGAGGCCATGAAATGCACTTTTTGAACATAAAGGAGTGCTACATGAAATTGGATGCTAAAACTCCTGAAATTCACTATCGTGGTGGTAAGATTCTAAATCAATTTGACGCGATAATTCCGAGAATAAGACCAAGTATCACTTTTTACGGCTGTGCTTTGACAAGACAATTTGAGGCTTTAAAAGTTTATTGCTTGAACTCATCTAATGCTATTACTCAGTCGCGTGACAAATTATACTCTTTACAATTGTTACTCAATCATGGTGTTGCTATTCCTACAACGGGATTTGCAAATTCACCTTTGGATACTGATGATTTAATTAAAATGGTAGGTGGCTCTCCTTTAATTGTAAAATTACTTGAAGGTACCCAAGGAAAAGGTGTTGTTTTGGCAGAAACTAAAAAAGCTGCGGAAAGTGTTATTAACGCCTTTAAAAGCTTAAATGCTAATATTTTGGTTCAAGAATTCATAAAAGAAGCTAATGGTAAAGATATTAGATGCTTTGTAATTGACGGAAAAGTAGTTGCTGCTATTCAACGTGAAGCAATGCCAGGAGAATTCAGAGCTAATATTCACCTCGGGGGAACTGCATCAGTTATTAAAGTGACTCCAGAAGAAAAGAAGATCGCCATTCGTGCAACTAAAGCAATGGACTTAAAAGTGGCGGGTGTTGATATTATTCGATCTTCAAAAGGCCCCTTGTTACTTGAGGTAAATTCTTCTCCTGGTCTTGAAGGTATTGAAGGAGCCACCAATAAAGATATTGCTGGCGAAATGATTAAAGCAATTGAAAAGAACTTCAGACAAAAAATAGAGCTTAAATAAATTCCTGATGGACTTTTCATGCCAATAAATGATTTAAACTTTGATCTGCCTGAAGAAAAAAATAAAATAATAAACCTAAAAAAATGAACGAGTACTTAACTATAATTCTTAGAAGTAGTGCCGTTTATTTTTTTATGGTGGTTGCATTACGGCTCTTTGGAAAGAAAGAACTATCTCAGTTGAATACAGCCGATGTTATATTAATTTTACTCATAAGCAATTCAGTCCAAAATGCAATGGTTGGAGATAATACCAGTTTATGGGGCGGACTAGCAGCAGCTTCGGTTCTTTTTACTATTAATTTTACTTTAAAAAAACTAATGTACAAATACCCTAGTTTTAGTAATTTCATGCAAGAAAAACCAGAAGTATTGATCCATAATGGTAATCTCGATTTTAAATCATTAAGCAAATTGAACATCACATCGGACGAGTTAAAAGAAGCTATGCGCGAACACGGAGTCGAACATTTTAAAGATGTAAAACTTGCAATGTTAGAAATTGATGGTAATATAAGTATCATTTCAGGCAAAGAAAACATTAGACAAACCTTCCACAAACGAAAAAATACTCATCATTCGAAACAGCCCACGAGTTTTACAGATCTATAATGATATTATATAGTACGAAGTCAGAAAAAAATAGCTATAAAAAAAACCATTCTGAGAATGGTTTTTTTTTTATAATATTTTGTTTAGATAAAAATGCGAAACAAGTAATAAACAAGTGCAGCTAATATTGCTGAGATTGGAATTGTAAGTACCCAAGCCCACATCAAACTTACTGTCATTCCCCATCGAACAGCTGAAACACGTTTTGTTAAACCTACACCAATAATAGAACCAGTGATCGTATGGGTCGTACTAACAGGAACTTTAAAATGCTCTGTAAAATACAATGTTAATGCTCCTGCAGTTTCTGCCGCGACACCTTCAAATGAAGTTACTTTTGTAATTTTAGATCCCATTGTCTTAACAATTTTCCATCCACCACTCAAAGTTCCTGCTGCAATGGCAGAGTAACATGCAAGCGGAATCCACTCCGGCATTTTGAAAACACCCTCATCGTTTGGTAAAACAACATCCAACCACTCAGGCATCATATCTTGTGAAATACCGCTTGTTTGAATATACACTGTTACAGCAGCAGCTATAATTCCCATTACTTTTTGAGAATCATTTCCACCATGCCCCAAACTAAAGGCAGCAGAAGACAGTAATTGCATCTTCTTTAACCATTCTGTTGATTGATGTAAATTTAAGCTACTAAAGATTAGACAAAATCCACTTATTGAAAGTACTATGAACGCTACTAAAAACCACTTGATGTTGTGTGTTTCAAAAACCACACTCCAAAAATGCGATTCAAAACGAGGTTTTACAATAGCATCGTAATAAATCATTTGACTTTCAACAAACCAAATTGTCAGTAAGATTACAAAAACAGTAAATATTTTTGGTCCAATTTCTCTTTTGGAAGCATTAAGCAACCAAATAGAAATTAAATAAGACATTAAAGCACCCAATAAAGGAGCTAAAACGATAAAAGCAATGATAACAAGAACTCCAGAAGGGAAACCTCCATCTTTACCGGCTGTGTACCAGTTTACAGTGTCGTACCAGTAGGCTGTCTCCATTTCGGCACCTGTACCTGTAGTATAAGAAGAAAAACCGTGCACCATTAAGGCATGAGCAATTGCTGCTCCAGCAAAACCACCAATTAAAGTATGTGACGAACTAGAAGGAATACCTTGCCACCATGTAAATAAGTTCCAAATAATGGCTGCAATAACACCGGCTAGAATTACTACCAAATCAATTTCCATGGTGTTGGCTGTTTTTGCAACAGTATCTGCAACACCAAAACCAAAAACCCAGTATGCCAAAAAGTTAAAAAAAGCGGCCCACACAACGGCTTGAAAAGGCGTCAAAACCTTTGTAGCAACTACAGTCGCAATCGCATTAGCAGCATCATGAAAACCATTGATGTAATCAAAAATTAATGCTAAGACTATGATTACTATTAAAAGAGTAAATTCCATATTTATAATTTCAGAATAAAACGGATTGAATTAAGAGTGCTTCACAGAAATAGATTCTAAAACACCTGCAACACTTTTGCATTTATCAGTTGCCGTTTCTAAAACAGATAATACTTCTTTGTACTTGATGATGTTTTTTGCATCTGTTTCATTTTCAAACAAATCTAAAACCGCTTTGTCATAAACGTTATCCGATTTGTTTTCTAATTTATTGATACGAGCACAAGCATCAGTGATATTCTTCATTTTTTTCAAATCTCTCAATTCGCGAATAGCAACATCGATGTTTTGACAAGCTTCTAAATTGATTTCAGTCAACTTACGAATCGATTTCGTGATTTTGTCAACTTGGTACAAACGCATTCTACTTGCTGCACCGTGAAGGTTACCTGCAACGTTATCAATAGCAGTAATTAACGAGTGAATATCCTCTCTATCAAACGGAGTAATGAAATTTCTACTCAATTCTAAGTTAGTTTGACGGGCAATGTCCTCTCCTTTTTGTTCCAACACATCAATTTTTTGAAAAAGAATTTCACGCTCTTTCAAAGGTAAATTAACTGCTTCGTGTAAATTTTCAGCAATTTCAATCAAATTGCTTGAAGCTTCTTCGAAAAGAGGGAAGAACTTTTTGTCTTTTGGAACCAAAAATTGGAAAAAATTATTAATGTTCATTTCATTTAAATTTAGTTTGGCAAAATTACTTCATTATTCAGCGCGAATGTTAAGTTAACATTAACAAATCGCTTTCAATATCGAAAGAGTTCAAAAAAGCAATTGTCTTTTCGATATCATAATGCAATATTCTGTCTTCTTTGACAAACGGGACTTCGCCGCGGTAAACTATCAAAAAACTTTCTATGAACGGACTAGACTGCAGAGGTCTTCGATAAGCTATTGCTTGAGCTCCTGTGAGCAGTTCAATAGCTAAAATACGCTCCACATTTTCAAGAACTCGTAAGGCTTTCGTCGCTGCATTTGCACCCATACTCACGTGATCTTCTTGGCCATTACTAGATACAATGCTATCAACGCTTGCAGGAGTTGCCAATTGTTTGTTTTGACTTGCAATACTTGCTGCGGTGTATTGCGGAATCATTAAACCCGAATTCAATCCTGGATTATCAACCAAAAACGGAGGCAAATTGCGCGTTCCTGAAATAAGCTGAAAGGTTCTACGTTCAGAAATACTACCTAACTCCGCTAATGCAATAGCCATAAAATCAAGCGCTAAAGCTAATGGCTGACCGTGAAAATTTCCTCCAGAAATAATCTGATCTTCGTCTACAAAAATATTTGGGTTATCGGTTACCGAGTTTATTTCTATCTTGAAAACTTGCTGTACATAGGCAATAGCATCTTTTGAAGCACCATGAACTTGCGGCATACATCGAAAAGAATACGGATCTTGAACCTGAACTTTTGGCTGTGAAATAATTGTACTTCCCTCTAAAAATTCTTTAATCCTTTCGGCTGTTGCCAATTGTCCTTTGTGAGGTCTGATTTGGTGAATTAACGCATCAAACGGTTCTATCCTGCCATCAAAACCCTCCAATGAAATGGCTCCAATTAAATCTGATAAATACGAAATTTTAGCTGCTTTCAAACTTACATAAGCTCCATAAGCACTCATAAACTGAGTTCCGTTCAATAAAGCCAATCCTTCTTTTGATTGTAAAACAATAGGTTCCCAATTAAAAAAACGCATTACCTGTTCAGTCGGAACTATCTTGCCCTCAAAATACACCTCTCCTTCTCCAAGTAAAGGCAATGCCAAATGTGCAAGCGGAGCCAAATCGCCCGATGCTCCCAAAGAGCCTTGTTCATAGACAACTGGCCAAATTTTATTGTTGTACATAGCAATCAAGCGCTCAACCGTTTCGAGTTGTACACCGGAATAACCATAACTCAAAGACTGAATTTTTAAAAGCAACATAAGCTGCACAATGGGTAAAGGGACCTTATTTCCGGTACCACAAGCATGCGACTTGACTAAATTTTCTTGTAATTGCGCTAAGTTATCCTTGGAAATTTTGACATTACAAAGTGATCCAAAACCTGTGTTAATGCCGTAAATGGGTGTTGCTTGCAACTCCATTTTTTTGTTTAAGTAGGTTCTACAACTTAAAATTTTGTCTTTGCTCTCCTCCGATAAGCACAGTTTTTTATCTTGATTGATTATTTTGTGTAACAGATCAAAATCAAGAGTTTCACTTGTAATATAATGCGTTGAATTCATCGGTTTTCTATTTGGAAAGTAAAAGTGATTAATTCTTTAGGATTACACAATACCAGTTGCATTTTATTTCAAAAAAAGATTGAACAAATCTTAATGATTCTGGTGAAAACTGTAAGTGAGATACATAGCTTTTAATGTAGTTCACAACTAGAATTCGAATCAAATCTTCATTTCGGGGTATTGTTTCAGCTAAAACCCAGGATTTATTTCCTACTTTTTCTTGATCAAAAAAGGAATATAAATACGAATACTGAGATATGACCGTACTAAAAACAACCAATCTTTAGCAATTCTTAATTTAAAACTACAATAATCAAATATTCACAAAAAGAGCATTTTAGACTTTCATTTCTACAAAAAACCTTATTTTTGAAAAACAATCATGGAACAAAAAAATTACATACTAGTTTCTTCTAAATCGATCTCAACTGAGGCGATTACTACCATGACGTTTACTACAACTACCACTACCCCTTTGGGGTAAACAATCTACATATAACCAAGTATTTTTATTTGTCTCCTATTTACAAAGAGACCAAACTACAGTTGTAAAAAGGTATTTACAACAATAAAATACGATCTCATTCACACAAACACAGCACACAACTTTATACATTACAACACATGAAAGTCTTAAAATTTGGTGGCACATCAGTAGCCAATGCCCAAAATATAAAATTAGTTTTAGAAATAATTGAAGAATCAAGATCAGGAGAACACTTAGTTGTAGTGGTTTCTGCGTTTAGTAAAGTCACTGATTTACTACAACTCGCATCGCAAAAAGCAGCACAAGGCGATGATAGATTCAAAGAATTAGTAGCAGAAATCGAAACCAAACATTTAGAAGCGCTTAAAGCATTGATTCCTGTGAGCGAGCAAAGTGCTTTGTTGAGTCATATAAAACGTATCATCAATCATCTTGAAACTTTATTGGATGGCTGTTTCTTGCTGGGCGAACTATCTGCTAGAACATCAGATACAATACTGAGTTTTGGTGAACTACTTTCAGCATACATTATTTCTGAAGCTTTACAGCAAAAAATAAAAAACAGCGGTTACAAAGACAGTCGCGAACTTATTAAAACTGATAGCAGTTTCGGAAAGGCAAGCGTAAATTTTGAGGTAACGAATGCTTTAATTCAAGAGTACTTTCAAACAAACAATCAGGAAGTTGTGATTATGCCTGGATTTATAGCTGCTTCAACAGAAGGAATTACTACTACTTTGGGGCGTGGAGGTTCAGATTATACGGCAGCAATACTTGCAGCAGCCTTGCGAGCGCATCAATTAGAAATTTGGACGGATGTAAACGGGATGTTTACTGCAAATCCTAAAATTGTAAAGCAAGCCAAACCAATTGCAAACTTGTCGTATCAAGAGGCTATGGAATTGTCTCATTTTGGAGCCAAAGTACTTTATCCGCCAACAATTCAGCCCGTTTTACGCGAGAGCATTCCTATTTTGATTAAAAACACTTTCGATCCCACTGCCATTGGCACCTATATTTCGAATGACATTTTTACGCAAAATAGTCCCGTAAAAGGCATCACTCACATCGATTCCATTACATTGGTAACTCTTGAAGGTTCAGGAATGATTGGTGTTTCTGGATCATCAAAACGTCTTTTTGAAGTGCTTTCACAAAAAAACATAAACGTAATTTTTATCACACAAGCTTCTTCGGAACATTCTATTTGCATCGGAATTTTAAATTCAGATGCTGACACAGCTGAAAATGCCATCAACAAAGCCTTTGAAATAGAAATTTCTCAAAATAAAATTCAACCTTGCATCGTTGAAAAAAATTTATGCATTATCGCTTTGGTTGGTGAAAACATGAAAAATCATCAGGGATTAAGTGGCCGAATGTTTAGTACTTTGGGTAAAAACAATGTCAATATTCGAGCAATTGCTCAGGGTGCTTCTGAACGAAACATATCAGCAGTGATTAATGAGCGTGATGTAAAAAAGGCTTTAAACACGCTTCACGAGAACTTTTTTGAAGAAAACACCAAGCAATTGAACCTTTTTGTGATGGGCGTAGGTAATGTAGGCGAAAAATTCATTGAACAAATTCACCAACAGAAAAAATTCCTAAAAGAAAAATTAAAAATCAACTTACGTGTTATTGCTTTATCAAACTCACGTAAAATGTATTTTGACGAAGACGGAATTTCTTTAAAAGAATGGCAATTTTTGCTAGACACAGGCGATGCAGCTGATGCTTCTCTGTTTTTCAAAACAGCCAAAGAACTCAATTTACGTAACAGTATATTTGTAGATATTACTGCAAATGAAAGCGTTTCGCAAACCTATGAACATTATTTAAAACAAAATATTGCCGTAGTAACTTGCAACAAAATTGCTTGCGCATCTGAGTTTGATAATTATAAAAAATTGAAAAAATTATCTCGCCAATACAATGCGCCATTTTTATTTGAAACCAATGTTGGAGCGGGTTTACCAATTATTGACACCGTAAAAAACCTGGTGGCATCTGGAGATAAAGTCAATAAAATTCAAGCCGTTTTATCGGGTAGTTTAAACTTTATTTTCAATAATTTTAATGAAAGCAGCAGTTTTCATGATGTAGTTAAAGAAGCAGGTGTTCAAGGATTTACCGAGCCTGATCCGAAGATTGATTTGAGTGGAATTGATGTAGCGCGTAAAATTTTAATTCTGATTCGTGAAAGTGGCTACAAAATGGAAATTGACGAAATTTCAAACGAATCTTTCCTGCCAGCAGCTTGTTTGGAAACATCAAACAACGAGGCCTTTTTTGCATCATTAATTTCGCATGCTGATCATTTTAACACCATACTTCAAGAGGCAATTGCTAAAGATTCGCGATTAAAATATGTAGCTCAGTTTGAAAATGGAAAAGCTAATGTTGGCTTGCGTTTCATCCCGAAAGACCATCCTTTTTACAATTTGGAGGGAAAAGACAATATCGTGCTCTTTTTCACAGACCGTTACTCTGATCAACCGTTGCTAATTAAAGGAGCTGGTGCAGGAGCTGCAGTAACCGCTTCCGGAATTTTTGCTGATGTGATTCGAATTGGAAATATTTAAAAAATAGTTTAAAGTCTTCTTAGTTTAAAGTTTCAATTTCAAGAACTGAAAACAACTTTAAACTTAAAACAAAAAATCATGAACGAAATAAAGTTATTTTGCCCTGCAACAATTGCCAATTTATCCTGCGGATTCGATGTTCTAGGTCTTTGCTTGGAAACCGCAGGCGATCAGATGATTGTTCGAAAATCTACTGAAAAGGGAGTTCGAATCATCAAAATAGACGGTGCTGATTTACCTTTGGAAACCGAAAAAAATGTGGCTGGTGTCGCAGCTCTCGCGATGCTGGAGCAAATTGATTCGCCATTTGGATTCGAAATTGAAATATACAAACGCATCAAAGCTGGCAGTGGTATTGGCAGTAGCGCAGCTAGTTCAGCAGGCGCCGTTTTCGGTATTAACGAATTATTGGATAAACCATTTACTAGGAAAGAATTGGTATTATTTGCCATGCAAGGCGAAAAGTTAGCAAGCGGAAATGCACATGCTGATAACGTGGCGCCTGCACTACTTGGCGGTTTTACACTTGTTAGGAGTTCGAGTCCGCTTGATATTGTAAAAATTCCAAGTCCAACCGATTTATATGCAACCGTTGTTCATCCTCAAATTGAACTCAAAACTTCTGATGCCCGCTCCGTATTAAAACAAACCGTTTCGTTAAAAAGCGCCATCACACAATGGGGAAATGTAGGCGGCTTGGTTGCTGGCTTGTACACGCAGGATTATGAATTGATTGGTCGCTCGTTACACGACGAAATTGTCGAACCACTTCGTTCTGTATTGATTCCTGGTTTTGATCTCATTAAAAAAAGTGCTTATGCAAATGGCGCGCTCGGCTCTGGAATTTCAGGTTCTGGACCTTCAATTTTTGCCTTGAGCAAAGGACTAGAAACTGCCAATGCTGTTGCAAAAGGCATGAGCAAAGTATATGATGCAATGAATCTACCTTACGAAATACATGTTTCAAAAGTAAATGATGAAGGAATTAAAATTATCTAAACGATAATTTCAGTTGCTTACAAAGCAATAATTTAAATTAAAAAAATAACACAACTACTTACAACATTAAGCATGCAATACTATAGTTTAAACCACAATGCCCCAAACGTTACTTTTCAAGAGGCCGTTGAGCAAGGATTAGCCAGCGACAAAGGTTTGTATTTCCCAGAATCGATAACACGACTTCCTGATAGTTTTTTCGAAAATATTGAGAAAATGAGTCATGAGGAAATCGCTTTCGAAGCCATTAAACAATTCGTAGGAGACGAAATTCCTGGAGCAATTTTAAAACAAATCATTTCAGAAACACTTTGTTTTGATTTTCCTGTTGTTGAAATAGAGAGTAATATTTTTTCACTTGAATTATTTCATGGTCCAACCATGGCGTTTAAAGATGTTGGGGCAAGATTCATGTCACGATGCTTAGGCTATTTTAACTCTGATAAAAATAACAGCCACAATACCGTTTTAGTGGCTACATCTGGCGACACAGGAGGTGCAGTTGCAAGTGGTTTTTTGGGAGTTCCTGGCGTTGACGTTGTAATTTTATATCCTTCAGGAAAAGTAAGCGACATTCAAGAGCGTCAATTGACAACCTTGGGGCAAAATATAACAGCACTTGAAGTTGATGGTTTTTTTGATGATTGCCAAGACATGGTTAAAAAAGCCTTTTTAGATGAAACATTGCGACACAAAAATCTTACTTCGGCTAATTCAATTAATATTGCGCGTTGGTTGCCGCAAATGTTTTACTTTTTCTTTACCTACAAAGCTTTAAAAAAACACAACAAACCTCTAGTTTTTTCGTGCCCAAGTGGAAACTTCGGCAACATTTGCGCGGGAATTGTAGCCAAAAAAATGGGTTTACCTGTTCAACATTTTATTGCAGCTACAAATGTAAATGATACCGTTCCACGCTTTTTAGAAGAAGGAAAATACAATCCTAAACCATCAAAAGCAACCATTTCAAATGCAATGGATGTAGGAAACCCGAGTAATTTTATACGCATTCAGGAGCTTTACCAAAATGATTTAGCAGAATTCAAAAAAGATTTTAGTTCGTTTTCATTTACTGATGAGGAAACCTTGGTTGCAATGAAAAATATATTTGATAAATCTGGCTATGTTGCTGAACCTCACGGCGCGGTTGGCTACATTGGTTTAAAACAAGAATTACAAAACCATCCTGAGGCTATTGGTATATTTTTAGAAACAGCCCATCCCATTAAATTTTTAGATACTGTAGAGCCTGCTTTGAAGATAAAACTACCAATTCCGATGCAAATTGAACCAATATTAAACCAAGAAAAATTGAGTGTTTCAGTACGAAATTATGAGGATTTGAAAAACTATTTGTTACAGAATTAATCCATTAGAAACAAAATTATATAAGGAATTCAAATGTGCGGTTTACGATGCGCCTTTTTTATATCTTTGACATCCTAACACGTAAAAAATGATGATTACCAAAGCAACCGCATCTGATATCACGGCACTCAACACATTGATAAATTCGGCTTATCGCGGCGAATCCTCTAAAAAAGGCTGGACTACAGAAGCCAACATTTTAGAAGGTTTGCGAACCACCGAAAGGGAATTAGCAGAAACCTTAAATGATCCGAAAAATACTATCTTAAAATACACTGATCAAGACAAAATTATTGGTTGTGTTTTGTTAGTTCAAAAGGAAAATCAACTGTATTTGGGAATGCTGACAGTATCACCCGAATTACAAAATGGAGGTGTTGGTAAAAAACTACTTCAAAAAGCTGAAATTCATGCCAAATCACTTTCATTACCCAAAATTGTAATGACAGTAATATCTGTTAGAGAGGAACTAATAGCATGGTACAAACGCAATGGTTATACAGAAACAGGCGCACGCGAGCCATTTCCCTCAAGTGATGTCCATATTCCGATTACAGCTGAGCCACTAGAATTTTTAGTTCTCGAAAAGGTACTTTAAGAAAACCATTTGGGTTACAAAACCATTTCTTCAAATAGGCGTTGGGTAGTTAAATCTAAATCATCGCACAGTCCCGCATGCGGACGAGAAGTTTGTATCACAGAGCTGCGCAAGGCGGTTAACCATCTAAAACGAGAAGGAATATCAAACTGCGCTATTGGGCCTGCTTGTTTTTCGCCATGCGCAATTTTTGCCAAAGCCTCGACATTTAATTGCAGTTGTTCAACGTCTAATTCTTTCGAAAATAATTGCAATTTCAAAGCATTGATGGTAAAAAGAACTTTAATAAATTTGGCTTTTTTACAAAACAGAATGACACCAACATTGAGAAATTCTTCGCGCTCAACTTGAGGTACCACTCGTATTACCGCGTACTCATATAAGTGTTTTTCTTGCATTTTGCGCTTCTTTTATAAAAATTTCAGAATGTTGTAATCGGGTCGTTAAAAAGTTGAAATACACTTGGCGGATTTGTTCAGGAGTTTCATCTGTATCTTCCCAATGCAACCAAACTTCAGGGATTAAATTGACAATTTCTTGTAAAACCTTAGGCGTTAAAAGAGTTTTACTAGCAGCATCTACTTCATCAAGTAACGTAGCTTGTGGCAAAAGTACATGATCTTTAATCAACCCAAAAGGACTTTGTGCATGCTTCTCCCATGTAGTCCAAGAATGATGAAAGTACAAACTAGCACCGTGATCAATCAACCACAATTCTTTTTTCCACAACAACATATTAGTATTTCTAAACGTACGATCTACATTGGTAATAAAAGCATCCAACCAAACAATTTGAGAAGCTAATTTAGCATCAACTTGCGTAACTACAGGGTCAAAATTAATAGCACCAGACAAATAATGCAGTGCCAAATTAAGACCTTGACTACCTTGTAGTAAATCTTGAATTTCTTCATCTGCCTCTGAGCGACCAAAAGCTTCGTCAAGGTGTGCAAAAACCAATTCAGGCATTTTCAAACCCAAAAAACGAGCAATTTCTCCCCCAATTAACTCCGCAATAAGTGCTTTTACACCATGCCCTGCTCCTTTAAATTTTAAGACATATTTAAAATCATCATCGGCTTCAGCTAATGCGGGCAACGATCCACCTTCCCGTAAAGGCGTAATGTAACGCGTCACGTTTACTGTTCTCAGATGCAGTGTTTTATCCATAATTTAATTGGCTAAGGCATTTTTACCTATTTGCAAATTTACAAATAAGTGCTGTAAAATATCAGAATTAGCACCAATACTATTTATTGGGCATTGCTAATCGAATGAATCGATATTCATTTTCCTAACCGATAATCAAAAAACACAACACCGAAAACGATTGAAATAATCCCTCAAAGAACCTTTGTCACACCGAATAAAATCAATAAATTAGCGACTTAAAATTTTAGATTCAACACAATGAAAAATACTGCGCTAACGCACATACATGAAAGTTTAGGAGCAAAAATACTACCATTTGCAGGCTTTAACATGCCTATTTTATACGAAGGAGTTAATGCTGAACACGAAACCGTACGTAACGCGGTAGGTGTTTTTGATGTTTCGCACATGGGCGAATTTTTGCTTACGGGACCAAATGCTCTAGCTTTAATCCAAAAAGTAACATCAAATGATGCAGCTACTTTAACTATTGGAAGAGCGCAATATTCTTGTTTACCTAATGCTGATGGCGGAATTGTAGACGATTTATTGGTGTACAAAATGAAAGAAGAGCAATATCTTTTGGTCGTAAATGCATCAAACATTGATAAAGATTGGGAATGGATTTCTAGCCACAATGATTTAGGTGTAGATATGAAAAACCTATCAGACGACTATTCACTTTTAGCTATTCAAGGGCCAAAAGCAGTTGAGGCAATGCAATCATTAACTTCTGTTGATTTAGCGTCTATTGCCTATTATCATTTCGAAGTGAGTGACTTTGCAGGGATTGAAAATGTTATTATTTCAGCAACGGGATACACAGGTTCAGGCGGCTTCGAAATTTATTGCAAGAATGATGAAGTAGAGCAAATTTGGAACAAAGTTTTTGAGGCAGGTGCTGCATTTGGAATCAAACCAATTGGTTTGGCAGCTCGTGATACTTTACGACTGGAAATGGGATTCTGTTTGTACGGAAACGACATCAACGATACCACCTCGCCATTAGAAGCTGGTTTAGGCTGGATTACAAAATTCAACAAAGATTTTGTGAATGCCGCAAATTTAAAAGAACAAAAAGAAAAAGGAGTTAGCCGCAAATTAGTAGCTTTCGAAATGCAAGAACGTGCCGTACCAAGACACGATTACGAAATAGTGAATGCTGAAGGAACTATAATTGGTATTGTAACTTCAGGAACTATGTCGCCTTCTATGAACAAGGGAATTGGATTAGGATACGTTACCACAGAAAACAGTAATATTGATCGTGATATTTTTATCCGAATCAGAAAAAATGATGTTCCTGCAAAAGTAGTTAAGCTACCTTTTTACAAAAAATAATCCTTTAAAGGATCTTAAACAAAAAACCGGTAAGCAGTAGCTTCCGGTTTTTTTTATCTCGAACTTCAAGAAATTAGTTTATTTTTTATGAATTGTGATGCTTGCTTTCTCCCCTTTCTTTAAATTCGACATTAAGTCAAAAGAGGTATCTCCATCAAACAAAGTAATTTTAGCGGTATTAGGGGCTATTGTACCTTCGTTAATTGCTTCAATTTTAAACTCATTTTTAGTCCCATCCAGAAATACTTCGATAATTCTTTTAGCATTGGTTAATTTATGCTTGGTCAGAATTAATTTGTTATTTTGATAAATATTTACCACATCGCCATCTTCTTTACCAATGTCGTAAATCTCCATTTTAAATTTATTCGATCCCCAAAAAACATTTAAATTTTCATCGTTACTCAATCGATTTGTTTTTAAACTGTCCAAGACTTTCAAAGGATTAATATTCTCTTTAGTTTTCACATCAACCTTATTCGATTTTTGAATGCGATTATTTACCTTATTGACCAAATTATAAAGTTTAGTACTTCCTATTAAAACAAGTGTACCATCAATACACTTCTGTTTATTTTTGTACAAACCTTTAAATGCTCCTTCTAATTTACTAGTACTTTGCACCAACTTTAATTTTCCTGAGAAATTAACAAAACAAAATGCACTCTGCTCAAACTTTGATTTGGTGTACACAATATTTGTTTCGCGGAACTCAAACAACTTTAGTTTTTTATTATAGCTACCTTCTATTAAATTTTTGGTTTCATGCTTACCTGCTAAATCAGTAATTGAATAGCCCTTTAATTTTCCGTTCAATTCCTCAAAAACCAAACGGTATGTGATAACACTTTTTTCATTTCCATTCAGTTTTAATGCTCCAAGAAACTCATAATTATTTTGTGAAAATGCTTTTTCTGCTGTTAGGAAGTATCCTAGGAGGCACAGAAAAAAAATTGTTCTTTTTTTAATAAAAATATACATCGGTATTTTAGTTTTTTATTTATATTTGGCACAAACTTAAACTTTTTCTTATGAAAATCAAATTACTTTTTACAGTTGTACTGTTATTTTTAGGTGTTTTGACAACAACCTACGCGTCTTTCCCTGTGCAAAGAGCAACGAGTGAAAACACTACAGTAGTGAACACTCAAGAAGATGAGTTATCATCTCCAGCCGCTATTGCAAGCGGAAAAAGCCAATTGATAGCTTTATTATTAGCTTTTTTCGTTGGTGCAATTGGTATTCACCGTTTTTACCTAGGGTACACTTGGCAAGGAATTGTTCAGTTGTTAACATTCGGAGGTTGCGGAATTTGGGCTTTAATTGACTTAATTCGCATCATCACTGGAGATTTACAACCAAAAGGAGGTTCATACTCTACAACACTTTAAGACAACCTAAAAATGCGTAAAGCTTATTTTTACCTTTCGAATCTTGTATTGATATTAGCGCCAATTGTTTTGCTCTTTTTACCGAAAACTTTGTTTGATAATGGAGAAAGCACTTGCTTGTCTGTAGTATTGGCAGGAATTGAATGTTATGCTTGCGGACTCACAAGAGCTGTAATGCATTTTATTCATTTTGACTTTATTAAAGCTTGGGAATATAACCCACTTTGCTTTGTTGTAGTACCGATGCTATTTGTCATGTGGCTAAAAGCAATTTACGATATTCAAGGTAAAAAAATGCCGGGCATTATAGGTAGATTAACTTATCCAAAAGAGGCTTAGGCCTCTTTTTTTTGCTTTATTTTTTTATATTTGCACTTCAAAATAATTAATAGAAATGGGAAGAGCGTTTGAATTTCGAAAAGGAAGAAAAATGAAACGTTGGTCAGCAATGGCCAAAGCGTTTACCAGAATTGGTAAGGATATCGTGATGGCTGTGAAAGAAGGTGGACCAAATCCAGAAGCCAACTCCAGACTAAGAGCGGTGATCCAAAACTCGAAGGCAGTTAACATGCCAAAAGAAAATGTGGAACGCGCCATCAAAAAAGCAACTGACAAAGATACAGCTAACTACAAAGAACAATTATTTGAGGGTTACGCTCCACACGGAATTGCTATTTTAATCGAAACAGCAACAGATAACAATAATCGTACAGTAGCCAACATTCGCAGTTATTTCAATAAATGTAACGGTACTCTAGGAACGCAAGGATCTGTGGAGTTTATGTTTGACCACACTTGTAATTTCCGTATTCCGAATAACAACCAAGATATCGAAGAACTCGAATTAGAATTTATCGATTTTGGTGCAGAAGAAATTTTTGCTGATGAAGATGGTATTTTAATTTATGCGCCTTTTGGAAGCTTTGGAACCATCCAAAAAGAACTAGAAAGTCGCGGAATAGAAATTCTTTCTTCAGGTTTTGAAAGAATTCCACAAATTACTAAAAAACTTACTGAAGCTGAAATGGCGGATGTGGAAAAATTGATCGAAAAAATCGAAGAAGATGATGACGTGATGAACGTGTATCACACTATGGAAGAATAAATTCCTTGTTATACAATTCTAAAAGCTCTTGTTTTACAAGGGCTTTTTTTTTACCGCTATAATTAACCACAAAGCAAAAAAAACTCCAGATTGCTCTGGAGTTTTGTATGGAATTTAATTCAATGTTGAACTATTTAATGAATTCGATTTTTTGAACTTCCTCTTCGTTGATGCTATCAAAAAAGCCTTGCTCATTCATCCAATCATCGCTAAATACTTTGCTCATATAACGAGAACCATGATCAGGAAAAATAGCAATTACGTTGCTGTTTTCATCAAACTCTCCTTCTTCAGCATATTGCTTGATGGCTTGCATAACTGCACCAGAAGTATATCCTACAAACAAACCTTCTTTTTTAGTGATTTCACGAGCAGTATGAGCACTTTCCTCATCAGTCACTTTCATGAACTTGTCAATAATATCAAAATCAGTTGCCGATGGAATTAAATTTTTCCCTAACCCTTCAATACGGTATGGATAAATTTCTTCGTTATCAAACTCTCTTGTTTCGTGGTATTTTTTTAACACCGAACCAAAAGCATCTACTCCTAAAATTTTGATATTCGGATTTTGCTCTTTCAAATATTTGGCAGTACCAGAAATAGTTCCTCCGGTTCCGCTGCAAGCAACTAAATGCGTAATCTGTCCGTTAGTTTGTTTCCAAATTTCTGGACCGGTAGAGTTATAATGTGCATCAATATTCAACTGATTAAAGTATTGATTGATGTAAACTGACCCTTTTGTTTCTTCGTGTAAACGTTTTGCAACATTATAATAAGATCGCTCATCATCTGCTGAAACGTGCGCTGGGCAAACATAAACTTTGGCGCCCAAGCTACGCAACATGTCAATTTTATCTTTTGATGACTTTGAACTTACTGCTAAAATGCAATTATACCCTTTAATGATACTTACCATAGCCAAACTAAATCCCGTATTCCCTGACGTAGTTTCTATAATGGTATCACCAGGAGTTAAAATTCCACGTTTTTCAGCTTCTTCAATTATATATAATGCAATTCTATCTTTAGAGGAATGTCCTGGATTAAAAGCTTCAACCTTAGCGTAAAAATTTCCAACTAGATCTTCAGTAACTTTATTTAGTTTAATAAGGGGTGTATTCCCTATTAATTCTAAGACATTATTATAAGCAGATATTTCTTTTTTCATAAAAAAATAGTTAGTCGCACCGACTATAAATTCGAACGCGCATGGTGCAAATTTAACAAAAATAATCTAATTAGTTTTTAATTTCTTCTAAATCTAACAAAAAACTGTATTCCTTAGCGAGTTCTTTCAATGCTTCAAATCGCCCTGAAGCCCCGCCATGACCCGCATCCATATTGGTATTCAAATACAAAACGTTATCATCGGTTTTAAATGCACGAAGCTTGGCCACCCATTTGGCAGGCTCCCAATACTGCACCTGCGAATCGTGCAGGCCTGTTGTAATAAGCATATTAGGGTATTTTTGTGCTTTTACGTTATCATAAGGCGAATAAGACAACATATAATCATGGTATTTTTTTACGTTTGGATTTCCCCATTCGTCGTATTCACCCGTTGTCAATGGTATAGTATCATCTAGCATGGTTGTTACAACATCAACAAACGGCACCTGAGCAATTACGCCTTTATACAATTCAGGAGCCATATTGACCACCGCACCCATTAACAATCCACCTGCTGAACCTCCTTCAGCGTACAAATGATCTGCAGAGGTATAACCTTGCTCTATTACAAATTTCGAGCAGTCAATAAAATCAGTAAACGTGTTTTTCTTTTTCAGCAATTTCCCATCTTCGTACCATTGCCTTCCTAAATCTTCGCCTCCGCGGATGTGTGCAATTGCAAAAACAAATCCACGATCTAAGATAGAAAGTCGTGTAGAAGAAAAATAGGTATCCATCGTTACACCATATGAACCATATGCATAAAGTAATAAAGGATTTTTACCATCTTTCTTTAAGCCTTTTCTGTAAACCATCGAAATTGGCACTTTGGTACCATCCTTCGCAGTAGCCCATACACGTTCTTCGGTATAATTTTCTTTATCAAATTTACCACCTAGAACTTGTTGCTCTTTTAGAATCGTTTTCTCCTTAGTTGCCATGTTAAAATCAATGACTGACGAAGGTGTAGCCAATGACTGGTAACTGTAACGCAAAACATCTGTATCAAAATCGATATTCGTCGTAGTGAAAGCATTGTAAGTCTCACTACCAAAAGGTAGATAATAGTCCGCTTCCCCACTCCAAGGCATAATTCGGATGTGATTTAAACCATTGGAGCGTTCTTCTACAACTAAATAGTTTTTAAAAATTTCAATATCTTCCAGCAAAACATCTTCACGGTGTGCAATTACATCTTTCCAATTTTCTTTAGATGTAGCGTTTTCTGGAGTTTTCATTAGTTTGAAATTACTCGCCTTATCCTTGTTGGTCAAAATGTAGAAAGAATCACCAAAATGCGAAATACTATATTCTAAACCACGAACCCTTTTTTGAAAAATCGCAAATTCGCCGTCAGGCTGCTCCGCATTTAAAATGCGGTACTCCGTTGTTAGGGTACTTCCGGAACTGATTACAATATATTTTTTGGACTTTTCTTTACCAACAGAAACACTAAATGTATCGTCTTTTTCATAAAAAACAACCACATCTTGATCAGCTGAAGTACCTACTTTGTGTTTAAAAACCTTATCGGAACGCAACGTAACCGTGTCTTGTCGGGTATAAAAAATAGTTTTATTATCATTTGCCCAAACTGAACTACCGTCAGCATTTTCAATGGTATCAGAGAATAATTCGCCCGTTTCTAAGTTTTTGACTTGAATGGTGTAAATTCTTCTTCCCACCGTATCGATTCCGAAACTCACCAATTTATTATCAGGGCTGATACTCATACCGCCAAGTTGAAAATAAGAGTGACCTTTGGCTAATTCATTACAATCAAAAAGAATTTCTTCTGCAGCGCTCAAGCTTCCTTTTTTTCGAGAATAAATCGGATAATCTTTTCCTGTTTCGTAACGAGTAATGTAATAATAACCATTATACAAATACGGTACGGACTGGTCATCTTCTTTAATACGAGCTTTCATTTCTTCATACAAAGCCTTCTGAAAATCTTTCGTACCAGCAGTAGCAGCTTCGTAGTAGGCATTTTCTTGATTCAAATAATCAATGACTTCTGGATTCTCGCGATCGTTTAGCCAAAAATAATTATCGATACGTTTTTGATTGTGTTTTTCTAGCGTTTTAGGTATAATTTTAGCTTTTGGCTGAGTCATAGGAGTTACTATTTTTTGTGCTTGCACATTACTATTTACAATTGCAAAAATAAGACAAACACCACTAAGGAAGGGTGTGTTTTTCATGAATCTTTTATTGATAATGACTACGCAATATAGTAATTTTGTATCTGAATTAACTTAAAAATAGCTAAACATGGATTTAATGGGAATGATGGGCAAATTAAAAGAGACCCAACAAAAAATAGAAGACACAAAAAAAAGACTTGATACAGTATTGATTGACGAACAAAGTTCAGATGGATTACTAAAAGTGACTCTAACTGCTAACAGAGCGATCAAATCAATTAGTATTGATGATGCACTTTTGGAGGATAAAGAACAACTAGAGGATTATATGATTTTGGTTTTAAACAAAGCTATCGCAAAAGCTTCTCAAGTTAATGAAGCCGAATTGGATGCTGTGGCAAAAATGGATATGCCGATGATTCCAGGAATGGATAATTTGTTTAAATAAAAAAACGTTTAAGGTTTACCATTTTTTGAAATCAATAATAATGGTAAACCTTAAACTTTAAAAAATTTTTGAATTAGTTTTATACTAATTTTTGAAGTGTTTCAAGCACATAAGTATGCATTACTTCTTTATAATCTAAATGGGTTACGATACGTAATTTACCATGACCCATTGAACTAATTAAAATATTTTTTTGCTTTAAAAGTTCGATTAAATTCTTCTCGATTACATTCGGAACCAAAGTAAAAATCAAAATATTTGTTTCTACTGGCTCTACAGAAGCTACCCAACTTACCTTTTTCAATACTTCTGCAATTTCTTTGGCTCTGCGGTGGTCTTCGGCCAAGCGCTCAATATTATTGTCTAATGCATAAATTCCGGCTGCAGCCAAATAACCTACTTGGCGCATTCCTCCACCAAATATTTTTCGGATGCGTAAAGCACGATGAATTGTTGCTTTATCACCCAAAAGCACAGAACCAATTGGAGCTCCCAAACCTTTTGATAAACACACTGAAATCGTATCAAAAATTTGCCCAAAAGCTCTAGGATCTTGTCGTTTAGCTACCAATGCATTCCAAATTCGCGCGCCATCTAAATGGAATTTCAAATTATTGGCTTTACAAACTGCTTGAATTTTTTGCAAATCTTCAATTTCATAACAAGCGCCACCGCCTTTATTGGTAGTGTTTTCAACGCAAACCAAACTCGTTAACGGGCTGTGGTAAAATTCAGGATCATTAATCGCTGCTGCCACCTGATCTGCTGTAATCATTCCGCGTTTTCCATCAAGCAAACAGCAGGATACACCGCTATTGAACGAAACTCCACCACCTTCGTAATGATAAACATGTGCATATTTGTCGGCAATTAACTGCTCGCCTGGTTGCGTATGTAATTTAATGGCCGTTTGGTTAGCCATCGTTCCTGAAGGAAAAAAAAGTCCAGCCTCCATACCGAACATAGCAGCTACCTTGGCTTCAAGAGCAATAACTGTAGGATCTTGCTTGTACACATCGTCTCCCACAGTTGCGTTTAACATGTGCACTAGCATTTCGCGAGAAGGTTTTGTAATCGTATCGCTTATTAAATTTATTTCCATAATATATTTTTATTTAGACACCGTGCAATACTTACAATTGCACCGTCGCATAATTTTCCTATTTTTGTGGCACAAATTTACACAATACGAATTGTTATTTCCAATAAGTTCCGTTAAATCTGAACTAATATTACACAGCAAAAACGTAGCGAGGTAAAATGATAAAATAACAACCTAGTACACTAATTTTTATGACAACTACCGAACAAATAAAAGGTATTGTGGAGCGCCTTGGTGCGTTGAGGAGGTATCTTTGACGTTGATGCCAAACTAATTGAAATTTCTAACGAAGAAGAAAAAACATTTGCTCCCGATTTTTGGAACAATCCTAAAGAGGCTGAACTTTTGGTAAAAAATCTTCGAAACAAAAAAAAATGGATAGAAGACTACAATAAAGCGGTTGAAATGACCGACGAATTAGAGTTAGCCTATGATTTTTATAAAGAAGGAGAACTTTCTACCGAAGAATTAGACGAGCAATACACCAAAACAGAGGTACATATTGAGGCCATCGAATTCAAAAACATGCTCTCTGACGAAGGCGATACGCTTAGTGCAGTCATTCAAATTACAGCTGGTGCTGGTGGAACTGAAAGTTGTGATTGGGCCGAAATGCTTACGCGTATGTACATGATGTGGGGCGAAAAATACGGTTATAAAATCAAAGAACTGAACTTTCAAAAAGGAGAAGCCGCTGGAATCAAGACAGTAACTTTAGAATTTGAGGGCGATTATTCATTTGGCTATCTCAAAGGAGAAAACGGCGTACACCGTTTAGTACGTATTTCGCCTTTTGATAGTAACGCCAAACGACATACTTCATTTGTGTCCGTTTACGTGTACCCGCTTGTTGACGATAGTATTGAAATTGAAATCAATCCTGCGGATATTGAAATTACTACCTCTCGCTCTAGTGGCGCAGGTGGTCAAAACGTGAACAAGGTAGAAACCAAAGTACAGCTGTTTCACAAACCAACCGGTATTCAAATTCAATGTTCAGAAACGCGTTCACAGCAAGACAACAGACAACGTGCTATGCAAATGCTTCGATCACAATTGTATGAAATTGAATTGAAAAAGAAGCAAGCACAACGTGCAGATATTGAAGCCGGAAAAATGAAAATTGAGTGGGGTTCACAAATCCGAAATTACGTGATGCAACCTTATAAACTAGTTAAAGACGTCAGGACAGGCTACGAAACGAGTAATGTGGATGGCGTCATGAATGGTGAAATTGATGCGTTCCTAAAGGCCTATCTGATGATGATGGGACAAAAAGAAGAATAAATTTTAAAATCCTATAAAAACATTTTTATAGGATTTTTTATTAAAAAAAAGAAAATTAAAAATGCATTTGTAAAACTTGAATCACAATCCAATAATAGGCTTAGCGTGGTAAAATCTAAGATTAATTAGGATAACTACGGGTAAATTCTTTTATTTGAAAAATATTTAACTCAAAAACAACCAATTTTTCAATGAAATCCTATACAATTAACGAAATAAACGAAATTCTTAACGGAGAAATCGTTGGGTCAACCCTAACAAGCATTACTGCTCCTGAACAATTAGAAGCTGCCAGCACTACGGAGATTTCATTTATAGGAAACAAAAAATACGAAAAATTTTGGGCAACCTCAAAGGCTTGTACTGCTGTTGTAAATGAAGATATTAGCATCGAACCAGGTGATAATCGAGCTTTTATCAAAGTAAAAAATGCCGACTTGGCTATGTCACAAGTTTTAGAACTTTTTGCTCCACCTACTCCAGTTTTTGCGGTAAGCATACATCCTACTGCAACAATCGATGCTACCGCACAAATTTGCAATGGCGCTAAAATTGGTGCTGGATGCTACATAGGACCGAATGTAATAATTGGCGACAACTCAACTATCTATCCAAACGTAACCATTTTAGACGAATCAACCGTAGGTAAAAATACAGTAATTTGGTCGGGTACGGTGGTAAGAGAGCGCTGTCATATTGGTAACGATTGTATTATTCATCCCAACGCAACAATTGGTGCTGATGGTTTTGGTTTTCGACCTGATCCGCAACGTGGCTTGGTAAAAATTCCACAAATTGGCAATGTCATCATTGGTAACAATGTTGAAATTGGCGCCAACTCTTGCGTTGACCGCGGTAAATTCAGCTCAACCGTTCTTGGTGATGGATGCAAAATTGATAATCTGGTACAAATAGGTCACAACAGTAAACTTGGTAAATTTTGTATCATGGCTGGAAATAGCGGATTGGCTGGATCTGTAACCTTAGGAAACGGCGTAATCATTGGTGGCAGCGCATCGATAAAAGACCACACGACTATTGGTGATGGTGCTATTGTTGGTGCAGGATCTGGTGTAACCGGCGACATTCCTGCCGGAAAAACGATGTTGGGATACCCTGCGGTTGAAGCCAGAGATGCCTTAAAACAATGGGCCATCTTAAAAAGACTCGTTAACGAATCTAAAAATAAATAATTATTTTTTTTATCATATCCATAAAAAAACAGAAGTTCGCTTCTGTTTTTTTGTTTATATAGCAATCAAACACGCTATTTTTTTCACTAGAACACGACATTGATACTAATAATTAAGTTCCTTTTTGTATTTTAGCACAAACTTTTATAACTATAATTGACCATGGATTTGAACTTCAATAAAAACGAAGACCACAATAAACTTTTGTTATCTGCTTTACGCCAAAGATTAAGCGTTGTTAAACTTGGCGGCGGCGAAAAACGAATTCAAAAATTGCATAGCGAAGGTAAAATGACAGCTCGCGAGCGCATAGATTATTTATTAGACCCGAAAGCAAAAAGTATAGAAATTGGAGCTTTTGTTGGAGAAGGAATGTACAAAGAACACGGCGGATGTCCATCAGGAGGTGTAGTGGTAAAAATTGGCTATATCAAAGGCAAACAATGCGTAGTTGTTGCCAATGATGCCACTGTAAAAGCGGGTGCTTGGTTCCCAATTACAGCAAAGAAAAATCTTCGCGCACAAGAAATCGCAATGGAAAACAGATTACCCATCATTTACCTTGTAGATAGTGCCGGTGTTTATCTGCCGTTACAAGATGAAATTTTTCCAGACAAAGAACATTTTGGTCGAATTTTCAGAAATAATGCGCAATTGAGCAGTATGGGTATTACACAAATTGCTGCAGTTATGGGAAGTTGTGTAGCTGGTGGTGCGTACTTACCCATCATGAGTGACGAAGCTATGATTGTTGATAAAACCGGAAGTATCTTTTTGGCAGGAAGTTATTTAGTAAAAGCTGCCATTGGCGAAAGCATCGATAATGAAACTTTAGGCGGTGCAACAACACATTGTGAAATATCAGGTGTGACTGATTATAAAGCCAAAGACGATAAAGATGCTTTGGATAGAATTAAAAAAATAGTCGATAAAATTGGTGATTTTGACAAAGCTGGTTATAACCGTATTGCTCCAGAAAAACCAAAATTTGACGAAAATGAAATTTACGGTTTGTTGCCAAAAGCGCGTAGCGAACAGTACGATATGATGGATATCATTCACCGATTAGTAGATAATTCTGAATTTGAAACGTATAAAGATGGTTACGGACAAACCATAATCACAGGTTATGCCCGCATTGACGGCTGGGCAGTTGGAATTGTGGCTAACCAACGTAAAGTGGTAAAAACCAAAAATGGCGAAATGCAGTTTGGAGGAGTTATTTACTCTGACAGTGCTGATAAAGCAACTCGCTTTATCGCAAATTGTAACCAAAAGAAAATTCCGTTAGTATTTGTACAAGATGTTACCGGTTTTATGGTGGGTTCAAAAAGCGAGCACGGCGGAATCATCAAAGACGGTGCGAAGTTAGTTAATGCCGTTTCTAACTCTGTTGTTCCAAAATTCACTGTCATTGTAGGTAATTCTTACGGTGCCGGCAACTATGCCATGTGTGGTAAAGCTTATGACCCTCGATTAATTTTTGCTTGGCCAAGCGCTGAACTAGCAGTTATGGGCGGAACGCAAGCAGCCAAAGTTTTAGCTCAGATTGAAGCTTCATCACTCAAGGCAAAAGGTGAACTGGTAGACGAAACGAAAGAAAAAGAATTATTCGACACTATCAAAGCGCGTTATGACGAACAAGTTTCTCCTTACTACGCAGCTTCACGATTGTGGACAGACGCCATCATTGACCCTCTTGATACCAGAACTTGGATTTCTATGGGAATTGAAGCGGCCAACCACGCTCCTATTGAAAAAGCGTTTAACTTGGGCGTAATTCAAGTGTAAATCACATTGATTAAATTACTAAAAGCAAAATATATAAAACAAAATAGCCCGATATAAAGTCGGGCTTTTTTTGTGGAACTAAAAAAGTTAAAAATCGATTAGTTATCCTTTTAAAACAAAAAAGTGAGTTGTTTCCAACTCACTTTTCTAACAAATTAAATTCAAAATCTAAACCAAATCAAAACGGTCAAGATTCATTACTTTAGTCCAAGCTGCAACAAAATCGGTTAAAAATTTATCTTGGCTTGTACTGTATGCATATACTTCGGCAAGTGCTCTTAATTCTGAATTAGAACCAAAAATCAAATCAACTCTTGTTCCAATCCATTTGATACCACCAGCCATACGATCGCTACCTACAAAAGCATCATCTGATTCAGAAACCGCTTTCCAAGTAGTACCTAAATCCAATAAGTTCACAAAGAAATCATTAGTTAAAGCATCTACTTTTTTAGTGAATACTCCGTTTTGAGATTGGTCAAAATTAGTGTTCAATACACGTAATCCACCAACCAAAACGGTCATTTCTGGCGCAGTTAAAGTCAATAATTGCGCTTTGTCTATAAGCATTTCTTCTGCAGAAACAGTGTATTTAGTTTTCACATAATTTCTAAATCCATCCGCTTGTGGCTCTAAAACTGCAAACGACTCTACGTCTGTTTGTTCTTGAGAAGCGTCTGTTCTACCAGCTGCGAAAGGAACTGTAATTGCGTGTCCTGCATTTGCTGCTGCTTTTTCAATTGCCGCATTTCCAGCCAAAACAATCAAATCGGCAATTGATAAATGCTTCCCAGTAGTTTGCGCCGCGTTAAATTCATTTTGAATTCCTTCTAAAGTTTGTAAAACACGTTGCAATTGTGCTGGATTGTTGACTTTCCAGTTTACTTGTGGCTCTAAACGAATACGTGCTCCGTTAGCTCCACCACGCTTATCAGAACCTCTAAATGTAGATGCTGAAGCCCATGCCGTACTTACTAATTCAGAAATACTCAATCCTGAAGCTAAAACTTTTGCTTTCAAAGCTGCCTCATCTTCAGCATCTATTAAAGCATGAGTAACTGCAGGAACTGGATCTTGCCAAATTAATTCTTCAGCAGGAACTTCTGGTCCTAAATAACGAACTTTTGGTCCCATATCACGGTGTGTCAATTTGAACCAAGCTCTTGCAAAAGCATCATTGAAAGCGTCAGGGTTAGCCAAGAAATGTCTTGAAATTTTTTCGTAAGCTGGATCTACTCTTAAAGATAAATCAGTAGTTAACATAAACGGCTGGTGCGTTTTGTTTGGGTCGTGCGCATCAGGAACTGTACCTGCTCCTGCATCACCAACTGGTTTCCATTGGTGTGCTCCACCTGGACTTTTAGTTAATTCCCATTCGTAACCAAATAAGTTTTCAAGGTAATTGTTACTCCAAGTTGCAGGAGTGGTTGTCCATGCACCTTCTAATCCGCTGGTAATTGTATCCGCACCGTTTCCAGTACCGTAAGTGTTTTTCCAACCTAAACTTTGCTCTTCCATCGAAGCTGCTGCAGGCTCTGCTCCAACATATTTATTTGGATCAGCAGCACCGTGCGTTTTTCCTAAAGTATGTCCACCCGCAATAAGAGCAACTGTTTCTTCGTCATTCATAGCCATTCTACCAAAAGTCTCTCTGATATCTTTAGCTGCCAATAGTGGATCTGGATTTCCATCTGGACCTTCTGGATTCACATAGATCAATCCCATTTGTACTGCTGCTAACGGATTTTCAAGTTCACGATCACCAGAGTAACGGCTGTGTGGTTCTGTACTTAATGAAAGCCATTCTTTTTCAGGTCCCCAATAAATATCTTCTTGTGGCTCCCAAACATCAACACGACCTCCTGCAAAACCAAATGTCTTAAAACCAGCTACCTCAAGCGCACAGTTTCCTACTAAAACCATTAAATCTGCCCAAGATACTTTGTTCCCGTATTTTTGTTTGATTGGCCATAATAATAGTCTAGCCTTATCTAAGTTAGCGTTGTCTGGCCAGCTGTTTAGGGGTGCAAAACGTTGTGTACCAAAACCTGCTCCACCTCTACCATCTGCAATACGATAAGTACCTGCACTATGCCAAGCCAAACGAATGAAGAACGGACCGTAGCTGCCATAATCAGCAGGCCACCAATCTTGTGAAGTAGTAATTACCTCTTTAATATCATTTTTTAAAACCTCTAGATCAACTGATTTAAATGCCTCCGCGTAGTTAAAGTGCTCTCCCATCGGGTTTGAAGCCACTCCATTCTGACGCAAGATATTTAGGTTTAATTGATTTGGCCACCAATCGCGATTGATTTTGCCATGACGTTCGCTTTGCTTCGGCGCATTTGCACCAGCAGAGAAAGGACATTTACTCTCTCCATTGACATTGTAAGAGGTAGGTCTTGAATTATTTTCCATAATATGTTTGATTTTTAATTTTCTAGTTTCAAATTTACCAATAAAAATTCGAGTGTAATTAAAATTTCAATAGATAAAAACTATACTGTAACAAAAAAATCATACTTCAGACCGATGTTAAACGTCTCTTTCTACCAATTAATCAAATAGATATCCTTGAATTAAGTTCCTTTTCAAAATCAACTACGGAAGCTTGTATTTTATGCTAAAGAAAGCAATTGACATGAGAAAATCAATTAATGAGGCAGACGATCTTTTAAAAGTCCATATACCCAAGTTCCAAAAATAGCAGCTAAAAGAGGAACTAACATCACAGTGGCACCGCTCCCTATTTGTGCAAATAAAGGACCGGGACAAGCACCTGTAAGTGCCCAACCGAAACCAAATAGTAATCCGCCTATAATTTGACCTTTGTGAAAGGGCTTGTCTTGAAATGTAATTGGCTGACCGGAAAATGTTTTGATTTCATATTTTTTGATAATAAATACAGAAAGCATTCCTACTACTACTGCACTACCAATTACACCGTACATATGAAAAGATTCAAAGCGAAACATTTCTTGAATTCGGTACCAACTAATGATTTCGGCTTTAATAAAAACAATTCCGAAAAGTGTCCCGACGATTAAATATTTTAAAGAGTTTAAAAAGCTAACACGATTGCTGTCCTGCTCCTTATTATTAGGTGTAATATTTTTAAATTGATTCATTGTATTAAAATTAAAGTGTTAAGATTAGAGGCAGGATAAAATGAACCATCAGCAAACCACCGATAAAAAAGCAACAAGTTGCAATTAAAGACGCTACTTGCAAATTGGATAAGCCTGAAATAGCATGACCACTTGTGCAACCTCCTGCGTAGCGCGAACCAAAACCAACAAAAAACCCTCCAAGCACCAAAACCACAAAACCAGGAATTGTACCTAAATTAGACCAAGAAAACAATTGTTCGGGAAGCAGGCCTTTAATTTCAGTAATACCATATTGGGCTAAGTCAGTTTGTAATGATGAGGAGATTTGTATAGGATCTGGATTTGAAAGTCCAAAAAAGGCAATCACGCCTCCAAGCACAATTCCCAACACAAAAAATAAATTCCAAATTTCCTTTTTCCAATCGTATTTAAAAAAAGGAATATTTGCAGGTACACAAATAGCGCAGGCATGGCGCAAAGAGGAGCTAATTCCGAATGATTTGTTTCCAATTAGCAATAAAGCGGGAACAGTTAAACCTATCAGCGGGCCAGCGACATACCAAGGCCAAGGTTGTTGAATAAATTCTAAAATTTCCATAGTGTTAATCATAAATTATTTTTGACAAAGGTGAAGTTTTGCACCAAAAGGTTCTGTTACTTTTGTCACATAACTCCTTTTATTTGCAGATTCTTTTCAGGTTAATCTATCAAAAGAATACTTTACAGTCATTCTTAAAGTTTTAAATATTCAAGTTGGTAATCGCCTACGTGTTTTTTATTGTTAGCAATTGATTTTCGGTGAACAAAATAATTTATAATTCCGAAAACAAAAATGATCAATGAACTGGCAAACAAGCCCAATTCGATATAAAAGCTATTTGGAACTGCAATCAAATTTTTAAGGCTTAAACCTGCTATTAAAAAATACATAGCCGTTCGCATAAACGACAAAAAAGTAGATTGATTAGCCAGCGTTGTGCGCTGAAGTGCTAGTTTTTCTCGTAAAATGAGATCTTTATTTTTCTTTTGTTCTGAATTCATCGTGGTACTTATTTAAAATTGAATGCTAATTTGCTCGCAAGAGATTAAACCAGTTTTTCATCTGACACAAAAGTAAGAGCCATATAAAACACTCACAGTGACAAATGTTACAGAGGCAATAATTATGAAATAAAAATGGAAGGATTTGGAAAAGACTGATGCGCAAATTGCTAAAAGCCTATTATAAGAAGGAAATCAAGAATAAAAAAAATGCCGGGAAGATATTGGGATAATAAAAATAAAAAACCCTGTAAATCAATAGATTACAGGGTTTTTTTGTGGAGTCGCCGGGAATCGAACCCGGGTCCAAACAAGCAACTAAAAAGCTTTCTACGCGCTTATTTCCTGATTGAATTTTCGATAGTGTGCTCGGCCAGAAACAACCACACCCTACTTATCTTCTTAATGTCGAAATCCACCCGAAGCTCATGGAAATCTAGGTTTATTTTTACGGTTCCCCTGTACTGAACGCCACAAACCAAGGCTTTCAAGGAGAATCCAGCTTTCCTATCTGATAGGAACGTGGCGTAATCGTACTATAATTCGGATTATGCAGCTAAAGCGTAGTTATTTTCGCCGTGTAAAAGTGTAAGATCTTATATTTACGAGCAAGGTCTCAATGCTCGACGTGCTTACTTATCAATTCGACTTGCTGTCAAAACCAGTCGACCCCATTTTTCTCATTTTTTTTGAGAGTGCAAATGTACACTTTTTTATAATGTACTATTTCAAAAATAGTGCCTTTTTATTTACTCGTCCTGAAATTTAAAAGGATAATCTCCGAATAAAGTCGCCAGTTTTCTAACATCATACGTTTTGCGTGTAAACTTATTTGAAAGTGCAATGATAGTGACGCCTTCCTTAGTTAAAGTAATGTAAGAGGAAGTGTTCCCGTGCCACCAACCATTGTGAAAATAAAAATTTTGTCCTGTCTCCCAATTAATCATTCGGATACCAAGTCCGTAATTTTTAGTTCCCTTACGTTCGTTGCTATACGGCTGGTACACTTGTTTATTTAGGTCTTTCGACAAAAACTGAGCACTGCTCCTAGCACGATCAAATTTCAATAAATCTCGTGGCGTGGAGTAAATATTTTTATCTCCGTACACTGCATCAAGATAATCCTTTCCTATTTCTACTTTATTGCCTTTATACGAAGTGACAGCAGTTTCTTTATCGCGTTCGTAATCAAAAACATAAGTGTTTTTCATGCCTAGCGGCTCGAAAATAATTTTTTTCATAGCCTCTTCATATGACAATTTTGTAATATTTTCTATGATTAGCGCCAACATTGCATAATTGGTATTACAGTATGCAAAACGAGTATCAGTTGCAAACTCTAAACCAATATCCTTGGTTGCCATAATAGTCAAAATATCCATATTAGTCAAAGTATTACGTCTATCCCAAACCGATTTATCACGATCGGTAAAATAAGCATAGTTACGCAATCCGCTACGGTGATTCAGCAAGGTACGCACTGTCACTTCTGGATAAGGAAAAGACTTTAAGATAGTATTTACTTTTTGATCTAAACTCAACCTTTTGGCGTTAACCAATTTTAAAACTGCAGTGGCCGTTAGCACCTTGCTAACTGATGCAATATGCAATGGAGTGTTCGCTGTAATAACAGTTTCATCTCTAAAATTGGAGAAACCTTCGTATTTTTCATAAATGATTTGACCATTTTTGGCTACCAAAAAACTTCCATTTGCAGTTTGATTGGGCCAGTTTTTTTGGTAAAAAGAATCAATTTCAGCCCGCTTCACATTAATATATGATGCAGTCAGTTTTGGCTCAGCTGCTGACAAAGGTTTCATAATTGGCAACCTATTTTTTGGCAATTGATCGTCTCGTAATTCTACCTTTACTTTCTCTTTGGCACAAGATCCAAAAATCAAAAAAAGGAGTGATATATGTAGTATATTTGCGTTTTTAATAAAATTCATTTTGGTATAACTAGAAAGACAAATATATAGAATCAGTCTGTTTTTGCTCCTTCTTTTTTTTAAACCTTAACAGTATTTTATAAGTCCTACAAGGCTTTTGGAATGCTACTAAATTGTACATCAGTGCATACTTGAATAAAAACTATCGAATTTTTCGAAAAAAAATTAAAAGAGAAATGGTATTTGTTATATTTGTAACAAATGGTATTATTAAAGTTATATTATAATTTAGAAAAAACTTATAAAATGAAGTTTGGAATCATAAAAGAACGTAAAAAACCAGCAGATCGTAGAGTGGTTTTTTCTCCAGAGGCATTGGTACAATTACAAAATCAATATCCAAGCATAGAAATTCTTGTTGAAAGTTCAGATTGTCGCATTTTTACAGACGACGCCTATGAACAAGCCGGAATTGAAGTTGGTACTGATCTTAGTACTTGCGACATTTTGCTGGGCGTAAAAGAAGTTCCTGTTGAGGCACTAATTCCTAATAAATCGTATTTCTTTTTTTCGCACACGATCAAAAAACAGCCGTACAATAGAAATTTGCTACAAACCATATTGAAAGAAAACATTTCTTTGTTTGACCACGAAACTATCGTGAATGCTAAAAACCAAAGGCTAATAGGTTTTGGTCGCTATGCTGGCATGGTTGGTGCGTACAACGGAATTCGTGCTTTCGGAATCAAATTTGAATTGTTCAAGTTACCTAAAGCAGAAACCCTTTCGGGAAAAGAAGCGCTGATTGCACAACTGAAACGTGTGATTTTACCTCCAATTAAATTTGTAATTACCGGTAGCGGAAAAGTAGGCAGTGGCGCCAAAGAAATACTCGATGCCATCAAAATCAAATCAGTAACCGTAGAGAATTATTTAACTAAAAATTACACTCAAGCCGTTTACACTCAAATTGATGTTTTAGATTACAACAAACGAAAAGACGGTCAAGTTTTGGATTATTTTGATTTTTACCAAAACCCAACTGAATACGAAACCAATTTTGAACGATTTACCACTGTTTCTGATGTTTATATTTCAGGACATTTTCATGCCAATGAAGCTCCAATGATTTTGACACAAGAAATGTTGAATTCAAAAGATTGTAAGATCAAAATTGTAGCGGATGTTTCCTGCGATGTGAACGGACCAATTGCTTGTACTTTACGTGCCTCAACAATAGCAGAACCATTGTACGGCTACTTGCCGTTAGAAAACAAAGAAGTCGATGTTTTTCATCCGGGTGCGATAGTGGTCATGGCAGTTGATAATTTGCCTTGCGAGTTACCAAAAGATGCTAGCGAAGGATTTGGGCAAATGTTTCTAGAGCATGTGATTCCGGCTTTCTTCGATGGAGATAAAGACGGTATTTTACAACGTGCACAAATTACTCAAAACGGCAAATTAACCGAGAGATTTAGCTACTTGCAAGATTATGTCGACGGTCAATAAACAGATTTTTACGTATATTGGTAACTCATAATTAATACGCTTCGAATAAAATCAGTACTATAATTTATACTCATTAGCCTGTAGCCTTTGGTTACAGGTTTTTTTTTTCAATTCGTTATCCTAACAATTACCATTCAATTAACAATCCGTAAAGACTTGCAAAGGGAAGTATTGCTTAATTTTGTAAAAAAAATACAATGTCAGCATCTCTTCCTATTTCGATTTTAGAATTGGCAATTATCGCCGAGGATAGCAACGCTACTGCAACTTTAGAAAGAACTAAACTACTGGCTCAAACAGCCGATAAATTGGGTTACAAGCGCTTTTGGCTGGCCGAACACCACAATATGGCGCATGTTGCCAGTTCAGCAACCGTAGTTTTAATTGGTCATATAGCTTCGCAAACGCAAAACATTCGCGTCGGCTCTGGCGGAATCATGTTACCCAACCACGCGCCACTAATTGTGGCTGAACAATTTGGAACACTAGCGACTTTGTACCCCAATCGTATTGATTTAGGATTAGGTAGAGCACCAGGTACCGATGGTTTAACAGCGCAGGCTATTCGTAAAGATTTTGTAGAACAATCGCAACGTTTCCCAGAAAACGTAACGGCTTTACAAGACTTTTTTAACGTCAATAATGCTTCCGCAAAAGTACGAGCGTTTCCTGCAGAAGGTGTTGCTGTACCCATTTGGATTTTAGGTTCCAGTTTAGACAGTGCCGCATTAGCAGCAGCTAAAGGACTTCCGTACGCATTTGCAGGTCATTTTGCTCCAAAACTCATGCATCAAGCATTTCAATATTACCGCGATCATTTTGAACCTTCAGCATATTTGCAAAAACCCAAAATCATGGCTTGTGTTAATGCCGTAGCTGCAGATACAGACGAAGAAGCTGCAAAACTTGCCACAAGTTTAACGCAAATGTTTTTGAACTTAATTCGAAACGACCGCAAACCCTTGCAACCGCCCGTTGAAGATATGACTGATCTAATGAACGAAGTAGAAAAATTTCATGTAGATCAAATGACAGCCTGCTCTTTTGTGGGAAACCCTGAAAAAATTGTGCGCGAACTGCAACAATTTATACAATATACACAAATAAATGAGCTCATGATTACGAGTCCGATTTATGATTTTGATGCAAAAATAAAAAGTATGCATCTTATGAAAACAGTTGCAGAATCAATAATTACTTCAAAAAAAGAAAATCTTGTACTGTAGCGTACAAGATTTTTCTTTTTTTATTCTTGAGCCAAAAAATCTTATAAAGAAGACTATTTTAATTTACCCACCATATCTTCTGGTCGAACCCATTCGTCAAATTCTTCCGTGGTGACATATCCTAATCGAACAGCCTCCTCCTTCAGAGTAGTTCCATTTTTATGTGCCAACTGAGCAATTTCTGCTGATTTGTAATACCCAATTTTAGTGTTTAAAGCAGTTACCAACATCAACGAATTGTTAAGCAACTCAGTAATCCTTTTGTAATTAGATTCGATTCCTTGAGCGCAATGCACATCAAATGACACACAAGCATCTGCTAACAATCGCGCTGACTGTAAAAAATTAGCAGCAATCATGGGTTTAAAAACATTTAACTCGTAATGACCTTGCATGCCTCCTATTGCTATAGCAACATCATTACCTAAAACCTGAGCGCACACCATTGTTAAAGCTTCGCATTGCGTTGCATTCACTTTTCCTGGCATAATTGAGGAACCGGGCTCATTCTCTGGAATAAATAATTCTCCAATACCAGATCGCGGTCCCGATGCTAACATTCTGATATCGTTTGCAATTTTGTTTAGAGAAACAGCCAATTGCTTAAGTGCGCCATGGGTTTCTACCAGCGCATCGTGTGCAGCCAAAGCTTCGAACTTATTTGTAGCGGTTACAAAAGGATGACCAGTAAATTGTGCGATGTAATTTGCAACTTTTATATCGTAACCATCAGGTGTATTCAAACCCGTTCCTACAGCGGTACCTCCCAATGCTATTTGAGAGAGATGATCCAATGTATTTTCTAAAGCCCGAATTCCAAAATTTAATTGTGCCACATAACCCGAAAGTTCTTGTCCTAAAGTTAGCGGTGTTGCATCCATTAAATGTGTACGACCTATTTTTACAACGTCGCGAAACGCAATGACTTTATTGTGCAAAGTATCGCGAAGTTGCTGCACTGCAGGAATTGTTTTTTCAACCACAATTTTATAAGCTGCTATGTGCATTGCCGTGGGGAAAGTATCATTTGACGATTGCGATTTATTCACATCATCATTCGCTTTAACAAATGGTTCATCAATACCAATTTGTAAACCCGCCAAGACTTGTGCTCGATTGGCTATTACTTCGTTGACATTCATATTACTTTGCGTTCCAGAACCCGTTTGCCAAATCACAAGTGGAAATTGGTCAGCTAAACTACCCGCTAAAATTTCATCGCAAACGGCACTGATAGCCTCTTTTTTCTCTTCTGATAAAACACCTAAGTCGAAATTGGCGTGCGCTGCCGCCTTTTTCAAATAGGCAAATCCCTCTATTATTTCGATCGGCATTGAGGCAGTTGGTCCAATTTTAAAATTGTTCTTCGATCGCTCTGTTTGGGCGCCCCAATATTTATCCTGAGGTACTTTTACTTCGCCCATGGTATCTTTTTCAATTCGGTATTTCATTTTAAGTATTATTTAGGTGTGTTGGAGAATCTAAAATAACTTTAAACCTCATCATTTCAGCATTTTAAAAACAAACCAAAGTCGTTTTGATTTTTCAAGAAAGTAAGTTAAGCTATTTATTGTAAGGTTGAAAATTGTCATCAGTTTTTATGAAAAATTATTGCTATCACAAAGAATTAAACTTACATTTGTAGCAACATTCAAAATTCCGGAAAACATGTTTGAATTTTCACAGTATTTAGGCTTTTTACTTTTCTTGACCATACTAACTATAGGTTTTTGGTTAATGTTTTTTCTAGTTGGTTTCGTATCCTATTGGGTTGGCGGGGCTAGTTGGGAAGCTTTCAAAGAGAAAAGAGCAAAAAAGAAGCAAGAACAATCAGCATAAGCTTTTTGTTATTATAAAAAAGGACATCCAATGGTTGTCCTTTTTTTTTGGTTTCAATCTAATTTACAAGAACAAAAAAAAGGACTCATTTTCATGAGTCCTTTCTGTTTTATCCTTGATAATCACCTTCGCCATCACCTTGCATTTTGCGTTCTGGTTTCTCGCGTTCGTTTTTCGGTTTGTTAAAACGGTACGTAAATGATAAGTTTATTTGACGCACTCTCCATTGCATTTCGCTGAACGAATTTGCAAATTGTGGTAAGTTAGTTTCCATAATTCTTTTTCGAGAATTAAACACGTCACTTACGTTAAATGACAGCGTACCTTTGTCTTTTAAAACATCTTTACTAAATGCTAAGTTAGCTGCAAATACGCCTAAACTTCTGCCTTGAGCATTATTTTGAGGACCATTGTAAGTTGCATTTGTTTGCCAATCGATTTTATATGGTAAAGTAATTTTTGAAGTAATTCTTGTAAACCATGACGTAGCTACGTTGTTAAAATCTTGTACAACCTCATCACCTGAAAAACTGGTGTAAGTAAACACCCCTTTTGTTTCATTTCTGAAAAAGTTAAAATTCCCATTTAATTTCCACCATTTGTATGGAGAATAATTCAAAGTAAATTCAAAACCTGCTCTGTATTCTGTGGCTAAATTGATTGGTGAGCTTATTGTTACAGGAATACCATTTACAAAATCACCTGATTCTCTTCTTGCAAATTGAAATACATCACTTGTTTTATTTAAATACAAAGAAGTATTAAAAGTCAATTTTTCCCATCTTTTGATGTATCCAAAATCAATCGCATCTGTAAATGCTGGATCTAAATCAGGATTACCAACAAAGATGTTGATGTTACTTGACAAGTTGCTAAACGGATTTAACAAACGTCCTCTTGGTCTTTGAATTCTACGACTGTAACTTACAGAGGCACTACTTTTGTCCGATATCTCGTAAGTAAAAAAGGCACTTGGAAAAAAGTTATTGTACTTTTTTGTATTAAAATCGTCGGTAGCCAACTGATTGATGTTGATGTTTGAATCTTCAAAACGCAATCCTAATAAAACAGAAAACTTGTTAAACTTGGTTCCGTATTGCGTGTACAAAGCATTTACTTTTTCTTTGTATTGCAACATGTTAGTAAAGTTCGGATTAGAAACCCCATCATTAAGCACACTATAATCGGTCAATAATTCTGAAAAATCGCCACGATATCCTGCCTCAAATTGACTAGCTTCTCCCAAAGGAAGAACATAATCCATTTGGATCAAGTTTCTACTTTGTTTTTGATCATTCAATGTAGTATCAAATTTTACCTCACTAGTATTTGTTGCAGTATCCGTAATCAAAGCATCATTGAACTCATCACTCGTTGAGAACGATCCATCAATAGTTAATTTGTGACCATCTTTTTTAAATCTCTTAATGAAGTTCGAAGAGAATTCAACACTTTCATTGTCGCTTCCCTCTAAGTTGATACGATTTCTGCGGTAATTAAAAGATCCATCCCCATTAATATAATCTTGGAATACATTATCAGTGTTATCTCCGTTGCTTTTTCTGTAATTAAATGAATTTGTCCAAGAAGTACTTTCGTTCAAATACCATTCTACACCAAAATTCCCATTGTATCCTTTACTCAATCTTTCGTTAGTACGAGATTCGTTTACAGAATTAGTAATTTGGTTGTTGTCGTTCAAATAATCCGTGTTTGTGATTGCATTTCCTGGATTATTACGATCGTTATATCCTTGTGTAGTAAAAAGGTTAAAATTCTTTGACTTATAATTTAAAGTACCACTCAAACCATAATTAGCAGGATCTCCTACAGAAGCAATTACAGTTCCGTTCAATCCTTGGTTTTTTCCTTTTTTCAAGATGATGTTTAATAATCCTCCTCCACCTTCAGCATCATAACGAGCTGATGGGTTCGTGATTACCTCCACTTTTTCAATAGCATCTGCTGGAATTAAACGCAATGCCTCAGAGATGTTGATTGCATTCGAAGGTCGTCCATCAATTAAAACACGTACATTTTCGTTTCCTCGTAAGCTTACATTTCCCTCTACATCAACAGATACTGATGGAATATTATCAAGTACATCACTTACAGTACCTCCTTTTACCATAAGGTCGTTCCCTACACTGTATACTTTTTTGTCCAATTTAATTTCGACAGTTGTTTTTTCAGCTCTAATAACTACTTCATTCAACTGATTCGCATCTTCATCAAGGCTAATAACTCCAAGATTAGTACTTTTTTGAAGATTTTTTTGTTTGATGTCATTGGATTTGAAAGATATAAATTCAATTTTTATATCATAAACTCCTGGTTTTACCTCAATGTCAAATTGACCTGTTGCATTGGTGATTCCGCCCGCTACTGGTTTCGGATCATTGGGTAGCATAAAGGTAATAGTTGCGTACTCTAATGGCTGCTTGCTTACTTTTTCGACAACCTTACCTGATATTTTAATTTTTGATCCTGCAGCGCCCGGTTGTGCAAAAGTGAAGAGCGATGTAAAAACAAGAACAAGAATTAAAACGGATTTGATTTTTTTCATTTTTTAAAACTTTGGTTACGCTTTTTAGATGACTAAACCGATTAATGGTTTAATAAGGAGAATCACAAAAAAATGTTAATAAAAAAAATACGTACTTAAATTGCTAAAAAATCTTGGAGCAATTTTTCATTACGTCCCACAATAGCTTTGTTACGATCAATTACAATCGGACGTTCGATTAAAATGGGATATTGTACCATTGCTTGAATTATAGCCTCATCAGTCATTTCAGTTCCTTTGAAGTTTTCTATCCAAATTTTCTCTTTTTGTCGAATCAAATCAATTGGTTTGTAGTTTAATTTTAAAAGGATTGCTTCTAATTCTTGAAAAGTTGGCGCTTCTTGTAAATAATTAACAACTTCAAAATCTATATTATTAGATGTCAATACAGCCAAACATGTTCTAGACTTACCGCAACGGACATTATGAAAAACTTTTATCATGAGATATACTTTTAAAATAATTAATGGAAAAATTCTGATTATTTAATGTAACAAAAGTAGCATTTGTTAAACTTATTTAAGAAATAATTAAACTTAATTGTATGTACATCGAACAAGGAATACAAAATAAAAATTCATTTTGGGGCTACATGCTGGGATCGCTGATATTGATAATTGTATCGTTTATTGGACAACTGTTATTTGTAGGTGCGCTTTTTATTGACTCGCAGTCAAACAACCTTCCTTTTCCTACTTCTGAAAAAGGAATGATGCATTATTTCGATTCGAATACAACGTTATTTTTTCTTTTGATTCCTTTCGCAATTGTACTAGCTACACTTTACTTATTGGTTCGTTTTTATCATAATCAATCGTTTTTATCAGTTACCTCTTCGCGCAAAAAAGTAGATTGGAAACGTGTTGCCTTTTCGTTTACAGTTTGGGCTTCGATTACCATTGTCACCACAATTATCTCTTATTTTTTATATCCAGAAGATTTTAAATGGAACTTTAATCCGCTACCTTTTGCCTTTTTGGTAATTATTGGAGCGCTACTAATTCCTATTCAAACTAGTACTGAAGAGTATGTTTTTAGAGGTTATTTAATGCAAGGCTTTGCTACTTTATCAAAAAATAAATGGTTTCCGCTGATTCTTACTTCCTTGATTTTTGGCGGAATGCATTGGTTTAACCCAGAAGTAACGCAAATGGGTCCAATTATTATGGTTTACTACATTGGCACCGGATTATTCTTGGGTATTATCACCTTAATGGATGAAGGCATGGAACTGGCTTTGGGATTTCATGCGGCCAACAACCTCATCGGCGCGTTATTAGTAACCTCTGACTGGTCAGCCTTTCAAACCAACTCCATTTTTAAGGATGTCTCTGATCCTTCTGCTGGCTTTGATGTGATTTTACCTATTCTTATTATCTATCCTATACTATTATTTGTTTTTGGTAAAAAATACCAATGGACCAATTGGAAAGAAAAATTAACAGGGAAAATTTTAAATGACTAACTTTGGTAAAGAACCTAAACCATCTTAAGCTATGATCGCAGCCTATCAAAAAGTACATCCTCTTTTTAAATTAAATGGATTTCATTTGGATCGAGACGATTTATGCCGAGTAGCCTATAGTTTTATTAAAGAAGGTGATTTGTATGAACAAGCTATTGGCTCCTTTATATTAGATTGGTTTGACTCAAAACTTTATTTAGAAGTTAGTACTTCTGGTACGACGGGGGCACCCAAATTAATACAAGTTCAAAAATCAGCAATGGTACAATCTGCTCTAGCTACAGGAGCTTATTTTGATTTAGGTCAAGGAAATAAAGCCTTGCATTGCCTTCCAACACAATATATTGCTGGAAAAATGATGTTGGTGCGTAGTTTTATTTTGGGGCTTGACCTCGATCTTGTAGCACCAAACAGTACTCCTCTTGCTAAAAACACCACAACCTATCATTTTGTGGCTATGGTACCGTTGCAGGTACAAAACTCGATTGATGGTTTGGCCAAAGTAAAAAAACTAATCGTGGGTGGTACCAAAATGAATTCGGAACTACAAAGTTTAGTTGCCAAATTGCCTACTCAAGTTTTTGAAACTTACGGAATGACCGAAACGGTTTCGCACATTGCTGCTAAACGTGTCGGCGCTACTGCTTTCTCTATTTTACCAAATGTTACTATTAGTCAAGATCAAAGAGGTTGTTTGGTGATTGATGCTCCGCTAGTATCCTCAGAAGTTTTGATAACTAATGATTTGGTTGAAATTTTAAATAAAAAAGAATTCATTTTATTAGGTCGAGCAGATAACATTATCAATAGCGGGGGAATTAAATTGATTCCCGAACAAATTGAAACAAAGCTCGCCTCAAAAATAAAAGACCGCTTTTTTGTAGCAGGAATCCCTGATGCTACTTTGGGAGAAAAATTAATTCTTGTCATTGAAGGTGAATCAAGAGAAATTCCACTTAATGTTTTTGAAACTTTAAGTACTTACGAAAAACCTAAAGACTTTCTTTTTGTTTCACAATTTCTAGAAACAGAAAGCGGAAAAGTAAAAAGAAAAGAAGTTATAACTCAGATTCTCCACGAGAAGAATGCATAAAACAAAAACATCTGAAAGTAAAACCAGATATTATTTGATTTCTTTTCAGATGTTTTGTTATTTAATTCAAAACCCTTGATTTACAAAATATAATCCGTGTTGATGAAGTTGGATTCCTTACTATTGAGTAATTCTTGAAGGATCTCGTTATTGTAAGCATTGTCTTTTGATGCTACAAAAGTTCGTATTGAAAACGAACGCAAAGCATCATGGATACTCAAAGTTCCCACTGCCGAATCTTTGCGGCCGGTAAACGGAAACACATCGGGACCTCTTTGGCAAGAACTATTTAAGTTTACACGACAAACTAAATTTACCAATGCATCAATCAAAGGTGCTATCGTTGTAATATCCTTACCAAATAAACTTACTTGCTGACCGTAATTTGATTCGGCCATATCGTTAAGTGGTTCTTGAATTTCACTAAAAGTCATAATTGGAACTACAGGACCAAATTGTTCCTCATGATACACCCGCATAGCTTTATTTACAGGAAAAAGTACGGCTGGAAATATCGCATTTGGAGTTGTTTGTCCTCCTTTTTCATTAATGATGGAAGCCCCATTTGCTATAGCATCATCAATTAATTCTTGAATGTAAGCAGGTTTATCTTTTTCAGGTAATGGTGTCAGAAACACTCCTTTTTCCCATGGGTTTCCAAAGGCAAGCGCATCTACTTTTGCTGCAAAGCGTTTGTTAAATTCTGCTGAAATAGACTCGTGAACGTAAATAATTTTGAGTGCGGTACAACGTTGTCCGTTGAATGATAATGAGCCTGAAATACATTCTTGAATCGCTAAATCCAAATCGGCATCAGGTAAAACAATCGCTGGATTTTTGGCTTCGAGTCCTAAAATAAGTCGCAATCTGTTTTTATTGGGATGTTGATCTTGTAAGGCAATCGCTGATTTACTATTGCCAATCAAAGCTAAAATATCAACTTTCCCGGATTTCATTATTGGAGAAGCTACCTCTCGACCGCGACCGTAAACAATGTTTATAGCTCCTTTTGGAAAACTATTTCGGAAAGCCTCTAAAAGTGGAGAAATTAATAGTACACCGTGTTTCGCAGGCTTGAAAATTACCGGATTTCCCATGATTAACGCGGGAATCAATAATGAAAATGTTTCATTCAAAGGATAATTGTACGGACCGAGACATAATACTACTCCAAGAGGCCCACGACGTACCATGGCGTTGATGCCTTGCACTTTCGAGAAAAAGGCGCTACGAGTATTGAGTTCTTTTAAACTTGTAATAGTATCGTAAATATATTCTACTGTTCGATCGAATTCTTTTTCAGAATCGCCCAATGATTTACCAATTTCCCACATTAATAATTTTACAACTTCGGCACGAGTGGTTTTCATTTGTTCAACAAATCGCTCCATACACTTAATTCGGTCAGCAACTTTCATCGTTGGCCAAAGTCCTTGTCCGTTATTATAAGCTTCACTTGCAGCTTGCACTGCCTCGTTAGCTTCTGCCTCACTCATAAACGGAATAGAACCAAGTAGTGTGGGTCCATAAGCATCGGTCGAAGAGATAGTAGAAAAAACAGGTGAAGTTTGTCCTTCCCACTTTTTTAATTCGCCGTTGATCAAATAGGTATCTTGATTCAATAAAGCTTTAATCTGAAATTCTTCAGGAATTGTATTCATTTAGTTGGTGTTTTGTGGTTAGTTAATTAGCTATTGTAGTAGTTTAAGGCTCTACCACTTCGCCTTCCCAATCTAAGATTCCTCCAAGCAGATTGTATGCATTTTCAAAACCTAATTGATTCATGATTTCGCAAGCTTTGGCGCTACGCATTCCGGAACGGCAATACACATAGTAATTTTTATCTTTATCCAATTTTTCAACAGCGTCAATAAAACCTTGACCTATGTGAATATCAATATTAATAGCGTTTGCGATAAAACCTTCGTTAAACTCATCAGCAGTTCTTACGTCAAGTATTACTGCATTTTCTTCAGCTTCAAACTGAGCTACCCAATCTTCTTGTGTTAAATTCATAATGATGTTTTTTTTGTAAAAATACGACGTTTTTAAGTAACAGTTATCGTGGCTTTTGTTAATTAGATAATAAAAACAAGAAAACGATTTCGCAACCGTATTACAATCAATACTATAGCCGAAATCGGTTTTAAAATTAGCAAAACACCCTATTTCATCGATAGGACATACAAAATTAATTACTTAAAAATAAAGTAGTTAGCTTAAAAAATATATCTAAATCACCTGCTATTTTCTATTTTATAAAGTACTTTTACCAGCATCAAAAATTAAAATAAACATCAGATGATTGTTCCTTTAAAAACAATTTTTCCGCAATTCTCGCCTGACCTACTTGCTGCCATAGATCAAGAAGCTTCCTACCAAACACAAGAAGCAGGAACCATTTTAATGCGAACTGGGCAGTATATTAAAAATACGGTATTGGTTGTGAGTGGCACTGTAAAAATTTATCGTGAAGACCAAGATGGTGGTGAATTTTTTATGTACTATTTACATCCTGGTCAAGCTTGTGCTATATCGATGATTTGTGCCACCAAAAATGAAAAAAGCCAAATAATGGCCAAAGTAGTTGATGAAGTCGAGTTAATCACTATACCGCTGGCGGTTATGGACAAATGGATGATGCAACACCGCTCTTGGTATGAATTTGTAATCGAAACCTATCGAAACAGATTTGAAGAAGTTTTAGAAGTAATTGATAGTATTGCCTTTAGAGCCATGGATGAACGTTTGGAATTCTACATGCAGCGTCATTCAGACTCTTGTGGTTGCAATGAACTAAAATTGTCTCATCAAGAAATTGCATCCGATTTAAACACATCAAGAGAAGTTATCTCAAGACTTTTAAAAAAAATGGAACAAAGAGGTTTGTTGAAATTGCATCGTAATAACATCGAATTGCTTTCTAAAAAATAACATTCATTGTTTCCTTCTTATTTGTAACTTATTATGGAATATTTTGGCTATTTAGCATCAATAATTATCGGACTTTCGTTGGGTTTAATTGGTGGTGGCGGATCAATATTAACAATACCAATATTGGTCTATTTGTTTCAAATTGATCCCGAACTAGCAACTACATACTCCTTATTTATCGTAGGGGTTACATCCTTATTAGGCTGTATTAGCCATTATAAATTGGGGAACTTACAACTCAAGTCGGCTTTGTACTTTGCAATACCATCCGTATTTTCTATTTTAATTATTCGAGAAGTGATTTTTCCGCAAATTGCCACTACCCTTTTTACAATAGCAACTTATCAAGTTTCTAAAAACGATTTAATCATGATTGTTTTTTCGATTCTAATGATGGCGGCAGCAATAGCAATGATTCGAAAAAGCAAACCCATTCCTGAAGGTTTAAAAACAAATTACATACAATTGGGCTTTATTGGCTTTGTTGTGGGAATTGTGACCGGTTTCTTGGGAGCAGGAGGCGGATTTTTGATTATTCCTGCTTTATTATTTTTTGCTAATTTACCAATGAAACAAGCTGTTGGAACTTCCTTACTGATTATTTTTATCAACTCTAGTATCGGGTTTGCGGGCGATTTGTATATCGGGACTGCAATTGATTATCGACTATTATTAGTGATTGCCGCGATGGCTTTTGTTGGGATGCTGATTGGAATTCAAATTTCAAAAAAGATAAATGGAGCACAACTCAAACCTATTTTTGGTTGGTTTGTTTTAATCATGGGCGCGTACATTATTACCAGAGAACTTTTTTTCTAAAAAATATACAACTGTAACAATTATCACTTTTATTACTAAAAAACAAAAGTACATTTGTACTCAAATAAAACATACTATTATGAAAATTGAACAAATATATACCGGATGTTTAGCACAAGGTGCCTATTACATTACTTCAAATGGAGTTGCAGCAATCATTGATCCACTGCGTGAAACGCAACCGTATTTAGATCGTTTGCAAAGAGATGGAGTAGTATTAAAATATATTTTTGAAACTCATTTTCACGCTGATTTCGTTTCGGGACATTTGGACTTAAGCAAGCAAACAGGAGCACCAATCGTTTACGGTCCACAGGCAGTAACTGCTTTTGAAGCTATTTCAGCAACTGACGGGCAATTATTCCCTCTTGGAAATGTAACTATCAAAGTATTGCACACGCCAGGACATACGATGGAGAGTACTTCTTATTTGCTTTTAGATGAAAACGGTAGAGAGCACGCGCTCTTTTCAGGTGATACATTGTTTATTGGCGATGTTGGCCGACCTGATTTGGCCCAAAAAGCGGCGCATTTAACACAAGAACAATTGGCTGCCACATTATATCAATCTTTACGTTCAAAAATCATGACTTTGCCTGATGATGTGATTGTGTATCCGGCGCATGGTGCAGGTAGCGCTTGTGGCAAAAATATGAGTAAAGAAACAGTATCGACCATTGGAAACCAAAAAGCTACCAATTATGCATTGCGTGCGAACATGACGGAAGCCGAGTTTATTCAAGAAGTTACAGATGGTTTGTTACCACCGCCGGCCTATTTTGGTATGAACGTAGCAATGAACAAGCAAGGTTACGAGAGCTTTGAAAATGTTTTAAACCTAGGCATGAGAGCACTTACGGCTGAAGAGTTTGAAGTTGCAGCCTCTGAAACTGGAGCTTTACTACTGGATACTCGAAAAAATGGTGATTTTGCCAAAGGTTTTATTCCGCAATCGATTAATATTGGTATTGATGGCGACTTTGCTCCGTGGGTAGGATCGATGATTGCCGATGTTAAACAACCTATTTTAATTATTTGCGAGGTGGGTCAAGAAGAGGAAACTGTTACCAGATTGAGTCGCGTAGGTTTTGACAATTTGGTAGGCCACTTGGCAGGAGGTTTTGAGTCTTGGGTGACTGCAGGAAAAGAAACCGATACCATCAATAGAATTACGGCCGAAACATTTGCAAAGCAAGTAATTATAGGCGAAAGCAAAGTAATTGATATTCGAAAAGCAACAGAATATGCAGCGGAGCATGTAACAGATGCTTACAGCAAACCACTTGCAGCAATTAATGATTGGATCGAAGACATTGACCCGAAACAACACTTTTTTATTCATTGTGCAGGCGGATACCGCAGTATGATAGCAGCATCAATTTTAGAAGCAAGAGGATTTAGAAATTTTACTGAAATTGAAGGCGGATTTAACGCTATTGCAAAAACAGAGGTTACAAAAACTGATTTTGTTTGTCAGAGTAAAATACTTCAAAACTAGTTCAGCAGTAGTAAAATTATCATAAACCTCAACATCGGTTAGTGTGATTTACCTATTTTAAATAATTTGGAAATCGTACTACCAAATTAAATAAAGATTGTTTTAATGAGTGAAACGAAAGAGATCAACTTGAATGAAACACTAAATAAAAATTATTGGGATAATCGCTACCAAACTAACAATACCCAATGGGATATTGGTCAAGTTGCACCACCAATTCAGGATTTTATAGACTCTATTACTGATAAAAATGCTAAAATTCTGATTCCAGGTTGTGGCAATTGTTATGAAGCCATTTGTTTGCTTCAACAAGGATTTACAGCCATTACATTAATAGATATTGCACCTACATTAGTCGATAGCTTACAGGAAAAATTCAAAAATGACCCAGAAATTCAAGTAATTTTAGGAGATTTTTTCGAACATCAAGGCAGTTATGATTATATTCTGGAGCAAACTTTTTTTTGTGCTTTGTCTCCGCAAAACAGACCCTTGTATGTTTCAAAAATGAAAGAACTACTTACTCCAAACGGTGTTTTGTTTGGACTTTTATTTAACCGAGAATTTGAATCAGGACCTCCCTTTGGCGGAAGCAAAATGGAATACCAGTGTTTATTTGAATCAGATTTCAATATCATTAGCCTTGAAAAAGCCAAGAATTCAATTCAGCCAAGAGCTAATGCGGAAGTTTTTATTCATTTTCTTAGAAAAAATTAAGGTTTGAACTTTTAAAATCAGTTTAATGTTAACTGTCAAGCATTATTTATAATTTCTACTCTTTACAGATAAAAAAACGGATAAGAACTGCTATTAAACAGTTTTTATCCGTTTTTTAATTATTCCTTGGTTAACCACAAGTGCAACATTTTCTCTAAATCAGCTTGTATAATTGGCTTTGGTAAATAATCATTCATGCCAGCTTCAAAACATTTTTCCTTGTCACCAACCATGATTCCTGCAGTAATGGCTATTATTGGAACATCTTTGTAGCCCTCTATTTGTCGAATTTCGGCTGTAGCCTCATATCCATTTTTGTTTGGCATTTGAATGTCCATCAAAATAAGATCGGGTTTGTAATTACGAGAAATTTCAATCGCCTCGCTACCGTCTTTGGCTTCATAAACGAGACAATTTTCAATAATCCGTTTCACTAACGTTTTAGCTAACATCATATTTATTTTATTATCCTCAACAATAAGAATCTTTTTATCTGATAATTCAAATTGAGGAATAGTTGTATTTTCGTCAATAGATTTTTGAATTGCTATTGCTTCATTTTTTTTATGTTTGGCTTTTTTAAATTTAATTTCGAAAAAGAAATCACTTCCTTCACCAAAAGTACTTATCAACTGAAGCCTGCTATTCATCAAGGCCAGAAGCTGGTTTGAAATTGCTAAACCAAGTCCTGTACCTCCAAATTTTCGATTGGTCGAATTATCTTCTTGTACAAAAGATTTAAAGATTTTCTTGTTGTTATCAGTTTTAATTCCGACACCGGTATCCTTCACGGAAAATTTTATTGTAGACCACTTTTGCCCCGAAGATTCTACTTTGTTTATGTCTAAACGAATTTCGCCAAAGTGGGTAAACTTAATAGCGTTACTCAAGAGATTTACCAAAATTTGTTTCAGTCGAACGGAATCGGCTAAAATATATTGCGGAACTAATTTATCGATATTTAGTATTAACTGGATGTTCTTCCTGCTCGCTTGAATTTTAAACAAATTTATAACCTGAGTAGTTAACTTAACAATATTAACCTCTTCGATGGTCAATTCTAATTTTCCAGATTCAATTTTAGAAAAATCCAAAACGTCATTTACAATATCCATAAGTGAGGTTGCGGACTCATTTACGGTTGTCATGTATTCTGCCTGATTTTTCTTTAAATTAGATTTCATTAATAGGTGCGTAAATCCTATAATTCCGTTCAATGGTGTCCGTATTTCGTGGCTCATATTGGCTAAGAAATCTGTTTTAGCTTTATTTGCTGCTTCGGCTTGTTCTTTGGCCTTCAGCAATTCCATCTCGAGTATTTTTTGCTCTGTAATATCGATAAAACTTATAATGACCTCAACCAAATTACCGTGTATATCAAAATCAGGAAAACCATTGACCAGCAACCAAGTTATGGCGCTAGAATTAGACAGTTCTAAGCCGACTTTAAAGTTTTTAAGCGGTTTTCTAGAGGCAATAATTTGATTTACCGGATACCATTCCAATGTCATTTTATCATTGTTTTCATCGTAAAACTTCCAAATCGGACTACTCGCCTTCATTCCCTTCAAGGAGTCTACATCGTAAGCTAATAACTCAGCTGCCTTTTGATTCCACACAATGATTGAAGTATCAGGAGCGTGAACAATGATTCCGGCATCTAAATTGCTAATCAGTCCGCGGTAACGTTCTTCACTTTTAAAGAGCATAAGATCGGACTGCTTTGACTGCGTAATATCACGACTCAAACAAATATAATGCTTCTCATCGCTTGCACTGTCAGACATTGGTGCAACCGACAGTTCAAACCAATGCAAGCCTGATGTTGGTAGGTTAAGTGAATATTGACGTCCCGTTGAATATCCAAATTCACTAGCTTCTTTTAAAGCAGATAATATTAAGTTGGAAGCATCTGCTGGTAATATCTCCGAAAATAATTTCCCAATAAAGTACTCAGGTGTTGCTAGTAGCAATTCGTTGGTACGGGAATGATAATTATATATTTTCCCATCGCCATCTAACTCAAAAAGCATATCAGGAATGGCGCCAAGAATAGCCTCCATTTTTTTATGCATTTTCATAAACTCGTCGTCAATTTTTTTCCGTTCGCTAATATTTCTAACAATTGCCACAATCCTTCCGTCAGCAATCATCTTAGCAGTAATTTCGACAGCGACTAAAGAACCGTTTTTATGTTGCATACTGCGTTCTATTAACGTTTGATGGCCATCTGCTAATTCTTTATACATTATCGGTATTCGTTCGAGCTCTTCAATTTGATATAAATCTTTGACGTTTTTAGAGCACAATTCTTCTTTAGAATAGCCCAACATATTGCAAGCACTTTCGTTTACCTCTAACAAATCACCACAAAGATTATTTATAAAAATAGCGTCTGATGCTTGCTCTATTAAACTGCGGTATTGTTCTTCACTATTACTTAGTTTTTCTTTAATATTTTTTAACTCTGTAATTTCAGTTAGCGCCCCATTTAATCGAATAGCCTTACCATTATGGTCTCGGGTGACGATACCACGGTCGTAAAATATACCATAAGTTCCATCAGCTTTAAGAAAACGAAATTCATCGGACCAACTGCTTTCCGTTCCAGCATAAGTTTCATCTAATTTTTTCGTGACCCGTTCAAAATCGTCTGGATGTAATTTAGAACGCCATAAAACTGTATTTTGTAGCCCGTTAGGTTCTAAACTGCCAAAACCTAATAGATCAATAAATGTTTGATTGTTCCAACTTTGACCGGTAATTAAATCTACTTCAAAAACAGCATCATTTGTAGCCTTTGCAATAGTTTCAAAACGGGAGTTTGCAGTTTTGAGTTCCTCTTCGGCTTTTTTAATTTCAGATAGGTCAAGTCCCATTCCTAACAAACATCGTTCACTGTTGTATTGAATTGGTTTTGAGTTGATAAAATACGGAACCTTCACCTTATTTTTTGTATAAAAAACAACCTCAATTCCTGGCAATTTATCACCTTCTTCAAAGTTTATTGCAAATGCTAGTTCTATTCGATCTCTAATTTTTGATTTTTCATCGTCGTCAAACAAATCAAGCGCTCTTAATTGCCCCATTTCTTCGGACGAATAACCAGTGAGATTTTCAAAGTTTTTATTCCATTTTACAAACTTTCCATCCTCATTGTACAAATAGAAGATTCCTGGTAGATTATTAATAACTACTTCAGACAGCTGCTGCTCTTTTAAAATTGCAACTTCAGATTTTTTGCGTTCTGTTATGTCTGTTATAGTACCAACATATCCAACTACCTCATTTTTAATATTACGTTCTGGTATTGCTTGTCCCATTACCCAAACAATAGTACCATCGGGTTTCAAAAAACGATACTCTGTTATAGATTTTTCCTGTGTTTTTGAGTCCAAATGCCATCTTTTTGCCAAGTATTCCTTATCATCCGGATGCACTGCATCGAGCCAACCGTAACCAATGGCATCCTCAAAAGAAAAACCTGAAATCCGACTCCAATAAGGATTTACATACGTTGTATACCCTGTAATGTCAGTTCTAAAAATTCCAACAGGAGATACTTCTGTTAAAGTGTGGTAGCGCTGTTCGCTTTCAATTATTGCTTCAGATGCTTTTTTCCTTTGTGACTCATTTTCAAGAATTTCAAGTGCAAAGGCAATATCGTTGGTTGCCTCTTGCAATAATTGTATTTCTTCTTCATCAAAAAAGTTCTTTTCACCGGCATAAAACATGATGACACCTATTACTTCCTTAAATTTCTGAATAGGCAATGCTATCACAGATTTATAATTGCGTTTAAGTGCTTCTTCTTTCCAAGGCAACATCATTACATCTATCTCAACATCATTGCAAACTATATATTGGTTTTCAAGAAATGCTCTAGCAGCAGGGCCTTGACCTTCAGGTATATTTGCATTTGTTGAAGGAATTACAATATTTTTAAAATAATCTTGGTGATCACCCGCCATACGAACGGGTTGCAATAACTGCAGTTGCTCATCATACAATCCAATCCATGCCATTCTGAACTTTCCTTGTTCAACTGCAATTGTACAAGCCTCATAGAATAAATTTTCTTGATTAATTGTACGAACAATCATTTGGTTCATGTGACTAATAAAAGAGTATAAACGATTGGCTTTGATGATCTTTTGTTCCGCTATCACTCGAGCAGTAACATCTGTTATGATGCCATGACAAATTACTGTTCCTTGTGGCTCCAAAATTGGCAACGAATTTATATTATGCCACATTAAGCCCTTTGTAGGATGAAAATATCGGTATTCTGTTTGTAGTGGTACCAAATTATTTTTAGTATTGGTAACGCTAGCTAACAAAGGAGCAAGATCATCAGGATGTACGGCAGCATAAATTTGTTGCTGATTGTTTTCTATTTCTTCAAATCTAAATCCAAAAACATCTACAATCGCACTACTGGCGTAGGTATAAGTAAAGCTTCCGTCTAAATTTTGTCGTAACGAATAAATCATTCCTGGCGAGGCTTCAGCAATTTTTAAAAATTTATCCCGTTCCAGCTCCAATTGCATTTGAGCCGCTTTTGCTTGAGTAACATCTCGCATATTGGTAATAATCCCGCGCACATCAGGATCGTGCAAAAGGTTATTAACGTATCCCTCCATCCAAATAAAGTGCCCATCACTGTGCTTGACTTGAAACTGTACCGGAAATGACAAACCCGGATTTTTGATAGCCAAAGCCATTTTTTCTTTCACATATTGTAAATTGTCTGGATGTATAAAATCTAGGCCGCATAATTCTGAAAAATCATCGTTTGTCCAACCTGTGATTTTTTTTGAAGACTCACTTTTAAATAAAATTCGATAGTTTTCGTCTAATAAAGTGATACTATCTTGATTGTTTTGAATAAAAGCCCTAAATCGTCTTTCATTGCGAACAAGTTGTTCTTGAATGTTTTTTTGTTCTGTAATGTCTTTTACAAAACCTAAAAATTTATTTTCGGATAACTTTACAGCTTCGGCAGCCCAGCATCTCACTTCCCCAGATTTTGTTTTGATAAAAATTTCTTTTTTACCAACACCATTTTCTACCAATTTTTTAAATTCCTTAATGTACTCTTGAATCTCTTCTTCAATCGATAAGTCACCAAACTTCATTTTTAAAAGTTCTTCTCTTGAATATCCTGATAATGTGCATGCTGCTTGGTTGACCTCTAAATAATGACCTTTTTCACCTATTACAAAAACGCCATCGGGGGCATTGTCGATATAAGTTTTAAAGTTTGAATTACTTTCTCGCTCTTGTAGTTGCAATTCGTACTCAACTGCCGAAACGTCACGTTCTTTTATTTCTTGTTCGAAATTTTTCTTATTTGTAATGTCTTGAATCGTTCCTTTTAAATGGCGTACAACTCCATCTTCATCAACAATTGGAAAAACTTTCACATTTAAATACTTCCTCTTTCCATTTGATAAAATCGCACATTGTTCAAATACTAATTCTTCTTTTTCACTAGCGCAAGTTGCTATTTTGTTTAAAAAAAGGGCAGCAGATTCCTTAGTTAAAACTGATAAAAACTCCTGATAAAAATCTAATTGTGATATTTTTTCAACTTCATAAATAGCAAGCAATTGCTGCGACCATTGCATTTTTTTTGATCTGAGATCGAGTTCCCAACTGCCTATTTTTGCAATTTTTTCAATATCATTGGAAACTGTTTCGCCATCGAATAATAATTTTTGTGTAGTTTCTAAAACAGCAACTTCCCTACCAACACATTGGATGCACTTATTTTTTGATGACAGTATCAATAGCCATTCAAAATCAAAAATTCTTCCATCATTCCCTAGCAATCTATTGTTTAAAATAGTTCTAGAAACACCACTAGCTAACAAGTCTAATGCTTCCACAGTTTTTTCATGATCATCCGGATGTATAAAATCTAAAAAGGAACGACTGAGTAAATCTTGGTCTGAGAAACCAAATTTAGCTGTGAAAGTGCTTTCAATTTGCTTAAATAAACCATCGAATGTGACCATGCACTCCACTTCGTGGGACTGATAGAAACCATTTTCAAAATTTTTGAGTTCAGCATTTTCTTGCTCCAACCTACTAATTTGTTGCTCTTGGGCTTTGAGTTGCCTGATTAGATCGTCATAGGATGGTTCTTTTGATTGCATATTGTGAAAATATTAAAGAAAAAGCTAAATGTATAAATTTTTAAAACTTAAATCAAGTTTACTTTTTTCAAATTAAAACCTTCAAAAAATCAACAAATCAAATCATTAGACATTTAAAAATGTTTTAAAATTCAAGTTTAAAAAATGCATTTACATAACTTTGAATTGCTACTTTTCCTTGGCTCTTAAAAAATTAACAAAAATTTAATCAACATTTGTATATACAACATTAAATAAATACTACATTTGTACCCACAAATGACATATATACAAATATGAAAATTGAAGAAATATTAAAATCTACTGTTGCGATGGATAATTCTAAGAAAATTATCCTCAATATCATGTACACGCAAAATGTACTAGCAGAAAATTTTAATGAAATTTTGAAACCTTTTGAAATATCAAGTGAGCAGTACAATGTACTGCGCATTTTAAGAGGACAAAAAGGCAATCCAGCAAATATGTGCGTCATTCAAGAGCGTATGTTAGCAAAAACAAGTAACACCACTCGGTTAGTAGATAAATTACTTTTGAAAAGTTTTGTAACTCGTAAGGTTTGCTCGGACAACCGCCGAAAGATTGAAGTTTTGATTACGCAAAAAGGACTCGATATCCTTGCAGCATTAGACGAAAAAGTTTTGACTCACGAACAGTCTTTTTCAAAAAAGTTAACAGATCAAGAAATTGAAACACTAAATCAATTATTAGAAAAATATAGAAATCCATAAATACCAAAAACAAAAATGAATAGATTCTTAGAAAATCAAAATTGGAGATATGCAACAAAGAAATTTGATGCTTCCAAAAAAGTAAGCGCTGAAGATTTAAATACTTTAAAAGAGGCTATTAGACTCAGCGCTTCATCGTATGGTTTACAGCCATACAAAATTATCATTGTTGAAAATCCTGAATTAAGAGCTAAAATTCAGCCATCTGCTTGGGGACAAACACAAATCGTTGATGCTTCTCACCTATTGGTTTTTGCTAACGAGGTAAATTTTGGAGCTGAAGGAATTGATGCTGTGATTACCAACATGAGTGAAACAAGAAGTATTCCTGTTGAAAATTTAAAGCCTTATGCTGACTTGATGAAAAACAACCTGACTACACTTCCTGAAGAAGTACGTAACACTTGGGCAGCAAAACAGACTTACTTAGCAATGGGTAACTTATTGAATGCTGCAGCTGAACTAAAAATTGACGTTACGCCAATGGAAGGATTTGTTCCTGCTGATGTAAATGCAATATTAGGACTGAACGAATTAGGCTTGAACGCTTCTTTGATCGCGACCGTAGGTTACAGACATGAAGAAGATGCAACTCAATTTGCTAAGAAAGTACGTAAATCAACTGAAGAATTATTTATTACACTATAATTATTAATCCACATTAAACAAAAAAACAAATGAAAAATCTAAAATCAATTGCATTAGCAGTAGTAGTAGCTTTAGCTACAGTAACAGGAAACGCTCAAACTAAAAAAGTAGATGCTACTCAAAGCTCTATTAAATGGGTTGGAAAAAAAGTAACAGGTGCTCATGAAGGTAACATAAACCTTAAGAGTGGTAACCTTGTTTTTAAAAGTAAAAAATTAGTTGGTGGAAACTTTATTGTTGACATGAACTCAATGACTGTAACTGACTTAAAAGCAGGTCAAGGAAAAGAAAAATTAGAAGGACACTTAAAAGCTGATGACTTTTTTGGAACTGACAAATTCGCAACTTCAACTTTAGTGTTCAAAAAAGTAACTGCAAAATCTGCAAACGTTTACGCAGTAACAGCTGATTTGACTATCAAAGGAATTACTAAACCAGTAACTTTTGACTTGACTACAACTGCAAACACTGCAAATGCTAACGTAGTAGTTGATAGAACTAAATACAAAATTGAGTACAACTCAGCTAGTATCTTCAGCGCAATTGGTGACAAAGCCATCAACGATGATTTCACATTAGCTGTAGCTTTAAAATTCTAAGAATTTATAGCCCTCACACTATAACCCCAACAAGCAATTGTTGGGGTTCTTTTTTATACCAACTAATCTTCAGTCAGGATTTAACAAAATAGCGTGATAAGTGCTTCATTTTTAACAACCGTTTTATTTGCAAGTCCAATAATCATTTCTATATTTGCACTATAGAAAATAAAAAATGAACACAATTTTAAACAATACTTGGTGGTGGAACAATTTACGTCAGTCGTCGTGAAGAGAGCTCCTATAGTATGTTTAAAACTGCTTATACAAAAAGGCTTGTCATGACGACAAGCCTTTTTTTTATGTATCAAAAAATCAAACCCAATCAACTAAAAATACAAGATCTTGAAATCATTTGCTTTACATACCCACTACAAACAAATTCTTGCAGACACCATTACGCCTGTAAGTGTGTATTTAAAAATTAGAGATAAATTCCCTAACAGTTTACTGCTTGAGAGTAGCGATTACCATGGTAACGACAATAGCTTTTCCTATATTTGTTGCAATCCCATCGCTTCAATAAAAATAGAAAATGAAACGGTTTACAAGCAGTTCCCTGATGGAACTTTTGAAAAAGCGACAATCGAAGCTAGCACAGATGTACCGTCAATTATTCAAGAATTTTCAGGACAATTCAAATCTGAAAAAAATAATTTTAAATTCATCAACAATGGCTTGTTTGGGTATATTTCGTATGATGCAGTGCGTTATTTTGAAAAAGTAACTATTGCCAAAAAAGAGAATAGCAATACCATTCCCGATATTTATTATGCGGTTTACCAAAATATAATTGCCATCAACCACTTTAAAAATGAAGCTTATATTTTTTGCCACAGCATAAACGGTCACAATAATATTTCAGAAATTGAGCAATTGCTTCAGTCTCGCAATATTGCTTCGTATAAATTCACCAAGGAAGGAGCTGGATTTTCAAACTTAACGGATGCCGAGTTCAAGCATAATGTAGCTTTGGCTAAAAAACATTGCTTCCGCGGAGACGTTTTTCAATTGGTACTTTCACGCCGATTTACGCAAGGGTTTAAAGGAGACGAATTCAATGTATATCGCGCCTTACGCAGCATCAATCCTTCACCTTATTTGTTTTTCTTTGATTATGGCGATTTTAAAATATTTGGGTCGTCGCCCGAAGCGCAAATCATCGTAAAAGATCGTAAGGCTGAAATTCATCCAATAGCGGGAACTTTTAAACGAACTGGCGATGACGAAAAAGATGCTGAATTAGCCAAACAATTATCAGAAGATAAAAAAGAAAATAGCGAACACGTTATGCTTGTTGATTTGGCTCGAAACGATCTCAGTCGACATGGCCACGCAGTAAACGTGGAGCGCTATCGTGAGGTTCAATTTTTCTCGCATGTAATTCATTTGGTGTCAAAAGTAACAGGACATTTGCATGAAAATGCTACAACCATGCAAGTAGTAGCCGATACATTTCCAGCAGGAACCTTGAGTGGTGCTCCAAAACATAGAGCCATGCAACTGATTGAAGAGTACGAAAAAACAAATAGAAATTTTTACGGAGGCGCCATTGGTGTTATGGATTTTGAAGGCAACTTTAATCACGCGATTATGATTCGTACTTTTTTAAGTAAAAATCATCAATTGCATTGCCAAGCAGGCGCAGGAATTGTAGCAGGATCAGATGAAGAAAACGAAATGCAAGAAGTGTACAATAAATTAAGAGCATTAAATACGGCTTTGGATTTGGCGGAGACCATTTAAAAACTAATTTAAAGATTTAATAATTCAAGAATTTAAAGATTGTCAAAAAACAGAATTTTTTACACGAGCCTGAAAAACGAACTGGCGAAGCAATCTTTAAATCTTTCAATTTTTCAATAATAAAAATGAAAAAAATACTAGTCATAGACAATTACGATAGCTTCACTTACAATTTAGTGCACTACCTAGAAGATTTAAATTGCGAAGTTACGGTGTACCGAAACGATGAATTTGAGTTGGACGAAATTGCTTCGTTTGATAAAATTTTACTCTCGCCAGGTCCTGGTATTCCTGACGAAGCTGGTTTACTCAAAGCGGTTATTCAAAAATATGGACCAACAAAAAGTATATTTGGAGTATGCTTAGGGCAACAAGCTATTGGCGAAGTATACGGCGGAACATTAACCAACTTAGATAAAGTCTATCACGGTGTAAGCTCAATTGTGCAAACCACGGTTACTGATGAAGGTTTGTTTGAAGGTTTGGGTAATTCATTTGAAGTAGGACGTTACCATTCGTGGGTTGTCGAAAGCAATTTACCCGAAGTACTTGAGGCCACTTCTGTTGATGAAAACGGACAAATTATGTCTTTGCGACATAAAACTTTTGATGTTCGCGGCGTCCAATTTCATCCCGAAAGCGTTTTGACACCTAATGGCAAAAAGATATTAGAGAATTGGGTGAAAAATTAGTCCTAAGCTCGAAAGACTCTCAACTTTAAGACAGATACAAAAATGAAAAATATATTAAATCGCCTAATTAATCATGAAATACTTTCTAAGCAAGAGGCCAAGGAAGTATTGATTAATATTTCGAACGGAAGTTACAACAGCAGCCAAATCGCTTCTTTCTTGACCGTTTACATGATGCGAAGCATTACCATTGATGAGCTTGCAGGATTTCGCGAAGCCTTGCTAGAATTGTGCATTCGAGTTGACTTGTCTACCTATAATGCTATCGATTTATGCGGAACAGGAGGCGATGGAAAAGATACTTTTAATATTTCAACATTGGCGTCATTTGTGGCTGCGGGTGCTGGTATAAAAGTAGCAAAACACGGTAACTATGGCTTATCATCTGTTTCAGGATCGAGCAATGTCATGGAAAAAATGGGAATTAAGTTCAGTAACGACCCTGAGTTTTTAGAGCGTTCTATCGATCAAGCAGGTATTTGCGTATTGCATGCGCCACTTTTTCACCCTGCCATGAAAAATGTAGGACCAATTAGAAAAGAATTAGCAGTAAAAACCTTTTTTAATATGTTGGGACCGATGGTGAATCCGTCTTTTCCTAAAAATCAATTGGTAGGTGTTTTTAATTTAGAATTAGCTCGAATGTATGCCTATCTCTATCAAAATACCGAGGTAAATTTCACAATTTTGCACTCACTTGATGGCTATGACGAAGTATCGCTAACAGGTGCTACCAAAACCATCAGCAATACAATGGAAGGCATGTTGCACCCTGAAGATTTTGGGGCTAGCCTATTACTTCAAACAGATATTGAAGGCGGAAAAACAATTGACGAATCAGCTCAAATGTTTACTAACATCATTTCAGGCAAAGGTACTGAGGCTCAAAATAATGTAGTTTGTGCCAATGCAGCAATGGCTATTGCAACGGTTACTAAATGCAGTCCTTTAGAAGGATTTCAAATAGCAAAAGAAAGTTTAATATCCGGAAAAGGACTTTTATCTTTGACCAAATTGCAAGAATTGAGTAAATAACAAAAATTTAGGGTTTAAAGTAATTGATTTGAAAAACTTTAAACGTTAAACAAAGAAAACGTTAAACAAATAAGAATGAATATCTTAGATAAAATCATAATCGACAAAAAACGAGAAGTCATTCTCAAAAAAAATATCATTCCTGTTTCGCAGTTAGAATCGTCAGTGTTTTTCAATAAAGAAACCATTTCATTGCGAACTAATTTATTAAACAGCAGTTCCGGAATTATTGCCGAACACAAGCGCAGATCACCATCAAAAGCAGCAATAAATTACGACTTCACTGTAGAAGAAGTAACAAAAGGTTATGAGAATGCGGGTGCTTGCGGAATCTCGGTTTTAACCGATGGGAAATATTTTGGCGGATCGCTTGACGATTTACTTCTAGCAAGAGCAAGCGTAAATGTTCCGCTTTTGCGAAAAGAATTTATTGTTGACGAGTACCAAATTTTAGAAGCCAAAGCACATGGCGCCGACTTAATTTTACTAATCGCTGCAGTTTTAACGCGAGAGGAAATCAAATCATTATCTGAATTTGCTAAGAGTTTAAATCTAGAAGTTTTGCTCGAAGTACACAACCTTGAAGAGTTACACAAATCGATAATGCCTTCCTTAGATCTTATCGGCGTAAACAATCGCAATTTAAAAACATTCGAAGTCAGTTTAGATTTCAGTAAAGAATTAGCATCTCATATTCCGGATGAATTTGTTAGGGTTTCCGAAAGTGGTATTTCATCAGTAGCGGCGATTCAAGAATTAAAACCTTACGGATACAAAGGTTTCTTAATTGGAGAAAACTTCATGAAAACCGATAACGCAGGCGCAGCAGCTACTGAATTCATTCAACAATTAGGTTAAATAAAAAATTACAATAAACACTCTTAAATCGCGCACAATGCACAAACAAGAAATACCAATTACTGCAAAACCTACTGGCTATGCCATGAAAATTTGCGGCATGAAGTACTCTGAAAATATTCTAGAAGTAGCTGCGCTTTTGCCAGATTACATGGGTTTTATTTTTTGGGAACATTCGTCACGGTATTTCACAGGAACTATTCCAACCTTACCAGCATCAATAAAAAAAGTTGGCGTATTTGTAAATGCAAGCGTGATAGAAATACAAGCAAAAGTCAATCAACACGATTTACAAGCCGTACAATTACACGGACACGAATCTGTTGCATTTTGCCAAGAATTAAGAGAAGTTTTGGGTTTTAACATCGAAATTTTTAAAGTCTTCTCCGTCGGGAGTGATTTTGATTTCGAAATAATTAAAGAATTTGAAGACAGTTGCGATTTCTTCTTATTCGATACCAAAGGAAAATTACCGGGAGGCAACGGAACAGTATTCGACTGGAAAATGCTAGAAAATTATCCTTCACAAAAACCATTTTTCTTAAGTGGCGGAATTGGTCTTGATGAAGTAGCACAAGTAAAAGAAATAACAAAAAGCAACTTACCCGTATACGCCTTAGATTTGAATAGTAAATTTGAAATTGAGGCAGGATTAAAAAATAGTAATGCATTAAAGCAGTTTCAGGAACTACTGAGACAATAAACTTTTAAAAAAAATATCATGAGTTACAATGTAAACGAGAAAGGTTATTACGGAGAATTTGGTGGTGCATTTATCCCTGAAATGTTATATCCAAATGTAGAGGAACTACGTCAGAATTATTTAAAAATCACAGCCGAACCTTGTTTTCAAGAGGAGTTTGACAGTTTATTGCGTGAGTATGTAGGTCGCCCTACTCCACTGTACTTTGCCAAAAGATTATCAGAGCAATACAACACCAAAATTTACTTAAAGCGTGAAGATTTATGCCATACTGGTGCACATAAAGTAAACAATACAATCGGTCAAATTTTGTTAGCTAAACGCCTAGGAAAAACCCGCATCATTGCTGAAACTGGTGCAGGACAACACGGTGTAGCCACAGCAACTGTATGTGCATTAATGGGCTTAGAGTGTATTGTGTACATGGGCGAAGTCGACATCAAGCGTCAAGCTCCAAATGTGGCTCGTATGAAAATGTTAGGCGCTACCGTTCGCCCCGCAACTTCAGGATCAAAAACTTTAAAAGATGCTACTAACGAAGCAATCAGAGATTGGATTAACAATCCGCTTGACACTTATTACATCATTGGTTCAGTGGTGGGGCCGCATCCTTACCCTGATATGGTCGCGCGCTTCCAATCGGTTATTTCAAAAGAAATCAAAGCACAATTGCTTGAAAAAGAAGGCCGTGAAAACCCTGATTATGTGGTAGCTTGTGTAGGTGGCGGTAGCAATGCAGCCGGAACGTATTACCACTTTCTTGACGAAAAGGACGTGAACATTATTGCCGTTGAAGCAGCAGGATTAGGCGTTGATTCTGGCGAGAGTGCTGCAACCTCAGCACTAGGTAAAGTGGGTGTAATTCACGGTAGCAAAACTTTGTTAATGCAAACCACCGATGGTCAAATTACAGAGCCTTACAGTATTTCGGCTGGTCTTGATTATCCTGGTGTAGGTCCAATGCATGCGCACTTATTTGCTTCCGGACGTGCACAATTCATTTCAATTACCGATGCGCAAGCAATGGATTGGGGTATCAAATTATCAAAAACCGAAGGATTAATTCCTGCCATCGAGAGCGCTCACGCCTTTGCAGTTTTAGACGAAATGAAATTCAAGCCAGAGGATATTGTAGTCATCAACCTTTCTGGGCGTGGCGACAAAGATTTAAATACATACATTGATTATTTCAACTTATAACATCAGTATATTTGGGGCGTTTCCCGCCGGGTCGGGCTGTACGCTGTATCTTTTTCATGGCAAAAAAAGCCATGAAAAAGGATGCCGCTTCCATCCCTAACGCACACCAATAACCAGAAATCAAACTACTTATGGAATATTTATTCTCCTACGGTACCCTGCAGTCCAAAGAAATTCAGATGCAAGTTTTTAATAAACTTTTAATCGGAACCGAAGACCAGCTTACAGGATACAAACTAAAAGGTTTGCAAATTGAAGAAGAATTTGGAATGGAAGATTATTTTGTAGCCATGCCAAGCGATAATCCCGCTGATGCAATCACCGGAATTGCTTTTGCAGTTACCAGCGATGATCTTATCAAAGCAGATCAATTTGAATCAAACGCTTACAAAAGAATTCAAATCACATTAAAATCAGGCATCACTGCTTGGATTTTTATTGAAAGTTAATAGATAACAGTAATCGCATCAAACACAAAAAATAAATCCTTTAGCTCGATAATACCTTGCTGAAAGACACAAAAAAGTTTACAATGAACAGAATAAACCAGAAATTACAAGAATCAAAAAAAATACTTTCCATCTACTTTTCAGCTGGCTACCCAAGTTTAAATGATACCGTTCAAATCATTGAAGATTTAGAAAAAAATGGTGTCGATATGATCGAAATTGGTTTGCCATTTAGTGATCCTTTGGCTGACGGACCAACCATTCAAGAAAGTTCTACGCAGGCCTTACACAACGGTATGACCACGCAGGTCTTATTTGATCAACTAAAAGACATCCGTAAAACCGTTTCTATTCCGTTAATAATTATGGGATATTTTAACCCAATGTTGCAATATGGAATCGAAGAATTTTGCAAACAGTGCGCAGCTATTGGCATTGACGGACTCATTATTCCAGACTTACCCGTTGACGTTTATGCTGATTCCTATCAATCTACTTTTGAAAAATACGGTTTAAAAAACATTTTCCTAATCACTCCTCAAACTTCTGAAGCGCGCATTCAATTTATCGATAGTGTTTCTGACGGATTCATTTATATGGTAAGCTCGGCTAGTGTTACCGGCTCACAAACCGGATTTGGAACCTCGCAAGAATCCTACTTTGAACGCATTGCCAATATGAATTTGAAAAACCCGCAAGTAGTAGGTTTTGGTATCAATAATGCAGCTACTTTTCAACAAGCCACACAGTACGCAAAAGGAGCTATTATTGGAAGTGCATTCATCAAACATCTCACGGAACAAGGAACAGGAACCATTGCAGAATTTGTAAAAACGATTCGCTAAGCATTTCCACAAACAATTTCACAAATACAGATCAGCCTCTACCAAGAGGCTTTTTTTTATAAGATTAATAAAAAAACGAAGGCGCAAGAATGATTTCAACCACATACATTCAGTAGTAATTTCTTTTCCCCACAGCTCATTTTTCGTCAAAAACCACAAGAAATTGTCAATCTTTTTTTGCAATTTAGCAACAAATATATTTTATACTTTAAAACACCAAAAATGAATTCATTTACCAAAGAATTATCCTTTAGATGGTCTGATCTTGATCCTAATTTTCATGTTCGCCATAGTGCTTATTATGATTTTGGTGCACAACATCGAATTGAAATTTTAGAAAGCTTGGGGTTGACTATGAGAGTCATGCAAGCGCAAGGTTTTGGTCCTATTTTATTTAGAGAAGAATGCGTATTCAGAAAAGAAATCAAACTTTCGGATCGCATTGTCATGCATACCAAAACCTCAAAAGTTAATGAAGATGGCTCCCGCTGGTCTATCATTCACGAATTCAAAAACGAGCAAGATCAAGTGTGCGCAACCATAACCGTTGATGGCGCTTGGATGGATGTAAAACTGCGTAAACTGGCCTCTCCTACTCCAGAATTGGCTATGCAAGCTTTGAGTATTTTTCCTAAAAGCGATAATTTCTCAACAAAATAATTCAAATTATAACGCTCTCTTTTAAACCTATTTTAAAGGAAACAAGGTTTGCGTACCTACAAAACTAGGAGGATTATTATAAAATTTTCCTAGTTTTTTATTGACCTTCTTATTCAGTCTATTTTCAAAAAACATTTCGGTGCTTCTAGTTAAAAGCCTCTCAAAACTAATTTCTTATTAAAAATATTTTTGTTCAAATTTTAAAGTAAAAACTAATGCTTTGGCGAAAAGAGAAATTATACAATTTTAAACAAAAGTTTTATAAGCAATTGTAAGGCAAATTAGCGACCTTTGTAACAATTGAGTTCTCATCAGGACTGCAAAATTGCAACTAATAGTTGGTTTAAATTTAAATTGCTACGTTTGAAAAAATACTTACAAAAAAGTTTAAAAATCGCATTATGGATTTTGGGTGGTTTATTTACCCTTTTTCTACTGCTTTTGATTGTCATTCAAATTCCTTCTGTTCAGCTTTATGCCAAAGACAAAGCCGTAGTTTATTTGCAAGACAAAATTAAAACGAAAGTAAAAATTGAGCATCTCTCAATTGGTTTTCCCAAAAATGTAATCTTGCAAGGCGTTTACTTTGAAGACCAAAAAAAAGATACCCTTTTAGCTGGCGAAAAACTTGCGGTTGATATCAGTATGTTTCAATTGTTACGCAATAAAGTCGAAATTAATAGTATCGCACTCGAAGGAATCACAGCTAATATTTCTAGGTCAAAAAATGGCGTATTTAACTTTGATTATATTACTCAAGCATTTGCATCACCTCCAAAAAAAGAAGATAAAAATAGCACACCAATGACATTTTCGGTGGAGTCTATTGCGCTTGACCGTATTCAATTGCGCTACAAAGATGCGTCTGCCAACAATGAACTAAATACCAAAATCAATCATTTTCAAACGACCATCAAAAAGTTTGATTTGGAAAAGATGGATTTTGACGTTCCAAAAATTAAAATAAATGGGTTAGCAGTTCTTTACAAACAAGGGAAATCAGCTCCTAGCAATACAAAAATTGATGCTAACAATTCGAATCCAGCAACGCCTTTGCAATTAAAACTAGGCGTATTGGATTTTGGTAAAATTAAAGTAGCGTATGCGGATGAAAACAACAAAATCAATACTCAATTTTACTTTAAAAAACTGCTCGCAACAATTGATAAATTTGACCTCAACAACCAATTTGCAATTCTTGAAAGCGTTGAATTAACCGGAGTTGAAGGAGAATTAGCCCTGGATAAAAATACCACACAAAAAGTAGAAAAAGTTCAAGAAGTAGCTGCAACAACGGGTTGGGAAATCAAAATAAAGAAAACAGCTTTGCAGCGCATTGATTTTAAATTTAATAACAATAACGCGGCTCATGTTGCAAAAGGCATTGATTACAACCACTTGCACTTGCGCAACTTTAATATGGATTTAGAATCTTTAAACTACAATCCAGAAAACATTTCAGGAGACCTTACCAAACTTACAATTAAAGATAAAAGTGGTTTAAACATTCAATCTTTGAAAGGAAACTTCTTTTATGGAAAAAAGAATTCATTTATCAAAAATCTCTATCTAAAAACCCCAACTACTGAGCTTCGCGATGAAATTCAAGTTGGCTATCCTTCGCTTGAAGCACTATCTAAAAATCTGGGAGATTTAAGTGTCATCGCGCGTCTTAAAAAGAGTCGTTTGGGTGCTCAAGATATTTTGATTTTAGCACCTGCATTAGCCAGTAATCCACCGTTTAAAACCAATCCCAAAGCTATTATCTTGATTGATGGTGCCGTAAAAGGAAAACTTAAAAATTTGGTAATTCCCTCACTTGAGGTTAGCGGAATTGGCAGTACCAAATTAGCTGCAAGTGGTATAGTAAAAGGCTTACCAGACATGGAAAAAGCGGTTTTCGACTTGAAGATTAAAGAGTTTAAAACAACAGCAAAAGATATTTATTCGTTTGCTCCAAAAGGCATAATTCCAAATACGATTCAACTCCCGGCACTATTGAGCTTAAATGGTACTTTTAAAGGAACAATTCAGTCTTTCAAAACAATGCTCAATTTAAATAGCAGCATGGGAATCGCAAAAGTAAATGCTAGTTTGGATCAAAGAAGAAAAAACGCGGAACAGTACCAAGCGCAAGCTACCTTTGTAAATTTTGACTTAGGGAAACTACTAAAAAACGATTCTATTGGTAAAATAAGTGCTACTGCCAATGTAAAAGGAACTGGTTTTAATCCAAAAACTGCAACAGCGGCATTAAATGCCAATGTTGTAAAAGCATATTTTAATAAATACAATTACAAAAACATTGCTTTAAAAGGCGCTATCAAAAAAGGATTATTTCAAGCAACTGCCACGGCAAAAGATCCTAATTTGAATTTCACCATGTTGAGCTCGGGAAGTTTTAGAGACAAATATCCAACTGGGAAAATCAAGCTCAATATGGATATTGCCGATCTTGAAAAATTAAATCTGCATGCAGGTCCTTTAAAACTAAGAGGCTTTGTAGATGCTGATATCCAGTCGGCAAATTTAGATTTTCTGAACGGAACAATTGTGGCACAAAATATTGAAATTACAAATGCAAAAGAGCAATTTGTAATTGATTCTATTCAAGTTACAGCAAAATCTACAGCGCAAAGCAATGTTATAGAATTGAAAGCACCATTTATGAATGCTGCTGTAAATGGACGTTTTTCGTTATCACAATTAGGAACAGCTTTATCCCAATCAATCGCTGCTTACTACACTACAAATCCTGTTCAAAAGAAAAAAAATACAGCACCACAGAACTTTGATTTTAAAGTAGCCCTACTAGATCATCCTATCTTATTTCAATTGCTACCAGATCTTAAAAGTCTAGAGCCAATTGCATTATCAGGTCGATACAATTCGGTTAACGATACAATTATAATGCAAGGAACCGTTCCAAAAATGGTATATGCAGGTGTAACCGTTACTAATGCTGCTCTAAAGGTTGACACCCAAAATCAAGCTTTAGTGTATGAGTTTTTGGTGGATGACATCCAAAACAGCGCTTTAGAATTGCCTCATACAGAATTGAAAGGCAGTGTGAAAAATAATACTGTCGAATACCTATTACAATTAAAAGATAAGAAAGATAAAGAACGCTACCTTTTGACAGGAGAATTAGTTGCTATAAATGGTAATCAAGAACTGTCTCTCGATAGTAATCGTTTCGTTTTGAATTACGAACCTTGGGAAATTGCCAACCGTAATCGCATTCGTTTTGGTAAAAAAGGACTATTGATTACCGATTTTAACTTGAATAAAAACGGAAGCGGGATACAAATTCAATCGGAACCAAATACCGAAAATGCACCTTTGCAACTAGAATTTAATGATTTTGACATCAGTACAATTACAAGTTTTGTTGAGAAAAACGACTTGCAATTGAGCGGTAAAATTAATGGTTCAGCAAAGGTTACAATCAACACACCAAGTCCACTTTTTACTTCTGATTTGGATGTTCAGAATCTAACCTTTAAAAAAGATACCGTTGGTAACCTGCAAATTAAAATTGATAACGCAATAGCCAATCAATATAACGCCAATATTGAAATAAGTGGTCAAGAGAATCAAGCGGAATTGAAGGGAATATACAATGCCCTAAACAGTACTTTTGACTTGAATATCGATCTAAAAGCGTTACAATTAAAAAGTATTCAAGGCTTTACATTAGGTAATTTAACTGAAAGCAATGGCTTTCTATCGGGTCAATTGAATCTAAAAGGAAACACCTCACAACCTGAACTTTTAGGAGAAGTACAATTTAACTCTGTTGGTTTTACAGTGAAACCCTTGAACGCTAAGTTTCAAAAAATCAATGATAAAATTACTTTCACACCCAATACTGTTGTACTGAATCGCTTTACAATCAAAGATGAAAAAGAGAATGACCTTATTATTGACGGCAAAATAGACATTAGCAACCTCACTAATATGGGATTTGATTTAGCCATCGATGCTAAAAACTTTAAAGCTGTCAACTCGAAAGCCAAAGATAACGATTTGTATTATGGTGAATTGTATCTTGACAACCAATTACAAATTAGCGGAACATTAGACAGCCCGCAAATTGAAGGGACAGTTAAAATTAACAAAGACACCAAATTTAACATTGTTTTACCACAATCAGACCCATCGATCGCCGACCGCGAAGGCATTGTTGAATTTATTGATCAGGACAAACCAAAAGCTGCAACAGCAATCGCACTACAAGAATTTAGCAGCAGCACTGAGGTAAAAGGAATTAACGCATCGGTAAATATCGAGGTTGATAAAGACGCTGAACTTTCAATTATTATCGATAAAGCAAACGGTGATTTCTTAAAACTTAAAGGTGAGGCACAATTAAACGGCGGTATTGATCCATCAGGAAAAACCAGTTTAACGGGCCGCTACGAACTTTCTGAAGGAAGTTATGAAATGAATTTTAACGCCATCAAAAGGAAATTCGATATCAAATCAGGAAGCTATATTTTATGGACAGGCGAGCCAACAACAGCTGATATTAACATCACTGCAGTATACAAAACTGAGGCCGCTCCTATTGATTTGGTTAATGATCAATTGGGCGATGTAAGTGCATCAGTTCGCAACACCTACAAAGAGAAAATTCCGTTTGAAACCGAGCTTAAAATGAATGGCGAATTGCTACAACCAACTATCTCTTTTGATATTGTTTTGCCAGATGGCAATAATAATGTGGCTACCGAAATTATCAATTCGACTCAAGCCAAATTAGCACAGATTAGAACGCAGCAGGACGAATTGAATAAGCAAGTTTTTGCGCTTTTGCTTTTGAATCGTTTCATTGGTGAAAATCCATTTGCCAGCGAAAATGGCGGCACCTCAGTTTCGGCTTTGGCTAGAGAGAGTGCTAGTAAACTTTTATCGCAACAATTGAACAATTTAGCAGGCGATTTAATTCAAGGTGTTGAACTCAACTTTGACTTAAATACTTCCGAAGATTTCACCACCGGCCAGCGTGAAAACAAAACCGATTTAAGTGTAGGGATTTCGAAAAAATTGTTAAACGACCGTTTAAAAGTAACAGTTGGAAGTAGTTTTGGCCTCGAAGGATCTCAGCAAGCCAACCAAAACGCAAGCAATATTGCAGGTGACGTAGCTCTTGATTATCAGATATCAAAAGATGGAAGATACAAAGCGCGCGCCTATCGAGTAAACAAATACCAAGTAGCACTGCAGGGTGAAGTCATTGAAACTGGTGTTTCATTTGTAATTACGATGGATTACAATAAATTCAGCGAATTGTTTAAAAAGAGTCAAGCACCAAAAGAAAAATCAAAAAAAGCAACACCAAAAAAATAACAACATGAAGAGTCATTATTTACCATTGGTACTTTGCCTATTTTTGCTATCTGCTTGCAGCGGTACACAATTTTTACCCGAAGGTGAACTTTTATACACTGGCGCTAAAGTAATGGTAAAAGATACCGCCACCTCAAAGGAAGATCAAAAATTACTAAAAAATAGTCTAGAAGATTTGGTACGTCCAAAACCAAACGCAAGTTTTTTTGGTATGCGACCAAGATTATACCTTTACGCTTTTGCGGGTAATCCAAAAAAAGAAAAGGGTTTCAGGTATTGGCTGAAAAACAAAGCAGGACAAGCGCCCGTACTTTACAGCCAAGTAGATCCTGAATACACCAAAAATGTGCTGCAAAATTATAGTGAAAATTCAGGATTTTTTACAACACGAGTTACAGCCGACTCTACCACGAAAGGCAAACTAGCTAGTATTAGGTATACCGTTAAACCGGGGAAACCGTATACGATTAAATCTGTAAAATTCCCAACCGACTCTTCTGCAATTGGTAAAGCAGTAAACGCTGCGATGCGCCGTAGCCTTTTAAAAATCAATAAACCATACAGCTTAGAGGTTATAAAAGAGGAACGCATTCGTATTGACAGCCGCTTAAAAGAAAAAGGGTTTTACTATTTTAATCCAGATTATATCTTAGTGCAAGTGGATAGCACTGTAGCCAAAAATCAAGTTGATTTAATTGTAAAAATCAAAGAAGCTACGCCAAAATTAGCCTTAACGCCATACAAAATAAACAAAATAATCGTTTATCCCAATTTTTCTATTGGTCCAAATAGCATCAAACAGTCAGCAGATTCTATCACGAAATACAATGATTTAACTATTATTGATTCTACAAATTTATTCAAACCACGCATTTTCGACAGAGCACTTTACTTTAAAAAAGACGATTTATACAATCGTACTAATCATAATTTATCTTTAAATAGATTGGTGAATTTGGGTACTTTTAAATTCGTAAAAAATCAATTCACAGTTTCAGATACTACAGCTAACTATCTTGACGCGTATTATTACCTCACTCCTTTGCCAAGAAAATCTTTGCAGTTGGAACTTCTTGGTAAAACCAATTCTGCGAACTATACAGGTACAGAACTCAACTTGAATTGGAGTAACCGAAACACTTTTCGTGGAGCCGAATTACTGACAGTCTCTGCTTTTGGAGGTGTCGAAGTTCAAGTATCAGGGCAAAATAACGGTTTTAATGTATATCGTGTGGGAACCGAAGCTAATTTAATTTGGCCACGATTGATATCACCATTTAAACTAAAAGCGCCAACTGGCTTTGTACCAAAAACAAAAGCAACACTTGGTTACGAATTTCAAAACAGAACCAATTTGTACTCTTTGCAAACATTTAAAGGTTCGTTTGGTTATTTGTGGAAAGAAAACGAACGCAAAGAACACGTTTTGCAAATTTCAGAGATTACCTATGCAAGTCCTCAAAACGTAACCGATCTTTATTTACAACAAATTGCTAGCAACCCTACTCTAGAAAAAGTTATCGAAAAGCAGCTTATTTTTGGTCCTACCTATTCGTACACGTACACCAATACGATGCAAAAAAGGAAGAAAAACACTTTTTATTACAAAGGAAGTATTGACTTGGCAGGGAATATTGCAGGTTTAGCAACGGGTGCAAACATTCAAAAAGGAGATACCATATCTATCTTTAATGTTCCGTTCAGTCAGTTTATAAAAATTGAAAATGATTTTAGACATTATTATAAATTGGGTCGCGAGTCGCAATTGGCTACAAGAGTAATTGCAGGTGTAGGTTACGCTTATGGAAACTCGAGAGAAATGCCGTTTATCAAACAATTTTTTATTGGTGGCACAAACAGTTTGCGTGCTTTTAGAGCGCGCTCAATTGGCCCAGGAAGTTTTGATGGATCAACTACAAACAGCAATGCCTTTTTACCTGATCAATCAGGAGATATCAAACTTGAGTTTAACACGGAGTATCGAGCACAAATTTATGGTCCCGTAAAAGGAGCTCTTTTTGTAGATGCTGGAAATATCTGGTTGTTAAACGAAAATAGCGACAAGCCAGGAGCTAAGTTTACCAAGAATTTCATGAGTGAACTCGCAGTAGGTGCCGGAGCCGGACTAAGATTTGATTTTTCATTTCTAGTTTTGCGAACCGATTTTGCTTTTCCTTTGCGAAAACCGAATTTACCCTCAGGAAATCGTTGGGTTTTAGATCAAATCAATTTCGGAAATGGAACTTGGCGCAAAGAAAACCTCATCTTCAATCTAGCCATTGGATATCCTTTTTAAACAAGCATAAAAAAAGAGCATCATTTTGTAATGATGCTCTTTTTTATTTGAATTAGAGTTGGTTTAATTTACCAAGAACAAAGCATTGCTGAACAGTAAGTTTCCGTTTTCCCAAAAACCTCTAAACAAAGGATTATCAACCATATAAATAACGGTTCCGTTTCCTTTATAATCAACAGCAAAACTTACCGTGTTGTCTAATTTTTTGCGAATATTACTTCCAACAAAGCCATAACTTTTAAAATCTTTAGGTACGTAAACCACATTTGTTGCTCCTTTTAACAACGAATAATGTCTGTCATCGGTACGCAAACTAAAATATTTGTCGCCCAAACCAAAAGCCAACGGATGTGTTTTGTTTAATACATTTTCAATAATTGCACCCGGAATTGATTTTGAAATCGATCTACGTTCTGCATCTTGAAAATCCAAAAAACGCTCTTTTAGTTCGGCTTCGTCATCGGCTTTCGCTGCATTTTCTTTTTCTTCATCAGTGGCAAAAGGCGTAAGAGCGAAATTTTCTTTACCATCAAATAGAGAAAGCGCATTGTTCATTGCAATTACTTTTCCACCATTGGAAACCCACTCGGCTAATTTTTTTTGTTGCTCTTCCGACAAGGAATAATAACCATCAGCTAATATTAAAGTAGTATAGCTGTTCCAGTTCACTCTATTGAAATTAGCAGTCTCGACAACACTCACAGGATAACCAATTGTTTCTTGCATATAATACCACGCGGCACCAAACTCAGTACTTGAAACTCCTTTTCCTGATAACAAAGCTACTTTTGGCGCTCGTAACAAAACGAAATTTTCTCCACCAATATCTTTCGCATTAGATGAATATCCCGTTTGTATAAAATTGTAATCGTTCTTAACTTTGATAATATTAGAAACGGTATTTTCAAAATCAGCCATTTTGATATTATCTGTTTTGGTCACAATCAATCCACCCGGCTCCACCACAACATCACCAAAAACAGCTTTTTTCATGGCTGAACGCACTTTGATATTTTTTTGATGCAATGCAGACAAAACTTGTGCTGAAACCCTGTTATTCCACGGAATATAAAAAGCATATACCTGTTTTGGAACTACTTTTTCAGCGTTTTCAATACTCTTTTTTGTGGGAACAAGAAGGTTGTTTTTTAAAGCATAACCCTGAACTCCGTAAGCTAACGGAAGTGCCCACGCAGTGATATCATAGGATAAACTATCGTTTAATTTTTGATTCGGTTCAAATAAAACTTGTGCAAAAACTGCCTTTTGCTGGTCCACTTTTACAATCATATCATTTGGCTCTACCGAAAAAGCCTTATCGGATTTTGTGTAATAATCAAACCCTGTTGCTTTTTGAGAACCTGCTGCATAGCTGTACTCGATATTGTTTTTAACGAGCAAATCGGCTAGTTGTACTAATTTAGGGTTTTGCTTTAAGACATAAGTTTTGTAATTCCCTTTTACCGTTTTACGAGAATTATTCATAAAACCTCTAAAGCCTTTCAATAAAACATCTGCTTGCCCTGCTGCTGATTCTACCACCGTTAAGACTGCAGTGGCATGATGGGTTAAACGATCTTTTATAGTTAAAACAGTTCCATTACTCATCAATACTGCACGTCCTGCGCCTATTCCACCCTGCTCCATCGTCATTCCAACTGCACCGTTGTAGGTTGGATAAGTATCTCCATAACTAGGATAAAACAAATCAAAACGCTCACTTGTATTGTACATCCAGTTTTGGGCATCGAATTTCTTTGAGATATTTTGGCCTAAAGTAGCATGAAAATCTTTTTGATAGGGTTCAATGTATTCGTGCAAAGGTTCTGCTGATGGCGGGAAAAAATAAGGAGAATCATACCCCATTTCGTGCACATCGGTATGTACTTGCGGCATCCATTGGTTGTAGAGCGCTATGCGTTGCTGCGACTCAATTTGCGTTTGCCAAGCCCAATCACGATTCAAATCGAACATATAATGATTGTAGCGCCCGCCTGGCCAAGCTTCCATGTGTTCTCTATCTGATAATTCAGGGTGCGTTTGCTTTCCAGATATTTCGCGTAACCAATTTCCATATCTTGAATATCCGTCTGGATTAATACAAGGATCAAGAATAACGATCGTGTTTTCTAACCATTTTTTAGTGGTTGCATTACTTGGATTGAGTAATTCATAAGCCACTGTCATGGCACTTTCAGTTCCCGCAAACTCGTTTCCGTGTACGTTAAAACTCAACCAAACAATCAATTTATCGCCAATACTTGCAGTACGATTGGCTGACATACCAATAGCTGCAAGATTATTATTTCTGATAGCATCTAATTGCGATAAATTTTCTTCTGAGGAGATAAAATAAACACTCAAATCGCGTTGCTCAGCAGTTACTCCATACTTTTGATGTTTAATCAGAGGAGATTTTTCGGTTAAATGTTTGAAATAATTTTCTACTTGGTGGTAGTATGAAATTTGTTTCCCATAAAGAGGTAAAAATTCCGAAGGACTTTGAACTTGCGCCTGCATATTCCAGACAAAAGCAAGCAGTAGTCCGAAAGAAAAAATAGTTTTTTTCATATTGTTTCAATTAGTTATGCCTCAAAAATAGCCATTTAGTGTATTATCCACAAACTATTTTGAACCGAAAAAGTAGCTTTGAATAACTCATTATACATCCATCAAAATCAACTATTTTTTATCAAATACTGATAATACAGCGACAATCATTACTAAAAAAACAATAATATTTAATTTTTAACTAGCATCATTGCCACATTCTATTATATTTGCAAGCAACAAAATCACACTACAAATGGAAGAATGTATCTCTGTTTTTGACATGTTAAAAATTGGCGTTGGCCCATCGAGTTCTCACACTTTAGGCCCGTGGAGAGCGGCAGAGCGTTTTTTGACAGAACTTCGTGAAGCAACTATTTTTACAGAAGTAACGCGAATCAAAATCGATTTATACGGATCTCTTTCGCTAACGGGAAAAGGACACGCTACTGACCTTGCCGTGATGCTTGGGTTAAGCGGACAAGATCCAGAGTATATTCCGATTGCCAACATCAACAGCATCATTCAAAGCATCGAAAACACGAATACATTGTTGTTGGGTGACGAAAAAAATATTCCATTTTACTTTTTACAAGACATAGTTTTCAATAAAAACTTTTTACCTTTTCATGCCAATGCGCTCACTTTTACTGCCTATTTGAGCGATGAAAAAGAGTATGCTTCCACCTTTTACTCCATTGGTGGCGGATTTGTAGTAAAGGAAGAACGTGTAATTGCCAAGGAAAAATTAAAGATAAAATGCTCCTTCCCCTATCCTATTGACAAAGCAACCGAATTATTAGCCATTTGCCGTCAGGAAAACAAATCGATCTCAGAGATTGTTTACGAGAATGAAAAATCAATGCGAAGCGAAGATATCATTGATCACGAGTTATTGCGCATTTGGCATACCATGTTAGAATGTATGTATATTGGTTGCCATTCAGAAGGTATATTACCCGGAGGACTGAATGTACGTCGTCGTGCTTTCGACATGCACCAAAATTTAATTGGTTTATCTAACTATAATTCGCCACAAACTTGGTTGGAAGAAATCAGAAAAACCGAAGTTAAATTCAGACAAATTTTGCAATGGGTTTCTACTTTTGCCCTTGCGGTAAATGAGGTAAACGCTGCACTCGGACGTGTAGTTACGGCTCCTACTAATGGTAGCGCAGGAGTAATTCCAGCCGTATTGATGTATTATTTGGTCATTGAAAATCATCAAGCAGGTAACAAGGAAATTAAACAATTTTTGATGGTTGCGGGTGAAATTGGAAGTATTTTCAAAAAAGGATCTACAATATCAGCAGCAATGGGAGGCTGTCAAGCAGAAATTGGCGTATCATCAGCGATGGCCGCAGCCGCTTTGTGCGAGGTAATGGGCGGAACTCCAGAACAAGTTTTGATGGCTGCTGAAATAGCGATGGAACATCACTTGGGACTTACCTGCGACCCAATTGGCGGATTGGTTCAAATTCCGTGTATTGAGCGCAATACTATGGGCGCCATAAAAGCGATCAATGCCGCTGAACTTGCCTTGCAAACCGATCCTAAAAATGCAAAAGTACCGTTAGACAAAGTGGTCGATACCATGTGGCAAACAGCTAAAGACATGAACAACAAATACAAAGAAACATCCGAAGGCGGTCTTGCCATTGCAGTAAATATGGCCGACTGTTAAAATGATGATCCTATCATTTTGTTAGACCTTCAGCCCAAATGATTCGATAAACTCTATTTTTTGCGAGTATCAATCAGGTGCACAATTTGCCAAGTATCAGCATTTTTCACGAAAGTGAAAGCGTTAATACCAGTATGACTCAGTTTGCCATTCACCGAAAAAACATAAGGCGTCCAAGCATGTGCCATAGCGCCATTTACTTGAATATGAAATCCTTTTAACTCCTCCTTAAAGGCCATTCCCGCTGGAATTGAAGCAATCGATTTCATAAAACTGGCCACGCCATCAGCAGTTACCGTTGCAGTTGTCAGCTTTTCTGCTATGGATTGCATGAGCATTTTAGGGTGACAAAATGTTTTGAGTTGTGCCGTGTCTTTGGCATGAAAAGACTCAAAAAACTGAATTATTGTAGTTTTTACTTTTTCTTTTTCTTGTTCCTGTGCTTGCAAACTTCCCACAAAAAAGCACAAAATCATTACGGTAACTATACGCTTCATATCTTCCATTTTTATAATTAGTACTTTTACAAACTTAGTGTTACATTTTTGATTAAAAAATATTCATTTTAGTACCTTTACCGCCTCAAATAAAAGAATTATGTCTGTAGCAAAAAAAGATTACAAACGCATCACAACAAAATCATTGATCGAGATGAAAGCCAATGGCGAGAAAATCTCGATGCTTACCGCTTATGATTATACCATGGCCAAAATTGTTGATACTGCTGGTATTGACGTTATTTTAGTTGGAGATTCAGCATCAAATGTTATGGCAGGTCACGAAACGACTTTACCAATTACGTTAGATCAAATGATTTACCACGCCTCATCAGTAGTGAGAGCTATTGAAAGAGCCTTAGTTGTGGTTGATTTGCCTTTTGGAAGTTACCAATCAGACCCAAAAGAAGCATTACGCTCTGCTATCCGAATCATGAAGGAAAGTGGTGGTCACGCTGTAAAATTAGAAGGCGGTCACGAGATTAAAGATTCGATTAAAAAAATACTACATGCTGGAATTCCGGTGATGGGACATTTAGGTCTTACACCGCAATCTATCTATAAATTTGGTACGTATACAGTTCGTGCAAAAGAAGAAGAAGAAGCAGATAAATTAATCGAAGACGCCAAATTATTAGAGCGTCTAGGATGTTTTGCTTTGGTTTTAGAAAAAATTCCTGCGCACTTAGCTGAAAAAGTAGCGCAAAGTATATCGATTCCTGTAATTGGTATTGGTGCTGGTGGTGGTGTAGACGGTCAAGTATTGGTTATTCACGACATGTTGGGTATGAATAATGAATTCAGTCCTCGTTTTTTACGTCGCTATATGAACCTTTACGAAGGAATGACGAAAGCCATTGGACAATATGTGGCCGATGTAAAATCGTCTGATTTTCCAAACGCTAGCGAACAATATTAAGCCCTAATCCCCTACTGGGAAATCCGAATGAAAATAATATCCAATAAAAGCAACCTTCAAATTCTGCACGAAGACAACCATCTTATTGTTGTTAATAAACGTGTAGGAGATCTTGTTCAAGGTGACAAAACCGGAGACAAACCCTTACCAGATGTTGTTAAAGAATATATCAAAGAAAAGTACAATAAGCCAGGTGCTGTGTTTCTAGGAGTTGTTCATCGTTTGGACCGCCCAACTACAGGGATTGTAGTTTTTGCAAAAACCAGTAAGGCATTGAGCAGAATGAACGAATTGTTTAGCAATCGTGAAACTCAAAAAACCTATTGGTGTGTGGTTAAAAACAAACCGCAAAAAAGCCATGACAAATTGGTGCACTACTTGAAAAGAACCGAAAAAAACAATACTTCTAAAGTACATTTAAAAGAAGTACCCGACAGTAAATTGGCCAGTTTAGATTATACAATCATAAAAGAACTTAATAATTATTGTGCCCTTGAAATTAATTTGCACACCGGGAGACACCATCAAATTCGCGCCCAATTATCTGCAATTGGTTCTCCTATCAAAGGTGATTTAAAATATGGTTTTGACCGCAGCAATCCCGATGGAGGAATTCATTTGCATGCCAGGAAATTAGTTTTTGACCATCCGGTTACAAAAGAAAAACTAGAAATTATTGCTCCAACACCCGATGATGTAATTTGGAATGCCATTTAAAAAACCCATTCCTTCTAATTTTAGAGACACGAAAACCAAATACGGCGAGCTATGACAGCTCGCTTTTTTATTAAAATCAAAATTGGCTTTGAACTAATTAAATTGTACTTTTAAAATAAAATCATCTGATGAAATATAAAACCGATCTAGAGTACCGAAAAGAATCGTTAAAAAAATTGCTTGACGTAATTACGCAACACGAAGACGAAATTATTAAAGCCCTATATGATGATTTTAAAAAACCCGACTTTGAAGCTGTTTTAACCGAAACAAATTATGTTATTAGTGACCTTAAAGCAACGATCAAAAATTTTGACTCTTATACCAAACCTAAAAAAGTTCGCACTTCCTTACTCAACTTTCCTTCATCTGACTACATCTACAGCGAACCTTACGGACATGTTTTAATTTTGTCTCCTTGGAACTATCCTTTTCAACTTGCTTTTTGTCCGCTTGTTGCAGCTGTAGCCGCGGGTAATGCTGTTACACTAAAACCCTCAGAACTCACACCAAATACCGCTGCTATAATTGCTAAAATTGTTCGTTTAACTTTTACCGTACAACATGTCGTAGTAGTTACTGGTGATGCCAAAGTAGCAGCAGATTTATTAGAAAAACGATGGGATTACATCTTTTTTACGGGTAGTGTGGCAGTAGGTAAAATAGTTGCCACGGCGGCAGCACAACATCTTACACCAGTTACGCTAGAGTTGGGAGGTAAAAGTCCCTGCATTGTTGATGAAACCGCCAATATTAAAATTAGTGCACGAAGAATTGTTTGGGGAAAAATTGTAAATGCTGGCCAAACTTGCGTAGCACCTGATTATGTTTTGGTACATGAATCTGTTAAACAGCAATTGATTGAGGCGCTGCGTTTTGAAATTATTGCGGCATTGGGCGAAAATCCAAAAGAGTCTCCAGATTACGCTCGCATTATCAACCAAAAAAATTGGGAACGACAACTACAACTCCTCGAAAACCAATCGATACTTTTTGGAGGACAATCGGACAAAAATAGTTTTTACGTAGCTCCAACATTAGTTGACGAACCCAAAAAAGATAGTTTGCTAATGACAGAGGAGATTTTTGGTCCAATACTTCCAATAATCTCCTACTCTAATATTTCTGAAGTAGATCAAATTATCAACAGTTACGAAAAACCGCTTGCACTCTATTTGTTTTCTGAAAACAAAAAATATGTTGATTATGTTTTGCAAAATCATTCTTTTGGAGGCGGTTGCATCAATGACACAGTGGTGCATTTGGTAAACGAGAGGCTTCCATTCGGTGGTGTAGGACATTCCGGGATGGGCGCTTATCACGGAAAGCTAAGTTTTGATATTTTCTCCCATCAAAAATCGATCGTAAAAAGAGGAACTTGGCTTGATCTACCGCTGCGCTACGCACCTTATAAAGAAAAATTAAAAACCATTCGCAAACTACTAAAATGGATGTAGTTGCACAAAATATTCGGAGCCGCACAATCTTTTTATGATAAATAATATTTGAAGAAGTAGTAGATTCATAAAATTATTTAAAACAAAAAATGAAACTTTTTACAAAAAATGCGACTATTAAAACATAACAATCTAAAACCAAACCGATGCAAACAACCTCCAGCACGTACACAAAAAAACGTCTAGCCGAAATCAAAGAACAAGGATACGAACTTGATTTTGGAACCGTATTCAACAATACCATAGAAAACTATAAAAAAATTGCCTGGTATGGAGGTTTAATGATTTTTGTGTTTTTTACTCTTTTTAGTTTAGTTCTTTTCGGAATAGCCATTGCTTTTATTGGATTTCCTGAATTAAAAGCCATTTTAAAACCAGAAAATTTACAATTAGAAACTTTACCTCTGGAAATTTTACTATATGTTTCTGTCGCAACAGTATTTATTGCTGCTATTACATGTCCTTTTCCAGCTGGTTTAACAAAAATGGCACAAAGCGCTGACAAAGATGAAGAATTTGGTATTGCCACTATGTTTCAATATTATAAAGCACCCTATTTTACTGAACTCTTAGTAGCTACAATATTATTGGCTATAGTAGGCTCAGTAACGCAAAACACCATTGCCTATTTTCAAATTCCTTTTTTAAGCTCCGTTTTATCAATGATAATTTCGCTTTTTACCTTTTTAACAGTCCCTTTCATTATTTTTGGCAACTTAAAAGCTATTGAAGCAATTAAGGCTAGTGTACTTGTGGCCTCTAAACAGCCATTGATTCTTTTAGGATTAATTGTAGTAAGCTCGATTGCAATTTGTATCGGATTATTGGGATGTTGTATTGGAATTGTGTTTACGATTCCTTTTATATATTCATTATACTACGTAGTTTACAAAGAAATAATAGGTATTGAAACTCCTGAAGATTTAGAGTATAATGGCTAGAAAAGTTTTTTTTTAATAAGAACCAAAACAGACCGATTACTTGTTTTGGTTCTTATTAAAAAATTACTTAATTTTCAATCAAATTAGAAGTACTTTTCAAATTTTATTGAATTAAAGCCAAAACAAATCATGACTTACGCTTGTAAAACTATAGCAGCTTTACAATTAAAAAATTCCTTGATGGAAGAGATATCTGTGCTTGCGAGTGCTGTCCCTGTCTCATTCATTGATAAACTTGCGATGAATAATAATTTATTCCGCATTCTTAATCCTTTTATTTTACTTCTATTGTTTTTGATTATTTTCAAATTTTCAAAAATCACACAGCTTCTTTTTCCCGATTTCATCAAAAGAAATTCTGTAAAAGACTCAAAAAGTGAGGAATACCAGCTTTATTTTTTGTTTATTGGAATTATAATTCCTTTTCTAGAAATTAGCTTTGAAATTTTTGAAATAAGAGATTCCAGCTTGTTAGCTACAAATTCTTTCATAGGTATTTTCTTTTTGGGACTTTATTTTTTAAGCAAAAAAAATGATTTTATTTACCGGAATGGAGAGAAAATTTTCCGAGTATTATTCTTAATAGCTCTAGTTTACATTGCTCGAAATATCATTTTATACTCTCCTGATATCATTCCTTCTATTGCATTTGTTACTGCTTTTTTCTTCTCGTATTCTATAGTAAAGCCACAAAAATGGTATTGGACTTTAGTAGCAATTGTTTTCATTTTCTTGCTTGTATTAATGGTTTTTGAAATCATTCCTATAAACACTGCCATCATTTTATTCAATTATTGCATAGCAGTTGTGGTGGTTAATTACATAAGACAGCTTTCTATTTTAAATTTAAAAAACAAACTCAATTTTAACAACCAAATTATTAACAAAGGGAACTCGTTAATTTTAGCAACGAATATTAAAGGTGAAATCGTATTTTGTAGTGAAAATGTTGAAACTATTTTAGGATATTCTGTAGATCAAGTAATGGGCTTAGGTTATTGGAAATTAACTGAGGATACGGAGTTTTATGGCGAAGATTATCACAAAAAATTTCAAGTAGATCGCGTATTTACACGCCGACTCAAGTGTAAAAATGGAGATTACAAGATCATTAGGTGGAATGACAAAAAATTTTCGGATGACCTCATCATTGGAATTGGCCAAGATGTTACTCATGAGATGGAAATGCAAAATCAATATGAAAACCTCATTCAAAACGCAATTGATTTAATTTATGAAGTAAATAACAGGGGGCAGTTTGTATTTGTAAACGAATTCTCTATCAAAGCTTTAGGATACAAAAAAGAACAAATAATTGGTAGTTATTTTACTGATTTCATACGTAAGGACTTTGAATCTTCCATGACTGATTATTATTTAAATAACACAACTGATAAAAGTTTTTTCCCTACCGTTGAATTCCCAATGATTAAAAGCAATGGCGATGAATTGTGGGTATCGCAAAAAGTAATTATTCGTCGTAACGAGCAAGGTAAAATTATTGCTTACTCAGGTATCGCCAGAGATATTACAAAGTTCAAAGAAATTGAATTCAATACCAAAACGCGACAGAAAAAATTAGACGAATACAACAAAACCATAACAAAACTATCTACAACCAATTTTAGTAGCTATACTAACCTTGAGCTTGGTATAAATCAAATTATTGAGACTGCCGCTAAAGTCATGAAATGTAACAGGGTAAGTTACTGGAAATATGAAAAAGACAAAATTATTTGTGAAAGTTTGTTCGAATTAGATCGAAATTGCTTCAGCAAAGGTGAAGTATTATACCAAGAAAATTTCCCTTTATACTTTGAGAAATTAACTACTCGGAAACAAATTTGTGCATCCAATGTTCTTAAAAAGAAAAGCTTAAAAGAACTTAATGCCGAATATTTCACAAAACATAATATAAAATCACTTCTAGATATTCCGCTAATTTTAAACGGTGAATTGTTTGCTATTTTATGTTTAGAATCGACCCATTATAAAATAAAATGGGACAACGAAGATATCAGTTTCGCTAAAACAATTGCAGATATTATTGCTCTAAATATTATTTCACAAAGCCGCTTTGAAACAGAAGGTAAACTCGCGTACAAAAGTGAACTTTTGTCTGCAATGGCTTTGTGTACCGAAAATTTCTTAAATTCTACTAATCTCAACGATATCTTTGAAGATGCTTTGATCATTATGGGTAAAGCAACCAAATCCCATCGATCTTATTACTACGAACACAATCAAGAAACAGGATTAATTAGTCAAAAGCACCGTTGGTTTGTACAAAACGATAAATTAACCGCAACCAACCCAAGACTTCAAAACATACCTCATTCAGAATTTGAAGATCTTTTAATTCCGTTATTAAATAACGAAATTTACGAGGCTACTATTTCGCATATCGAAAATAAATCGCTTCGCCAAAAACTAGAGGGTGTTGATGTAAAATCGCTAATATTATTTCCAGTTTTCATTAAAGATAAATTCCAAGGCTTTTTAGGCTTTGATGATACAGTAACTGAGCGCTATTGGAGCGAAGACGAGGTAACCATTTTAAAAACCTTGGCGCGTAATATTGCCTCTTCTATAGAACGCATTACCAATGAAACCGCCATTTATGAAAGTGAAGAGAAATTTCGTTCCTTAGCTAACAACATACCTGGAACGGTATATTTGTCAAACTACGATGAGAACAATACTAAAATTTACATAAACGATGAAGTAGAAAAATTAACAGGATATCCAAAATCTGCTTTTTTAAATAATGAATTATCGTTTATCGATCTCATTCATCCGGAGGATAAAATGAAAACGATTAACGAGCAAAAAGAAGCAATTGAAAATAAAAAGTCTATTCGACAAACATACCGCATTATCCATAAAGAAAATCGCGTAGTTTGGGTTGAAGAATTTGGAGATGCCATCTACAAAAATGACAAAATTGCTTTTTTAGAAGGAATTTTTATTGATATCACTGAGCGTGTAATTGCTGAAACCGCAATTCAAGAAAAAGAGCTGGCTGAAGCGGCCAACAAGGCAAAATCAGAGTTCTTAGCCAATATGAGCCATGAAATACGAACACCTCTTAATGGTATTATCGGCTTTACAGATCTGCTCATGAAAACGACGCTAGGACCTACTCAAAGTAAGTACATGAAAACCATTAGTCAGTCTGCACACTCTTTGCTTGATATCATCAACGACATTCTGGATTTTTCGAAAATTGAGGCTGGAAAACTAGAGTTGTACGTCGAAAAATGCAACATTATCGAACTTTTACATCAAGTGATTGATTTAATTTTAATTGAGTCTAATCAAAAAAAGTTAGCATTACAATTGGATATCGCAGAGGATTTGCCAAAATTCTTCTTGTTGGATAGTGTTCGACTAAAACAAATTTTGATTAACCTATTAGCCAATGCAGTAAAATTTACTGAAAAAGGAAGTATCAAATTAGAAGTAAAAATGCTCAACCCTCTTCAGGATGGTAGCGCTACTATTCGCTTTGCAGTAAAGGATACAGGAATAGGAATATTGGACGAAAATAAAAAGAAAATCTTTCGTGCTTTTTCACAAGAAGACGGATCTACAACAAGAAAATTTGGAGGAACTGGTTTAGGACTTACCATATCTAACCAGTTACTTGGACTAATGAATAGCAAGTTGCAGCTCGAAAGCACTTCCAAAAAAGGTAGTACCTTTTATTTTGACATAAAATTACAAACTTGCTCTGAAATTATTGTTAGCGAAAGTCTCTTTGATACTGATTTTAACACCATAAAAGACATGGTTGTAAAAAATAAAATAAGCTCAAAAATGGCAACCATACTAATTGTAGAGGACAATAAAGTAAATATGCTGTTATTAAAAACAATTTTAAAAAACCTTTCCTTTCCTACTACAATTCACGAAGCCGCAAATGGATCACAAGCTGTAGAGCAATTTGAAAAATGGAAACCTGATTTTGTATTTATGGATATCCAAATGCCAATCATGAATGGTTACGAAGCCACAGAACAAATACGAAAATTAGAATCAGGCAAACAGGTACCTATTATTGCAATCACTGCCGGAACCGAAAAACAAGAAAGAGACAACTGCCTAAAAGCCGGAATGAACGATTATATACCAAAACCAATCATTAAAGGCATTGTCGAGGAAACGTTTTTCAAATGGCAACAAGCGTAACAAAAACAGAAATTAAATAAAAAAAAGTAACAGTTAAATTAAAACTTATGAAATGGAGTGGCAGACGCGAAAGCGGAAATCTTGAAGACCGCAGAGGAATGTCTTCTGGTGGTAAAACAATTGTTGGCGGAGGAATAATAGGAATTATAATTCTTCTATTAAATACTTTTGGTGGTGAAAATGCGCAAATGCTAACTCCTATATTAGAACAATTAAATCAAGGCGGTCAAAGTGCGCCAACCGAGCAAAGAGACCTTACGCAAGCTGAGCTTACAGAGGGCAAAATGGTAGATGCGATTATAACTGACACTGAGGATGTTTGGACCAAAATTTTTCAAGAAAACAACTTACAATACAAAGAACCAACTGTGGTTTTATTTTCAGATGCTGTAGATACGGAGTGTGGAAGTGCGACATCAGCGTCAGGACCTTTTTACTGCCCTGCTGACCAAAAAGTTTATATGGACTTGACCTTCTTTAATGATCTAAAAACCAAATTTGGTGCTCAAGGAGGCGATTTTGCAACAGCCTACGTAATTGCGCATGAAATAGGACACCATGTACAAACCTTATTGGGTACATCAGCCAAGATGCGACAAATGCAACAAGGAAAAAGTCAAGCCGAAGCAAACAAATTATCAGTAGCTCTCGAGTTGCAAGCTGATTTTTATGCCGGTCTATGGACACATTACAATCAAAATATGAAAAACTTCCTTGAAGAGGGAGACCTAGATGATGCACTTAGCGCTGCACATGCCGTAGGCGACGATGCAATTCAGTCGAAAATTCAAGGGCATATCGTTCCAGAATCATTCACACACGGTACTTCCGCGCAACGTAAACAATGGTTTATGAAAGGCTATAAAAGTGGTGACATTAGACAGGGAAATACTTTCGAAGAACTATAAAGGTCTTAATGAATTAAAAAGAAAGATAGGGTTCGACCCTATTTTTTTTTACTAAAAAAACAATATTATAGTTAAAAGATTACAAAAAATAAGTAATGTTCGCTATAAACCAGCATATCAAAAAATTAGCAGTACCTTCGCGCACAATTAAAAGAAGTATTTTTTTATGTAAATACTTCGTAAAAACCATATATGTCATTCAAATCGTTAGGATTATCTGATGAGCTACTCAAAGCGATCAGCAAAAAAGGTTACACTACCCCTTCACCAATACAACAAAAAGCAATTCCACCCATTTTAGATGGAAAAGATGTATTAGCCTCAGCTCAAACCGGTACCGGAAAAACAGCTGGATTTACATTGCCAATTTTACATACGCTCGCTCAAGGAGTACAACTCCGTAACCGCCCAATTAGAGCGCTAATACTTACACCAACACGTGAATTAGCAGCTCAAATTTTAGCAAATATTAAAGAGTACAGCATCTTTTTAGACTTAAAAAGTGCCGTGATTTTTGGTGGAGTAAATCAAAATCCGCAAGTAACTCAATTACGCCAAGGCGTTGATATTTTGGTTGCAACCCCAGGACGATTGATCGATTTAAACAATCAAGGTTTAATAAGCTTGAATAAAATTGAAATCCTTGTACTAGATGAGGCTGATCGCATGCTCGACATGGGATTTTTAAGAGACATTGAGCGAATTTTAAAAATCATTCCTGCCAAAAGACAAAACTTATTATTCTCAGCCACGTTTTCTCCAGATATCAAAAAACTAGCAATGGGTATTTTACACCAACCCGTTCATGTTGAGGCAACTCCTGAAAACACAACTGTTGAAGCAATTGCTCAAAAAATATATCCTGCAGCCAAAGAGAAAAAAACCGAATTAATCATCAAATTGATTTCGGAGGGTAATTGGAAACAAACACTCGTTTTTACGCGCACCAAACAAGGTGCCAATAAATTGTGCGAGAGCATGAACAAAGCCGGAATTGTAGCTGCTGCCATCCATGGAAACAAAGGACAAGGTGCACGAACAAAGGCTTTAGACGGCTTTAAAAAAGGAACTGTCGCAGTGCTTGTAGCAACCGATATTGCTGCAAGAGGACTCGATATTCCATTATTACCGCACGTAGTTAACTTCGAATTGCCAAATATTCCTGAAGATTATGTACACCGCATTGGTCGTACAGGTCGCGCGGGTGCCAGCGGCGAAGCTATTTCATTGTTTAGTCCTGACGAAACACAATTTTTAAGAGATATCGAAAAACTAATTGGATTGCGCTTGCCTAAAGAGCAAATTCCAGGTTTTGAGGCCGACCCAAATGCATCTACCGCTCCTATTAAACAAGGGCAAGGCAGACCGCAACGCAATTCCACACCAAAGCAACCTAAAGCTGATGCTAGTAAACGTACAAGCTCAAATAGCTTTGGACCACGAAAACCTAAACAAAATAACGAAAGACGTTCATCTAACTAATATTGGTTGTTTTAGGAGCAGAAAATCTCATTTCAGATCCTAACTTGTCCCGCTTTCCATTGCAATCTCCCGAGAAAAATCGAGAGGATTTACACTTCAATCGGGGCTAAAATCACGTTTATCTTTCAAAATTAAAATCAAAACTACTTTCATTTACGAGAGTAGTTTTATTTTGAATTTATACTACCAATTTTCAATGACACTTTAATAGAACTAGCCCAGCCAACCATCGCGATCCAAACTTCGGTACTGAATGGCTTCTGTAATATGCATAGCTAAAACATTCGGAGCCGCATCTAAATCGGCTATCGTTCTTGCTACTTTCAAAATCCGATCATACGCTCGAGCCGACAAGTTCAACCGCTCCATCGCTGTTTTTAATAATTGTTTTGAACTTTCGTCAAGCATACAGTATTCACGAATATGCTTGGTATTCATTTGTGCATTGTAATGAATGTGGTCCATTTGCTCAAAACGCAATGTTTGAATTTCTCTTGCTGCCGTAACTCGCTCACGAATCGAAACACTATTTTCTGCCTTGCGATCATCTGATAATTTATCAAAAGGAACAGGAGTTACTTCAATGTGAATATCAATGCGGTCCAATAAAGGCCCAGAAATTTTACTCAAATACCGCTGCATTTCATATGGGGAAGAAGTTTGTGGAGCATCAGGATCGTTAAAAAATCCACTCGGACTCGGGTTCATACTGGCCACCAACATAAAAGAAGATGGATAAGTTACTGTGAATTTAGCTCGTGAAATAGTTACTTCTCGATCTTCAAGTGGCTGTCGCATCACCTCCAAAACATCTCGTTTAAACTCCGGCAACTCATCCAAAAACAATACACCATTGTGTGCCATTGATATTTCACCCGGCTGCGGATAACTACCTCCACCCACCAAAGCTACGTTTGAAATCGTGTGGTGCGGACTCCTGAATGGCCTTTGATTCATCAAGCCTACTTCTTTTAATTTTCCAGCTACACTATGAATTTTGGTGGTTTCAAGCGCTTCGCGTAAAGTCATTGGTGGTAATATACTTGGCAATCGCTTGGCTAACATGGTTTTTCCTGCTCCAGGCGGACCTATTAAAATAATATTGTGCCCTCCAGCTGCTGCAATTTCCATACACCGCTTAATGCTCTCCTGCCCCTTCACATCCGAAAAATCAAACTCAGGAAAGTCTAAGGTTTTATAAAACTCAGCTCTCGTATCTATTTTTGTAGGTTCCAAAGTACCCTTGCCTTCAAAAAAATCAATTACTTCTTGTACGTTCTCAACACCATAAACATCTAAACCTGCAACGATAGCGGCCTCTTTTACATTTTGCTTTGGCAGAAAAAAACCTTTAAAACCCTCTTCTTTCGCTTTAATTGCAATAGGCAAAGCACCTCGAATAGGTTGTAAACTGCCATCGAGTGACAGTTCGCCCATAATAATATACTCAGCCAACGCTTCGGCTTGAATTTGCGCAGAAGCTACAAGAATACCCATCGTCAAAGTTAAATCATAAGCAGAACCCTCTTTTCGTAAATCAGCAGGAGCCATATTAATTGTAATTTTTTTACCAGGCATGGCAAATCCGTTATTTTTAAGAGCGGCTGCTATGCGGTAACTACTTTCTTTTATGGCATTATCAGGCAATCCTACTAAATGGTAGCCAATACCTTTATCCATGTTAACTTCTACGGTTATTGTAGTTGCTTCGACTCCAAAAACAGCACTCCCAAAAACTTTAACTAGCATACAATCAATATTTTATTTTTAAAAGTAAATAAAATTTTAAATTATACCTACAAATCTTACATATTTTATCAATTATTGAACATTAACTAAAAAAGATTACATATCTCTGTAAATTTTTATTAAAATCACTTCAAATTGGTTGATTAACTATCAAAAATAAATGTTAAAATGTATTAAAGACAAGGAGAAATATTAACATTTTTTTACTTTTAAGGACTAATTATAAACTAAACTATGAAAAAAATCGTACTACTGCTGGTTTTAAGCATTTTCATGCCTAAATCCTATGCACAGGAGTACTTTCCTAACAACGAAAGTATCCCCAACAAGACCAACAATTTTACGGCATTTACTAATGCTAAAATTTATGTAACACCCACACAAATTATCCAGAAAGGAACTTTATTAATCCAAAATGGAAAAGTAGTAAATGCGGGAACTAATGTAACAATCCCAAAAAATTGCACTACTATTGATCTAAATGGTAAATCGATTTACCCATCGTTTATCGATTTGTACACTAGCTTTGGAATAGAGAAACCAAAACCTGCAGCAACAGCGGGTCGTGGTTCATTATACGATACCAAACGCGTGGGTTATTATTGGAATGAAAACATCAAATCAGAGCAAAACGCTTACCAAGCCTTTAAGTACGACCAAACTAAGGCCGAAGAATTACTAAAAGCTGGTTTTGGTGTTGTAGGTTCGCACATCCCTGACGGAATTGCTCGCGGTACAGGAACTCTGGTTGCATTAAATAATTTTGATAACAGCAATCAATTACTAACTGATAAGTTGACTAATCATTTTGCCTTTTCAAGAAGTGTAACAACGGCGCAATCTTACCCAAGTTCATTGATGGGAATGATGGCACTATTACGCCAGATGTACTACGATTTGGACTGGTACAAAAAAGGAAATTCCAAAACAAAAGATTTATCTCTTGAAGCATTGGCGAGTAATGAAAAATTGGTACAAATTTTTACTACCGAAGATAAACTGAACAGTTTACGTGCTGCCAAAATTGCAAAAGAATTCGGTCTAAACTACATTCTTAAAGGAAGCGGTAACGAATTTGAACGTATTGAAGAAATCAAACAAACGAATTCGAAATTCATTATTCCAATCAACTTTCCAGAGGCTTATGATGTTTCCGACCCGAATCAGGCCAACCAAATGGAGTTAAAAGATTTAAGATATTGGAATCAAGCACCTAGTAATTTAAAAGTATTGTCAGATAACGGAATTGTTTTTGCTTTGACCACTGATAAATTGAAAAAAATTGAAGATTTTAGAACCAATCTTTTAAAAGCCATCCAATACGGTTTTGATAGTACCAAAGCATTAGAGGCATTAACAACAGTTCCTGCAGCACTTTTAGGAAAAAGTAATGAAGTAGGATCTTTAAAAAATGGAAGTTTAGCCAATTTCGTGATTACATCTGGAGCAATATTTGACGCTAAGACGGTAATGTATGAAAACTGGGTACAAGGAAATAAATTCGTAATCAACGATTTAAACACCAAAGATATCAGAGGAAACTACGATTTAACCATTGGAAATGAAAAATTAAAATGGAAAATCAACGGAGAAATCAACGCTCCTAAATCAGAAATTACAACAACTGATGCTAAAAAAGTGAATTCAAAATTGACATTCACAAACAATTGGGTTTCTACAGTGGTAAAACCACTTGATTCGACCAAAACAAACTTTACTAGATTAATTGGTTATGTTGACAATACCGATAATTTATCTGGAAAAGCGGTTTTGTTTGATGGATCAGAATTGAAATGGGCTGCTGTAAAGACGGCTGCATTTGCAAAAGCAGTAGATTCTTCAAAAGTAGAAAAAGGACCAGCAATAATGCCTGTTACTTACCCGAACATTGCTTACGGAAACGCAAAAAAACTAACAGCAACTACCCTTTTATTCAAAAATGCAACTGTTTGGACGAACGAAAAAGAAGGAATTCTTGAAGAAACAGATGTACTTGTTAAGAATGGAAAAATTGCTGCCGTTGGAAAAAATCTTTCAGATGCAAGCGCCACTGTGGTAGATGCAAAAGGAAAACACCTTACTAGCGGTATAATCGACGAACACTCGCACATTGCCATTTCAAATGGGGTAAACGAAGGAGGTCACAACTCTAGCGCCGAGGTAACTATTCAAGACGTGGTAAACTCAGAGGATGTTAATATTTATAGAGAATTAGCTGGTGGAGTAACTACTTCGCAATTGCTTCATGGATCAGCAAACCCTATTGGTGGTCGCTCTGCCATTGTAAAATGGAAATGGGGTGCTGCTGCAGATGAAATGTTATACAAAAACCAACCAGGCTTTATCAAATTTGCACTTGGTGAAAACGTAAAACAATCGAACTGGGGTAATGTAAACCCAACTCGCTTCCCACAAAGTAGAATGGGAGTCGAACAAGTATTTACGGATTATTTTCAACGTGCAAAAGATTATGATACTGCTTGGAAAGCATACAATTCAAGCAACAAAAAAGGGAAAGCACCTCGCGTAGATTTAGAATTACAAACCTTAGCTGAAATTTTAAACAAAGAGCGTTTTATTTCTTGTCACTCTTACGTACAGTCTGAAATCTTGATGTTGATGAAGGTGGCTGAGAAATTCAACTTTAGAGTAAATACATATACGCATATCTTAGAGGGATACAAAGTTGCCGACAAAATGAAAGAACATGGTGTTGGAGCTTCTACTTTCTCTGATTGGTGGGCCTACAAATTTGAGGTGAATGACGCTATTCCGTTTAACGGACCTATCATGCACAACGCTGGATTGGTTGTAGCTTACAACTCTGATGATGCCGAAATGTCAAGAAGATTGAACCAAGAAGCTGCAAAAGCAGTTAAATACGGTAATGTATCTGAAGAAGATGCTTGGAAATTTGTAACCTTAAACCCTGCAAAATTATTACACATTGATGATAAAGTAGGAAGTATCAAAACTGGTAAAGATGCTGATATCGTGTTATGGAACGCCAATCCGTTATCGATTTATGCCAAAGCAGAAAAAACTTTAATTGAAGGTGTTGTATATTATGATATTCAAAAAGACGAAGAACAAAGAAAAGCAATCACTAAAGAGAGAAGCGAATTGATTGGACAATTATTGCAAGAGAAAAACAAAGGAATGAGCACACAACCTGCTAAAAAGAAAGAAAAAGTAGAATACCACTGTGATTCTCTTGAAGAATTGTAGTTAGTAGTACAATCGATTTCTTTAAATGTAGAGCACTGCTCGAATCAATCCTAAAATTTTAAAATTATGAACTATAAAAAAATAATGCTTGCAACCTTGATGCTTGGTGCATCTACTCTTTTGCAAGCGCAACAAACTCCAGCCAATAAGCAAACCAAGTCTGTTTTGATCTTGAATGCAACTGCACACATCGGTGATGGAACTGTTATTGAAAACAGCGCCATTGGTTTTAAAGATGGTAAAATAACGCTAATTGCCGATGCAAAAACGATCCGCTTAGCTGCAGATGCTTATGATACAACAATAAACGCGGGAGGCAAACACGTATATCCTGGCTTTATTGCACCCAACTCTACACTAGGTTTAGTTGAAATTGATGCCGTAAAATCATCTGATGATGAAAGCGAAATTGGAAGTATGAATCCAAATGTTCGCAGTATAATTGCTTACACAGCTGATTCTAAGGTAATCGAAACCGTACGACCAAACGGAATTTTAATGGCTCAAATTACGCCAAGAGGTGGAATCATTTCAGGCTCTTCTTCAATTGTACAATTGGATGCTTGGCATTGGCAAGACGCTTTGGTTAAGGAAAACGATGGAATGCACTTGAATTTTCCATCTACTTTTAGAAGAAGCGGTTGGTGGGCAGAGCCAGGAGCAATTGAGGCGAATAAGGACTATCCAAAACAAGTGAATGATCTAAGTTCTTTTTTCACCAATGCAAAAGCCTATTTGGGTGATACGGCAAAAGAGAGAAACTTGGTGTTAGAGTCTACAAAAGGACTATTTGATGGTACGCAAACATTGTACATTCATGCTAATGAAGAAAAACAAATCATTGATGCCGTACAATTTGCCAAACAAAACGGAATTAAAAAAATGGCAATTGTTGGAGGTTACGAAGCGTATAAAGCAGCTGAATTATTGCAAAAAAACAACGTGGGTGTATTGTTGAAGCGCGTACATGACATGCCAGAAAACGATGATCACGATGTTGATTTGCCTTATAAAAACGCAAGACTATTGACCGAAAAAGGAGTTTTAGTGGGGTTAGAAAACAGTGGCTCACACGAAAGAATGAACACCAGAAACTTACCATTCCTTGCAGGTACTTGTGCCGCTTATGGTTTAGATAAAGAAACAGCATTACAATTAATTACTTCAAATACTGCTAAAATTTTGGGTATTGATGAACAATGTGGTACCTTAACACAAGGTAAAGACGCGACTTTATTTATATCAGAAGGGGATGCTTTGGATATGAGAACAAATAAACTTACCAACGCCTTCATTCAAGGAAGAGCTATTAGTTTAGAAACACACCAAACCCGATTAAACGAGCGCTACAAAACAAAATACAATCAAAAATAAAAGAAAATGGGACTATTTAATGCAATTTTAGGAAATGCCTCAGAAGTCGATATCGAAAAAATTTCAGCTGAGTTTGAGCCCATCTTGATCGATGGAGAACATATTGAAAAAGCATACAAGCTAATCAAAGATCTCTTTTTGTTTACAAATAAGCGACTTATATTGGTCGAGAAACAACTTGTAGGCACCAAGGTAGACTATCTTACCATTCCCTATTCTAGCATTAAAAAGTTCTCAAAAGAAAGTGCTGGAATCTTAGATATGGATGCAGAGCTAAAAATTTGGCTGAATCATGATAATGCTCCAATTACAAAACAATTTGGAAAGGGAGGCAACAACATTAATGAAGTCTATAAAATTTTAAGCAAGCATACTTTAAAGTAAGTACTTTTAAATTCAAAGTCAAAGCGCTATTCGAGTCAAATCGAATGGCGCTTTTTTTATGCAGTGCATTTGCTTACTAAATTTATAGTGACTAATCTATCGGAAAGACCTCAATTGTAATTTGTACCCACTAAAGCGTTAACCTTATTTTAACAAATTACAAAATTAATGATTCAATAATTATATACCTATAAAAAAACAGGGGTGCTAATGTAAAAATGATAAAAATTTTATAGTAACTATTATTTTTTATAGGGTATAATGATGATTTTTATACTTTTATCAAAATTTAAAACAAACAACTATGAGAAAAATTATTTTAAGTGTGATTTTAATCGCCATTTTGCTACTGACCCTTTTTTCAAATTATTTTATAATTGATAGTCCCGCTCCTACCGAACCCGTAAAATTTGATACAGGAGATACGGCTTGGATGATTGTAGCAACAGCACTTGTTTTAATAATGACTCCTGGATTAGGATTTTTTTACGGAGGAATGGTTGGCAAAAAAAATGTAATTAGTACCATGCTGCAAAGTTTCATGGCCATGATAATCGTAACTGTATTATGGGTTATAGTTGGCTTTGGTTTATCATTCGGCCCAACAGTTAACGGAATTATCGGTAATCCACTACCAAATTTAATGTTTCAAGGCGTAGGAACAAATACCGCTTGGAGTCTTGCTCCAACAATACCTTTCTTATTATTTGCTTTGTTTCAGGCGAAGTTTGCTATCATTACTCCCGCATTAATCACGGGTGCATTTGCTGAAAGAATCCGTTTTTGGGCTTACCTTTTATTCATGGTATTGTTCATTTTATTAATATACACCCCTTTAGCACACATGACTTGGCATCCTGAGGGGATATTCTTTAAAATGGGAGTATTAGATTTTGCTGGTGGAACAGTTGTACACATGAGTGCAGGTTGGGCAGCATTAGCAGGAGCCATTTTTTTAGGAAAAAGAAAAGCACAAAAACCTAATCCTGCCCGTATCACTTATGTATTATTAGGAACAGGTTTATTATGGTTTGGATGGTTTGGTTTCAATGCTGGATCTGCATTAGGTTCTAACGGCTTAGCAGTTCAAGCACTTGGAACTACTACTGTTGCAGCTGCAGCAGCAGGAATGGCATGGGTATTTCTTGACAAAATCCTTGGACAAAAATTATCAGCAATGGGCGCATGTATTGGTGTAGTTGTAGGTTTAGTAGCTATTACTCCAGCAGCCGGTTTTGTTAGTATTTCCCACGGGATTTTTATCGGTGCCTTTGCAAGTATCGTAAGTAATCTTGTTGTAAGAGCTTTCCATAAAGGTAAAATTGACGATGCTTTGGATGTATTTGCTTGTCATGGTGTAGGCGGAATGGTAGGAATGCTTCTTACAGGAGTTTTTGCATCAAAATCAATCAACTCAGTAGTTGGCGATAACCAAGGACTTATTTTTGGAGATACCACTTTATTTCTAAATCAACTAACTGCTTTGGTAATTGTATCTGTTTTTGCCTTTACTGCTTCATACGCTTTGTTTTTCATTGTAAATAAAATTACTCCACTTAGAGTAAGCGAAGAAAAAGAAGAACTTGGACTTGACATCACACAACACGGTGAGTTTTTATAAGAAGAACAAACCAATTTAAATAAAAAAACACTCTGAAAATTCAGAGTGTTTTTTGTTTGGTATAATTTTATTTTAAGTAGAAATTTTAAAGCAAGCCTTTATCTACTATTTAAAAGAATATAGAATAAGTATTTCATTTATTTTAACACCGTAAATTCAATACTTGAATCGTTATAAATTCGATGTGTTTGTTTTTGAAAATCTTCTGGCTTGGCATAAAAAATATTTTCAACAAAAGTCTGTGGATTCAAATCAATTAAAGGAAACCAAGTACTTTGGACTTGAATTTGGATTTTATGTCCTTTTTTGAAAGTATGAAAAACATCTTGTAACTTAATGGCAACAGCTGTTTTTTCATTCGCAACAAATGGTTCTGGTTTAGAAAAACTATTACGGAAACGCCCACGCATCACTTCGCTACGAACCATCATTTGGTAATTACTCATTTTTAAATAAGGAGCAACGTCTTTTGTTTCTGGTTCATCAGCAGGAAAAACATCAATAACTTTTACAATCCAATCAGCATCAGTTCCTGTGGTTGCAACTTGTAGTTTTGCTAAAATTTCACCTGCCAGAGTCGTGTCATCTTGTAAAACTTCTGTTTCAAAAACAACTACATCAGGGCGTCTTGCCGCAAAACGCTGATCATCGGTCATGTATTTTCTGGGTGTAAGACCTTGCTGCTTGATATCTTCTGAATACGGAACTGGTTTTTTAGGATCACTCACAAATTCTTCAAAAACAAAACTTTTATTAGCTTTCCTAGTTAACTGATTGCCTTGTAAATAAAAATTTTGCTTCTCTGTATTTTGAGGTGGCCATGTTTCGTAGGTTTTCCACTCTTTTTTACCTGTATCAAAAACATAAGCCTCTGGTAATTTATTTTCTCCTTTGCCATTATTTTTTAAGAAATGACGGAAAAAATTCGCCTCAATATTTTTTTGGTAATAAGCTGAAATACTATCCCCAAAATTGATATTACCAATAACTTGCTTAGCAGAATTGCGAGCCCAATCACCGTGACTCCATGGTCCCATAACGATGGTATTGTAATTTTTGCTGTTTTTTTCAATAGTGCTGTAAGTATTTAATGGACCATACAAATCTTCCGCATCAAACCATCCACCCACTGTCATTACCGCTGGCTTGATATTTTTTAAATGTTGCAATAACCCTCTTTTTTGCCAAAAATCATCATAGCTTGAATGGTCTTTCAATTGCTGCCAAAATTCATTGTCTTTAGCATAATACTTGTCTAAATTAGATAAAGGTCCTGCATCAAGGAAAAACTGATAATCGTCATTCGTTCCTACATTACTAAATTTATACCACGGTTCAGTAGTGCGCTTCGTTTTTTGTGGTCCAAACAATGGTGTTACCTTCCAGTAACTCAATAAATATGCCCCATTGTGATGAAAATCATCAAAAAAGAAATCAGCAATACACGCTTGCGGAGAAACCGCTTTTAAAGCTGGGTGATTACTTAGCAAAGAATAACTCGCGTAAAATCCAGGATATGAAATACCCCAAGTACCTACATTTCCGTTATTATTTGGAACATTTTTAACCAACCAATCAATCGTATCGTATGTATCAGAAGCTTCATCAACGGCTATTTTTCCTTTTTTGTTTGGTATGTATGCTCGCATATTGTCATACAAACCATCGCTCATAAAACGTCCACGTACATCCTGATAAACAACAATATAACCTTCTTTCATCATAGTCTCACTAGGCCCAACAGCACGCTTGTACTGCCCTTCACCGTAAGGTCCAGAATTATAAGGAGTACGCTGCATGATGATGGGATATTTTTTAGAAACATCCTTTGGAGAATAAATAGAAGTGAATAAGGATTGCCCATCGCGCATTTTTATATGTACCTCTTTTTTAGTATAGTTTTCGGCTACATAATTGGGCACTTTTTCTTGTGCTAAGAGAATCGTACTGACAAAAAGCAGTACAACACTGAATAGTTTTTTCATAAGTTTTTTAATTAAAAAATAGTGTTTAAAGATATAAAAACTACTCGGAATTAAGAGCCAATAGCCCGCATTTTTAGAAAGAAATCAAGTAATTAATTCAAAAAAGAAATTAAAAATAAATGCAATTTTAATAGCTATTGTGACCTATACAAATTACCCTAAAAACAAAAAAACACTAAAAACACTTTTATTCAAGTGCTTTTAGTGCATTTTTGTTAAGTAAAAAAATGTATTTACTTTTTGTTGAAAGCATCTATACCCTGACGCAACCATTCTTGATAAGCCGTAGCATCTGAATTGTAACTTTCCGGTTTTTTTGATAAAGAATTACCATCATGATCTAAAATAATATAGTACGGCTGAGCATTGGACTTGAATTTTGTAATTTGAAAATCACTCCATTTATTTCCTATTGTTACGATTTCTTTTCCAGTTTCTTTCGAAACGTATTGTTCGCTTTTTGGCAACTCTTTTTTAGAATCGACATACAATGAAATTAGAACAACTTCCTTTTGTAAAATAGATAAAATCTTAGGCTGAGACCAAACATAATCCTCCATCTTACGGCAATTTACGCAGGCATAACCAGTAAAATCAAGTAAAACAGGTTTGTTAACCGATTTCGCGTAAGCCATACCTTTTTCATAATCTTCAAAAGCAATTAAATCATGTGGCCCAAGATGAGCTCCATCAGGCAACGATTGACTTGAACTTGCTGCAGTTCCTTTTGAATTTCCCACACCATAAGGGCTTTCACTGTAAGTCATGGGCGGTGGAAAACCAGAAATAATCTTTAGTGGCGCTCCCCAAAGTCCCGGAATTAAATAAACAGTAAAGGCTAATACAACTAATCCGAGTGATAATCTACCAACAGAAATACTGCTCAAAGGGCTATCATGCGGTAAAGTAATTTTTCCTAATAAGTACAAAGCAAGAGCACCAAAAATTGCAATCCAGATAGATAAAAATACTTCACGCTCTAACAAATGCAACTGCAATACTAGATCTGCATTTGATAAAAATTTGAATGCCAATGCCAATTCTAAAAATCCTAAAACGACCTTAACAGTATTTAACCATCCTCCTGATTTTGGTAAAGAATTCAACCAACCTGGGAACATAGCAAACAACATAAAAGGCAAGGCTAAAGCCAGTGAAAAACCAAACATTCCCACAACAGGAGCAATTCCGCCTTTAGAGGCTGCTTCTACTAATAACGTTCCAACAATTGGTCCCGTACAAGAAAAAGATACAATTGCTAAAGCCAAAGCCATGAATAAAATACCAACCAAACCACCTCTGTCAGCTTGCGAATCGACTTTATTTGCCCAAGAGTTAGGCAACATTATTTCGAACGCTCCTAAAAATGAAGCCGCAAAAACAACTAAAAGAATAAAAAAGATAATATTGAACCAAACATTTGTAGACAACGCATTCAAAGCATCGGCACCAAAAATAGCAGTTACCAATAATCCTAAAACTACATAAATAAAAATAATAGATACGCCATAAATCACTGCATTACGAATTCCAGCTGCTTTGGTTTTACTCTGTTTTGTAAAAAAACTCACGGTCATAGGAATCATAGGAAACACACAAGGTGTTAATAATGCTGCAAAACCAGATAAAAATGCAATAAAAAAGATAGATAGCAAACCCTTTTTCTCTGTGGTATCCTCCACTTTTACAACTTCAGTAGAAGGCACTGAAGCTGTAGATTGTTCTTGAACTGTATCCGCTGTTGGCGCAACAACTGAATCAGTTGCTGATTTAATGGTATCAACTTTTGCAATTGTAGGCATTGTAGCTTGGATCGCAGTAGCTGCAGGAACTTTTAAAGTAAAATTTTTCTCCTGATTGATACAAACCTCTTTACAAACCTGATAATTAAGGTCAACTTTTATTTCGGTTAATTTCGGATTTATAACCTTGATTTCTTGTTGGATTTGTGCTTTCTTCTCGAAAAAAGTTTCATTCACTTCAAAAATATCATTGTAGGCAGTTCTAGTTTTACTTTCTTTGGCTTTACCAACCAAAGTATAGCTGCCTTTTTGATTTTTAAAAATAATTTCTAATGCTAGAGGACCGCCATCTGGTGTGAATTGAGAGTACAAGTGCCAATCATTTTCAATAACAGCATTAAAAGTTAATAAATAAGTAGAGCCCCCTTTATTTTCAATTTTGGTAGTCCACTTAGCAGGATCTAAAACTTGTGCACTTGAATTAGCGTATACCAAAAAAGCACATAAAAGAAAGAATAATTTTTTCATTACCGTAGTTCTATTTTTAAAATATTTTTAGTTGTTTCGGTTACTTTAAACCGTTCGTCTGGTCTTAATCCAACAATCCAAACAATTTTTTCATCGGAATATAGCAACCAAGTTTGCTCTTTTTCATTTAAAGACAATTTTTCATCTTTAAAAAATTTACTGACTTTTTTTGACTTCCCTTGCATACCAAAAGGATGAAAAACAGCTCCCTCACTCCACTTTTGCAATCGTAATGGGTAGTGTAACAAATCTGAGTCTACAAAGATAGAAGTATTTGTGGCGATACTAATGTCGGCTACTTTGCAAAACGTCAGATTTAAGGGAATATTAACTTCTTTTTGATTTTCAGAAATAAAATATTCCTCAGCAGGATTTACGTAATTTATTGGACTTAGGATTAAATAATTCCTGTCTTTTAATAAGCGATATGTTGGCGAATAAACAAACTTACCCGTCTGACTTTCGACCAAATTGTAAATATCATCCCAAGCCGTAAAGCCAAATTCATTAAGCCATTGGTATAAATAGGATTGGTAATTTGGTAACTTTTTTAATTTATTTAAATCAAAATAAATTGAATCATCCTCTTGTTTTGCTACTTGCTGGTAAATCATGATTGCTGCATCTTCAACCATTACTTGCGCTTCTTGCAAATAGTTTTGCGTTTTTTGAAAGGAAACCAAAAAATTCGAATTTAAATCCTTTAGAATAGGAACTAAATGATGACGAATTTTATTCCGAAGATACTTATCAGAGGCATTACTGCTGTCTTCGCGCCATTCAATACCGTTTTCAGCCGCATACAACTCAATTTCTTCTAGGGTAAATGTAAGCAGCGGACGAATTATTTTATCGTTTTGCTCAGGAATGCCTGTCAAACCCTCTATACCTGTTCCTCGACTTAAATTGATCAAAAAAGTTTCTAAACTATCATCTGCATGATGTGCAGTAATTACATAATCAAAGTTCTCGGTTTCTAACAATTCATAAAACCAGTTGTAACGCAATTCACGTGCGGCAACTTGAGTGGAAACCTTATAATCTTCGGCAAAAGCTTTTGTATCAAATTGTGTTATAAAAACTGGAATGCCATGATTTTCCGCATAAGTTTTTATAAAATTTTGATCCTCGAAACTTTCAATACCACGCAATTGAAAATTACAATGTGCGATTGCAAAATCGTAATTCAAATTCTGAAACAAATGCAACAGAACCATGCTATCCTTTCCGCCGCTAACAGCCAACAACAGTCGCCTCTTATCAAGAAATGAAAAACGTTCCGAAAGAATTTCTTTTAAAGTATTAATCATTAGGATAATTTTATTGATTAGAATTTACTCTTGCAAAACTGCATACATCGCCTTAGCTTTTAATAAACATTCTTCGTACTCTTTTTCAGGAATTGAATTAGCTGTAATTGCACTTCCTACTGAAAAAGAAAGGTATTTTTTCACATCATTATACAAAATACTACGAATAACAACATTAAAATCGAAATCGCCATTTGGAGTAAAATACCCAACAGCACCACTGTAAACGCCCCGTTTAGTTTCTTCCAAACGATCTACAATATTCATGGCTGAAATTTTTGGTGCTCCCGTCATGCTTCCCATTGGGAAAGTCGATTTTATGACATCAACAGCCGTATAAGGTTCTGCCAAACGTGCTGTAATTGTCGAAATCATTTGATGTACTTGTAAAAAAGAGTAAATTTTACAAAGTTCAGTTACTTGAACGCTTCCTTTCTGAGCGTTTCTTGACATATCATTTCGAACTAAATCAGTAATCATAATATTTTCAGAGCGTTCTTTCGGATCAGCGAGCAAGGCATTTTTTGACTCCTCGTCTTGTTCCACATCCAAAAAGCGCTTAGCCGTGCCTTTTATTGGTTGCGAAATTATCAAATCTACTTCTTTACGCAAGTAACGCTCTGGCGAGGCAGATAAAATAAAATGCTTATTATTCTTAAAAAATACAGCAAATGGAGGTTTTGAAATTTCGTTCAACTTCAAAAATTTTTCCAACGGATTAATCTCCGCTTTTTCTGCAAAAAACTCCATACAAAAGTTGACTTCGTAAATATCTCCTCGATGAATATGACTTAAAATATCATTAACCTTGGTTACATAATCCTTTTGTGAAATTCTTTCTTCAATAGTTACCGTTCCCAAACTATTAATTTGCGATTCTTCAGTTGCCTGAATGGACTCAAAATCGAACTCAATTTCATCATCACATAAAAACAAATATTGCATTTCTAATTCTTGCCCCTTCAAGATAAATATCTTTTTAGGTTGAAAAAAAAACAAATCAGGAAAATCTAGATTATCTGGATTGGAAGAAGTAACGCTTTCAATATCATTCTTTAAATCATAAGACAAATAACCAAATAACCAATCCTTAGTACTTTCTTGATATTGTTTCAAGTCTTCAAAAGCGTTCACATAGTCTGTTTGTATGGCTGTAAAAGCATCAACAGCAAGTATACAATCGGCACTAGAATATTGTTGTGGATAAGAATTACTGTTTAAAAATACAACTTCGCGAAACTGTTGCGCCCATTTTACAAGTTGTTGCTTGGTTTGCAATGGATTTTCGACATTTTTTATAATGGATGTTCTCAATGAATTGAAATGTTTTTGATAGCTCAAAATTACAACAATTTTACGTGAAAAAAGCAACCGTGAACTATTCTCGAAGGTAATAATCTTCAAAGTTTTTAATTAAAATGCGTACCCGTTTATACCAACCTAAATTTATCGGCATGAAATTTGGATTGCGTGAATTGTATCATTTTACTTAAGTAATAAAACGCAATTGAAGAAGAAAAAACCTATTAACAAATAAATTATTCACCTAAAAAACAAAAAAATTATGCTTAAAAAACACCATGTTCTATTGCCTTTACTGCTAATAATTTTAGCTATTTCTTGCAAAAAAGCCGATGCTTTAGAAGAAACTGCTTCAGATACTACAACTTCTTCAAGCGGCAGTACCAACATACTTTCTTCAGCTGCTGCAGTGGAACCAAAAAATAGCGATCGGAAATTTGTTCGTACTGCCGATATTAAATTTAAAGTAAAAAATGTTCCCATTTCCACTTACATCATTGAAAATGCTACCACTAAATTTGGAGGTTTTGTAACTAATACCAATTTACAAAGCACAATTTCTGAAAAGAATGAAGTTAAAATTAGCCAAGACAGCACTTTAGAAATTACCAAATATACAGTAGAAAATAACATTACCATTCGGGTTCCCAACACACAAATGGATACCGTAATTAAAACCATTGCCAAACAAATTGATTTTCTGGAATACCGAGTAATCAAAGCCGATGATGTTTCATTACAACTACTCTCGAATCAATTAAAAGAAAAACGAGAAGCAAATCAGGAAAAGCGCCTCACAAAAGCGATTGACAGCAAAGGCAAGAAACTAAATGAAGTAGTGCAAGCTGAAAACGATCTGAATCAAAAATCTGAACAAAAAGACAATAGTAAACTCGAAAATATCTCACTAGCTGACCAAGTAAATTTTAGCACATTAACGTTACAAATTTACCAGCGTGAAACTATTAAGAAAGAAATGATCGCTAATGAAAAACAATACCGTCAAGGTTTTGGTTCGAAAATAATTGATGGTCTAGAAAATGGTTGGTATCTTATTGAAGGAATAATTTCATTAATCGTACAATTGTGGTCGATTATTTTGATAGGGATTTTAGGCTATTTCGTTTACAAAAAATATTTTCAAAAAGGCAATTAAATAAAAAACCCGTTCAATTTTGAACGGGTTTTTGTTAAAATATAATGTACTTATACGTGTAAAGCTCTATTGTCGGTAGCCGCAAGAGCTGCCTCTTTAATTGCTTCCGCAAAAGTTGGATGCGCATGAGACATTCTAGAAATATCCTCTGCCGATGCTTTAAACTCCATAGCCGTAACTGCTTCGGCAATTAAGTCAGCACAACGAGCACCAATCATGTGAACTCCCAGAACTTCATCTGTCTTTGCATCTGCCAAGATTTTCACAAAACCATCCGTATCTCCACCTGCTCTTGCACGACCTAACGCTTTAAAAGGAAAACTTCCAGCTTTGTAGGCTACGCCGTTTGCTTTTAATTGCTCTTCCGTTTGACCCACTGCTGCTACCTCTGGCCAAGTATAAACCACACCTGGAATTAAATTGTAATCGATATGAGGTTTTTGACCTGCTAAAATTTCAGCAACCATAACTCCTTCTTCCTCTGCTTTGTGCGCTAACATTGCTCCACGAACAACATCACCAATTGCATAAATATTAGGAATATTGGTTTGTAAATGATCGTTTACTTCAACCATTCCTCTTTCGGTTACTTTAACGCCAGCTTTATCTGCATTCAATCCATCAGTGTATGGGCGACGACCTACAGAAACTAATGCGTAATCTCCTTCAAGTGTTATTGTTTCTCCTTTTGCATTCTCAGCTTGCACAACAACAGCATCTCCATTTCTATCAACAGATTGAACTTTGTGCGAAACATAGAATTTCATACCTTGTTTCTTCAATACTTTTGTCAATTCTTTAGATAAAGACGCATCCATTCCCGGAATGATTCTGTCTAAATATTCAACTACTGAAACTTGCGCTCCTAATCTCAAATATACTTGACCAAGCTCAATACCAATAACTCCACCACCAATAATTACCAAATGTTTTGGCACTTCTTTAAGCTTCAAGGCTTCTGTTGAAGTGATAATTCTTTCTTTGTCAATTTTGATAAAAGGTAGAGAAGATGGCTTTGAACCAGTTGCGATGATAATATTTTTTGCTTCAATAGTCTCTGAAGTACCATCAGCTTTTGCTATTGCTACGTGAGTTGCATCAACAAATGAACCCAGACCTTCCAAAACTGTAATATTGTTTTTATCCATCAAAAATTTAACTCCACCAGAAGTCTGATCAACAACAGCTTGTTTGCGAGCAATCATTTTTTCCAGATTTACTTTTACTTCGCCAGAAAGCTCAATACCATGGTCACCAAAATGAGCAATTTCACTGTAGTGATGAGAAGAAGCTAGTAATGCTTTAGATGGAATACAACCCACATTCAAGCATGTTCCGCCTAAGGTTGAATATTTTTCAATAATGGCAGTTTTGAAACCTAATTGTGCACAACGAATTGCTGATACATATCCGCCTGGTCCTGAACCTATAATGACTACGTCAAATGAACTCATAGTAAATTTTTTAAATGGTTTTATAAAAGTGATACAAAATTAAGGAATTAAGTTTTGTTAAAAGTTGAATTATGAAGGTTTTTGTATGCTTTTTAGAGGTATTAACATTTACTTATCATTTAATCCTTCAACCAAATATTTCTATCTATAAAACAATTTCAGTGGTGTTTTTTATTTCATCAATCATAAAAGTACTGTGTGTACTACCAATATGACTCAAAGAAGTAAGTTTGTTTATCAAAAATTGCCTGTACGCCTCCATATCTTTCACAACTATTTTTAGGATATAATCATAATCTCCGCTCACATGATAACATTCGACAACTTCAGAAAGTTGCGCTACCTCCTTCTCAAATATTTGAATGTATTCTCTTGAATGTTGTATTAACTTAAGGTGGCAAAAAACTAAAAACCCTTTTTCAACTTTCGATTTATTGACTATTGCTACGTATTTTTCAATAATTCCCTCCCGTTCTAATTTTCTTACGCGCTCATAAACGGCAGTAACAGATAAATTTAGCTTTATCGACAACTCTTTAGTTGTTTTTTTACTATCGTTTTGAACTAGCTCGAGTATTTTTTTATCAATCGCGTCTAATACCATCATAAAATAAAATGTATAAAATATCTATAATTCAACTTAAAAAGTCATTCCCATAATTATTTAAACTACCAAATTACACAATAATAGATAATAAAACTAAAATAAAGACTAAGTATTGACAAAACACCTATAAAGAGCGAATTTAGACCTAAAAAAGTAGAAAGTATCATTGAATAGTAACAAAAACAAATTTTAGTTTAAAAATAAAATTCATTACTAAATAATCAACAAATGAAAAATTTTAATCCAGCAAACAACATTCAAGACCTTCAATATTTTGGCGAATTTGGAGGAGTAAATCCATCGATTTCAGATTCATCAACTTACACTTTCCTATCAGCAAAAACAATGTTTGATACTTTTGAGGGTAATATGGAAGGATGTTACTTATATTCTAGACATTCCTCACCTAGTAATTTATATCTGGATCAAGCATTAGCTGCTATGGAAGGTACAGAAGCAGCCAATGTATCGGCCTCTGGAATGGGTGCCATTACACCTACAATATTACAATTATGCGGAACTGGAGATCACATTGTTTCGAGCAGAACAATTTACGGAGGAACATATGCTTTCTTAAAAAATTTCACTCCAAGATTAGGCATCAAAACTACCTTTGTAGATATTACAAAATTAGATGTTGTACAGGCTGCTATTACTCCAGATACTAAAGTGTTATATTGTGAAACAGTTAGTAATCCGTTGCTGGAAGTTGCTGATATTAAAGAACTTTCTTCACTTGCAAAAAAACACAACTTAACGCTCGTGGTTGACAATACTTTTTCACCATTATCGGTTTCTCCAGCTAAATTAGGCGCTGATATTGTAATTCATAGTTTAACGAAATATATAAACGGTAGTAGTGATACTGTAGGCGGTGTAACGTGCGCTTCACAAGACTTTATAAATAGTTTAAAAAATGTAAATAATGGAGCCAGTATGTTATTAGGTCCTACAATGGATAGTTTAAGATCGGCAAGCATAATGAAAAATTTACGAACCCTACACATTAGAATGAAACAGCATAGCAACAATGCTTTTTTCCTAGCGGAACGTTTTGAAAAAGATGGAATAAAGACCGTATATCCAGGATTAGAAAGTCATCCAAGCCATACGCTCTATAAAAATATGATTAATCCAGAATACGGTTTTGGCGGAATGATGACCATAGATGTAGGAACACTTGAAAAAGCAAATGAACTTATGGAATTAATGCAAGAAAGAAATTTAGGCTATTTAGCAGTAAGTTTAGGGTTTTATAAAACTTTATTTAGTGCTCCAGGAACATCAACCTCAAGTGAAATTCCTTTGGAAGAACAAAAAGAAATGGGTTTAACTGATGGTTTAATTAGATTTTCAATTGGATTAGATAATGACATTGAAAGAACATACCAATCCATGAAACAATGTATGATTGAATTAAACATCTTGTAATTAAAGTATAATTTTTAAATGTACAAAAAAAATCAAATTACCAACTTACAACAAAG
>NZ_JAKIHO010000059.1:0-323 GCF_021608205.1 Flavobacterium sp. K77 | reverse complement strand
ATTGTATAAATTAAAAAACCATAGGTCTTTAGGTTTTGCATTTACAAAGTATATCACTGAAAAAGAGTTCGATAAACTAACTTTAGGTCAAAAGCACAAAATAGTAAATAAGTCAATAGTTGTCGAAGAAAAAGATGTAAAAAAACTAACGGAGTTGCAGCCCTATTATCAATCTGTTCTAAATGATAGTAGTCCTAAACAATTATTGATTAGATCTTTTAAAGAAAATGAAATAATGGGCAGCATAAAAATTGACCAACCCTCAATGCTTTTTCTATCAATTCCTTTCGATGACGGATGGAAAATCAGTATCAACGGACATA
>NZ_JAKIHO010000058.1:0-333 GCF_021608205.1 Flavobacterium sp. K77 | reverse complement strand
TGTTAGCTACAATTGGGTTGTTCACCACTACTGTCGCTGTTGCTTGATCACAGTTCACTGGGGTTGCCCCTACTTCACAGATCTCATATACAACTGTGTAAGTGCCTGATGGGGTGTTCGCAGCAAGAGTTAAAACACCTTCTGAATCTACGCTTAGTGGACCATTACTAACCGGTGTTACATTGGTGTTTGCAGCTGTTACTAGTTGTCCATTCAAAGTATCGTTAGAAGTAACATTTAGAACAATTTTTGGAGTTAATCCTGTAGTAACGGTTATTGGTCCGTCATTTACAGCATTTAAAACATTTACCGGTACTGGAGTAACTGTTGATG
>NZ_JAKIHO010000057.1:0-351 GCF_021608205.1 Flavobacterium sp. K77 | reverse complement strand
TTAACAGCGGTGGTAACAGGTGCTGTAAACGGAGATACTATTAACTACACTCTTGCAACTTCTGCTACGCAATTCTCTAACGTAGGTGCTTATCCAATCGTGGTGACTTTAGGAGGAAATAATCCTAACTATGACGTTACTCCAGTAAACGGAACTTTGACAGTAACTCCAAAACAAGTAGATGTTTTGGTTACTGCTGATGATAAAACAAAAGTGTACGGTGATCTTAACCCTGCTTTAACAGCCGTGGTGACTGGTGCTGTAAATGGAGATACGATTAACTATACCCTTGCAACTTCTGCTACGCAGTTCTCTAACGTAGGTGCTTACCCAATCGTCGTAACTTTAGGA
>NZ_JAKIHO010000056.1:0-360 GCF_021608205.1 Flavobacterium sp. K77 | reverse complement strand
GATTAACTATACCCTTGCAACTTCTGCCACCCAGTTCTCTAACGTAGGTGCTTACCCAATCGTGGTGACTTTAGGTAGTAATCCTAACTATGACGTTACTGCTGTAAACGGAACTTTAACAGTTACGCCTAAAGCTATTGATGTAGTCGTTACTGCTGATGATAAAACAAAAGTTTACGGTGATCTTAACCCTGAACTAACAGCCGTGGTGACTGGTGCTGTAAACGGAGATACGATTAACTATACCCTTGCAACTTCTGCTACGCAGTTCTCTAACGTAGGTACTTACCCAATCGTGGTGACTTTAGGAACTAATCCTAACTATGACGTTACTGCTGTAAACGGAACTTTAACAGTTAC
>NZ_JAKIHO010000055.1:0-368 GCF_021608205.1 Flavobacterium sp. K77 | reverse complement strand
TGTGGTACCTCCAGGGATCGAACCAGGGACACATGGATTTTCAGTCCATTGCTCTACCATCTGAGCTAAGGTACCTTACTTGTAAAAAGTAAATGCTAAAAAAAAAGCCCATCCGATTAGAATGGGCTTTCAAAGAAAGGCGACGACATACTCTCCCACATAACTGCAGTACCATCTGCGCTGGCGGGCTTAACTACTCTGTTCGGGATGGGAAGAGGTGAGCCCCGCCGCAATAACCACCTTAAGAAGTTATAATTGCTTTGGGCAATCTGTTTTTAACTAACAATTGATAATTTTCAATTCATAATTAAAAATAATATCTTAACATACTGAGATAAAGAATATAAAAAAGCATACAATAAAGTATT
>NZ_JAKIHO010000054.1:0-475 GCF_021608205.1 Flavobacterium sp. K77 | reverse complement strand
TATTAACTATACCCTAGCAACCACTGCAACGACTACATCAAATGTTGGAACTTATCCAATCGTGGTAACTTTAGGAAGCAATCCTAATTATACTGTTACTAAAACAGATGCAAATCTTACTGTTACCCCTAAAACTGCAACTGTAGTAGCTGCTGATAAAACGAAAGTATACGGTGACGTTAATCCAGCTTTGACTGCAACTGTTACTGGTGCTATCAATGGAGATACTATTAACTATACCCTAGCAACCACTGCAGCGACTACATCAAATGTTGGAACTTATCCAATCGTGGTGACTTTAGGAAGCAATCCTAATTATACTGTTACTAAAACAGATGCAAATCTTACTGTTACCCCTAAAACTGCAACTGTAGCAGCTGCTGATAAAACTAAAGTATACGGTGACGTTAATCCAGCTTTGACTGCAACTGTTACCGGAGCTATCAATGGAGATACGATTAACTATACCCTAGCT
>NZ_JAKIHO010000053.1:0-489 GCF_021608205.1 Flavobacterium sp. K77 | reverse complement strand
TCAATCTCTTGAACTGTTGTATGACGATAAATTCTGTCGGTTCTTTTCAAATCTCTCGATTCTATTACTCTTATTCTTTTGTTCCGATTTGCATCGGAACGGCTGTCAATTCAATATGTCTAGGAACGTATTCTTCTTTGTTTTTTTTTCGCTTTTCGTGTGTCTCAAAGCGGGTGCAAAAGTAGAAATTTCTTTTTAACTATGCAAGAAAATTTAAAGTTTTTTTTCGAAAATGTTTTTCAAAAGTTTCTTTCCTTTTTCTCTCAATATGTAATAAGAACTCTGCTCTGTTGCGGGGTGCAAAGGTAACATCTATTTTAACTCTGGCAAACTTTTTGCAATCTTTTTTTGAAAATTGTTTCTTTGTTTGTTTCCAGTTTTTATAAGAACGTTGCGCTGATTGCGGGTGCAAAACTACAACCTTTATTCGCTTTTACAAGACTTTTTTAAACTTAATTGCAAACTATTTTTTAAGTAACTTAAAATCAA
>NZ_JAKIHO010000052.1:0-502 GCF_021608205.1 Flavobacterium sp. K77 | reverse complement strand
CCCTTCGACTTCGCTCAGGGCAAGTCAAGGCTTTTTATGTTCTTTATCTCAGTATGTTAAGATATTTGTCCGCTGTGGCGGATGTTTAAAGTTTGAAGTTTAATGTTACAGGTTGAAGAACTTGAAACTATAGAAACTTGAAACTCCTTAAACAATAATCTTAAGGTGATTATTGCGGCGGGGCTCACCTCTTCCCATCCCGAACAGAGTAGTTAAGCCCGCCAGCGCAGATGGTACTGCAGTTATGTGGGAGAGTATGTCGTTGCCTTTCTTTGAAAGCCCATTCTAATCGGATGGGCTTTTTTTTTAGCATTTTTTACTTCATTAAGTAAGGTACCTTAGCTCAGATGGTAGAGCAATGGACTGAAAATCCATGTGTCCCTGGTTCGATCCCTGGAGGTACCACAACACCAAAGCTCGGATGGTGAAATTGGTAGACACGCTGGACTTAAAATCCAGTGAACAGCAATGTTCGTGCGGGTTCAAGTCCCGCTCTGAGTAC
>NZ_JAKIHO010000051.1:0-502 GCF_021608205.1 Flavobacterium sp. K77 | reverse complement strand
AATAAGGGTGAAATTGCGGAAGAATTGATGAATGATCCATTTCTAGTATTAGATCCTGAATCGAAATACGAACCATTGATTGAAGGGTCATCTATAAAAAAACTTGTGGAGCCTAATGCCAACACCTTTACCCAAATGCCGTACAGCAACAAATTGGCAACCAATTTTTATACGTATGCTGTTTACTTGAAATTGTTAGTAGCTCCTTATCCTTTAACAACGGATTATTACCCAAGGCATATTGAAATAAAATCATTTTCAAACATCAGTGTTTTGTTTTCTGTGTTGTTACATTTATTCCTTTTTATTTGGGCCCTATTTCATATCCGTAAACGAAATCTTGTTGCGTTTGGCATTTTGTACTATTTCATTACTTTTTCAATTGTATCTAATTTGTTCTTTCCGATAGGTACCAATATGGCGGAGCGTTTTATGTTTATGCCTTCACTTGGTTTTTGTTTGATTGTAGTTTACTTAGCGTATCAATTAGGTTCAAAATGGA
>NZ_JAKIHO010000050.1:0-550 GCF_021608205.1 Flavobacterium sp. K77 | reverse complement strand
GCCTAAAGCTATTGCGGTAGTCGTTACTGCTGATGATAAAACAAAAGTATACGGTGATCTTAACCCTGCATTAACAGCTGTGGTGACTGGTGCTGTAAACGGAGATACTATTAACTACACTCTTGCAACTTCTGCAACACAGTTCTCTAACGTAGGTGCTTACCCTATCGTGGTGACTTTAGGAAATAATCCTAACTATGACGTTACTGCTGTAAATGGTACTTTGACCGTAACTCCAAAACAAGTAGATGTTCTGGTTACTGCTGATGATAAAACGAAAGTATACGGTGATCTTAACCCTGCTCTAACAGCCGTGGTGACTGGTGCTGTAAACGGAGATACGATTAACTATACCCTTGCAACTTCTGCTACGCAGTTCTCTAACGTAGGCGAATATCCAATCGTAGTAACTTTAGGAAACAACCCTAACTATAACATTACTCCAGTAAACGGAACTTTAACAGTTACGCCTAAAGCTATTGATGTAGTCGTTACTGCTGATGATAAAATGAAAGTATACGGTGATCTTAACCCTGCTCTAACAGCCGTG
>NZ_JAKIHO010000005.1:0-284801 GCF_021608205.1 Flavobacterium sp. K77 | reverse complement strand
GTAATGATACAGTAAACGGACAAGTTGCAACGATAGCCAACACCAATGTAACACCGGCAACGAACGGACCATTGAGTATTGATGTAGACGGAAACGTAACAGTAGCTCCAAACACAGCAAGCGGAACATATACTTTAACGTATGAGATCTGTGAGGCAGGTGCTACCCCAGCGAATTGTACAACAGCTACTGTAACTGTTGTGATTAATAACCCAACAATTGTAGCAGGTAACGATACTCTTCCAAGAACAGGAGGTAATGTTTTAGGCAACGATACATTAAATGGTCAGCCAGTTCCTGCAGGAATGATAGCAGTTACACCGGCAACAAATGGTCCATTAAGTATCGATGCAGCAGGTAATGTTACTGTTGCTCCAAATACGCCAAGTGGTACTTATACAATTGTTTATCAAATTTGTGAAGTTGGCGCTGTTCCAGCAAATTGTACTACAGCAATGGTAACCATCGTGATTTTTAATCCAATAGTTGCAGATAACAATGTATTCCCAGCTACTGGAGGTAATGTTACTGATAATGATACTTTAAACGGTCAACGTGTAACAGCAGCTACCACTGATGTGACTCCTGTAACTGACGGTCCGTTGAGTATTGATGCTGAAGGTAATTTAACAGTTGCTCCAAATACAACTGCAGGTACATATACCATTAGATATCAAATTTGTGAGACTGGTGCTGTACCAGCAAACTGTACCACTGCAACGGCAACAGTTGTGGTTCCAGAATCTCCTAAAATATCAATCATTAAAACAGCAGTGTTTAATGATGAAAATGGAGATGGTTTTGCTCAAGCAGGAGAAACTATTACTTACAGATTTGAAGTGACAAATTCAGGAAATGTTGTGTTGAATAACGTGGTTGTAACAGATAATCTACCAGGATTAATATTGACTGGTGCTCCAATTGCTGTTCTAAACATTAATGAAACCAATACTACTGCATACCAAGGAGTATACGCTTTAAAACAAAGTGATATTAATCTTGGTAGTGTCTCTAATCAAGCTCAAGTACGTGGAACTACTCCATTGGGAGTTGTTGTAACGGATCTTTCTGATGATTCAAGTACGGTTGATGATCGTCCTACCGTATTAGGAGTTAATGGCTGTCAAATTGAAGTGTTCAATGCCGTTATTCCAAATGGCGCAGGTGATAACAAAATATTTAGAATCAGAGGATTAGAATGTTATCAAGACAATAGAGTAGAAATATACAACCGTTGGGGTGTACTAGTATTTGAAAGAAACAGTTACAATAATGATGATAGAGCCTTTAGAGGTGTTTCAGAAGGAAGAGTAACTGTAAAACAATCTGAAGAACTGCCAGAAGGAACTTATTACTACATCTTGAAATACAAGGATAGTGCTGGTAATAATTTTGAAAAAGCAGGATACTTATACATCAATAGATAATCAACACTAATTTGCTAAGTCTAAAACGATAGAACATGAAAACAAAACTAATAGCTATTTTACTGTTGTTTACTGCCACAATAAGCGCGCAACAGGATGCTCAGTTTACACAATATATGTATAACACTATTAACGTGAATCCTGCTTATGCAGGATCACGTCAATCGATGAGTATTTTTGCATTGTATAGAACGCAATGGGTCGGCCTTGACGGTGCACCAGTAACAAACACTGCATCCATTAATTTTCCCATTAATGAGTCTAAAGTAGGACTTGGAGTATCGGTAATTAATGATAAAATCGGTCCTTCTGATGAGAGTAATTTGGCTGTTGATTTTTCATACTATATCAACACTTCTGAAGATTTTAAGTTGGCTTTTGGTATGAAAGCATCAGCGAATTTATTATCGGTTAATTTCAGTAAACTCAAACAATATGAAAATGTTCTAGAAGGCAACATTGATAATCGATTTTCTCCTAATATTGGAGTTGGATTGTATTGGTACTCTGACAACACGTATGTTGGTCTTTCGGCGCCAAATTTGCTAGAAACAAAACATTTTGATCGTACGGCAAGCCAAGGATCTACTTCTTACATCGCTCGCGAAAGAGTTAATTATTATCTTACAGCGGGTCATGTTTTTGATTTGACTTATAATCTAAAGTTTAAGCCTGCTATGATGACTAAGTTGGTTCAAGGTGCGCCATTACAAGTTGATTTGTCAGCCAATTTTATGTTTAATGAAAAGTTTACTGCAGGTGTCGCGTACAGATGGAGTGCTGCTTTAAGTGCATTAGTAGGTTTTCAAGTTTCTGACTCTTGGTTTATTGGCTATGGTTATGACCTAGAAACAACTCGTTTAGCTAATTACAACTCTGGTTCGCATGAGATTTTTCTACGTTATGAGATCTTTAATAAATACAACAGAATTACCTCTCCAAGATTCTTCTAAAATAAGTTCATTATGAAAACAAATATGAAATCCTACAGTCTCGCTTTTCTACTTGTATTGGTGGCCTTAAGTTCTTGGGGTCAGAATAAGGAAGTGATTCAAGCCGACAAAAAGTTCGACAATTATTCTTTTGTAGATGCCATCGCGACCTACGAAAAAGTTGCAGAAAAAGGCTATAAAGATGAAAAGATGTTCCGAAAATTGGGGGACTCTTATTATTTCATTGCTAATTTAGTAGCTGCAGAAAAATGGTACACTGAACTTTTTAATATGAACCAAGTTCAACAACCAGAATATTATTACCGCTACGCACAAACTTTAAAAGCTGTTGGTCAGTACGACAAAGCCAATGTGATACTTGAAAAATTTACTGCTGTAGCCGCTAATGATCAAAGAGCTAAGCTTTTCTCAAATCAAAAGGATTATTTAGAGGATATTAAAGCAAATTCAGGACGTTTTGAAGTTGCAGATGCAGGAATTAATTCGCCTTATTCTGATTATGGAAGTTCATTCTTAGATAATTCATTATTGTTCGCTTCAGCAAGAGATACTGGCGGAGTTGCAAAAAAAGTTTTCAAATGGAATAACGAGGCTTTTACAAATTTGTATATTGCTCCAGTTGATACAGATGGTAAGGCTAGTAATCCAAAACTATTTAACACAACAATTAATACTAAGTTTCATGAGTCGACTCCTGTTTTTACTAAAGACGGATCTACCATGTATTTTACCAGAAACAACTATTTAAACGGTAAAAAACAAAAAGATAAAAGTAGAGTAACCTTGCTCAAATTGTACAAAGCAACTAAGCAAGATGGTAAATGGGTCAATGTACAAGAGTTGCCATTTAACAGCAATGAATACAGTGTGGCACATCCTACATTGAGTTTGGATGAAAAACTATTATATTTTACATCTGATATGCCGGGTACAAAAGGATTGTCAGATTTATGGTATGTTACTATTAACTCTGATGATAGTTATGGAACTCCTCAGAACTTAGGTATCTCAATTAACACTGAAGGGCGCGAAACTTTTCCGTTTATCGCTGCCGACAACACATTGTATTTTGCTAGTGACGGTCATCCTGGTTTAGGAGGTTTAGATGTATTTAGTTCTAAAGTAAATGCGTCAAATACTGTTGATGGAGTCCAAAACATTGGAGCGCCAATAAACAGTTCCAAAGATGATTTTGCTTTGTTGATGAATGCTAATAAAACAAAAGGTTTCTTTACTTCAAATAGAGAAGGTGGTTTAGGATCTGATGATATTTATACTTTTTCAGCTTTGCCCGTTCCCGTTTGTGAGCAATTACTAACCGGTATTATAACTGATCAAGAAAGTGGACAAGTTCTGGCCAATGCCAAAGTGAGTTTGTTTGATAGCTCTTTTAAACTGATTAAAGAAGTTACGGTTGGTAATGATGGTGCTTATTCATTTGCAATTGACTGTGGAAAATCGTATTATTTACGTGGAGAAAAAGCAGATTACGAAACTAAAGAACAAATGGTAGCTATTGCGAAAACGTCTGGCGAAACCAAACAGCCTTTAGCGCTTGAACCGCGTCAAAAACGTGTTGATGTAGGCACTGATTTGGCCAAAACATTAGATATTCCAATTTTGTACTTTGATTTAGATAAATCATTTATCAGAAAAGATGCAGCCTTTGAATTAGAGAAGGTATTAGCAGTTATGCAGCAATACCCAAAAATGAAAATTGATATTAGATCTCATACCGATTGTAGACAAACGGTTGCTTATAACCAAGCATTATCTGATAGAAGAGCAAAATCTACAAAGGCTTGGCTGATCAAAAACGGCATAGACGCAAATAGATTAACTGCAAAAGGATACGGCGAATCGCAGCTTGTTAATGATTGTGGATGTGAACCAACGAACAAATCAAACTGTACAGAGGAACAACATCAAGCCAATCGTAGAAGTGAATTTGTTATTATTTCTATGGATTAAAAATACAAGAAACGCTAAGCGTGTTAAAAGCAAAACCCCGTTGATACAATTCAACGGGGTTTTTTTAACTAATCAATTTTCAACCAAACCAAACTATTTATTTCTATTAAGAACTATTGCTGTATTTGCAGCTACTTTTGCTTCGATAGCGCTCGTATTGCGGTCGCTTCTGAAATAGTACGTGTCATCGTTTTTAGACTCGTAGCGGTCATCATAGTCGCCTTTACTGCCATAAACGGAACGACCTCCTTTTACAGAACCAATAAGATCAACAATTTGTCCACGTCTGTTGTAAATAATTTCTAAACCACCTACGCGCTCTAAGGCATAACGGTTGTAAGACATGAATACAGAGCCTATTCGCTTTACACGGTCAAAGGCATCATAGTTTATAAAAACATTGCCCACTTGGCGAACACGACCCAAATTATCGTGAGAAACGCGTACTCCATAATCTCCTTTTCGATTATTCACCGGAGCGCCATACGTTTTGTTAGTACCGCGACTTGGGGCTGTTCTGTAAGACATACCGCCTTTGGCATCTGGTCGTGTATTAAAATCTATTTGCCCATCAGGGAATACATAAAATTCGATACCGCGTTCTATAAACACAATTGGATCTTCATTATTGAAATCGATAATTGATTTTCCACCAATGCTAGAAGTTGTTGTTGCAGTGGCCGTAGCGATACCGCCTCCCAAAACAAAGCAACTTGCAACTAAAAGAGTAATTTTTTTCATGATATTTCATTTTTTGATTGGTACCTACTCGTTAGCTTTTCGGTTGCCGCTTTAAACTTATTTGATAAGAGATATTCAAGTAGCGTGCCAAAAAAAATATTGCTGTAGTGCTGATTTATTTTAGTTAAGGAAATAAGCTTTAAAGCGCTGTATTTTAGCTTTTAAAATCTTAACGCTGTCTGAATTTTTGATTTTAGTAAAAAGATATTTTTTAGTTGACCTATTGTTGAAAGGGATATCAGGTATATTTTTTCTACTTTGTTAATTATTTTCAAAACGAAAAAACCGACCTGCATCTATCAAGAGCAGGTCGGTTTTGTGTTAAATAAGAATGATCTATTATTTAGTGTTCGCTCACTTCTCTGTGGTCGTAATCAGCAACCATTTCAGCTTCATAATCTACCTTTTCTCCTTTAGAAACTCTGTTTATGATTTTCTCCATAATTTGGTAAATTACAGGAACCACAACAAGCGTTAAGAATAATGAAGATATTAATCCACCAATAATTACCCAAGCCAGACCGTTTTTCCATTCGGCTCCAGCTCCTGATGCTAATGCAATTGGGAACATACCAAAAACCATCGCAATTGTGGTCATCAAAATAGGACGTAGCCTTGCATGATTGGCTTGAATCAAGGCCGTTCTTACTGTTTCACCAGCTTTACGTCTTTGGTTGGTGTAATCTACCAACATGATCGCGTTTTTACAAACCAAACCAATAAGCATGATAATACCCAAAATGGTAAATATGTTCAATGTATTATTGGTCAAAGCCAAGGCCAACATGGCACCAATAAACGAAAGCGGAATGGCAAACAATACCACAAATGGATGCACAAAACTGTCATATAACGAAACCATTACCAAATAAACCAAAATAATAGCTGCTAATAATGCAATTCCTAGCGTTCCAAAACCTTCAGCTTGGTTTTCTTGATCACCACCCCAAATGTAATTTACCCCAACAGGTTTTTTGAGCTTATCAATTTTTTCTTGCCACATTCCTACAATGGTACCAGAGGCAACTCCTACGTTTTGACCCTTCACCGTTACCGATGCTGATTTGTCTCTACGCTCTAATTGACTTGGTCCAGAACCTTCGGTTACGGTCGCAAATTGATTCAATTTAATTTGCTGACCCATATCGTTTATGAAGATCAAGTTACTTACATCAGCAATACTTTTTCTGTCAAAAGCGTTGTATTTAATGTTGATGTCGTACTCGTATTCACCCGCTCTGAAACGTCCGTCAGTATTTCCGCTAAACGCCGTTTGCATGGTGATACCTACTGTTTGTAAGCTCAATCCAAGAGCAGCCATTTTATCACGATCTACTTTTACGTTTACTTCTGGATTACCGTCCTCTACAGACAATTCAATTTCGGTAGCTCCAGGAATTGTACGTAATTCTTTTTCGGCCGCTTTCGCAAAAAGCATAGCGCTAGCTACATCGGGTCCAGTTACAATTAAATTCAAAGTAGCATCTTCCGCAGTACCTAAAATACCAACAGGAACTGTTTTTACCTTGGCACCCACTAAAACTTTTTCTAGTTTACGTTTGGTCTTAGCTGCATATACATTTGCAGGTTCATCACGTTTGTCTAAACCTACCATTTTCACGTTGATTTCTGCTTTGTATGCCGTAGCTTGTGAAGCACCTAATCCAGTACTGTTTTGACCTACGGTTGTAATTTGACTAAAAACATAGGCTTCTTTAGACAAGAAATCTTCTGCTTTTTGAGTCATGAAATTGGTCTGTTCCAATGACGCGTCTTTTGGCATTTCTATTTGAACTAAGAACTCACCACTATCAGAAGCTGCAAAGAATTCTCCACCAATGAATCCACCACCTAATAAACTAATCATCGATCCAAAGAAGATCACAACTATAATCACTAAGGTTTTTACATAATGATCCAAACACCATTCTAATAATCTAGAGATCCAGTTTGTAAAACGAGTCAAGTAACTTTCAAACCCAAGAATGATTCTTCCAAAAAGGTTTTTACCAGTAATGTGCTCTAATCTACCGTATCTTGAAGACAACCAAGGAATAATAGTAAACGATGCTACCAATGATAACAAGGTTGAGATAATTACAGTTACACAAAATTGCGTGATAATGTTTGATACTAAACCTGTACTCATAGCGATAGGTAAAAATACTACCACAATTACCAAGGTAATCGATACTACGGTTCCACCAATTTCGGCAGTACCATCATAAGCCGCTCGCACTTTATTCTTGCCCATTTCCATGTGCCTATAAATATTTTCGAGTACCACAATGGCATCATCCACCAAGATACCTACCACAAGAGACAAACCTAATAAACTCATTAAGTTTAAGGTATAACCCATCAAATAAATCCCGATAAATGTTGCAATTAATGAAGCCGGAATAGATACCATTACGATCAATGAGTTTCTGATACTGTGCAAGAAAAACAACATTACAAGCGCCACAAGAAGTACGGCAATAAGTAAATCATGCACTACTGCGTCAGCCGCTTCAAGTGTAAAAACAGTACTGTCCTTAGCTACTGCAAGTTTTAGACCTACTGGTTTGTAATCCGTTTCAAGTTTAGCAATGGCTTTCACCAATTCCTCACTTACCGCAACCGCATTCGCATCAGATTGTTTGATAATCTGTAAGATGATGGCGCTTTTTCGGTTCACACGTGCAACTTTCTCAGTGATTTTTTGGGTATCCTGTACGTCAGCAATATCACCAAGGCGCACTTGAATGCCATTTCTAGAGGAAACAATTAGGTTTCTTAATTCGTCAACATTTTTGTATTTTCCAGCTAAACGAATTAATATTTTTTGCTCACGAGTTTGAATGTTTCCGGTAGGGAAATCTAAATTAGAGGAAAGAATATTTTGTTGTACTTGCGGAATAGAAAGTCCGTAGGCCTGCATTTTTACTGCATCCAGATTCACTTGAATTTCACGTTCTTGACCACCAATAATATTTACCTGAGCCACACCTTCAACACGTGAAATAACAGGAGCTAATTTTTTGTCAACAAGATCGTAAAAAGCTACCTCGTCCATGTTTCCATTGGCACCAAGAGTCATAATTGGTAAATCACTCAAGGAGAATTTGGTCAATGAGGGTGTTTCTACATCATCAGGAAGTTCCCCTAAAACGGCATTTATTTTTCGTTGCGCATCGTTCATCGAAATATTAACATCGGCTGTAGAAGTCAATGTGATCGATACGGTTGATAAACTTTCGTACGACTTAGAGTCTATTTTTTTAATGTTTTCAAGAGAGGCAATCGCGTCCTCAATTTTTTTAGTAACGGTATTTTCTACCTCACTAGGCGATGCTCCAGGGTAAATGGTAGCGATGGTAATTACATTAGTTTCAAATTTTGGAATCAATTCGTAACCCAAATTACTGTAACTGAACAGTCCACCAAGGGTCAGAATTGTAAACAATACAATTACCAACGAGGGACGTTTTATGGATATTTCTGCTAATTTCATAAGTTGTTTTTCTTTATGACTTTAAGACTTTCGACTTTAAGACTTATTTAATAACCTCCACTTTGGTTCCGTCTTGTAAATTGATTTGTCCGGTTACAATTACTTGGTCACCATCTTCAAGACCGTTTAAAATTTCGACTTTATCGCCTAGAATTTTACCCGCAGTTACCGTTTTTAATTTTGCAGCTCCATTTTCAATTACAAATATTTGATTACTGCTTACACTACCTACAAAGGCATTTCTAGGAACAATTTTCAAAGCTTGTTTTTGTTGGTTTGAGGCAAATGCAGCCGTACCATACATTCCAGCTTTTAAATCTTTAGTGGCATTATTTGTAATTTCAATTTCCACAGGAAAATTCAATGATTGATCTGCTTTTGCAGCGATAAAAGTAATTTTTCCTGAGAATGATTTATCTGGATAAACACTCGCAGTTACATTAACTGAATTACCAACTTTTAAAGTAGCAACTTGACTTTCGTTTACGCTTACATTTAATTTTAACTTGGAAACGTTTACAATGTCAAATAATTCAGTAGCAGGCATTCCTGTAATGATAGAACCTACTTCAATATATTTTTTATTGATGAATCCGCTTATTGGAGCTTTGATTCTAGTATCTCCTACGTTGATGTTTGCTTGTGTTAATTGCGATTTAGCATTTACCATTTGAAGTTTGGCTTGGTCTAACTGTTGTTTAGTCACACCACCTGTTTTGAATGCGTTTTCAAATCGGTTGTAATCAGCAACTGCATTTTGGTAAACGGCATTTGCATTTTGTGCGTTTACATTCACAACATCACTACGTACAATAGCAAGAGTTTGTCCTACGCTCACATAATCACCTTCTTTGGCTAGTATTTTGGTTATTTTACCTGATTTTTCAGCTGAGAATTTTAATTCTTGCACAGGTTCAAAATTTCCGTTTGAAACAAAGTCAAGAGAAACAACTTCTGTTTTTACAACCTCAGTTCGCACGGATACTGTTGCATTTTTTTCAGCAACGATAGCTGTTTTGGCTTCGTTTTCTTTTTTGTTATTGGTTAAAATATATCCAATTACACCTAAACTGCCTATGATGATAACAGCGGTAATTATAATTTTTTTCATGGTATTAGTTATTTATAAGTGATTTTAGTTCTCCTTTAGATTTGATTAATTGTATTTCGGCTAGTTTGTAATCTAACAAAGCCGATGTGTAATTGTTTTGAGCCACAACAAGTTCACTTTCTGCTTCAAGTAAATCAGTAAGTGATGCTAAGCCTTGAATGTAGTTGTTGTTGGTATTTGTTAAAACTTCTTGAGCAAGTTTTGCGTTCTCTTTTTGATTGTTGATCGATACAATACTATTTTCGATTTGCGTTTTTGCATTGCTGTATTCTAAATCCAATGCAAGTTTGGTTTCTTCCAAATCTACTTTTATCGAAGCAAGTTTGTTACTAGCTTGGCTTACTCTTGCTTTTGTTCCAAATCCTGAAAAGATTGGCACGCGTAAATTTAAACCTACTGAAGCAAAGTCTGACCAATAAACGCCATCTGATGGTTTTTTGAACCAAGGCATCTCTGGACCTTGACCGATGAAGTTATATCCACCCGTAAGCGATAAACTTGGATAATAAGCCGCTTCAATAGATTTTTTCTGGTACTCTAGTAATTGTTCGTTCTTTTTAAGTAACAAATATTCTGTTCTGGTTGTTGTATCCGGAGCTAGTGAAAGTGCGCTTGGAGTAACTTCAAATTCAGTTTCTGGAATAGAAATATTTGTATCAATAGCTAAGCCTATAAAAAATTTCAAAGCGTTTTCTTGTAGCGTAACAGCGTTCAGAGTTTGCTGGCGAAGTGTATTGATGTTAGAAATACGAACTAAGGTTCTATCCAAATCAATTTTTTTAGCTAGTCCGTTATTAAATTGTCCTTGAATGATGTCCTTAACTTTAAGAGTGTTTTTAAGGTTGTTATCCAATACAGTTAAGTTTTGACGTGTTATATAAACTTGGTAATAAGCATTGGCTACGCGCTCTATAACTTGCTCTTCAGTCAATTGTGCATTTATTTGGTAAAACTCACGTGTAGATTTTGCCGCCTTCAAACCTATGAAAACAGCTTGATCATATAAAGCCTGATTAAGAGAAATTCCTGCAGTTGAATTCCATTTTTGACCAAAAGCAGCTTGAATTGTAGTGCCAGGTTGACCAAAACCAGCTCCGTCAATTACAGTAGTTTGTAAAATTGGGTTGTAGTTTAAGCTACCATTTGCTGCAATTTGAGGCAAAGCTCTTGAACGTACTTCTTGAATTTCGTACTCTCCTCTTTCAACTTGTAATCTTGCCTTTTTTGCATCGGCTTTGTTTTCAAGTGCGTACGTAATAGCATCTTTTAGGGTGAGACTTTTTATTTCTTGTGCTTGTATGCCTAAGGAAAGCAGCACGGTCATTAATATTATCGTTTTTCTCATTTTTATGTAATTGGATTTAGTAAATTTCTATTTAGTTCAGTAATTCCTTTTTCTGTTGCCATTGCGCGAGTATGATATTCTAAGGCTTGCATTTCAAGAGCAAAGGCTTCTCGTTCTGATTTAATGTTTTCGTTGATAGAAAATATCAATGAATAATAAAAATCAACGTAGGCATCAATATTAATTTCTTTACGGTAATATCCTTGTTCAATACCTTTAACTATGTTTCTTTTAAAACAAGCTTGGCACATTTCTATTTGTACCTGATGTACTTTTTGATACACTTCCGGATAGTGCTTTTTTAATTGATATACTGGCGAAGTATCGGTGGATTTGAACATTTCGTCAAACATACGTCTGATTTCAAAGTTTTCTTGAATGGCATTAAAATCTTGTGAGGTAACGTTGTTTATCAAATTATTCACATCTGAATGCAGTACTTGAACACTTTCTTCTATTAACAATTCTTTATTTGCAAAGTACTTGTAAATAGTTTTTTTTGAGATGCACATTTCTCCTGCAATGTCATCCATGGTGATGCTTTTAAAACCTAGTTTTAAAAACAAATCCTTCGCTGTAGCTATAATTTTCTCTTTCATGATTTGGTTTCTTTGTTGCTATAGTCGTATTAATAAAATCTTCTCTAGTTTATATGTCTAGCTTGAAAATCGGTGCAAATGTAATCAGGAAACTATAAAAACTAAAATAGTTTCTTGTTTGTTGTTGATAATTTAACATTCATAACTACAGTTACTTAAATGCAAAATTCTAAGTTGGCAATCAATTTAATATCTTGTCCTAGTGCGATTCCGTTCGAATGATGGAATGCGTTGTAGGTAAGTCCAAAATCTTTTCTATTGATGTTGGCTGTAATTTCAAAAGCAGCTTTTTTACTTCCGTTGTGCGCATCAACACCGATAAAAGCAGCATCTAACTCTACTGGTTTTGTTATGTTCTTGATGGTTAAATTACCTTTAAGAAAGTTAATGTTTGGAGTAACTTTTTCAAATGAAGTCGACTGAAAACTAATCAGTGGATATTCTGTTACATCAAACAAATCATTCATTTTTAAGTGGGTATCTATTTGCTCAAGCTTACTGTGCTTGTTAGCAACATCTAGCGAAAAAGCGATTGAGGCATCTTCTAATTGGTCATCGTTCAGGTCAATATGCCCGTCAAAATTATTTACTGTTCCCGCTAAATAAGCAATTATCGAATGCCTCATTTTAATCTGTACATCAGATTGTGCTGCATCTATTTTCCAAGTAGTTTTCATAATGAGGGGTTGGTTTAGGTGAAAAAATGTGCGCAATACTTTTTAAAATTCAGTTTCACGAAGCACTTTTTTTTCGATGCAAATGTATATCGGAAACTTTGAATACCAAAATAGTTTCCTGTGTTTTTTGATTTATTTAACATTTGAGTAACTTTAACATTTTAGCTAGTTTAAAGATTTTTGAGTTTCTTTGTGCAAGCAAAAGCTTCGGTTGCACCAAACCGCTTATTTTGCAGTTGTAACCGATAAACAAAATACGAATGCACACCATTTCTCAATATCAGGAGTTTTTAGCCGACTATTTGCAATCGCAATACGAGACCAAAGAGCCAAGAAATTTATATGAACCTATTCATTATATTCTTGATTTGGGAGGTAAACGCATGCGCCCAGTGTTGACCTTAATGAGCGCTGAGATTTTTGGTGCCGATTATAAAAATGCACTTCCAGCAGCATTGGCAGTTGAGGTTTTTCATAATTTTTCGTTAGTACATGACGATATTATGGATGACGCACCTTTGCGAAGAGGAAATGAAACGGTACATGAAAAATGGAACATCAACACCGGAATTTTATCTGGTGATGCGATGCTTATTTTGGCCTATCAATATTTTGAGCAGTACGAGCCTGTCATTTTTAGAGACTTAGCCAAGTTGTTCAGTAAAACAGCTCTTGAGGTTTGCGAAGGACAGCAATGGGATGTTGATTTCGAAGAGCGCACTGATGTTACCCTTGAGGAATACTTGAAAATGATTCAATATAAAACAGCGGTTTTAGTAGCTGCTGCCATGAAAATGGGCGCCATTATAGCTGAAACATCTGCTGAAAATGCCAATTTAATCTACGATTTTGGTTTAAATTTAGGTTTGGCTTTTCAATTGCAAGATGATTATTTAGATGCCTTTGGGAATCCGGAAACTTTCGGGAAACAAGTGGGAGGTGACATCATCGAAAATAAGAAAACCTATTTGTATCTGAAAGCGGTTGCTTTTTCTGCAGAAAAAGAAGCGCAAGAACTACGTGATTTATTCGCTATTCAATTAGAAGATAATACCGATAAAATTGAGCGTGTAAAAGAATTATTCAATGCTTCAGGAGCATCAAAAGCTACTCAAGATGCCATACAAGACTACACTTTTAAAGCATTTCAAATGTTAGATCAATTGAATGTTAGTGCCGATAAAAAAGCGATGCTTAAAGCATTTGGTGAAAACCTAATGGGAAGAAAAGTTTAATTTAATTTCAATAATCGATAGCAATGTTGGTTTTGGAAATTGCTATTTGAAATTGAATAATAAGTAAATTGTGCCTAAAACCAATATTGAAAATTACTACGGCTATTGAAATTTTAAAAATATGTTTATAGTTCCAAAAAATACAGATTTACTTCTTGCCGAGGCCTCGGCAGATAACTTGTATTTGCAATTGGTTGAACAGCTCAATAAAGATTTTAATCTTGCCAATGAAGCGGTTGATTTTCCCAAAAGCATCACTCCAGAAGAGCTGAAAATTCAGTTGCATGAAAAAATTTACCGACTCATCCAGTATAAATTTGCCGAATATTTAAACCTGCTTTATATTATTGATGTAGCCGAAGATGAAGTTAAAAAACTAGACGGATCTGATTTGGTGCAGCTTGCAGAGCAAATTTCATTCTTAGTTTTAAAAAGAGAATGGCAAAAAGTTTGGTTCAGAAATAAGTACCGATAATTGTTTTTAAACTTAAAAGTAAAAACGTACGAAAGGCATAAACGCACTGCCGTATAAGTTGTTTTTATCCTCAATAACATTGTATCGAACACCTACAGTAGCATTACCAGAACGATATCCCGCACCCACAAACAAAGCTGTGTTCCAAAAATTTTCTGATGGAGTAGTATTGCCATCAAAACGAAGGTTTACACGCAGTTGCTCAACCTCTGCTGATAATTGAATTTCAGGAATTGGATTTAAAAGTCCAATAGCACTTGCGCCATAAAGATGTGAAGTGTAGAAATCTTTTTGTCTCAAAAATTTGTATTGAAGTCCCGCACCCAAAGCGACATACTCATTTACATTATAAATGGCGCTCGGTGCAAGGACAATATCGGTAAAGCCAGTTCCAAATCCCAAACCAACAGCACCACCAAATTGTACATGATCCCAAAATTTAGGTTCATTTTGCACGGAGGTAGTATTTTGTTGTCCAAAAACTGCGTTGCAAGAAAAAACTAAAAAAAGTAAAAAGATAGTATTGAATGTATTCAAAATGCAAGATTTAGTCATGAGTTTCTGGTTTTTTAACAATTATCAATGTAAAAGTATCTTAAAATAAATTATAAATTTATTGTATTATCGTACTTTTGCAAAACTATTTTAACAAAAAAAGTATATTCACTAAATATTATGGATAGGTTTTCATTTTTAAACGCAGCACACACAGAATTTTTCGCCCAGTTATACGATCAATATTTAGAGAATCCAGATAGCGTAGAGCCAAGTTGGAGGAGTTTTTTTCAAGGTTTTGACTTTGGAATGACCACCTATAACGAAGAAAATCCTGCATCACAAATAGCAAACTTTGCCGCAAATAATGCTGATGTAAGTTTAGTTTCAGATAAAATACATAAAGAATTTAATGTTCTTAAATTAATTGACGGCTACCGTACTCGCGGACATTTGTTTACCAAAACAAACCCAGTGCGTGAAAGACGTGTTTCCTCTCCTAATTTAGATTATACTAATTTTGGATTGTCAGCATCAGACTTAAATACGATTTTTGATGCGGCAAAAGTCATCCACATCCAGCCATGTACTTTACAGGAAATCATCAACCATTTGGATGCGATTTACTGCCAGCATATTGGAATCGAGTACATGTATATTCGTAATCCAGAAGTGGTTTCTTGGATCCAGAATAAATTGGGTGTTAATGACAATCAACCAAAATTTTCATTAGACGAAAAGAAAAAAATCCTCAATAAATTAAATCAAGCAGTTTCTTTCGAAAACTTTTTGCATACCAAATATGTAGGTCAAAAACGATTTTCATTAGAAGGAGGAGAGTCTATCATTCCAGCCCTTGATGCTTTAATCGAAAAAGCAGCCGAAAAAGGAGTGGAGCAGTTCGTTATGGGTATGGCGCACCGCGGGCGTTTGAACGTTTTAGCAAACATCTTCGGTAAATCTACTCAAGATATTTTCAGCGAGTTCGATGGTAAAGATTACGACCAAGAGTATTTTGATGGTGACGTAAAATACCACTTAGGCTTAACAGCTGATAAAGAAACAAGCTCAGGTAAAAAAATCAACATTAATTTGGCTCCAAACCCTTCGCATCTTGAAACAGTAGGTGCGGTTATTGAGGGAATCACAAGAGCCAAACAAGATAAATATTTCGCAGATGATTTCTCAAAAGTATTGCCAATTGCAGTACACGGAGATGCGGCTATCGCTGGTCAAGGTATTTTGTACGAAATTGTTCAAATGGCTCAACTTGATGGTTACAAAACCGGAGGGACCATTCATATTGTAATTAACAATCAAGTAGGTTTTACAACCAACTACCAAGATGCAAGATCATCAACGTATTGTACGGATGTGGCAAAAGTTACCCTTTCGCCAGTATTGCACGTAAATGCAGATGATGCAGAGGCAGTGGTGCACGCCATGTCATTTGCTTTAGATTTCAGAATGGAATTTGGTCGCGACGTATTTATTGATTTATTAGGATATAGAAAATACGGTCACAACGAAGGTGATGAACCTCGATTCACGCAGCCTGTGTTGTACAAAATCATTGCTAAACACAAAAATCCAAGAGACCTTTACATGGATAAATTACTTGCTGATGGAGTAATTGATGCTAGTTATGTAAAAGGGTTGGAGCAAGAATACAAATCGGATTTAGATCAAAATTTAGAAGCTTCGCGCAAAAAAGATTTGACCATCATCACACCATTCATGCAAAACGAATGGAGCGGTTTTGAGCAAGTATCCAATGATGTGATGCTTCAAAAATTTGATACAAAAGTCGAGAAAGCTACATTGGATTCTATTATTGAAACCGTATCGAGCTTACCAAAAGATAAAAAGTTCATCAACAAGATCAATAAAATTGTAACCGACAGAAAAACAGGTTACGATAACAATACCATCGATTGGGGTACTGCAGAAACATTAGCTTACGGTTCTTTATTAACCGAAGGTTTTGATGTTCGTATTTCTGGTCAAGATGTAGAGCGTGGTACTTTTTCTCACCGTCATGCAGTGGTAAAAGTCGAAGATTCTGAGGAAGAAGTAGTGCTTTTAGATCATATTGCAAACAAAAAAGGAAATTTCCGCATATTCAATTCTTTCCTTTCTGAGTACGGAGTTTTAGGTTTTGATTACGGATACGCATTGGCTAACCCGAACGCATTAACTATTTGGGAAGCACAGTTTGGAGATTTCTCTAACGGTGCGCAAATTATGATTGACCAATACATTTCTTGTGGGGAAGACAAATGGAACAACCAAAACGGAATTGTATTGCTATTGCCTCACGGTTACGAAGGGCAAGGAGCAGAGCACTCTTCAGCAAGAATGGAGCGTTACCTTCAATTGTGCGCGCGTCACAACATGTACGTGGCTGATTGTACAACGCCAGCCAACTTTTTTCACTTGTTAAGACGTCAAATGAAAACCAAATTTCGCAAACCGCTTGTGGTGTTTTCACCAAAAAGTTTGTTGCGTGACCCAAGATGTGTTTCTACCGTTGAGGACCTTGCAAACGGAGAATTCCAAGAAACTATTGATGATAATACAGTTGACAAAGCGGCTGTAAAAACTTTGGTGTTTTGTACCGGTAAATTCTATTATGATATCACCGCCGAGCGCGAAAACAACCAGCGTACTGATGTTGCAGTAGTGCGTATAGAGCAATTGTTTCCGCTACCAGTAGAGCAATTAAAAGCAATTATCGCTCAATATCCTAATGCTGACGATTATGTTTGGGCACAAGAAGAGCCTAAAAACATGGGGGCTTACAGCTATATGTTGATGAATTTTGATTTGGTAAAATGGAGATTGGCTTCGTTAAAAGCGTATGCGGCACCAGCTGCGGGTAGTTATACCAGAGCAAAACGTCGTCACGCAGATGCCATCAGAATGGTTTTTGATAAAGATTTATTTAGATAATAAGGAGCTATTTCCTGCTCTGCGCTAAATCTTTTCCTAGCTAAAGAAGCTAGAAAAAGGATATCGCTTCGATCAGGGCTAGAAAAAATCCAAGCACGATTCACAAAAGGTGCAATAACAAGAAAAAAATTAAAATTCATAATTTAAAATAATAGAACATGATTTTAGAAATGAAAGTCCCATCGCCAGGGGAATCAATAAAAGAAGTTGAAATTGCAACTTGGTTAGTTAAAGACGGAGATTATGTAGAAAAAGACCAAGCGATTGCTGAGGTTGATTCAGACAAAGCTACATTAGAATTGCCTGCTGAAGCGAGCGGAATCATTACTTTAAAAGCAGAAGTAGGCGATGCAGTAGCAGTTGGCGCTGTTGTGTGCCATATCGATACTGCTGCAGCAAAACCAGACGGTGCTGCACCAGCTCCAGTAGCAGCAGCTCCTGTTGAAGAGACCCGAGGCGCAGCCGAATCGAGCGCAGCTAAAAAAGTGGAGGCTGCGCCTGCACCAGTTGCAGCTCCAGCAGCAACATACGCTTCAGGTACGCCATCTCCAGCAGCAAGAAAAATATTAGACGAAAAAAATATAGCTCCAGAATCCATAACAGGAACAGGTAAAGCAGGAAGAATCACTAAGGAAGATGCTGTAAATGCAGTGCCTTCTATGGGAACGCCTACAGGTGGATCTCGTGGTACAGAACGTACTAAATTATCAATGTTACGTCGTAAAGTAGCAGAGCGATTGGTAGCTGCTAAAAACGAAACGGCCATGTTGACTACTTTTAACGAAGTAAACATGACGCCAATAAACTTGATTCGTAACGAGTACAAAGATGATTTTAAAGCAAAACATGGTGGTGTAAGTTTAGGGTACATGTCGTTTTTTACAAAAGCGGTAACTAGAGCATTGCAGTTGTATCCAGATGTAAACTCTATGATGGATGGCGATTACAAAGTAGCTTACGATTTTTGCGATATTTCTATTGCTGTATCTGGACCAAAAGGTTTAATGGTACCAGTTGTTCGTAACGCGGAGAATTTAACTTTCCGTGGTGTTGAAGCTGAGATTAAGCGTTTGGCTTTAAGAGCACGTGACGGGCAAATCACAGTAGATGATATGACTGGAGGAACATTTACAATCACGAATGGTGGTGTATTTGGTTCTATGTTGTCAACTCCAATCATCAACCCACCACAATCAGGAATTTTAGGAATGCACAACATTATTGAGCGTCCAATTGCTGTAAATGGTAAAGTTGAAATTCACCCAATGATGTATGTAGCACTTTCATATGACCACAGAATTATTGATGGCCGTGAGTCTGTAGGTTTCTTAGTGGCTGTTAAAGAAGCACTAGAAAACCCAATGGAATTATTGATGGATAACAATCCTAAAAAAGCTTTAGAACTATAGTTTTAAAGTTTTATAATAAATAAAAAATCCTGTTTAGTGTTTCTAAACAGGATTTTTTATTTATTTGTAATACTAACTACTACTATTTATGGCATCAAATAAAAAACAGGCCGCTATCAGCTTTATTTTCATTACAATGTTAATTGATATAACTGGTTGGGGAATTATAATTCCAGTTATTCCAAAATTGATTAAAGAATTAATTAATGGTGATGTTAGTGATGCAGCAAAACATGGTGGTTGGTTAACATTTGCTTACGCGATAACTCAATTTATGTTTGCACCTTTAATTGGTAATTTGAGTGATAAATTTGGTAGAAGACCCATAATTTTAATTTCGCTTTTTGCCTTTTCACTAGATTATATATTGTTGGCGTTTGCCCCAACGATTACATGGTTATTCGTAGGAAGAGTAATTGCAGGATTAACAGGAGCGAGTATTTCAACCGCTTCAGCATACATAGCCGATGTGAGTACGCCAGAAAACAGAGCTAAAAACTTCGGAATGATTGGTGTGGCTTTTGGTCTCGGATTTATAATTGGACCTGTTGTTGGAGGAGTTTTGGGGCAATTCGGATCTAGAATTCCGTTTTATGCGGCAGCCGTCTTATGTATGTTAAATTTCTTGTATGGTTATTTTATTTTGCCCGAGTCATTATCAAAAGAAAATAGGAGACCCGTTAATTTAAAAAGAGCCAATCCAATTGGTGCTTTTTTGAATTTAAAGAAATACCCATCGTTATATGGATTATTGATTGCTTTGTTTTTGATTTATGTTGGATCACACGCTGTAGAAAGCAATTGGAGTTATTTCACGATGTACAAATTTAGTTGGGACGAAAAAATGGTAGGCATTTCGCTCGGCGTTGTTGGGGTTTTAGTTAGTCTTGTTCAAGGTGGATTGATACGATGGACTAGCCGAAAATTAGGAAATGAAAAAAGTATTTATGTTGGTATGATATTATATACGATTGGAATGCTTTTGTTTGCTTTTGCTTCAGCGGGTTGGATGATGTTTCTCTTCTTGGTTCCATATTGTCTTGCTGGTATTGCTGGTCCAGCATTGCGAGCTATAATTTCAAACCATGTTTTACCATCAGAGCAAGGGGAAATTCAAGGTACAATTGCAAGTTTAATGAGCGCTGCAACAATTATTGGTCCGCCAGTAATGTCAGGTCTATTTTATTATTTTACACATAAAGGCGCGCCCTTTGAATTTGCGGGAATGCCATTTATTCTTGGGGGTTTATTGATGATGATAAGTGGTGTTGTTGCTTATTTTTCGTTGAAAAAGTATAATGTTTCAAATACAAGCAGTGGTTGTAGTAATCAATAATTGCTTTTCCTTTTTGTAACACATCGGCGCCAATGATGCCGTGTACTGGTTTGGCCTTGTGTTGGGTTAAAGCTTCGTTTACATGCGACAAATCAAAAATAACAAGGCTGAACGCATCGTCTTTCCATCGACCTAATTGCAAGTGATTGTGCATCGCTTGTTGTGTGTACATGCCGGTAGCGCCTGCGCCAGCTGCTTTTGTTTTAGAGTTTTTAGCTTGTAGTAAAAACAATTCAATACTTTCAAAACCCACGCAACTGTTTGAGGCGCCTGTATCAAGAATAAAACTTCCTACAATGCCATTTATCTTAGCTTTTATAAGTAAATGTTGCGTTTTGGTAATCGTAAATTTTACTTTTTGGTAGTTTTCTTTTTTCAGAATTTCGTGCAGGTTCTTCATTAACGATAAGCTTGGATTACAAAAGCATTGAAATACAAATATAGGCGAACCATTAATTAGTTGTTCGACTTTTCGAATGCCAAAAGAATCTTTTTAAAAGCATTTCCTAGCCCGGTTTTATTCATGTAATTTTGCAACCTTAAAATTACAACTTTTGGAAACCAATATCACTATTACGGATACTCACACGCACTTGTACTCAGAAGAATTTGAGCAAGACCAACACGAGATGATGCAACGCGCTATAAATGTAGGAGTAAGCCGTTTTTTTATTCCCGCAATCGATTCTACTTGTACAGAAGCAATGTATGAATTGGAGAAAAACTATCCAGAAAATGTTTTCTTGATGATGGGTTTGCATCCTACTTATGTAAAAGATAATTACGAAGACGAATTGCAACATGTGGCCCAAGAATTAGCCAAGCGAAAGTTTTATGCGGTTGGCGAAATAGGAATCGATTTGTATTGGGACAAAACCCATTTGCCACAGCAACAAGATGCTTTTAGAAGGCAAATTAAGTTAGCCAAAGAATACAAATTGCCAATAGTGATTCATTGTAGAGAGGCTTTTGATGAAATTTTTGAAATATTAGAAGAAGAAAAATCAGCTGATTTGTTTGGTATTTTTCATTGCTTTTCGGGTACTTATGAGCAAGCTTTACAGGCCATTTCGTATAATATGAAACTGGGTATTGGCGGTGTGGTTACTTTTAAAAACGGAAAAATTGATCAGTTTTTAAATCAAATCGATTTAGAGCATATTGTCTTGGAGACGGATGCGCCGTATTTAGCGCCCGTTCCTTACCGAGGAAAAAGAAACGAAAGCAGTTACATTGTTAGTGTCGCAGAAAAATTAGCACAAATTTACGGCCGGACTGTAGCTGAAATTGCAACCCAAACTACCGCAAATTCTATAGCTGTATTTGGAGTATAACCTCATGAATAATTCATCTCAACAGCAGTTTTGATGTGAGTAAGTGGTTTGGTAGCTGAAAGTAATCCATCAATTGAGGAAACAAGCTTTCATTGGTCTTTGATTAAAATTAGAAATAAAACAAAAAAGCAGGCCTTTTATGTTAATTATGCAAAAATCAGGGGCTGACTTTAGGATTTAAACTAGAATTGACCTTAATTTCATATTTTTTTTGTTCATTTGCCCACACAAAAATTGAGAACCAAATGCAGAAATTTGACGCTATTCGTCCTTTTTATGACTCCGAAATAAACGAAGCACTTCATAATGTGGCTAATCATCCGATGATGAAAGCCTTGATGAATTTTACCTTTCCTGATGTTGAGGATTCCGTTTGGAAAGAGCAACTTCGTAAAACGCACTCTATTCGTGATTTTCAATGTAATTTTATTTACCAATCGGTACAAAAGGTTCTTGAGAAAAGTTCAGAGGGAATTACCACTTCGGGCTTTGAAAATTTAGAACCCAACACTTCCTATTTGTTCGTTTCGAATCACCGTGATATTTTATTGGATACTACTTTACTCAACACAGCATTGTTTGAGCACGGTTTAGTGATGACCGCATCGGCAATTGGAGATAATTTAGTAAAAAAAGCATTTTTAAACACACTCGCTAAACTCAACAGAAATTTTTTGGTACAACGCGGTTTAACGCCTCGTGAGATGCTACAAAGTTCTAAATTGCTATCAGAGTACATCGGTAATTTATTGGTTCATGAAAATCGTTCGGTGTGGATTGCGCAACGCGAAGGACGCACCAAAGACGGTAATGACGAGACTAATCCTGGTGTTTTAAAAATGCTTGGTATGGCATCTGATGAAAAAGAACCGATGGATTATTTTAAGAAATTAAAAATAGTTCCAGTTGCTATTTCGTATGAATACGATCCTACCGATGCGCTAAAAATGCCGCAGCTTATGGCTGAAGCCAATAATGAAGTATACGTAAAGGATAAAAACGAAGATTTCATGACTATTTTGAGTGGTGCTTTGGGACAGAAAAAAAGAATTCACATTCATGTAGGAACGGTTATCGATACTGAAATTGATACTATCAAAGCAGCTAATGATAGTGCTAACAAGCAAGTTGTAGCGCTAGCTCAAGTGATAGATGATGCTATTTTGAGTAATTACAAGTTGTGGCCAACTAATTTTATTGCTCATGATTTGGTGCATAAAAGCAATGAATATGCACACAAGTATACTGAAAACGAAAAATCATTATTCGAACGTCGATTAGAGATGCGTATTGATCATGACAATCAAGTGGCCCTTGATGGATTTTTGGCCATGTACGCTAATCCGGTTACCAATCAATTAAAATACCACGATGTCGTATAAAGCTAAAATATTATTACTCTACACGGGCGGTACCATTGGTATGAGTAAGGATTTTGAAACGGGTGCGCTCAAGGCTTTTAACTTTAATAAATTATTGCAGCGCATACCAGAATTGAAGCAATTAGATTGTGAAATTGAAACTATTTCGTTCGAAAATCCAATCGATTCTAGTAATATGAACCCACAAGAATGGGCCAAAATTGCTACTGTTATTGCAGATAATTACGAGTTGTTTGACGGCTTTGTAGTTTTACACGGATCGGATACTATGTCGTACTCCGCCTCGGCATTGAGTTTTATGCTCGAAAATTTGGCTAAGCCTGTAATTTTCACTGGTTCGCAATTGCCAATAGGTGATTTGCGTACCGATGCGAAAGAAAATTTAATTACTGCCATACAAATTGCCTCCTTACGTACCGAAAATGGTCCCGTGATTAGTGAAGTAGGCTTGTATTTTGAATATAAACTTTATCGTGGCAACCGCACAACCAAGATTAACGCAGAGCATTTTCGTGCTTTTACTTCGCCAAATTATCCGCAGTTGGTAGAGTCAGGAGTGCATTTAAAGTGGAATGAAGAGTTGTTTTGGACAAGTCCGCAACCTGCTGCGCCACTTTTGGTTCATAAAAACCTTGATAACAACGTAGCAATAGTAAAGATGTTTCCGGGCATGAGTGAAGCTGTGCTCAAAGCAATATTGAATATTCCCGATTTAAAAGGAATTGTACTTGAAACCTACGGAGCAGGAAATGCTTCTACCGAAGATTGGTTTTTAGCCTTATTGCAAAAAGCTATTAGCAGCGGTTTGCATATTGTGAATGTAACCCAATGCTCAGGCGGAAGTGTGAATATGGGGCAGTACGAAACCAGTACCAACATGAAAGAAATAGGCGTGATTTCAGGAAAAGACATCACTACTGAGGCTGCCATTACTAAGTTGATGTACCTTTTGGGACAAAGCATTCCGGCTAAGGATTTTAAAGAAATTTTTGAAACTTCTTTGCGCGGAGAGATGATATAATCTGTGGTTTTGCTTTTGTAAGTCATATTTTTTTATGTTATTTGCAAACCAATTTTAGAGAGGTGTCCGAGTGGTTGAAGGAGCTAGCCTGGAAAGCTAGTATATGGGTAACTGTATCGAGGGTTCGAATCCCTTCCTCTCTGCAAAAAAAAATAATGCTTTCCGCAAGGAGAGCATTTTTTGTTTTAAAGCGTGGCAAACTTTTTAGTTTGTCTAAGCTTTAAAACAAAAAAGGATCAGGCATGCCATGCCGAGCATTAATTTTTTTGTGAGACACCCTTTCTGGGATCAACGGAGTTAATCTCTAGCTATGTTGTGGCAAACTCTTTAGTATGGGTAAGCTATAAACCAAAAAAGGATCAGGCATGCCATGCCGAGCATTAATTTTTTTGTGAGACACCCTTTTCGGGATCGACGGATTTAATTCTTTCCGCTCTTCAGAAATAGAAATACTTCCTCAAATGGAGTTTTTTTATAATGTTAAACTTGCTACTACAGTATATTTGATTTCGATATTATAGGTGCCTGCAGGACATAAAGAGCTTGGTTTAATCCTAAATTGAATCGGTATATCTTTTCTACAGCCTATGAATTCCATAATTTTTACAGCTTGGGTAGCGTTGTTAGGGACTACAATGTAATTACCACCATTAGATGGCATTAAGTTTCTTTGACCTAAAGGTTTGATTAATAAAGTATCATAAATACTCACTGTTGGGAAACGTTGTCCGCTGTTTACAGTTGTTTTTGCTTCAATAGTTATGTTTGCTGGTGCATTAACTGAATTGATATAGACTTTATATCGATATACATTCTGTTCACAGAGAAGAGACGACGAGAGTAATAATATTGGATCTAGTACAAAACCAATTTTAGTGGCGTCAAAATTACTTTCGAATCCTACTGAAGCGTCATCAACACCTGCCTCTACCACAACTGCATTAACTGATTGCGTAAAACTCGGCATTCCTGTAACATTCAAAGTTCCTGCCAAAATTTGGGCTTGTGAATAGCTAAACGATAGCAAGAACGATACTGTTATGATAAATAAATTTTTCATTTTGGTTTTATTTAATTTCATAAATAATTTCAAATCCACTTGGTAATGATAGTCCACTTTGATTCTCTACAGTAATACGAAGATTGTAACCAGTGCCTAATCCATTTCCGGTGTAGCCGCTTGCAAAACTGTTAATCAAGATTTGTTCTGCAGAGCTTAAGGTAATTGGGCTGCTATTTTGATTAGGGATATATGACCCACCAATACTTGTTGCAGCAATGACTTGAATTTTTATCACAATCCCAGCAGGAACTATTTGGTTTGTGCGCACATAAATTTTAGCATTAGCAAAATTCACACCTCGATAGGTATAATTTAACCAAATGTTTTCATTTGTTGCAATTCCGCCAACACCAGTTGCGGGTAAACCTGCTTCTAAGGTAGTGCTGTTAAGACCAAAGCTAATAGTGTTGCTAGGGTCTGGCTCTGCATCAAGAATAGCAATGGGTTGAAGGCTCAAAGTCGCAAAGTTAGATTGTTGTCCACCTCCAAAAATGAAATTACTACTAATTGTAACATTCAATATTTCCTGAGCCCCGCAAACTGCGAAGCATAAGGTAAAAAGAGCCGCTAGTATATAGTCTGTATTTTTCATAATTACCCTCCTATTGTAAAGTTTTTACTTTTAAATTGTACTTTGCGTTCTTTGCCTTTTACAGGTACATTTATTGTAGTTTTTTCTCCTTCTTTTACAGTGATTTGAGTTTCTTTTTCAATTTCAAAAAACTCTTTTCCTTTGTAGCGCATAAGTTTTAATTTGTATGTTCCTGGAACGATATTTTGAAATTTGAAAACTCCTTGCGCATTCGACTCTACGTTGTACGTGAAGTTCTCATTTTCAATTCTTAAATATCCTTCTAGATTATTACCGTTGGGTCTTGACAATTCCGGAAAAACAAGAGTTCCTATTATTGTTGATGCACGTACAATTGTTATGTTTAATTCTGCTTTTTTATCCTTTTCTATAGTAACCTGAAATGGCGTTTTTGTGGCGGGAATTATTCCAAATGGAAGGGTAGACTCATCCATCAAAATGTAATTCTTTCCAAGAGGTAAGTTGTTTAACTCAAAAACTCCTTTAGCATTGGTTACAATACTTTTTCCAGCAGCTATGATTTTTATTCCTTTTACATCTATGCTTTTATCATTTACTTGAATTAAGCCATTTACTCCACCTTGCTCTAAAATTCTTTTTATTGGAACTCCAAACGAATAGGTGTAGGTTCCAAAAGCTAATAGTTCCTTTCTATTGGTTACTCCGGGATTTTCAAAATAATTAGCACGGATTTCAAATAAATGATTTTTAGCTAGATTAATCATTAACATTGCATTTATGAAATCACGTCTTAAGTAGAAGTCTTCTGGGCTGAAACCACTATTGTATGTAGCATTGAATCTAAAGTTTCTGTTGAAATTATAGTCAATCCCAACATTGTAAGTATAGAAGTTTTCATTTGCATTAATCTCATTATATCGATTGCTGTAATTGTGATTAAGACCGCTTCGAAGTGAAAAATGACTTGAAAACCGATAAGATGCATCTACAGTATGAGCATAAGTAGTTCTGTATTGCAGATCGTTACTTAATAAATTTTGTGTTTCGGCTATTCTTCCAGTAAAGCCAAAAGCAAATGCTTTACCAGTGAAAATATATCTGTAATCGATTCCAGATTCATTATAAAAATAACTTTTGGGCTCAAGTTGATCCTCTCTTGTTCTCTTATCTACACGAATATCAAAATAGCTTTTAGGACTAAAACGGTATCCTATTCTTCCGTAATAGTTTTCAAAATAGGGTTCAGCAGCAAAAAACAACGGGTTTAAACGCTTATTTACTTTAGATACGGTTTGTCCGATAACAAAATCGAATTTTCTAAATTTATAGAATAAGCTATTGTTGTACTCAATACTATTTCTAATGATTCCAAAGTAATTTTTACCTGAAAATGTAAAGCTCCCACTATAAGTCAAACCGTTCATTTTTTGGACGAGGTTAAAGAAATGAGCCTGATCAACATGTTTGTTAGTAACGCTTAGTGAAGACTCTGCGTTGATAAACGTGTTTTTTGATCTTAGCTCAAAATTAGCAGTACCAATTTGACCTTTTTCATCCAAGTTAGCTTCTATGTTTCTGTTGGCTCCCATAACAGTTCCTTTAGAGCTTTCTACTGCCAATCCTAATAAGGTATTCTTATTAAAACGATAAACAGATTTAAAACCAAATAGTGCTTCTGAATTAAAGCTGTACAATCTCGGCTTCGTAAAGAAAGCAGATAGTGTCCAATCATTTATATTTTGATCCACTCTAAATCCCATTCCAAAGCGACTATCAAAACCTAATCGATTGATATAATAGGCGTGATCGCCTAAATAAACAGTCGTGTTATTATTGTATTTATAGATTAAACTATATTGATCTGTAATACCAAAATTGATTAGATTTTTTTGTTGAGGTGCTCTGATGATTAAACTTAAGTAATGTTTTCTTTTTAAATCCAAAAATCCATCACCTAAAAATTCCCCCGCAATTGCTGAAAAATTCTTGTCTTGAAATGTATTGCTAAAATAATTCACACTTAAGCGCACAGGATATCTAAAAAATGGATCTGCTTGTTTAAGTTTTGTAGGGAACACTTTTGTATTACCGTATGCTTTGTATGACTTGCCAGAGGTTACACTCAGCGCATTCAAAGAGGTTGTGATCGTAGTAAAATCATAATATTTTGCATCAGTTTTTTGTGTTATTTCAACTGTTGCCGTCATATTTGGGCCTAGTTTAATCAATTTCTCTCCTTTAATGGTGTTTGTTGAGGATATTGAGATTTCTTGTTCTACATTACCTCTATTTTTAATTTCATATTTGGCCTCTATTATTTCTCCCGCTTGTACTTTGCCAGAAGTAAACAGGTTGTACACCTCTAGGTCTAAGTTTGGTTCAATGTTAAAAACAACTTCTTTGGAGCCAATTTTACTTCCATTTAAATTTTTAACGATAAAGGTCGCAGCAGTATTTCCTGATGGATTGTCTACCGGTATATTGAAACTGATTAACACCATTTTCTTTTGATTAGCTTCCAAGACGCCAATATCACTTATAGAAATCAAGCTCCAATTGCGAGGTAATTCTGCTACAAGTTTTAAATTAGATGTACTGTTTTCGCCGTTTTCAATTTCGATGATTAACGTATGACTTTTATTTGTTGAATAACTTTCTTTTAGGTTTAAGACACGAATTTTAATTTGTTCGGCTCCTGAAGCATTTTGTTTTTTTTCATTTTTTTCAATAATTGTGGCAGTAGAAATTTTGATATTTTCGGCTGAGGCAACACTTTTTTTATCACTTTCAGAAGTTCTTTTAGTTAAATCCTCCTTTGAATTAGTTGCTGGTACAACTTTTTGTTTGTCTACAGTTTTAGGGTTAGAAGTGTTTCCTTTTTCAGGAACTATATTGTTTGTAGTATTTTGTTTTGCACTTGATTTTGCACTCCCGTTATTGTTGTTTTTTACAGTATTTGGTTTTGATAAGCTTGTTTTCAACACCTTTATAGCAGCAAGTTTTGCATTAGCCTCTTTTGTTGGTGCTTTTGCTAATGAAGTTGTAGCGGTATTTTTTACGCTATTTATTGCTAGTTTTTTATCGTCTTGTTTTGACTGCGCCTCTTTTAATGTTACAACTCCACTAGCATTAGTATTCGTTTTTGTCACAGCAACAGAGGTTGTTTCATTTGAATCAGCGTTTGTTTTGGTTATATCTTTTGCGAAAGCACGTTGCATTGCTTGCATCTCATTTTTGGTAAACGATTTTACATCGTTTGTTTTTTTGTTATCTGCTGTAACATTTTTAGTAGTGTTTGTTTCAGTAGCAGCACTATTCGTTTTTGCCACAGCCGATGGAGCAGTTTCATTTGAATCAGAGTTTGTTTGGGTTTTATCTTTTGCGAAAGCACGTTGCATTGCTTGTATCTCATTTTTGGTAAAGGATTTTACCTCGACTGTTTTTTTGTTATCTGCTGGAGCATTTTTAGTCGTGTTTGTTTCAGTAGCAGCACTATTCGTTTTTGCCACAGCCGATGGAGCAGTTTCATTTGAATCAGAGTTTGCTTGAGTTTTATCTTTTGAGAAAGCACGTTGCATTACTTGCATCTCATTTTTGGTAAACGATTTTACATCGTTTGTTTTTTTGTTATCAGCAATTGCATTTTTAGTAGTGTTTGTTTCAATAGCATTAGTGTTCGTTTTTGCTAATGCCACAGAGGTTGTTTCATCAGTACCAGAGTTTGCTTGAGTTTTATCTTTTGAGAAAGCACGTTGCATTGCTTTTATTTCTTCTTCTGTAAATTTTTTTACATCGTTTTGGTTAGAAGCACCAGTATAAGGTTCTTTTTCTATAATTTTTGAGGTTTGTTCTGCATTTAATCTTTCGTTTGCTTGTTTCTTATAGTGATTCGATGAGTCATTATCCTCATATTGAATTGGTGTAGTAGTAGCTGTTGAAGTAGAACTCACACTTACTGTATCCAAATCGTCAGACTGCACTCCCATCCCACATCCTATGTAGAGAGGTAGAAGTAGATAGATGAGTTTATATACAGTTTTCATAGTAGTGGATTATAATTAATGTATTGAGACCCTAAACTTTAGTCTATAGCAAGACTAACGTTAGTACCTACAAATTTTTCTCTTGAGTCAGCGACCAAAAGACAGGTGTAATTTCCTTTAGGTAGTTCGGAAATGTTGATGATGTAATCTTTGCAAAAACCAGGGAATACTAAGCCTCTAATTGTTGTTTTTTGAAAGATGTTTTTGCCTTCTGAATCATAGACCTCTAAAGACAATTTTACGCCTTCGATAAATGAATTTTGATTGGCAATTTTAACTACTAAGTTTTTGTTATCTGTAGTTTTGTCAATGTCAACTTTTTGGAAATCTAAGTTTACTTCATCAAGGCTATTTACGTTTGTGATTAATGCTATAGCATATCTCATTTTTGTATTCAGACCTATGTTGTGAGCAAGTTTTTCTTTTTTAATAGGTTTGTCTATGTCAATCATTAACATGTGCCAGAAGGTGCCTCTTAATGCTTGGTCTTTTGGGATGTTGATTGTGAATCGATAGCTATATTGTTCTTTTGGATTCAGTACCTTGTCCATTAAACTTCCATCAAACCAGTTTAAAGACGATTTTAAGTGGGATTGTGTAGTTGAAAAAGTACGGTCTCCTGTGCAAGAAAAAATAGCTTCGTGTAAACTAAAGGAGACTGTTTGCTGATCGTTTGAACTGTTGAGTAGAATAACTTCGCCCTGGATTTGAGTGCCAGAGATTCCAGAATAAATATGTGTTAAACCGTTTGTTACAACAACACTTGAGTAGGTCAAATTCACGAACAAAAATAACGCGATGATTAATTGTATTTTTTTCATTTGTACGTTTATTAAGAAAATGATGGGATAGGGTTTTTTTACTCTATACTAAAGTTACTATTTAAGTTGGGGCACTGCTCGTGATTTTCGATAGTTAGCTAGTAACTACGGTTAAACGGTATTATTTAATCTGTGAACTATTTTCATAACTCAGCATGATATTGATGTGGTCTATTTTTGATGGACAATGTTGTATAAATAAGACTGCGGAGTTGCTGTTAAGCGTATTTTTAGAATTAATCCTTTAAAAAGAAAGGTTCTATACACAGTGTAAAGAACCTCTCTTGGTAAATTGTAAAAAGAAATGTAGTGCATTAAATATCTGTTAATGTATATTTGATAGTTGCACTATAATCTCCAGCACGGTACAATGCGAAGTTTCCGTTTTGTTCTAATGTGTAGGTTAATCTTACACCTCTAGCCAAATCGCCAGTGTATACACTTTCAATACTTGTTACTAATAGTGCATCAACACCAATTGCATTGGTCACTCCTAAACGTACTCCTGCAGCAGTTACCGTTCCAGCAGAATCTGTTGTACCGCCATTAGCAATAATTGATGGAGCTACAGGTGTAATTTTTAAATCTAAACTCGACGGAAATGTACTACCTGCCTCTAACTGAACATTGATCTGACGGGTTAAGTCGTATCCGTTAGAGTTTGTTGCTGTAGCTACAACACTAGTGTAATTCAAATATAAATTTGTGTAACTCAAGGCTGAAAAAGCATATAAACCTGCTTCACGGTTGACACCAGATTGTGTAGCATTCGCCATGTTAAATACAACGGTTGCAGCTTCTGTTCCGGTATTACTGTCATAAATATCTATCAGGGCAATTTCTGGTACACTCACATTTAAAAGGTGTGTAGCTGTGTTTACATCAGTGTTGTCTTGAGCATTTGCGTTGCTAGCTAATAGGGCGGCAACGGCTACGAATAGTAGGTTAACATTTTTCATAATATGGGTTTTTTGATTATTAATATATTTCAAAATTACAACCTAAGATTGTTACTAGGTTTGGTTTTTCGTTATACTGCATTGAAGTATAGATGAATAAGATCTTTTAAAAGCCTTGCTGTAAATAATGTGGGCTTATTTTACTGGTAAAAATTAAGATTTCTTATTAACCATTTGTGATTACCTAATCAGCATCCTGATTACCAAAAAATAAAGGTTCTTTACATGATGTAAAGAACCTTTAACTGTAGGTTGTAAATAGAAGTGTAGTGCATTAAATATCAGTCAAAGTATATTTGATAGTTGCACTATAATCGCCAGCACGGTAAGCCGCAAAGTTTCCATTTTGTTCTAAAGTATAGGTTAATCTTACACCTCTAGCCAAATCGCCAGTGTATACACTTTCAATACTTGTTACTAGTAGTGCATCTACACCAATTGCATTGGTTACTCCTAGAGCTACTCCTGCGGCAGTTACCGTTCCAGCAGAATCTGTTGTACCTCCATTAGCAATAATTGACGGAGCTACAGGTGTAATTCTTAAATCTAAACTCGCTGGAAATGTACTACCTGCTTCTAACTGAACATTGATCTGACGGGTTAAGTCGTATCCGTTAGAGTTTGTTGCTGTAGCCACAACACTAGTGTAATTCAAATATAAATTTGTGTAACTCAAGGCAGAAAACGCATACAAACCTGCTTCACGATTGACACCAGATTGTGTAGCATTCGCCATGTTGAATACAACGGTTGCGGCTTCTGTTCCGGTGTTACTGTCATAAATGTCTATCAGGGCAATTTCTGGTACGCTCACATTTAAAAGGTGTGTCGCAGTGTTTACATCAGTGTTGTCTTGCGCATTTACTTGTGCTGCAAATAATCCAGCAACAATTAACAATAGTAGATTAAAATTTTTCATAGTAATAGGTTTTATGGGTTTATTGAGTCAAAGTTAATTTGATGTTCCATAAAATAATTTGTTATTCGTTGAATAACAGTTTAGTATAGTTGAGTTTGTTAAATGTAGTGTTGAGTAGATTGGGCGATCAAGATTTTTAGTTACTAACAAATGTCTGGCTACTCGTTAAGGAGTTTGATTTTTATTTGTATGTCTTGAAAGATATTTTTAGGAATCTAGTGCTATCTTTGTTCTGTACTAGTTTTAAACGGAATTAATCCAAGCCATTATTCTGTTTTCACATCAAATTCATTTCAATATGCGTTTCACTATTCTTGGTTTTTTGCTTTTGTCGTTTTGTAAACTCTACTCACAGGCCGAAGGTGTGGCTCAAGATAGCCTTGTGGTCAAGGTGGATTCTTTATACCGTGAAGATCAATTTTATTTTAGCCTGACTTACAATACGCTTTCTAAAAAACCAAATGGGGTGAGTCAAAGTAAATTTTCATCTGGAATTTCTTTTGGTTTTTTGCGTGATATGCCTATTTCAAAAAACAGACAAGTTGCTGTTGCTACAGGTTTAGGTTTTACGTACAATAATTATAATCAAAATCTAGCCGTATCAGGCAGTGCACAAAATCCATCTTATGAAGTAATCGGTGCAAACACAGCTTTTGATAAAAATAAAATTTCAACTTTAACGATTGATGTGCCTTTGGAGTTCAGATGGCGAACTTCAACGTACGAAAGTCATAAGTTTTGGCGTATTTACTGCGGATTAAAATTTAGTTATTTACTAGTGGATAACGCTATTTTTGATGGAGCCGCAGGTAAAACTAAAATTTCTGGGAATAAAGATTTTAACAAACTACAGTACGGAGCGTACTTAAGCGCGGGTTACAATACGATCAACTTGTATGTTTATTATGGATTGAATCCTTTATTGGAGGCGCGAACCACCACGGCAGAGTCTTTTGCATTACAGGCTCTCAATTTTGGAGTCATTTTTTATATTTTATAACCAGAGATTCAGTAGTAATAACTGCGGAATTGATCCTATAAAAAACCCAATCAACAACTCTTTGTACGTATGCGCGTTCATCTCTAAGCGAGAAGATGCTACCAAGCCATTCGTAACAATAAGTAGGGCAATCAAAAAAATGTACGGTATTTGAAAATGCATACTGCATCCAATTACAAAAACAGTCAATGAACTGATTCCTATCAGGTGTAAACTGGCTTTTACGCGTATAAAAAGTAACAAAAGCGCGATCAAACTACTCAAAAGTCCGCCCAATAAAAAAAAGTGGAATTCAGGATAATCAACAATGGTAATGTTTTTTTTGATCAGTAACAGCAATAAAAAACAATGTAATACAAGTGGAATTTTCCTTTCTCCAATGTTTTTTGCCATAATGGTTTTTATCTGTCCAGTAGCGCGCAGTAAATAGTAGGCAACTATTGGCAGTAAAACTGTGGTTACAAGCACTTGTCCAAAAACAAATAGTCTTTGAGTTGTAGAAAAATCAATGTCAGTCCCGAAAAAATAGAACAACGCAGCCATTGCCGGTATAAATATCGGATGAAAAATATAGGAAAATAGTGGAAGTATTTTTTTTAAAGTCATTTTGGTCAAAAAACAAATATAACAAAAGTCAAATGATTGGCAGCTCACCTCGAATCAGTTTAACAATAAGTAAACTTTTTTTTTAAAGGTGCTGATTCATTTAATCCTAAAAAGAATGGTATTTTTGACTATATTTTGATTGGCTTTTTCGCCCGTTAACTTAGATTTTTATAATCCGTGCTTACTCATGAATTCAAATTCTTTACCCATTGCTTTTGAAATAACCAAAAAAGGTATTGTTACTGCTGATGGTTCGTTGTTAGATCACATTTCAATTGATAGTAGATCACTTCAAAATGGCAAGCAAACGCTTTTCTTTGCATTGGCAGGGAGTAATAATGATGCGCATCAATACATTCCAGATTTGATTCAGCAAGGGGTACAGCATTTTGTAGTTCAGCATATATCGCCTGAGTATCAAAATTCAGCTCACTTTTATGTCGTGCAGGACACGCGAAAGGCTTTGCAAGAAGTGGCAGCGCAGTATCGCGAGCTTTTTCATTTTCCTATTATTGGTATTACGGGAAGCAACGGAAAAACAATCGTTAAGGAATGGCTGAATTTTCTATTGAGCCCTGATTTTAATGTTATTCGAAGCCCAAAGAGTTATAACTCGCAAATTGGAGTCCCACTTTCGGTATTAGGGATTAACGAAAAACATAATCTGGGAATTTTTGAAGCCGGGATTTCTACCATAAATGAAATGCAACAATTGCAGCAAATTGTGCAACCTACCATTGGCGTTCTCACGAATATTGGCTCGGCTCATGATGAAGGATTTACGAGTCGTGAACAAAAAATTATTGAAAAACTACAACTTTTTAAAAATGCTGAGGTACTTATTTACAACAAAAATTCAGTTGTTGATTTGTATCTTCCAAAAAATATAAAAGCACTTTCGTGGAGTTTGACGGATGTTACTGCAAATGTATTTTTGTCAAAAAAGGCGATTGGCAACGGTACGCAACTCAGTGTGACTTATGAAGCAATTCAGTTTGAAGTGGAGATCCCTTTTCAAGACGAAGCTTCTATCGAAAATGCAGTTTCAGCCTTGATGGTTTTATTGCATTTAAAGTATGATGCAGCAACTATACAACAACGAATGGCCTTGCTGTACCCGGTTGAAATGCGTTTGAAAGTAAAAAACGGAATCAACAGCTGCAGTTTGATTGATGATAGTTACAGCTCTGATTACCAATCGTTGAAAATTGCTTTGGATTTTTTAGAAAGTCAAAAGCAATACCAAAATAAAACCATCATTTTATCAGATATTTTCCAAAGCGGATTGCCTCAAGAGGAGCTGTATGAAAAAGTGGCAAGGTTAATTGTGGCGCATAAAATAGAACGTGTAATTGGTATTGGAACAACCATTTCACAGTTTCAAAATCAGTTTAGCCAAGCCACTGTTTATCCCGATACAGCTTCGTTTATTGCCGATTTTGAGCAACTTGATTTTTCGAACGAAACCATTTTGATAAAAGGAGCACGCTCTTTTGCCTTTGAACAAATTGTACAATTGCTCGAAGAGAAAACCCATGAAACCGTACTCGAAATTAATTTGAATGCCATCACACACAATTTGAACTTTTTTAAATCAAAGTTGCAAGCTGATGTTAAAGTAATGGTGATGGTCAAAGCTTTTGGTTACGGAAACGGAGGTCTTGAAATTGCCAAATTATTAGAATTCAATAAGGTGAATTACCTAGGTGTGGCTTTCGCCGATGAAGGAATAGCGCTTAAAAATGGCGGAATTAAAGTACCAATTATGGTTTTAAATCCTGAGAGTACTAGCTTTTCAGCGATTATTCAGCATGGTATTGAGCCCGAGATTTATTCTTTAAAAGGACTACAGGCATTTTTAAAATTAGCCAAACAAAAAGACTTAAGCCGTTTTCCAATTCACATCAAGATCGATACCGGAATGCATCGCTTGGGTTTTGAGAAAGACACAATACCTGATTTAATAGCTGCTTTGCACGACAACGAGCACGTGACTGTTAAAAGCATTTTATCCCATTTAGCCACGAGTGATGATGCCAAACACTTTGATTTTGTGCAGCAACAAATTTCACTTTTTGACGAATTGTCAACTCAAATTTGCAATGAGTTAAAAATAAAACCATTTCGGCATATTTTGAATACTTCGGGAATTAGTAATTTTCCGAATGCGCAGTTTGATATGGTTCGCTTGGGTATTGGTTTGTACGGCGTTTCAAATGATCCCGAAGAACAAAAACAACTAGAAAATGTAGGGACTTTAAAATCGATTATTTCACAAATTAGAACGATTTCAGCGGGCGAAAGCGTAGGTTATGGCAGACGATTCATGGCTGAAGTGCCTACAAAGATTGCCACCATACCAATAGGATATGCCGACGGAATTTCCAGAGCATGGGGTAATGAAGTAGGCCATGTTTTGATTAAAAACAAAAAAGCACCAATCATTGGCAGTGTTTGTATGGATATGCTGATGGTGAACGTTACTGATATTGACTGCTCAGAAGGCGATGTTGTAATTGTTTTTGGCGAAAATTTATCAGTGACTTACATTGCAAATCGTTTACATACGATTGCTTACGAAGTGCTTACGGCCATTTCACAGCGCGTAAAAAGAGTATTTTATCGTGTTTAGTTATTTTTTTGTTAAAATTTTTAGGCTTATGTTAAAATTTTAACTAAGTTCGTCTCACAAATAAACTTAACCTAAAACAGAAACGTATGGGAATGATTTCAGAATTTAAAGAATTTATTGCAAAAGGTAATGTAATGGATTTAGCAGTCGGAGTGATCATAGGAGCTGCTTTCAGCGCCATTGTAAACTCATTAGTAGCTGACGTAATTACGCCTGCATTATTAAATCCAGCATTAAAAGCTGCACAAGTTGAAAATTTAGCTGAACTAAAAACAGATGGCGGAATTTTATACGGTAAATTCCTTGCAGCTGTTATTAGTTTTCTAGTAATTGCATTTGTAATTTTTCTAATTGTAAAAGCAATAAACAGCATGAAGAAAAAAGAGGTGCCAGCTCCTGCTGCTCCTGCTGGACCAACGCAAGAAGAATTGTTAATGCAAATTAGAGACTTGTTAAAAAAGTAATTTCCGCTACATTATATATTCTAACTAAACCGCCACGTAATTGTGGCGGTTTTTCTTTGCGCTATATTGACTAGAAAAACCAACTAAATTTTTCTCCAGTCATATGTACCAAAAAGTCAATAGTTTTTCTTTTTATGACGTTTCCCGCCGCGGCGGGTCGGGCTTTTCGCTGCAATCTTTTTTCGGCTAAAAAGCCTCAAAAAGGATTTCCACTTCAATCCCTAACGCAACACTCGGTCAAAAAGTCGCATTTTAAATAAGTAATTATTCTTCTTTACCACAGATTTCACTGATTACCACAGATTAGCTTGTTGTGTAATTTTAGAAATCTTTTTCATCCTTTTAATCAGTGGCAAAACTCTTTTTAATAATTTTAGGTAAATGGCTACCGGCTCAAATAAAAGCAAAAAATTTAATGTCAAATTTTCTCCGCCACAGATTTCACTGATTAACACAGATTAGCTTGTTGTGTAATTTTAGAAATCTTTTTCATCCTTTTAATCAGTGGCAAAACTCTTTATAATAATTTAGGTAAATGTCTACCGGATCAAATAAAAGCAAAAAATTTAATGTCAAATTTTCTCCGCCACAGATTTCACTGATTAACACAGATTAGCTTGTTGTGTAATTTTAGAAATCTTTTTCATCCTTTTAATCAGTGGCAAAACTCTTTTTAATAATTTAGGTAAATGTCTACCGGCTCAAATAAAAGCAAAAAATTTAATGTCAAATTTTCTCCGCCACAGATTTCACTGATTAACACAGATTAGCTTGTTGTGTAATTTTAGAAATCTTTTTCATCCTTTTAATCAGTGGCAAAACTCTTTATAATAATTTAGGTAAATGTCTACCGGATCAAATAAAAGCAAAAAATTTAATGTCAAATTTTCTCCGCCACAGATTTCACTGATTAACACAGATTAGCTTGTTGTGTAATTTTAGAAATCTTTTTCATCCTTTTAATCAGTGGCAAAACTCTTTTTAATAATTTAGGTAAATGTCTACCGGCTCAAATAAAAACAAAAAATTTAATGTCAAATTTTCTCCGCCACAGATTTCACAGATTAGTTGGTTATGTAATTTTAGAAATCTTTTTAATCCTTTTAATCTGTGGCAAAATTCGATTGATTGCGATCATATATCTTTCTCGCTATTTAAATTCCTTGATATATTTAATTTTCTTAATGTTTCAAGAAATTTTAAATGTATTGTTTGTTGCTCCATTATTAAAGATTGTTTTTCAATAACTTTAGTTTTGTTGATTGACAAATAGTGATTAAGTCTGAATTGTTACAAATTAAACATTTTGTTATTTTTTGTGAATGCAATTGTGGTACAGTCAATAATGTTTACTTTTGTCCTTTAAATGTAATACTCAATCAAAAATATACTATGAAAATAGCAGTTGTTGGTGCCACCGGAATGGTTGGTGAAGTGATGTTAAAAGTGCTTGCAGAGCGCAATTTTATTGGAGCAACAGACGAATTAATTCTTGTGGCTTCTGAACGTTCTGTAGGGAAAGAAATTGCTTTTAACGGAAAAAATTATTCAGTAGTTGGTTTGCAAACTGCAGTCGATTTGAAAGCGGATATTGCTTTGTTTTCGGCTGGAGGAGAAACTTCTTTAGAGTGGGCTCCAAAATTTGCAGCAGCAGGAACTACCGTAATTGATAACTCTTCTGCTTGGAGAATGGATCCAACTAAAAAACTAATTGTTCCTGAAATCAACGCTGACCAACTTACGGCTGATGATAAAATCATCGCGAATCCAAATTGCTCTACTATTCAAATGGTGTTGGTATTAGCTCCATTACACCGCAAATACAATATCAAACGTGTCATTGTTTCTACTTACCAATCGATCACCGGAACAGGAGTAAAAGCGGTGCAACAATTAGAGAACGAGTACGCAGGAGTGCAAGGCGATATGGCTTATAAATATCCAATTCATAGAAATGCTATCCCACAATGCGACTCTTTCGAAGAGAACGGTTACACTAAAGAAGAAATGAAATTGGTGCGCGAAACCAAAAAGATTTTAAGTGATAATACGATTGCTGTAACGGCTACCGCCGTGCGTGTTCCTGTTGTAGGTGGACACAGTGAGGCGGTAAATGTAGAGTTTTCAAATGATTTTGATTTGAGCGAAGTACGTTCTATTTTGCACCACACAGATGGTGTGGTACTTCAAGATAATATCGATGCGTTTACTTATCCAATGCCGTTGTATGCCGAAGGTAAAGATGCTGTTTTTGTAGGTAGAATTCGTCGTGACGAAAGCCAAGAAAACACCTTAAACATGTGGATAGTTGCTGATAACTTGCGTAAAGGTGCTGCTACAAATACCATTCAAATTGCTGAATATTTAGTTGCCAATAAATTAGTATAAAACACAAATTGATCACATTTGATTAGCAAAATTGTTAAATGTGTCTCTTTTTTTTGCGATTTTAGAATCCATTTGTTGAAACAAAGTTTATATTTTGTGAAAACAAATGGATTTCTGTTTTAGGATTGTTATATTTGCCCACCATGAAAAACAAGTTTTCTATCGTAAGTCTCGTGCTCACCGTGACAGTATTGTGCTCAATGCTGTTTCAATCTGTGCACAAATACGAGCATATAGCTACACAACTTGCGGAAGTTCATTGTACACATGAAAAAAAATCAGCTACTGAAATCACACACCAACATGATGGTTATGACTTTTGCGGTATTTGCGCTTTTAAAGTAAGTACTTTTACTTTTTTATTTCCATCTAAAATTTCAATTGAAAACTTTGATTTAGTAACACAAAAAACCGTTGTTATTTCCACTGAAATCAACAGTTTCTATAAAGGGAGCCTTTTTGCGCTTCGAGCACCACCTTTGTCCTAGAACGAATATTTATTATCATACATTTTCGAATTTAGAAAATGTATTAATCGTTTCTATCTCTTGAACAAAGAACATGCATAAAAAAAGCCATCTTTTTTTCTGTATCAGTCTTTTTTGCACTATCTCATTTGCACAAAGTACTGTACGCGGAAAAATAACCTCTCAGGCCGGAACTCCGCTTGTGGGAAGTCACATTCATATTGGTAAAAAAACAGTTTCAGCTGATGCTGATGGGAATTATTTGCTTAAAAAACTCCCTTCAGGAAGCCAAAAAATACACGTTTCGTACATTGGTTTTCAGTCGGTAGATACTTTGGTAAACCTATCAGAGGATCTTGTTTTTGATTTTGTTTTAAAAGAAAAAGCAGATAAGCTTCAAGAAGTGGTCGTGCGTCAAAAAAACAATACGCTCAACAAATCTTTGCTGGAGCAAAAAATCAAAACAGAGACTATTGAAAGGTTCAGTAATCAAACCTTGGGCGAAGTGCTAAGGGAGGTGAATGGTGTTTCTAGTTTAAAGACAGGTAGCACCGTGGTAAAACCAATTATCAACGGACTGTTTGGTAGTAGAGTGCCGATAATCAATAATAATGTGCGACTCGAAGACCAGCAATGGGGAACGGAACACGCTCCTAATTTTGATTTGAATGCCGCAGGAAAAATAACGGTAATCAAGGGTGCATCCGGATTGCAATACGGCGGAGATGCCGTTGGTGGATTGGTTGTCATTGAGCCGCTAACCGTAAAAAAAGACACACTTTTTGGAAAAACTATTTTAAATATGGTATCCAACGGTCGCGGTGGTTCAATTAGTTCGAGTTTGCACAAAGGCAATGACAAAAGATGGAGTTGGAATGCGTTAGGTACATTTAAGTATATGGGCGATCGCGAAACACCAACCTATGTTCTTTCAAATACCGGAAATCGCGAGGCCAATTTTTCAGGTGATGTGAAGTATACTGCGAAAAAATACGACATTGGTGCGTATTACAGCTATTACAACACTACAATCGGAATTTTGAGTGCGTCGCATATTGGTAATGTTAATGATTTGTACAATTCGATAACCAACAAAAGGCCATCGGTTGTTAATGATTTTACCTATGCCATTCGAAACCCAAAGCAAGAGGTGCAACATCATTTAGCTAAGGTGAATTTTAATTACTTTCTAGACGAAACGGCATCAATCGCGGCGCAATATTCTTTTCAATTCAACAAAAGATTAGAGTTTGATGTTCGTAGAGGTGATTTCAATTCGCGCGCTGCTTTAGATTTGGAGTTGGCCACACACGCCATGCAAGTTGATTATAAAAAAACACTTCATGATTGGACTTTCAAATCAGGTGTTAGTAGTTCATTGCAAAGCAATTTTGCCAATCCAGCAACGGGTATAAAACCTTTGATACCAACCTTCGATCGTTTTGAATTGGCTACTTACGGCATTTTTAATTACGATTTTTCAGATCATTTTTCGGTAGATGCTGGAGTACGTTATGATTTTTCGCAAACCAATGCTACCAAGTTTTATTTGAAATCAAGATGGGATGAGCGTGGTTACGATCCTGAATTTTCAAACTTTATTGTTGGCGAACAAGGCAACCAATGGCTTACAAAACCATCGTTTAACTTTCATAACGTATCGGCAAGTTTGGGCTTTCACCGCGAGTTTGAAAACGATTTGCACTGGTATGGCAATGTAAGTTTAGCTGCTAGAAATCCGAATCCGTCTGAATTTTTTAGTGATGGTTTGCATCATTCTACAGGAGTTATTGAGTTGGGAGATTTGGCCTTAGATCAAGAGCAAGCCGTTAAATTGTCGACTACATTACAAAAAAAATGGAATCGTTTTTCGGTAGAATTCAATCCGTACTTAAACAGCATTCGCAATTTTATGTTTTTACGACCAGTAGGTTTTGAAACCACGATTCGCGGTGCTTTCCCAGTGTATGATTACCAACAAACGCAAGCCAGATTGTTTGGGGTTGACTTGCAAACACAATGGAAAATTAACGAAGAATGGCAACACGGACTAATGGTCTCTTATGTAAACGGTAGGGATGTTAGCAACCGCACGGCTCTTATTGATATGCCTCCATTGGGTGTGAGCAATAAAATTCAGTTCACAAAAGCGGCTTGGCACGATTTGAAACTCGAATTAAAAAGTGAGTTGATGTTGCGTCAAAATCAATTTCCAAACTATAACTTCACCACCAATATCATCGAAAATAATGAGTTGGTTCCCGTTGTGGTAGATATTAGTACGCCGCCAGCAGGTTATCATTTGTTGCATTTTTATTCTCAAATGACATTCAAAACATTCGGTAAAACAAGCACTACGGTAGCATTTTCTGTTCAAAATATAGCAAACACTTCGTATCGTGATTACCTCAATAGACAGCGGCTTTTTGCTGACGAAATGGGTAGAAACATACAACTACAAATCAAATTTAATTATTAAAAGTAAACACAAAAAAAATGAAAAATTTTAAAATTTTAGCCTTTGCATTAATCACATTAGTAAGCTTTTCATCTTGTAATAACGACGATCCAATTGCAGTTAATGAAGAAGAATTGATTACTACAGTAACAACCACATTAACTGCAGGAAACCAAACAATCACATTAACGTCAAAAGATCTTGATGGTGATGGTCCTAATATGCCTGTGATTACTGTTTCAGGTGAACTAGCATTAAATACTACTTATACAGGAGCAGTTAGTTTTTTAAATGAATCAGTAACTCCTGCTGATAATATTACAGCAGAAATTTTAGAAGAAGGAGTTGAGCACCAGTTATTTTTTCAGGCACCAGCGGTAGTAGGTGCTTTTACTTATGCAGATGCAGATGCTAATGGAAAGCCAATTGGTTTAAAATTTACTTTAAAAACAGGAGCGATTGCTACAACAGGCTCAATCACGGTAACTTTAAGACATGAACCAGTAAAAACAGCTGATGGTGTTGCTACAGGTTCAATTACGAATGCTGGTGGAGCAACTGATGCGTTGATTACATATCCGGTAACGTTAAAATAAGTCTCAAACGTTAAAATAAGTCTCAATCGATTATTTTATCAAAGACAAAACGCTATCCTATTGATAGCGTTTTTTTGTTTAATTTAAGAACTATTCGCAAGGCTTAGACAAACTTATTGCTATTTTTGTAACAACCTTAAAATTTAACTAATGAAAAAAACTTTTTTAATAATGGCTATATCATCAGCGGTAGCATCTTTTGGGCAAAATAATACGCCTAAAAAAGTGCAGTATCCAAAGACTAACAAAGGCGAAACAGTAGATGTATATTTTGATACTAAATTGGCCGATCCGTACCGTTGGTTAGAGGATGACAAATCAGCTGAAACGGGAGCTTGGGTAAAAGCTCAAAACGAGGTAACTTATGATTATTTGGGGCAAATTCCATTTCGTAACGTGATTAAAGCACGTATGGAAAAACTTTGGAACTATGAAAAAATAGGAGCTCCGTTCAAAGAAGGTGCCTATACCTATTACTATAAAAACAACGGATTACAAAATCAATCGGTTTTATATCGCAAAGATGCTCAAGGAAAGGAATCGGTTTTTTTAGATCCAAATACTTTTTCTAAAGATGGTACAAGTTCTTTAGGTGGATTAAATTTTTCTAAAGACGGGTCTAAAGTAGCTTATGCCATTTCAGAAGGTGGAAGTGATTGGCGTAAAGTTGTAGTGATGGACGCCGAGACGCAAAAAATTATTGGCGATACAATTGTCGATGTAAAGTTTAGTGGCGTTTCGTGGTTAGGAAACGAAGGGTTTTATTATTCTAGTTATGACAAACCAACAGGAAGCGAGTTATCTGCCAAAACAGATCAGCACAAATTGTATTTCCATAAATTAGGTACCGCTCAAAAAAGCGATTTAGTGATTTTTGGTGCTAATACAAAACGCCGTTATGTAGGAGGGTACGTTACCGAGGACGATCGTTATTTGGTAATAACTGCGGCAAATTCGACCTACGGAAATGAATTGTATATCAAAGATTTAAGCAAGCCTAAAAGTGCTATTGTAACTATCGTTGATAATTTTAAAACCGATAACAATATCATCGAGAATGAAGGTTCGAAGTTGTTTATTGAAACCGATTTAAATGCACCAAACAAACGTATCGTAACTGTTGATGTAAGCAATCCGGTTCCTGCAAATTGGAAAAACTTTATTGCCGAAACTGAAAACGTTTTGTCTCCGTCAACTGGCGGTGGTTACTTTTTTGCCAATTACATGCAAGATGCAGTTTCTGTAGTAAAACAATACGATTACAATGGTAAGCTTGTTCGTCAAATAGAATTGCCAGGCGTGGGAACAGCAGGTGGTTTTGGTGGTAAAAAATCAGAACAAAAACTGTATTATTCTTTCACCAATTACATCACACCAGGTTCAACTTTTTCTTATGATGTAGCAACAGGTGTATCGCAAGTATATGAAAAACCAAAAGTAGATTTCAACAGTGATTTGTACGAGTCAAAACAAGTATTTTATACCTCAAAAGATGGCACAAAAATCCCGATGATCATTACGCATAAAAAAGGTTTAAAGCTAGATGGAACCAATCCAACTATGTTGTACGGTTATGGTGGTTTTAATGTGAGCTTAACGCCAAGTTTTAGCATTGCAAATGCGGTTTGGATGGAAAACGGCGGTGTTTACGCAGTACCTAATTTACGTGGTGGTGGCGAATACGGCAAAAAATGGCACGATGCAGGAACCAAAATGCAAAAACAAAATGTATTTGACGATTTTATTGCAGCAGCCGAATATTTAATTGCTCAAAAGTATACTTCTCCGAATTATTTAGCCATTCGCGGAGGATCAAACGGAGGATTATTAGTTGGCGCAACTATGACACAGCGCCCAGAGTTAATGAAAGTAGCTTTGCCAGCGGTAGGTGTAATGGATATGTTGCGTTACCATACTTTTACAGCAGGTGCAGGTTGGGCGTATGATTACGGTACGTCACAAGACAGCAAAGAAATGTTCAATTATATTAAAGGGTATTCTCCTGTTCACAACGTAAAAAAAGGTATTCAGTATCCTGCAACTATGGTAACAACTGGTGATCATGATGATCGCGTAGTGCCTGCTCATAGTTTTAAATTTGCGGCCGAATTACAAGAGAAACAAACCGGTAATAACCCAACTTTAATCCGAATTGACATTAATGCAGGGCATGGAGCTGGAAAATCAGTGGCAGCTACCATTCAAGAAAATGTAGACATACAAGCGTTTACTTTGTTTAATATGGGAGTTGTTTTATTGCCAGAGTTAAATTAATAATCTTTTGATTTGGTGTACAAATCGTTAAATAATTGAAACGCTATTTGAAAGAATAGCGTTTTTTTTATTTCAAAAAAATTAAAATAAAACCAAGTATGGCGGTGAATTTAGGTGGTTTTATTATCATAATGTTTTATTAATGCACTCGTATTTATGAAAGGGCTTTCGTAAATTTGAGAAACAACCTTAAAATTTAAAACATCATGACAGTACAAATCAACACAGACAATAATGTAGAAGGACATGCACGCCTAAAATTGTATATTCAGGATGAGGTAGCTACAGCTTTGGCCCGTTTTGAGGATAAAGTAACCCGTCTAGAAGTCCATCTTGGTGACGAAAACAGCGATAAATCAGGAGTTAACGATAAAAGATGTCTCATTGAAGCCCGACCAGTAAACAGCCAACCACTAGCGGTAACGCATCATGCAGAAACCACTGAAAAAGCATTTCACGGGGCTTTAGATAAAATAAAAAAAGTACTGGGGACTACTTTTGATAAAATGAAAACACACTAATTTTATTTGCGTAGGATAAAAAAAAGACACTTTGAGAAAAGTGTCTTTTTTTGTCTTATCAACTAGTGTGTCATTTTTTAGAAAACTACAATTCAAAGGATTTATTTAAAAAGCAAAGCCGCCAAAGCAGGATCTCTCTCGTATACATCTTCATAAAAAGACAAGTTGCCATCAGCATCAACCCAAGAGGTGAAATAACCAATATAAACAGGGATTTTTTCAGGCAAAGTGTACCAATATTCATCACCAGCGGCCATTTTTTGCTCAATTTTCTCCATATTCCATTTTGGGTCGTTTTTCATCAAGGCTTCGGCTAGTTGTTTGGGCTTTGCTACTCTAATACAACCATGACTGAATGCTCTTGATTCGCGAGTAAACAATCCTTTCGAGGGCGTATCATGCAAATAAATAGCATTCGAATTTGGAAATAAAAACTTTACCAATCCCAAAGAGTTTGATGCTCCCGGTTTTTGCCTGACGGAGCCATTGTTCCATTCCATGTTGTGTTTTGCTAAATAGTTCGGGTCTTTTTCTATGGCGGGCAAAATTTCGTTTTTAAGTATACTTGTTGGTACATTCCAGTACGGGCGAAAAACAATATAACGCATGGGTGCACTAAAAATAACTGTCTTGTTCAATGCTTTTCCTACCACAACTTTCGACTTTAGTTCCGCTAGCCCGTTTCTAAAAAAGGTGAGTTCATAGGCTGGAATATTCACCACTACCAATTCTTTTGATTTGGTAATGTCGTTTGACACCCATCTGCAACGTTCCATGTTGAGCATAATGGTTTTGATGCGTTCTTGCACGGGAACATTCATGCTCTTTATGTGTTCAGGCAGGATGCTTTTATTCCATGCATTTCCGTGTCTTTTTTTGTAATTTAAAACGCCTTTTTCTAGCTCCTCATCATAAATAGCGCTTTTAGAATCTTGCTCTAAATCGTTGGTCGTAAAAAGTCGGGTTCTAATTTGGGCGATCACTTGTGCGCTATCACCCGGTTGGTATTTTTTTACAAGAGAATCAACCGTGATTTTTGACCAACCGCCTTTTGTTTCGATTGCTCTATAATTGGCCAATGCTTTCTTGAGTAAAAAATATTGTTTCAATAAGCCTTTTTCTTCCTTGTGAATTAAGGATGGATTGATTAAAAGCGAATCCAAATACGCATCATACGATTGTTTTTTTCGGGGCAAAAACCATTCTAAATCTCTGGTTTTTTCGGGTGCTATTCCATCATAAACTTTGTCAACATAAAAGAAAAATAGTGCTGAGTTGAGCAATTCAGTTTCAACACTCGCTTTTTTGTATTTTTTGGGATCTTTAAAAATAGCATCAAATTTTTCTTGATAAGGTATTTTAGCTTCTACACCTTCTTGATTGATGGTGTTCACTTTATTGTATAAAACGCCAGCAAACTCATTTATACCATCTTTGTCAAACCAAATATAATGGAATTGGCGCTTGCGATACAATTCCTCCACTTTTGTTTGATAGGCTTTTAGGTCGGGATACGATTCAAAAAATGGAGCAATCTGAGTACTATCAAAGGACACTTCTAAATAGTTAGTGGGAGTATTTTTGACTTGGGAAATGGCTTTGTTTTTATCTTTTTTACAAGAAACAATTGTTAACGAGATGAGAATCAAAAAAGCAGCGTATAATTTTCTCATTGTATTTGGTTTTGAAATTCTAGTGGTTTATGTCAACACAAAAATACATCAAAAAGATGCTTTCAAGTCTTCCACTTTAAGCGTTCGGTATTTGTCGAGCGCTCAAGTGTTAAAAAATCATAAGCTCATAAAGGCGTAATAAAAATAATAAATTATTGATAATAAGAGATTTGTATTCGTTTTATTTTTTAAAAACAAATTTAAGAGTATATTTAACAAGCTTAAATCTGTGAATTATACAACAATTGTTGTATTCACATGTAAAGTTGATCCGGCTTAGCTAGCGTAATTTTACAAAAAATATAAACCAGGTTTTTTATTAAAAATAGGGTTTAAAAATTAGGAATTGTTCAAGATGTGTTGGTATAATATCTCTTAAGTAATCCACTCCAAAGTCGCCTTTTTTAAATCAGAATAAAATGCCTATGCCTACTATTTTGTCACCTATTCGTAATTTTTTAGACCGGTTGACCCCTGCAAAAATTCTCAAAAGTTTGGGCATTTTGGCATTGGCTTTTGTAGCTCTTGTGTTGCTGCTTTGTGTCGGTTTTTCGGTTTATTTTGACAGTAATAAAGCCCAAATAGTACAGCAAATTAATGAACAAATCAACGAAAATTGTTCGGGTTCAGTCGTGATAAAGGATGTTAACTATGCGTTTTTTCAAGGTTTTCCCAACATGACTTTGGCTTTAAGTCAAGTACAGGTCAAAGATAGTTTATGGCCATTACACAAGCGTACCTTGCTTCAAGCAGAGCGTATTAAGTTGCGCGTAAATGTTTTAAAGTTGTTGGGTAACGAGTTGTTTATTGATAAAATAGAGGTTCAAAATGCGAATTTGCATGTTTTTAAATCAAAAAATGGTGTGGTAAATACTTCTATTTTTAAAAGTAAGAAGAACAAAAGCCAATCTAAAAGTACGACTGATACCGCGGTTAAAGAAATTATTTTTAAAAATGTCCGCTTGATTTCTGAAAACCAAAAAGGAAAAAAATTATTCGATTTTGATGTAGAATACCTAAAAGGCAATTTTACTTTTGACGGTTACAATTGGCAGTCAAAGGTTGCCATAAAAACAAAGGCTAATAGTATGGCTTTTAATACACAAAGAGGAAGTTTTGTTCAGAACAAAGTAATTCAGGCGGTATTGGAAGCGAATTATGACGCACTAAGTAAAAAGATTTCTGTAAAGGCTGATGAGCTTTTCATTGGTGCCGATGTGTTTGCCGTTCAAGCGCATTTCGGAATTCAAGAAGACCAAGCTCCGTTTGATATTAGCATTCAAACCAATATTTTATGGCGCAATGCAGCCGCTATTTTGAGTGGAAATATCAAAAAACGTTTGGATCAGTTCGATCTCCAAAAGCGATTACAAGTGCGTTGTTCGATTATTGGCGACTTGAATACGATGGGCGATCCTGAAATTGTGGTGCTGGCGCGCGTGAAAAATGATAGGCTAACTATTCCTGATGGAATTATAACAAATTGTTCCTTTACGGGTCAATTTACCAATAATTTCAAAAAAGGTTTGGGTTGTAACGATGTTAATTCAGCAATACGCCTCACCAATTTTGCAGGCCAATACAAAACCATTCCTTTCCGAATTCCTCAAGGTGTAATTGCTAATTTTGAAAAAACTATTGCTACCGGAAATTTTCGCGCTAATTTTAAAATGCAACGCCTCAATAAATTAATCGACAAAGAAATATTGTATTTTACGGGCGGAGATGCTACCGTCAAATTAGAGTTTAAGTTTGATGTGGCGAGTCTAAAAATTAAGAAACCCCAATTCAAAGGCCGTGTTTTTGTAAAAGAGGCACTGCTGAACTACGGTCCAAAGAATTTTGCTTTCCTAAAAACCAATATAGAGCTCGATTTTACAGACAAAGCACTTTTACTTAAAAATATTAGTTTTAGAAATGCAAAAAGTGCTGTTTTTATGGAGGGTAAAATAGATAATTTCATGACTTTGTATTACGATAGTCCCCAAAAAATGATTGTCAATTGGCAAGTATACGCTCCGTATTTGGATGTGAAACAATTTGTAGGCGCCATAACAACTGATAATCCAAAGCAAGCAAAGGCGGTTGCTGTAGCAGATCCTTTTTCAGCAAAATTATACGATGCCATCCATAAATCGCAAGTAATAATGGATGTTAAGGCCGATAAAATTAACTATGGCAAATGGAATGCATCGCGAGTACTGGCTTCGGTGGCACTAATTAATGATTCGTTTATTGTGCAAAAAGCCAAGCTCGAAACTTGCGGTGGTCGTATTGAGGTAGTCGGAAAGTTGAGTCGCGAAAACAAGAATTTTAAAGTAGCTTCTAATGTAAAATTAAGTAGCATCAACGTAACTCAGTTTTTAACGGCTATGGATAATTTCGGAATCAAATCTTTTCAACCTGCTAATATCGAGGGAACACTAAATGCCACTGCTGACGTCAAAGGATTGATGATTGCCGGAGGCGCATTACAAACGGAAACGCTCGCTGGTAATGTTAATTTCAAATTGTTTGATGGGGCTTTGATCAATTTTAAACCTATAACTGCGGTAGCAAAATTTGCTTTTCCGTTTCGAAACGTCAGCAATATTGTGTTGAGTGATTTGGTTGGCGATTTTAAAATTAATGAAGGTCGGGTGGGAATCAAAAAATTAAAAGTGAGTTCTAGCATTTTAAATTTTGATGTAAATGGCGTATATTCGTTTCAACGCGGCACCAATTTGGCCATGACCATTCCGCTTCGAAATCCTAGAAAAGATACGCTAATTTCCGATGAGGAAAAACGCTTGGCTAAACGTTACAAAGGTTTGGTTTTACACCTTTTGGCACAAGATGTGGATGGAAAAATTAAAATTAAATGGAATAAAAATCACGAATAAAAATACAATCAGATGCGCTTTAAATTACTATTACCTGTACTGTTATTGATGGTTTTGGGATGTAAAACCAATATTTCATCTTCAAAAAATGCAACGACTGAGGTCAACCAAGTTTTAGACAATTGGCATCAAGCAGCCGCAAAGGCTAGCTTTACGGATTATTTTGAAGCTCTAGCTGAAGATGCCGTATTTATTGGCACTGATGCAACTGAAAATTGGAACAAAAAAGATTTTCAAGCCTATGCCAAACCACATTTTGACAAAGGAAAGGCGTGGAGTTTTACCGCTGTGGAGCGTCATGTTTTTTTTGATGCCAGCGGAAATCTAGCTTGGTTTGACGAATTATTAAACACTCAAATGAAAATTTGCAGAGGTTCAGGAGTTTTGGTCAAAGTGGATGGGCAATGGAAAATAAAACAATACGTTTTGTCAATGACGGTACCAAATGAACATTCGAACACGGTAATTCAAGCCAAATCAGCTACCGAAGATGCTCTTTTGAAAACACTTCAATCCAAAAAAGGCAAATAGTTCATATATATTTCCTTAATTTTGCCAGCTGAAACCGTCAAATCGAACGGTACGAAGCATAAATATTTTAAGAAAAGTGGGAAGCAAAAATAAATTAAAGAGATTTAAGGAAAACGAAACATTCAACAATGTTTTTCAACCAACTAGAGAAGAAGTAGTAGGCGATTTATTTCCGTTGAAAGGAAAATGGAATACCGACTTTTTCAAAAACGATAATCCTTTGGTACTCGAATTAGGGTGCGGAAAAGGAGAGTACTCTGTTGGCTTGGCTGAACGTTACCCAAACAAAAATTTCATCGGAATTGATATCAAAGGCGCGCGTTTTTGGCGTGGTGCCAAAACAGCTGTTGAAACAGGTTTGTATAATGTAGCCTTCATCCGAACTCAAATTGAGTTGATCAATCATATTTTTGCCGAAAACGAAGTTGATGAAATTTGGATTACTTTTCCAGACCCACAAATCAAATACAAGCGTACAAAACACAGAATGACAAATTCAGAGTTCTTACAATTGTATAAAAAAATTCTCAAAAAAGATGGAGTTGTAAACTTAAAAACCGATAGTGAATTCATGCACGGATACACTTTAGGATTGTTGCACGGCGAAGGTCACGAGGTTTTATATGCAAATCACAATGTGTACAGAAATGAAGGTAGTCCGGAAGAAGTTACTGCTTTTCAGACCTTTTACGAGAAACAATACTTAGAAATTAATAAAGCAATTACCTATATTCGATTCAGAATCAAAGAATAGTCTTATATTTGACTGCGATTTTGAATCTCTTTTTGTGCCTATGAATTTAATCACTTCCTTAATTTTGGGTTTTATAACCGCTTTCGTAGGTATTACTCCTCCCGGTTTAATCAACATGACGGCGGCAAAAGTGAACCTGAAAGAAGGAAAAAGTAGTGCTTACTGGTTTGTTCTAGGTGCGGTGATCATCATTTTTTTTCAGGCATCTTTAGCTATTTTTTTTGCACGATTTATCAAAGAACGCCCAGATGTGGTCGTGCTATTGCGTGAGGTAGGTTTCGGGATTTTTGCTGTGCTTACGGTTTATTTTTTGTTCATTGCCAAAAAGCCAGTCAAAAAAAAGGGAAGCATCAAAAAACGAAGTACCTCCACTCGCTTTTTTCTCGGTATGCTACTTTCGGCGCTCAATTTTTTTCCTATTCCGTATTACGTTTTTGTTAGTATTACGCTGGCTTCTTACAATCTTTTTTACTTTGAGGCTACCCATGTTTTTACTTTTGTGGCGGGTGTTGTTTCTGGTTCTTTTTTGGTGTTTTATTTTTACATTACTTTTTTTCAAAAAATCCAAAACAAGACAGACTTCTTGATGCGCAACATGAACGGAATCATCGGTACAATCACTGGTTTAATAGCGCTTTTTACACTCGTAAATATTGTTCGATATTACTTTGGGTAAACTGTTTTTTTAGCAATCAAAAGCATGGCAAACGAAAATTTTTTTGAAAGAGTTTACGACGTAGTTCGACAAATTCCATACGGAAAAGTGACTTCCTACGGCGCCATTGCTAGAGCGTTGGGTTCGGCACAATCATCCCGAATGGTAGGTTGGGCCATGAATGCTTCGCATACGCTTGAAGATGTGCCTGCGCATCGTGTAGTGAACAGAAACGGTTTGCTTACTGGCAAAATGCATTTTGACGGATCCAACTTAATGCAACAATTGTTAGAAAACGAAGGTATTGAAGTACGCGACAACCAAATTGTTGATTTTGAGGCTCATTTCTGGACGCCAACAATCCCAACAGAAGAATAATTTCTAGCATAACTCCCTCATAGCACGCACTAATGTACGCATCAATAAATGCGATACAAATCCTTTAAAATAAGAACTTTTCATGCTATATTTGCAATCTGAAATCAGTTTAAATAAAGATAATGTTCTGGTATGCAAATGCCAATAGAAAACAGCGAATTAGAAATGAAATTAGATAGAAAAGAAATTCTTAAAGCGTTAGAGACCATTACCATTGCCGGCGAAGGTAAAAATATGGTTGAAAGTGGTGCTATTACCAATGTTATCACTTTTGGAGATGAAGTTGTTGTTGATTTAGTATTGCACACGCCTGCAATGCACATCAAAAAAAGAGCCGAAGACGATATTAAAAAAACAATCCTAGAAAAAGTTTCGCCCGAAGCTAAAGTTAAAATCAACACCAAAGTTGAGGTTGCTGATAAGCCTGAAATTAAGGGAAAATCGATTCCTGGAATCAAAAATATTATTGCAGTAGCCTCAGGAAAAGGTGGAGTAGGAAAATCTACTGTAACTGCAAACTTGGCTGTAACGCTTGCAAAAATGGGCTTTTCGGTAGGTGTTCTTGATGCTGATATCTACGGACCATCGATGCCAATTATGTTTGATGTCGAGAGTGAAAAACCAGTTTCAGTAACGGTTGATGGCAAGTCAAAAATGAAACCAATCGAAAGTTATGAAGTAAAAATACTTTCCATCGGGTTCTTTACTTCTCCAAGTCAAGCCGTAATCTGGAGAGGTCCAATGGCTTCAAAAGCATTAAACCAAATGATTTTTGATGCTGATTGGGGAGAATTAGACTTTATGTTACTTGATTTACCTCCAGGAACAGGTGATATTCACCTTTCTATCGTACAATCATTGCCAATTACAGGAGCAGTAGTCGTGAGTACTCCGCAAGCAGTAGCTTTGGCCGATGCTAAAAAAGGAGTTTCGATGTTCTTGTCAGAAGCGATCAATGTACCAGTTTTAGGAATTATCGAAAACATGGCGTATTTCACACCAGCTGAATTGCCTGATAACAAATATTATATTTTTGGTCAAGAAGGTGCTAAAAACCTGGCAGACGATTTAGGAGTTCCATTTTTAGGTGAAATTCCAATCGTACAATCTATTCGTGAAGCTGGTGATTACGGACGTCCAGCGGCTATGCAAATTGCTTCACCTGTCGAAAACATTTTTGACGAAGTGACTCGTAACGTAGTGCGCGAAGTAGTGGCAAGAAACGAAAGTTTACCAGCTACCGAAGCAGTAAAAATTACAACAATGGCAGGTTGTTCTGCTGTAAAAAAATAAAATTAGAAACTTTTGAAAATGATTTTCAATCTTTCAATTTTCTAATCTTACAATCTTTAAACAAAGAAAATGACAACAGAAGAATTAACAATTGAAGTTCAAAAAGCGCTCGAGGAAATTAGACCTTTTTTAAATTCCGATGGTGGCGATATTACACTTATTTCTATCGAAGATGACAAGCACGTAAAAGTCCGTCTTGAAGGTGCTTGTACCGCATGTAGCGTCAATCAAATGACTTTGCGCGCCGGCGTTGAAACTACAATCAAAAAATTTGCACCGCAAATAGAAACAGTTGTCAATATTTTATAGAGGCATTTGGGCGTAACCCTTTTATAAAAATAGGCCAACGGTAATTGTACTGAAGGGCCTATTTTTATAAAACGGTCAGGCTGTTCGCTGTATCTTTTATTCCGCAGGCTCCATAAAAGGATGCCGCTGTCATCCTTTACGCGAACCCCAATACCAATCAAAATTTGTAAAACACACACAAAACCAATAACATGGACGTATTAATCAAAATCAAAGACAGAGAAGGAGTTGTTCACGAACTACAAGCACCAACGGATATGGCAATGAATATCATGGAGCTTTGTAAAGCCTACGAATTGCCAGTTGAAGGAACTTGCGGTGGTATGGCCATGTGTGCCTCTTGTCAATGCTACGTTTTAAACGAAGTGCCTTTGCCAGAAATGGGCGATGATGAAGAAGCCATGTTATCCGAAGCGTTTTATGTAAAGTCAAATAGCCGTTTGGGTTGTCAAATTCCAATCACGGAGGACTTAGAAGGTTTAGAACTCGAATTGGCACCAGAATATTAAAAGCAATCAAAATAAAAGGTAGAGCCTCAAAATATGTAAAAATATTTTGAGGCTTTTTTTATTCAATTGAAAGAGATATATTCGTACAATATTTTTTTGATTTTCAATTTCTAATAACCGCTATGGAGCTTACTTCTTATTCGCCAGGATTGCACAAACTAGTCACCTTAAGCGTTCCTGACGCATCCAAGCTCACTAATAGCGCCGGTTTCATGGCTTTTACTGATGCTGTTTTGCAACAACACGCCCTCGAAAAAGTAGGTGCTGTGGTGCATGATTTCGAGAACGATAGTTTCACCATAGCTGTTTGCCTCAAAGAATCTCACATTTGCATTCATACTTGGCCCGAATTCAATCAACTTACTCTTGATGTGTATTTGTGCAATTATTTACAGGATAATACCCAAAAAGTCAAAGCAGTAATGGCGCAGTATGTGGAATATTTTCAAGGAATTGTTTTAAAAGACTTCGAAATTAATAGATAATAGTATGGAGGTTACTTGTAGCAATTGCAACCATACCACTAAGTTGGATTTGAATTTTGATGTCAACATATACGCATGTACTAATTGCGTATACGTGTATCAAGATCGAGATGGTTTGCGATTTAAGGACCAACTAAGGCCTTTTGTTTTTGATGAACATTTGGAGGTAGGTCAAATAGGTGTTTTTAATGATAAAGAGTACACCGTTACGGGTTTACTCATAAAAGAATACGACGGTTTTGAATGGGCAGAGTATCAGTTGCAAAGCAAAGATGATTTTGCATACTTATCAGAAGCTGCAGGTCATTGGATTTGGCTTGAAGAAATTCAGTTAGATACAAAGGTTGGCAACCATCCAAGAACAGTTGACTATGAAGATTTAAGCTATAGCTGTTATTCGTATTCGTATCCAAAACTGAGAGCCGCTCGTGGTTTTTTTGATTTTGATATCTTCGAAAAGGCTGAGTTGATTGAGTATATTAATCCTCCTTTTCTTTTGTCCTTTGAACGAAAATCAAATGGACAAACTGCCTGCAAAGGCGAGCACATCAAAAAATCAGCAGTCAAAAAAGCTTTTGATAACCCAACTTTACCCAATAAAGCAGGGGTAGGTTTGGTGCAACCATTCCTGATTGATTTGCGTCAATTGGCAATCACTTTTTGTGTAGTGGCGCTGTTAACTGTAATATCGAATTGGTACTTCAATAAGGATCGAGTGGCAGCCAATGTCCTCGATACGCAGTTGCCTTTGGCTAGCGCGACGACTAAAGATTTTGTTAGTCCAAGTTTTACCCTTCAAGGTAGTGCGGCGCCACTCTCGGTTGAATTGTATGCACCTGTAAGTAATTCGTGGGTGAATGTACAAGTGGCTTTGGTCAACGAAAAAACAGGCGATGAGGTTTATGCCAGCAAAGACATTGAATACTATTCTGGTTATACCGAAGGCGAATCCTGGTCCGAAGGTTCAAATAGCGAGAGTTTTAATTTGTGTGGTGTGCCAGCAGGTCAATACCATTTAACAATCAGCTCGATGAAAGCTCCTGAAGATGTAACCAGCGATTTTATCAAAGTGAAAGCAGTTTGGAGCGAACCTTCATCACGCAACATCTGGATTGTGTTAATTTGCATGATTGTGGTTTTGGTTGGCTTATTTTACTTAGAACGCAATTTCGAAGAACGCCGCTGGGCAGATAGTAGTTACTCTGAATACAACTCATAAAGCATGGAAAATATACTAAACTACATTAAAAATAACTACTTGTCATTGGGTATTGGTTTGTTTTTTTACCTCTTGTTTGTGTACTATAATACCTCAGGAAATCAGTTGTGCGATTGCGAATCAACCGAAAAATACAAACCCGAGTCAAATGCACGCGGTAGCATTAACCGTTTTTATCATAAATAACTTTTAAAATTTCAACCTATGGACTTTCTTACATCAAAACCTATTTTAAACTCTTTGGTATTCTCGCTTTTAGGAATTGTAATTCTTTTAATTGCTTATTTCATCATCGAGAAACTAACTCCTGAAAATACTTGGAAAGAAATTACCGAAAAGAATAACACAGCCGTTGCCATTGTTTTTGGTGCACTTATTATTGGATTCTCTATGATTATTAGTGCCGCAATTCATGGGTAAAAAATTTTTAAAATTTGAATATTTACTTCTTTTTGCTGTTTTTACCATCGCAACCTGCGGACTGGTTTATGAACTTGTGGCCGGTACTTTGGCGAGTTATTTGCTTGGCGATTCTGTAAAACAATTTTCGTTCATTATTGGGGTGTACTTATTTGCAATGGGAGTGGGTTCTTATTTTGCGAAGTTTTTAACCAAAAACATGCTTAATACCTTCGTTGAAATCGAAATTCTCGTTGGTCTTATTGGCGGTTTGAGTTCGGTAGTGCTTTTTTTATTGTTCGAAAGTGTATATTCTTTTCAGCTCATTTTGTACTTGTTGGTTTTTATCACGGGTTGTTTGGTTGGGCTCGAAATTCCGCTTTTGATGAATATCCTCAAAGATAAAGTGGCATTTAGAGATTTAGTATCCAATGTTTTTACTTTTGATTACATCGGAGCGCTGTTGGCTTCTATTTTATTTCCGCTGGTATTGGTACCCAAATTGGGAATTATGGGCACGTCTTTGTTCTTCGGAATGATCAATATCAGTATTGCTATTGTATTGTGCTTTAGCTTAAAGAAAGAGCTTAAAAATGTGTATTTATTGCGATTTAAAGCTATTGGTGCTTTTGTAACTTTAGTTGTAGTCGCTTTTTTTTCTGATTCGATTTTGTCTTACACAGAAGGTAATTTGTACGGCGAAAATATCATTTACTCCAACACAACGCCTTACCAACGCATTGTGCTAACGCATAATAAAAGTGATTACCGCTTGTATTTGAACAACAATTTACAATTCAGTTCTAAAGATGAGTACCGCTATCATGAAGCCTTGGTGCATCCTGCAATGGCTATGGCTAAAAATGCCAAAAATATTTTAGTGCTTGGCGGTGGCGACGGACTTGCGGTTCGCGAAATTTTGAAATATCCCGAAGTTCAAAAAATTACTCTGGTAGATTTAGATGAGGGGATGACTAAATTATTCAAAACCAATTCTATTTTGACTGGTTTTAATGAAAATGCACTAAACGATCCGAAGGTACAGGTTTTGAATCAAGACGCTTTTGTTTGGGCCAAAAGTACCCAATCAAAGTTTGATGTCGTGGTGATTGATTTTCCGGATCCGTCTAATTACAGCTTGGGCAAATTGTATTCTTTAAACTTTTACAACACTATAAAATCGATTTTGGCTAAAGATGCGGTAATCGTGGTGCAAACTACTTCTCCGTTTTTTGCGCCGAAGTCTTTTTGGTGTATCAACAAAACCTTGGCCGAAACTTTCCCTCAGGTAGATGCCTATCACGCGTATGTACCTTCGTTTGGCGAATGGGGATTTTCGATTGCAATCAACAGTTTCGAAACTACTTTTAATTCCGTAAACAGACGAGCTGAAAAGCTGCGTTTTTACAATTACCAGTTCGACCAATTCAATTATTTTGCTAAAGATATGATTTCAAATGAAGTCGAAATTAATCGTTTAGACAACCAAATCTTAGTACGCTATTTTGATGAAGAGTGGGGAAAATTATAAGTTCTCGAGGAGATTTTTTTTAAAATCAGCTGCAGCTGTAGTTTTGATTACTCCCTTTTTGCAAGCGTGTAAAGAGAAGGCACTGTCAGTTATATTTCGGATCACAGGAACTAATTATATTGTAGGGCACCGCTTACGCACCAAGAATTTCCCTAAGGTAAGCGAACAATTAAAAGTAAAATACCTTATTGTTGGAGGAGGGATTTCTGGTTTGAGTGCCGCACGAGAATTCAGTAAACGAGGTGAAACTGATTTTTTGCTCGTTGAACTTGAAAAAGAAGTCGGAGGCAATTCATCAAACGGCGAAAACCAATATTCAAAGTTCCCTTTGGGAGCGCATTATTTGCCTTTGCCCAATAAATCAGATACTAAATTACTGCAGTTTTTGCAGGAAGAAAATATTATTCAGGGTTTTGATTCCCAAGGTTTCCCTATTTTTGATGAGGCTCAGTTGACATTTGCCCCGAGCGAACGTTTATTTTACAGAAACAGTTGGCAAGAAGGATTGCTGCCCCGAATTGGGAATAGACCACAGGATGAAGCGCAAATGCAGCGTTTTTTTGAGCAAATGGAAAAGTTTCGAATTGCTAAAGGTGCAGATGGGAGATATCTTTTTGATATTCCTTTGGTGAAATCTTCGATTGATGGTAAGACACGCGCGCTTGACCAAATGACGATGGTCGCGTGGTGCTCGCAGCAGGAATTTACCTCGCCTTTGCTTTTAGAATATGTCAATTATTGTTGTAGAGACGATTTTGGTTTGGGAATCGAATTTGTTTCTGCTTGGGCGGGAATTCATTATTTTGCAGGGCGAAAACACGACAGTACTCCCAATGGCGCTGATACTGTTTTGACTTGGCCCGAAGGCAATGCCCGATTGGCGCAACACTTGAAAAAATATGTAAAAGGTAAAAGTTTACAATCGCATTTGGTATACGAAATAACTCCCGATGAAAATGTCGTTGGAGTAACGGTTTTTGATGCTGTGAACAATAAATCGATTCAAATTACCGCCGAAAAAGTCATTATGGCTTGTCCGCAATTTGTTAATCAATACTTGCTTCCTGATCGTAAAAAAATGGCTCAAGATTTTCATTATGCACCCTGGTTGTTGGCCACTTTGGTAGTCACTGATTTGGTTGATAATGGCAGTTATCCTTTGTGTTGGGATAATGTTATTCAAGGTGCTAAAGGCTTGGGGTATATTTACGACCAACAGCAATCCGTGCAGCAAGTGCATGCTAAAAAAGTGATTACTTATTACTATAGTTTTTCAAGTGATAATTGCGCCAAAAGCCGAAAGGAATTGTATTTTAAAAACAAAGAACATTGGAAAAAATTAGTTTTTGACGATTTGCGTCTGGCTCATCCAGATATTGAATCGAAAACAGAAGAAATTAATGTTCACCTTTTGGGTCACGGAATGATTAGTCCGGTTCCGGGATTTATTTTTGGCAAAGCCAAAGAAGAAGCGTCTAAAGCTATAGCTAATCGTATTTTCTTTGCTCACTCTGATCTGGCTGGAATTTCTATTTTTGAAGAAGCGTTTCATCAAGGCATTCAAGCCGTAAATCAAATACTCGATGCGTCAACCTTGGATACATAAGCCACTTACAGATGGTGTTTTTATATTGGCTCCAGCTTTTTTTGTATCGTTGTTGGTCATTATTTTTCATGATTCCTTCCGAGTTATTGAGGACCAATATTCTTTTTATACCTGGCTTTTTTTGATTGTTTTTATAGATGTAGCGCACGTTTATGCTACACTTTTTAAAACGTATTTTGTACCTGATGCGTTCAGGGCGCGACGTACGTTGTTGCTGGTTTTACCTTTAGTGTGTTTTTTGATTGGGATGCTGCTTTTTAGTTTTGGTAGTACTGTTTTTTGGTCGTGTTTGGCTTACATTGCTGTATTTCATTTTATCAGGCAACAATATGGTTTCATGCGGCTGTATTCACGTTTAGAAGTTAAAACAAAGTGGACTGTGTTTTTTGATAATTTGTTTATTTATACCGCAACGGTGTACCCGATGTTGTACTGGTTTTTATCAAGTCCACGTGCTTTTACATGGTTTACTGAACATGATTTTTTTAGAGTAGAAAACAGTTTCGCTCTCGAAGTATTGGGATGGATTTATGGCTTTGTTCTCTTGTTTTATGTGCTTCGAACGGCTTTTCAATCCTACCAACAAAAGTTTTTTAATTTTCCAAAAAATGCAATTATTGTAGGTACATTTTTATCTTGGTATTTAGGAATTGTGTATTACAACAATGATCTCATTTTCACTTTGCTGAATGTAGTAGCGCACGGAATTCCGTATATGGCGCTGATTTATCTTAACGAAATACATCTTAAGCAAAGCCGCGGGTCTGGAATTGTAGCTTTTGCCAAAGGTGGTAAAGGTTGGCTTGTTTTTATCGGAGTGTTGGTATTGATAGCCTTTTCAGAAGAATATCTATGGGAAGTTTTGGTTTGGCAGGAATATTTTTCAAGTCCTAGTTTGGATATGGCACAATGGCAAATTATAATCGTTCCTTTATTGACAGTTCCTCAATTTACCCATTATCTCTTAGACGGATTTATTTGGAAATCCAATAAATAAACTCCAAAAAAAAAGCCCTGACGAATCAGGACTTTTTGCGTTATTTTAAGTTGTCATCAAGTGTTCGACTTGTAATTGCTCTTCGATGGCATCCCAAAGCCCGATGCGTTTTTCTAATGCTTGCTTCGATACTTCTTCAACATCTGACCATTTTTGAGCATCATTACCACACAATTCAGTGATCATTGTCATTGCCATAGGTCCATGTTCGTCGGCATCAAGTTCAATGTGTCTTTCAAAATAATAGATGAGTTTGCTTAAGTCTGTTTCTGGGAAGTTAGCTTGAAAATTTCTCAAGATTTCAGTAAACATACTCGGAATCAAATCCTCTCTTCCAAAAGTAAAAGCTGCTGCAATCTCATGTGCTTTTCCTTCTTCAATAACTCGGAAAGTAAAGTCTAAAAATGCTTTTATGTTGGGGTGAAGATTACTTGTTTTAATCGCAACAAAAATGTTTTTTAACGAATCTACTTCTTGTAAAAAAGCTTTGATGCCATTGGTGTCTGCTTGGCACGCTTCCATTGCTTCGATATACATTTCGTAATGGCTAGAACGCTTTCCGTCTAAAGTCAAATCAGACTCTTCCGCCAACACGATTTCATTGATTAAATATCTCGTTTCCGGATTTGGTGTAGCAAACCAAGGAGTAGAGGTACAAGTCAATTTAGATTGTAATGCCTTTAAAAGCGACATAAAGTCCCAAACTGCGTAAACATGGTTTTCTAGAAAACATTGTAAATCAGCAATTGTTTTTACTTTATTATAGAGCGAATGTTGTAACAATAGTTCTTTTTGGGGCTGAATACTATTGTTGATGGTAGCAATATTCATGTGCAGGATTTTTTTTGTAAAGATAAAAAAGCTTCTTGTTTCCAAGAAGCTTCTATTATCATTTTTAAGTATACTTTAATAAACGTTTATTACTACTTAAAAGCTGGAATATCGGTGATGTCCATACCTGTTATAAGTAAGTGAATATCGTGTGTTCCTTCGTATGTAATTACAGATTCTAAATTCATCATGTGGCGCATGATAGAGTATTCACCTGTAATTCCCATTCCGCCTAGGATTTGTCGGGCTTCACGAGCTATATTGATAGCCATTTCAACGTTGTTTCTTTTGGCCATGGAAATTTGTGCTGTAGTAGCTCTTCCTTCGTTTCTTAAAACACCAAGTCTCCAAGTTAGTAACTGTGCTTTGGTGATTTCGGTAATCATTTCAGCCAATTTCTTTTGTTGCAATTGGGTTCCCGCAATCGGTTTGTCAAACTGAATTCTTTCTTTAGCATAACGCAAAGCAGTATCGTAGCAATCCATAGCAGCACCAATAGCACCCCATGCAATTCCGTAACGAGCCGAGTCTAGGCAACCTAGTGGTGCGCCTAAACCAGATTTATTTGGTAAAAGATTTTCTTTTGGAACCTTTACGTTGTCAAAAATTAATTCTCCTGTAGATGATGCACGAAGCGACCATTTGTTATGCGTTTCTGGAGTGGTAAAACCTTCCATACCACGCTCTACAATCAAACCGTGAATTCTACCCTCTTCATTTTTAGCCCAAACTACGGCAATATCAGCAAACGGTGCATTAGAAATCCACATTTTAGCACCATTTAAAAGGTAATGGTCGCCCATGTCCTTAAAGTTGGTTGTCATCCCACCAGGATTTGATCCATGATCAGGTTCGGTCAAGCCAAAACAACCCATGTATTCTCCCGTAGCTAATTTTGGTAAATATTTCATGCGTTGCTCTTCGTTACCATATTTCCAAATAGGATACATTACTAACGATGATTGAACAGATGAAGTAGAACGAACACCAGAATCTCCGCGCTCAATTTCTTGCATTATCAAACCGTATGAAATTTGGTCTAAACCAGCACCGCCATATTCAACAGGAATGTACGGACCAAAACCACCAATTTCACCTAAACCTTTGATAATTTGTTTCGGGAATTCAGCACGTTGTGCGTAGTCTTCAATAATAGGCGACACTTCTTTTTTTACCCAAGCACGTGCAGAATCGCGCACTAGTTTGTGTTCTTCGGTTAGTAAATCGTCTAAGTTATAATAATCTGGTGATTGAAATAAGTCTGGTTTCATGGTTTAGTACTTTTTATAGCTACAAATTTACATAAAGAAATATAACAAAACCATTTACAATTGTTATATTTTTATATCCTGAGACTAATATTGGCTCTAAAAGTACAAACAATGAGTCAAATACATTGCGCAATTTGAAAATTTGGGATTTGTTTAAACGAAGGTTTTTACATCTTCAAATAAAAATCCTTAGTCAAGGCAATGTATTCTGGAGTATATATGTGTCTTGCGGTTTCGATAATTAATTCGTCAACTGCAAAATTAGGAGTTTCTTTTCGAGTAAATGCGAGTAAACTTCGTTTGATTTCAGTGGTTGGTGTTCCTTTGATACGAGTAATTTTTAAAGGATATAACTCGTATTCGTAGGCCAAAGCAATAAAGTTTTCTTCTTCTTTGTGAGGAATGATAACGGCGAATATTCCGTTTTCAGAAAGTAATAAATCTGCAGCCTCAATTAATTCTTCAAAAGGCATAGCATCAGCAAAACGGGCCAAATCACGCTGCTCATTTTCTGTTTTGTAGTCCTCGGTATAAAATGGTGGGTTAGAAACAATTACATCGTACTCGTCTTCGGGTTCTTCAACAAATTCATCTAGACCAGCATGATAACAAAATAACCGATCGCTCCAAGGCGAATTTTCGAAATTATCTGTTGCTTGCTCATACGCATCCTCGTCAATCTCTAAAGCGTCAATTTGCTCTGCGTTGCTTCTTTGCGCAAGCATCAATGCAATGATTCCAGTTCCGGCACCAATATCCAAAATACTAAAAGGATTATTACTTATTGGAGTCCAAGCGCCAAGAAGAACTCCATCAGTGCCAATTTTCATAGCACATCGGTCTTGTTCAACAGCAAATTGTTTGAATTGGAAATTAGACATGAAAATAAGATAAATTAAACCATTAAGAAATTAAGGGAATTGAGAGAAAAACTTAATGAACCTTAATTTCTTAATGGTTCAAAAAAATAAATTAAAGGTACATTTCAATTAATCCTTCTGGTAAATCCATGATCACTTTTTTGTTTTCACGATCTATCTTAACCAAAAAATGGTCAATCATAGGGATTAAGATTTCAGTTCCTTTGTTGAGCACTTCAAATAGAGGTTGTGCGGTAGTGTCGTTGATTGATTCGATTTTTCCAACAACGCCAAGGCGTTTGTCTTCAACTTCAAAACCAATTACTTCATGAAAATAGAATTTGTTACCGCTAAGTTTTGGTAACATTTTTAGAGGCAAATATAAGTCGTTGCCAACAATAGCATCGGCGTCTTCCTCAGTATTGACATCTTCAAAACGAATGCGAAGAAAGTCATTTTTGTGCAGCGAACTGCTTTCAATAAAAAAAGGAACCAAGTGTTTGTTGCATTCAACAAACACTGATTCCAGATTTTCGTATAACTCGGGTTCGTCCGTGTCTAAATAGGCAAGAACTTCCCCTTTGAAACTAAATTTTTTAGCGATTTTACCTAAGTAGAAACAATCTTCTTTACGCATCGTCGCTAGCTAAAATTATGCTTCAGTAGTTTCGTTGTTTTCTTCAGTTGCTGGAGCTTCTTCAGCTTCAACTTCTTCAGTTGCAGGAGTTGCAGCAGCAATTGCGTCAGCCTCTGCTTGTGCAGCAGCAGCTAAACGTTTAGCGTTAACTTCTTGTTCTGCTTTTAATGCTTTTGCTTTAACATCAGCTTGCGCTTTTGTTAAACCTTCTTTTTTAGCATCAACTTTACCAGCTTTTGCCTCTAACCAAGCAGCTAATTTAGCATCAGCTTGTTCTTGAGTTAAAGCTCCTTTACGAATACCTCCATCAAGGTGGTGCTTCAATAAAGCTCCTTTGTAAGAAAGGATTGCTCTAGCAGTATCAGTTGGCTGTGCACCATTGTGCAACCATTTTACAGCGCTATCTAAATTTAATTCGATAGTTGCAGGGTTTGTGTTTGGATTGTAAGTACCAATTTTTTCAAGGTATTTACCATCTCTTTTTGAGCGTGCATCTGCAGCTACAACCCAGTAAAAAGGTTTTTGTTTTTTACCGTGTCTTTGTAATCTAATTTTTACTGACATAATCGTGTGATTAAATTTTGAGGTACTCGACCTCGATTAATTAAGGGTGCAAAGATACATTTTTTCTAGATAAATACTACTGTTACTAATAATTTTATGAAGTTGAGTTGGTTAGCGTAGCGATTTTATAAAAAGACCAGTTGTTTTATGCTTTTTAATGCAGTATTGTTTTATTTTTGTTTTTCAAAAGCATTTAAAAATGAAAAAAATTTCGGTTCTGCTGTTTCTTCTATTAGTTTTATCTAGTTGTGAAGAGGATATTCGTTTTAATAATCCTTCGATGCAGGCACTAAAAGACAATGTTTTTTGGCGAGCGTTGAATACAACAGCTAGTGTTCAAGCCGATGGTTCCTTATTAATTGAGGGACAAACAAGAGACGAGGTCTTTCAATTGCAAACGGCTGAGACTGCCATAAAACGTTATGTTTTGGGAGATGGAAATGCCAGTAATGTCACTTATAAAATTATAGCTCCTGAAGGTCAATTTGAATATGAAACAGGAACTAATGCTGCAAGTGGTCAAATTGTAATTACCGAGTATGATACAGCTGCTAAAACTGTTTCGGGAACATTTCGTTGCAGCGTTGAAAGTGCAAGCGGAAGTCCTCTGGTGGGAAACACCGTGGTTTTCAGAGAAGGTGTTTTTTATAAAATACCAATTAAATAAGTATCGTTATATAGCGAAAAGGTAAAGTGTTTTTTAAGTACTTCGAGTGAGCTTTATGAGAACTGTTTTGTTGAACGTATTAAAATAAAATCACAAATAAGCTAATATGTAGTAGATTAGAGAAAATTAGCACTACATTTGTTGTATTATTTAAATAAGTACATATGAACATTTTTGTTGGAAGCCTTCCATTCAGTATTGAGGAAGCAGATTTAAGAGAGTCTTTCGAGGCTTACGGAGCAGTAGATTCAGTTAAAATTATCTCAGATAAATTTACAGGAAGAAGTAAGGGATTCGGTTTTGTTGAGATGCCAAATGATGACGATGCTCAAAAAGCTATTGACGAATTGAACGGAGCGACTGTTCAAGGACGTGCAATTGTTGTAAACAAATCTGAGCCTAAACCAGAAGGTGAAAGAAGAAGTTTTAACAACAACCGTGGTGGTGATTCACGCGGTGGTTACGGAAACAACCGTGGTGGAGATAGCCGTGGTGGAGACAGAGGAAGATATTAATATTTTTTTCAATCATATAAAAAAAGGTGTTCATGAAAATGAGCACCTTTTTTGTTGCGGTTAATTTGTTGAAAAAAGAAATAAGTGCTAGCTGTAAAAGTGTTGTTTTGAAGTTTAGTATTGCTAGCACTCTCTTTTTTATTTGTTATAAATTGGCTACTAGCCAATCGCCAACCTCGCTAGTTTTATATGTTTTAGTTCCTTTTGCAGCCAAATCTTCTGTTACGATTCCTTCTTCAAGTGATTTGTTTACTACGGCACGAATTGCTTCTGCTTCTTTGGTTAAACCAAAAGCATCTTCAAACATCATTGCTGCAGATAGGATGGTAGCTAAAGGATTAGCAATGTTTAAACCTGTAGCTTGCGGGTACGATCCGTGTATTGGCTCGTACAACGAAGTGTGTTCGCCCACTGATGCGGATGGCATTAACCCCATAGATCCCGAAATTACAGACGCCTCATCGGTTAAAATGTCTCCAAATAAATTTTCGGTAATCAATACATCATACGAGTTGGGCCACTGTACCAATCGCATAGCAACGGCATCTACAAATTCATACGAAACTTCAACTTCTGGATAGTCTTTCTCCATGTCTTGAACGGTCTCTCTCCACAGGCGTGAAGTTTCTAAAACATTGGCTTTGTCAACACAGCATAGTTTTTTTGATCGAGTCATTGCCAGCTCAAACCCTTTTTTAGCCAAACGTTTTACTTCGGCTCTTGTATAAACACAATTGTCATAAGCAGTTTCTCCGTCATCTTTTCGACCTTTTTCTCCAAAGTAAATACCGCCGGTTAATTCTCTTAAAAAAACCAAGTCGGTTCCTTCAATACGTTCTCTTTTTAATGGCGAATTGTCAATGAGCGAAGCAAAAGTAAAGGTAGGTCGTACATTAGCGAACAATCCTAATTTTTTACGCATCAACAATAAACCTTGCTCTGGACGTACTTTGGCTGTGGGATCGTTGTCGTATTTAGGATGTCCAATTGCGCCAAACAAAACGGCATCAGCTGCCATACATATTTCATGAGTTTCGTCAGGGTAAGGCACACCTACAGCGTCAATAGCGCAGGCGCCTGTGAGAGCGGGTGTCCAAGTGATCTCGTGATTGAATTTTTTAGCAATCGCGTCGGATACTTTTACGGCTTCGTTTATTACTTCGGGACCAATTCCGTCTCCGGCTAAAAGGGCTATATTTAATTTCATTTTTTAAGCATTTATTGTTTTAAGGTTCAAAGTTGCAAAGTTGCAAAGTTGCAAAGGTTCATAGGTTCAAAGGTTCAGAGTCACAACAATAAAGAAAAAATTTTGATCCTTTGCTTCACTGATCCTTTGCATCTTTATTCAGATATTACATTCAGCATTTTCTGAGTAGCAATGATTGCGGCTACGGTTTGATCAGAATCCAATCCTCTTGTTTTAAATTCTTTTCCGTTATTTACCCAAGTGATAATTGTTTCGCAAAGAGCATCAGAGCTACTTCCGGGTGGAATACGCACTGCGTAATCAATTAAGGTAGGCAAAGTCCAGTTTTTGCTTTTGTAAATTTTTGCCAAAGCATTCATAAAAGCATCAAATTGCCCGTCGCCTTGCGCATGTTCTTCAATGATTTCGCCATTTATTTTTAATGATAGGGTAGTGGAAGGGCGTAACCCTTTGGCGTGTGATAAAATATACGAGTCGACTACTATACGTTCTTGGTACGAATGACTGTCAAGAACGTCAGAAATGATATAGGGTAAGTCTTCCTTCGTGACCGTTTCTTTTTTGTCGCCTAATTCAATGATACGTTGCGTGACTAGTTTTAAATCTTCTGGATTCAACTGTAGGCCAAGTTCTTGCAAGTTTTTTTCAATATTGGCTTTGCCGGAAGTTTTTCCTAAGGCATATTTGCGTTGGCGCCCAAAGCGTTCTGGTAGTAAATCGTTAAAGTATAAATTGTTTTTATTGTCACCATCTGCATGAATTCCGGCCGTTTGGGTAAATACATTATCGCCAACAATTGGTTTATTGGCAGGAATACGGTAGCCGGTAAAAGTTTCGACCAGCTTGCTAACAGAATACAATGAAGATTCCTTTACTCCGATTTCAATTTCGGGTAAAAAATCGTTGATGACCGCAACCGTGCTTTCTAAAGGCGCATTGCCAGCACGCTCTCCCATTCCGTTTACGGTAACATGTAAGCCGTGAATACCCGCTTTGACGGCTTCGAGTACGTTGGCTACACTTAAATCATAGTCGTTATGAGCATGAAAATCAAAATGAGTATTGGGATATTTTTGTATGATTTGTGCAATAAAAGTCGCGGTTTCAGATGGAATTAAAACACCCAATGTATCTGGTAACAAAATGCGTTTTACGTTTTGTTGCGTTAAAAAATCTAAAAATTCAAATACATATTCTGGAGAATTTCGCATGCCGTTTGACCAATCTTCGAGATATACATTGGTTTCGATGCCTTCTTTATAGGCTAAATTAATGGTTTGTGCAATTTCTTCAAAATGCTGTTCAGGTGTTTTTTTTAATTGGTGAACCAAATGATTTAATGAACCTTTGGTTAATAAATTTTGGACCTTTGCACCAGTTTTTAACATCCAATCAATAGAAAGTCCGCCATCAACAAAGGTCAACACTTCGATGCGGTGGGTATAGTTTTTTTCATTGGCCCAAGCCATAATTCCTTTTACTCCTTGAAATTCGCCTTCGCTTACACGTGCAGAAGCAATTTCGATGCGATCGATATGAAGTTCTTCTAGTAAAAGTTGTGCTATTGTAAGTTTTTCTGCGGCCGAAAACGACACTCCCGATGTTTGTTCTCCATCGCGAAGTGTGGTGTCCATGATTTCAATTTTCCTTTTTTTCATTTTTTAGATTCTACTCAACTGTCTGGATTTTGATTGCTCCAAAAACGTTTCATTATTGTAATGGGCGACTATATTTTTGTATAATCATCTAGCCGTTAAAGATTGGTTTATTTAGTAAGGCAGTGCGCTAGCAAAACCTACAATTTCTTGTTTGATATTTTGGAGGTAATCAATGTCATCAAAACCGTTTAGCATGTTGTTCTTTTTATATCCGTTGATGTCAAAGGATTCTTTTTCGCCGGTAGCAACTAAAGTGATGGTTTGTTCAGGAAGATTGATTTCTAAGGTTGTTTTAGGATCGGCTTCGATTGCTTTGAAAATTTTATCTGAAAATTCAGGGCTTACCTGTACCGGCAATACACCTATGTTTAAGCAATTTCCTTTAAAAATATCTGCAAAAAAAGAGGAAACTACAGCGCGAAACCCGTAGTCATAGACAGCCCAAGCGGCGTGCTCGCGAGAAGATCCCGAACCAAAGTTTTTACCACCAACTAATATTTTGCCACTAAAAACGGGATTGTTTAGCACAAAATCGGTTTTAGGTGAATCGTCGTTGTTGTAACGCCAATCTCTAAAAAGGTTATCGCCAAAGCCCACTCGCTCTGTTGCTTTTAAGAAACGTGCGGGAATTATTTGGTCTGTATCAACGTTCTCTATCGGTAGCGGTACCGCACTGCTCGTTAGTATATTGAATTTATCGTATGCCATTGTGATTTATGATTTATGATTTTAGATTTCAGACTTTCCTTTTGAAAAATTAACTTTTAAAAAACTAAAACCTTTTTATTTTTAATTCTCTTTAAATATTGCCATTGAAATTGACATTCAACTAGAACAAATTTCTTGGGTCTGTCAAAACGCCGGTAACGGCTGCCGCTGCTGCCATAATCGGACTAGCAAGTAGCGTTCTTGAACCTGGTCCTTGGCGGCCTTCAAAATTTCTATTGGATGTACTTACTGCATATTTGCCTGCGGGAACTTTATCATCATTCATCGCCAAACAAGCTGAGCAACCCGGTTGACGAAGGACAAATCCAGCTTCGGTTAAAACATCTAAAATCCCTTCTTCTTTAATTTGAGCTTCAACTACATGGGAGCCTGGAACCAGCCAAGCAGTAACTTTGTCTGCTTTTTTACGTCCTTTTACAATTTCGGCGAAAGCCCTAAAATCTTCAATGCGGCCATTGGTACAACTGCCCAAGAAAACAAAGTCAATTGGTTTGCCAATCATCACATCTGCTTCGTCAAAGCCCATGTATGCAAGCGATTTTTTGTAGGTTTCTGCACCGCCTTCTACTTGATTAGCAGTAGGAATTTTTGATGAAATACTAATACCCATTCCAGGATTAGTTCCATAAGTAATCATAGGTTCAATGTGGGAAGCATCGATATTGATCTCAGCATCAAAAACCGCATCGGCATCTGTTTTTAGAGTTTTCCAGTAAGCCACGGCTTTCTCCCAAGCTTCTCCTTTAGGAGCAAAACGTTTACCTTCTAAAAAATCAAATGTCTTTTGGTCGGGCGCAATCATTCCGCCGCGAGCTCCCATTTCGATACTTAAATTACAAACTGTCATTCGGCCTTCCATAGACATTTCTTCAAATACATTTCCAGCATATTCTACAAAATAGCCCGTTCCACCCGAAGTAGTTAGTTGCGAAATAATGTATAATGCCACATCTTTCGGGCCTACGCCTTTGCCAAGAGTGCCGTTGACATTGATGCGCATTTTTTTAGGTTTGGGTTGCATGATGCATTGGGTTGCCAAAACCATTTCAACCTCCGAAGTTCCGATTCCAAAAGCAATGGCTCCAAATGCACCATGAGTTGAGGTATGCGAGTCGCCACAAACAATAGTTGCTCCCGGCAAGGTGATTCCGTTTTCAGGTCCAACTACGTGCACAATTCCGTTTTGTGCGTGTCCTAAACCCCAATGCGAAATTCCGTATTCGGCAGCGTTATCCGCTAAGGCTTTTAATTGATTGGCAGAAAGAGCATCTTGCACAGGTAAGTGCTGATTAATTGTTGGAGTATTATGATCAGCGGTTGCAAAGGTACGTTCAGGATATAAAACAGGAATGTTTCTTGATTTTAAACCCAAAAAAGCAACTGGGCTCGTTACTTCGTGAATGAAATGACGGTCAATAAAAAACACATCTGGTCCATCTTCAATTTTGCGTATTACATGGGCGTCCCATACTTTGTCAAATAATGTCTTACTCATTTTAAAATTTTTATTTTGCAGCAACATTGTGCTAGGATGATCATTAAAAGGGCAAAACTAAGTAGCTACTGGCGATTCTGAATTTACTTAATTTGATTTTATACGATGCCCAAATTAAAAACGATGGAACTGCAGTTGTTGTTTTGGCTTTTTGGCTTTTCGGATGTTTGAATTGTTGTTAAGAGAATTACTGTTTTTATATTTTAGGTGATGTTTTTTGATTTTTATCAAATTGATATTTTTAAGGCTTTATCTGGTGATTTTGTTATCAAATCGATGATTTATGATGATGAACTTGTTATTTTCTATAGCTTAGTGAAAGTTGATTTAGTATTTGAATTTTTAATTCTACTATAAATTTGATTGCGAAATATGCTTGTTTTAGATGTTTCTTCGAGTTGCTTTACCATGAAATACTACGACGTTCAAAGTTGAATTTTTAGGTTTTTTTCTATTTAAATTCACTCTTCATTGCAATAGTAAGAAGTTGTTTTTTTGATAATTTGATTTAATTATTTTTGTAGAAAAGGAATCTGTATTTGATTTTAAATTGGGCAAAAATCATCTGGTATTGTTGATAACTTCCCAATGTTGCTACGCGAAAATCATCTAAATTTGAAGTTCCACAATTGTTATGTTTGGTGCTTTTTAGATGTCAGTAAACCAATGTTTTGCGGTATTTTTAAATTGCGTTTTTACATTTTTAATCTTTGTTACTTTAGCTTATGTACTTAATATTCGATACCGAAACTACAGGATTACCGAAACGCTGGGATGCACCTATTACTGATTCGGACAACTGGCCTCGTTGCATTCAAATTGCGTGGCAGTTGCATGATGATATGGGAAAATTGATCGAACATCAAGATTATTTGGTTCAGCCCGATGGTTTTAATATTCCGTATGATGCCGAGCGTATTCACGGGATATCGACCGAATTGGCGCAGCAAAACGGAATCCCACTAGCTGAGGTACTCGAAAAATTCAATGCAGCCTTGGGTAAAACCAAATTTATTGTGGGTCAAAACTTAGGTTTTGATGTCAATATTATGGGGGCAGAGTTCCATCGATTAGGAGTGGAGTCTACTATGGCAAGTCTTCCGGTTTTAGATACTTGTACAGAGGTGACTGCAAGTTTACTCAAACTGCCAGGAGGACGTGGTGGTAAATTCAAATTGCCAACTTTGACAGAGTTGCACAGTTATTTATTCAACGTGCCTTTTTCTGAAGCGCACAACGCAACTGCCGATGTGGAGGCAACTACGCGTTGCTTTCTTGAGTTAGTTCGAAAGGAAATTTTCACCAAAGAAGAATTAGATGTTCCGGCGTCTTACTTTAAAGATTTTCAAGCAAAAAATCCAATAGAAATTCAGCTTATTGGACTCAAGCATATCAATCTGAAGCAAGCTTCGGACGTAATTCGTCAACAATTTGGCGATAAGCAAGGAGCGGGAATATCGAAAGGTGAACTTTTAGAAAATAAAAAAGTACTTGCTGAGGCTAAGTTTGCACATTTGCACAATCATACACAGTTTTCGGTGCTACAATCCACAATTGGGATTGGACCGTTGGTTGCTGCAACCGCCAAAAATGGTTTTCCGGCAGTTGCCATGACAGATACCGCGAACATGATGGGAGCGTTTCATTTTGTGAGCGCTGTAATGAATCACAACAAATCGGCTTCCGCCAAAAATAAGTCGTTGGTAGAGAGTGGCGAGGAGCCAACCGAAACCGAAATGAAGCCTATTGTGGGTTGCGAGTTTAATATTTGCGACAATCATTTAGATAAAACAAAAAAAGACAATGGCTATCAAGTGGTGCTATTGGCCAAAAATAAAAAGGGGTATCATAATTTAGCCAAGATGGCGTCTATAGCCAACATCAACGGATTTTATTATGTACCTCGTATTGACCGCAGTATTGTGGAAAAGTACAAGGAAGACATCATGGTTTTATCTGGAAATTTATATGGTGAAATTCCGGGTAAAATTTTAAATGTTGGTGAAAACCAAGCCGAGGAAGCCTTGTTATGGTGGAAAGCGCAGTTTGGTGACGATTTTTATCTTGAAATTATGCGCCACAATCAAGAGGATGAAAACAGGGTCAATAAAACCTTGATAGAATTTGCGCAAAAACACCAAGTAAAACTCATTGCTACCAACAATACCTATTATTTAAACAAGCAAGATGCCAATGCGCATGATATTTTGTTGTGTGTAAAGGATGGCGAAAAGCAAGCTACACCAATTGGTCGTGGTCGCGGGTATCGTTATGGTTTGCCAAATCAAGAGTACTATTATAAGTCTGGTGACGAGATGAAGCAACTTTTTGCTGATTTGCCAGATGCTATTATCAACATCCAAGAAATTGTTGATAAGGTCGAAATTTACTCACTCTATCGAGACGTATTATTGCCTAAATATGATATTCCGCAAGAATTTGTTGATCCATTAGACGAAGAGGATAATGGCGTACGAGGTGAAAATGCCTATTTGCGTTATCTCACAATGGAGGGAGCGAAAAAACGTTATAGCGAAATTACGCCTGCCATTCAAGAGCGATTGGATTTTGAGTTGCTCACGATATCCAATTCAGGTTATCCAGGTTACTTTTTGATTGTGCAGGATTTTATTGCCAAGGCCCGTGAAATGGACGTTTCGGTTGGTCCAGGTCGTGGTTCGGCAGCAGGGTCAGCGGTAGCTTATTGTTTGAAAATTACCAATATCGACCCCATTAAGTACGATTTGCTTTTTGAGCGTTTCTTAAATCCTGACCGTGTATCCATGCCCGATATTGATATCGACTTTGATGACGAAGGTCGTGGCCGAGTTATGGACTATGTAATTAAAAAATACGGCTCCAATCAGGTAGCTCAAATTATCACTTATGGTAAAATGGCAACCAAATCAGCCATTCGTGATACCGCACGTGTGCTTGATTTACCACTGTTTGAAGCAGATAGAATAGCCAAGTTGATTCCGGGTATGATGCCTTCAAAATGGAATTTGGCTCGATTTATTTCAGAGAAGGAAGAGGATGTTAAAAAAGCCTTGCGCTCTGATGAATTTGATAATGTAAAGGAGTTAATCGCGATTGCCAATTCCGATGAATTAGCAGGTGAGACAATTCAGCAAGCTAAGATTCTTGAGGGTTCGATGCGAAATACCGGTATTCATGCTTGTGGCGTGATCATTACCCCATCAGACATTACCAATTTTGTGCCCGTAACAACCGCTAAAGATTCTGATTTGTACGTAACCCAGTTTGATAACTCGGTTGCAGAAAGTGCAGGTTTATTGAAGATGGACTTCTTGGGTTTGAAGACCCTTACACTTATAAAAGATACGGTGAAGCTGGTGAAATACCGCAATAACATCGATCTTAATCCAGATGAGTTTCCTATTGATGATGTCAAGACCTACGAGTTGTTCCAGCGCGGAGAAACAGTGGGAATTTTTCAATACGAATCGCCTGGAATGCAAAAATACATGAAGGATTTGAAGCCAACTGTATTTGGAGATTTGATTGCCATGAACGCCTTGTATCGTCCTGGACCGTTAGAGTATATTCCTTCTTTCGTTCGTCGTAAAAACGGTGAGGAAGAAATTAAATACGATTTGGATGCTTGCGAAGAATACCTTGGAGAAACTTACGGAATTACCGTTTACCAAGAGCAGGTGATGCTTTTGTCACAGTCATTAGCTGATTTTACAAAAGGTGAGGCTGACGTACTTCGTAAAGCTATGGGTAAGAAACAAAAGGACGTTTTGGATAAAATGAAACCGAAATTTGTTGAGCAAGCTGCTGCAAAAGGACATGATGCTAAAATTTTAGAAAAAATCTGGAAAGACTGGGAGGCGTTTGCGAGTTATGCCTTTAACAAGTCGCACTCTACTTGTTACGCTTGGATTGCCTACCAGACCGCTTATTTAAAAGCACATTATCCTGCCGAATATATGGCGGCGGTGCTTTCAAACAACATGAGCGATATCAAACAAGTGTCGTTTTTTATGGAAGAATGTAAGCGTATGGGCTTGCGTGTACTAGGTCCGGATGTTAACGAATCTTTCTATAAATTCACCGTTAATGATGACTATGCTGTACGTTTTGGTATGGGCGCTATTAAAGGTGTGGGTTCTGGAGCCGTGGCTACCATTGTCGAAAACAGAAAAGATGGCAAATACAAGTCGATTTTTGATTTGACCAAACGTATTGATTTGCGCGCTGCTAATAAAAAAGCGCTAGAAAATTTAGCATTAGCTGGCGGATTTGATTCTTTTGAAGGGACAAGCCGTGCGCAGTATTTTCACGATGATGGCGACGGAATCACATTTTATGAAAAAGCCATTCGTTACGGAGCCAAGTTTCAAGAGAACGAAAACAGCTCACAAGTGAGTTTGTTTGGTGATACCAGCGAAGTGCAAATTGCTGAACCTGTGGTGCCGCCTTGCGAGGATTGGAGTACGATGGAAAAATTGTCTCGCGAAAAGGAAGTAGTTGGAATTTATATTTCAGGACACCCGCTAGACGATTTTAGGTATGAAATGAAATATTTCTGCAACGCCAAGTTAGAGGCCTTGCGCAGTATGGAACAATATGTGGGTAAAAATTTAACTTTTGCTGGTATTGTAACTAATTTCCAAAGGCGCACGGCTAAAAACGGTAAAGACTGGGCCATTTTTACTTTAGAAGGTTTCGACGAAAGTTTCGAATTTAAGATTTTTGGCGAGGAGTATCTCAAGTTTTACCATTTCTTATACAACAACCAATTTGTGTTTTTGAAAATCTTAATTAAAGAAGGTTGGGTGAATCAAGATACAGGTAAAAAGAGTGAGCCTCGAATGCAATTTGTTGAGGTAAAACAACTGCAAGATGTGCTGGCTACATTTGCTAAAAAACTAATATTATATCTGAATATTAAAGACATACAAACAGAAGTGATTCATAATTTGAGTCGTCTTTTTCTAGAAAATAAAGGCGACAATACGGTGAGCTTTGAAGTAATGGAAATAGAAAAAACCAAACGTTTAGTTGCCGTAGCGCCAATTACTATCGAGGCGGATGATGAGTCGTTTGTTGACGAACAAGAAGATAGTGACGACTCTGGTCCAGATGGATTAGCCTCAACTGCTGCTGCAAAAATGGAAGAGATTGAAGAGGTTAAGGTGGTGACTAAACTGAGCATGCCAAGTAGGAAATTAAAAATCAAGATTTCTCATGAGTTGTTAGTTGAATTAGAAAAAATGCAGATAAATTTCAAACTGAATTAGTCAATCGTTGTTCGAATTGGCATTGTTGTTCCTAGTAATTTGTTGGTTTATACAATTCAAAATTATTGAAAAAAAATCTCATTTTTAGTTATATGCTAATACCTTGATTGTTAGATATTATGTAATTCGGATATCGTTTTGAGGTATTTTTATGTATTATTTTTATCTTTTATGGCGTATTTTTGCTTTTACGTTAATAAGAGATATTATGAAAAAGAAGTTATTTTTAGTTGGTTTTATGTTGAGTTCGATGCTAATTATCGGGCAATCAAAACAAAATGGGAGTTGGTATTTAAAAGCAGGCGGTTCGTATTTTATGCAAACTGCGGCAACAGAATTTCCTACTGTGGGTGGTAATGCAGCCTTAAATAAAACCTACGTAGGGGGTAAATTAGTAGCAGAAGAAAGCATAACTGGGTCTTTTGGTGAGGGTTTTAGATCAGGTGTCACATTAGGGCGTCGCTTTAATGCTCGTGTTGGTTTTGAACTTGGTTTGAATTATTATTCAAGTACTGATAAAACCATGGCTCAAACTACTACCGATCAAATTTTTATGTCTGGAGGTAGGCCGATATTCAATTTTAAATCGGTGGGACAAATTTCCGCATTTGATTTGGCGCCAGCTTTGGTGTTGTTTCTAGGAGAATCGAAAGGTTTTGAACCCTATTCAAAAGTGGGATTGTTACTTCCTATTCATGGAGATTTAGAGATTACGACTAATGCCATTGCTCCAACAGGCGTTGCAAGTCCAGCCACCGTGGCGGTGAAAAGTGTTGATCGTATTAAGCCAAATCCTACGGTAGGTTTTATGGCTAGTTTAGGAACTACTTACGCTTTGGGAAATAAACTTGCTGTTTTTGCGGAGTTAGAATACCGCAATTTTACAGTTCATGGTAAATCAAAGGAGACGATTGTGTACGAAAGAAATGGTCAAAACGCTCTATCAACAAGAACGAACGCTCAAATTAACACCAATTATGTAGATCGTTTGGATGTAAATTCAAACAATGCGGCAACAAACCCTAATGGTTTAGATTCAAGTAAGCCAATGGATGAATTAAGCTCTTATGTAGGTATTAGCGGTTTAGGTTTGACTTTAGGTTTGAAATACAGTTTGTAGTTCAAGCATAATTATAATGCCAAGGGATGTCATTGTTTGGCATCCCTTTTTTTGCAGTAGAAGTGCTGCTGAAACAGACACACCTATCCCAAATGGCAGCGGCATCTCCGGATTGAGAAAAACAAGGCTTTTTTGCCGTAGTTTTTATTTATCAGGAATACAGCTTAAGCTGGACATCGAAGATTCAGCAGAGCTAAATAGTTTCAAAAAATCAAGCTAAAAAGAAATACTTTTGGCATATAGGCGTTGATAATGGATTAATAGGGAAAACTAATTTGCGAATAGTGGTTGATTTGTTTTTAATTTCTAAATTTGTAATCTAGTTTGAATGATAAAATTTCAAATGATAACTTAAAATATATATTATGGCATTAGCAATAACAGATGCTACTTTTGAAGAGGTAGTTTTGAAGTCAGATAAACCAGTAATGGTTGATTTTTGGGCAGCATGGTGCGGACCTTGTAGAATGGTCGGTCCAATCATTGACGAGCTTAGTAATGAATATGAAGGAAAAGTAGTAGTAGGAAAAGTAGATGTTGATGCAAATCAGGAATTTGCTGCAAAATACGGTGTAAGAAACATTCCAACTGTTCTTGTTTTTCATAACGGAGAAGTAGTAGGAAAGCAAGTAGGAGTAGCTCCTAAGCAAACTTACGCTGATAGTTTAGACGCATTGTTGTAATCTATAGATTATAATTAAAATAGAGCCAATTGTGGTTCATTGAAAAGGTTTGACGCAAGTCAAGCCTTTTTTTGTTTGAGCTGAATTGATTTTAGTCATTTGATTAAGTTTTGCTTCGGTACTTTTTTAATTTTTAAATCTTTCAATCTTTTAATATATTTGGTAGATGAAGATGGAATCACAAATAGAACAAATAGCTCGTTTTCAGCATCTGGAATTGTTAGCAAATCAAGTCGTAGAAGGTTTTATATCCGGAATGCACAAGAGTCCGTTTCACGGCTTTTCGGCTGAATTTGCAGAGCATAAAGTGTATAATGCTGGCGAGAGTACCAAACATATCGATTGGAAGTTGTACGCCAAAACCGATCGTTTGTACACCAAAAGGTATGAAGAGGAAACCAATTTGCGATGCCATATTGTTATTGATAATTCGTCGTCAATGCATTATCCTAATTTGCGTAGCGATCAAAATTTTTACGAGAATAAGATTGGTTTTTCAGTCTTGGCATCGGCCGTTTTGATGAATTTGCTTAAAAAGCAGCGAGATGCAGTGGGATTGAGTGTATTCTCGGATACGTACGAGTATTATGCGCCTGAAAAAGGAAGCGATCGCCATCACAGAATGATTTTGAGTAATCTCGAAGGTTTATTGACAAAGCCAATGACTCAAAAGAAAACCGATACAGTGACCTACTTGCATCAGATAGCCGAAAAGATGCACCGCCGTTCGATGATTGTATTGTTTACTGATATGTTTCAGTCAGGACCTAATTCGGTAGATGAGGAGGCCTTATTTAATGCGTTGCAACATTTAAAACACAACAAGCACAAAGTGGTCGTTTTTCATGTGGTAGATGCTAAAACGGAGTTGAATTTTGATTTTGATAACGGACCACGACAATTTATTGATGTAGAAACAGGCGAAGAAGTAGTGCTTTTTGCAGATAATGTAAAAGAAGAATACGAAAAACAAATGCAATTGTACTTTAATAAGATAGCATTGACCTGCTCGCAGAACAGAATTAAGTATGTTCCGGTGCGTGTTGATGAAAATTTTGAAAAAATAATGACTACTTATTTGGTTGAAAAACAAAACTTTGGCTAAAAGTGTGTATTTTTTTTGATTTTTTTTACCAAAAACGCTTGTATAAACGGAAATCTGTTGTATCTTTGCCACCGCAATAACGCAGAGGTTTGGTAGTTCAGTTGGTTAGAATACATGCCTGTCACGCATGGGGTCGCGGGTTCGAGTCCCGTCCAGACCGCAATATTGGGAAAAGCCTTTCGTAACAGAAAGGCTTTTTTGCCCCTTTAAGGTTTTTAACGTTAGTTGTGTTGTTTGCTACGAATTTGTAACTCGTAGCGGGTTTAGTAGTTAGACCAATGAAAAGCTTTTCGCCTCGGCGAATAGCTTTTTTGATTAAAATGAGGGTACTCTTGATATAAACTTCTGCATACAGTTCTATTTGTAGAACAAGAAGTTACAGCTTACAATACTGGTTTGGTAGTTCAGTTGGTTAGAATACATGCCTGTCACGCATGGGGTCGCGGGTTCGAGTCCCGTCCAGACCGCCAGTACAAAAAGTCTTTCGAAAGAAAGACTTTTTTTGTTTTACAGCATTTTGTACTTTATATAATTTTAAAAAAGTGCCACTCTGTTTTCCCATACCAACCACAGGTACATACTTAAGCACATACAGCCAAAAACAAACTGAATGAAACTAGATGCCAAAAAACCTACCAATGATCCCACTGCCGCTTTTACGGCTCTTTGTTGGTTTTTGGAGTCGTAAAGTAATTCACCTACCAACGCACCTATAAATGGTCCAATTATAAACCCGAACGGTATTGGTGCTAGTAAGCCAACAACCAACCCAATATTAGTGCCCCAAATACCGTAACTGCTACCGCCAAATTTTTTTGTGCCTTGTGCTGGAATCACATAATCTAAAACTGAAAGCGCTATTGTAATTAGTAAAGTGATGCCTACAACCCAGTAGTTCATGGGAACAGTACCGGTGAGATGGAGCAATAAAAGTCCTAACCAACTTAGTATTGGACCAGGTAAAACAGGTAAAAAACTTCCAGCAATGCCCAAAAGAATGCTTAGTAGTCCCAAAAGTAAAAGCAACACATCCATAATAAATTTTTTAGTAAATTTGATTTTCAATAAAAGCAACTTCCTTTGGTTATGAAACGAATTCAAACACTTGCGTCTTTTTCTATTTTATTTCTTTTTTTACTGTGCGGTTTAGGTGCACATGCTCAAAATAATACAGTATCCGCTGGAGATCAGTTGCTCAAAGAATCTATTTATAGCAAGAACAGAGTAAAAGTATTAAATTTTTCGTTGAAACAATTTGATGCGCTTTTCTTTGAATTCTCTGATAAAAAATCAGACCCAAAACTCATTTTAACCAAAGAAGAGTTTTATAACTACACCATGCAAATTGCGGTTTTCTCGGAACGTTTGGCTACTTTATACCCAGATCAAAAAGAAGTTGCCGCTCAGAACAAACAAAAATGGTTTAACGAAAACTACGAAGATTATTTGCTTTCAAAAGCCTCTCCAAAAAAATAATTGTATTTTTATGGCGTATTCGTATAATTCAAAAACAAAACCTTGAAGCAGTATTTTCTCTTTTTTGCCTTTCTTCTCCTCAATTCTTGTCAATATGTTGATAAGCAGGTCCCTTCGGAAAAGGAATTATTGCAAAAAGAACTCAAAGCAATCAACTGGAAAGAAGTTGACGAATATCCGTCGGTTATTGATTGTGAGCAAATCAATGACAAAAAACAACGCCAAAAATGTTTTTTTGAAGTTTTAACGCAACTTATTCAAGAAAAGTTAAGCATTGATACGCTTTCAATTCTTTATCCGGAACTCGATACCATCGAGGTAAAGGTTACCGTTTTTCCTAATAGCACGATGCAATTTGAACCACAGTTTCCAAAAGACTCTGTGGCGTATGACAAAATTAAAATCGATAGTATTTTAAAAGTACGTTTGGTGAATTTCCCCAAGATAAATCCAGCTATCAAACGCGGAATCCCTGTAAAAACCCAATTTATTCTTCCTGTGATTTTAAAAGTAGAGTAGTTTTAAGGAGCTATTTAGCTTTGCTAAAACGTCGATGTCCAGCTATATGCTATATTCCCGATCAAAAAAACTAGGGCCGAAAGAGTCTTATTTTTCAAAATCGGGAGATGCCGCTACCCTCTGCGCTAGGGCAATAGCAATTCCTAGAACTTTCTGCCTTTCCATTGGTATTTCCCAAACATAGAATACAAAGCTACAAACGTGCTAAAAAGAGGATAAAGCAAACTACTAGCTAGCAAGTAACGAATTTTGGTTTTGGTCAAAAAATTGTTAGTTCGGTAAATCAAAATGGTATCAACAATAAATTTTGCTACGCATACAATCAATAAATGTACTATTGACAGGCTGCTAAATACAGTTAGAAACAAAACGGAAATAAAATTTAAATTTCCTAGAAAAACAATTACGGCAAGTGCTTTTCCAAAACTACTTTGGTACGAACTCGTTTTACTGGCCCATCGTACTCTTTGATAAAACAAAGCTTTCCAACTAATCACAGCTTGCGTTTTAACAATGTTATTTGATGATTTAAGGTAGTGTACTTTCTCTAGATGGCGTGCAATGGCTTTTTGAAGCAGAAAAACATCATCGCCACTAGCAATTAAATTATTCCCTTCAAAGCCATTGAGTTCTTCAAAAATAGCTTTGGTGTAGGCCAAATTAGCACCATTACACATAAATCCTTTTCCCAGACCAAAACTTCCTATTGTAGCGCCTTGTAAGCTTGTTAAATCCAACTGTTGAAAGTGATGTAAAAACGAATTGTTAACAGTATAGGTTACTGCCCCGGCAACCATGCTTACATTGTGATTTTGTATATATTGGTCTAAAGTTGTAAGCCATTTTGTGGGTACGGTACAATCAGCATCAGTGGTGATTACCCAATTTGTAGATACCCTTTTCATGGCAGCAGTAATAGCATCTTTTTTGGGGGAATTCGAAGCTCTATGATTCTGAAGTACTGTTGCTTTAAAAGGCAAATCGTGCAATTCAAATCCATCCGTTGAGTTATCATCAATCAAAAGGACTTCAAATAAATGTGGTGGATATTCTAATTTTGCAAAACTATCCAACAATATCGGAAGGTTATGTGCTTCATTCCTAAACGGGACAATAATGGTAAATGATGTTTTGGTTAATCCTGAAAAATGCTTGGTAGTTTTAATTTTGGTAAAACCATAAATCAGTGCCATGATGGCTAATGAATAAATCAGCAGAATCAAATAGAGTAATAGTGCTGTGATCATCTGGGTTTAATTTAGATGGTTTTCGTTTGTTGGTACGGGAGCAACAATTTTAAAATTCAACACAAAATAACTACCAATCACAACAGGAATAACGACATTAAGGAACCACATCAATGTTGAAATAAAGATAACAATCAATTCATTTACACCCAAAAGGCTAAAGAAATATACCGCAACACTGCCTTTTACGGCAAAGTCTAAAAACTGAAAAGTAGGCAATGAAGAAGCTAAAAAGTACACACTCGTAACAGCAGCCATCAGGATTCCGTAAGGCAAATCGACATCAAAGGCGAGAAACAAAAAGTAATATTGGTGAGAGAAAACTAAGTATCGACACAAACCAAGGAAAATATTTTTTTGATGAATGGCTTTTGGAATTTCATTGATTTTTTGGAGTAATTTATCAAGAGAGTAGCCTTTTATCTTTATTCTTTTTACCAAAAACAAAACGATTCCGAGTAAGAGTAAAACACCTAAAGCTAGCAACATAGTTTGATTACTGACAATGTGGTATTGCATGTTAAAATACAAAAAACCTACAATCCCGAAAAGCACGGTCAATAGCATCTGGATTCCGTTGCAAATCAAGTTTAAAAACACTACTTTTTTTGCTTCCGTTTTAGGAAAAAACAACGCTTTTCCGGCATATTCGCCAACGCCGTTTGGTGTAAAAAGTCCTGCGGTAAGTGCGCCAAGGACTTGCTTTGTAGCGTCGCCAAGTGAAATGGGATGGATACATCGTACTAAGTTTTGCCATTTCAGTATTTCGAAAAACCGATTCAAAACACTCAACAATAAAATAAATGCAATTCCGCCAACAGATTGGTTTTTTTGAAACAAAATAAGGAACTTTTGCCAGTCTAGTTTATCATTATGGGCTAGTTGATTGTAAATAAAATAAAACGCACCACCAACAATGAATAGTTTGATAAGAAGTACAAGGAATTGCTTAGTTTTGTGTGGTATTGAAATCATTTTGCAAAGTAAAGGAAAACTATTGTGAAAAAGCTATTTCACAGAGATTCACAAAGAATTCGCGAAGATTTACAAAAATAGTAGAAGCAAGGTAGGCTTAGTGAACCTTTGTGGTTCCTTAGAGCATCTTCGTGTAATAACAAAAAAGTATAAATTAAGAAGATTTGTCAAACGAACGCATCATATTAGGAATTGACCCTGGAACCACGATTATGGGTTTTGGGTTGATCAAAATTGTCAATAAAAAAATGCATTTTTTGCAATTAAACGAATTGCAATTGTCTAAATACGACAATCATTATCAAAAACTGAAAATCATTTTCGAACGAACGATTGAGTTAATCGATACGCATAATCCCGACGAAATTGCAATTGAAGCGCCTTTTTTTGGCAAAAACGTTCAGTCGATGCTGAAGTTGGGTCGTGCCCAAGGTGTGGCGATGGCTGCAGGACTTTCCAGAGATATCCCGATTACCGAATACGAACCCAAAAAAATAAAAATGGCGATTACCGGAAACGGGAATGCCTCAAAAGAGCAGGTTGCTAAAATGTTACAGCAACTTTTAGGATTGAAAGAATTGCCCAAAAATCTCGATTCTACAGATGGTTTGGCGGCCGCGGTGTGCCATTTTTTTAATTCGGGTAAAACCGTTGGCGAAAAAAGTTATACCGGTTGGGACGCTTTTGTGAAACAAAATGAAGAACGAGTTAAGAAATAGTTTTCAGTCGCAGCAACTGTAAATTGCGACTGTAACTGAATACTGTAGAAATGAGCGGAATTTACATACATATACCTTTTTGCAAGCAATCGTGTCATTATTGCGATTTTCATTTTTCGACTTCCATGAAGAAGAAAGATGCAATGGTTTTGGCTTTGGCCAAAGAAATTCTAATGCGAAAAACGGAGTTTCAAAATGATAGTGTGGAAACAATTTATTTTGGTGGAGGAACGCCAAGTGTGCTAACTTCTGACGAAATTAATTTTTTGATCAATGAGGTATACGCTAATTTTAAAGTATTTGAAAATCCCGAGATTACTTTGGAGGCCAATCCAGACGACTTGTCTGAGGAGCGCATTATTGAATTATCAAAAAGTAAAATCAACCGATTGAGTATTGGGATTCAGTCTTTTTTTGAAGAAGATTTACTTCTGATGAATCGAGCTCATAATTCGGCGGAAGCCAAAAAATGTTTACAAATAGCCACCCAATATTTTGATAACATTTCATTGGATTTGATTTACGGAGTTCCTGCCATGAGCAATGAAAAATGGGAGCAAAATATCGATACAGCCTTGAGTTTTGGTATTCCTCATATTTCCAGTTATGCCTTAACGGTCGAGCCAAAAACAGCTTTGAAAAAACTAATACAAACCGGCGCCATTGCTGCTCCAAAAGATGAAGTTGCCGAGGCGCATTTTATGATTTTGGTTGACAAGCTTGAGGCAAATGGTTTTGTGCATTATGAATTGTCAAACTTTGGGAAACCAGACTATTTTTCTAAGAATAATTCGGCGTATTGGTTGGGTAAAAGATACATCGGAATTGGTCCTTCGGCACACAGTTATGATGGTGTTTCCCGTAGTTGGAATATAGCCAATAATGCCTTTTACTTGAAAGGTATTCAAGAGGATACGTTGCCAAATGAAGTCGAAATTTTATCAGTAGCCGATCGTTATAATGAATATATTATGACGGGATTACGAACCATTTGGGGCGTTTCATTAACAAGAATAGCAACTGAATTTGGAATTGAATATTTGGATTATTTGAGAAAACAAACCCAAAAATTCCTCGATGATGATTTGGTGTTAATTGAAAACAACATTTTGAAACCAACACCCAAAGGAAAGTTTTTGACTGATGGCATAGCGTCGGACTTATTTTACTTAAATTTGGAATAACTATTAAACCGCAAGGTTCGCAAAGTTCACTAATCTTTTGTGTCCTTAGTGTCTTCTTTGTGAACTTAGTGTTTAAAAAACTATGAAAGCAAAAATCAACAACTTTGAAATCGACCTATCAAAACCTATTGATATTTCGATTCCGCTGACTAATACCGATGAAAATCCAATTGCATGGTATATTGAAAAACCTGTTATTGAACCAGTTGTTTTTGGCGATTGGATCGGGAAAGTTTCAGAAGGGAAATCATCGACGAACTTTAACAATATTTTCTTCAATCCGCACGGGCACGGTACGCATACCGAGTGTTTGGGGCATATTACGCGTAACTTTTACAGCATCAATCAATGTTTGAAACAGTTTTTCTTTTTGGCTGAGTTAATTTCGGCGCAACCGGAATCAATTGATGGTGATTTGGTGATTACTAAAAATCAAATTGAAAATGCTTTGATGGGGAAAACTACTGAGGCAATTGTCATTAGAACAATACCCAATTTAGAAACCAAAAAGCATTTAAAATATTCAAATACCAATCCGCCTTATTTAGCTGAAGATGCTGCACGTTTCATTTGCGAAAGCGGAATTCAACATTTACTGATTGATTTACCAAGTGTAGATAAAGAACATGATGAAGGAAAATTGCTTGCTCACAAAGCCTTTTGGAATGTTACTGATGTCAATAACCTCAATAATGATGCACGATTGAATTGTACCATTACGGAAATGATTTATGTAGCTGATGAAATTATGGATGGCGGTTATTTACTAAATTTACAGATCGCTTCTTTTGAGAATGATGCCAGCCCAAGTAAACCTGTTTTATACCAAATTCAATAGCTATGAATTTAGAAACTTACTACGAATATTGTCTGTCTAAAAAAGGCGTTACGGAGCATTTTCCGTTTGATCAAGATACTTTGGTTTTTAAAGTAGGAGGAAAAATGTTTGCGCTGTCGTCTCTGAGCCAATGGGAAAAAGGCGAGCCATCAGTAAATTTGAAATGTGACCCAGAGCGAGCTTTGGAGTTGCGCGCCGAGTACGATGCAATCCAGCCTGGTTTTCATATGAGTAAAACGCATTGGAATACCGTTTCAATAAACAATATACTGCCAACTGATCTTTTGAAGGAGCTAATAGATCACTCGTATGGTTTGGTTTTCAATAGTTTGTCTAAAATAAAGAGATCAGAATTGTAGAGCTATTTCCATTTATCTATCGTAAAGTACCATTCAACGAAGGAAATTGATTATTGAACGAAATAAAATCAAATAATTTTAAAGGGTAGGTATATTTAGATAAATTATAAGGTAATGGAAATGAAAGTTTTAAATGTTTTGTTGATCGAAGATGATGCTATTGAAATAATGAAATTCAATAGGGTTGTGAATGAGATAAATGTGCCAAAAAAAATTGTTGAGGCCCACAACGGTGAGGAAGCGTTGAATATTATTTCAAAAGCGGCATTCATCCCCAATATTATAATTTTAGATTTGAATATGCCAAAAATTAATGGCATTGAGTTTTTGCGGGAGCTTAAGAGTAAGGAAGCGTACAAGTATATTCCAGCCATCATATTAACAACTTCGAACAGTCGAAAAGATATTTTAGAGTGCTACAAAATTGGCATTGCTGGTTATTTGTTAAAGCCTCTAAAATATGAAGACTATAAAAATCGCGTTCATAAGTTAATTGAGTATTGGAGTTGCAACGAACTAATATCTCAATAATATGTATGGAATTGTCAATAAAGCAATAGAGGACTTAGTTCTTGCTAATTTTGGTGAAGATTGCTGGGAACGCGTGAAATCCCGAAGTGGAGTTGATGTTGATTACTTTATCAGTAACGAGCCTTATGATGACGATTTGACTTACGCATTGGCTCGAGCAATTGCAGAGGAAACTAATACTACTTTATCTAATGTTTTAATAAGTTTTGGCGAATGGTGGGTGGTCAATACCACAAAGGTCAAGTATGGTGGTTTAATGGAAGCCGGCGGAAGAGATTTACGTGAATTTTTAATTAATTTACCACAATTTCACAATCGGGTGATGCTAATTTACCCTAAACTAACTCCACCTGAATTTAAAGTTTCTCAAATCACCGAAAATAGTTTGCAACTGCATTATTTTTCAAAGCGCGAGGGTCTCCAAGACTTTGTTCGAGGACTCATTCAAGGCTTAGGAATTATTTACAAAAAAGCAGTAGTTATTACTTTACTTCAAACTCGTGACCACGGGAGTACTCACGAAATTTTTAACATCTCATGGTAAGTCAAAATGGAAAAAATCAATTTTAATTTTGATGAAAATAGTTTCAATAAACTCTTTCCCTTTTATATCCTTATTGATGATGGCCTTTCAATAAAAGGAATAGGTAAGAGCTTAATGAAAATTTTTCCGGATACTAATTTGAACGAGAATTTTTTACAGAAGTTTAGTATTAAAAGACCCTTCTTGATAGAGCAGAACTTTGAGAATTTAAAAAACATTTCAAACCAATTGATTGTAATTGAGGCCCAGTTAAACGGAGTTCAACTTCGTGGTCAACTACAACCATATGAAAATTATTTACTATTTGTGGGCACGCCATGGTTTGTTTCAATGGAAGAGGTCGTTCGTAATAATTTAACTCTTCATGACTTTGCTTTTCATGATCCTTCATTAGATTTATTACATGTTTTAAAAGTACAAGAAATAACCAACGAGGATTTAAAAGTTTTGTTGGTCAAAATTAATGATCAAAAGAAGAAATTAAAAAAAGATCAAGAAGCGTTAAATAGACTGTCATTAGTAGCAAGTACTAATGAAAATGGAGTTTTTTTTACAGATCTTAATGGAGTAATTTTTTGGTGCAATGCTGCCTATTTGCAATTAACAGGTCGTGCTAAAGAGGAGATCATTGGTAAAACAGCAGCGCAAATTGGTTCGTGTGATCAAATGACTATTACTGATTTAAAAAAGCTCGTAGACCCTTTCTTTAAAAAAGAAAAGTTTGAAGTTGAGGTGCCTTATGCTCGTAAAAATGATAAACCATTTTGGGCCAAAATTAAAGCACAGCCTGTTTGCGATCACGAGGGTCAGCCATCGCAATATTTTGCAGTAATTGAAGATATTACAGAAAAGAATGCATCTGATTTGAAGCTTATTGAGTCCGAAAATAGATTGACTTTTTTGATTAAAAACTTACAAACAGGAATCATTGTAGAAAATGAAAACAGACAAATTCTATTAGCAAACAAAAAATTTTCAACCATGTTTGGTTTTGATGCTAATTCTGATTCATTGATAGGAAATAATGCGTTACAAATTATGAAGCAAACCAAGCATTATTTCGTAGAGCCAACATCTTATCTGGAAAGATTAGATGAAATATTACATAATCAAGAGCCCGTTTTAAATGAAGAATTAGAACTTGCTGATGGAAGAATTATAGAACGCAGCTTCGTACCTATCATTCTAGATGATCGTTATTCGGGTAATTTAACCTCGTATGTTGATGTTACTATTAAAAAGAAATATGAAAATAGCTTAAAAAATGAAAAGGAAAAATACAGTAATATCATAGCTAATATGAATCTCGGTTTGATTGAAGTTAATATGCAAGATAAAATTACGTTTGCAAATCATAGTTTTAGTCAAATGAGTGGTTACGAGATAGATGAATTAATGGGAGCTGAAGTGAATGGCCTTTTTCAAACTGATGAAAACCAATCGCTGGTAGCTGCTAAGATGAAATTGCGTACTGAAGGGATAAGTGATTCCTATGAAATTTTAGTTAAAAATAAAGAACAACAAGAACGTTCTTGGCTAATTAGTGCCGCGCCTAATTATGATGTGAGTGGTAAAATGATTGGGTCGATAGGAATTCATTTAGACATTACAGATCAAAAAGCGCAAGAGGAAGAGTTGTATCTATTGTCATTAATTGCTGAAAAAAATATCAACTCGGTAGTAATTTGCGATAATCACGGTAAAATAGAATGGGTAAATTCTAGTTTTGAGCTCATGTCAGGCTATACCAAGAAAGAGTTAATTGGCTTTACTCCTGGAAAAGTATTGCAAGGGCCTGAGTCAAAACCGGAAACTATTAACTACATCCGAAACCAAATTAGGAGAGGTCATCCTTTTAATTGTGAAATTCTAAATTACACTAAATCCAAAGAAAAATATTGGGTTAGAGTACAAGGTCAAGCTCTTTACAATAAAAAAAATGAAATTGTCAGGTATTTTGCTATTCAGGAAAATATTACTAATCAAAAAAAACTCGAAAATCAACAAGAGCAGTTGGTCGAAAGTTTAGCAAAAACCAATAAAGAATTAGAGCATTATGCGCAAATGGTATCGCATGATTTGAAATCGCCATTGCATAGTATTCACTCTCTATTAGCATGGATAAAAGAGGACAATGATGTAGCATTTACAGCCCAAACTTTACAATATTTTGAATTAATTGAAAATAAAGTAGAAAAAATGGATCATCTCATAGATGGAATTTTGACGTATTCCCGTATTGGCAAGGATGATTCCGTACAAGAGAAAGTGAGCATACAAGAATTAATTCAATCAATTATAGAGATAATTCATGTTCCAAAACACATTACCATTCATGTAGAAAAAGAATTACCAGTTTTGTTGGTTAACCGTTACCGAATCCAGCAATTGTTTCAAAATGTAATTGTTAACGCCGTTAATTACATAGATAAAGAATTCGGTAAAATAGAAATTGAAGCTGAAGAATATCAAGATAATGTTGTTTTTTCGATTAAGGATAACGGAATAGGAATCGATAAAGAAAATTATGACAAGGTATTTAATACTTTTCAATCCTTTTCGCAAAATAAAAACTCAACTGGACTTGGATTAGCCATTGTAAAAAAAATAATCGAAGCTGAAAAGGGTGAAATTTGGTTAGAGAGTGAATTGAATATTGGGTCGACTTTTTTTATCAAAATAAAAAAATAATAGCATGAAAGTTATACAAGCAAGTAAGGTCGGAAACCAAGATTGGAATTATTTTCAAGAAAAAAAACAACTCAATAACCCGTTGGTTTTAGTTTTTGGGAATCGATTTTTATTAGAAGATGAACAAGTAATTGATGCTATCCGTGCAGAATTTCCATATGAACATCTTGTATTTGGGTCTACTGCAGGAGAAATTCTCTGTTGTAATGTTTTTGATAATTCAATCACTGTAACAGCCATCGAATTTGAGAATAGTTCCTTTGTCGTAGAACGAGCTAATATTTTAGATTATCAAAAAAACGCACAAGATTTGGGTGAAGTATTATATCAAAAAATCCCTAAGCAAGACTTAAAACACCTTTTCGTTCTTTCTGAAGGGAGTTTTGTAAACGGAAGTTCACTTATCAAAGGCCTCGAAAGTGCTTTAGAATCTCAAGTTAGAATTACTGGCGGAATGTGTGGAGATGATTCGCGTTTTGAAAAAACAATTGCCTCCTATAAAGAGAACCCAAAAGAGGGAGAAGTCGTGCTAATTGGATTTTATGGAGCATCATTAGAGATTAGTTTTGCTAGTTTTGGAGGTTGGATCCCTTTTGGGCCAGAGCGTATTGTAACCCGTTCCCAAGGCAATGTATTATTTGAAATTGATGGTCAGCCAGCACTTGATCTTTATAAAAATTATTTGGGTGACAAAGCAAGCGAGTTACCCAAAGCTTCTTTGTTTTATCCCTTAAATGTAACGCCACAGGACCGAAATGAGCCAGTAGTTCGAACCATTTTGAATATTGATAATGCGAACTCGTCAATGATTTTAGCAGGCGATGTTCCTACAGATTCAAAAGTACAACTCATGATGGCCTCCGTAGATAATATTGCAGATGGAGCCTTACAAGCCGCTGAATTTGGTATGAAAAACCGAAAAACAAAACCAGAGTTCGTACTTGCTATTAGTTGCGTGGGTCGCAAATTGGTGATGGACCAAAGAGTAGAAGAGGAACTAGACCAAGTACGTGAAGTAATAGGCGAACGAGTGCCCATAACAGGTTTTTACTCTTACGGAGAATTAGCGCCATTTAATGGTAGTGCCACTTGCGAACTACACAATCAAACCATGACTTTAACCTTAATAAGTGAGTAATGAATTCTTTATTGAAAAGACAAATAGATAAAAAACTGCGGGGTGGGTTAAATGATTTGGATATTTTTCTTGCGGCTGTAAATGAGTCTTACGAAAATTTTGAGAGTCAAATAAGCCTCCTTCAACGTGCAATGAAAATTAGTTCTGATGAACTTTTTAGAGCCAATCAAAAACTTCGCGATGAGGCTGAAAGTTTGAAAGAAATCAATAAAAACTTAGAGTTTATTTTGCAATCTATGAGTTTGGATGTGGCTCAAATTGATACTGCAGGATCATTTAATTCTACAGAATATATAAAAAAGCAATCAATAGAAATTTTAAAAATTAACAAACAAAGAGAAGAGTTAGTGGCGCACCTCGAAAATCAAAATACCATATTAAACGAGTATGCGCATATGGTTTCGCATGATTTGAAAGCGCCTTTGCGGAACATTGATGCTCTTATAAATTGGTTTATTGAAGACAACAAGGAGATGATGAATGAGAGCAATTTAAAATCGATGCAATTAATGCTTTCTAATGTTGAAAAAATGGATTTGTTGATAAAAGGAATTTTAAATTATTCCGAAGTACAAAACAAAGACAGTCTAGACAGATGGATTGATTTAAATTTGATTTTAGAAGATACTATTCGTTTATACAGCGAAGAACACATCAGCATTAATTTTGATACTGTTTTGCCAAAGGTTTGGGGTAATGACACAAGGTTTATGCAATTGTTTCAAAATCTTATTCAAAATGCCATCAAGTACAACAATAAAAAACAAATAAATATTACAATTGGCCATACAGAAGAGGTTGATTTTCACCACTTTTACATAAAAGATAACGGAGTTGGAATCCCTGATAAATACCAATCGAAAATATTTGATATTTTTTTCAAATTAGAAAACAATAATTCCTCTTCTGGAATTGGATTATCAATTGTGAAAAAAATTGTAGAATTTTATGAAGGAACAATTTGGCTAGAAAGCCAACTCGAGGCGGGAACCACATTTTATTTTACAATAGCAAAGCACGATGGAAAAGCCTAATACCAATTACATAGACCAATTATCTGGTGCGAATTATGAGTTTAGAAATAAACTAATCGCTATTTTAAAAAGAGAGTTGCCTGAAGAAATTAATGCTTATAAATTGGAAATAGAAGCAGGTAATACAGAAGCTGCTGCACAAATAGTACATAAAATAAAGCACAAAATTTCAATGTTAGGATTAGAGGAAAGTTACTATCTTGCTGAAAATCATGAAGATAATTTGGTGCTAAATAGCAAAATTTTGCAACCTGAGTTTGAAATTATTCTGAAATCCATGCAAGAGTTTGTAGCTTGCTTATAATAATTTTTTGATATGAATTGTATTGTTATTGATGACGAAGAAACAGCTAGAGCGATCCTAACTCAAATGATTGCTGTATCACCAGGGGTAAAATTTATTCAAGATTTTCCCAATGCACTTGGTGCGATTAAGTTTTTGAATAGCATTGCGGTAGATTTGATATTTTTAGATATTCATATGCCAGATTTTACAGGCTTTGATTTTATTCAAACTTTAAAAAATCCTCCCAAAGTAATATTGGTTACAGGTGATAAAAATTTCGCAATCGAAGCTTTCGAGTACGATTGTATTGTTGATTATCTAGTCAAACCAATAACAGAAGAACGATTTAAAAAGGCTATCCAAAAAGCAGCTTCTCATTCAAAAACACCTGTCATAGCTGATGTAAAAAAGGTAGTAGAAGACGATGCAAAGGTTTTTTACATCAATATTGATCGAAGGTTAATCAAGATTGACACCGATTCAATAATAATCGTTGAAGCCAAAGGAGACTATATTCATATCAAAACGGATGCAAAAAACTACATTGTACATTCTACTTTAAAGAAAATCGAAGATAAATTACCTCCACAATTTTTTTTGAAAGTGCATCGTTCTTTTGTGATCAATACTAGCAAAATAATTGACATTGAAGACAATAGTATTTTAATTGGCAAAGAGGTCATCCCTGTTAGTAGAGCAAATAAACCGGAGCTAATGAAAAGATTAAATCTCCTATAGTGGTAACACACCAATCATAAAGTGCTTTTGCCTTTCAATGTTAACTAGTGGGTTTATAAAAGCTAATGAAACTAACCATTTACCGTTACTTTTTAACCTTCCAGCGAAAATTCAGAAGGGCTTCATTATACGTTTTTAATTTTATAGAACTAAATTAAAAATCATGAAAGTGCTTCTTATAGATGATCAGGAATTAGTGTTACTGACCATTGAAAAGTTATTAAAGGATCTAGGTTATTTGGTGCAATCTGTCAATAACATGGCCGATGGTATTCAAGTTTACGATTCTTATGAACCAGACTTGGTCATTACAGATATCGATATGCCGGTAATTCCTAACTCAACTTTCGAATATAAAACATTAGATTTTATCAAAAAGAAATCGGGTTTAGAAATCATAAAGTACATCAGATTGATAAAAAAAAGTACTATTCCTATTATGGTTTTGTCTGGTAACAAGAATGCGGATATGATTGCAAATGCATTTTCCTTGGGAGCCAATGAATACATGGTAAAGCCTCTTAGTTTAAATGAAATTGGTACACGCGTAGAAAAGTTAATAGGAAGTGCAAAACGACGTAAAGCACACAAAACTGCAATTGGAATGATCCAAAAGTCATGCATAGGTATAGTGATACCCTTTAATTATAAAACAGGTGATGTGTGGGTTGAGGAGTGGAGCCAATTTGTAAATCAAAATTTGAACTACCATATTTGTTTGGTCAATTACAATTTGGGACACGACTGCGACTGCAATCAGTTGGAAAAATTTAATAGTATGAATAAAAGAATTACAGTTTTAAATTTTAAGCAAGCAGTTACAAAGGCAGAAGCGATTCGTTTGGGTGTGTTGTATTTAGAACAAAAACATCAGTTTGATTTTATTGTATTGCATAATACCTATTGTTTGAACAGCCAAGTAGGCATCAAAGATGCAATTGAGATTGCTTTACAAATGGATTGTAAATACAGCCACATTGGTACTACAATAGTAAGTGATTCTAGTTTTTTTCATAAAATTTTTCAAAAGCTTTTTATGGGAATCCCTTGTAATTTGATTAAACAATTTGGTTATTTTCAGCAAGACAAAATTGAAACTTCCATTTTTTCGAGCGAAATTGTCAAAGAGGTATTTCAAAGTCCGTTTAGAGTTGACTCAAATTTTCAAGAGGAAATTAAACAAAGAGCACAATCTTATATTCTGTAGAATTTCATTTTTGAAGGGGCTTTTGGCGCAGTTTTACTTTAGCGTTTCAGTAGTAATTTTTTTTCTTTCCATAATAGTAGTAACTTAGGCATTACTTTTGTTGTTTAAAAGTAAAATAAAAATTACAAAGTAGCACTGAAATATAATTTGCCCAATTTATGAAAGAACAATTTAAAAAATTTTTAAACGAGGAACAAGATCCAAAAGCCATAGAGAAAATCGCTTCTAAATTGAGTGATTTATTAATGAAGAACGAAGAGATTGGCTATATCGCTGTTCAAAAAAAACCAGCTTTGACTGTTTTGCCAGATAGTATCGTTATGACTAACAAACGAATTATCATTTGCCAGCCGAAAAACTTAGGACTTTCTATGAATTTTATCGATTATACGTGGGATGAAATTGTGGGAACCTTCGTGAAAGAAAATATTTTGGGTTCAGAGTTTTCATTTACAACAAGAACCAACATGGAAGTATCGATTGATTATATTCCGAAAATACAGGCGCGTAAAATCTTTACCTACGCAAAAGAACAACTCGATATTTTAAAAGCGGGAAATACCTCTACCATTAATGATTCGGATGCAATTACTACTGCCCCAGAAGTTGAATTTATAGAAGAAATGGAAACCGAAGAAGTAACCAGTTTTGCCGAAATCATGCCTGCAGTACAGCCACCAGTTTATAATTATGAAAATGAACAAGCGCAATCAGTTCCAGAACCAAGTAAGGAAGCAGGACTTGCCGGTTTATCTCAAGACGAATTGTTTGAAAAACTACAGAATTATAAAAAACTACTCGATAACGGCTTAATTTTACAAGGCGAATACGATGCCTTCAAGAAAGAAATCTTGAGTCACATGTAAATAATGTTGGAGTCTTAAAGTCAAAAGTCCTAAAATCAAAAGATAATTTACTTTTGATTTTAGGACTTTTTTATGCTTACTAATTTCTTTTTTACAATGTTTTTTTCTGTTTTTCTACAAAATTGTTAGACTGTAATTCTAGTAAATCAATAGCGTTTTTACGCTGTAAGTCATAGAGTTTTTTATCATCGGCAATGTCTGCATATACTTTGTTATGCATGGCTTCACTTGTTTTTACTAGCAGTGAGCGCTGGTATTTGTCTTGCTCAATCGTTGCTTTTAAGGCAGTGTCTAAATCCTCTAATTTAAAATCGTATTCGCCTTTTGGAGCCAAAAGTTTTGCAATAATTGGTGAGGTTTCAATCGCTAAAAATAGCAACATGATAAAAAACGATGGCAACCAAGGCAACTTGTTTAAGGCATTGATTCGGGCCATTAAACCGTCAAAGCCGTCAATAATAGGTTGGGTTTCGGTTACTTTTTTGTCTAAATCAGCTTGTAAAGTTTTTGTGTTTTTTTCCATCTCAGCAATTTTAGCCAAGTTGGTTTTTTGCAAAGTGTCTAATTCTTGTTTAGCAAGATCATGCTTGGCAATTTTTTCTTTAAAAACAGGACCTTTTCCTAGCTTTTTAGTTCCTGCTGTACCTTCTGCCTCTTTGATGTAGGTTTCGTACAAGGTGTTAACCTCTTTTTCTTTAGTTGCTATTTCTAATTTTAGTTTGTCGATTTCGGCTTTGTTTTTGTCTAAATCACTTTTGAAATAGTTCGCTACTTCTTTTTTATTGGCCAAAGCCATAGCATTTTTTTCTTTCAACAAAACAGTATTGATTTCCTTCTCGAAAATTTTAATTTCTAAGGGTTTTGAGATTACAACAGCAATAATTATGGCTAGAATAATCCTTGGTGTAGCTTGTAAAAATTCGGCGCCAAACTGATCTCTTTTTCGGATAGTAGAAACAATAAAGCGATCTAAATTAAAAATAAGCAAGGCCCAAACAACGCCAAAAGCAATAGCAGGATAAATGCTGTCGAATACGGTAAATAGGGCATAAGCACTGGCCAGAAAAGCCATAACAGCAGTAAAAAAAACTGTAGCGCCAATGCCTACATATTTGGTTTGTTCGCCTTGGGAACAACCGTCTAGGAGCTCGCTATCGGCGCCTGAACATAAGATAAAAAAGGGTTTGAACATGATTGGTGATTTTTGATTGTGATTGATATGGCAAATTTAAGGCCAAATTTTTAATTCTGTTGTAAATAGTTGATTTCTTTTTACTTAGAGAAATGCTAAAAAAAAGAGCCGTTCAAAATGAACGGCTCTGGAGAATTGTTGAATTAATATTAACTTAAGCGTTTGGTGCGCCCGCTAAGATCTCTGGATTAGCGAACTCTTCGAATTTGGCAAAATTTTCTTTGAACTTTTGCGCCAACTCTACTGCTTTTTGATCGTATAAATCTTTGTCTTCCCAAGTGTTTCTAGGATTTAAAATTTCACTAGGAACATTAGGACAAGATTGTGGTTTAGCAATACCAAAAACTTTATGATCTTCGTAAGCTACATTATCTAGTTCGCCATTAAGCGCAGCAGTAATCATAGCTCTTGTATATTTTAATTTCATGCGGCTACCTACGCCGTAAGCGCCACCGGTCCATCCTGTGTTGATTAACCAAACGGTAACGTTAGCATCTTTCATTTTTTTGCTCAACATTTCAGCATATTTTGTTGGGTGCAGTGGCATAAACGGTGCTCCAAAACAAGCTGAAAAATTAGGTTGAGGTTCTGTTACTCCTGCTTCTGTTCCTGCCACTTTAGCGGTGTAACCTGAAATGAAGTGATAAGCTGCTTGACCTGGAGTTAATTTTGAAATTGGAGGCAAAATACCAAATGAGTCAGCCGTTAAAAAGAATATGTTTTTCGGGTTGTTACCAATTGATCCTGGTTGAATATTATCAATGTGCGAAATTGGGTAACTTACACGTGTGTTTTGAGTGATCGAAACATCTTCAAAATCAACTTCGTTGGTTCCTTCTTTAAAAACAACGTTTTCAAGAATAGCTCCTTTTTTAATAGCTCTAAAGATGTCTGGTTCGTTCTCTTCGGTTAGGTTGATTACTTTTGCGTAGCATCCGCCTTCAAAGTTAAAAACAGTATTTTCATTGGTCCAACCGTGCTCGTCGTCACCAATTAATTTGCGCTCTGGATCAGCGGATAAAGTAGTTTTACCTGTTCCTGATAAACCAAAAAAGATAGCAGTATCACCGTTTTTTCCAACATTCGCACTACAGTGCATTGGCAAAGTGTTTTTGTCAACTGGTAAAATGAAATTTAATGCAGAAAAAATTCCTTTTTTCATTTCGCCGGTATAACCTGTACCACCAATTAAAGCTACTTTTTTAGTAAAATCTAAAATAGCAAAATTACTTTGGCGTGTTCCATCTACAGCAGGATCAGCCATAAAACTTGGTACACATAATACAGTCCATTCTGGTGTAAAATTTTCTAATTCTGATGCTTCAGGACGCAAGAACATGTTGTAGCAAAACAAATTTGCCCAAGGCGTTTCGGTTACTACACGAACATTTAATCTGTAGTTTGGGTCAGAACATACGTAAGCATCGCGAACAAAAACTTCTTTATTTGATAAGTAAGCAGTAACTTTATTGTATAGCTTTTCGAAAGCAGCAGGCTCAAACGGAATGTTTACTTTGCCCCACCATACTTTATCTTCGGTGATAGCGTCACGTACGATGAAACGGTCTTGTGGAGAGCGTCCAGTATATTCACCTGTGTTTACAGCTAGTGCGCCAGTAGAACTTTCTATTCCTTGGCCTGTTTTTATTGTAATATCGTGTAATTCTTCAGGAGATAACTGGTACTGAATTTTTGCATTTTCAATTCCTAGGTCTTTTAACGAAATCGATTGCGAGAAAAGCGTGCTGTTGTCCATAAATTTTGTGTTTATAGTTTCTTTTTATAGACTGCAAAAATAGAAATATTATTTCAGTTACTTCTTAATTCTGATGATTTTGTGATTTTTTATCAAAAATTGATGCTAATAATACGAACCAAGCAATAATTAGTAAGAGACCGCCTATTGGTGTTACGAATCCGATAATTTTAAAATCGAATGATGTGAGTGAATTGGTTGCTAAAAGGTAAATCGATCCTGAAAACAAAACAACTCCACTTAAAACTAAGTAATAAATGGCTTTGCTTGCTTTTTGCGAAAGCATATCCAGTTGCCCAACCAGTAATAAAAATAGGGCGTGGTACATTTGGTAACGGACTCCCGTTTCAAAAGTAGCCAATTGATCTACCGATAAAACTTTTTTCAAGGCATGTGCGCCAAAAGCTCCTAAAATTATAGCAATCATTCCTAAAATGGCTGCGGCTTTGATGTATGTTGTTTTCATGTGTTGCATGGTGTTTTGTACAAAAGTATTTCATCTAGGGTTTATTTACAAGCCATTCTTACTTTAGTTTACCGTGGTTTTCGTACCACAGATTTTGCAAATAGTTGCCGCAACTGTTCAAAATAAACCGGTTTTATTTGTTATAAATACAACAATTATGTATGTTTGTGTTATAAATATACAAAATGAGAACAATTTTAATCATCGGTGCAGGAAGGTCGGCTTCGTCTTTAATTCGGTATTTACTTGAAAAATCCGGTGATGAACAGTTGCATCTCGTTATTGGTGATTTGTCATTGGCTTTGGCCCAAAAAAAAACCAACAACCATCCCAATGCTACAGCCATTGCGCTAGATATATTTGATGCGCAACAGCGTCAGCAGGCCATTCAAAATGCCACCATTGTAATCTCTCTGTTGCCCGCACACTTGCACATACAAGTAGCTAAAGATTGTATCACCTACAAAAAACATTTGGTAACGGCCTCGTATGTGAGCGATGCCATGCAAGAATTAGATGCTGAGGCAAAAGCAAACAACCTTATTTTCATGAACGAAATTGGCCTCGATCCGGGAATTGATCACATGAGCGCCATGAAAGTGATTGATGAAGTGAAGGAGAAAGGCGGCGAAATGATTTTGTTTGAGTCTTTTTGTGGCGGATTAGTCGCTCCTGAATCAGATACGAATTTGTGGAATTATAAATTTACTTGGGCGCCGCGCAATGTGGTGTTGGCAGGTCAAGGCGGCGCTGCAAAGTTTATTCAAGAAGGCACCTACAAATACATACCCTATTGCAATTTGTTTCGTAGAACCGAGTTTTTACAAGTAGAAGGTTACGGTCGTTTTGAAGCCTATTCAAACAGGGATTCCCTAAAATACCGCTCTGTGTATGGCCTTGATGATGTACTTACCTTATACCGCGGTACTATTCGTAGAGTAGGTTTTTCAAAAGCTTGGAACATGTTTGTACAACTCGGCATGACCGATGACAGTTACATCATGGAAAACTCCGAGAACATGAGTTACCGTGAATTTGTCAACTCGTTTCTGCCGTATCATCCTACCGATTCGGTTGAAATCAAGACGCGTTTGATTCTCAAAATTGATCAGGACGATATCATGTGGGACAAGTTGTTAGAGCTTGATTTGTTCAATCCCAACAAAAAAGTCGGACTCAAAAACGCCACTCCAGCTCAAATTTTAGAAAAAATATTAACCGATAGTTGGACTTTGCAGCCCGACGATAAAGACATGATTGTCATGTACCATAAATTTGGATACATTTTAAACGGCAAAAAAGAACAAATCGATTCCAAAATGGTATGCCTCGGCGATGATCAAACCCATACCGCGATGGCCAAAACCGTTGGTTTACCGGTAGCCATGGCTACTTTACTAATATTAAACGGAAAAATTACCACACCCGGCGTGCAATTGCCCATCCGTAAAGAGGTGTACCAACCCATCCTAAAAGAGTTAGAATCCTACGGCGTACTTTTTCACGAAACCGCCATGCCGTATTTGGGTTACAACCCCGATAAAGAGTTCAGTTAGTTTTTTTTAGATTTTTAGTTTGATGAATCCGCTCCTTGTACTAGGCAGCGGATTTGTTTTTTTAGATTCATCATTTATGCTTAGCGTAGCCGAAGTGTGGGCGTGCCCCTCCGTGAAAAACTTCGGGTCAGGCTGTACGCTGCAATCTTTGTGTTTTTAAAGAAAAAACACAAAGGATTTCCGCTGCCATCCTTCACGCGAGTCCGATTTTTAGTTGCTGATTTTCTAATAATTTGTAAGATAATTTTAATATATTTGGAAGACTCAAAGTGAAACAAACTTTAGAATATTTCCACATGTTTGGTTGTGGATATGAAGTGTTTTTTCGCTTATTTACAAGTTGTACCTAATTTTAAAAGACGAAATACCTAATGAGCATATTTCCAAAAAGCGATTATACTTTCAAAATAATTGGAGAAGAAACAGAAACTATTGAACGTTTAAAAAGAAGAACAGAACAGTCTGAAAGCTTCATTTCAAATATAACTGACAAATCATTTCGTGGAATAATTAAAGACAATACATTTAGGATTATATCATCAGAAATTGGAAAAGGATCATTTTGTGTTTTAAGTGGTGAAATTAACAATCAAAACGGACAGGTGAATGTTGAAATAAACAAAGCTTTCCGAATTTTGTTAAGCGTTTTATTATGCTTTCCTTTCATTGGTTTAATCGCTCAATTTTTTACCAATAAAGAAGAGTTCTCAATAATATTTGTACTTGTTGTTCTACTGCAAATATTAATGATCAGATACCTGTTTATAGAATTTGCATTCCGAAGATTTTCGAGATCTAGTCTAAATAAATTGAGCGATGTATTAGACAGAGAACATATTGAAAAAAACTAGGTACAACGCACGCTACAAGCAATTTGGGCAATTGGCTTAATTTAACCCCAAACTGCTTTTAGCGCGGGAACGTTAGTGGTCAGTTTAGCCGAACGAAACGAAAAACCACAAGTAGAAAAACAAATCCACGAAAATAATGAGTTTAGATTTAAATGTTTACGTTGAAAAATTATCAGACGAATTAATTCCAAAAATTGTTAAAAGACTAAATGAATTTGATATGAATGCAGAAATTCATCCAGATTTTTCATTTGAAACTCAAGAAGGTTTTTTACCGTTTAAGTTTAGTTTAAAAAATCCACACTTAGGAATTTTAACAGAAAAGAAACTTATAAGTGGCTTTGAAATTTATATTAACAATTATGATTTTAATGCAGAAAAGGAAAGTCTAAGACCAAAATTAAACTTCTTTGAAAAAATACTTGGAAAAAAGCAAGTTAGTGTTGAAATCGCAGAACCCCAAATAGAAAATCGTTTACAGAGGTGCAAGAAAGTTGTTAATTTTGTTTGGCATTCAGGCGATAGCTTTGAATTAAGATTTGCGAGTTTAACTAGTGCTATTTTAACCGAATTAACTAATGGAGTTTGTTATTATCCAGCAGATGATATTTGGTACGAAAATAAAAATATTGTAGAAGAAGCATATAAAGAAATTAAAGAATTCGAATCAACAATAAAAGAAAGAAATCTTCAATATCACGAATTTAGTGAATGGTAAAAAAACCGAACCGCCAACCACACGATACAATCGATTTGGCAATTAGCTTAATGGAAAGTTGGTTTTGTTTGTGGAATTATTAGAGAAATCCGAAAATAGGGCTTAATTTAGTTTCAGAACTTTGTAGAATCGAGACGTTAACCACTAACTTATTTTGAACTTTCTGTAAAAAAGAATCTATGAAAATTGATAGGCAATTTAACGAACTAAATTTTGAAGAGTATAAATTCTTCATTGAGAATCATAAAAATTATACAGATTTTAATACGTTAGGACTTTATCGTTCTATTTGTGAAAATAATAATATCAACATCGAAGAACAAATTTTTATTCGGGATTACGCAAATAAAATATTTCAGAAAACATTTGATTTTCTTCAATTAAAAGATCCTTGGACTTATCTTAAAGTACAAACTTTAGGAATGGAATTGACAAATGGAGATAAGGAAGAATTGTGGAGAAAAATACGTGAAAATCAACAGAGAATATTAAAGCAAAAACGAATAAGACATCAAAATTTCGGAGAATATTCAAAACATAATTGTGGATACGAAACGTGTCCTATGAATGGTATAATGATTAAACAAGGTTCGTTTATGGCTGAATACGAAATGGCTCTTGGAAACATTTGTAAGTATGTACAAAAGCAAAAGTCTGAAAGGAGAAAATCAGAGAGAAAAAGTGAAAATAAGATAATAAATGAGCAACTAAATCTAGAATAAGGGTTTGACGAAATGATAAAAATTGTGATAAATTCAAGTGTATTTTCCGCAAGAAACATTTTCATAAAGGGCAAATACTCGATCAGGAAGTTTGCCGCTGTTTTGAGCTCAAAAAGTTGAACGTCTGGAATTTTCACTTTGTGTAAACATACATATTGCTAGTAATTGAGGTTGCTTCAAAAGAAACAATGTCATTTAGACAATTTTAGAATTATGGAAAAAAAAGCTTTGATCTCAGCATACACTGCAGGTGAGAATTTGTTTGATAGTTTTATTATCAAAAATTTAAATTCATTCGAAGAGCTGATGGATATTTATCAGACCTACAAGAACAATAATCCCCAAAAAACCATCATAGTGACGCTTGATGATTTAGGTCAGGCAGAATATACCAGCACACATGCAGTGAATTCTAATGATCTCGAGGATACAGAAGGATATGATTTGTCTGGTCTTGACGCCGCTTGTTTTGAAAACGGGGAACATTTAGGTTATCTTTCTACGCCGGAAGAATTTTTTATAATTAAGAAGAATTTCTTAAAACAGACAGAAAATGTCGATTTTGCGGAAGCTTGCGATAAAGGTCTGACGGTTGATGATCAAGAAATGGAGATCCTAAAAAGGATTAATCAATCACCTTTTGAGTTTTTAGATAAAGAAATTATCCTTAAAATTATGCCTGTAACCCGATCTTACGAGGGAATTTGTGGTTTTCCTAACGGTTATTTTCATAGTGATTTAGATCCTTTTGAAAATTACGCCTTGGCAAAACATTTGTTTGAAAAATACGGTTACGAACTTTTTGGTATTGGTGCTTCCTTTTTAGGATTTATCAGAAGCGAAAATTTAGAACCAATTGCAGTTCAAGATTTGAGTGCCGACTTAGCTCAATTATACGATGCAGCCGAAAACACCTTTGATCCATTGGTAGCGCTGGTACAAAACAAAAACCACTTGTTCTTGAAATATACCGAATCCTTAGTGGGTTAGCAGCAAAAAGTAACTGATTTTACTATAAAAAATCCGCTTCAGGTATAGATTTGAAGCGGATTTCTATTCAATTACGGTTTCGCTGATTGTATCGTTATTGGTAAACTATACATAACGCGCACGGGCTCTCCTTTTACCTTTCCGGGAATCCATTTTGGGCAAATATTCATTACACGTACTGCCTCGTCACCAGTGCCATAACCAATATCACGGAGGTTTTTAACGTCAGTTACAGTTCCGTCTTTTTCAATGATGAAAGTAATGTAAACTTTTCCTTTTAAATTGGGTTGCTCTGGAGTTTTGTAATTGTTACCTACGAATCTATAAAATTCCATCATTCCACCAGGGAAATCAGGTTTTTCGCTTATTTCCACAGTATTATAAATGTCGTTTTCTCCCTTTTTTACGATTTTTTTCTCGGCACTAAACACATCTATTTCGATTGTCTCAGGAGCGCCTTTATTTATTTTAGCCAATAATTCTTCGTTGGTTGGTAGTCTTTCTTCTTTTGAAATTATCGAAGGAATCGCCTTTTTTTCAGCAGGAGTTAAGTCATTGTACTTTTTTTCTGCGGCAATTTTTCCCCTTTCATCTTTTACCTTAAAAGTCGTTTTTTTGTAATAGTTGTGAAACAAACCTTCTGATTTGTTGGGTTGCGCATTTTGTTTTGTAGCCGTTTGCTGCGCTACAACTTTGGTGCATAATGAAAATAGTAACGCTGTTACCGCAGGCAAGAGCAAGGCTTGCTTGGCAAATGCTTTTCTTTTTGATGTGGTTTTAGTCATCATAAGTAATCGTTTTTTAGTTATTAAATAGTTCAAATTACTGGCCAAGTAAAAAGTTGGGTTCGCGTTTGCCTTTGAGAGCAACAAAGATTGGTAAAACGGAACATTGTTATAAGAGTCCACAACTTTCTCATCGGCGAGAAATTCGTGGTTGAGTTGAATGGCTTTTTTATAAAAAATGAAAACGGGGTTGAACCAAAAAACGGTTTTCAATACCTCGATAAATAAAATATCCAAAGTGTGTTTTTGAGTCACATGCGTAAGCTCGTGTGTGTATAATTCGGCCTCAACTTCACGGTTGTTGTATTCTGTTTCGTTGATGAAAATGGTATTCAAGAACGTGTGCGGTAAGGTTTTTTCGGGAACCAAAACCAATTGAGCATTCTGGTATGCAATGGTAGTATTTGACTTCATTTTTTTTGAAATCTGCACCACATTACGCAGAAATCGAATCCCCAAAACAAGAGTGACCAATCCATACAAACCCCAAAGCGCTATGGCAAAATAGTTCGTTTCTTCTACTACAACCGCAGTTGTTGGTAGGATTTGGATATTTCTAGGTGCAACCGTGGGTTGTGTAATTTCTTGAACAACCTCAATTGTTATAAACGGAATCACCATTGAAAAAACCAAAGCAAACAACAAGTAAAACCTATTGAAGTGGTGCATTTTTTCCTTTTCTAACAGCAAGTGATACACTCCTAAAAGCACCACGAGGCTGAGGGTCGATTTGATTAGAAAGTCGGTCATTTTTTCTTTTTTAGAATTTCACTGTTAATTATTTTCTTGAGTTCTTCCAATTCCGTTTGCGACAAATTAGTTTCTTTGGTAAAGAAAGAAACCTAAATTTTTATCTAGAGAGGAGTTAAAAGTTTTGTTTTTTCAGTCTATGTTCTTGTCCACTATTTTGTTCTAATAGGTCTCGTATTTTTATCTTTACAAATAGTTATTTCTAATTTTTCTCCATCGAATTTCTTGTGCGAGTTTTTTAAATTTTTATCGAAATAATTATGTGTGTAAAAATTATATTGGTAAGGCTGTGGGAATTTCTTGCTTCTTGCATTTTTTGAAACACTACTACCTTGAAAAAAAGCAATTTCACTAGGTTTAAAATTGTTTAATGCTTTATTGGATTGGTGAACCCCATCTATCCAAATGGCGTATTTTTTAGCATCTTTAAAGTTTTCTAATTCTTGAGTTGTTGGTGATTTTTTTTCAAAGGCAGTTGGCACATAGAATAAATCTTTTTTCTTGTACTCTTCACTTAGATCTTCATATTTGGTATCAATTTCTTTGTTTTTTACAAGATCATGAATGACCACTCTAACTCCAGCGAAGTACTCATCTTTTCGGGAATCGTTAGTTGCTGTAAGTTTAGTTTTGGTGGTAACTTGTGCAATGTTTTTTACTTGAGCAATAGTTTTGAAACAAAACAAGAAAAATAGTACAGATAGAACAGGTATCAAAATAATTTTCTTCGCAATTGATTTTGAGTTTGATGTGGTTTTAGTCATCATAAGTAATCGTTTTTTAGTTATTAAATAGTTCAAATTACTGGCCAAGTAAAAAGTTGGGTTCGCATTTGCCTTTGAGAGCAACAAAGATTGGTAAAACGGAACATTGTTATAAGAGTGCACCACTTTCTCATCGGCGAGAAATTCGTGGTTGAGTTGAATGGCTTTTTTATAAAAAATAAAAATAGGGTTAAACCAAAAAATAGTTTTCAATACTTCGATAAATAAAATATCCAAAGTGTGTTTTTGAGTCACATGCGTAAGCTCGTGCGTGTACAATTCGGCCTCAACTTGACGGTTGTTGTATTCTGTTTCGTTGATGAAAATGGTATTCAAGAACGTGTGCGGTAACGTTTTTTCGGGAACCAAAACCAATTGAGCATTCTGGTAGGCAATGGCTGTATTTGATTTCATTTTTTTTGAAATCTGTACCACATTACACAGAAATCGAAATCCCAAAACAAGAGTAACTAATCCATACAAACCCCAAAGCGCAATGGTCAAATAGTTTGTTTCTTCTACTACAACGGTGGTTGCTGGTAAGATTTGGATATTTCCGGGTGTTACTGTGGGTTGTACAATTTCCTGAACAACTTCAATAGTTATAAACGGAATCACCATCGAAAAAACCAAAGCAAACAACAAGTAAAACCTATTGAAGTGGTGCATTTTTTCCTTTTCTAACAGCAAGTGATACACTCCTAAAAGCACCACGAGGCTGAGGGTTGATTTGATTAGAAAGTCGGTCATTTTTTCTTTTTTAGAATTTCACTGTCAATTATTTTCTTGAGTTCTTCCAGTTCCGTTTGCGACAAATTGGTTTCTTTGGTAAAGAAAGAAGCAAATTGTGATGCCGAATTGTTGAAAAAGTTACTAATCAATCCGTTAACGTGTTTCGAGAAATAGTCGGTTTTTTTGACCAAAGGATAATATTCTCTTGAGTTTCCATATTCGCGATAGGCTACAAATTGCTTGTCGATCATGCGTTTGAGCAAAGTGGCAACTGTTGTGGTAGCGGGTTTTGGTTCTGGATAGGCTTCGAGTAAATCTTTCATGAAGGCTTTTTCAAGTTGCCAAAGGTGTTCCATGAGTTGTTCTTCTGAGTTTGTTAATTGCATCGTATATTAATTTTGTGGTATGTCTGATAGTAATTCTCCCTTATCGTAAGTTCTAATGGTGGTTAATTTTCCATTTTCGTCATAATACAGCCATTTGCCGCTGTAGTACCAATGTGCATATTTTTCAGTTATATCAATTTTTGAAATTCCTTTTGATTGTATTTGACCGTTTTGATGATAGATAACGGTTTTGCAAATGGCTCCTTTGTATTTTTCACGTTTTATAATTTTACCGTCAAGGTAATAGCGCCATTTTTTTACCGGATCACCTTTGCGATAGGTACCAATTGATTTGTATTTGGCGCTGTCTTGCGTGTAATGCTCTATCCAACGACCTTCGCGCAACTTGTTCTTAGTTTGATTGGTTTTGCAACTTACAACAGCAAGTACAACAACTAGTAAAATATAAATATGTCGCATGGCTTACGTTTTTGTTCTACAAATTAAAACATTGCTCTACAAATGTAGAATAAAATTTTAAACAAACAAGTTTTTTGAGAAAAAATAATTATGGGTTAGTTGATTTTCCTACTGGCGCTCGTTTGCAACGAGTGCCTACATAGCTTCATAAAACAATTCGTAGCGTTTCTAACGTGCCGCACTAAAACAGGAGAGGTTTTTGGAATCGTGGTTGAAGTTGGCTTGACGCTATATAATTCACCGCAAATTCGCAGATTTTCTTGATTGGATGGGTTAGAAAATCACCGAGGGTTTGCGTTAAGGATGGAAGTGGAAATCCTTTTTAGGCGCCATTTTTCGGCGGCTAAAAAGATTGAGAACGTACAGCCTGACCTTGTTGCTTGACTAGTGGTGTTTTTCAAGAAGGATTTTGTGCAACAAGGGAACGCCCAAAAAAAAATCCGCCCTGTGGAGAGCGGATTTATATTATTATTTACGTCACTTCGAGTAGCGCAGCGTATCGAGAAGTTTGTTCCGTTTCTCTTCACAAAATCCCGAAGCTTCGGGACGAACTGACGGTGTCGATAACTATTATTTTGACAATTCTACAAAATACTTGTAAAACAACGGTATGGTTTCGATTCCTTTGAGGTAATTGAAGATCCCGAAGTGTTCGTTTGGCGAGTGAATGGCATCGCTGTCGAGACCAAATCCCATGAGTATGGTTTTTGATTTCAGTTCTTTTTCGAATAATGCTACAATAGGGATGCTACCTCCCGAACGCACGGGAATGGCTGGTACGCCAAAGGTTTCGGTATAGGCCATGTTTGCGGCTTTGTAGCCAATACTGTCTATTGGGGTTACGTAGCCTTGCCCGCCGTGATGTGGTTTTACCAAAACGGTTACGCCTGCTGGGGCAATGCTGTTGAAATGTTTGGTGAATAATTCCGTGATTTCTTCCCAGTCTTGATTAGGGACTAAACGCATGGAGATTTTGGCGTATGCTTTGCTGGCAATTACCGTTTTGGCGCCTTCGCCGGTATAGCCGCCCCAAATTCCGTTTACGTCTAGCGTAGGTCGGATGGAGTTTCTTTCGTTGGTTACATAGCCTTTTTCGCCGTACACATCGTTGAGTTGCAAGGCGTTTTTGTATTTTTCTAAGCTGAAAGGCGCTTTGGCCATTTCGGCTCTTTCTTCAAGTGATAATTCCTCAACATTGTCATAAAAACCTGGAATGGTGATGTGGTTGTTCTCGTCGTGCAGCGAAGCAATCATTTTAGCCAACACGTTGATTGGGTTTGCCACAGCACCACCGTACAAGCCTGAATGCAAGTCGCGGTTAGGTCCTGTAACTTCAACTTCTACATAACTCAAACCACGCAATCCAGTTGTGATAGAAGGTTGCTGGTTAGAGATCATTCCGGTATCAGAAATTAAGATGACGTCGTTTTTAAGTTTTTCTTGGTTGCGTTCTACGAACCAGCTCAAGCTTTTGGAACCAATTTCTTCTTCGCCTTCAATCATGAACTTGACGTTGCAAGGCAAAGTGTTTGATTGTACCATGTATTCCAGCGCTTTTACGTGCATGTACATTTGGCCTTTATCATCACAAGCTCCACGCGCAAAAATGGCACCTTCGGGATGGATATCGGTTTTTTTAATTACGGGTTCAAATGGAGGAGACGTCCACAACTCCATTGGGTCTGGCGGTTGTACATCATAATGACCATAGACTAAAACGGTAGGTAAATTAGGGTCGATTATTTTCTCGCCATATACGATTGGGTAGCCTGGTGTGTCGCAAATTTCGACAAAATCGCAGCCGGCTTTTTCTAAACTGGCTTTTACGGCATCGGCAGTTTCAAAAACATCGTGCGAATAGGCAGTATCAGCACTTACGGACGGAATTTTTAATAATTCGATTAACTCATTGATAAAGCGTTCTTTGTGTTCTTGAACGTATGCTTTTATGTTTTCCATTAGTTGAATTTTGTTTATATTTTCAAAAGTACAAAAAAGAGTATGAATATTTTTTGTCAAAATTGTTTTGAATATTCGAAGTTAAGTGTATCTTTGCACCCACAATAAACCGCGGATATGGTGAAATTGGTAGACATGCCAGACTTAGGATCTGGTGCCGCAAGGCGTGTAGGTTCGAGTCCTATTATCCGCACGAAAAGCCCAAACGAAAGTTTGGGCTTTTTTTATGTTTTGATTTTGCTTTATTCAAACCAATAAAAAAAGCTTCTCGTGGTGAGAAGCTTTTTTTTAAGATCCAGCTAAAAAGCGAACCATGTTGAGTACGCTTGTTTCGTCTTTTATTGAGAAATCGTTTTTCTTAAGATAATTTGTAATCTCATCAGCTTTTTCTGGAAATAAAAGCAGCATTTCTTTTTTGTTTTTTGGCATCATGACAGCCGTTTCGTTTTTTAAACTCAAATAATACTCGTCACTTGCTTCAACATACCTTGCAGGTATAGCAACTGAATACGAACTACTAGCCTCTTTTTCCTTTTGAAAGATAACTCTATCTCTTCTATATAAGGAAAATTGGTTTTGATTATATAATTCTACTAAGTACCCATTTTCTACTCTTTCTTTAGTCTTGTACTTTAAAAGTTTGATTTTATTAGAAAAAGGAGCAATAGTTATGATATTGAAAGGGTCGTTTTTTGGTAGTGAGAAAAGTTCTTTTTTTTCATTTTGAACTTCTATCATATCAGTAAATGCATTGTAGCGTACCAAAAGTTTTTGACTAGTTCCTGAAATCTCAGCTAAATTAAATTCTTTGTTAATGTATTGAGAGCCTTCAATTATAGCTGAATCAGAATTGTTCAATAGTGGATTTCTAAACAACGCACCACTATTTGATGGGTCAACTTTATCAATAATAAATTGCGAATAGCCGTTAAAGCTAATTATGATTAGTAATAGGAAGATGAAACTTGGATTTTTTTTCATGATTTGTCGATGTTTATTGTTTAGATTCATTTATCCATTCATTAATTTTTTGTTCCAATAAAGCCAAAGGCATTACACCTGACTCTAATACTTTTTCATGGAACTTTTTAACATCAAATTTTGTACCCATTTTAGTTTCAGCTTTTTTGCGAAGCTCCATTATTTTCAATTGTCCAATTTTATAAGACAAAGCTTGACCAGGAATAGCCATGTAACGCTCTATTTCTGGAATAATACTCGCTTCACTTTCGGCTTCGTTGGCTAAGGAATATTTAATAGCTTGTTCTCTTGTCCAGCCTTTTGAATGTAAACCAGTATCAACTACTAAACGTACCGCACGGTGCATTTCGTTACCCAACATCCCAAAATATTGATACGGATCTTGGTACAAACCTAACTCTTTACCTAAACTTTCGGTGTACAAAGCCCATCCTTCGCCGTACGCGCCAAACCAATTGAATTTTCTAAAATCTGGAAGACTTTGGTTTTCTTGCTGCAAGGAAATTTGAAAATGATGTCCCGGAATGGCTTCATGCAAAAATAAATCTTCGTCGCCGTACATGTTGTATTCTTTTACATTCGGAATCGGAACATAAAAAATCCCCGGACGCGTTCCATCTGCCGTTCCTTGATTGTACTCAGCACTAGCGGTTTGCTCTCTAAAAGCTTCGGTGCGTCTTACCTCGAATTTTGTTTTTGGTTGCAAAGCAAACAGCTTGTCAACATTAGGTTTAATTCGGGTATAAATGTTGTTAAAGTTAGCAATAACTTCCTCTGGTTTGGTAAAAGGTTTTAATTCTTTCTTGTTTCTCACTTCTTCAAAAAACTCAATCAAAGTACCTTTGAAACCTACTTGTGCTTTTACTTTTTCCATTTCAGCAGTCAGTCGTGCCACTTCTTTCAATCCCAATTCATGAATTTCCTCAGGAGTTTTATTGGTTGTAGTCCATTGTTTTACATAAGCGGCATATAGTTTTTTTCCAAAAGGTAAACCGCCTATTCCGCTAGTTGCTCTTGATGCTGGCAGGTATTCTTTATTTAGAAAATCAGCCATTTTCTTGTATTGCGGAATTAATTTAGTGGTGATTGTAGCCGTATATTTTGCCGTTAAGTCTTTCTTGATACTTTCAGGAAATGATGCTGGCATTAATTTTATCGAAGAATAAAATAAATTGTCTTCGATATTTGGAGTTTCCATCTCTGCAAATTGTGGAATCAATTTTACGGTCAACGCTTTTGGTAAAACCACTCCTTTGTCTAATCCTTTTTTCATGTACACCATCGCCGAATCAATCCAAACGGCATATTTGTCCATTCGTTTTAAAAAGTTGGTATAATCTTGTTCTGTTTTAAAAGGCTGGGCACCAGTTCCACCCGCAAACTGCCCCATGGTCAAGTGTGTTCCCCAAAATTGATGTACGGGTATTAAATTAGTTGGCTGATCTAACACTTCTTTTCCAACTTCTATTTCCCATTTGATAATTTCGTAACTGTTTTTTTCTTCTTCAGATAAATCGGCTACGTCAAAATTTTGCAATGCAGTTTGGTATTTGTCAAAAAAAGCAGCTTGCGTTTTTCTGTAACTGTCCGTCATTTCAAATTGCAGCTGATCGTTGTACTGGTTTTGACCACTTTGGGTTGCGCTCAATGGATCTAGCGCATTTTTATCATCAAAATAGCTTTTGGTTAAGCTTGTAAAATCTTGCTTTTTATCTTCAGATTTACAGTTTACCAATAGCAGTGCAGTTATTACTGTAAAAAGTAGAACGGTTATTTTTTTCATAATTTCGGATTGTGATTTAAATAGCTAATGTATTGATTTTATTTCAATACTTAAATTATGAACGTGAAATCCTTTCTGTCAAGTCCGTTTTCCTAATCATAAAATTAAGTTAAGGCAAAGTGTTGATTGGTGTATGAAAAGGATTTGGGTTAAATTTACATTACTAATTAACAAATTAAAATGAGAAAGAAATCCCTTTTTCTAATGCTAGTCATCGGAAATATGCTCACCATCCAAGCACAAGAAAAAAAAGAAAACACGACCATGAATCCATTTTTTCAGGCTTATAACACGCCTTTCAATGTTCCGCCGTTTGACAAAATTAAGAACGAGCATTTTAAACCTGCTATTTTAGAAGGTATCGCGAAACATCAAGCGGAAATTGATGCTATTGCAAATAATCCGCAACCTGCTACTTTTGAGAATACCATTCTAGCAATGGAAAACGCAGGCGAATTGTTAGCCAATGTGAATACTGTTTTTTCTAATTTGAACTCTGCGAATACCAATAAGGAAATTCAAAATATTGCAAAAGAAATAGCACCCAATCTATCGGCACACCGCGATAACATTTACTTGAACGAAAAATTATTTGCTAGAGTAAAGTCGCTTTGGAACCAAAAAGAAAGTTTGGGTTTGAATTTAGAACAAGCTAAAATTTTAGACAATGCCTACAAAGATTTTGTTAGAAGTGGCGCTAATTTGTCTCCGGCTGATAAAGAAACTTTGCGAAAAATCAACGGAACTTTGTCGCTTACGAGTTTAAAATACGGACAAAATATCCTTTCTGAAACCAACGGTTATGAATTGGTTATTGCAGATAAAAAAGATTTAGCAGGTTTACCAAAAGGAATTGTTGATGCCGCTGCCGCAGATGCGAAAGCAAAAGGCAAAGAAGGCAAATGGGTTTTTACACTTTCTAATTCGAGTGTGATGCCGTTTTTGCAATACAGTTCAAATAGAGAATTGCGCAAACAGATTTGGAATGCCTATCAAACAAGAGCGAATCATGACGATGCAGCCGATAACAAAAAAAACGCGGTAGAATTGGCTAATTTAAGAGGTCAAAAAGCGCGCTTGTTGGGGTATACTTCACACGCAACTTATGTCTTAGAAGAATCGATGGCTAAAAAGCCTGAAAACGTAAACAAATTATTGAATGATTTGTGGAAACCAGCTCTTGAAATGGCTAAAAATGAAGCGGCCGATATTCAAAAAATGATGACTAAAGATGGTATTAAAGGTGCTGTACAGCCTTATGATTGGCGTTATTATACCGAAAAAATCAGAAAAGAGCGTTTTGATTTAGATGAGGAAGAACTAAAATCTTATTTCAGTTTAGACCAAGTGCGCAAAGGTGTTTTTCAGGTTACTGAAAACTTATACGGTATTCAAATTAAACCATTAAGCAATGTGCCAACGTACCATGAGGATGTGACGGCTTGGGAAGTAACTGAGAAAGACGGCACGCACTTAGGTGTTTTGTACATGGATTTTCACCCGCGTGAGTCTAAACGTGGAGGTGCTTGGATGACATCCTACCGAAGCCAAAAAACGGTTGATGGCAAGCGTGTTGCTCCTGTAGTTTCTATCGTTTGTAATTTTACAAAACCTACTGCTACAACTCCTGCGTTGTTAACTTTTGATGAAGTATCTACCTTTTTTCATGAATTCGGTCATGCTTTACACGGTTTGTTGTCTAATGTAACGTACAGAAGTTTGGCAGGAACAAGCGTTCCAAGAGATTTTGTCGAACTTCCATCACAAATTATGGAAAACTGGGCAGCAGAGCCTGAGGTTTTAAAAATTTACGCTAAGCACTACAAAACGGGCAAGGTGATTCCAGAAACTTTAGTTAATAAATTGAAAAAAGCAGGAACTTTTGACCAAGGTTTTACAACTACTGAATACTTGGCAGCCTCTTTATTGGATTTAGAATATCACTCGCAAACTAAAGACATCACGGTTGATGCCAACGCTTTCGAAAAAGCAGCCATGAGAAAAATTGGTTTGATTCCATCGATTATTCCTAGATACCGCAGTACATATTTTAGTCATATTTTTTCAGGTGGCTATTCTTCTGGTTATTACAGTTATATTTGGTCAGGAGTTTTAGATACAGATGCTTTTGAAGCGTTTAAGTCGACTTCATTATTCAATCCAGAAAAAGCTAAGTTATTCCGTACTCATGTACTTGAAAAAGGCGGAACTGAAGATCCGATGGTTTTGTACAAAAGATTTAGAGGTGCTGAACCTAGCATTGAACCTTTATTGAGAAAACGTGGTCTAGATAAAAAAACAGAGCCGGTTAAAAAAATAAGAGGATAGTATAAAAACAGACTCCAAACAAAAAGCCCTCCAAAATTAGTTTTGGAGGGCTTTGTATTATTAAGAGCTTTAAAAAACTAAACGTTTTTCAAGTTGATGATTTCTTGTTCAGTAAGTAATCTCCAGTTTCCTCTTGGTAAATTCTTTTTAGTCAATCCTGCAAAAGCCACACGGTCAATACGCAGTACATCGTAATCAAAATTTTCGAAAATAGAACGAACTACTTTTACATTTGAAGAACGTAATTTCAATCCGATTTCACTTTTCGCTTCGCCTTCAATGTAGCTTACTTCTTCAACAAAAACACGGTGTCCATCTAATGTTAATCCTTTTTGGATTTTTTCTAAATCTTCAAATTTTAAATTTTTATCTAAAGAAACCTGATAGATTTTAGATGATTTTTGACTTGGTAAGGTAAACTTACGAATCATGTCTGTGTCATTCGTAAACAACAACAAACCTGTTGTGTTTTTATCCATTCGTCCTACCGGACCAATTTTGGCGGTAGTTGAACCTTTTACTAATTCTAAAACATTACGAAATTCTTGTCCTTCGTCTAAAGCTGTTGTAAAGTTTTTCGGTTTGTTCAACAATATGTATACTTTTTTCTCTGGAGTCAAAGTAGCTCCGTCAAAATTTACAACATCGCCCGGTTTTACCATGTATCCCATTTCGGTTACCGGAATTCCGTTTACTTTTACCGTCCCAGATTGGATGTAAATATCTGCATCACGTCTAGAACAAGCTCCAGAGTTTGCAATGTATTTGTTCAAACGAATTTCGTCTTTAACTTTCGGTCTTTTAGGCGCTTGATTTGGTTTTTTCTCTACTTTTTCAGCAGCAATATCAGCAACTTTAGTGGTTACTTTTACTTTTTTAGGCCCTTGAGCGCGCTTCTGCATGGCAGGTTTTGGCTTATTTGAATTGGGTCTTGAGCTGTTTGCTCTTCCACCACTTTTCTTATTATTGCCTTCCTTGTTATTCATAATATTCCAATAATTTACTTCTTCAGTCCCATCTTTGCGACCTAGTGCGTGCAAAGATACTATTTATATACTTGACAATCAATAACCGATAATTATAAAAACGCTAAGTGGTTTGTTGCTAGCGTTCTTGCTATCAATGGGTTGTTTTTTTAGAAGCTGTTTCGCTGTGCTTAATTGTCGATATCCCGCAATCGGCTCCAACTTTTACTTTTTGGTAGAAAAAATCCAATAAAAACAAAGTTTGCCGAATTCCGCTGAAATTAGAAACTTAGTGAGGTAATTACGGTTACATTTATTTAGACAATTGAAAGTCTGTTTGCCTATTTAATTAACTTTTAAAATGTTAAAAGAAGAAAGAATTTAAATCGTCATTAATAGCTTTTTCCCATGCCACAAAACGGCAGGATTAATTAAGACAATACAGAATACACCTGCAACAATCAAAAATTTCAATACATTATGCAAGGCCAAATAGTCTTTTTTTACTGTTGATTTCCATAAGTACAATACAAAAAAGATGAGGACAATGCAGCTGCTGTAAAAGTATATCGCCATGTAGCCCACATCGTACACGTCAATTAAAATGTAAACGGGCAGAATAGATAAAAATGTCAAAAAACTAATTACTTTTTTAGCTGCTTTTTCACCGTAAACCACAGGAATAGTAGGGTAGTCATTGGCTAAATCTCCTTGTAGGTTTTCTAAATCTTTGATCATTTCACGGATCAATAACAGCAAAAATAAAAAGGAAGCATGCGCAAAAATAACTCCCAATTGTTGTTTGTAATTTTCGATATCTTCAAAAGGGATTCGTGTGTAAAAATATAGAAGGATAGCAAAAAACGGCATCACCGCTAAAACAGCTGCGGTTAAATTACCAATAACAGTCTGTTTTTTTAGTTTGTGAGAGTACAACCAGATGAAGAAAATATAACCTGAAAAGAATAAAAATACACGCCACGAAACAAAAAGTGCCATCAAGGCTACGATAAAGTTTAGTGTAAAGTAGACTTGTAATTTTGTTTTTTGACTCACCAATCGATCCAGCATTGACTTGGTAGGCCTGTTGATTAAATCCTTTTGACTGTCGTAAAAATTATTGATGATGTAACCCGAAGCAATGGTTAAGGCAGAGGCAAAAACCAGTATAAAAAGATTGAAGTTTAGAATAATATCGAGTGCTCTTTTCTCTGGTGCCAATATAAAAATCGCGGATAGGTATTGCGCAATGATAATAATAGGAATGTTGTATCCTCGCACTACAGAGAACAAACTTGCAATTTTCATTATAAGAAGTTTGTTTGGTCTGCTTAACATTTTGATTTGGTTAAAGAGTATTAGAGTACGCGGTACAAATGAGTGTATTAAGAAACTCCCTGATGGATGGGTCAGGGAGTTTGTATTTTTAAAACTGATAAACTACTTCTAGTTTGTAATCTTTAAGAGAAGCTTTTGCTTTTTCTAAGTCCTCGGTAAAACCAAGAATGTAGCCGCCACCGCCTGATCCGCAAAGCTTTAGGTAATAGTCATTACTGTCAATACCTTGTTGCCAAATGCCGTGAAATTGCTCAGGAATCATTGGTTTAAAGTTATTCAAAACTACTTTTGAAAGTTTCTTCGTGTTCATGAATAGTGATTTCATGTCTCCGCCTAAGAAATTCTCAACGCAAGCATCGGTGTATTTTACAAATTGATTTTTCAACATGGTTCTAAAACCCTTGTCTTTCAGGTTTTCCATAAAGATATTTACCATTGGAGCGGTTTCACCCACAATACCTGAATCTAACAAAAATACAGCACCTTTGCCATCAAAACTTTGAGTAGGAATTCCCGTTGCTTCGATGTTATCTTTCGAATTAATCAAAATTGGAATACTCAAGTAACTGTTTAAAGGGTCTAAACCAGAACTTTTCCCGTGGAAAAAACTCTCCATTTGAGAAAATATATTTTTTAACTGCAATAATTTTTCACGCGTCAGATTTTCTAAAACCGTGATTTTATTGTGCGCATACTTGTCATAAATAGCTGCAACTAAAGCGCCACTACTACCTACGCCGTAACCTTGTGGTATGCTAGAGTCAAAATACATTCCCGTTTTAACATCTTCTTTTAATAGGTCTATGTCAAACGTAACCAAATCCGGTTGCTCTGTTTGCAAAGTTTCAAGATAACTTACAAATCGTTTTAAATGCCCGTTTGATTTGATAGCTTCTTCAGATGGATTTTCATCTCTTTTTAAAGCACCGTTGTAAAAGTTATAAGGAATAGAAAGCCCTTTTGAGTCACGAATGATTCCGTATTCTCCAAAGAGTAATATTTTTGAATAAAATAATGGTCCTTTCATATGTATTTTTAAATTAACAATTTGGGGTTGGTAATTATAACGTATTTATTTTTTATATCTCCAATTGATCACCTCGATTATCTTCTTGGATTTTAATTTCAATTTGTTCTTGTTCTTCGGCTGACAATTCTGTCCAAACAGTTTGTTGTTGTATTTCAAAAACGTTTCTAATTGCTACTAATAAAGAAACATCATTAGTTGCGAGTAACATTTTGATCAATTCTATTTTTTCTGATTGAATATCCATCAACTTCTTTTTTTAAGAATGTTTAAAGATACACAAAAAAAGATTAAACAAGCGCTGCTCCGTTTCCTATTTGATCACAAATGTACTGCCCATTTTGACAATAGCCAACTAATTCGTCTTTAATAAATTGCAAAACTTTTTCGCTAACGTTTTCGGGATACAAAACGTGTACATTGGCACCAGCATCAAGCGTGAAACAAACCGGAATTTTGGTTTCGTTCCTGAATTTCCAAATGGCATTAATGATTTGTAATGTGTTTGGTTTCATCAAGATAAAATACGGCATAGACGTCATCATCATAGCGTGTAATGTCAAGGCTTCACTTTCTACAATTTTGATAAACGCGTCTAAATCGCCACTTTCAAAAATAGAAATCAATGCATCTAGATTTTCATGCGCTTGTGCAAATCGCCTTTCGGCAAAAGGATGGTTGTGCATCAAGTCATGACCAACGGTACTCGAGACTTGTTTTTCACCTTTGTCAACAAGTAAAATGGTGTCTTGAAAATTCTTAAAATTAGTATGAATCGCATGCGGAAATTCCACTCCAAATAAGTCTGAACTTCCTGGAATGTTGGCCTGATTGCCCCAAACCACGACTTGTCCTTTTACACTTCGGCAAGCACTTCCAGAACCCAAACGGGCAAGTAAAGACGCTTTTTGATAAAAATAATCTTCAGACATGGCTGGGTTTAACGCTTTTTCTAAACTCATCAAGTTCATGGCCAAAGCCGCCATTCCTGATGCGGATGACGCAATTCCGGAACTGTGCGGAAACGTATTTTCGGTATCAATTGTAAAATGATAGTCTTTTAAAAACGGCAAATAGATTTCTATTCGCTCCAAAAACTTTTGAATTTTCGGTTTGAAATCTTCTTTGGGCTGCCCTTCAAAAAGCAAATCAAAAGAGAAATTATTATCCGTCACATTGAGCGCAGTCGAAATGTCTTTTTTGGCGAAAGCCAATTTGGTAATCGTTTTGCAATTATTCAACGTAAAACTCACCGATGGATTCGCTGGAATTTGATTTTCTTTTTTTCCCCAGTATTTTACAAGTGCAATATTACTGGGTGCGCTCCATTGAAAATTCCCGCTTTCAACAGTATTGGTATATGATGATGGAATAAAATCGTTTGCTGCAATCATAAAATTAAAAAATTTACGCAAAGATACTTTTTTTACTGTATTTGTTTCTTGGTTTAGTACGCAATTAGTTGCAAAGTTTTGAGTACTTTTGGATGTTAAAATAAAAGTCTCATGAACAAATTTCTCAAAATAATCATAGCGGTCGCAGCTTGTCTTGCTATTGGATATACATCAGGAATGGTTACCCGCTCCGCCATTACAACTTGGTACCCAACCTTGATAAAACCTAGTTTTAATCCGCCCAATTGGATTTTTGCACCGGTTTGGAGTACCTTGTATGCCATGATGGGTGTGGCTGCAGGATTGGTGTGGAACGAAATTAAAAGCAATGAAGAGGTGGTAAAAAAAGCCTTAATTTTCTTTTTGATACAACTAGGACTAAATGCATTGTGGTCGTACTTGTTTTTTGGTTTGCATAACCCAATGCTTGCAGGATTAGAAATAATTGTGCTATGGTTAATGATTTACGAAACCTATGTTCAGTTTTCAAAGATTAACAAGATTGCTGGGTATTTGTTCATTCCGTATTTGGCTTGGGTGAGTTTTGCTGCGGTTTTGAACGGAAGTATTTGGTGGTTGAATAGATAGTTGACGGTTTTCAGTCTCAGTTGTCAGTCTCAGTTAGCAGTCTGTTTAATAACTTAAAGTTTATAAGCTTTTAAAATGTAATATTTTACTACTCATGAATTCTTGTAGTGAAAGTAAATTTTGTTGTGCAGCAATTATTTTCGACTTTGGGTCTTTGTTGCAAAAGTCTAGAAAAGCAGCTATTTCTTCTTGACGAAGCTGTAAAGTGTCGGTATAAAATTCGGTTTCGATTTGTGTTTTTGCTGCCTCTTTGAACGGTAATACAGGGCCTTTTGTATCGATTTCGGTATTCTTCTTTTTGAACAACTTAGCTATCATTCCGCCAATCCTCTTTAGATCCATTCCGTTTTCAATGGTGCCATCGTAAACTCCTGGGTTTTTTAGTTTGCTAGCATTTTTCTCTAATGTGTACTGATCTCGTTTTGCTTGTTCCCATTTGGCATCTTTACTTAATTTGATTGAAGGAGTGTTTTGTACCACTACTTCTTTTAGCTCTTCCACTTTAGCGACCAAAGTCATGCTGATGAAACCTTGTTTTAAAATTGCAGCTGTAACTTTCAATTCTTTTATTTCATGATTTTTGGCTACAAAAACCAATTGATCTTTGGCTTCAACTGTAATGGTAAATTTACCTTCAGTATCTGTTAAGGCGACATTTTTAGTTGTCGCATTGATAACCTCGACCTTGTTTGCTACAGTTTTATCAAAAACTACCTTCCCTTGAATGTGCTCTGTAACTTGTGAAAATCCAGTTTGATAAAGCACAAATAGAAGTAAAGCGAGTAATTTTGTTTTCATAAAGTTTTGATAATAGACTAGTAAAGGTATCAGAATCATCTTAAATAAAACTTACTGAAGTTTTAAACTCTTGTTAATTAAAATCAAATAGAGTTAGCTACAATAAACCCACTTGTCCAAGCATTTTGAAAATTGAAACCGCCTGTAATAGCATCAATATTCACAATTTCACCAGCAAAATAGAGGTTTTGATGCAACTTACTTTCCATAGTTTTGAAGTTGATTTCTTTTAAATCAATTCCGCCAGCTGTTACAAATTCTTCTTTAAAAGTACTTTTTCCATTAACTTGAAAAGTTCCTTTCGTCAATTGATTGGCTAGATTTTGCAATTGTGTTTTCGATAAATCAGCCCATTTTGTCTCTTCTTCAATTCCTGAAGCAAGTACCAAACTTTCCCATAACCTGTTGGTCAGTTCAAAAGGTGATTTTTTTGAAACTGATTTTTTTGCGTGTTCTTGTTTTAAGTCTTTTAGCTTTTTTTCGACATCCGTTGTGTCTTCATCATTCAACCAATTTACGAAAATGGTAAATTGATAATTTTTGTCATGCAAGATTCGAGCTCCCCAGGCGGAGAGTTTCAAAATTGCCGGACCACTCATTCCCCAATGTGTAATTAATAAAGGACCTGTGGATGAAAGTTTAGTGTCTTTTACGGTTACGGTAACTTGTGCTGCAACGCCAGGTAATTCTTTTATTCTGGAATCTTTAATGTTGAATGTGAATAGGGAAGGAACTGGGCTGACAACTGCGTGACCAAAATTTTGTAGCATTTCCCAAACTTTTGGATTGCTACCTGTAGCCAAAATTAACTTTTCGACAAGATAATTCTCGGTTTGTGTTTCTATCTTCCAAACGTGTTCTTTTTTGTAAATAGATTGTACACTTTGTCCTGTAAGTACTGCGATTCCGAGTTTTTGCGTTGCTTTCAAGAAACAATCAATAATGGTTTGTGAGGAATTCGAAACGGGAAACATCCGTCCGTCAGCTTCGATTTTTAATTCAACACCATGTTTCTCGAACCATTCAATCGTATCACCAGAGCAAAATTGATGAAAAGGACCGCGCAATTCTTTTTCGCCACGAGGGTAAAATTTTACCAATTCATTTGGTTCAAAACATGCGTGCGTTACGTTACAACGTCCACCACCGGAAATACGTACTTTTTGCAATACTTCTGCACCGCGTTCTAAAATTGCGACCTTCAGTTTTGGATTTTTTTCTACAATATTAATGGCTGTAAAAAATCCTGCTGCACCACCACCTACAATTATTATATCGAAATCTTGATTCATTTTTTAACCATTAAGAGAGTTAAGATTTTTAAGTTTACTCATCAGCTAACCTTGAAAAATATTCGTTAATTAGGGGTTTGCATGATTTTGTGATGTTGGTGGTATTGAAATTGATTAGCAATCCTTGTGGAATACTTAATAGTTTCATGTAGGTCAATAGTTTAGCTTCATCAATTGGGTGGAATTTTTCAACGGTTTTCAACTCTACAATGATAGAATCATTTACAAGTAAATCCAATCTTAGTGGATGCGCGAGTTCTAAATCATAGTAATCTATTTCAATATTTAACTGTTGTTTTACATTATACCCATTTTTTTCTAACTCATATTTCAAGCATTCTTCATAAATTTTTTCTAATAGTCCTGGCCCTAGTTTTTTGTGAACTTTTATGGCATAACCAATAATTTCATAGGATAATTGCGTTATCTCTTTTTTTGTCATAAACATAATTATTTACCTTGTTGCTTAATCGACTTAACTCCCTTAATGGTTTAAAAATAAAATCTTATTCGGAAAAATGGTAGTAATAATTTCAAAATTTTGATTCATATTCTATCAGGGAAATCGGTTATGATTCCGTTTACGTTGTATGTTTTTATTTTTTGAATGTCTTCTAATTCATTGATGGTCCACGGGAAAACTTGAAAACCGTGTGACTGAATTAGTGCTGTACTTTCTTGAGTTATCAAATGAAAATACGGGTGTATGGATTTTGCCTGAATCATTTCGGCGAAAGCCAAAGCCAAGTCTAAATCGGTTTCTGTTAAAACCCCGATGCCAATTTTATCATTTAACAAAGAAACTTCTTGCAACGCATTCCAATCAAAACTAGAAACTAAAAAATGATCGTAATTCCAGCCTTTTTTATTCACGTATTTTTCAATTAGCGCCACTACTTTATCAGTTGTATCATGACTTTTGAGTTCTATATTGATGAAACACTTTTGGTTTACCAAATCAAAAACCTCCTCTAGCGTGGGTATTTCGTATTTTCCATTTATTTGAAAAGCTTTCAATTCTCGCAAAGATAAAGTGTTTATAAAACCTTTTCCATCAGTTGTTCGGTCAATAGTTTCATCGTGAATTACGATTATTTCGCCATCAGCACTCAAATACACATCGAGTTCAATGCCGTCCACGTGCAGGTCTAATGCTTTTTGAAACGAAACCAAAGTATTCTCTGGTTCATATCCTTTTGCGCCGCGATGTCCAATTTTGAGCATTGTTTTCGGTTTTGAGGCAAAGGTAAACATAAAAAAAACGCCTTCATTTCTAAAGGCGTTCTGGTACTATTATTTTTAGACTTATTTTTTTAATTCTAATAAAACAATGTCAAATTCAGTATCAATTGTCACTTTTCCATTAGCCACTACCAATTCTTTTCCTGAATACGCATCTTTCACTTTGGTTCCGTCAGCAAAAATAGTTCCCATTGAAAGTTCTTTAGATCCACTTTTTAAATCCAAGCCAACAACTACTTTATCTGTATAATCTCCTTTTGAGAAAGTTCTAGAAAAAGTATAAGGTTGAGCTGAAATTTGTTTGTGAATTCCTGCTCCAACTGATGGATGATTTTTTCTGAATTGACCTAATTTTTGCCAATGCAACAGTGTTTTTTGAGTTTCAGGATTCGATTTTATGGCATCCCAATTCATAAACGATCGTAAGGTAGCATCACCTTGTGTTCCTTCAATTGCTAACGAGCGAGCGCTTTCGTCACCATAATACACTTGCGATATACCTGGCGAAAGCAATAATTTGGTTCCGGTTTCCCTATTTTTAGTACGTTTGGCATCAAATGGTGCACCATCGTCGTGTGATGACATATAATTCAAAACACTAAAGCCTTTCAAGTCAATGTTCAGTTTAGTCGAATATTTAGAGAAAATGAATTCATAATCTTTTTGAGCATCCCATTTGAATTCGAAATTGATCATGTTGTTGAAACCATTTTTAAAATAGTTTACTTTTTTATCGCCAAAATCAAAATCTTGACCGCCGCTGATTCCATAATTATAGACTTCGGCAATGGTGTAAAAGGAGTTGTTATCCAATACTTTTGTTGGATTATTTTTCTTCCAAGTTTCAAATGCGTAATCACATTGTGCTTTGAAATCGGCCCAAACGGTTTCATCAGTATGTTTTACGGTGTCGCCACGGTATCCGTCAATTCCGTATTCCGTAATATAATCTGTCAGCCATTTGATTATATAATATTTTGGTGCTCTTGGATAACCGGTGCGGGCAAAAAACGCATCGAGTTCTTTCATTTCTTGTTCATAACGACCTTCTCTTTTCCATTTTTTGATTAAAGAAGGAGGTAAAGCCACAGCTTGATTACTTTCTGTTTTAACATCAGGTAAGTTGGCTACTAGCGTGCAGGCGGTTGTGTTTTCAAATGATTTGTAATCGCAAGTTGGACCAGTTCGAACCCAATCTTGCGGCCAAACTGTATCAATAGGAGTAACTGGTCCGGTGTGATTGATAACCCCGTCAAGAATAATTCGGATTCCGTGTGCATGAGCCTTTTGAACTAATGCCGCTAAATCTTCTTTGGTTCCAAAGTTTGGGTCTAAAGCCGTCCAATCTTTGGCCCAATAGCCGTGAAAGCCATAACTCAAACCGGTGCCTTCGTCAACGCCATCGTGAATTTGTTCCACCACTGGAGTAAACCAAATAGCATTAATGCCGAGTTTGTCAAAATAGCCTTCGTCAATTTTTTGAGAGATCCCTTTGATGTCGCCACCTTCAAATCCGCGCAGTTTTCCCGTGGTTTTATTTCTGTCAAAGTTTAAGTCGTTCGATTTATCGCCATTATTAAAACGATCTGTCATCAAAAAGTACACATTAGCTCCTTCCCAAACAAAAGGAGTTTGGTTGTTTTGAACTATAGATTTAGCACTGTTGCAACTACTCAACAGGTTCAGGCCTAAAAGCAGCAATGGGATAGAATATTTTTTCATAGTTTGAATGAGAATTGATTTTGTAAAACGATGTAACTGCAAATATTTTAGATTTTAGTTCAGCTCCAGAATTAAAACTGATTTTGGTTCAAGTGTTACCTCTTTGGAGATGTCAAAAGTTTGTTCTGAAATAACTTCTTTTCCAGATGTAAAGTTTTTAATGTTTTCCTTGAAACGATCGGTTGCGACTGTTTTTTTATCATTGCTGTTGTTCATGATCACCATCACCGTATCCTCTGCATTATATCTGAAGTAAACATATACGTTATTTTCTGGAATGTAATGCGTCATTTTTCCGGTATGAATGGCTGTTTTTGATTTCCTCCAATTGAATAATTTAGAAGTAAAATCGAAATATTGCTTTTGTTCAGCAGTTCGTCCTGCATCTGTAAAAGCATTGTTGGTATCGCCTTCCCATCCGCCGGGAAAATCTTGACGAATAGCCGCATCGCCTTTATCTTTATTACCTGCCATTCCAATTTCGCTACCGTAGTAAATTTGCGGAATGCCACGTACAGTTGCCAAAATACTCATGGCCATTTTGTATTTGCGAAGGTCGTTTTTGTAAGTTTCGTTGATGCGATTGGTATCGTGATTCTCGGCAAAAATTAAAATATTGTTTGGGTTTGGATACATGAAATCATTTGCGAAATTGTCATAAAATTTCATCATGCCCTTGTCCCATCCTGCATCGTCTTCGTTGAATGCTTTGGTTGTGGCTTCGTAAAGTGTAAAATCCATCACACTTGGCAAGTTTGAGTTGTAGTTTTGAATTGCTGCAATTTTACTGTCTTTTTGCCAAAAGGCCATTTGAGCTTGACTTTGCATCCAAACTTCTCCAACAATATTAAAATTTGGGTATTCGTTGGTGATTGCTTTCGTCCAAGTGGCAATTCCTGTTGGGTCAGAATAGTTGTAAGTGTCTACGCGAAATCCATCTAAATCTGCGAATTCAATCCACCAAATTGCATTTTGAATCAAGTAATTTAAAGTAAGCGGATTTTTTAAATTTAAATCGGGCATCGATGGAACAAACCATCCATCAATAGCTACTTTTTTATCAATTTCAGAAGCATTGATGTCATGAATAACGGTGCGTTTGTGATTGGTTTGAGTGTATTTTTCAAATTGGTTGATCCAATCTTTGGTCGGTAAATCTTTGATCATCCAATGTTCAATTCCCCAATGGTTGGTGACGTAATCCATCACCAATTTCATTTTGCGTTTGTGCAGTTCCGCTGCTAGACGAGCATAATCTTGATTTGTGCCATAACGCGGATCAATTTTATATACATCAGATTGCCCGTAAGTATGGTACGAGTATTTAGCATCGTTGTCTTCGCAAAGTGGCGTACTCCATACAGTTGTAGCGCCTGTTGCAGCAATGTAATCTAGGTTTTTAATAATTCCTTCGATATCGCCGCCGTGACGACCGCCGGGTAATTCTCTGTTGTACTTTTCTTTGGTATCTGCAGTACTGTCATTGTTTTTATTGCCATTAGCAAAACGGTCTGGCATCAATAAATACATCACATCCGAAGAGTCGAAACCTTTGCGCTCTGCTGATTGTGCTTTTCTGTTTTTTAAGCTGTAGGGTTGTTGCAGTGTTTTTTTGCCTTTTTGTTTGAATGTAAAAACAAAATCAGTGGCAGCTAATTGTTTGGTGTCGATGGTGACAAATAAGTAGTTTGGATTTTCAGTTTTTTTAATATTCGAAATCGTAATATTGTTCGAGGCTGAAACTTGATATTGGCTGATTTCTTCTCCGTAAAATAAAATTTGTACCGCACTGTGTTGCATACCGGCATACCAAAATGGCGGTTCAACTTTTTCAATTTGTGCATTTGCGATACTTGTCATAAATAGAAGGAATACGATTAATTTTTTCATTAAGCTTTTATTTTGAAAATGTACTTGAAACCTAGTTATTCAATGAAACGAGTAGTTAGTAAGCGTTAGTTTTGAAATTTATTCACTTTTCAAAACTGTTTTAAGTAAACAATCCCAATAAAAATTGGGATTGTAAGTATAGCATTTTGACTTTTGCTGCTGTGAAATAGAATTATTCTACTACGCAGTGGCCAAGTTTGAATTTTGTACAGTAACAGGATTACCATTTACCATAATCTCCAAAGTTTTGTCGCCATCAACTGAGAAAGTGGTTTGATCGTGGTTGATGTTTACCGTTAAAATTTGATTTCTGAAATTTATTTTAAAAGAGTAAGCCGTCCATTCTTTTGGAATTTTTGGAGAAAAATGAAGCACATTTTCTTTCACGCGCATTCCTCCAAAACCTTCCACAATGCTCATCCAAGTTCCGGCCATTGAGGTGATATGACAACCTTCCTCAACTTCTTTGTTGTAATCATCAAGATCCAAACGAGATGTTCTTAAATAGAAAGTGTAGGCCATGTCCATTTTATCCAAAACTGCTGCTTGAATAGAGTGTACGCATGGAGAAAGTGAACTTTCATGAACAGTAAACGATTCGTAAAATTCGAAATTGTTCTTTAATTGCTCAGTTGTAAAATGGTCTTCGAAGAAATAAAAACATTGTAAAACATCGGCTTGTTTGATGTAAGGCGAACGCAAGATACGATCCCAAGACCATTTTTGATTGATCGGTCTTTGACTTTTATCTAAATCAGCTACGCGAACCAATTCTTTATCTAAGAAACCATCTTGCTGCAAGTAAACATTGTACTCTTCTGAAAATGGGAAGTACATATTGTCAGCCACTTTTTTCCAAGCTTGTAATTCGGTATCAGTAATATTCACTTTTTCAGTGACACGTTTGTGGTCTGCAGGATATTCAAGTGATACTTTTTGAATTTGTTCGTAGGTATAATCCAAACACCATTTAGCTATGTAGTTGGTGTAGAAATTATTGTTTACGTTGTTCTCATATTCATTAGGACCGGTAACGCCAAGAATTACGTATTGGTTTAATTTGGTAGAGAAATTAGCTCTTTGGTGCCAGAAACGTGCAATTCCGATCAAGACTTCCAATCCTTTTTCAGGAATGTAACTGTAATCGCCTGTGTAGCGGTAAAAATTATAAATAGCAAAAGCGATGGCTCCATTTCTATGAATTTCTTCAAAGGTAATTTCCCATTCGTTGTGGCATTCTTCACCGTTCATAGTTACCATCGGGTACAAAGCAGCACCGTTTGTAAATCCTAGTTTAGCGGCGTTTTCAATGGCTTTATCCAGCTGATTGTAGCGGTACGTTAATAAGTTGCGCGCTACTTCTTGATCTTTAGTCGCCATGTAAAACGGAATGCAATACGCCTCAGTATCCCAATAGGTTGATCCGCCGTATTTTTCGCCAGTGAAACCTTTTGGTCCAATATTCAAACGAGAATCTTTACCTAAATACGTTTGGTTTAGCTGAAAAATATTGAAACGAATTCCTTGTTGTGCCTTTACATCGCCATCAATTGTAATATCTGACATTTCCCAAATTTTTGCCCAAGCAGTAATTTGGTCTTGTAATAACTGCTCGTAGCCCAATGCTAAGGCAGCTTGAATAGCTTTTTCGGCAGCAGTAATAGTGTTTTCATGGTTTAAAGAAACCGTGTAACCACCAATTTTTTGAATAGATGATTTTTGACCTTGACCAACAATTACATCGTAGCTGAACTGAATTTTTTCGGCAGTAGCATCAATGTGCGAAGGTGAAATAGCTGTTTTTTCACCATTGGTTAAAATGGTGTTGTGCATGAAGGTGGTAGCCTTAAAGTGCGTTTTAAAGGTTTGAGCCGTTACAAAGGCATCATTAGCACTTTTTTTCACATCTAAAACTTCCCAGAATTTCTCTTCCCAGTTGGCGTCTTCATTAGTTACGCCAGCATCTACATAAGGTTTGTAAATGATTTTAGCATCTTTATTTAAGGGAGTAATTTGGTAATTAATAACTCCAATTTCGTCTAATGTTAACGATAAAAAACGACGAACTTCAACTGCAATTTGAGTTCCATTTTTTAATGTAGCTTCAAAAGAGCGGTGGTACCAACCTTCTTTCATGTTTAATTCACGACGAAAGTTGCTTACAGATGTACAGGTGTTCAAGTCCAGTTTTTCGTCATTGATTTCAATATCAATACCAATCCAGTTGGGAGCGTTTAGTACTTTTGCAAAATATTCAGGGTAGCCGTTTTTCCACCAACCCACTTTTGTTTTATCAGGATAATAAACTCCGGCAATATAGCTTCCTTGAAAACTGTGGCCTGAATACTGCTCTTCAAAGTTAGCTCTTTGTCCCATCGCGCCATTACCGATACTGAATAAGCTTTCGGATGACTTTACGCGCTCTACATCAAATCCTTCTTCAATGATAGACCAATTGTCTGCTTTTATATAATCTTGATTCATTATAATTTCTGTTTAAAGTTTTGTTCCGCTGCGTTACCTAGAATTTGGTTTCGCTTTGGCAAAGGTTTCAAGTAGTCTCGAAAACTTTAAAAATATTTTTTCTATTTATTCTATTAATTGGGCAAGGAAATTTTCATCCATTGCTGTAAAATCGGTAAAAATGTATTTTGCCTCGTGCAAGGTTGCAGCATCACCAATTCCAACGCTAATCATGTTGGCAATGTTTGCGGCTTGAATTCCTGCTACGGAGTCTTCAAAAACAATAGCGTTTTCAGGCGCTGCATTTACGAGTCGTGCTGCGGTTAAAAACACTTCAGGATCAGGCTTGGCATTGCTTACATCATTTCCGTCAACGATGGCATCAAAAAAAGAGGCAATTCCGGTTTTTTCTAAAATGGGTCTTGCATTTTTACTTGCAGATCCTAAGGCAATTTTTTGACCTTTTTCTTTTAAAAATTTTAAAACAGGAACTACTCCCGGTAAAATTTCGCTGGAATCCATGTCAACTAAATAGGTGAGGTAGTCTTCGTTTTTTTGAAAAAGCCATTGGTCTTTTTGTTCTTGCGAAGCATCTACTTTTCCTAAATCTAAAATAATATCCAAAGAGCGCACGCGGCTTACTCCTTTTAATAATTCATTGTGCTCGTGTGTAAAATCGATGTCAAGTGAATTGGCAATTTTTTTCCAAGCCAAATAATGGTATTTAGCCGTATCTACTATTACGCCGTCAAGGTCGAATATAAATGCTTTAATGTTATTCATTTAAATTAATTTTCGATTTGTCATTAATGGTTAAAGCTATTAGTCCGGCAAGAATCATAGATGCTCCACCAATAAGTAAAGCATAAATTGGTTCACTGTTAAAAAATTGGGAAACTAAAAACCCTAAGATAGAAGCTGCTACTAACTGAGGAATTACGATAAAAAAGTTAAAAACTCCCATGTAATACCCCATTTTGCTAGATGGTAATGAACCTGAAAGCATTGCATATGGGATTGATAAAATACTAGCCCATGCAATTCCAACTCCAATCATCGGAAGCCATTCCATTGTGAAAACCGTTGGTTCAGAAATAAAATAAACAGAAATTAAACCTAATCCTCCACAAACTAACGCTACGAAATGAGTAAATTTTCTGCTAGTATATTTTGCCAATACGGGCAAAAGAAATGCTGCTATCGCTGCAATTAAATTGTAATTGGCAAACATTTCACCCACTTGATTTGCGCCAATATTGTACGCCTCAGAAGTTGTGTCTGTTGTTTTGTAAATGTGTTGTGTAACTGCAAGTGTAGTGTAAATCCACATTGAAAAAAGTGCAAACCAAGAAAAGAATTGTACCCACGCCAATTGTTTCATTATTTTGGGCATGAACTGAAAATCATTCATTATTGTTACAAAACCATTTTCTGCATTATTTGCTTTTTGCATTAAACCAGAAATTAGCATTGCTATTCCACCAAGACCAATTAATCCGATAGAAAGAACGTATAAATCTTTTTTCAGGTCATAATTATAAATTGCAAATGAGAATAAAGCGCTAACAACTAAGAATAATAATCCTTTACTTAGATGAGATTTACCATTTGCTAAAAACCATTCTTTCGAATGTGTTTCTTTTTGATAAGTTTCTTTGTTATGGTTTTCAAAAGCTTCTAATTCTGCTGGTGAATATTCTTTAGAAGTTAAAACTGTCCATAAAACGGTTAGCAGGAAAGCTATTCCGCCAAAATAAAATGAATATTTAACAGAATCAGGAATAATACCTAGTGGAGCGGTATTGCTTACTCCAAAATGCGTAAAAATTAACGGAAGTTTAGAGGCAAAGTAAGCTCCGATTCCAATAAAAAAGCTTTGCATGGCAAAACCAGTGGTTCTTTGTGAATCAGGTAGATTGTCACCTACAAATGCACGAAAAGGTTCCATTGAAACATTTATGGAAGCATCCATAATCCATAACATACCAGCAGCAAACCACAATAGAGGAGAATTTGGCATTATGAATAAAGCGCCCGAGGCTAAAATGGCACCAGCAAGAAAATAAGGTTTTCTTCTTCCCAATTTAGTCCAAGTTTTATCAGAGAAATATCCGATAATTGGCTGAATTATTAATCCAGTCATTGGCGCGGCAACCCATAAAATAGGAATGTCATCAATGTTAGCTCCGAGAGTTTGAAATATCCTGCTAACATTTGAATTTTGCAGAGCAAAACCCATTTGAATTCCCAGAAATCCGAAACTCATGTTCCAAATTTGCCAGAAACTTAATCTACGCTTTTCCATTATCGTAATTTAAAAATTAATACGATAAGCGCTATGCTTATCAAAACTTATCTTAATTTTCGAAGTAAAAGTTAAAGTTTTGAGGGGTAAATATAGAAAGATATTTCAAACTTTTATTTTTCAGATTCGAATACCAGTGAACTTTTTTAACTACAAGGTTGTAGTTGCGTAAAATTTAACATTTAAAAGCTAATTAGTTGATTCTCTTTCTATCAAATGAGTCTCAATTACTTCGGTTTTATAATTTTCGTCTTCTTCATCTTCATCGGCTTCAAGGCGGTCAATTAAGATTTTTGCAGCTTTGTTTCCCATTTTTATACCACTCTGACTTACAGTTGTTATAGTAGGAGTAGAGTATTTAGAAATGATTCCATCAGTAAAGGCAATCACTGCTAAATCTCGAGGTACAGTCAGACCAATTTTACTTGCTGTTTTGATGATAGTAACTGCGAATAATTCATTAACGGCAAAAACGGCATCAATAGCTTTGTCTTCTAGAAGCTTACCAATCGTGATTTCGCAGGTATCTACATCTTCAATTTTGATAATTAGATTTTCATCAAAAGGGATGTCGTTGTCGAGCAATGCTTTTGTGTAGCCATCGGTACGGAGCTTGCCGACACTAACATAGTCTACGGTGGTAACAAGAGCGATTTTTTTTCGGCCTTTGTCTATTAAACTTTGAACGGCTTCATAGGCTGCTGATTGATCGTCAATAATTACTTTGTCACACAAAATGTCGTTAGTCACACGGTCAAACATGACAACTGGCATGCCTTGATTGATTACTTCGGTAATATGATGAAAATCGCCTCTAAATTGTGTTTCTTTTGATAATGACATGATAAAACCGTCAATGCTACCATTGGCAAGCATTTCCATATTAAGGACTTCTTTGTCAAACGAATCGTCCGAAAGGCAAATGATAACACTATAGCCGTACTCATTGGCAACTTGTTCGATACCATTAATTACGGTAGAGAAAAAATAGTGTACGATTTCAGGAATAATAATTCCAATTGCCTTGGTTTTCCTGTTCTTTAGGCTTAGGGCAATATTGTTTGGTTTGTAATTGTAAAATTTAGCGAAAGCTTGCACTTTAAGTCTGGTTTCTTCGCCTATTTCGAGACTGTTTCTTAATGACTTAGAAACGGTCGAGATAGATACGTCTAATTCCTTTGCGATTTGTTTAAGCGTTATCTTCCTTTTCATGCTTTGAGTTGTGTGATAATTTAATTCGTAATAAAGGTAAAATTTAATTTTACAAATGGTAAATAAAGCACTGAAAATTTCAATAAATCAGAAAGTTTTCAACACTATTACGTTTTCGTAACTGTATTAAATTGGAGGGGTATTGTGAATCATAAATTTTACATAGATTTAACATTCGAAGTAATAGTTAAGGGTGAAAACTCAACCAAAAAATTAAATTAAATTAAACAAAAAGTATGAAAACAATTTATAAAAAGTTGTTAATTTTAGTACTGCTACTCCCTTTTAGTGTTCTTGCACAGAGTACTGTAAGTGGGACTGTTTTGGACAAAGTTTCCGGACAGCCTATTCCAGGAGTAAACGTAAATGTGCAGGGTGCTGCTAATGGTGTTTCGACCGATTTTGATGGTAAATATCAAATTGGGAATGTAAAAAAAGGCGATAAACTTGTCTTTTCATACATTGGATATGCCAACACAGTAATTGATTATGTTGCTCAAAAAGTGGTTAATGTAACTTTACAAGAGGATGCTAATCAGTTAAAAGAAGTAGTTATTCAAGTAGGTTACGGTACTGTTAAGAAAAAAGATGCAACAGGTGCTGTAACGGTAATTTCGAGCAAAGATTTTAACAAAGGGCCAGTAACCTCTGCAGATCAAATGATTCAAGGTAAAGTAGCTGGTTTGCAAATCATTAACGGTGGAGGTTCACCAGGTGAAGGAGCAAGTATTCGTATCCGAAGTGGGTCTTCGTTATCTGCGAGCAATGATCCATTATTTGTTATAGATGGAGTTCCCGTTTCAAACAGTGGTGTTGAAGGAGGTAGAAATCCATTAGCAACAATCAACCAAAATAATATTGAGTCGGTTACGGTTTTAAAAGATGCTTCTGCAACCGCTATTTATGGTTCACGTGCTTCTAATGGTGTAATTATTATTACCACTAAAAAAGGAAAAGCAGGTGATTTGCAAGTAAACTACAGTGCTAATTTACAAGTGTCTGAAGTAACAAATCAAGTTGATGCTTTGTCAGCAACTCAATTTAGAGATTATGTAAATGCAAACGGATCTGCAGCTCAAATCGCTTTGATGGGTACAGCCGATACTGATTGGCAAAAAGAAATTTACAGAACGGCAGTTGGTACTGATCATAACGTGGCTGTAAGTGGTGGAACAGATAATATCGTATATAGAGCTTCATTAGGATATGCTAACTTAAATGGTATTTTAAAGAGAGATAATTTACAACGTACTACTTTGTCTGCGGGAATAACTGGTAACTTTTTTGATAATCATTTAAAGGTAGAGCTAAACAACAACACTTCTGCTACAGAGAGTGACTACAGTAACCGTGGTGCAATTGGTGCGGCTATTCGCTTTGACCCAACTCAATCAGTTAGAAATGCTGACGGAAGCTTTTTTCAGTGGTATACAAATCCAACTACAATTAACCAATTAGCTGGTAGAAATCCACTTTCATTAATTGAGCAGCAAAATAACTTTGGAAGATCATACAGAAGCATTGGTAACATCCAAGCAGAATATAAATTGCATTTTTTACCTGAATTGAAAGCGGTGGCGAACTTTGGATACGATCAATTATCAGGAAGATCATTTGGGAATACTGATGCTAATTATTTAAACGGACTAGCAGGATCAGGGTATAACAATACTTATTTGAGAACTCAGTCTCGTTTTAATAAAGTAATGGATTTGTACTTGAACTACAATAAAAAATTCGAATCAATCAATACGCAAGTAGATGTTACGGGTGGTTATAATTACCAAGAATTTAGAGAGAATTATTTTTCAACAAACTTTAATTTTCAAAGTAACAACACTACAAATCCGCCAAATTTTCCTTCAACACTTAATTTGCAGTCTTTATTTGCTAGAACGAACATATCTATAGCAGATAAATACCTTCTTACTTTATCAATTAGAAGCGATCGTTCTTCAAGATTTAGAGAAAATTTCCGTACTGCAAATTTCCCTGCTGTAGCAGTAGCATGGAAATTAAATGATGAAAACTTCTTGAAAAATGTAGAGACAATTTCAACATTAAAACTTCGTGGAGGTTGGGGTATTACTGGTCAACAAGAAATTGGTGGTGTTTATCCATCTATTCCATTATACTTGGCATCGAATACTGCTGCTCAGTACCAATTTGGTAGCGATTTTTATACTACCTATAGACCTCAGCCTTATAACAGCAACCTTAAGTGGGAGGAGACGACTACATTAAATGCAGGTATTGATTTTGGTTTATTCAATAATAGAATCACGGGTAGCGTAGATGCATATCAAAGAACAACAAATGATTTACTTTTGTATACTCAAAACCCATCTTTCTTCGGGTTTTCTAATTTCGACAACTACAATGTTGGATCTATAGACAACAAAGGGTTAGAGGTTATGACAGAAGTTATTCCGGTACGTAATGACAATTGGGAGTGGAGAGTTGGAGGAAACATAACCTTCCAAAATTCAAAAATCACTAAATTAAGCACTACATTGCCAAACACTCCAGGTATCAATACGGGTGGATATGAAGGAGCTACAGGAAATACTATTCAAAACCACCAAGTGGGCTTTGCGCCAAGTTCTTTCTTCGTTTACGAGCAAGCTTATGGTGCTGATGGTAAACCTTTAGACGGTGTTTTTATTGATCGCAATGAAGATGGAATTGTAAACGAGCAAGATAAATACCGTTTTCAAAAACCAGCAGCTGATGTGTTTTATGGTTTCAATACTAGCGTGACCTACAAAAACATTGATTTTGGTATGACTTGGAGAGGATCTTGGGGTAACTACAATTACAACAACGTAGACTCAAGCAAGGGAGTTTCAAGTAATATTTTGATTCGTAATACAGATTTAGCGAACGGAGTTGAAAACTTGTTAGAAACTGATTTCAGATCAAATGATACCAAACGTTTCGAATCAGATTACTACATTCAAGATGCATCTTTCATTCGTTTGGATAACGTGAGCGTTGGTTACACTTTTAATCAAAACAAAAGATCAACCTCATTGGTGAAAATGACTTTATCCGCTCAGAATGTTTTAGTACTTACTAAATACGAAGGTTTAGATCCAGAGATTGGCGGAGGAATTGATAGTAATCTTTATCCAAGACCAATTACTTTTACGTTAGGTTTAAACGTTAATTTCTAATACAAAAAATAAGAACAATGAAAAAGATACAAATCAAATTATTGGGTGTTTCTTTGTTACTGATGGTGATGTTATTCCCATCATGTACCAATGATCTTGAACAGTCTCCGGAAGGTAATACAGCCATTCCTGGTAATGAGTTTTTTAATACGCCACAATCCTACAAGCAATTTTTAGCAAAATTGTATGCCGGATTTGCTACATCTGGTCAAACTGCTGCGGGATCTCCAGATATTTCTGGAATTGACGAGGGAGAAAGCCAATATATTAGAGGCTTTTGGTTAATGCAAGAGTTGACTACTGATGAAGCAGTTATCGCTTGGAATGATGGTACAATTAAAGACTTACATTCGCAAACTTGGACTTCATTAGACCGTTTTATTACTGCTACTTTCGCGCGATTCTCTTTTCAAGTAGTGAACTGCAATGAGTTTTTAAGACAAACAACTAATGAAAAACTTGCTGCTAGAGGTGTTACTGATCCTGCTTTATTAGCTGAGATTAAAACTTACAGAGCTGAGGCCCGTTTTTTAAGAGCAATCACTTACTGGCATCTAATTGATATGTTTGGTGGAGGGTCATTAGTAACAGAGAATTCTCCAACTTCTTTCTTTTATCCAGAATATGCTACGAGAGCTGAATTGTATAAATTTGTTGACGAAGAGTTAACAGCAATTACACCAGAATTAAAAGCTCCAAAATCAAACGAGGCATATCGCGTTGACCAAGCAGCAGCTTGGATGTTACAAGCTAAATTGTACATGAATGCAAAAGTGTATGTTGGTACAGATAATTATGCAGGAGCTTTGCCATTAATCAATAAAGTTATCGCTTCAGGATACAGATTGCACAACAATTACAACCAATTGTTTTATGCTGATAATGACAAGAACGGAGCTCAAAACGAATTCATCTTCACAATTGCTTTTGATGGTTTAAAAACGCAAACCTACGGCGGAACAACTTTCCTAACTCATGCACCAGTTGGTGGTACGATGAAGGCATCAGAGTTTGGGATCAATGGTGGATGGGCTGGTATCAGAACTACTTCAGCATTTGTTAATAAGTTTGATGCTAATACTACAGATGCAAGAGGTCAATTTTATACTGACGGTCAAACAAAAGAGATTGCTGATATTGGTAATTTCACAGAGGGTTATGCGATTCAGAAATTTAGAAATATTGATGTAAATGGTGTTCCAGGTTCTGATAAGTCAGGTGATTTTTCTGATTCTGATTTCCCAATGTTTCGTCTAGCTGATGCTTATTTAATGTATGCAGAATGTGCTGTTGTTGGTAGAGTAGGTGATTTAGCAACTGCAAGAGGATATGTAAATGCTCTACGTACGAGAGCTAATGCTGGAGCTGTTGCTTCTTTAAACGCTGATGCTACTGGTGCTACCCTGATTTTAGATGAAAGAGCAAGAGAATTACACTGGGAAGGTCACAGAAGAACCGATTTAATTCGTTTCGGAAGATTTACAGGAGGAACTTACGTATGGCCTTGGAAAGGAAATGTAGCAGGTGGTGCACCAACTCAAGCATTTAGAAACTTATTTCCAATTCCTGCTACCGCGTTGGCATCTAACCCTAAATTAAAACAAAACCAAGGATATTAATAATCAACTAATTAAAACAAAATGAAAAATATAACTAAATCAGTAATTGCTTTATTTGCGGTACTTGCTTTGTCTTGTAACGTAGAAGATGTAGAGGACAGACCAGTAATTGAGGGTATTGACACTCCAGAAATGGTTGCTCCAGAAAATGATAAATCATACGTTTTACTTGAAAATAATGCAAACAACGTTGCTGAGCGTTTCGTTTGGACAAAAGCAAACTATGACGGTGCAGTTGAAATTGGGTACAAACTTTTAATTGACGTTAAAGGTGGCGATTTTACTAAAGCTGTTGAAATAGGTGGTACATCAGGTTCAACTCAAGCAGAGGTAAGTGTGAAAACTTTAAATCAAGCAGTAATCCAATTAGGAGGAATTCCTGAAACATTGGGTTCTTATGATGTAAAAGTGGTATCTAGTATTGCTGGTATTCAAAAAATGATGTCTGAAAAACCACTTACAATTATTGTAAATGCTTACACAGGATTGGTTCCTTATGCATTTACAGACTGGTATTTTGTTGGTGATGCTACAACTTCTGGATGGAACAACAACAATAAAAATCAACCTCTTTTTAGAAGTGGAACTAATGCAAAAGTATACCAATATACAGGTTTCTTTAAAGCTGGTGCATTTAAATTGATTTCAACTCCTGGACAATGGGCTCCAATGTATGGTAGAGGTGATAATGGTTCAATTGTAGCTAGACCAACTGAGGCTGATGCAGATCCATCAACTTTTGATATCGCTGCTGATGGTTACTATACTTTCTCTGTTAATATTGAAACTCTTAAATATACTTTAGTTGCTTACAACGCTGCTACAGCTGCAACTTTCCCAACAGTGGGGATTATTGGAAACAGTACACCATTAGGATGGGACGCTTCAACTCCAATGACTAAATCTACATTTGATCCTCATATTTGGACTCTAGATGTGTTGGCACTAGTTGATGGAAAAGCTAAATTTAGAGCTAACAATGCTTGGGATGTAAACTGGGGTGGTAATACTGCTTTTTCAGCTTTCCCAAACAATGGTACTAGTGGAGGAGATATTCCAGTTGCCAAGTCTAAATATAAAATTTTCTTCAATGATTTAGACGGTAGTTACTTGATGATTCCAAATCAAAAATAAATTGTTATTAAGAAAGGGCTGTCAATTGATAGCCCTTTTCTTTCTTACACAAATATTTATAACTATGAAAAAAATACTACTCTTTTTGTTTTTGTGCCTCGGAGTTACTGTCTCAGCACAACAACAAAACATACCTTATTTAATTACTCCAGCTTCTTTTGAAGCGACTACATCTATAACCATTACAATCAATGGTTCTTCAGTAAATGAGGCTGCATGGGGTGTCACAGGAAACGCTTTGTATCTTTGGTCTTGGTCTTTCGATATCAATAGAGCCAATTTGCAAGACTGTCCTACCAATGGTGCATGGACAGCTTCTAATGAAGCTAACCGATTTAACTACAATTCAGCTACTGATACCTACGCAATAACTTTTACACCAACTGTTTTTTATAACAGAGCATCAATTGGTAGAATTGGATTTTTGGTTAAGGCCAAAGACGGAACTGGCGACAAAAAATCGCAAGATAACTTAGTTGATGTAGGTGCTTTTCAAGTAAACTTAACAAGTCCCTTTGAAAATAGTTCTACTATCATTGCCTCTGGTGGGAGCCTAAATATTGCAGCCAACAATAGCGGAGGTACTGCAAGTTATGTGCTTAAAGCAAATGGAGCAACACTTCATACGAATACTGCCACTGCTAATTATACTTTTAGTCATGCCAATATCACTGGTAATCAAAATTACGAACTTCAAGTAACGCAAGGAAGCACTGTTATAATTAAAAAATTCAGTGCTATTGTAAATCCTAATGCAGTGAGTGAAGCAATTCCAGCGGGTTTAGTAGATGGTATTAATTACAATTCAAGTGATGCAACTAAAGCGACATTGGTTTTAGATGCTCCTTTTAAAGACTTTGTGTATGTAGCAGGAAGTTTTAATAATTGGCAACCAACCACAGCCTATGCCATGAAAAAAGATCCCAGTTCTACTAAATTTTGGTTAGAATTGACAGGTTTAACATCTGGTGTGAATTATACCTATCAATATTGGGTAGTTGATCAAACGCCAATTTCAGGAACCCCATCTTTAGTAAAAACGGCTGATCCTTATTCTACTTTAGTTTTGTCTCCTTTTGATGATGGTGGTATTCCTGCTGCAAAATATCCAAATATGCCTGTTTATCCTGCGGGTCAGGATCGTGAGGTAACAGTATTGCAAACTGGCAAGACGCCGTATGCTTGGAGCGCAGCAACAACCAATTTTGTTAAACCCGCCAAAGAAAAATTGGTAGTTTATGAATTGTTAGTTCGTGATTTTGATGCCAACCGCAGTTATCAAGATTTGATTAATAAAATAGATTATTTTAAGAATTTAAAAATTAATGCAATCGAGTTAATGCCCGTAATGGAGTATGAAGGTAACGAAAGCTGGGGCTACAATACTTCTTTCCATATGGCATTGGATAAGTTTTATGGTACATCAGATAAGTTGAAAGAATTTATCGACCTGTGCCATCAAAACGGAATCGCTGTAATTTTAGATGTGGCTTTGAATCACGCTTTTGGTAGAAATCCAATGCTTCGCATGTGGATGAATGATCCTGATGGTGATGGCTGGGGTTCTCCATCTACAGAGAATCCATATTTTAATACCACAGCAATGCATAGTTATAGTGTAGGCGAAGATTTTAACCACCAACAGCCAAGAACTCAAAATTATGTGCAACGCGTTATTAAACAATGGGTCGAAGAATATAAAATTGATGGTTTCCGTTGGGATTTAACTAAAGGTTTCACACAAAATTGTCCTGCTAATGTGGCTGGTGGTCAAGAAAATTGTACTGGAAACAGACAACAAGATCGCGTAGATGTATTGCGTAAGTATGCTGATTATTCTTGGAATCTAGATCCTACACATTACGTTATTTTCGAACATTTAGGAGGTAATGATGAAGAGCAACAATGGGCTAATTATCGTTTGAACGAAACTCCTAGCAAAGGAGTAATGATGTGGGGAATTATGACTTTTGATTACAACAATCTTTCAAAAGGTAACTCTGGAAACATCTTTAGAATGAATGCTTCTAGCCGTGGTTTTAACGCACACCGTTTGATGGGTTATGCGGAGAGTCACGATGAGGAACGTTTGATGTACAATAATCTACAATCGGGTAACTCAAGTAATGCAAACCATGATGTAAAGAATTTAAATATAGCCTTGTCAAGAATGTCAGCACTAGGAGCAGTTTCTCTTTTGGTTCCAGGACCAAAAATGATTTGGCAGTTTGGCGAATTAGGATGGGAAAAATCAATCTTTTCTTGTAACAATGGTACTGTAAACTCTCCGTCAGATACTACTTCTGGAGATTGTAAACTAGACACTAAACCACAACCACAATGGACAGGCAATTGGTTAGGTGATACCAACAGAAGTAAAATTTACGATGATTGGGCTAAAATGATTACTTTGAAAACCATGGAGCCTGTGTTTTTAGGAACGGCGACTATTAACAACAGTAGTTCATTATTCCCAAATATTAAAATCACCAATAACGATCTTGCGTCAACTCAATTAAAAGATGTGTTGATTGTGGCAAACTTTAATGTTATTGCTCAAAATGTACCTTCTGGTTTTCCGTATACGGGTACTTGGTATAATTTAATGGACAATACGCCACTTACAGTAATTAGTACCACGCAAACCATTACTTTGCAACCTGGCGAATTCAAAATTTTTGGTAATAAAACGGCTACTTTAGCTATTGCTGACTATGAAAAAGCAGAAACTTTGGTTTTGTATCCTAATCCAGTAGCTTCGTTTTTTACATTGAATGAACCAATTGAAAAAGTAGAGATATATTCAATTACGGGTCAATTAGTTAAAAGCTTCAAAGGAACTGGAAATGTAGGACAATCTTTTTCAGTAAGCGATTTGAATCAAGGACTTTATATTGTAAAGGCTACAAATGAAAATAATGCAGAAAAAGTGTTGAAGTTACTTAAAAACTAAACCTATTTGCTATAATTTAAAAAGGCTGCTTTAATTGTAAAGCAGCCTTTTTTTGTTTTCTGTTATAGTTTTCCTTGCCTAATTTCGTCTACGATTTCAGGATTTAGCAAAGTGGTAATGTCACCAAAATTGGTATCATCTCCTTCGGCAATTTTGCGCAAAATTCGACGCATGATTTTTCCAGAACGGGTTTTTGGTAACCCGGATACAAACTGAATTTTATCAAGTTTGGCAATAGGTCCAATATGATCGGATATGTGTTGGTTAATCTCTTTGCTTAGGTTATCTCTATCACGATATTCTCCGGTTTCTTTCAAAATCACAAAACCATACAAAGCATTTCCTTTAATATCGTGCGGGAAACCAACGATAGCTGATTCGGCTACTGCTGGATGTTCATTAATCGCATCTTCAATTGGTGCGGTTCCCAAATTATGTCCTGAAACAATGACTACATCATCAACACGGCCAGTGATTCTGTAATACCCAACCTCGTCTCGCAAAGCACCATCACCAGTAAAATATTTCCCAGGAAAGGTTGAAAAATAAGTTTCTTTATACCTTTGATGATCACCCCAAATGGTGCGGGCAATTCCCGGCCACGGAAATTTAATACACAAACTACCCGTAACTTGATTGCCTTCGATTTCATTTCGCTTTGGATCCATTAATACAGGTTGAATTCCCGGTAAAGGTAAAGAGGCGTACGTTGGTTTGGTTGGAGTCACAAAGGCAAGTGGCGAAATCATAATACCACCAGTTTCAGTTTGCCACCACGTGTCAACAACAGGGCATTTTTTATCACCCACGTGGTTGTTGTACCAATGCCAAGCCTCTTCATTTATTGGCTCACCAACAGATCCTATTACTTTTAAGGAGGTCAATTGGTATCTTTGAACATATTCGATACTCTCTTTAGCCAAAGCTCTGATCGCGGTTGGAGCGGTATAAAACTGCGTTACTTTATGTTTTTCTATCGTTTGCCAAAAACGACTAAAATCAGGATAGGAGGGAACGCCTTCGAATATGACTGTGGTAGCTCCGTTTAACAATGGCCCGTACAAAATATAGGAATGTCCTGTGATCCATCCGATATCAGCGGTGCACCAAAAAATATCATTGTCTTGGTAGTTAAAAACATTTTTGAACGTATACGCAGAGTAGACCATGTAGCCGGCTGTAGTGTGTACCATTCCTTTTGGTTTTCCAGTAGAGCCAGATGTGTACAAAATAAATAAGGGATCTTCGGCATACATAATTTCAGCCACATTATTATCAATGGCTTGATCTAATAAAGGTTGTAGCCATTGGTCACGGCCTTCTTTCATATCAATTTCGCTGTGAATTCTCTTAGCAACCAAAACTTTTTCAACACTTGGGCAAGTTGTCAAAGCCTCGTCAACAATGCCTTTTAAGTCTATTGTTTTATTACCGCGGTAACCACCATCTGAAGTGATTACCATTTTACAAGCACTATCATTAATTCGAGCTGCCACTGCTGATGCCGAAAAACCTGCAAAGACAACAGAGTGAATTGCTCCGATACGGGCACACGCTAAAGTAGCAATGGCTAATTCCGGAATCATTGGCAAATAAATACACACACGATCTCCTTTTTCGATGCCTTGATCACGAAGAACGTTGGCCATTTTGCTTACGCGCTCGTACAATTCGTTGTACGAAATATGCAAGGCTTCTTCATTAGGATCGTTTGGTTCAAAAATGATAGCTGTTTTGTCACCTTTTTTTGCAAGATGCCTGTCAATACAGTTTTTGGTTATGTTTACTTTAGCACCGGTAAACCATTTAATTTCGGCTTCAGCCATGTTAAAGTCGACTACTTTGTCCCATTGCTGGTACCAAGTAAAATTTTCGGCAGCTATTTTGTCCCAGAATTTTTTGGGTTCACGAATAGATTTTTTGTAGTGCTTAAAGTATTCTTCTAAGTTGTTTATTTGATAGTAACTCATGATTAGTAAGGTATTTTATGTGTTGTATATTCCTATTTTATGTTGTTGCAATGCGTTTTTTATTTCGTCAATTATGGCTTCGTCATCGATGGTAGATGGAGTACTAAACTCAGCACCGTCAGCAATACTGCGCATCATTTTGCGTAAAATTTTACCAGATCTTGTTTTGGGCAATCGATCTACAAGTACTACTCTTCGCAATGAAGCAACAGCACCAATTTGCTTACGAACCAGATTTACAATTTCATACTCTAACTGAAATTGCTCGATTGTACTACCTGATTTGGCTACAATTAATGCTAGCGGTACTTGGCCTTTTAAGTCGTCATGAATGCCAATTACAGCACATTCGGCTACATTGGTATGTGAGGCAACAACTTCTTCCATTTCGGCAGTTGATAAGCGATGTCCTGCCACGTTAATTACGTCATCGGTGCGACCTGTAATAAATAGATAACCATCTTCATCTTTGTAACCTCCGTCGCCAGACAAATAATATCCGTCAAACTTGCTAAAATAACTGGCTTGAAATCGGGCCTCATTTTCCCAAATTCCTAATAAATTACCGGGAGGCAAAGGCAATTTAATCACAACTAAGCCTTCTTCGTTGGCACTTAATTCTTTTCCGTTTTCGTCAAAAATTCTAATGTCATAACCACAAACTGCTTTGGTTGCTGAGCCCGGTTTTACAGGAAGTGCTGCAATACCTATTGAATTTGCGATCATTGGCCAACCAGATTCTGTCTGCCACCAATGATCAATTACTGGAATTGAAATGTGTTTTTGGTACCATTCAATCGTAGCTTGGTCGCAACGTTCTCCTGCTAAAAACTGATTTTTAAGACAGCTTAAATCGTATTGTTTGATAAAAATCCCATCAGGATCTTCTTTTTTAATGGCTCTAATGGCAGTTGGAGCAGTAAACATGGTTCCTACTTTATGCTCTGAAATAATGCGCCAAAAAGTACTGGCATCGGGAGTTTTTATTGGTTTTCCTTCAAAAATGATTGTCGTATTTCGGTTCAAGAGTGGTCCGTACAAAATATAACTGTGTCCTACTGCCCAACCCATATCAGAGGCTGCCCAAAACGTTTCATCTTGCTCCACATTGTAAATGTGTTTCATTGAAAAAGTCAATGCCACTGCATAGCCACCTGTGTCGCGAACAATTCCTTTGGGTTTACCAGTTGTTCCTGAAGTATACAAAATGTATAACGGATGGTTAGAAGGTAAGGCCACGCAAGGTGTTTCGTCAGAGCCATACACTAAGGCATCATAATCAACATCGTACTTTTTAAAGGGAATTCTTGCTCCAAGTTTTCGATTAAAAACAATTACTTTTTTAGGACGTTGGTTGGCGAGTTCAATGGCTTCGTCAACCAACGGCTTGTATGCAATTAATCGGTCGATTTCAATTCCCGACGAGGCTGTAATGATGGCTCTAGGTTTGCAATCGTCTATTCTGATGGCCAATTCATGAGGTGCAAAACCGCCAAATACAACAGAATGTATCACGCCAATACGAGCACAAGCTAGCATGGCAAAGGCCGTTTGCGGAATCATAGGCATGTAAATAATGGCTGTATCTCCTTTTTTTAATCCTAAAGACAACAATCCTCCTGCTAGGCGGGCAACTTCCGAATGAACTGCTGAATAAGTAAATTTTTGTATGGTTTGTGTTACTGGCGAGTCATAGATGAAAGCTGTTTGATCACCAAATCCATCAGCAATATGTTTGTCTAAGGCGAGATAACAAATATTTAATTCGCCATCTTGATACCATTGCGGATAACCATTTTTGTCTTGGGATAAAATAGTTTGTGGTTTTTTGAACCAATCGATTTTTTCAGCTTGTGCAGCCCAAAATGCTTCTGGTTCGGTTATGCTGTGGTTATAAATTTCGTTGTATTTCATGGTTTTTAAGGCATAATTAATCTATTAATTCATGAACTTGTTCTACTAGTTTTTTAACAGAGAAAGGCTTTACTACATATAGATTTGCTCCAAGAGCAAGACCTTTCTCGATATCTTTATCTTTGTTTTTTGCCGACAGGAATATGACTTTACAATTCTGGAGTCGCTCGTCTTTTTTAATTTGTTCCAGTGTGGCAAAACCATCAACCATGGGCATCATAACATCTAAAATGATCACATCTGGCAATTGAATGCTCAAAATATCCAATGCTTCTTGGCCATCTCGGGCAATAAAAACTTCAAAATTATTCTTCTTGAAAGTATATTCAAGTGCCATAACAATGTTGGGTTCGTCGTCTACAATTAAAATCTTTTTCATCTTTTAATTTTTTTCGGTGGTGTGGTAATTGGGTAAGGTGAAAACGAAAGTCGCTCCTTCTTGCTGCTCCTTTTCGGCCCAAATAGTTCCTTTATGGTGTTCTATAATTTGTTTGCAAATAGCTAATCCTAATCCGCTACCAATTGGTTTTTTAATATTTTGATTTCGCGATTGATAAAATTTGTCAAATATTGCATCGGCATCTTCAGCAGCGATCGATTTGCCATTGTTGTGCATTTTTACTTCAACATGTTCCTCTTTTTCTTCTATCGAAATGGTTATTTTACCATTGGTGGTAGCACAAAATTTAATGGCATTTGATAATAAATTATGAACCACCTGTACAATACGTTCTTCATCATAAAAAGCCTTTATCTCAGTGCTTGCTTCGGCAAAATCTAATTTTATGTTTTTATTTTTAAGTAACTGATTGACGGAGTTAATGGTTTTTGAAATGGTTTTTGATAGGTTGTTTTTTGATAAATAGATTTTTTGTTTGCCGGTTTCGAACTTTTCTAAATCTAATATTTTGTCGATTAAGCGGTTCAATCTATCCGACTCTGAAATGATATTTTGCAAAAATTGCTTGCGTAATTCTTCTGGAAGTTCGTCATCGTCATGCAAAATTTCGCTTGCAGCCCGAATGGCAGTAATTGGCGTGCGCAATTCGTGTGTTACAGTGTCTAAAAACTCATCTTTTTGTATGTCTTTGTTTACCAGTTCTTGATTAGCTGTTTTTAATTGTTCTGAAATGATTTTCAGTTTATTGGATGTGTCAGTTAGTTTTTTATTGATAATGATGTTCTCTTTTGACTCTTCGAGGATGCGTAAAACTTCGGGTAAGCTGATTTTATCTTCTTTAACCACACTCGAGATAAGTATTTTGGCAGACGCTGTTCCGATGTGTCCGGTAAGTAAATTTTCGGCGAATTTGATAAAACGAGCATCGGCAGTGGTTACATCTTTATCGATATTGTACTTTAAGTTAAAAATGGTTAAGGCACGTTTAGTTCGGTCTTCGCCAAGGAATCGTTGTAACACTTTTTGAATATCGGTGATGTATGCGGTTCCTTTCCAAACAAATGCATTTTCGTGATTGGTAATGTATTTGTCAATATCTACAAACATTTCGGCATAATTGCGTTCTCGGTAATTGCCTTTAAAACTTACAGATACTGCGGCGTAACTCAAAATGTTAACGAGTAAGCTCCAGAAAAAAGCATGTGGAATTGGGTCCAAATAATCCAATCCAAAAAGTTGAAATGGTTTTAAAAGCGTGATTCCCCACGGACCTGCTTGAATAAAAAGACTAGTCGATTTTGTAATGCCAATTGCGTAAGGAATAAGTAAGGTATAAAAACAAGTCAGAAAACCCAATACAATTCCTGTTACAGCACCGTTTTTAGATCCTCTTTTCCAGAAAATAGCTCCAAAAAAGGATGGTGCCAGCTGCGCAATCACTACGAAAGCAACAAGACCAATGGAAACCAATGAATAATCTAGGATGAAGATGCGATAAATGGCATACGCTAAAATGATCAGCATAAAGATGCCTATTTTTCGACTGTTGACAATGCGTTTGTTGTTTTTTTGCTGTGAAGCATTTTCTAGTGAGCCGATAAATCCGTACGGAATTAACAAATTGTTACTTAACATGGTAGCTAAGGCAATTGACGAAACAATAATCATGGATATTGCAGCCGAGAAACCTCCTAAAAAAACCATAACGGTTAAAGTGGTGTTATCAAAAAATTGCGGAATTAACAATGAATACGTGTCAGAGTTCAGGCCTTGTCCTTCAAAAAGTATGTTGCCTCCCCAAGCTATCGGGAATACAAAAATGTTAAAAAGTAACAAGTACAGAGGAAAGAGCCATACTGCTGTGCGAACATGACTTTCTTTGTTGTTTTCAACAATAGCACTGTGAAATTGACGCGGTAATAAAAAGATAGCAAACATGGATAAAGTGCACAGAAAAAACCAATTGATACCATTGGTAATACCTCCGATGGTATTTTTTTTATCAAAGTCTTTGAGTACAGCGGCTTTGGTATAAATATCGTCAAAGCCATCAAACACGAAATAAGTTACATACAAACCAACGATTAAGAAAAAAACGAGTTTCAAAATTGATTCCATCGCAACGGCAGTAATCATACCGCGTCTTTTTTCAGAGGCATCTACATATTTTGTTCCATAATACGAAGCAAATAAGGCTAAGGCAAGGCATACATAAGTGGTGGTATCCGTAAAAATATTTTCAGTTGCAGCGGTTTGGGTGACTATGTGAAAAGTATCTGAAATAGATTTTAACTGTAAAGAGATGTAAGGCAGAATACCCACGATACAAATTAGAGTTACTAATGCGCCTAAAAAGCGGCTGTTGCCATATCGCAAGGAGATAAAATCGGCAATGCTCGATATTTTATTGACTCTGGAGATGCGGATAATTTTTTTTAGGATGATAATCCAAGTTGGAACCACAAGTATAGGACCAACATATATTGGTAAATAACCTAAGCCTGATTCGGCTGCTACGCCAATGCTGCCATAGTAGGTCCATGCGGTACAATAAACAGCCAATGAAAAGGAGTAGACATAAGGATTATTGGTCCATTTAGAATGATTCCTTTTCTCAGACCAATAGGCAATAAAAAAAAGAATTGACAAATAGAGCGCTAGTATCAGTAAAAGTCCAATGCTATTCATAATACCTTTTGATAATTAAAAATGAAATAGCAATAGAAAATAACCACACCGAAAAAATGTATATGTAGATAATGGGAAATCCAAATAAGGCTTTGGAGCTATCAAACAATAACAACAAAGGAATATTCAATGCCGCTAATATCAACATAGAGAGGATGACCAATTTTTGTTCGTGTCTTTTTTTCATTTGGACTTGGAATTAAAGCAATGGTTTTGAAAGGTTTATTTGTTGGCTAGGCAATGTAACTTGACCGTTCAAAGTATAAAACAAGCAATCTCCACATGAAGATGTAGAGACTGCAAGTTTTTGCAAAAAATTTATTTAATTTTTTTGATCGTCATAATCACCCATAATAGAGTAATACCCAAATGTAACTAATCCGGCAACGATAAGAGGCAATAAGATAAAGAAGATGATAATTCCAAAAACCAAATCGTCTTGCTTACCCGATGATAGTTTTGGCCCAAAGATATCAACACAATAATATGCTGTAGCCAAGGCTAATAATATCCAAACGAAACCTAATATTTTTTTAATTGAATTCATAGTACTCTGTTTTAGTCGTGAAGTGTATTGTTTTTTCTGTCGATATAAATCATTCCAATTACGAAACAAACTGCTGCAATGCCTATTGGATACCATAAGCCTTCTAAATAAAATTCAGGATTACCACCATCTTTTGCGGAAGTTACAAAATAAGTAGAAATGGCTGGTAGTAGTCCACCGAAAATACCGTTCCCAACATGGTAAGGCAATGACATTGAAGTGTATCGAATTTTTACTGGGAACATTTCAACAAGGAAAGCTGCAATAGGTCCGTAAACCATTGTAACAAAGATAACTTGAATAAAAACTAGAAAAACTAACATCCATTTGTCACCTTCATTAATTGTTTTGGTGATTTTGGTTTCGATTTTATCTTTTCCTTTGTCATCAACCATTAGTTTTCCAGCCTCGAAGTGCTTGGTTTGAATTTCTTCTACCGCTGTACCATCAGTATAAGTTTTGGTTGTGGTATAAATAGAATCCATTTTAGTAGCATCTACTTCTTTAATCGTTGGAACTACTTTTGTATTAGCAACAACTTCTGTTTTTAAAGTTAAGTCTGTTGTTGTGTACATTTGTTTGTAAATCGGTCTGTAAGCTAAAAGGGCAATTAACATTCCTCCCATCATAATGTATTTTCGACCTACTTTATCACTCAACCAACCAAAGAACACGAAGAATGGAGTTCCTAAAATTAAGGCAATTCCTAGCAACATATCTACTTGAGAAGAGTCGATAAATTGTACTGTTTTCAAGAAGTTCATAGCATAGAATTGACCAGTGTACCAAACAACCCCTTGTCCCATAGTGGCTCCAAATAAAGCAAGAAGAACAAATTTTAAATTGTAGCGATTACCAAAACTTTCTTTTAATGGATTTGTTGATGTTTTTCCTTCCGCTTTTGTTTTAGCAAAAACAGGTGATTCGTCCATGTTTTTACGAATTAAGTACGATACGAAAACCATTAAAATAGAAACCCAAAATGGTACTCTCCAACCCCAATCATCAAATGCTTCTTTCGAAAGTGCACTTTTTGTAATTAAAATTACCATCAACGAAATGAATAAACCTACAGTTGCAGTGGTTTGAATCCAAGAGGTCCAATAGCCTTTTTCGCCAGCAGGAGCGTGTTCTGCTACATAAGTTGCAGCGCCACCATATTCACCACCCAAGGCTAAACCTTGTAATAAACGTAGTATTAGGACTAAGATTGGTGCGGCATAACCAATAGTTTCATAACTCGGAATACAACCAATGACAAAAGTAGCGCCACCCATTAACATTAGCGTTACCATGAAAGTATATTTTCTTCCGATTAAATCTCCTAATCTACCGAAAAATAAAGCTCCGAAGGGACGCACCACAAAACCAGCAGCAAAAGTGGCTAAAGTGGATAAGAAAGCTGCAGTTGGATTATCCGATGGAAAGAATTTTGTAGACAAGACTACAGCTAAACTCCCAAAAATATAAAAGTCGTACCATTCGATCATGGTTCCCATTGAAGAAGCGGAAATGACTTTCCAAATTCCTTTTGTTGATTTTGTACTCATATGATGTGTATTAAAGATGATTTATAAATAAATTTGAAGTTGTACTACAAAGTCACCCAAAGATCCTGATCGATTAGTAAGTGAAGTATATACGGGTCTGGTAGAATATTGAGCGGTAATTTTGGCGTGGTGTCCGTCTAAGAAAAAGTTAGATCCAATGTCGAATTGTGTGCTTGACTGTGCTAAGGCGTCAAAATCTTTGTAGGTTACCGCTCCAAAAGGTTGAATTCTTACTTTAGGTTTCACCTCTTTGTTAGGTAATAAAAAACCAGCTTGCGTATACCAAATGGTTCCAGATCCAATAGTAGGTTGCGCGGTTCCAGGTCCAGCAATAGCTCTATTTCCTGTAAAATTAGGATCAACACTTCCAATGTTCATAATTCCTACGTTACGAAGGTAATTTGGTCCAAAATCGTAGTCGTATAAAACGCTGTAGGCAGTAACCGCCATTTTCTTTTCTTTTTTTCCAACAGGTAAATCCATAAACGCATCCGCAGATAATAGCGTAATGTCGTGCTTGTTGATGGTGTTATTTACAGAAGTTCTTGTAGCATCAGGAGCGGTATAAAAACCTGCACCTAAGTTAAATACTTTTTTGGTGCCCAAATAACTTCCTACTTTAAATGGTAATACATTAGCTTCTTGATCTAAAAATTGATACTCCAAGTATCCTGCTTTAGACCATTTGGTTATGCCGCTATTGTCTACCGCAACCGCATTTGCGGCATTAGTGGTGTTTACAGGAGCAAGGTTGGTTGCATAAGGTTTGTTGTAACTTAAGCGGTACTCTAGTTTTCCGTACTTACCTTTAGCAAATAGACCTACTTGTCGCGCAAATTGATCTGAATTTTCAATCAGAGGCCAGTTGAAAATAGGAGCATCAATGGTAAGGAAGTTGAGTGTAGATCCCATCGTCATTCTAGAAAGACCCATGTAATAATGAAGTCCGGCGCCTAATGACATACTGAATTTTTTATCTTTTTCAGGAAGTACAACTGCGTATTCATTCCAAGCATCGTGAAAAAAAAGACCTGGTTTTTTACCAGCGCCGTAAGCTCCAGTTCCAGAACTACCTGCTGCGCCACCATTAGTAAAAGTTTGATTGTTAATACCAAAATGGGTTAAAATCATGTAGCGCTTTGAGATTTGTGCGTAAGCCAAAAAACGAAGTCTTCGATTTCCGATATCGGTAGCAGTTGAGGTTGGTTCGCCATTGATCATGGTTCCCGGATTCATCTCAGAGGAGCGCATCCAAATTTGGTTCCAGGCAATCACTCGCATGAATTTAGAACCGTCTTCGTTCAGATTGAATTTCAGACCGCTTCCGTATTCTGTTGAGCCTTGAGAAAAACCTTTTAGCGATAGTAAGAGTACTGCGGCTGAAAAAAATATTTTTTTCATAATTAGAAGGTTGGTTAGTAAATGGTTTGTTAACTGAGTGCCAAATTCTAATTTTTTCTCATTAAAAAAAATTTTAATATATATACGTGTAAAGTAGTATAGTTAATCTTTAAAACGTTCCCATTTTATAAGCATGAACTTATCTCCTAATTCAGTAATAATCATTCCTGCCCCGGATAATAACTCCTTACTTTTTAGATATTCAATTAGTTCTAAGTGGCTTAAAATTTTATAAGTAGGGTGATAATTAGCGTGTGAAGGTTTTTTGATATTGAAGGATTTTACCCAATTACTTATGGTAACGTGTGACACACCTATGATTCGCTCGACCTCTCTATAGCTTAATCCTTCTAAATAAAGTTGAAGCGCTTTTGTAACATAGTAGTCGTCAATTTTCTTACCTAGCTTGTTAACGGTAAAAAAATAAGCGCATTTTTTACATAAATAGCGTTGCTTTTGGTTTACAATTCCACTCTTTGTTATCTGATTTCCTTGACATTTTGGACAGGCTAGTAATTCCATGTATATAAAATTTGCATAAATATAGCAAATTAGCACGATTGTAAATTAGAATTATCTAAAAAATATTCCAAAAATTTACACAGTCTGTATTTTTATTGGTTTTTTCTTGTGTAATGAGTAAAAAATGGGCAGGAATAAACACTCGGCATTAAGTAGTGGTTACTCCAGATAAGAAGAGTATTTCACTTCAAATGAAATTTAATCTTTCGGTTTGCGATAAAAAATGGAATGCTTTGAAGAGGAAAGTTTTTACGGAAGTGTTTTTTTAAAAAAGTATTAAAAACAAAAAACCCGAATATTTCTATTCGGGTTTTGTGGTACCTCCAGGGATCGAACCAGGGACACATGGATTTTCAGTCCATTGCTCTACCATCTGAGCTAAGGTACCTCGCTGTTGCGGGTGCAAATATAGAAGCTTTTTTAGTTTCTCCAAAACATTTTTTAAAAAAAATCTATTCGTACCTTTGGCACTATAAATTTCACAAAATGATACTAGTGGTTGATGTGGGGAATTCGAGAATCAAAGCGGCTGTTTTTGAGGGAGCTACGATTTTAGAGTTTTTTGTCTTTTCGAAAAATGAAGCAAAAATAAATTTTGAAAATATTTTAAATAAATTCAAGAATCTGCAAGATTTGGTGGTTTCTTCAGTCTCAGATCTCGAAAAAGAATTTTTTTTGACCTTCCAAGATCGAATAAACGTACACTATATTTCACGCGAGGACGGTTTTCCTTTTCAAAATAATTATGAAACTCCTCAGACTCTAGGTTTAGACAGAATGGTGTTGGCGACAGGTGCGGTTTTAATGTACCCTGCGCAAAACAGATTGGTTATTGATGCGGGTACTTGTATTACGTATGATTTTATTGATGCAGCTAATTGTTATTTAGGAGGTGCAATTGCGCCCGGATTGCGTTTACGTTATGAGTCTTTGCATCATTATACGGCAAAGTTGCCATTGTTGCCCACCCAAGAGCCAAAAGATTTAATTGGTGGTTCAACGCAGGAAGCCATTCACTCGGGTGTTGTTAATGGTATGATTGCCGAAATTGATGGTACAATTGATGCCTATAAAAAAAGGTATTCCAATTTTATAATAATTTTAACGGGTGGCGATACAGATTTTTTGGCTAAACGATTAAAAAATACCATATTTGCCAATTCATATTTCCTGCTGGAAAGTTTGAACCAACAATTTCATTATAAAATCAAAAAATGATCAAAAAAATTTTAGTTAGTTTCTGTCTGCTAGTGTCTCTAGTTTCATTGGCTCAAGAGGGAACTTCTTCTCCATACTCGTTTTATGGAATAGGGGATGTGCGATTTAGAGGAACTTTAGAATTTCGTTCTATGGGTGAAATTGCCGTCGAGCAGGACAGTATTCATATGAATTTGCAAAATCCAGCAAGTTATGCACACTTAAAATACACCACTTTTACATTGGGTGGTACACAATACACAACTAAACTAAAGTCGGATAGCAACTCAGCAAGTGCCCGAAGAACGGCACTAGATTATTTGGCTGTAGGTTTGCCTATGGGTAAATTTGGTGTAGGTTTTGGTTTGATTCCGTACTCTTCTGTAGGGTATAAAATTAATTCTGAGTCTACAGATCCAGCTATTAATAGCCGTCGTTTTGATGGTAAAGGTGGAATGAATAAAGTTTTTTTTGGTTTAGGGTATAAAATTACGCCAACATTTAGCATTGGTGCTGATGTGAATTATAATTTCGGAAAAATTGAATCTAATAATTTTGAGTACGTAAATGATGTTGCTATTGGGACTCGAGAGTTGAATACTGTTGATTTGTCAGGCGTTAATTTTAATGCAGGACTTATGTACCAACGTAAGTTAAACAAGAAATTGTCTCTTTTTAGTAGTATAACCTATAGTTTGGAGAGTACATTAACAGCTCAAAATACACGAAACATTGCTACTGCTTTATACAACTCTAACTTTGATGTAGCGATTGTTGATGTTTTAGATGAAGAAGTTTCAGAACGAAAACTAAAAATACCAAGCAAGTACGTTGCACAAGTAGGTATTGGTCAAGCTAGAAAATGGCTTTTTGGAGTTGGATACACGATGCAAGATGCGGGATCGTTAGCTAATAGTTACAATGCACTTGCCAATGTATCTTATGAAAAAGCTTCGAAATATACAGTAGGTGGTTACTTTATTCCTGATTACAATTCGTTTTCAAGTTACGCAAAACGTATTGTTTACAGAGGTGGTTTCAGATACGAAAACACAGGTTTAGTAATCAATTCTCAAGCTGTTAATGATGCTGCGTTAACGTTAGGAGTTGGATTACCTTTAGGCGGTACTTATTCTAATATTAATATTGGCTTAGAGTTTGGTCAACGTGGTACAACTAAATCAAACTTGGTACAAGAAAATTATGCTAACGTTAGCATCGGTTTTTCATTAAACGACCGTTGGTTCCAAAGACGTAAATTCGACTAATAAACTACTGTGCCCAATGGTGCAGCATATCTTATGAACTTATTTTTTAAAAATAGTAGCAAATGGGTGTTGATGAGTGCTGCTATGCTCGTTATTTTTGGTTGTGAAAGCAATTTTAAAGAAGTTCAAAAAATCAACTTTTCAGAATTTGTTCCAAATAGCGATGCTGATATGGTGGATTTAAAATACACTGACTCGGGCCGAATAACGGCTGTTTTGGTAAGTAAAAAAATGTTAGATTACTCTAGCGTTGATTTTCCTTTTTCTGAGTTTCCAAAGGGTATTGATGTAACTTTGTTTGATAAAAATCAAAAGAAAACCTTTATCAAGGCAGATTATGCGGTTTCTTATAAACGAACAAACATCATTGATTTACAAGGTAAAGTAAAAATTTATACCGAGCTAGGACAAATGCTTGAAACAGAGCAGTTGTATTTTGATCAAAAAAACGAATGGTTTTTTACCGAACGCAAATTTAAATTATCAGATCCTAAAGGCGTTTCTAACGGACAAGGAATTGATTTCAGTAAGGATTTTAAAGTGATCAACTCTCAAAAAATCACTGGCGAATTAGAATCTAACGAATAAAACCAACTATCATGAAATACATACAATTTACCCAATACGTTTATCTTTTTTTTGCAGCTTATTTAATTTATGATGGTGTTACTAAATTGAGTGATCCTTCTTTAGGCTCGCCATGGCTCAGTTTTATGATCGCAGCTCTTGCAGTCTTCATGTTTTTCTTCCGCAGAAAATTTGCTCGTAAATTCGAGGACAGAAACAAAAAAGTCTAAAAAGTGGAGTTTGGTATTATCATATCGTGTTTAATACTAAGCGCTTTTTTTACCGGTATGGAAGCTGCTTTTGTTTCCTCTAATAAAATTTATCTTGAAATCGAAAAAAAGCAAGATAATTTCTTCTCTACCATACTAAATAAACTTACTGAAAAACCATCTCGTTTTCTCGTGGCAATGCTAACAGGTAATGCCATTGCAATTGTTATTTTTGGTATTCAGTTTAGTCATGCAATTCGATTGTATTGTGAAGAGCAACAATTTATTTTGCCAGCGGTAGTTCTTTTTGGGCTTCAAATTGTTTTAGCTGTTTTGGTTTACGGTTGCACCGCTGGTTGGTTGTCGAAGGTCTTTTTTCAAATATACGCCAACGCATTGATCAAGTTTTTTGCTGTTCCTGCCTATGTTTTCTACTTGTTATTTTCGCCAATAGCTTTTCTTTTAATTTATTTTTCTGATGCTATTTCTAAGTTGGTTTTTAGAAATACGCACGATGGTAGTCCTTTATTTTTTACCAAAATAGAATTAGGAGACTATATCACAGAGCAAATGAATTCGATTGATGAGGCTACTGAAATAGACACTGAAATAGTAATTTTTCAAAATGCTTTAGAGTTCTCGGGGGTCAAAGCACGAGAAGTCATGACGCCAAGAACAGAAATTGTTGCGGTGGAGATTACCGATGATGTGTTTAAATTATTGGATACTTTTATTAAAACTGGTTATTCTAAAATCATGGTTTTTGATGATTCACTAGATAATTGCTTAGGTTACGTACATTCATTTGAAATGTTTAAAAAGCCAGAGTCAGTTGAATCGGTAATGATTAAAGCGGAGTTTGTTCCTGAAACGATGTTGATTAAAGATGTACTCAGCTTATTGACAAAAAAACGTAAAAGTATGGCAGTTGTACTTGACGAATACGGCGGTACCGCAGGAGTACTTACCATAGAGGATATTGTAGAAGAGCTTTTTGGCGAAATTGAAGACGAACACGATATTGATGAACTCCTCATTGAGCAGGATTTAGGAAAAGGAGAATATGTCTTCTCGGCAAGATTAGAAGTGAGTTATTTGAATCAAATGTATAAATTACAAATTCCAGAGTCGGAAGCTTACGAAACCCTTGGTGGATATCTGGTCGATTTTGTAAAGGAAATACCCTTAAAAAACACTGTTATTGCCATCGATAAGTTTCAATTTACCATTGTTGCAGCATCAAATAAGAAAATAGAAATCGTTAAAATGAATGCCCAAGACTGATTTTTATTAGGAAAACAAAAATTCTTGTAAAATAAAACGCTACTAGTATAATTATTAATTAGATAATTGTATTTTCGCAAACTGAATATAAAAATTAACAACAATAAAATGGCAGTTTTACAAAAAATTAGACAACGTTCACTTCTCTTGATACTTGTTATCGGGTTTTGTTTATTAGCATTTATCATAGGTGATATATTCAATAGTGGTGGTTTCAGTAGTACATCAAAAGATGTAGGAAGCATTGATGGAAAAGATATTTCATTCGAAGATTTTAGAGTAAAAGTAAGCAATGTAGAAAAAAGCGGCCAAGGTATTACATCTACTCAAGCAGCTAACCAAGTGTGGGAGCAAGAAGTGTCTATTGCTTTATTGACTTCTGAATTCGAAAAGTTAGGTTTAAGAGTAGGTGAAAAACATTTATTAGAGGTTCTAAAGTCAGATCAAAACATCGGTGGAAACCCTTTGTTTTTGAATGCAGCAGGAGCTTTCGATGTTACTAAATTCAAACAATATTTCAAGTCAAATCCAGAACAAGCTCAATTCTTGAAAGATAGAGAAAAAGATGCTGATTTGAATGCAAAGTTTCAGATGTACAACACAATGATTAAAGCTGCTGTGTACGCAACTGAAAGCGAAGCGAAGATGAAATATGAAATGGAGTCAAATAAAGTAAACTTTGCATATGTTGCAGGTTTATACTCTACCATTAAAGATAGTGATGTAAAAATCACCGATGCTGAAATCCAAGATTTCATGGCGAAAAACAAGAAGAAATACAAAGCGGATGAGTCTCGCGAAGTGGATTATGTTTTAATAGAAGATAAGCCATCTGCAGCTGATGAAGCAGAAGTAAAATCTAAAATTAATGCGTTGTTATCAGGAAGCGTAGTGTACAACCAAACTACTGGTAAAAATGATACTGTTGCTGGTTTCAGGAATACTAAAAATGTGGTTGATTTTGTAAATTCAAATTCTGATGTTCCTTACGACTCAACTTATATCGCTAAGAAAGATTTACCTGCTGTAGATGCTGATAAATTATTCAACCTTGCTCCAGGTGCGGTTTACGGACCATATACTTTTGGTAAATACTATTGCATTTCTAAATCTTTAGGGATGAGAGCTGGAGTTAATGCGAAAGCAAGTCATATTTTAATTGGTTACGAAGGTTCTCAAACTCCTAGCCAAAAAGAAAAAAGAACAAAAGAGGATGCAAAAGAAAAAGCAGAAGCACTTTTGGCTCAAGTACAAGCAAATCCTGAAAGTTTCATGATGTTGGCTTTTACTAACTCAGATGATTCTTCAGCACAACAAGGTGGTGATTTAGGAACTTTTGGTCCTGGCCAAATGGTAAAACCATTCAATGATTTTGTTTTCGCAAATCCAATTGGAAAAATAGGTTTGGTAGAAACGCAGTTTGGTTTTCATATCATCAAAGTAACTGACAAGCAAGACGGAATTCGTTTGGCAACAGTAGCTCAAAAAATTGAGCCATCTGAGGCTACTTCTGATAAAATTTTCACACAAGCTACTAAGTTAGAAATGGATGCTGCAGGACAAGATTTGGCTAAAGTAGCTAAAGGATTAGGTCTTACAGTTGCACCTGCTGCTAGTGTAAAAGCAATGGACGAAAACTTTGGACCATTAGGAAACCAAAGAACTATTGTAAGATGGGCTTTTGAAAAAGGAGTAAAAGTTGGTGATGTAAAACGTTTTGAAGTTCCAAATGTTGGTCACGTAATTGCTAAATTGAAAAATATCGATAACTCTGGTTTAGTTGCCGTTTCTGTAGCAAGACCTTATGTAGAGTCTATCTTGAAAAACAAAAAGAAAGCTGAGTTGATTAAAGCTAAAATGACAGGTTCGTCTCTTGAAGCTATTGCAAAAGCAGTTGGCGGAACAGTACAGCAAGCTACAGGCATTACCCTAGAAAATGCTATGTTGCCTAATGTAGGACCAGAACCAAAAGTAGTAGGTAATGCATTTGCTCTAGCTGCAAATAAAGTATCTGCTCCGATTGAAGCGAATACTGGTGTTTACGTTGTAAAAAACATGAGTACTGTAAAAGCACCAGCTCTTAAAAACTATGCTGCTTACGTTACAAAGTTGAAAGCACAAAGTGCTGGAGATGCAAACAGAGTAGTACCTGCTTTAAAAGCTAATGCTAAAATTGAAGATAACAGATTAGACTTTAATTACTAGTTCAATCTTTCAGAATATAAAAAACCCGATACTGTTTGAGTATCGGGTTTTTTGTTTAAGTCAGTTTGTATTTGTTCTTATTATATAAGCATTATTCTTTATTGTTCTAAAATCATTTCTTCAAAGGGAATTAATATATCAAATCCTTTGGAGTTAAAATAAGCTGTCGGGTTTGTTGTAGAGGCAACCAAAACAAAATCGCCACCCCAAGCTCCTAAACTTTTTATTGTTCCTTCAAAGTCGGGAAACAATTGTTTTTGCACAGTTGGAGTTTCTAATATCGCACTTAAATTGTTTTCGTGTTCTCTTAAAACAGTTTCAAAGTCAGCTAGCGTTTTGGCTTGATAAGCTGCTATTGTCAAATTGTTTGTAGCAGTTATTATTTCTGCTAAGTTCGTTTTTTTATTTTTTTGATAAGCTTCAATAGCGGTTTTGCTATTCTGCTTTTTATTCAGGTATACAAAATAAAGGTCTTTGGTGAATTCAGGATGAAATTCAATTGGCTTTACTGTTGGTTGTCCTGCTTTTATTTCAAATACAATTGCACAGTTGTTTTGAGCGCAAGCAATATCATAACCGCTGCCGCCAAAGCTGTTTTTTAAGAGTGTGAAGGCATCAATTTGTAACCATTGCGCAATGTTGTTGATTAAGGTGGAAGAAGTACCTAAGCCCCATTTTCTAGGAAAAGTAAGTTCAGTACGCACCTTGTATCCTTTCTCCGTATTTAAAAAATTGGGATTCATTTTATAGCCTTCATGCAATATCTCAATCAATGTGCTTTTTACAGATGAAGTATCGGATGTTTTACCAGATATTATTTCTTCAAATAATAATGTGTCTTCAAACCAAATCGTTCCATCAAAGTCAAAGCTTTTCCATTGAATTTGGTTTTGATTACCTTCTTCAATGATTAAATTTTGCCCTTGTTTGGTGGGTAGTGCAAAAGCTTGAGCGCCATCAAGAACAAGGTATTCTCCTGTAATCAATAGTTTGCCATTGCTATAAAATGTCTTTTTCATGTACTTAATATTACCGCTATTTTTATTTGCAGAATAGTGTGCTTATTGGCGTAAACTTTCGGTGAAAGCTACTACGGCGTTATGTGATACGGTATTGTTTTCAAAATGTTTTTGAATAGCAATACGCTCTTCTTTCGTGGCTTCTAGCTGATTCAAGATGTTATTTAAATGCATTTTCATGTGTCCTTCCTGAATTCCTGTTGTGGTTAAAGAGCGTAAAGCAGCAAAATTTTGTGCCAAACCTGCAACGGCTACAATCTGCATCAGTTCAGGAGCTGATGGTTTTTCTAGCATTTCTAATGATAATTTTACTACAGGATGCAAAGACGTAAGTCCGCCCACAGTGCCTAATGCCAAAGGTACATCAAGCCAAAAAGTGAATATGCCGTTCTCTATTTTTGCGTGCGATAAACTGCTGTATTGACCTTTGCGTGAAGCGTAGGCGTGTACACCTGCTTCTACAGCGCGAAAATCGTTTCCTGTTGCAAGGACCACGGCATCTATACCATTCATAATTCCTTTGTTATGCGTAACTGCGCGGTAAGGTTCAACCTCCGCAATTTGCACGGCTTGTACAAACTTAGTAGCAAATTCTTGCGGATTCGGGATTTCTTTATCCGTCAAATCTTCAATCGGGCACGATACTTCGGCACGAACTAGACAATTGGGTACATAATTCGATAAAATACTCATTACAACCTCAATTTCACTCTCAGTTTCATTAAAAAGTCTGTAATTCTTGGCTTCTGCTTTCAAAGTTTTAGCAAATTGTTCCAAACACGAATTGATAAAATTGGCTCCCATGCTGTCTTTAGTGTCAAAAGTGGCATGCAATTGAAAATAATTGGGTAGCAAATCTGTTTTGTCTCTTAGTTCAATCGAGGTTATTCCGCCACCGCGTTTTTGCATGTTGGCGGTGATTGAAGCTGTGGCAGTATAAAATTGTTCTTTGATTTGAGCGAAAAACAAATTGAGTTTAGATACTTCACCTTGGTACAAAAAGTGAACTTGACCAATTTTTTCGGTATCAATTATAGTGGTTTTAAAACCGCCTCGTGTTGCCCAAAATTTGGCTGCTTTTGAGGCTGCTGCTACTACTGAACTTTCTTCAATAGCCATTGGAATAGTGGTGTATTTATTGTTTATGAGGAAATTCGGTGCTACACCAAGCGGAATATAAAAATTGGTAATGGTGTTTTCTATAAATTCATCATGCAGTTGTTGTACTTTTTCGTCTGTGTTCCAGTAATTTTTCAACAAGTCGATGGCCTCGTTTGGTGTTGAAAAATAGGTGTTGGCAATCCATTTTATTTTTTCTTCTTTGGATAATTTCGAAAATCCACTTATGGCCTTGTTCATTCTCAATTGATTATAATATGATGTCCACAAAGATACATTTTTGACAGTTTTAAAAAGCATCTAATTGAATCCTAATCGTGCTTTATTTTTGAGATTGTTTTTTACATTTAACATATAAAATGGCTCATATTTGTAATTTTTTCACTAAAATTGACGGTTTTTATCTTTAAATATATATTATGTATTCTAAAAAAATTATGGTGTTGTTTTTGTTCGTGTGTTTGAACCTTGTTGCACAGCAAAAAATTACCATCGATGAAATTTACAATGGAACTTTTCGAACGCAAGGAATGGACGAATTGCAGTCCCTAAAAAATACCAATCAATACACCGTTTTGAATGCAGATAGGGCTAGCCGAAGCATGCAAATTGATCTATATGATTTTGCAACACTCAAAAAAGTATCTACACTTATTGATACAAAAGGGTACAAAGAATTAGCAAATGGTATTGACAGTTATACTTTTGACGCAAGTGAAAAATTGATTCTTTTGGCTTGTAATAGCAATGCAATTTTTCGTCATTCATTCACAGCAGATTATTTCTTATTCGATACAACTACTAAAAAGCTAACTACTCTTTTTGATTTTCAGGTACAAGAGCCTACTTTTTCGCCTGACGGAAAAAAAATAGCGTACGCTCGTGACAATAATTTATTTGTTTACGATGTTGCGACTGCGACAAGTACAGCAATAACTACTGATGGTGTAAAAAATAGTGTTATCAATGGGATTACCGACTGGGTTTACGAAGAAGAATTTGCTTTTGTAAGAGCTTTTGATTGGAGCGCCGATAGTAAAAAAGTCGCGTTTATTCGTTTTGATGAAAGCGCGGTTCCTGAATTTTCAATGTCAATGTTCGGTAAAGAGTTGTATCCGTTCATGCAAACTTTCAAATACCCAAAAGCAGGAGAGAAAAATGCAACTGTATCTTTGCACGTGTATGACGTTGCCACAAAAGCTAAAAAAGATATCGACTTAAAAAATTACAATGATTTTTATATTGCTCGTTTAAAATGGTCAACAGATGCCAATGTTTTATCAGCACAAGTTTTAAACCGTCATCAAGATAATTTAGATTTACTTTTTATTGACGGAAACACTGGTGCTGTAAAAGTAGCATTGAACGAAAAAGACAAAGCGTATGTTGATGTAACAGATAATTTAACTTTCTTAAAAGACAACAGTTTTATTTGGACTTCAGAGAAAGACGGTTTCAATCATATTTACTGGTACGATAAAAACGGAAAATTAAAAAATCAAGTAACTAAAGGCAATTGGGAAGTAACGAGCTACTATGGCCTTGATGAAAAAACAAAAACTATTTTTTACCAATCGGTAGAGAACGGTTCTATTAACAGAGATGTGTACCGCATAGGTTTAGATGGGAAAAATAAAGTGCGTTTATCACAAGCAACAGGTACTACTAGAGCTACTTTTAGTCCGAACTTTCAATACTTCATCAGTACTTTTTCAAGCGCAACAATACCAACTAAATACACTTTGAACGAGTCAAAAGTAGGTAAAGAAATTCAAGTGATTCAAAGCAACGAAGGACTTTCAAAACGTCTAGAAGCGTACAACTTACCAACTAAAGAATTTTTTGTTTTAAAAACAGCTAAAGGTAATGAGCTGAATGCGTGGGTGATTAAACCAAAAGATTTTGATCCCGCAAAAAAATACCCAGTATTTATGTACCAGTACTCTGGTCCAGGTTCACAACAAGTAAACAATGATTGGAATGGCACAGATGATTATTGGTTCATGATGTTGTCACAACAAGGTTATATTGTAGCCTGTGTTGACGGACGTGGAACCGGTTTTAAAGGTGCTGATTTCAAAAAAGTGACGCAGTTGCAATTAGGGAAGTACGAAGTGGAGGATCAAATTGATGCTGCTAAAGTAATAGGCGATTATGCATTTGTAGATAAAAACAGAATTGGTATATTTGGCTGGTCGTTTGGTGGATTTATGGCCTCTAATTGTATTTTGAAAGGGAATGACGTGTTTAAAATGGCTATTGCGGTTGCTCCAGTAACTAACTGGCGTTTTTATGATAGTGTGTACACAGAGCGCTACATGCAAACCCCACAAGAAAATGCAAGTGGCTATGATGATAACTCTCCGATAAACCACGTGAATAAATTAAAAGGAAAGTATTTATTGATTCACGGTTCAGGAGATGATAATGTACATGTGCAAAATACAATGCAAATGATGGAAGCTTTAATTCAAGCCAACAAACAATTTGACTCTCAAATTTATCCGGACAACAATCATGGGATTTATGGAGGTAAAACACGAGTACAGTTGTATACCAAAATGACCAATTTTATTAAAGAAAATTTATAATAACAAAAATTAAAACAAACCAATTTAAATAACATGAGTGAATCAGTAGCAAAATCAGGACATCCAAAAGGACTTTGGGTATTATTTGGAACCGAAATGTGGGAACGATTCAATTTTTATGGCATGCGTGCTATTTTGACTTTGTTTCTTGTAAATTCATTGATGATGAAAGAGGAAGATGCCTCTTTAATTTATGGTGGGTTTTTAGGTCTTTGTTATCTAACTCCGATGTTAGGTGGTTTTATTTCTGATCGTTTTTTTGGTAATAGAAATTGTATTTTGCTAGGTGGATTAATGATGGCTATCGGACAATTTTTATTGTTTATCAGCGCTAGTGTATTTGGTAATAATATTAGTTTGGCTACTATTTTAATGTGGTCGGCGTTAGGTATTATTGTTTTTGGAAACGGATTTTTCAAGCCAAATATTTCCTCAATGGTGGGGAGTTTGTATCCAAAACAAGAAAAAAGTAAATTAGATACTGCATTTACTATTTTTTACATGGGTATTAACTTAGGAGCTTTCCTAGGACAATTAATCTGTCCAATTGTTGGGGACGTAAAAGTTGATGGTATTAGAGATATTCATGCATTTAAATGGGGATTCTTAGCCGCTTCAGTTGCAATGTTGATAGGAACGGTTGTTTTCTATGTGCTGAAAGATAAATATGTGGTAACTCCTGAAGGAAAAGAATTAGGCGGGCTTCCTTCTAAAAACGATACTTCCGATTATGAAGAGGGTGAATCACAAAAAGCTGTTTTCTCCAAAAATGCTTTGATAGGTGCTGTTGTAGCTTTCATCGGATTAGGGTTGATGTTTCATTATGTGGTAGGTCAAAACTTTATTTACTCTTTAATTTACGCTAGTGGTTTATCATTAGCTGGTTTGATCATTTCAGATACTTCATTAACTAAAGTAGAGCGTGATAGAATTTTAGTTATTTATATCGTAGCTTTCTTCGTTATCTTTTTCTGGGCTGCATTTGAACAGGCAGGTTCGTCATTAACATTTATTGCAGATAATCAAACTGATAGAAATTTCTTTGGTTACAACATGCCGCCTTCAATGGTTCAAATTTTCAATGGACTGTTCGTTGTTGCATTTGCAGTGCCGTTCAGTATGTTATGGGATTATTTGAGAAGTAAAGATAGAGAGCCAATCTCACCTGTAAAGCAAGCTGTAGGTTTAGGATTGATTGCTTTGAGTTATTTTATTATTGCGTATAATGTAAAAGATTTAGGTAATGATGGTTTGTTGGCTATCAAATGGTTGATTCTTTTATATTTAATTCAAACATGTGCAGAGCTTTGCTTGTCGCCAATTGGTCTCTCATTGGTAGGTAAGCTATCTCCAAAAAGATTTTCATCTTTGTTATACGGAGTGTTCTTTTTGTCAAACGCTTCGGGTTATGCTTTAGCTGGAACTTTAGGTTCTATTTTACCTGCAACTGGAGACAAGTTTAATAAAGCAAAAGAACTTGGTATTGATTTACAAGCGGTTTTGGATAAAACAGTTACGCTTACTGCAGAGCAAGTAGCACTTTTGGAACAAAATCAAATTAGTACATCTAATCCAGTATTTGCTGGTTTTGAAATTCATAATTTGTTTGAATTTTTTATGGTGTTTGTTATTTTGTGCGGACTTGCAGCTGCCATTTTATTAGCACTTACTCCTAAATTGAAGAAAATGATGCACGGCGTGCGTTAACAAATTTTTAAAAATAGTTGTATATATTCAAACCTGCAATTCGCCACTGTGAACTTGTAGGTTTGTTTTTTTAAATTGAATTATTATGTGGAAAAGTCATCCTAAAGCCTTGCCTTATTTGTTTTTGTCCGAAATGTGGGAACGTTTCGGTTATTATTTAATGATCGGAATTTTTACCCTATACCTCAAAGATGTTGAATCGGGGTTTTCAATGACCGAAAAAGAATCGTCTGATTTGTACGGAACTTTCATTGCCTTGGTGTTTTTAACACCTTTTATTGGTGGTTTAATTGCCGATCGTTATTTGGGCTACAAAAAATCAATTGTTATTGGTGGTTTGATGATGGCTGTGGGTTACATGATGATGGGAATCCCGAATTTAACAATGCTGTATGTTGCCATGACGCTTGTTATAATTGGTAACGGATTTTTCAAACCAAACATTTCAACTTTGTTGGGTAATTTCTATAACGATGAGGAATACAAAGACAAAAAGGATGAGGGTTACAACATTTTTTATATGGGAATCAATGTAGGTGCTTTCATTTGTAACTTTTTTGGAGCCGCACTAAAAATTCTTTTCGGCTGGCAAGAGGCTTTTATGGCTGCGGGTGTAGGGATGTTTATTGGTGTGCTAGTGTTCATGTTAGGGACCAAGCATTATGGTGACAAAACGGAGAAGAAAGGAATTCAAGAAGGCGATATGCCGTTCTCTAAAATTGTAATGTACATTTTGGTACCATCGGTTATTTTTGGTGTAATTGGTTGGTTTATCAAAGGAGTTACTACAGCAACTAATGCTGATAGCTCTATATTTGGATCAGATAGTACCGATGCCTTTATTTTTGCATGTATTCCGATTGTATGGTTTTATAGCAGTTTGTATTTTAAAGCCAAGCCCGCTGAAAAGCGTCCGATTGGTGCGTTGCTATCTATTTTTGCAGTGGTTATTTTGTTTTGGGCCGTATTCAAATTGAATGGTTCAGCATTAAACAATTGGGGTGATAAATATACAGATCGTGAGTTGGTAGGCGTTCCGCAAAAAGTAGGTTCACAACTTTTCTTAATAGACACTTTAACTTATAAAAAAGATTCTGTTGCGCTTTACGATGCTGCGTTCCGAATTCAAAAAGAAGACGGCAAGGTGGTAAAAGTGGTTGATTATCCGCTTTATTTTCGGAATGTAGCCAAAGAAAAATTACCTGAAGAAGAAAGTAAAATTTATACTTGGTCGGCTAATTTGAGTCAATCCATAAATCCGGGATGGGTTATTTTATTAACTCCGCTAGTAGTTGCCTTTTTTACATTTTTACGAAGCAGAAAAAAAGAACCTTCTACACCAACCAAAATAGCTTTTGGACTATTATTATCTGCCTTGTCCGTTTTGGTAATGGTTGCTGCTGTGCATATAGGTAACAACGGAACTGAAAAAGTATCAGTTTGGTGGTTGGTTGCTAATTATGGTGTAATCACGATTGGAGAATTATTCTTAAGTCCAATGGGATTGTCAATTGTATCTAAGTTATCACCAAAAAACATTACCGCTTTAATGATGGGTGGCTGGTTTTTGGCCACTTCAATTGGAAATAAACTATCTGGAGTTTTGGCCAGTATGTGGGATACTTACGAGGATAAGGCCAATTTCTTTTGGCTTAATTTTGGCTTGCTCATGTTTGCAACAGCGCTAATGTTTGCCTTGGTCAAAAACCTCAATAAAGTGATGAAAGACCACGGAATTAATTAAGTATGGCTCAGATGCAAAGTTTAGAACAAATTCAAAATTTTAAAGGCAAATACCCAAAACAATTGTGGTATTTGTTTTTTAGCGAGATGTGGGAACGGTTTTGTTTTTATGGAATGCGCGGTATGCTCGTAGTTTTTATGGTAAACCATTTGGCTATGAACGATACAGTTGCCAATTTGCAATACGGTGCAACACAAGCTTGGGTGTATGCTTTTACTTTTATTGGAGGCTTATTTGCTGATAAAATTTTAGGCTTACGCAAGTCACTCTTTTGGGGAGGAATACTAATGATTGTTGGAAGTACAATTTTGGCATTTGATCCTAAAAATTTCTTCTTTATCGGGTTGGGATTCACAATTGTGGGTACGGGTTTTTTTAAGCCCAATATCTCTTCAATGGTAGGGCAGTTGTACGCCAATAATGACCCGAGACGTGATGCTGGATTTTCATTTTTTTATATGGGTGTGAATTTGGGTGCGTTAATAGGTGGTTATATTTGTATTGCTGTCGCCGAAGGTTCCATGTGGCAATCTCTAGTTCCGGAACATTTACGTTGGAATGTCGGTTTTGGTTTTGCAGCCGTTGTTATGATTGTTAGTCTACTTACTTTCACGCAAACTCAAAAAACATTAGGTCCAATTGGTCTTTCACCCCTTACTCATTTCACGATAACTAAAAAGCGGAACTTAGAAATACTTACTTACCTAGCGTCTCTGGCTGTAGTTCCACTAATTATTATAATGGTCGCCAATACGCGCTACACAGATTATTTTATGCTGTTTATTGGGCCGGCTTCAGTTTTGTATTTGTTTTACGAGATGAAGAATTTTACTCTTGTCGAAAACAAAAAGTTGATTGCGGCATTGGTTTTTATAATCTTTTCTATTTTTTTCTGGGCATTTTTTGAGCAGAGTGGCGGATCGTTAAGTTTATTTGCCGCCAATAACTTAAATAACGAAATAGCAGGAGTAACATTGAGTCCAAATGGAGTTAACAATTCAGCCAATTCCTTTTTTGTAATAGGTTTTGCGGCGTTGGTAGGTTTGGTTTGGCTATGGATGGCAAAGCGCAAAATTGAGCCCAACACGGTTATCAAGTTTGGTTTGGCATTTTTGTTTCTAGCTGGTGGTTTCTGGATTTTTTATTACACTAAATTCTTTGCTGATTTTAATGGCAAAACTTCTTTGGGAATTTTCACAATGGGATGGTTGGTGATTACTTTTGGAGAGTTGTGCTTGTCACCAATTGGTATGTCGGCTATGACTAAGCTTTCACCTCAAAAAACGCAAGCGGTTATTATGGGAATGTGGTTTTTGGCTAGTGCATACGGTCAATATTTTGCTGGTTTATTAGGTGCGAATATTGCCGAAGCATCATCCAATGAAACCAACTTGGTCAAATTAAACGTATATGCTGATGGATACTTGCAGTTGAGTTATTACGCGTTGGCTGCAGGTTTAATATTAATCGTTATTTCGCCTTTGGTAAAAAAATTAATGCAAGATGTAAAATAAGTGATCATTAGGTATTATTTTTGATTCACAAATAAAAAATTCAAATATGAAAAAAATATTTTTATCTCTGATGTTGGTTATGGGTTCCTTTGCTATTCAAGCGCAAGAATTAGTTTGGGAAACAAATGTGAATAAAGCAATTGAGGTTTCTAAAACAACTAAAAAACCATTACTAATGTTTTTTACAGGCAGCGATTGGTGTGGCTGGTGTATTCGTTTGCAAAAAGAGGTTTTAAAAACGCCAGAATTTGCTACATGGGCTAAAGATAATGTTGTTTTGGTAGAATTAGATTACCCAAGACGAGCACCACAAACAGAAGAAATTAAAAAACAAAATAGTGAGTTGCAAATGGCTTTCCAAATACAAGGTTTCCCGACGGTTGTATTTGCGAACGTAAAGGATGTTGATGGTAAAGTTAATTTTGAAGGAATTGGAAGTACTGGTTACGTTCCAGGAGGACCAACAGCTTGGTTGGCAGTTGCAGATGGTTTTTTGAAAAAATAATACAATCAATTTAGTTTAAAATATCCTTTTTCGGCAGTGGCATGAAAAGGGATATTTTGTTTTTGGCAACTTTGTTCCCATTTCCATCTTGCTTTTTTATAATTGCTGCCATCTGCAATTACTATTTTTGGATGCAATTGTAATAAAACGCGATCAAGATTTACCTTAGTAGATTGCGTTAAAAGCAAAATGTCTGGCTTTATTTTAGGTGACGAAACTGCTGAACTATCCAAGATTAATATCTTTTTGCCTTTGTAAAAAAGTACATTTTTAAGCGGTTTTACAGAATTGATTTTACTAAAATTAGCTTGTTCGTACGATTTCAAAGTGTTTAATGAAGAGTTGGTTTTTACGTCGCTTTTAGAATAAGCAAAGATGATATTTCCATACCGCTTGCTGATTAAAGTGTTTTTTTGAGTATTAAATACGATTATCTCAGCTTGCTGTTCAAAGTGGTTTTTCAATACTAAATACGTGCTTTGTGTGACAATTATACTCACTAATGCTGCCAGCAATTTGTAAAAACTTGGTTTTTTACACCATAAAACCACTGTTATAATGATGCAATAGCTGCACAACAAAAGATAAAAATGTAGCGGTATGTCTTTCAAAATAAATTGCTCTACTGATGCAATTTTGCTTATTATCCAATTAATAATCCAAATACCCCATTCTAAAATTTGTGAAAGCGCGCGTGGTACTTCGGCGAAGGCAGCCCAACTCATGACTATAATTCCTATCGCCATGATGAATAAAAGTAATGGAATAATTATCAAATTGGTAATAAAAAACAATCCAGGGAACTGATGGAAATAGTAAATGCTGAGTGGCAAAGTCCCAATTTGTGCAGCAAATGAAACTGTAAGAATGTCCCAAAAATAGCGCACTAATTTGTATTTTGGACTCCATAAAGTTGCTAGTAGCGGCTGCAGCCACACAATGAAAAATAAGGCAATATAACTTAATTGAAAACCTACATCGAATAAAAATGAAGGTTCAAAAAGTAAAATTATAAAGATTGATGCTATTAAAGTGTGATAAATAGATGTATTTCGGCTCAGGTGATTACCAATTGCAACAAATGAAAACATGGTAACAGAACGAACAACCGATGGCGCTAGTCCTGCTAGTATTCCAAACAACCACAAGCTCAACAGAATTATTACTAGCTTCAAAGCAGAACCTCTTTTGTTGTTTGGTATAGGACGTAATAAAAAAGTCATGAAAAGCATTATAAACCCAATGTGTAAACCTGATACGGATAAAATATGTACGGCGCCTGCATATTGATAATCTCTAATGATAGCCGGATCAATTTCTTGTTGTTGACCTAAAATTAATGCTATCGCCACCTGTAGTTCTCGATTGGAAAACTGATTCGCTTTTAAATTTGTAATTATATTTTCGCGAAAGCGAGCCGTGTAATACCAAATGTCTTTCTCATAGGAAGTACTAATCGATAGGTCCTCAGGATTGCTGTATAATTGCGCATAAATTTGCTTGTTTAAAAGGTAGTTGCTGTAATCAAATTGGTTTGGATTACTAGCTGTTTTATTAGCAATCAATATTCCGTTTACCTTCAATTTACTTCCAATAGGCATTGTAATAGGTAGGCTGTCTGTTGCGATATTTAAGATGATAGAACCGTTTTGGCGTTGGTTTTTTATCTGCGTAATTTGGGCCACATACCTGCTGGTAAATGATGAATTCTTTAATTTTTCTCGAACAGTTAGGGTAATTAAAGTTGGTTTCGCAAATGCGGATTTGTTATGGCTGTAATGTTTGGAGTCAAAGGAATCGTTGTGAATAATTGTTGTAAAAACACCAATCAAAATCATAATTAGCAAACTAACCAATCCGAAAAAAGTGGGCTGCTGTTTTCCTTTAAAAAAGTTATTGATGCAACATAAGAGTAACAACAAAACGGTTAAGCTAATCCCAATAATAGTTGGCGAAAAGACATATAAATGCGCTAGCAATAAGCCAAAAATAAATCCTACGGTTAGTTTTGTAAGTGGGAAATGTAGCACTTTCATAAATCTAAAGTACACATTTTAAGTAACAAACGAATCTAATTGTAAACTAAATTACTGTTTTAAAAAGATTTATTCACCATCGATTGTATCTGTTTAAAAAATACGATTAACTTGAATCAAGGTTCGTTTGTAATAGGGTTCTTTTGTAGATGATATGATTACACCTTTAGAAGTAGAGGAGTGTATAAAGGAGATTCCTTGATCTGTAACCTCAGTAACCAAACCCACATGATTGATTTGCCTGCTAGAATTAGTAGTAAAAAAAATGAGGTCGCCCTTTTGTGCCTGATCTTTTTTAAGATTTATTGCTTGCCCTACTTTTGCTTGCTCGTAGGAGTTGCGTGGTAATACAATATCTTGCGATTTAAAAACGGTATATATCAAGCCAGAGCAATCATAGCCAGCTTTAGAAGTTCCTGCATATTTGTATTTTACTCCAATATTTTCTTCAGCAGTAGTAATCAATTCGTCAATAAGTTGCGCCGTTTTTCGTTTTTCGTTCTTTGAAAACTTGCTTTTGTTTGCTTCGTTTTTTGAATTGATTATTGGTGAAGTACTTTTACATGAGACAATCAATAGTGCCAGGACAAAAGGTAACAAAAATGATTGTAAGCGCATATAAGCAAAAAATAGATTACAGAATTTATGAGCGGATGTGTTGCACGATTTGTGCCGCTGTTTTAGAGCTGGCGCCTACTCCGCCAAGGCGCTGTTCTAACAACGCATATTTTTCAAGTATCGTATCTCGATTTTTAGGATCTAATAAGGATTGAAGTTCTCTTGTAATTGTTTCGGTGGTACAATCGTCCTGAATCAGTTCAGTAACCACTTCTTGATCCATAATCAAATTTACAAGCGAAATATATTTTAATGTAATGATTCTTTTAGCAATTTGGTAGGATACCCAACTGCCTTTGTAGCACACAACTTCGGGAACTTTAAACAAAGCTGTTTCAAGCGTTGCAGTACCGGAAGTTACCAATGCGGCAGTTGCGTTTTGCAAAAGCTCGTAGGTTTTATTAGAAATAAATTTAACGTTTTCCTGCGTAATAAAGGGTTGATAAAAAGAATAGTCTTGGCTTGGTGCTCCTGCTATGACAAATTGATATTCAGGAAATTTTGGCACCACACTAAGCATGACCTCGAGCATTTTAGTAATTTCCTGTTTACGACTTCCAGGGAGTAGGGCTATTATGGGTTTCTCATTCAATTGGTTGTTGGTGCGAAACAATTGTTTATCAGTGTGAGATTGCTGTTGAATGGCATCAATAAGCGGGTGCCCAACAAAGCTAACCGGATAATGGTGCTTGTCCTCATAAAATGTTTTTTCAAAAGGCAAAATAACATACATGTGGTCAATGTCGCGTTTGATATCTGTAATTCTACTTTCTTTCCATGCCCATATTTGAGGTGAAATATAATAATGTGTTGCAATACCTAGTTTTTTTGCCCATTTAGCAATACGCAAATTAAAACCAGGATAATCGATAAAGATGATTGCGTCAGGCTGAAACGCAAGGATGTCTTTTTTACAAATTGTAATATTTTTTAATATCGTTCTCAAATTAAAAAGTACTTCAACAAAACCCATGAAAGCAAGTTCCCTGTAGTGTTTTACCAAAGTTCCGCCAACGGCTTGCATCAAATCGCCACCCCAAAAACGGATTTCAGCTTGTGGATCTTTTTGTAGTAACTCTTTCATTAAGTTAGCACCGTGCAAATCACCTGATGCCTCTCCTGCAATGATGTAATATTTCATTTTTTGTAGAATTCGATTTTTAATTTGAAGTACAAGATGTTTGCAAAGATAGTTTTATATAAACAAGGTTAACAAAGCAATAACCATTACAGCGAGTACCATACCTCTGGCCATTAGTTCTTTGTTAAATTTTAATGCGAGTCCAAAAGCGGCTAATGTTGCAATGCAGCCAAGTGTAATTATCTTTCCGAGATTACCTTGTGATTTTATGATTTGTATTCCTGATATAAAATCATATTCTGTCATGATAATTACAAATAGATAACTACCGAACAGAGTGGTTACAAACCCAATTAGAAACCCAAGTAGTAAGTCTTTCTTATTCATTCCAATTCCAAGTGTTAAGTTGTTGTATGGCATGATGCGCGGTTAAGTCAAATTGTACCGGAACTACTGAGATATATCCGTTTGCCAAAGCCCATTCATCTGTATCTTGCCCGTGGTCTTGATTAACAAATTCTCCAGTAAGCCAATAATAATCTTTACCGTGCGGTGTTTGGCGTTTGTCAAAACGCTCCTGCCACATTGCTTTGGCCTGACGTGCTATTTTTATACCTTTTATTTCGTCTTGTTTTAATTTCGGAAAATTAACATTCAAGAGTACGCCATCAGGTAGGCCTTGCTCTAAGACTTGGGAAGCAATTTGTTTTATGAATGTTTTAGTCGGTTCAAAATCCGCATCCCAATTGTAATCACTTAATGAAAAACCAATTGCAGGAATACCCTCAATACCAGCTTCCATGGCAGCACTCATTGTTCCTGAATAAATAATATTAATAGAGGAGTTAGAGCCATGATTGATTCCAGAAACGCAAAGATCGGGTTTACGTTTCAAAATTTCGTTTACGGCAAGTTTCACACAATCCACAGGTGTTCCAGAACAACTGTATTCCGTAACAGCATCACCGTCTTTTGATATTTTGTTTAAATATAAGGTATTGTTTATGGTTATAGCATGACCCATAGCGCTTTGTGGTTTGTCTGGCGCCACTACTACAACATCGCCTAATTGTGTCATCACTGAAATTAGTGTTCTGATACCAGGAGCGCTAATACCATCATCGTTTGTAATTAAAATTAAGGGTGTTTTTTTATCCATTGCAAATAGTTCAAAAAAAGGAAATATATTTAAAAATACAACAAATGTACTCACTCCAAATGGGATAAAATGAACAAAAGATAAAAATTTGTTATTGAAATTTATTTTGAAGTTTTAAAAAAAACAATTTTATATCTTTAACAAAAATTTATGGGAGCCGCGCTATCGTTGGCATAGTTTTTACCGTAACTTAGAATAAAAAATTCATGAATACTATTCTTCACTTTATGAAAAGAAATTATAAAATTATTCTTGTTGTCGCATGTATTTCGATAACATTGTTTGCCTTTAAAATGAATAACTCCAAGGCTAATGATCCTGAGAAGGATAAGTTGCTTTTAGAGTTACTCACTTTCGTGATTGAAAAAGGGCATTACAGTCCTGCAACCATAGACGACAACTTTTCCAAAGGAGTGTATAAAGATTATATTGAGGCTTTAGATCCCTCAAAACGTTTCTTTTTGCAATCAGACATTGATGAGTTTGCAAAATACGAGTTGCAGCTAGACGATCAAATTATGAATAAAGACTTAACGTTTTTCGATCTTACTTACAATAGATTGATGAAACGTATGGAAGAAAGCACCAAAATTTATAAAGAAGTTCTAAAAAAACCATTTGATTTTACTGTTGACGAAACTTTCAATATTGATTATGAAAAAGCGCCCTACTGTGCTTCGGTTAAAGAGCTTAATGAGAAATGGCGCAAGCAAATCAAACTTTCAACGCTTTCTTCATTGGTTGACAAACAAAAGTTAGAGGAAGACAAGAAAAAGAATGATGCTTCGTATACAATAAAATCGTTTACAGATTTAGAAAAAGAAACGAGAGCTACTTCCGAAAAATCGCTTGATGAATATTTCGGTTTTATTAAAGAATTGAATAGAAACGATTGGTTTTCAGTTTACATTAATTCAATTACAGCACGTTTTGATCCGCACACGAATTATTTTGCTCCTGAAGAAAAGGAACGTTTTGATGTGAGTATGAGTGGTAAATTAGAAGGAATTGGCGCTCGTTTGCAAAAGAAAAATGATTTGACTGAAATTTCAGAATTGATTTCTGGAGGTCCAGCATGGCGAGGAAAGCAAATAGAAGCTGGCGATGTTGTGATGAAAGTGGCACAAGGAAATGGTGAAGCTGTTGATGTGGTTGGAATGCGTTTAGATGATGTGGTTAAAAAAATCAAAGGACCAAAAGGTTCAGAGGTTCGATTGACAGTGAAAAAAGTAGATGGAACTATCAAAATAGTATCAATTATTCGTGATATTGTAGAAATTGAAGAAACTTACGCAAAGTCAAGTATCGTACAAAAGGGCGATTCTAAATATGGCGTAATTTATTTACCAAAGTTTTATATAGATTTTGAAAATCCTCAAGGACGTGATGCTGGAAAAGATATTGCTTTAGAAGTAGATCGATTAAAAAAAGAAGGTGTAAACGGTATCGTGTTAGATGTTCGTGATGATGGTGGTGGGTCTTTGTCAACAGTAGTTGATATCGCGGGTTTGTTTATTGAGCAAGGACCAATTGTACAAATTAAATCAGCAGGCAGAAAAAAAGAAGTTCTGTACGATCGTGATAAAAAAATAGAGTGGGATGGTCCGCTTGTAATTATGGTGAATAGTTTTTCAGCATCAGCATCTGAGATTTTAGCAGCTGCAATTCAAGATTATAAGCGCGGTGTGATTATTGGTAGTAAACAAACCTACGGGAAAGGAACAGTGCAAAATGTAATCGATTTGAATCAATTTGTACGTAGTAATTCAGTAGGTGATTTAGGAGCCATTAAAACTACAACTCAAAAATTTTATAGAATTAATGGTGGTTCTACTCAGTTGGAGGGTGTGTCTAGTGATATTGTTATGCCAGACCGTTATGCTTATTTGAAAATGGGTGAGCGTGATGTTGACAATGCAATGCCATGGGATAAAATTGATCAGGCTGATTATCAAGTTTGGAACAAAAATGCCAATTTTAACCAAGCTATTGCCAATAGTAAATCTAGAATCAGTAATAATGCACAATTCCAATTAATCGAGGAAAATGCAAAATGGATTGATAGCCGAAGCGAGGAAAATGTATACAGCTTAAACATCGATAAATTCAAGGTAGCACAATCTGAAATTGAGGAAAAAGCTAAAAAATACAAGCCAATTACTGATTATAAAAACGACTTGTTGTTTACTTCTCTTCCATATGAGAAAGATGCTATGAGTAAAGATTTAACTCTAAAAGAAAAAAGAGAACGCTGGCACGAAGCTTTAGCAAAAGATATTTATGTCGAAGAAGCTTTGAATGTTTTAGATGATTTGCAAGGTAAATCAGTTGCAAAAAAGACAATGCCTGTTAAAATTAAAAAAGACAAACTAGCAAAGTCATAATCTGATATAAGATAAATTTAATAAAGCGCGCAGGATACGATAAGTACCTTGCGCGTTTTTTTATACGCTCTATTTTGAGTAGCGAATAATGTGTAATTTATAGCTGTATATTTACCTATATTTGGATTAAGATACCAAATCATACTTCTATGTTTACTTTTCCTCGCAATAGCACTCCAATATCGTTTTTTTTAATGGCTTTAACGACAGTTTGCTTGTTTATGTCTTGCAAGGAAGAACAAACACGTTCTGAAATGGATACCTCTCAGGAGCAAGTGCAAAATAGAGCTAATGATTCCGCACAAACGGATACTTCCGCAATATATGAAACTGACAATTGGAAAACACTTCTTCCAACATCAACGACTGCTGCAGTCATTGAACATCAATATTATATCCTAAGTTATCTAGAAGAATTTGAGCAAGCAGAATGGGTTGCCTATGAGTTAAAAAAGGAAAATGTAGTGAATAGAGATTTTAAAAGGCCTTTTTTTATTGAAGATGACAAAGTAGAAACTCGCTCCGCTGACTGGAGAAATTATAAAAATACAAATTACGACAAAGGACATTTGTGTCCAGCTGCTGATATGGAATTTGACTATGACGCTTACACTAGTACTTTTTTGACAAGTAATATATCACCTCAAGAGAAAGATTTTAACGGAGGAATATGGAATTCTTTGGAGCAAAATGTACGCTTTTGGGCAAAGGAATACGATAAGGTTATGGTGGTTACAGCAGGTATTTTAAACTCAAATTTAAAAACAATTGGTCGCGAAAAAGTTGCTGTGCCGGACTATTTTTATAAAATTGTATTCGTCAGAAATGCGAATAAGCCAAAGATGATAGCTTTTATGATTCCTAATCGAGCGATCGATTTACCTCTTGAAGATTATGTAGTGACTGTTGATGCTATCGAAAAAATAACGGGTATCGATTTTTTTCCTAAGTTAACAGATGCGCTAGAAAACCAACTCGAAAGCGAATCAAATATACGGTCTTGGCGTTTTTTAGAGGATAAAAGATACTAGAAAATTGGTTGTGCTAACTACCATTCATTTACTTTGTTAGCGTCCATTTTAATAAAAATAAAAAGCAAAATGGTAAAACCCCATAATCCTGAACCTCCGTACGAGAAAAATGGTAACGGAACACCAATAGTAGGGAAGATACCAGATACCATCGCGATATTGACAAAAAAGTGGGTAAACAAAATTCCAGCTACGCAATAACCATAAACTCTACTAAACTTTGTTTTTTGTCTCTCAGCTAAGTAAATAATTCTTAAAAGTAAACCAGCAAATAAACCAAGTACCAGCAATGATCCAGCAAAGCCCCATTCTTCGCCTACTGTTGTAAAAATATAATCGGTGTGTTGTTCGGGTACAAATCCACCTTTAGTCTGAGTTCCTTCCAGAAAACCTTTTCCGAGCCATCCACCTGATCCAATTGCAATTTCAGATTGATTGGTATTGTAACCTGTTCCGTTCATATCTACGGATTTACCTAGCAAAATATTAAATCGATCTCGGTGGTGTTGTTTAAAAACATTATCAAAGATGTAATCTACAGAAAATACAAAACCAGTAATTAAAACGAGAAGAATCGTACTCATAATGGCATTTCGATCGGCCAATCGTGATTTAAAATGTACGAACAATAAAACAGCTAGCGCGGCTAGAATGATGTATTGTGGTTCAAAAACTAAGGTCATAACAAACAGTAAAATTGTAATGAAACCTGTCCAAACGTACCACGCAGGAAGTCCTTCTCGGTACAAAACGATTATAAAAATACTGTAAATCAAAGCACTTCCAGGATCGGGTTGTGGCAATATAAGTAATACAGGAAATAGAATTATAGCTAAGGCTTGGATTTGCCTGTTTGTTTCTTTTAAATTAATTTGTGTGTCACTCAAAAATTTAGCTAATGCCAATGATGTTGCTGCTTTTGCAAATTCAGATGGCTGTAAGGTAAAACTACCTATGGCGTACCAACAACGTTGTCCAGCAATAGTTTTCCCGAATAAGAATAAACCCATTAATGACAATAGGGAAACTCCAAAAATAATACTGGCATATTTTTCATAAAATTTGCCGTCAATTGAGACTACTGTAAAAATTAAAGGTATGGTTAATACAATAAAAATCAACTGCTTATCAGAGGTGCCTTCCATCGATGATAATGAGGAAGAGTAGATGTTGAGCCACCCTAAAATAACTAATACAGCATAAATGATTATGCTTATCCAGTCGATATTGTTGGTGATGCTTTGGTTTTTCATTTTGCTGCTATAACTTGTTTTTTAGCTTTTGTAGTGTCTACTTTTACTTTTTGTGCAGGTTGCGATTTCAATTTTTTAATAGAATCGGCAGCGCGCAGTTGGGCTTTAACAATATCTGAAAGTCCTCCTAATTTAGCATAACGAGATTGCAAGCTAGTTTCTAAAATTCGTTTTTCTAAGTCAGTTCTAGTTATTTTTTTACGAAGGTACTTTTCGATCATCAAACTAGCAATAGGACCTGCAATAGTCGCTCCATATCCTCCGTTTTCGACCATAACAGCGATTGCTATTTTTGGGTTTTCCATCGGGGCAAAGGCAACAAATATCGAATGGTCTTCCATCTTTACTTTTACGCCACCAATTCTTGCGGAGTTTTCAGCAGTACCAGTTTTTCCACAAATGTTAATTCCTTCTACTCGTAAACCTCTTGCAGTTCCTAAATTGTATACATCAAACAAGCCACTAATGATAGGCTTAAAAAAATGTTTGTCAATTGAAGTAACGTGTTTTGTTGTGAATTTTTCATCAATCTTGTGTCCTTCAATTCGTTTGATAATATGAGGTGTGTAGTAATAACCTTCATTGGCTACTGTCGCCATCATATTAGCTAATTGAATAGGTGTCATTAAAACCTCTCCTTGACCGATGGCGTTTGAAACAATTGCTGTACTGCGCCATCCTCCATTTGGGTACATGCGTTTGTAGGTTTTAGATGTTGGTACTAATCCTCTTTTTCCAGTAGGTAAATCATAGCCCATAAATTCTCCCAATCCAAAACTCTTTAAATGCTTACTCCAAACATCAACCGCATAAGAGGGTTTTACATATTTGTTAATGGTTCGCATGTAGGCGGTAGCAAAGTAGGAATTACAAGATTCATAAATACCTCGATGCAATTGTAAGGCTCCACCGTGGCAGTGGCATCCCATAAAACGGCCACGCGCATAGCTAAAACCATGACGGCAGAATACAGTAGTGTTTTCATCAATAACACCTTCTTGTAAACCAACTAGTCCAGTTAAAATTTTAAAAGGTGATCCAGGCGGATATTCGGCTAATAAACCACGATCATACAAAGGTTTTGCGATAGAATCTCGGTATAAAGCGGTGTAGTTTTTAGAGCGTTGTCGACCAACTAAAATCCCAGGATCATAAGATGGAGCGGTTACTAATGCTAATATTTCACCAGTTTTTGGTTCTATGGCAACAATTCCGCCACGCTTATTAATCATCAGTTCTTCACCATATTTTTGGATTTCGGCATCCAGCGTTAGGTTGATGTCTTCTCCTTGAACGGCAATCGTGTCGTATTTGCCATTTTTATAGGAGCCTATTTCTCTGTTGAATTTATCTTTTTGAATGTATTTCACACCCTTAACTCCCCGAAGTAAATTTTCGTAGCTTTCTTCAACTCCTTGGCGGCCAATTAAATCACCACTGTTGTAATAGGGGTTTTTTGCAACCAATTTTTCGTTTACTTGGGTGATAAATCCAAAAATATTCGCGCCAAAGTTTACTTCATAATCACGTAATGAACGCTTTTGGAAATAGAATCCTTTGTATTTTCGTAATTTTTCTTGAAATGCTGCAAACTCAGCTTTATTCAATTGTGATAAGAATACCGATGGAAGTCTAGGGCTATACACCTTAGCTTTTTCGATTTTTTTGATAAAATCATCTTTGGTGATATTCAAAAGTTGACAAAACTCGGTAGTATCCGTTTCTTTTACTTCTCTCGGAATAACCATGATATCATACGATGCTTGGTTGGCTACAAGCAATTTACCATAACGGTCAAAAATATAGCCTCGTTCTGGATATTCGTATTGTTTTTTGATAGCGTTGTTTTCGGACTCTAATTTTGAAGTTTCGTCTACAATTTGTAAATAAAAAATACGGGTTACCAGAAGTAAAGTAGCGATTATGATCAAAGAGGGCAACAAGGCTTTTCTCATCGTTTGTTTGGCTTAATAAGGTAGATGATTATGATGCAAATTAATATCGTAAATACAGTGCTTAAAAGCGTGGTAATTAAGGTGTCAAGTAGAAAACTCAATTGAAACGCTTCTAACAAAAACAAGGTAAAATGATGAATTACTACAGAGAGCAAAATAAATGTAAACCGTTGAGGTGTCAAAACATCATTTAAGCGAATGGTTTGGTATTCGTAACTTAGTCCAAAAGCAAACTTGAACAAGTAAGGTCTTAGGTAAGCAAGCATTAGCGAGGCTGTTGCATGTGTTCCTCCAGAGTTACTAAAAAGATCCATAATAATACCCATTGCAAAACTCGCAGCAATAAGTCCAGCTTTATTACCATTTACAGGGTATAAAATGATAAACAAAATATAAGGAAAAGGACTAATGTAGCCCAAGAAATTCATATTGTTAAAAACAATGATTTGGAGCGCTAACAGCAAAATGAAACGGAGAATATTGACTAACAAGGTGCTATTCATCTTTTTCTCTTTTTTCTAAATTAATGATTTCTTGTCTGTCTTTTCTCTTGATGATGTATACGTGACCTAAGTTAGTCATGTCATTAAAGAGTTTTACGCGCAATGTATAAAAATTGGTTTTTGTGTCTCTGTAAATTTTTGAGATAGTTCCAATGTTGATGTTTTCTGGAAAAATTACTGATTGTCCACCCGTTACAATTGTGTCTCCAATTTTAATCATTGCTAACCTTGGTAAATCGGTTAGCTGAACAAAACCAGTACTTTTACCATCCCAGTTCAAAGAACCAAAATGATTTGACTTTTTAATTTTAGCATTAATTTGAGAACGTTTGTTCAATATGCTAATTACAGTAGAGTAATTGGTTGATGTATTTTCAATGATTCCTACAATACCCAAGCTGTTAACCACGCCCATGTCTGGTTTTACACCATCTATAGCACCTGAGTTTAGTGTAAGGTAGTTTTCATACACATTATAGGAGTTTCTGATTACTTTTGAAACAATGATATCGGTTGGTTTTACTCCTTTAACACTGTCAATTTGTTTAACAGTCGCAGTGTCTTCAATTTTGAATAAAGCATTACGAAGTAGAGCGTTTTCTTGTGCTAGCGCTTCATTCTCTGTCTTTAAATTCAAATATTCATCAAAGTTGTTCAGTTTTTCGTAAACGCCACCACTTAAGAAATTGGCAGAGCTGATAATCTTGCTGCGGTGAAAAGAGTGAGATTGAACTGTAAGCGCTAAGGAAATGCTTAAAAGCAGCAAAAACAGTATTCTGTTACTGTTTTTAAAAATAAAATTAAATATTTGCTGCATTGTATTCGGTTATAGAGGTCAAATAAGTTAATGTAAAAGAGGTAAACTCCAATACTGTTTGAAAGGTATTGGAGTTGTAAATCTCTATTATTTAATTAATATACTTTTAAATTTTACGATGTTTTTTAGTGCCATTCCAGTTCCACGCACAACCGCACGTAAAGGATCTTCAGCAATATAAACAGGCAAGTCTGTTTTTTGAGAAATTCTTTTGTCTAAACCTCTCAACATAGATCCACCACCTGCTAAGTAAATACCAGTATTGTAAATATCTGCTGCTAATTCAGGCGGAGTTTGAGAAAGCGTTTCCATGACAGCATCTTCAATTCGTTGAATTGATTTGTCAAGAGCTTTAGCAATTTCACGGTATGAAACTTCTACTTGTTTTGGTTTACCCGTTAACAAATCTCTACCTTGTACAGACATATCTTCTGGAGGAGTTTCAAGATCTTCGATAGCAGCTCCAATTTGGATTTTTATTTTTTCAGCAGTACTTTCTCCCACAAATAAATTGTGCTGGGTACGCATGTAGTAAACAATATCATTGGTAAAAACGTCACCTGCAATTTTAACCGATTTGTCACATACGATTCCGCCCAAAGCAATAACCGCAATTTCAGTAGTACCACCACCAATATCTACAATCATGTTTCCTTTTGGTTGCATGATATCAATACCAATACCAATTGCTGCTGCCATTGGTTCGTGAATTAAGTAAACTTCTTTACCATTTACACGCTCACATGACTCTTTAACAGCACGCATTTCAACTTCGGTAATTCCAGATGGAATACAAACTACCATGCGCAATGCAGGAGTGAACATTCGTTTTTTTAATGCAGGTATGCTTTTGATAAACATACTGATCATTTTTTCAGATGCATCAAAATCTGCAATTACACCATCTTTCAAAGGTCTTATTGTCTTTATGTTTTCATGTGTCTTTCCTTGCATCATGTTGGCTTCTTTACCAACAGCAATGATTTTGCCAGAAATCCTATCGCGTGCAACTATCGAAGGGCTGTCTATTACGACTTTATCATTGTGTATGATTAAAGTATTAGCGGTACCAAGGTCTATCGCAATATCCTCGGTCATGAAATCAAAAAATCCCATAAGTTTTTTAAGGGTTAAAAGTTAAAAATTTGTGACGGACAAAGTTAAACAAATTAATGTTTAAAATGACGCGTTCCTGTAAATACCATTGCAAGATTATTTTCGTTACAGTAATTGATGCTTAATTCATCTTTGATCGATCCTCCCGGCTGAATTACTGCTGTGATTCCTGCTTTTTTGGCAAGTTCTACACAATCAGGAAATGGAAAAAAAGCATCACTAGCCATTGAAGCTCCTTGTAAATCAAATCCGAAATTTTTCGCTTTTTCTACAGCTTGCATTAACGCGTCAACTCTTGAAGTTTGTCCCGTACCTGAAGCAATAAGCGTACCGTTTTTAGCAAAAACAATCGTATTTGATTTTGTGTTTTTGCAAATTTTTGAGGCAAAAATTAAATCTTCTATCTCTTGCTCTGTAGGCGCTGTTAGTGTAACGGTTTTTAGGTCCTCTTTAGTATCGGTACTATTATTTCTGTCTTGAACTAAAAGTCCGTTTAAGCATGTGCGTACTTGTTTTTGAGGTAATTCAACTTCATTTTGAACAAGAATGATTCTGTTTTTCTTTTCCTGTAAAATGCTAAGCGCCTCTGCATCAAAAGCTGGAGCAATTACTACTTCGCAAAATAAAGCGTTTATTTCTTGTGCTGTAGCTACATCAACGGTTGTGTTAGCAATTAATACTCCTCCAAAAGCTGAAGTTGGATCGCAAGCCAAAGCTGCTAAATAAGCTTCACGGATTGTTGGTCTTGTAGCTAAACCGCAAGCGTTGTTGTGTTTAAGTATGGCGAATGTAGGTCCTTCGTTTTTAAATTCTTGAATTAAATTAACCGCGGCGTCTACGTCTAATAAGTTATTGTATGAAAGTCCTTTTCCGTGAACTTTATTGAACATACCGTTAAAATCTCCAAAGAAAAATCCTTTTTGATGTGGGTTTTCTCCATAGCGCAGTACTTGACCATTCGCAATACTTTCTTTATAAATGGTTTCGTCAGTATTGAAATAGTTAAAAATAGCTCCGTCATAGTGTGATGACACATGAAATGCTTTTGTAGCAAACAATTTTCTGTCTTCTAATGTTGTAGCTCCGTTTTGTTTAATGATGGTTTCTAAAAATAATCCGTATTGCTCCATCGATGAAACGATTACCGTATCTTTAAAATTCTTTGCTGCTGCACGAATTAAAGAAATGCCACCAATATCAATTTTTTCAATAATGTCAGCTTCGCTTGCGCCAGATGCAACGGTTTTTTCAAATGGGTATAAGTCAACAATTACCAAATCAATTTGAGGAATGTCAAACTCCTTCATTTGCTGTACATCGCTTTCGTTATCTTGACGGTTTAAGATTCCGCCGAAAACTTTTGGGTGCAAAGTTTTTACTCTTCCGCCCAAAATAGAAGGGTATGAAGTAACATCTTCAACGGGTACAACAGGAATTCCTAAATTTTTTATGAAATCTTCTGTACCACCAGTAGAATAAATTGTAACATTTTGACTGTTTAGTTGTCTTACTATCGGTTCAAGTCCTTCTTTTGAGAAGACAGAGATTAATGCCGATTGGATTGTTTTAGTTGTGTTCATTATGTAGTTAGTGTTTTAAGGTGCAAAAATAGTTTTTAAAGTCGAAATTAAAGCATTCGAAATTGAGATATTTGCAAATAAAACGCTTCTATTTTAAGACGCTTTTAAAATCTTGGCGACTCAATACTGAAAAGTCTTTTTAGGGCTTTTTGATCAAATCATTTTAAATACAAAACAAGATATATGTTAGTTTACCTTCGATTATTAAAAGAAAGTTTTGGTTTTGCTATGAATGCCTTAAGCAATAATAAATTGAGAACCTTACTCTCGTTGCTAGGCGTAACCATCGGTATTTTTTCTATCATTGCGGTACTTGCTGCTGTTGATTCTTTAGATCGAAAAATCACGAAAGATCTTAGTAGTTTGGATAAAAATACGATTTACTTAATCAAGTTTTCATTTGGTCCCTCTGACATTCCGCAATGGAAACGCGAGCAATTTCCAAACATCAAATACGATGAGTATACTTATTTGAAAAATTCACTAAATAATGCTGAAGCTATTGCTTTTCAAATTTTTACACGTCGTGAATCGTTAAAATATGATGCGAAAACGGTGAGCGATGTAAATATTGTTCCTTCTTCGCAAGAGTTTATCGATATTCAAGGTTTAGAGTTTGACAAAGGCCGTTTTTATAACGATTCCGAAGCCAATTCAGGTGCATCTGTTATTGTGATTGGAAATGAAATTGCTAATTCATTGTTTGAGGGTGTTGATCCTATTGGGAAAAATATCCGCTTGTATGGCAAACGTTTTACGGTTATTGGAGTATTAAAGAAGGAAGGTGCTGGACTTTTTGGAGACAGTAACGATACAACAGCATACATTCCAGTTAATTTTATACGCCAATTGTATGGTGATAACAATGATTCGCTAACCAATGCTATTTTAATTAAGCCAGAAAGTGGCGTAGATATGGATGCTTTTAAAGGCGAGTTAACGCAAAAATTACGCAATTATAGAGGCTTGAAAGCTGGAGAAATTGATAACTTTTTTATCAATGTTTTTAGTGGTTTTACCGATTTAATTGATGGTATCATTGGTCAAATGAACGTAGTTGGTTGGATTATTAGTGGCTTTTCATTACTTGTTGGTGGTTTTGGAATTGCGAATATCATGTTCGTATCTGTAAAGGAAAGAACCAATTTAATTGGTATTCAAAAATCACTTGGTGCAAAAAATAGGTTTATTTTATTTCAGTTTTTATTTGAAGCAATTATCCTTTCTGTCTTTGGAGGGCTAATTGGTTTATTTTTAGTTTGGATTATTTCTTTTATAGTTACCCAAGCGTTCGATTTTGAATTTGTTCTTGGTATGGGTAATGTGATTTTAGGAACTTCTTTGGCGGCAATAATCGGACTCATATCTGGAATTTTGCCTGCTATTTCGGCGTCTAAACTTGATCCAGTTGAAGCTATTCGTACTGGAATGTAAAAACATATTGAAGTTGATGACTTCCAAATTAATCACCTCCTTAGTTGTTTTTTAATGAAAAATTTTTTCTCCGTTGTAGTGTTACTGTGCACTTTTGTTGGCTTGGCGCAAATGAAAAAAGACACTACAAAATTGGACGATGTAGTGCTTATTCAAAAGATACCGAAGCAAATCTTGAAGTCGCCCTATCAGGTTGATTTTATAACTGCTGCTGATATTGATTTTCAAAATTTCCAAACCACGGCAGAGATGCTTTCTAATTCAGGGGCGCTATTTGTACAAAAATCACAGCAAGGTGGCGGTAGTCCTTCTATCCGCGGTTTTGAGGCAAGTAGAGTGTTACTTGTTGTTGATGGTGTCCGAATGAATAATTTAATTTTTCGGGCAGGGCATTTGCAAAACGTAATTACCGTTGACGAAAGTTTTTTAGACAATGCTGCCATTGTTTACGGGCCAACTTCTACCTTATTTGGTAGTGATGCTTTGGGCGGAACCGTAGCTATGAATACTAAAAATGCTAAGTTCAAATCAGAAGTTGCTAATGCTTTTTCTGGAAATATAGCTTCACGATATAGCAGTGCCAATCAAGAAAAATCAGTTGCTTTGCAGATTAATTATGCAACCAATAATTGGGCTTCCTTTACTGCTTTTTCTTTTAACGACTTCGGAGATTTAAAAATGGGAAAACAAAAAAATCATAATGGTGATTTTTTTGGCGAAAGACCTTTTTTTGTTTCAACTATCAAAGGAGTTGATGTGATTCAGTCTAATGATAACAAGTTTGTACAAAGAAATTCGGGCTACAAGCAATACAATTTAATGCAAAAAATAGCTTACAAGACCGAAAATGGTTTTATGCATGATGCCAATTTTCAATGGTCCACAAGCTCTAACATTCCGCGCTATGACCGATTAACGGAACCAAGTGGGAAAGCAGGTTTACGCCATGCAGAATGGTATTACGGTCCACAAGAGCGTTTGTTGGCAGTCTATTCGTTAAGCAAGAAGAAGTTCTTTTGGAATACTGATGTGCGTACTAGTTTTTCTTATCAAAATGCTAAAGAGAGTAGGCACAACCGACGTTTTGGAGATTACGTTCTGCAAAATCGTTTGGAGAATGTTAATGTATATGGTCTATCGGTTGATTTAACTAAAAAATGGACAGCAGCAACTTTGTTGTATGGACTGGAGTCCTATTATGAAACGCTAAATTCTACCGCTTTTAGTTCCGATTTAAATACCAAGGAGCGAAAAAATATAAGCACCCGTTACCCGAACGGAGCAAATGCGATGTGGCGTTATGATGCCTACGCTTCTTATAATCAAGAGTGGAATTCGAAAACTTTTTTGAATGCAGGTTTGCGTTTAGGATATAGTGGTTTGAATAGTTCTATTGCGGATAATTCCTTCTTTCCATTACCCTTTTCAAAAATTAAACAGCAAAATTTCACTTACAGCGCTAATGTTGGAGTGGTGCGAAATGTATCGAGCAATGTCTCAGTTAAATCGAATTTATCAACAGGATATCGAGTTCCTAATATTGATGATTTAGCAAAGATTTTTGAGACCGTGCGTGGCGTTTTGATCGTTCCTAATGAAGATTTAAAACCTGAAAAAACAGTTACTGCTGATTTGGGTTTTGTATTTCAATCCTCTTCGAAAAAATGGAAGCTGGAACAAACTTATTTTTATACCAAAATGTTTGATGCCATTGTAACGAGTCCGTTTTTATACAACGGACAATCTTCCCTGATTTATGATGGTGCATTGAGTCAAGTATTTGCGAATCAAAACCGCGGGAAAGCATATGTTACGGGAATTTCAACATCGCTTCAAGCGGAACTTGTTACTGCTGTGCAAATGAATGCATCGTTCAATTACAACTTGGGCCGAATTGTATCTAAGCAAAAGTTACTGCCACTCGATCATATTTCACCTTATTTTGGAAAAGTTGGAATCGCTTACACCTACAAAAAAGGTATGATTGAAGGTTATATGTTATACAATGGTAAAAAAGCTTTAAAAGACTATTCGAGCAGCGGTGAAGACAACTTGCAATACGCTCCTGCCAATGGTATTCCTGCTTGGGAATCGTACTCACTCAAATCAAGCTATAAATTGTTTGAAGGGGCGATTTTTTATACCGGTGTCGAAAATATTTTAGACACGCAATACCGAACCTTTTCATCAGGAATTAATGCTCCCGGTCGCAATTTTTATGGAGGTTTGCAATATACTTTTTAATATACAGAAATAAAAAAGCCTGTTTGTGATGAACAGGCTTTTTAGTTTTTAGACATTTAATTAATGTCTAATTTCATTATTTTGGATCAAATCAATGTATAAGTTGATTTTATCTTTCAATTCTTTTCTTGGAGTAATAAAATCTAAGAAACCGTGCTCTAATAAAAATTCTGCTGTTTGAAAACCTTCTGGTAAATCTTTACCGGTAGTATCTCTTACTACACGAGGTCCAGCAAAACCGATTAATGCGCCTGGCTCAGAAATATTAATGTCTCCTAACATAGCGTAAGAAGCGGTAGTTCCACCTGTAGTTGGGTCAGTACATAATGAAATGTATGGTAATTTAGCTTCCGCAAGCTGCGCTAATTTTACAGATGTTTTTGCTAATTGCATCAAAGAGTAAGCCGCTTCCATCATACGTGCACCACCTGATTTTGAAATCATCACAAATGGCATCTTGTTTTTGATAGCGTGGTCAATTCCTCTTGCAATTTTTTCACCAACAACTGCTCCCATAGATCCACCAATAAAGGCAAAATCCATACAACAAATCACCAAATCTTTTCCTTTAGACTTTCCTACACCGGTACGTACAGCATCTTTTAGTTTGGTTTTGTCCATTACATCTTTCAAACGATCTGCATATTTTTTTGTATCCACAAAATGCAAAGGATCTTTGGATGTCATGTTTTTGTCTAACTCCACAAATTCATTGTTGTCAAACAAAATTTGAAAATATTCAGCGCTTCCTATTCTAACATGAAAACCATCTTCTGGACTTACAAATAAGTTGCGAGCCAATTCATCAGCATCAATAATTTTTCCTGTTGGAGATTTGTACCAAAGCCCTTTTGGAATATCCATTTTGTCTTCGGTAGCAGTAGTAATCCCTTTTTCTTTTCTTTTAAACCAAGCCATATTTATTGTTTTTGTTGTTTCAGGTTTAAAGTTTTAATATCCTAAACCTGAAACTATAAACTTTTAATTATAATGTATTCACGTTGTTTAAGTCAGCAAAAGCTTGCTCTAACCTTGCGTTAAAAGTGATTTCACTTTCACGTACCCATTTTCTTGGGTCATAATATTTTTTATTTGGTACATCAGCGCCTTCAGGGTTTCCAATTTGAGATTTTAAATACTCTAAATTGTTTACCATATAGTCACGAATTCCTTCTGTGTAGGCAAATTGTAAATCAGTATCAATGTTCATTTTTACAACACCATAGCTAATTCCTTCTCTAATTTCTTCAAGAGTAGATCCTGATCCTCCGTGGAAAACGAAATCAACTGGATTGTGTCCAGTATTGAATTTATTTTGTACAAAATCTTGTGAGTTTTTCAAGATTTTTGGAGTTAACTTCACGTTTCCTGGTTTGTAAACTCCGTGTACGTTTCCAAAAGCTGCAGCGATTGTAAACTTCGGGCTCACTTTTGATAACTCTTCGTAAGCGTAAGCTACCTCCTCAGGTTGCGTGTATAATTTTGAACTGTCAACATCAGAGTTGTCAACACCATCTTCTTCACCACCAGTAATTCCTAATTCGATTTCAAGTGTCATTCCCATTTTGCTCATACGCTCTAAGTACGTTTTGCAAATTTCGATGTTTTCCTCAATTGGCTCTTCTGATAAGTCAATCATGTGCGAAGAGAATAATGGTTTTCCTGTTTTAGCAAAATGTGCTTCAGAGGCATCTAATAAACCGTCAATCCAAGGCAATAATTTTTTCGCGCAGTGGTCGGTATGCAAAATTACAGTTGCTCCGTAAGCCTCTGCAAGCGTGTGTATGTGTAATGCTCCGGCAACTCCACCAGCAATAGCTGCTTTTTCGCCTGCATTTGACAATCCTTTTCCAGCATTAAATTGCGCTCCTCCGTTTGAGAATTGTATGATAACTGGTGCGTTTAGTTTTGCTGCTGTTTCCAGAACACCATTAATTGTGCTAGAACCAGTAACGTTTACTGCCGGAAGTGCAAATCCTTTTTCCTTAGCATAGTTAAAAATTTCTTGGACTTGATCTCCTGTAGCTACGCCCGGTTTTATGTTGTGTGCCATGGTACTTTTTTTAGTTGTTTTTTTAGTTTTTAGTTCTGCAAAAATAAGAATTAATTAGCATTAGAATGGATAATTTATTCCAAAATTTAAAACTGAGTTGGCAAAGTTGTATTCATTGAACCATCTTTTGCTGCTTTCATTCGCTGGATTATAGGTTTTGAATCCCAAATCAAATCGGATTACAAAGAAACTCAAATCGTATCGCAAGCCAAAGCCGGTACCTAATGCGATATCTTTTAAATCACTAAAGCTTGTAAAAGTTGATTTTTCATCTGTGACATTATCCAGCACGTTCCATATATTTCCGGCATCTGCAAATAATGCACCTTTTAGACTGCCTAAAACTTTAAAACGGTATTCTCCGCTTATTGCAATTTTCATGTTGGCTTCATTAAAATCATCTAATGCGCCACTGCTGCCTGGTCCCAAAGCGTAAGGTTGCCAAGCCCGGTTATCATTTGATCCACCCGAAAAGTAACTTCGTGAGAACGGGATATAATCGGAGTTTCCAAATGGTATGGCAATTCCAAAAAATGATCGGAATGCGAAAATTTTCTCCTTAGTTAAGTCCCAATGTTTGATAAAATCGAATTCAGTTTTAACGTACTCTGAATATTCTAAATTAAAAATCTCATAATTACCGGTAGCATTCTTACGTTGCCCTGATGCTGATGCAAAAGCTGATAATAGTGTGCCTGCCGATTCTAGTTTGGTTTTAAAAAGATAGAAATTGTTGTCAGTTAAATCTTTTTTAGTTGTTTTAGAGAACGTAAAATTGGTTGCCAAAATAAAGTCATTTTCCGTTAGTCGCAAACGGCGTTCTTCAATACTGCGCACAGCCTCAAGATCAGTTTGTTCAAGCGGACGCAAAAAAGTAGCATTTCCAGTCAATACATCATTTGTAAAGCCTTTTGTACCGCGTTCTACCAATAAATTTTGATCTATGGGATTATTGTAATAGGTCGTGTTGGTGTTGTACTTTTTGCTTATTGCGTTTAAAGCATTGTACGATGATCCATAAACATTAAAATAGTTTTGAGGATTTAAGTTTCGGACATATTGCGTATTGATCAAGTCAAATCGTGCGGTGTAGTTTCGTTTAGGAGTCCAATTATAAGTTAGTCCTGTTGTGAAATTTTCTTTATCCAAACCAATATTTTGTTGTTTGGCAAAACCTAGTGTGATTAACGTAGAAGGAATCATGCTTTTAGGAATGATTTTTTCGGTTTTAAAAGGCATGAAAATACGTGGGATGTTAAGTTTTAAATCGACACCATATTCAGACACGTTGAAGAAATTATTTCTGGGATTGGCCAAATCGCGCGACGATCCGATGTTTCCTCGTGCTGCAATTTCGAAAGTTTCTGCTCCATTAAAGATGTTTCTAATCGTTTCAGAGATACTCAAACCAATACCAAAGTCTTGAATGTTAGAATGAGTAAGGTCTAAGGTAGTACCAAAACTATATTTTTTTCGAGGAGTGAGATATACTTTTGCTATTAATGATTGTGCCGTACTGTCGCGTGGGTCAAGTTCATATTGAATAGAGGGATAGTTGAAAATTTTTAAGTTATTCAAATATCTTGTGGTTAGGACTGTTTTATAATCCGCATAGAGCCCGCCTTTATTGATGAAAATGGCATTGGTAATGGCTTTGGGTTTGTATTTTAATTTGTCTTGACTGTATAAATTGAAATTATTAAAAGTTGTACTGTCTTTAAATATTTGTTTGTTGCTATTCGCTTTATAATCGGTGTAAATATTTACATCGCTTATGGTATACAATTTAAAAGGTTCTGTTTTGGTAGAGTCTCCATCTTGATACGAATAATTATTAATCAATAAGTTAATGTTTGCTTTATTGACTTTCTTGATCGTGTCTACTGCAAAAGTGACATAATTTGGCTGAAAATAATAAGCACCATTGTTGCGGAAATTAGTAGTTATTCGATTTTTTTCATTTTCAAAATCTTCTGTTGCATATTGGTTCCCGGATTTGATAAAACTATTGTTGACTGTTAGATTGTAAAGTGAATCAAGTTTAGGAGTCGAAATGGTTTTGCTTAAAGTGTCAAGATAATATCCTTTTCCGGTGTCAATTTGATAGGCAAGACGTGCTTTTTTTGATGGTAAAGTATCAATTGAATAACTGGCATTTACATTAAAAAAACCTTTGTTAAAGTAATAATATTTCAATCGAATAAGCGATTTATCGGCTCGTTCTTTGTCTAAAATTACCGGCGGTTCACCAGTTTTTTTTAAAAAATCATGAATGCCATGGTACCAAAAGGATTTTCCCAATCGGTTGACTTGTTTTTCTGATAACCATTTTGATTTACGCTCCAATTTACCTGGATTAGCAGTAAACTTGGCTTGATAAGTGGAGTCAGGGTTTAAGTTGGCTAAATTGTATAAGTTGAGTCGCAATCGGTAACCCAATAGGGTGCTATTGGGTTTTTGGTACAGTTGATTGGATACGTTTTCATCACGAACAAGCGAATTGTTCACCATGATTTCGTTTTTGGTCAGCAGTAAATTTCCGTCTGGAACTCTTTTTACGGCGTTACATGCGCAAATTAGTATTGCAATTAGAATAAATGCAGTTATTTTTGTAGAAATTTTTTTCAAGAGTTTCCAATATTTAATTCAAAAGTACATTTTTTTATGGTTAGTAAAAACCAATTAAAGCTTATAACGAGTTTGCAGCAAAAAAAATATAGAATAGCTCACCAATTATTTTTTGCTGAAGGCGTAAAAGGCATTCAAGAACTTCTGGATTCAAACTTTGAATTGGAGCATTTGTATACTACACAAGATGATTTTGAAAAAATTCCTGCTGATAAAAGAACTCAAATTAGTAGTGCCGATTTAAAAAAAATGACCGCTTTAGCAACACCTAACTCCTGTCTGGCTTTATTTAAAATACCAAAACCAAAACCGATTTTAGAGCATGGTCTAATTGTAGCGCTAGATGCAATCAGAGATCCGGGTAATTTGGGTACAATTATACGCTTATGTGATTGGTTCGGAATTACCCAACTTATTTGCTCTCCTGAAACGGTGGATAGCTATAATCCAAAGGTGGTGCAAGCTACAATGGGCTCATTAGGAAGGGTGAATTGTTCTTACTTAGACTTGAATGAATTTATTAAAGCAACTGATTTGCCGGTATTTGGTACTTTTATGGATGGTGATTCCATCTATAAAACATCCTTACCTCAAAGCGGTATTATCGTTATGGGTAACGAAGCTAATGGAATTTCATTAGCTATTGAAAATAGTGTGACGCAACGTTTGGCAATTCCTCGTTTTGGTGACTTGCAAAAAACAGAAAGCCTAAACGTAGCAACTGCAACTGCAATTATTTTAAGCGAATTTAGAAGAAGTTAAGATTCTAAACAGAAAAGTTTAGGTTTTAAATTACCTTAGTGGAAACTAAAGTTGATTAAAACAGCTCTAGATTTTAAAGAATCAATATTTCCTGTCCAGGGACTACTGGGGTCGTTGTCACGGATGAGTTCATCGCCGATGCCAAATACGCCGCGAATCGAAGGAGAGAAAATAAAATACTCCGAAAAAATATCGATACCAAATCCAAGCTCATAATTAGTTGTCCAAGATTTTACCCGAAAACGCTGCTGGAAATTGTCATCAGCTAGTTTGGCATTACTTGACAAATTTAAAGTAGCAGATAATCCTCCTAATGCATAAGGTCTCACATTACCTGTACGTAGCGATGAGAATTTTAGTAACAGAGGAAAATGAATATAGGTGCTATTCACTTCACGCAACGCATCGCTTGGTGAGTCAAAAGCACTATTTGGTGGATAATATAAGTCTCTTTTGGTATAATACAACCCCGGCTCAAAGCGCAAGTTGATGTACTCCTGTAATCGAAGATCACCAATAATACCAACATTAAACCCAGTTGATTTTTTTACGAGAATATCTTGCGTCAGGCTCTTGTAATCAATTTTAAAATCGAAATTATTAAACCCCAAATAAAACCCGTAGTAGATTTTTTTTTGTTGAAAATTTTCAAGGTTGACTATAGGATCCTTCCCAAAAATACCTTGAGATTTCTGACTATAGCTCAGTGAACCGATACCAATAAAAAACAGAATAGCAAATACTTTTTTCATATTACTTTTTAGAAGCAGAATAAATGGTAGCTACACCAAAAGTTTGTGGCATGGCTTTAACATCTATAAACCCTGTTTTTCGTAAAATATTGTTCAAAGCTTCGCCATAAGGAAATGCCGCTGCCGATTCAGAGAGATAACCGTATGCTGCATTGTCTTTAGAAAACATTTTACCTACTAACGGCAAAATATTTTTACTATAAAATTGATAGCCTTGTTTGTAAGGTGTTTTGTCTGGTACTGAAGTCTCTAATATTACAAAAACGCCATCTGGTTTTAAAACACGTAAAATTTCAGCCAAACCTTTTTCTAGATTTTCAAAATTACGAACGCCAAATGCTACAGTTATAGCATCAAAATAATTGTCCTCAAAAGGCATTTTCTCAGAGTCCCCTAATACCATCTCTATGGTGTTAGATAGTTTTTTTTCAGCGATTTTTTTTACGCCTACTTCAAGCATACCAGCTGAGATGTCAAGACCAATGATTTTTTTTGCACTTGTTTGTGCCATCAATATTGCAAGATCGCCTGTACCAGTAGCAATGTCTAAAATAATTTCAGGATTGGATTGCGCTACCAATTGCAACACCTTTTTGCGCCATTTAATATCGATTCCAAATGAAATAACGCGGTTTAAATTATCGTAATTTCCAGAAATGGTATCGAACATTTGAGCTACTTGCTCTTTCTTGCCTAAAGCAGAGTCTTTATAGGGAGTGATCTTTTGTGACATGTTTTTAATTTGTACAAAGATATGATAAACCAGCAGATTTACAGTGCGCTTTACTTATTTGAAATGGTTTTTATTTATGAAATGTTAGTTTTTTAAACTAAAAATGAGCAGTGAAAATTTTTTGAAATATCACTAAAAGTGGGTATTGTTTCTCTTGTATATTATGTACAAATTTGTATTTCAAGAAAGAATCTATATTAAATGATTACAAAAGAGTGGGTGGGCCAAATCAAATGGATAATTATTGCGTTTCTTATTTCATTTGTTCTTGTTAGTGGTTTTGAGCATGCGACTCTAAAAAACAGTTTGCATGTACAAACGCAACATACGTTCTTAGGATTAAATTTGTTTTTGGAAATTTTAATTTTTTTTGTCTTTAGTGCCTTCGTGGTATTTGGTATTAAGGGCTTCTTTGAGATGTATTCTCGAAGATCTTCAAACATGATACTTACCATTTCTGGTGGTTTGTTAGTGCTTGTAATTTTTATTTTATGTTATCAAATACTCTTTCAAGAGTAGCTCACCTCTCTTTCTTAAAAAAAAAACATCCTCATTGGGATGTTTTTTTTTACTCTATTCTTTCGTAGCTCTCAAAACTATAATCATATTGGTGTTTTTCATCCTTGCTGTGATGTTCACTGTTCTTAAGTTTCCATTGTTTTGGGTCTATCTCAGGGAAATAGGCATCCGCTTCAAAGGTGTGATGTACTTTAGTTAAGTCCAGTTTATCGGCAATTGGCAATGCCAAATTATAAATTTCGCCACCACCAATAATAAACACATCTTTATTAGTAGGACATACGGATAGCGCTTCTTCAAGACTTGACACTACAATGCAATCGGTTGCTTTATAATCTTTTTGGCGAGTAATAATTACATGTGTTCTATTGGGAAGTGGTTTAGGAAAACTTTCAAATGTTTTTCTTCCCATAATAATGTGGTGTCCAGTAGTGATGGCTTTAAAACGTTTAAAATCATGGGGTAAGTGCCATAATAAATCATTGTTTTTACCTAGTGCATTGTTTTCGGCAACAGCCGCTATCATTATAATCATGTCAGGTGTGGGCTTATTTTAATTCGTTGTTAGCTACTTTCGTTTCGAGTTCTTTGATTTTTTTTTGCTGCAAGGCGACGAGACGCTCTATTTGATCTCTTTCCCAGTTTTTATTCATGAAACGATCAGTTATAAACACTTTAATAAAATGCAAAATGAATAAAAATAGCCATAGCGTTATTACATAGAGGTACGAATTTTGAATTAGTGGATTTTCAGATAATAGGCTGGTTATAAACAAGAGTAAACTCCCTAAAACAAAAACTACAAAATGAAAATATAGCCGTTTTTTTTGTTTTATTCGGCGTCTTGCATATTCGTATTGTTCGTGTATTTCTTTTTCCATTGCGCTACTTTTAGATTATAAAGGTAAAATTTATTTTGCAAAGTCACTATTCTTGACTCAGGATTCTTGGTAATGAAAACGATTTCTGATTTTGATTTAAAAATTTAAAGCAATTAAAATTACATAATTAATTATAAAGTGGGAGTGTTTTGTTTAAGTTGCTAAATCGATGTCTTGCTGTGGTTTGCTCGTTTTGTTTTGCTTACTTTGTGATAGTAAATTATAAATGAAATAGTTATGGCCATTAAAAAACAATTTGTAAAAACAAAACCCGTTTGCAAAGTAACATTTTCAGTAGCTGCGAAGGAAGCTGAACAAGTTGCAGTTGTAGGAGACTTTAATAATTGGGACTTGGAGCAAGGCACTATGAGTAAGTTGAAAAACGGAACCTTCAAAACGGTACTCGATTTGAATAAAGATGCTGTATACGAGTTTAAATATATAATCGACGGAGAGTATATTAATGAACCGGAAGCCGATTCTTTTAAATGGAATGCTTTTGCAGGAAATGAAAATGGTGTTTTAGTAGTTTAATCTAAAACACCATTTTTTATTTGGTTAAACCGCTACGCTTCCTTTTATGGTTGGGTGCGGGTCATAACCCTCTAAAGTGAAATCGTCGTAACTGAAATCAAAAATATTTTTGATGGCAGGGTTTAGAATCATTTTTGGTAGCGGTCTCGGTTCGCGAGATAACTGTAACTCGAGCTGTTCGAAATGATTGTTATAAATATGCGCATCGCCAAAAGTGTGGATGAATTCTCCCGGTGCCAAATCACAAACTTGAGCTATCATCATTGTCAGTAGGGCATAGGATGCAATGTTAAAAGGCACTCCTAAGAAAATGTCGGCACTACGTTGGTACAGTTGACACGACAATTTGCCATCTGCAACATAAAACTGAAAAAAGGCGTGGCAAGGAGGCAATGCAGCTTTGTTATTGGCTACATTTTCCTCGAAGGATGTTTTTGTATCTGGTAAAACTGATGGGTTCCAAGCTGAGACTAACATTCTACGGCTATTTGGATTTGTTTTTAACTCCTGAATTAGATCAGCAATTTGATCGATTTCTTCACTATTCCAATTGCGCCATTGGTGACCGTACACAGGGCCAAGATTTCCGTTGCTATCCGCCCAAGCATCCCAAATTTTAACACCCTGTTCTTGTAGGTATTTAATATTGGTGTCGCCTTTTAAAAACCACAATAATTCATGAATAATTGATTTTAGGTGCAGTTTTTTGGTAGTCACCATTGGGAATCCTTCGTTCAAATCAAATCGCATTTGGTAACCAAAAACACTTTTGGTTCCTGTTCCTGTTCGATCTCCTTTTTGACAACCGTTTTCCATTACGTGTCGCACTAGGTCTGTATATTGTTTCATTGGTGAATGCTCTGAATGTAATTATTTTTTATAAATTTTACCGTCTTTCATAACAAAGACTACTTTTTCTAGAGTTTTGATATTCGTTAGGGGACTTTCGTCAACTGCAATGATATCGGCTATAAATGATTCTTTAATTTGACCAAGTTCGGTATCCATGCCCAATAATAATGCGTTAGTAATTGTAGCTGATTGGATTGAAGCTAGCGCTGGCATTCCCGCATCGACCATGTATCCAAATTCTTTTGCATTGTTGCCATGTGCAAAAACGCCTGCATCGGTTCCAAAGGCAATTTTTACGCCTTTTTTATACGCTTTGGCAAATGTAGTTTTTAGTTGCGGTCCTACTTCTTTTGCTTTTGGGACTACTACTTCAGGATAATAACCGCTAATTTCAGCATTTTTTTCTACTTCTCTTCCAGCGCTGAGAGTTGGAACTAGGTAACTGTCGTATTTTTTCATGAGCTCCATAGTCTCTTCACTCATGAAAGTGCCGTGTTCAATGGTTTTAATGCCGCCCAAAATAGCGCGTTGCATTCCTTCGTCACCATGAGCATGAGCTGCGGTTAGCATCCCGTAATCTTTAGCGGTTGCCGTGATGGCTTTTACTTCTTCTAAAGTGAATTGTGGGTTTTTACCATTTTTCGCTACGCTCAATACGCCTCCTGTTGCAGTAATTTTAATTACATCCGCACCTTCTTTGTAACGTTCACGTACAGCTTTTACTGCTTCTTCAGGTGAGTTGATTACACCCTCGTGTGGACCAGGATCACCAACTAGTTTGCGGTTGCTACCATTTGTAGGGTCGGCGTGGCCACCAGTGGTTGCTATGGCTTTTCCTGCTGTGAAAATACGAGGACCTTTTACCACTCCTTTGTTAATTGCGTTTCGAACAGAGATATTTACCCCTGTTCCGCCTAAGTCACGAACAGTAGTGAAGCCTGCCAATAGCGTAACTTCGGCACAGCGAACGGCTTCAAAAGCTACGTCGGCTTCGTTTTCTAGATATTTGGATAGGTAACTTTTGGTGTTGTTTTCTCCTTCAATATGAACGTGTAGGTCGATTAATCCTGGTAAGATGTATTTGTTTCTTAAGTCAACTTCAATATCAGTAGATTTTGCTTTGGGTTGAAAGCCATCTTGAATTTTGACTATCTTATTTTTGGATACGACAATAGTTTGGTTGCTCGATTCTTTTCCGGTTTGAGTGTTCAGGATTTTACCGCAATGCAGGTAGTAATCTTGTGCAAATGCTGATGCACTCAAAAGCAGCGTAGCAATATAAAAGTGTAATTTGATTTTCATGGTTTAATGATTTGGTTCATGCTTAAAACCAAAGATATAAAAAAATGAAGAACCTAAACTTACTAATCGGTATAGGTGTCTTCATTTAAGGTATTTTAAAACGTTGGTAAATTTAACGTTTGGATATTTCGTCTCTTATTTTGGCTGCTTTTTCATAATTTTCATCAGAAACTGCTTGCTCTAAAAGTTCATTCAGTTCTTGAATACTGTGTTTTGAGTACGTTTCGCCTGCAGTATTACTTTCTTCAGTATGTCCAAATGTTTCAGGGTTCGATAATACTTCGTCTAAATCCTGCGGGTCTTTAGTCCCGTCATTTGGATTCGTTTTTAAGTGGATACCTGCTTTATCTAAAATGTTTTTGTACGTAAAAATAGGTGCTTTGAATCGGAGAGCCAATGCGATTGCATCCGAAGTACGCGCATCAATAATTTCTTCAATTTTATCTCTTTCGCAAATGATACTCGAGTAAAAAACACCATCAACCAATTTATGAATGATTACTTGTTTTACCACTATATCAAATCGCTCTGCAAAATTTTTAAACAAATCGTGTGTCAAAGGGCGCGGTGGTTTGATCTCTTTTTCTAAAGCAATGGCGATAGATTGGGCTTCGAAAGCACCGATAACAATAGGTAATTTTCGTTCTCCATCAACCTCATTTAAGATCAATGCGTACGCTCCGTTTTGGGTTTGGCTGTATGAAATTCCTTTAATCGATAATTTAACTAAACTCATATTTGTGGGTCTGGAAAAGTACGAGTACTTCTTTTTAATAAATTTCCGAGTTCATTTCTGTAAAAACAAAAATGCTACTCAAAAGCAAAGATACAAATATCTTGTTTTAAGTAGCATTAAAATGAATGTATGATTGTGGAATCTTTTTAATTCTGCGCTTTGAAAGCTTTGAATTTTTCAATCAATTGTGGTACAATTTCGAAAGCATCACCTACGATTCCGTAGTCTGCCACTTTAAAGAAAGGAGCTTCTGGATCGCTATTGATTACTACTTTTACTTTTGAAGAGTTGATTCCTGCAATGTGCTGAATAGCTCCTGAAATCCCGATAGCAATGTATAAATTGGTTGCAACTGGTTTTCCGGTTTGTCCTACGTGTTCACCGTGAGGTCTCCATCCTAAGTCAGAAACTGGTTTAGAACAAGCAGTTGCTGCTCCTAAAGTTGTAGCTAATTCTTCTACCATGCCCCAGTTTTCAGGACCTTTTAATCCTCTACCAGCTGAAACTACGATGTCTGCATCGGCAATTGAAACTTTTCCAGATGCTTTTTCTACTGATTCTACTTTTACACCAAAGTCGTTATCTCCTATTGTAGGATTGAAGTCTTCTTGAGTTAAAGCAACAGATGATTCGTAGATTCCGTATGAGTTTTTAGCCAAGCCAATCACTTTTACATCTGTACTGATTTCTGTAATGTTGAATGCTTTGTTTGAAAAAGCAGTTCTCTTTACTTGAAATGGAGCTGTTGATATTGGTAAACCAACCACGTTTGAAGCATAGCCTGCCTCCAATGCTACTGCTACTAATGATGATAAGTAAATACTATCTGTTGTAGATGATAAAAGTACCAATTTTGCATTTTCTTGTGCAGCAGCTTGTTTGATTACATCAGCATAAGCTTTAGCAGTAAATCCTGCAAGTTTGTCATTGGTTACTTTTAATACTTTATCTACTCCGTATTGCGCTAATTCTGATACATCACCAGCATTGATAGTAACAGCAGTTACGGTTGTACCAAGAGACTCAGCTACTTTTTTTGCGTATGAAGCAAGCTCAAAAGCTACTTTTTTAAATTTTCCTTCTGCGTATTCCGCGTATATTAATATTGACATACTATTTTTGTTTAAAGTTTAAAGTTTGAAGTTTAAAGTTGAGCAACTGTAAACTGTGACTGTAAACTGATTACTAGATTACTTTTGCTTCGTTGTGTAATAAGTTGATTAACTCATCTAAATTATCTGCAGCTACTAATTTCACTGCTGATTTAGGAGCTGGTTTTTCAAATTTAACAGCTGTAGTGTTTACGCTAGCGTCAACTGGCTCAAGGATAGTTAAAGCTTTAGTACGAGCTGTCATAATTCCTCTCATGTTAGGAATACGTAGGTCTTTTTCTTCAACCAAACCTTTTTGTCCACCAATAATTAATGGTAGGCTAGTGGCTACTGTTTCTTTTCCTCCGTCAATTTCACGAACAGCTTTTACACCTGTTCCTTCAACTGTAAGGCTAACGCAAGAGTTCAAGAAGTTGTATCCTAAAATTCCAGCGATCATTCCTGGTACCATTCCGCCGTTGTAATCTAATGATTCTTTTCCGGCAATTACTAGGTCGTAAGCGCCGTTTTTAATTACTTCGGCTAATTGTTTTGCTACAAAAAATCCGTCAGTAGGAGTAGCGTTTACACGAATTGCTTCGTTTGCTCCTATTGCAAGTGCTTTACGTAAAGTAGGCTCAGTATCTGGACCACCCACGTTTACCACAGTTACATTAGCTCCTTGTTGTTCTTGAAACCAAATAGCACGTGTTAAACCAAATTCGTCATTTGGGTTAATTACATATTGAACACCGTTTGTGTCAAACTCTGAATCGCCATTGACAAAGTTAATTTTTGATGTAGTATCAGGCACGTGACTGATGCAAACTAATATTTTCATAAGTATGTATTTAAGTATTCTTAATTTCTTTTACAAATTTAAAATATAAATTCGAATAATATACTATGCGTGCATAATATTTTTTCAAATTTACATCGATTTCGTAGCCCGGATAGTAGCGGCATCCTTCCTGTGCTGCCTTTAGGCACAGGAAGATACAGCGGATAGCCGGAAAAAGCTCCTAGAAATTACCCCGTAAATCTTGAATTAATTTAGTTTATTTTATGCTTTTAAGTGATATAAAATATTTATTTTTGCTTTCGAAAATTAGACACATACAACATATAATATGAGAACGATACAATTTAGAGAGGCGATTTGCGAGGCGATGAGCGAAGAAATGCGTCACGACGAGTCGATTTACTTAATGGGCGAGGAAGTTGCTGAATATAATGGTGCTTACAAGGCGTCTAAAGGAATGCTTGCTGAGTTTGGTGAAAAAAGAGTAATTGATACTCCTATTGCTGAGTTAGGATTTTCAGGAATTGCAGTTGGATCAGCAATGAACGGCTGTAGACCAATTGTAGAATACATGACGTTTAACTTTTGTTTGGTAGGTATTGATCAAATTATCAATAACGCGGCAAAAATGCGTCAAATGAGTGGTGGGCAATTTAATGTGCCAATCGTTTTTCGTGGACCAACAGCTTCGGCAGGTCAACTAGGAGCGACACACTCTCAAGCTTTAGAAAACTGGTTTGCAAATACACCTGGATTAAAAGTAGTAGTTCCATCTACTGTTTATGATGCAAAAGGTTTGTTGAAAGCGGCTATTCGTGATAATGACCCAGTTATTTTTATGGAGTCAGAGCAAATGTATGGTGATAAAGGTGAAGTGCCAGATGGAGAATATGTAATTCCGTTGGGAGTTGCTGATATCAAACGTGAAGGTACTGATGTAACGATTGTTTCTTTTGGGAAAATTATCAAAGAAGCTCATATTGCTGCTGATGAATTGGCTAAAGAAGGTATCTCTTGTGAAATTATTGATTTAAGAACGGTACGTCCGATGGATTACGAGACGATTTTAACTTCGGTTAAAAAAACAAATCGTTTGGTAGTTCTTGAAGAGGCTTGGCCTTTTGCAAGTGTTGCTTCTGAAATTACATACATTGTTCAAGAGCGTGCATTTGATTTCTTAGATGCTCCAATTCAGCGTATCACAACTGCAGATACTCCTGCGCCTTATTCTCCAGTTTTGTTGAAAGAGTGGTTGCCTAATGCTGCAGATGTTGTGAAAGCAGTTAAAAAAGTTATGTACAAAAAATAAGCTATTACTAACGGGATTTGCCTATAAACTTTAACATGGCTTTGGGTAATGTCTTCGCTGCTAAAGGCTTAAATTAACTATATTTGAAACTTCATCAATTGTTTAAGTTGGTGAAGTTTTTTTTTGATTGAGTATGAAAAAGATTTTTTTGTTGGTATTGGTTTTTATGGCTTTTACAGCCGTGTCTTGGTCGCAAACCAAAGTGAGTGGTGTGGTGGTTGATAAGCAAAATCAACCTATTCCGTTTGCGAATGTAGTTTTTAAAGGCTCAAGTGAAGGTATCGTAACGAACGAAGATGGGAAGTTTTACTTAGAGTCGGCATCGAATTATTCTGTAATTGTGATTTCGTCGGTGGGATTTTCTGAGAAAGAAATAACACTGGAAAAAGCAGTTACGTACAATTTCGTTATTCAACTTAAAGAAGCCGAAAGTTTGAACGAAGTGGTTGTTTTTACTGGTAAAACCTCAAAAAAGAACAATCCAGCGCTTGATATTTTACGCAAAATTTGGGAACGCAAACGCAAGAATGGTTTATATCAATTTGATCAGTACCAAATGGAGAAGTACGAAAAAGTAGAATTTGACATGAATTCTATTGATAGTGCTTTCATGAAAAGTAAAATTTTCAAAGGCATGGAGTTTATCTTTAACCAAGTAGATACTTCTCGCGTTACAGGTAAAACCTATCTTCCTATTTTTATAAACGAGTCATTGGCTGATGTGTACGGTGACAACACTCTCAAAAAAGTCAAAGAAAAAATGAAGGCTAATAAAACGTCTGGTTTTAATGGCAATCAGCAAATTTTGTCTTTCGTTAAGGATTTGTATTCTGATTATAATATTTACAACAACTACCTTACTTTTTTTGATAAAAGTTTTACAAGTCCACTTTCACGCACGGGTATTGATGTGTACAACTATGTCCTAAAAGACAGTGCGTACATTGACAAAAAATGGTGTTTTAATATTGTTTTTTACCCGCGTCGTAAAAACGAACTTACTTTTAAAGGTGATTTTTGGGTAAACGATTCTACTTACGCCATCAAAAAAATCAATATGGCAGTTACCAAAAGCGCCAACATCAACTGGGTAAAAGATATTTATTTGGAGCAAGAGTTTGAAGTAGTGAGCGACTCGGTTTTTTTGCTCACTAAGGATTATTTGATGTCGGACTTTGCGCTCAACAAAAAAGAAAATTCCAAAGGGGTTTATGGCAAACGAACCACCTATTTCAGGAACCATCAATTCAATAAACAATTGCCCCAAACTTTCTATAAAGATGAGGTCAATTATCGGGATGACGAAGTTTATAGCAAATCCGATGAATATTGGGATGAAAACCGCTTCGAGAATTTAAGTAAAGATGAGTTGGGTGTTTATAAAATGCTCGACACTTTGCAAACCGTCAAGAAATTTAAACGACTCTATAGCTTAGTCTCCATATTAGGTAGCGGCTATGTCGAGTTCAAGAACTTTGATTTTGGTCCCGTATTTTCTAGTTTCGGGTACAATGAAGTCGAAGGCGTGCGCTTGCGTGCTGGTGGTCGAACGTATTTTGGTCCTAACGATCCATGGCGCTTGCAGGCGTATACTGCCTATGGTTTTGATGATAACAAAGTAAAATACGGTTTATCAGGAAAATGGATGGTCGACAAAAAAAATCGTTTGATTATATCGGGTGGTAATCGTCGCGATATTGAACAAATAGGCGCCAGTTTAACCACAACCAATGATGTTTTGGGTAGGAGCTTTGCGTCATCGGCCGTTTTCTCTTCAGGAAGTAATGGTAAGTTGACCAATATTAACTTGACGAACCTAGCTGTAGAGATGGAGCCGGTCAAGAATTTAGTTTTTCAAGCAGGTGTTTCGTATCGCACATTAGAGTCGGCTTCGCCAACTTTTAGTTTGGATTATTTTACAGATGCTGCCAACCAAATTACCAAAAGTGATGTCAAACAATCCGAAGCCAATCTTCAAATTGAGTTTTCACCTAAACGAAAAACTATAGGATTTGGGGTAGAACGCGATGTAGTTGATAGTCCATACAGTCGTTTCTTTATTAATTACAGCCATGGTTTCAAAGGTTTATTGGATAGCGATTTTCAATATGATAAATTGCAATTGTACTTTAAACAGCCTATTGTGATTGGGCCTTTGGGACGCACCAATTTAATTATGGAAGTCGGTAAAACTTTTGGTAAAGTGCCACTCGGCTTACTCAGTGTAATTCCAGGAAACCAAACCTATTTCACCATCGAAAATACTTTTAGCAACCTTAATTTTTACGAGTTTGTTTCAGATGAATACATGACTTTGCAGTGGAATCACAACTTTAACGGACGTATTTTTGCCAGAATTCCGTTCATGCGAAAACTCAATTGGAGAGAAATCATTGCAGTTCGCGGAGTTTACGGTTCGGTTTCTGAACAAAACAGAGCGATCAATGCTTCGGGCTTGGTCTACAACGCTCCAGAACGAGGCTATTGGGAATATAGTGCTGGAATCGGAAATATCTTCAAGGTATTCCGCATCGATTTTGCATGGCGAGGCAATTATCTCAACACGCCAGATACCAACCGATTTACAATTAAGGGTGCTTTCGGTTTTAACTTTTAGGAGCTAATCCGGCTGTACATTATATCTTTTTTGTGGGCAAAAAAAGCCCACAAAAAAGGATGCCATTTCCATCCGGGCTAGAACGCGAGTACAATGAAAACAGCATTTGAATTTTTAGCACAAAAAGATCCTATTTTTCAATCCATAATTAATAAATATGGTTTGCCTGAACGGCCATCAAGACCTCAAGGTTTTGAGACTTTGGTATTATTGTTACTAGAGCAACAAGTTTCAATTGCATCTGCCAAAGCTACTTTTTTGCGCCTGCGCGAACACGTGGGGCAATTTCAACCTAGTATTTTAATTGCCATTGCTGAGGAGCAATACCGCGCTTTGGGCGTAAGCCGACAAAAAGCCAGTTACATCAAGGCTTTGGCTACAGCCATTGAAAACCAAGAATTACAACTCGAAACCTTACCTCACAAAAGTGCGGAGCAAGTACGCCGCGAATTACTTAAAATAAAAGGAATTGGTAATTGGACCATTGATATTTATTTAATGTTTTGCCTGCAAGCCCCAGATTTATTGCCTTTAGGTGATATTGCCGTAGTGCGAACCATTCAAGAATTATGGCAATTGGAGGGCAAGGAACAAATGACAGAATTGGCTATGCAATGGAGTCCGTATCGCTCTTTTGCTACCTATTTGCTCTGGCATTACTACCTAAACAAGCGCAACCGAACAATTACCTATCAGTATTAAATTTTTTATGCGTTTAATTTACAGTTAGCTAGGTTTTTTTATTGCAAAAACGCAGCGTTTGATTACTTTTGCACCATAATTTATAGATAAGAAAAATAAAATGACTGCAGACAAAGTAACGACTTTCGATGTTTTAATCGAAATACCAAGAGGAAGTAGAAATAAATACGAATATGATTTCGAAATAAAAAGAATGCGTTTTGATAGAATGTTGTTCTCTTCAATGATGTATCCTGCTGATTACGGATTTATTCCTGAAACTTTAGCATTAGATGGTGACCCATTGGATGTATTAGTTTTGGTAAACGAACCAACTTTTCCTGGTTGCGTAATGGAAGTAAAGCCAATTGGAGTTTTTCATATGGCGGATGACAAAGGACCAGACGAAAAAGTAATTTGTGTACCGGTTTCTGATCCAATCTGGAATTCATTAGAAAATCTTTCTGACATTAATCCTCACTTATTAAAAGAAATCGAGCACTTCTTTCAAGTGTACAAAGATCTTGAAAACAAAAAAGTAGATGTTGAAGGTTGGGGAGATGTAGATGAAGCCTACGCAATCATCAAAGAATGTACAGAACGCTTTAATGCTATCGAAAACAAGCCAGAAGGTTTATTTAGTATTAAGTAATAATTTAGCATAATAATTGTAAAAAAAGCAATATTCCGTCTGGAGTATTGCTTTTTTGCTTAAATTCGTTTGGTTACACCATAATTATTAACTAAAACCAAACCAGAATTATGAATACAATTATGATTTACTTGCCAATTGCCATGGCATTTATTGGACTGGCGTTTATGATTACAAAAAGAGCATGGGTTTTAAAACAAGACCCCGGCGACGGTAAGATGAAGGAGATTTCAGATTACATTTACGAAGGTGCTTTGGCTTTTCTCAAAGCAGAATATCGCTTACTTAGTTTTTTTGTTCTAGGAGCCAGTATTGTTTTGGCAGGTATTTCGTTTGTTGTTCCTACTACGCACATCTTAATTGTAGTAGCTTTTATTTTTGGTGCTTTTTTCTCAGCCCTAGCGGGAAATATGGGAATGAAAATAGCAACCAAAACCAATGTTAGAACCACGCAGGCCGCGCGTACAAGTTTGCCGCAAGCTTTAAAAGTTTCTTTTGGTGGTGGAACTGTAATGGGACTTGGTGTTGCAGGTCTTGCAGTTTTAGGTTTGACTACCTTTTTTATATTTTTCTTTCACTTTTTTATGAATGGCGTTTGGACTACGACCGAAGAAATGACTATTGTTTTAGAAACTTTAGCAGGATTTTCTCTTGGAGCAGAATCGATTGCGTTGTTTGCCCGTGTTGGTGGCGGAATCTACACAAAGGCGGCCGATGTAGGTGCTGATTTAGTAGGGAAGGTAGAAGCTGGGATCCCAGAAGATGATCCTCGAAATCCAGCTACAATTGCAGATAACGTAGGAGACAATGTAGGAGATGTTGCTGGTATGGGTGCTGATTTATTTGGCTCTTATGTAGCCACGGTTTTGGCAGCAATGGTTCTTGGTAACTATGTGATTAAAGATATGGGCGGAAGTATTCAAGATGCTTTCGGAGGTATTGGACCCATTTTATTACCAATGGCAATTGCTGGTTTTGGAATTTTATTTTCGATAATCGGAACGATGTTAGTGAAAATCACCGATGACAATGCCAAAGAAGCACAAGTACAAAAGGCTTTGAATATTGGAAATTGGGTTTCGATAGGTTTGACTTTAGTAGCTTGTTACTTTCTCGTAAAATACATGTTACCTGAAACCATGAAAATGGATTTCTTTGGAGAAGGAACAAAAGAAATTTCATCTATGCGTGTTTTTTACGCAACAATTGTTGGTCTAGTTGTAGGTGCGGTTATTTCATCGGTTACGGAATATTATACGGGCTTAGGTACAAAACCAGTAATGGCTATTGTACAAAAATCAAGTACGGGAGCGGGTACCAATGTAATTGCTGGATTAGCAACCGGAATGATTTCAACTTTCCCAACGGTTTTATTATTTGCGGCAGCGATTTGGACTTCCTATGCTTTAGCAGGATTTTATGGCGTGGCTTTGGCGGCATCAGCAATGATGGCAACCACAGCGATGCAATTAGCAATCGATGCTTTCGGTCCTATATCTGATAATGCGGGTGGAATTGCAGAAATGAGCGAATTGCCTAAGGAAGTACGTACCAGAACCGACATTTTAGATTCAGTAGGGAACACAACAGCAGCAACTGGGAAAGGATTTGCTATTGCTTCGGCAGCATTGACTTCACTGGCTTTGTTCGCTGCGTATGTAACTTTTACAGGCATCGACGGAATCAATATTTTTAAAGCGCCAGTATTGGCTATGTTATTTGTTGGCGGAATGATTCCTGTAGTGTTCTCGGCGCTAGCCATGAATTCAGTTGGAAAAGCTGCTATGGATATGGTGTATGAAGTACGTCGTCAGTTTAGAGAAATCCCTGGAATTATGGAAGGAACTGCAAAACCAGAATATGCAAAATGCGTTGATATTTCGACAAAGGCCGCTTTGCGCGAAATGATGTTGCCAGGAATTTTGACGATTGGTTTCCCAATTGCGATTGTTTTACTTGGCAAATTAGTTTATGCGGATAACAACCAACTCATCGCCGAAATGCTAGGTGGTTACATGGCTGGAGTTACGGTTTCTGGTGTGTTGTGGGCCGTTTTCCAAAACAATGCTGGAGGTGCTTGGGATAATGCCAAAAAGTCATTTGAAGCGGGTGTGATGATTAATGGCGAAATGACTTATAAAGGATCTGATGCGCACAAAGCAGCGGTTACCGGTGATACTGTTGGTGATCCTTTCAAAGATACTTCTGGACCTTCTATGAATATTTTGATCAAATTGACTTGTTTAATAGGTTTGGTGATTGCTCCAATTTTAGGAAATGGTCATTCCGATAGTGCAGCGGCTTCTTGTTGTGCTAAAATGAATACAACAGAAATGGTTTGCAGAATGGGCAAATGCGATCCCGAAAAAATGGCGAACATGACCAAAGACGAATGTGCAGCCATGTGTAAAATGAATGGTTGCTCAGAAGAATGTACTCAAAAATGCTTGTCAATGTATGATGCAGCTGGAAAGTACATCGGCGGTGGTACGAAAACAGTTTCAATGACGTCATCAAAAGATTTGCGCATAGAGCTATCTGATGAAAACGGAAAAACTAAAGCTACGGTCACAATGACCGAGAATGGTAAAACGACAAAACAAACTTTTGAAGGCACCGATGCCGAGGTGCAAGCCAAAATCGATTCTTTAAAATAAAAGAAATACCATTAAATAAAAAAATGCCTTTCCATCGAAAGGCATTTTTTGCATAATAGAAGTACTGTTTTTAAGTCCTAATTGCTAAATCCTTTAATTGTGTAACAATCCTAAAAAATGGTGTAATGCATTTTTTGAAGTACCGCTCTATCTTTGTAAAAGACTTGTAAGTCAACTAAAAAAAACGTGTATTATGGAACCAAAAATCGGAATTACAAAAAAAGAATTAGACGAAAGCATCTCTTATCTAACTACTATATTGGCCAATCAGATGGTGCTTTATACCAAAACAAGACAATTTCACTGGAACGTTTCTGGAAACAGTTTCATGGAATTACACAAACTTTTTGAAGCGCAATATACTGCTCTTGAACAAGAAATTGATGCAACTGCAGAACGTATCAGTAAACTAGGAGGCAGAGCAATCGGAACGATGAAAGAGTTTATTGAGCAATCTGTTCTTAAAGAAAATAGTACTGATTTGCAGCAAAAAGACATGCTTAAAGAATTGCTAATTGATCATGAAACCGTATTGAAACAATTGCGAAAATTCATCAAAAGTCTTGATGAAACGGATGATTTTGGTACTGCTGATTTTGTAATAGGTCTTTTGCAAAAGCACGAAGATAAATCTTGGATGTTGCGCAAGTACATTAACTAGAACACTATTATTAATTCAAAACTATAACACTATGAACACTACAGAGCTAAAAGGAAATTGGAACGAGTTAAAAGGAAAATTAAAACAAAAATACGCTGATCTTACAGATGACGACTTGTTGTACGAAGAAGGTAAAGAAGACGAATTGTTTGGCCGTTTGCAACAAAAAATTGGGCAAACCAAAGAGCAAATTACCAAATGGTACAATGAAGAACTAAAGTAAAAATAAAAAATTGGTTTGGTTTGGTTGACAAAGCGCCGCTTCTTGAATTAGAAGCGGCGCTTTTATTTTTAGAATAACCCGTTTAATTCTGCATCAATGCGGTTGAAGATGTTTCCTAAATCTTCGGGATTGTCTACAAAGTTAATGTTGTCTACATCAATAATTAATAATTTTCCTTTATCATACGTTTGAATCCAGCCTTCGTAGCGTTCGTTCAAGCGACTCAAATATTCTATAGAAATTGAATTTTCGTATTCACGACCTCGTTTGTGAATTTGTCCCACTAAATTTGGAATGGAGCTACGCAAATAGATCAATAAATCAGGCGCCTTTACCGTTGATTCCATCAATTCAAATAAAGAAGTATAGTTTTGAAAATCACGATTGGTCATCAAACCCATGGCATATAAATTGGGTGCAAAAATGTGAGCATCCTCATAAATGGTTCTGTCCTGAATAATTTTTTTACCGCTTTCGCGAATTTGCATCACTTGACGAAAACGACTGTTCAAGAAATAGATTTGTAAATTAAACGACCAACGTTCCATTTGATGGTAAAAATCATCTAAGTACGGATTGTCAACTACATCTTCAAAATGAGGTTCCCACTTAAATTGTTTGGCCAGTAAGCGCGTTAAAGTTGTTTTTCCTGAGCCTATATTTCCTGCTATTGCTATGTGCATTACGGTATTATGATTTTATAATTGCTAATTCCTGATGGTGTAAAAATAGATAAAATTTGGTCCTTGTAATATATTTTTACAAACGTTTTTTCAGAAATTTCAAGGGTTGTATTTTGCTGTTTTTTTAAATCAGTAAATATTACTTTTCCATCTTTGGCATAAATATATTGGTTAGAATTTATTAGCGCGAGATAATCAAAGTCAGGTATGATTCCTATTGATGTAACGGCTCCAAACAAATCACAACTGAACCAATTATTTTTGGTGTCCAGCCAATAAAAAGTATTAAAGTCCGAGCTGTAAAATTTTATACGATCCACAAATGGCACCGCGAGTGTTTTAAAAGTGTTTTTTAAATAATCAAACAAGCCCAATTGCTGCGTATTGCTATCAAAAACCCAAAGCTGATTTTGTGCTGCAAGACCCGCAGCAGTTGTTACAATAGGGAAGACGTTTTCGGAGAAGTTAATTTTTTGAGTTTCATTCAACTGATTGTCTAAAGTAACAACCGTATTGAAGTCTTCGTAAAACAGTACTAATTTCAATGGATTTTGCAAATCGACATCACTAATTTTTCCGAGTGCAATATTGCTGTAATTGTAATATTCAGCTTTCTTTTTTTTAGAAAGCACATTGTTTTTTATGTAATATAGGTAACCTAGAGAATCGTATCCTAGAAATTCATCAGCATCCAATTCAACAGTGTTCAATTTGGTGATTGTTGGATTTTGATTTTGGCAAAAACCAATTGTAGCCCAGCAAAATAGGATCAAAAAAACTAATTTTTTCATAAAGGTAAAAGTACGATTAAACCAAAGTTGGTATTAATTGTCTTAGTATTTATTTAACATTATCATTGTAACAAAAATAGTATTTTTCACTCTTATCTATTAAAAACCATCAAAATGCAAAAATTAATTTACACTGTAGTAATCGCTATCGCCTCTTTCTTGGGGTTGCAAGCGCAGGAGTTTCAAGGAATGGCTGTGTACGAGAGTAAAACCAGCACTTCAGAAATGAAGACTCGTTTGGAAGGCAACAAAAATATGACGCCTGATATGCAAAAAATGATTGAAGAACGCATGAAAAAAATGTTCGAGAAAACATTTATTCTCAATTTTAACAAGACGGCTTCTATTTATAAAGAAGAAGAAAAACTTGAGGCTTCGGCTCAAGGTGGTGGTTTTCGTATGATGTCAAGTTTTGCCGGTGGTGGCGGAACGTATTACAAAAACGTAAAAGACAAACAATACAGCAACGACAAAGAATTCATGGGAAAAGAATTTATGGTGAAAGATTCCTTAACTAGTTTGAATTGGAAAATGGAGGCAGAAACTCGTGTGATTGGTGGCTATACTTGTTACAAAGCAACCGCTATCAAAAAACCAAGTGCTACTGATTTTAGAAACATGCGTCCTCGTAAAGATGATGGTGAAAAGAAAGAAGGAGCAAAACCTACTGAGGAGAAAAAAACCAATTTCTTGGATGCCGTTGAGGTACCAAAAGAAATTGTGGTTACCGCTTGGTATACTCCCGAAATTCCAGTGAGCCAAGGACCTGAGGGTTATTGGGGTTTGCCAGGATTAATCTTGGAGGTTAATGACGGACGCACCACTATTTTGTGTTCAAAAGTAGTTTTAAACCCTAAAGATAAAGTAGAGATTAAAGCCATTACCAAAGGAAAAGTAGTTTCTCAAAAGGAGTATGACGATGCTGTGATGAAAAAAATGGAAGAGTGGAGAGAGATGAATCAAGGTCGTGGAGGAAATGGCGGCATGCAAATACGCTTCGGAAATTAATACCAACCCAATAGTTACAACCATTTTACAATGAGAAAAATTTTAGTATTTATCGCTCTAATTGCGGTCTCCATTTCTTATGCCCAAAACATAAAGTTAGAAGGTTTGGTGCAAGATAAACAAAATATACCTTTAGAAATGGCCAACGTAATGGCCGTGAATCAAACTACCAAAGCAATGGATGCTTATGCCATTACAACCGATAAAGGCAAGTTTATTTTAAACTTAAAAGCTAACACGACTTATGTTTTAAAACTAAGTTATCTGGGTATGCAAAATAAGGAAGTCACCATTGCTACACTTGCTCAAAATATGGTGCAAAATATCACCATGGAATCGGGTGGCATCGAACTTGATGGTGTAGAAATTGTCCGCGAAATGCCAGTTTCTATAAAAGGGGATACTATTGTGTACAATACTGATTCGTTTAAAACCGGAGAAGAACGTAAGCTAGAAGACGTTTTTAAAAAATTACCAGGTTTTGAAGTAACGGGTGACGGTCAAGTGCAAGTAGAGGGAAAAAAAGTGACCAAACTTTTTGTAGACGGAAAACCTTTTATGGAAGGGGACACGAAACTGGGTTCAAAAAATATTCCATCTGATGCAGTCGATAAAGTGCAAGTACTTCGTAATTTTAACGAGGTTTCGCAAATGAAAGGCCTTGAAAATAATAATGACGACATTGCTATTAATATCAAACTTAAAAAAGGTAAAGATAAATTTTGGTTTGGTGACGTAAGTGGCGGTTTGGCTAATGATAAAGGATATATTTTTAACCCAAAATTGTTTTATTATTCGCCAAAAACAAGCATCAACTCTATTGTAAACCTTAATAACATTGGCGAAGTTTCATTGACTTCGGCTGATTTTTTCAGAATAAATGGAGGAGCACGAAACACGATTGGTCGTAACGGTACTTCATTAACTCTTAATCGAAACTTTTTTGGTTTATCCGGTGGTGATAATGTGGCCAAAGCGAGTGATAAATTTGGGACTATCAACATCAATCATTCGGTTTCTAAAAAATGGACATTATCTGGGTTTGCGGCTTATTCAGCAACATTCAATCAGTCCATTACCAATTCAGAACGCGGTATTTTTGAACCGAACACCACCAATATTGCGACTTTAGAAAACAGAAAAAACAATACAGAATCTCGCAACAATGCTTTCATCTCTAAGTTTGGTTCAAAATACAAAGCCAATGAGAACTTTCAACTGGATTACGATGCTTTTTTTAGAAAAAACGATCAGCAAGATGTAGATAACAGTCAAACTAATTTCACCTCTACTTCTAACGGGAATACGATAACTAATAACAACACCGTAATTGCTTTTCAAAAACAAGCGCCAGCATCGTTCAATCAGAGTTTGAATATGTTTTATACTCAAAACCCAAAATCGACTTGGGTTTTAGAAATGCAACATCAATACGAGGATGAAGACCCTTTTTACAATCCGCAGCTTTCGGTAAATCCGTATCAAAATGCAAATTCAACAAACCCGAATGATCCAAGTGCAGTTTTTGTAAATGAAAATGCCTTGAACATACAGCAATCTCGTTTCGTAAAAACGAATAAACTTGATGCCAAAGTTGACTATTTTTATCAAATTTCGAATAAAAGTATCTTGAATGTAACTGCGGGAAATACGAATGCTTACCAATCGTACAATTCTAGTATTTTGCAAATTCTTCAAGATAATTCGGTGAATCCGGTTGAGCAAGCAGCTTATAATAATGATGTGCGTTACCTATTTAATGATGCTTTTATAGGTTTGCATTATAAGTTTATCAGAGGTAAGTTTACTTTTAATCCTGGTTTTTCTTTGCACCAATACAACACTTCAAACGAGCAATTTGCATCGCCATTCAAACTTAATTTCACTAGATTATTGCCTGATATGTTTGCACGTTGGGACTTGAAGAAGTCAGAAAATGTAACCTACAATTTCAACATGCGTAACGGCTTTAATGATGTAAATGCTTTGGTTGAAGGATTTATTTTTACCAATTTTAACAGCTTGTCACGAGGAAATGCGCAATTAGAAAATTCATTAGTGACAAGCCACCGTTTGAATTATTCAAAGTACAACTTGTATAATTTCACTACGATTTTTGCAAACATCAGTTATACAACTACCAAAGATCCAGTCGTTAATGGAGTTTCTTTCCAAAGTATTTATTCAACCTCTGACCGTTTGAATTTAGATGCTGAAAACGAAAATTTAAACGGAAATTTGTTTTACTCTAAAAGCTTCAAAAAGTATTACAAAGTTACTGCTGGAGCCAATGCAGGTTGGAATCGCAATTTTGTTTTAAACAGAAGAGTTCAAGGTGGAGTGACTCAAGAATTCATTCAAGGAATCGAAAATGTAAATCACTCTTACAACTTGGCTTTTGCAACGCAGTTCAAAAAATATCCAAACGTAGATTTGGGTTACCGCGTGAATTTTTCAGAGCAAGCAGCTAATAAATTCACCACACAAACTCCAACAGTAAAGTTGAATTATTATTTCTTGAATGGATTGAATGTTAATTGGGACTACGCCTTTAACCGATTTAAAAATGAAACTAATGGTGTATCAAACGATTTTAAAATCATGACTGCTAGTTTGAACTACATCAAAAAAGATGCAAAATTTGAATACCGCATTCAGGCGAATAACCTTTTAAACACCCGTTCAAGATTGAACAACTCATTTAGTGTAAATGGTTTTAACGCTAATGAAAATATCATCCTACCTCGATTTGTAACTTTCATAGTAAAGTACAATTTGTAAGCTTCATTTAGCTTAAAAGCAAAGGGGATTTAGTTGTAGCTAAATCCCCTTTTTTTATATACTATGTTTTGATTTTTTACAATCCAAAAGCAGTTTTTACTTGATCAACAAAATCTAATTTTTCCCAAGTAAACAATTCTACTTCAACTGTTTTTGTTAATCCACCAGGAGCAGAGAAAGTCTTAGTTACGGTTTCAGGAGTACGTCCCATGTGTCCGTATGCAGCAGTCTCGCTGTAAATTGGGTTTCTTAATTTCAATCGTTGTTCGATGAAGTACGGACGCATATCAAAAATAGCTTCTACTTTTTTAGCGATTTCACCATTGGTCATATTCACTTTTGAAGTTCCATAAGTATCAATAAAAATACCCATTGGTTTAGCTACACCAATTGCGTATGATACTTGTACCAAAATCTCATCAGCAACACCCGCTGCAACTAAATTTTTAGCAATATGACGTGTTGCATAAGCAGCAGAACGGTCTACTTTACTTGGGTCTTTTCCAGAGAAAGCACCACCACCGTGAGCTCCTTTTCCTCCGTAAGTATCCACAATGATTTTTCTTCCTGTAAGTCCTGTATCTCCGTGAGGTCCTCCAATTACGAATTTCCCTGTTGGGTTAATGTGGTACTGAATAGCATCGTTAAATAAATGAGCATGCTCAGGATTTTTAGCAATGATTCTTGGGATCAATATCTCGATAATATCTTTTTTGATTTTAGCAAGCATAGCAGCTTCTTCATCAAAATCATCGTGTTGCGTAGAAATAACAATCGCATCAATACGAGTTGGTTTGTTATCGTCACTGTATTCTAAAGTTACTTGTGATTTAGCATCAGGACGCAAATAAGTAATTTCGTTATTCTCACGACGTAAAACAGCTAATTCTTGCAATAATTTATGAGACAAATCAAGTGCCAATGGCATGTAATTTTCAGTCTCGTTAGTTGCATATCCAAACATCATTCCTTGGTCACCAGCGCCTTGCTCTTCTTTGCTTGCTCTGTCAACACCTTGATTTATGTCAGCAGATTGTTCATGAATAGCCGAAAGAATACCGCATGAATTAGCTTCAAACATGTACTCACTTTTTGTGTAACCAATTTTTCGAATGACTTCGCGTGCAATATTTTGCACGTCTAAGTATGTATTTGATTTAACTTCTCCAGCCAAAATAACTTGACCAGTAGTTACTAAAGTTTCACAAGCTACTTTTGATTCAGCATCAAATGCTAGAAAGTTATCAATTAATGCGTCTGAAATTTGATCTGCAATTTTGTCTGGATGTCCTTCGCTCACAGATTCTGACGTAAATAAATAAGCCATAAGTTTTATTATTTTATAAAATTAAGCGAGAAAAAATAATTGCTGAAAAGGTCTAAAGGAGAGTTCCTGCTTTAGCATTTTTTTACTGAAAATTATTCAGTATTCACAATGAATTGTTTTCATTATGAAGAGGTTGCAATCAGTTCAAATTTTTCCTCTTGTATTTGGGTGCAAAGGTATGAAACCATTTTGAATTGCAAATTAAACTTAACTTTTTTTTGCTGATAAAAAATAGGCCCTTTTGATATGTTTTTTAAAACTATTTTGAATTAATTCCTTGATGCTCTTGTTTTTGTCAAAATTAAGTTGCATATTTGATTTTCAAATCAAAACAAAATGAAAATTTCAATCTGCTTTTCGCATAAAGTCGCACAGGAAAATTCCTGAGGGATGCTTATAGCATAATTTTAATTTAAAATTATATATGAAAGCTTCCTGAACAAGGAAGCTTTTTTTTTGATAAATTCGAACACCATACAAACAATACATGATTCAATACATTTTAAATAATTACAAAAAACAGTCAGTCCAAATTTCGATGCATTGCGTTGCAAAAGCCGCATTTGGTGCTCCCTGTTCGTGAATCCCAAGGATAATAATAAGTACAAACTACTTAAAACCCTTTTGGATTTGCATCTAAAAGGGTTTTTTGCTTTAAGAAATTTATGAACAGAAAAACAATAGTAACATTTTAACAACCAATAGTATGAAAACAAAAAGAAGTTTATCAGATCCGTTTCGTTTTTTACGAAAGTTCAATTTTCGAAACAAAAAAATCAAAGCAGTTGAAGCCGTAAATGTTTTAATTCACCCACGTTTTGAGTTTGCAACTAATGATGCAATTGCTCAAAAGTTAGTTCCAAATTCATTGCTTTTTTTAATGTATTCTCAGGAGAATGAAGAGTTATTTATTTAAGGCAATAGCTTTTCAGGTTAAAAATATTTGTAACCCAGTAATTAAAAAGGTTGTTTTGGCAAGGTAAAAAAATGGTTTTGTTCTATGTTACCTTGTCAGGACTTCCTATGTTTTTATGTCTGTACCAAAGTCACTTACTTTGCGAAACAGAAAAATCGATTGCGTATTTAAATTTGGTGGTTACCAAAATTAATCTTTAATTTGCACTCACAAAGTTCACAACAGTATTGAAATGTTATAAAGAAAGGCAGAGGGATTAGACCCGATGAAGCCTTAGCAACCCTTCGATTTATCGAAGAAGGTGCTGCATTCTACCACGCCCATCGTGGAAAGATAACACTAAGAATTTGTCTAGATAACACCTAGCTTTCTTTCTAATATTTCCAAACACAAGTCCTAATTATAACAGATTTGAAATTGGAAAATAAACCAACAACAATTACATTACACAATTTCACCACGGAGTCAGGTGCAATTTATAATGATCTAAACTTAAGTTATCAAGTTTTTGGGTTGCCATTACATACAGCTCCCATCGTTTTGGTCAATCATGCACTAACCGGAAATTCACAGGTTGTGGGCGATAACGGTTGGTGGAATGACCTAATTGGCGCCAATAAAACTATTGATACTACAAAATATACCGTACTTGCTTTTAACGTTCCCGGAAATGGATTTGATGGAGCTGTAATTGAAAATTATCTTGATTTTTCAGCAAGAGACATCGCAAGAATTTTTATTGAAGGCCTTCAGTTGCTCGAGGTTACAAAACTCTACGCGATTATCGGAGGTTCTGTAGGTGGCGGAATTGCTTGGGAAATGGTTGCATTAGAACCAATAATAACCCAAAAATTAATTCCTATTGCTACTGATTGGAAAGCGACAGACTGGCTTATTGCCAATTGTTTTTTGCAAGAACAAATTCTTAATAATTCATCTAAACCCATTCAGGATGCCCGTACGCATGCTATGTTGTGTTATAGAACTCCAGAATCATTTGCGTCAAAATTTCAGCGAACTACTAATGAGGAGTTAGCCATTTTTAATGTTGAAAGTTGGTTGTTGCATCACGGCGAAAAATTGCAACAGCGTTTTCAATTGGCATCCTATAAAATGATGAATCAACTATTGAAAACCATTGATGTCACTCGCAATCGGTCCTCGTTTGAAAATACAATCGAAGCTGTAACGGCAGAAATTCACATCATTGCCATCAATTCAGATTTGTTTTTTACAGCCAGTGAAAACAAAACTACTTTTGAGCAACTACAAAAAATAAATAAAAAAGTCAGTTATCAAGAAATAGTTTCCATCCACGGACACGATGCTTTTTTGATAGAATACAAACAATTACACAATTTGCTTCAAGATTTATTCTAAGCTACAAACACACAACACAATGAAAATATTAAAATTTGGAGGTAAATCGTTATCAAACGGTGACGGATTAAATAAAGTTATTGCCATAATAACAGAAAAAGTAAATCAAGGAGAAGAAATTGCGATTGTAGTTTCTGCACGAGGCAATGCAACGGATGAGTTGGAACAAATTTTAACTATTGCTTCTCAAAACGGAGATTACAAGCCACTTTTTGAAGATTTTAAAACCTACCAGCAAGATGTTTATGATGCTGTTGATTTGTCTGAAGAGTTTACTGTTTTAGAAAAATTGTTCGAAGGTGTAAGTCTGATTGGGGATTACAGCAAAAAAATCAAAGACCAAATTTTGTCTAAAGGCGAATTGCTTTCGGCAAAATTACTGACGGCGATCCTTCTGGAAAAAGGAATTCATGCTCGTTTTACCGATACGCGTGAATTGATAAAAACCGATGCTAAATTTGGTGATGCACAACCCTTAGAACAACTTTCGAAGAAAAATGTGGTTGCTTTTTTTAAGCAAAATACCGAAAATACAGTAAGTGTAATCACAGGTTTTATTGGTTCTACCACTAATAATGACACTACTACGTTAGGAAGAAACGGTAGTAATTACACTGCTTCGTTGATTGCGAATTATTTAAATGCCGACGAATTACAAAATTACACACACGTTGACGGTATTTATACTGCCAATCCTGATTTAGTTGTCGATGCTAAGAAAATTGATCACCTATCGTTTAATGAGGCGAATGAGATTGCTAATTTTGGAGCAACTATTTTGCACGCCAAAACCATCATTCCGTTATTAGAAAAAAACATTCCACTACGTATTTTAAATACTTTCAATCATGAAAATAAAGGAACTTTAATTACTTCCAATTCTAATAAGGAAGGAATTAAAACGCTTTCGGTTCTTGAAAATGTGGCTTTGGTCAACCTAGAAGGAAGAGGGTTGCTTGGTAAAACAGGTGTAGATGCTCGAATTTTTAGAGTAATGGGCGACAATAATATCAGTGTGAGCATAATTTCGCAGGGTTCATCAGAGCGCGGAATAGGTTTGGTTGTGGCTGCTGATAAAGCTACTACTGCCATGATTGAATTGGAAAAGGAATTCGAAAATGATTTCTATTCGAAAGATGTCAATAAAATAACCGTGGCTGATGATGTAGCTGTCATCTCTATTATTGGGCAGGATTTAAGCACGTTTCACAAACCTTACACGGCTTTAATCAAGAACAAAATTGTTCCAATTCTCTTCAATAATACAGTGACTGGTAAGAATGTGAGTTTGGTTGTTAAAAAATCACAATTACATAAAGCCTTGAATGTGATTCACGGAGAGATTTTTGGCGTAGCCAAGAAAATAAATATCGCTGTTTTTGGTCATGGTTTGGTGGGCGGTACCTTGATTAATCAAATTTTAGAATCGGCAGCAGCCATCGAAAAAAGAAAAGACATTAAGTTGAATGTATTTGCCATTGCCAATTCTAAAAATGTACTTTTGAATAAAAACGGCGTGACACCTAACTGGAAAAACGAAATTCAAACCAACGGATTCTCATATACTATTGATGATGTGATTGCCTACGCAAATGAGCATCATTTAGAGAATTTGATAGCGATCGATAACACGGCAAGTGCTGATTTTGTTACGAATTATATTTCGTTAGTAGAAAATAGTTTCGATTTGATTTCGTCAAACAAAGTGGCCAATACGTTAAGTTATAATTTTTATAAAAAATTGAGAAAAGTTCTATCAGAAAACCAAAAGACGTATCTTTATGAAACCAATGTTGGAGCAGGATTACCGTTGATTGATACTATTAAATTGTTGCACCTTTCTGGCGAAAATATCACAAAGATTAAAGGCGTTTTCTCGGGAACATTGAGTTATTTATTCAATAATTTTTCGGCTAAAGATGTACCGTTTAGCGAAATTTTAAAAGAAGCCATCGATAACGGATATACCGAGCCAGATCCAAGAGAGGATTTATGCGGAAATGATGTAGGGCGAAAATTGTTGATTTTGGCTAGAGAATTAGACTTGCAAAATGAGTTTGAAGAAATTGCGATTCAAAATTTAATTCCAGAACATTTGCGTAGTGGAGATGCGGGAGAGTTTTTGAATAAATTGACGGAGTTTGATCCTATTTATGCAAAAATAAAAGCCGATCAAAAGCCGAATCACGTGTTGCGTTACATTGGAGAATTATCTGGAGATTTGCAAAATGACAAAGGAAATCTCGAAGTAAAATTAGTTTCGGTGCCATCAGATACGGCATTGGGCGGATTGAAAGGTTCGGATTCTTTCTTCGAAATTTACACTGAATCGTATGGAGACCGACCAATTGTAATTCAAGGTGCTGGCGCAGGATCAGCAGTAACGGCAAGAGGTGTTTTTGGTGATATTTTAAGATTGTCTGATAAAGGTTAAGTTGATTGATTTTGAAAAATCACAAAAAAATATAAGGATTTAATTGTAAATCAGAATAATGAGAATTAAAGAGCTTGTAGTGAAAAATGGTTGGAAATCTTTGTTGATAATTCCATTTTTAGGCATTGGTCTCATTACTTTATTTTTTAGTTTAAAAAATATAATCAAAATCCAAGAAGCTAAAGATTGGACTCAAACAGCTGCAAATGTTGAGCAAGTTTATATTGATTCAACTAAAACTTCAAAAGGAACAGAATTATATGAACTTATTGTAAAGTATTCCTATGTATTTAATTCAAAAAAATATTTAGGTGGGAATTTAGCTTTTGGCTATAGTATGAATAATTTTGAAGATCATCAGGATTTATTTAGGAAACTACGAGAAAGTAAAACAATTATGGTTTACGTTAATCCTAATGATAAGAATGAGTCTGTTATAATACCTAATATAAATGGCTCTATAGTTTTTGTTCTGATATTTTCAATTTTATGGAATGCTACAATGATGGGTTCACTTTTAACATTACTATATGAAAATATTAAAAAATATATTCAAGTACTTCTGATTTTAATCTGGTTGGGAGGTATTTATTTATTATTGTCAGGCGCTACGAATATTGATATGGAAAGTAGTGTAGTTGTCCTGGAAAAAGGTAATTTACAAGCAATTGCAAAATAAGGAATGATAATAATTCTTCTGTTTTATTCCTTTTGTAAGAGGGGAGTTGAGGATAAGTAAAATTTATAATAAGATGAAAATAACATTAAACAGAGTAAACGACAATTTCCATTTCGAATTAAAAAACGAAAGAGGGCATCTGGTAAATGTAGACAGCCGTCCGGAATATGGTGGAAATGATATGGGCGCCAGTCCGATGGAATTAGTATTGATGGGAGTTGCGGGATGTAGCGCAATTGATATGATTTCAATTTTGAAAAAACAACGTCAAGAAATCACGTCTTTCAAAGCTGAGGTTGAAGGCGAAAGAGTTCAGGTAGGAGAAGCAAAACCATTTAAAAACATCCATGTGGTGTTTTATTTAGAAGGTGATATCAAGGAGGACAAAGCCGCAAAAGCTGCACAACTTTCATTTGAAAAATACTGTTCGGTTTCCAAAACATTAGAACCAACAGCAACCATACATTACAAGGTAGTTTTGAACGGAAGCCCCCTAACCCCCGAAGGGGGAACAAGTAACTTTTAGTTTTGAGATAAGTATTCAATTAATAACAAACAAATCGACCCCAACACAATTCCCCCTTTTGGGGGTTAGGGGGCTTATTTATGGAAAATGATAATTTTGGTTTCGAAACCCAAGCCATACGCAATCAGTTAGAAAGAACACAATATTTAGAACATTCGGTGCCTTTGTACCTCACGTCTAGTTTTGTATTTGAAGATGCCGAAGACATGCGTGCATCTTTCGCCGAAGAAAAAGACAGGAATATTTACAGCCGATACAGCAACCCAAACAACAACGAATTTATTAGCAAAGTATGCGCCATGGAAGGTGCCGCTGCTGGTTTTGCCTTTGCTTCAGGGATGGCTGCGGTTTATTCTACTATGGCTGCTCTATTAAGTTCAGGGGATCATATTGTTTCTTCGAGCAGTGTTTTTGGTGCCACGCATTCGTTGTTTATTAATTATTTTCCAAAATGGAACATTCAAACCTCGTATTTTGACATCAATCAACCCGAGACTATTGAAGGTTTAATTACGCCTGATACAAAAATTCTATTCGCAGAGTCACCAACCAATCCTGCGGTTGATATCATTGATTTGGAATTGCTTGGAAATATTGCCAAAAAGCATAATTTAATTTTAATAATTGATAATTGTTTCGCAACGCCTTATTTGCAACAACCAATTAAATGGGGAGCGCATTTAGTGGTGCATTCTGCTACTAAATTAATGGACGGTCAAGGTCGCGTTTTGGGCGGAATAACCGTTGGCGATGCCGACTTGATTCAGAAAATCTATTTGTTTTCCCGACTTACAGGACCTTCTTTATCGCCTTTTAATGCGTGGGTGTTATCAAAAAGTTTAGAAACCTTAGCCATTCGATTGGACAGACATTGCGAAAATGCCTTAAAAGTAGCGGAGTTTTTAGAGAATCATCCTCAGGTGAATAAAGTAAAATACCCGTTTTTGAAATCGCATCCTCAATATGAAATTGCACAAAAGCAGATGAAGCTGGGCGGCAATATTGTTGCTTTTGAAATAAAAGGAGGATTAGAAGCCGGAAGAGCCTTCTTGGATAAAATTAAATTGTGTTCGCTTTCGCCAAATTTAGGAGATACCAGAACTATTGTTACGCATCCAGCCTCAACGACGCATAGTAAATTATCTGTCGAAGAACGTTTGGCGGTAAGTATTACCGATGGATTAGTGCGTGTTTCTGTAGGTTTAGAAACCGTAACTGATGTAATTGCCGATTTGGAGCAGGCGCTTTCGTAACTGATAGATTTGGGATTAACGATTTTAGATTGTAGTTTTGGTTCAAACAAAGCAATGTTTCATACACGCTAATCTTTTTTATACAATTCTAAAACAGTAAAATGCTCTCAAAAAAAACAAAATACGGTATCAAAGCTTTGACCTTTTTGGCGCGCCGAGAAGACCAAACGCCTGTTGCGATTGCAGATATTGCACAATCTGAAAATATCTCGCTCAAATTTTTAGAGAGTATTTTATTGTTGTTACGCCATTCCGGTTTTCTGGGAGCCAAAAAAGGAAAAGGTGGCGGTTATTATTTGATTAAAGAACCGAAGGACATTAGCATGGCCAAAGTGTATCGTATTCTGGAAGGGCCAATTGCCTTATTGCCGTGTGCCAGTCATAATTTTTACGAGCCTTGTGACGATTGCACGGATGAAGCTACTTGCGCTGTTCGCAAATTAATGACCGAAGTGCGTGATAATACATTGATGATTTTAGAAAATAATTCACTGGCTGACATTGCTTTCTAACGGGGTAAAATTGGAATAAAAAGATTGATATTCGAAATTAATTCTTCTGTTGCAGTTTTTTCTTCTAAGTATAAAATAATTATTTAGTGAACAATAGCGGAAATAAGAAAATCCCTTTCAGGACCTTGAGGCTGAAAGGGATTTTTTTATGCAGTTGTATTGGATTTAGAAAATCAAATTATAGCCCACAAAAAATAACATAATTGCAATTGCATTTCGTAGTAATAAATCGGGAACTTTGCCACTCAAAAGACTTCCTATAAAAATACCTGGTAGCGATCCCATCAGTAATTGACCAAGTAATATTAGATCTAAATTACCCATAGAGGCGTGTCCTAAGCCCGCAACTAATGTTAAAGGCACAGCGTGTGCAATCTCTGTTCCAACTAATTTAGGTGTTGGTAGTAAAGGGAAGAGGAAAAACAGCGTTACAGTACCTAAAGCGCCTGCGCCAATTGAAGTTAGCGTTACAGTAAGGCCAAGTAAAACTCCAATAGCTACGGTAAGAGCATTTTGAGTTTTACTTTCACGATGAAATTTGTCACCTGAATATTTTTGAGCAATTACCATTAGTTTTTTCTTAAAAATGATGGCAACTGAAGTGAAAAGCAAAGCCCAACCCAAACTGCATTTGATTACGCTATTGATCGCTGAAATGTCAGTTTTAATGCTGTTTAAAATCCATAAGGTCAACAAGGCTGCAGGCACACTTCCTAAAGATAACCAAGCGGTAATACTCCAATCGATATTTTTTTTCTTGTGATGCACAAATATGCCGCCCATTTTGGTAAAGGCTGCATACAGTAAATCAGTACCAACAGCAGTGGTAGGTGGAATTCCAAACCAGAGTAAAATGGGAGTCATCAAAGAGCCACCACCCACACCGGTTAATCCTACTATAAATCCAACTATGAGACCGGCAATAACAAAACCTATTTGAAAATCCATTTATTTTAATTTTTTACAAAAGTAAAACTATTTTATAATAATCCTATAGATAAAGTAGAGTTTTAAATTTTGCCCAATAAATCATGATTTAACTTTTTAATTCTGAAGTGGTTTAAAATTATTTAATTATCCTGGGACTTACTTTTGAACGAAATCGCTATAGTAGAAAAATGAATAAGCCTTGCTTGTTTTTTTGGGTATAAAGTTTTGTAACTTCCAAATAAATAGTACTTTTGCAAAGTAATCTATTAAACCTATAGGGTAATAGATTTTTAAATAAAAATTCATGAGTACAACCATAGCAAAAGAACTGCTTGAAAAAACAAAAGACTGGAACATTGAAACTGTTTTTAGTTTTTTAGCCAAAGAGTATAAGGATAAAGTGGTTTTTTCGACCTCTTTTGGTCAAGAAGACCAAGTAATTACAGCAATGATTGCCAATAGTGGTGCTGAAATTCAAATTTTCACATTGGACACAGGTCGATTGTTTCAAGAAACGTATGATGTTTTTCATAAAACTCAAAAGAAATACAATCAAAATATTAAAGTATTTTTTCCCGAGGCAACAGCAGTAGAAAATTTACTGGAAACTAAAGGACCTAATAGTTTCTACGAATCAGTTGAGAATAGGAAAGAATGTTGCTCCATTCGTAAAGTAGTGCCTTTGCGGAAAGCTTTAAAAGGAAATTCGGTCTGGATTACAGGCTTAAGAGCAGAGCAATCCGAAAACAGAAATGATTTGGCACTATTTGAATACGATGCACATTTTGAAATTATCAAATTCAATCCACTCTTAAAATGGACTTTGAAAGAAGTAGAAGAGTATTTAGAAAAAAATAATGTACCACAAAATGCATTACACAAAAAAGGATTTGTAAGCATAGGTTGTGCACCTTGTACAAGAGCCATCACTCCAGATGAAGACATCAGAGCCGGACGATGGTGGTGGGAATCCAGTCATAAAGAATGCGGATTGCACCAAAAATAGAATAAAGAAAGTAGAATAAAGAGAATAGAAAAAAAAATAATAGTGGTAAGATTTTCGTCGAGGTCACAACAACCTTCAACTTTAAACTTTAAACTCTTAAACTAAAAATAATGAGTTCAGTATTAAAAACAAACGCTTTAGAAAGCGAAGCGATATACATTTTCAGAGAGGTAATTTCTCAGTTTGACAAACCGGTTTTGCTTTTTTCGGGCGGAAAAGATTCAATTACGTTAGTTCGCTTGGCTCAAAAAGCTTTTTTTCCAGCTAAGATTCCGTTCCCATTGTTGCACGTAGACACAGGTCATAATTTTCCGGAAACCATTGAGTTCAGAGATAAATTGGTTGCGGAACTAGGATTAGAACTAATCGTGCGCAATGTACAAGACGCTATTGACCAAGGAAAAGTGGTTGAAGAAACCGGAAAATATTCAAGTAGAAACAGCTTGCAAACCACAACACTTTTAGATGCTATCGAAGAATTTAAATTTGATGCGTGTATCGGTGGAGCGCGTCGTGACGAGGAAAAAGCCAGAGCTAAAGAACGTATTTTTTCGGTTCGTGATGATTTTGGTCAATGGGACGAAAAAAATCAGCGTCCGGAATTATTCGATTTGTTGAACGGAAAAATAGAGAACGGTCAAAACGTACGCGTTTTTCCAATTTCGAACTGGACCGAGCTAGATGTGTGGAGTTATATCGAACAAGAGCAAATTGAAATTCCATCGATTTATTTTTCGCACAAGCGTAAAGTATTCTTACGTGATGGAATGATTTGGTCTCACTCTCCATTTGTTTACCAAGAAGAAAACGAAGAAATCGTGGAACGTATTGTTCGTTTTAGAACGGTAGGTGACATGAGTTGTACCGCAGCAGTTGATTCTTACGCAGCAACAATCTCTGAAGTAGTGGGCGAAATTAGATCTTCAACAATTTCAGAAAGAGGCGCTAGAATTGACGACAAACGTTCGGAAGCAGCGATGGAAAAAAGAAAACAACAAGGATATTTTTAGAATACCAATTGAAAAATTTAAGGATTTGAAAATTAAAAGATTTAAGGTGTGTAGTTTTTAAAACTTGAAACTTTAAACCTAAAACAAAAATAGTAGAATGGAAGTTTTAAAGATAGCAACAGCAGGAAGTGTAGATGACGGTAAGAGTACCTTGATTGGGAGGTTATTGTATGATACGCAATCGTTGACAACAGATAAATTAGAAGCAATAGAAAAAAGCAGCAAGCAAAAAGGTTATGATTATTTGGATTTTTCTTTGGCTACGGACGGTTTAGTGGCCGAAAGAGAACAAGGAATTACCATTGATGTGGCGCATATATATTTTTCGACAGCCAAAAAAAGTTACATCATTGCTGATACTCCTGGTCACGTTGAGTATACGCGAAACATGGTTACAGGAGCTTCTACTTCGCAAGTATCGATCATTTTAATTGATGCTCGTAAAGGTGTAATTGAGCAAACCTACCGCCACTTTTTCATCAATAATTTATTGAGAGTAAAAGAAGTTATTGTTGCGATCAACAAAATGGATTTGGTGGATTATTCGGAAGAAGTTTTTAATAAAATCAAAGCGGATTTTGAAGCCTTAAATGCTAAAAGTACTTTCAAAGAACAAAACGTGAGTTACATTCCGTTAAGTGCTTTGACAGGTGACAATGTAGTAGAATCATTAGGAGGAATGCCTTGGTATCAAGGACAAACCATTCTGGAGCATCTGGAAGCTTTAGAACCAGCTGATGTGTACGAAAAAGGTAAAGCGCGGTTCCCTGTTCAAACCGTTATCCGACCAAAAACAGAAGAATACCACGATTTTAGAGGCTATGCCGGAAAACTGTATGGGAATAATATCAAAGTGGGTGATGCGGTAACGGTGCTGCCTTCTTTAACAGAATCAGTGGTGACAAATATTCACTTTTTTGACAAGCAATTTGAGGAAGCAACTGTGGGCTCTTCAATCACCATCGAATTAGAAAATGATATCAACGTAACTAGAGGCGATATGATTGTAAAATCATCTGAATTGCCAAAAGTAGAGAAAGACATCAACACCACCGTATGCTGGATGGACAGTAAAAAGTTAGTTCCTGGTGCTAAATATTTTGTACAACACAATACTAACAGAGTTTTGGCTAAGATTGACAGTGTGAAAAATGTGATTGCAACTGACTTCTCAGGAACAACAGAAGCCTCTCAACTTGCCATCAACGAAATTGGCGAAGTGAATATTAAGTTAAGCAAAGCCATTTATTTTGATGCGTACAACGATAATAAATCAAACGGAGCTTTCATCTTAATTGATGCTACAACCAACACAACAGCAGGAGTAGGATTTATAAAATAGGCCCCCTAACCCCCAAAGGGGGAATTAGTGGGAATAATGATAAAATAAAACAAATTATTAACTAAATAATATACTCGGCTACCTCCCTTTTGGGGAGGGCTGGGGTGGGGCTTATGGAAAGTTTTAGAACCGAAATTGAAGATCCGATTGTTCAAAAAGACATAATCGATTTAGAAAGAAAAATTGCTTTATTCCGTGATGGAAAAATTGACGACGAGCGTTTTCGTAGTCTGCGATTAGCACGTGGTGTTTACGGGCAGCGTCAAGAAGGCGTGCAAATGATTCGTATCAAATTGCCTTTTGGTAAAGTAACTAGCGAGCAACTCGTGCGCATCACAAAAGTTTCTGATGAGTATTCAACAGGGCGTTTGCACATTACAACGCGTCAAGATATCCAAATTCATTACGTGAGTTTAGATCGAACACCGCAACTTTGGGCTGAGTTAGAAAAAGACGATGTTACCCTAAGAGAAGCTTGTGGAAACACAGTTCGAAATATTACCGCAAGCGAAACAGCAGGAATTGATCCAGAGGAACCTTTTGATGTGTCTCCGTATGCGCATGCGATGTTTCAGTTTTTCTTGAGAAATCCGGTTTGCCAAGAAATGGGACGCAAATTCAAAATGTCGTTCTCATCATCAGATAAAGATACGGGTTTGAGTTATTTACACGATTTGGGTTTTATTCCAAAAATTGTAGACGGTATAAAAGGTTTCAAAGTAATGTTAGGTGGAGGATTAGGTTCGCAACCGAGTCATGCTGAATTGCTTACAGAGTTTATTCCGGCTAATCAAATCATTCCTACTACAGAAGGGATTTTAAGAATTTTTGACCGCTACGGCGAAAGAGCCAAACGTTTAAAAGCACGTTTGAAATTTTTGTTGAAAGAAATAGGGAAAGACGAATTTTTACGATTGGTAGACGAAGAGAAAAAAGCCTTGTCTCACCAAACTGTTGAAATTGACACCACTGCTTTTGAAGGAGCTATTGCAGCGCCATTATTAGAAGTTCCAAAAGTCGAAATTGAAGATACAGCAGCTTTTGAAGCGTGGAAAAAATCAAATGTAATTCCGCAAAAACAAGCGGGTTATGTGGCCATCGGAATCAAAGTACAATTAGGCGATTTTTATACTGATAAAGCTAGAGCATTAGCGCATTTGATCAAAAATTATGCAGCAAACGAATTGCGTTTTACGTTGCGTCAAGATATTTTAATTCGTCACGTAAAAGAGGAAAACCTTCCTTTCTTTTACCAAGAACTAGCCAAATTAGATTTTGTAACCACAGGCTACAACACGATTGCTGATATTACAGCTTGTCCGGGTACGGATACGTGTAACTTAGGAATTGCGAGCAGTACCGGAATTGCGGTAGAGTTAGAACGTGTTTTAACTACTGAATATCCGCAGTACAGCAACAACCGTGAAATTACTATTAAAATTAGTGGTTGTATGAACGCTTGCGGGCAACACAATATGGCCGAAATTGGATTTCAAGGAATGTCAATCAATGCTGGTAAATTAGTAGCTCCAGCCTTGCAAGTTTTGTTAGGCGGTGGAAATTTAGGAAATGGAAACGGAAGATTCTCTGATAAAGTAATCAAAATTCCGAGCCGAAGAGGACCAGATGCTTTGCGTTTGATTTTAAATGATTTCGAAGCCAATGCAAACGGACAATCCTTCTTGAATTATTATGACGCTCAAGGCGAAAAATATTTCTACGAATTTTTGAAACCGTTAGCCGATGTAACCAATCTTACCGAAGCTGATTTTGTTGACTGGGGAAATGCAGATAATTATGTAAAAGCAGTTGGGGTAGGAGAATGTGCGGGAGTTGTAATTGACTTGGTAGCTACTTTATTATTTGAAGCGAAAGAAAAATTGACTTTTGCTCAAGAAGCTTATGAAGATGCAAAATGGTCTGATGCTATTTATTTGGCGTACGCCGGATTTGTCAACGGAGCCAAAGCATTATTACTGGCTGAAAACCAAAAAACAAACCACCAAGCGGGAATAATCGATTTGTTTGATACCGTTTTTGTGGCTACAAATACAATTCAATTGCAATCTTCTTTACGAGAATTGGTATATCAAATCAATCAAAATGAACCTTCTGCTGAATTTGCTAAAAAGTACATTCAAGATGCCATTGTGTTTTTTGATGCCATCGAAGCGTATAGAAATAAAGACTTAGCTGATGCTTAAAAAGAAACAACCCATCGTAACACTAGTTGGTGCGGGTCCTGGTGATCCCGATTTACTAACGATCAAAGGTGCCAAAGCATTAGCAGAAGCGGATGTGGTATTGTACGACGCCTTGGCCAACGAGGAGATTTTGACGTATGCTCCCAAAAAATCCATTAAGATTTTTGTAGGCAAACGCAAAGGCTGTCATGAATATTCGCAAGACCAAATCAACCAATTGATTGTAGATAATGCCTTAACGTACGGACATGTAGTTCGCTTAAAAGGAGGCGATCCATTTATTTTTGGCCGTGGAAGTGAAGAAATTGACTTTATAGAAAGTTTTGGCATATCTACATCGGTGGTGCCTGGAATTTCATCCTCGATTGCTGTTCCGGCTTATCAAGGGATTTCATTGACCAAAAGAGGCGTTTCTGAAAGTTTTTGGGTAATTACGGGCACAACTTCTGATCGAAAATTGTCAAATGATGTGGCTTTGGCTGCACAATCATCAGCAACAGTAGTTGTTTTAATGGGAATGAGCAAACTCACTCAGATTATCGATTTGTTCCAAAAAGAATCTAAAGGTGAAACACCGGTTGCTATTATTCAAAACGGAACCACTCCTCAAGAGAAAATTGGGGTTGGAACCATCAACACCATTGAGCAAGTGGTGGCGCAACAACAATTAAGTTCACCTGCCATTATCGTCATTGGCGAGGTGGTTAAAGAAAGCAATAAATTAAAAGGCTTTTACGAAGAATTCATAGCCAAAGAATTGAAATAACAGTGGAAAGAAACGAATTATATCCAATTTTTTTAAAATTACACAACCTCAATGTGCTCATTGTGGGCGGCGGAAATGTGGGTTTAGAAAAACTATCGTTTCTGTTGAAATCCAGTCCCAATGCCAATGTTGAGGTAGTAGCACCTTGGTTTTTGCCGGAGTTAGAAACCTTGGCGGCAAGTCACCCAACAGTGAAGTTGACTTATAAAAAATTCAATCGCTGGATGCTCCGTAAACGCCACATGGTGATTGCTTGCACCGATGATTTGAAAGTCAACAAGAGGATTTATGATTTGTCCCGAAAAAGATATTTGATTTGCAACATTGCTGATACGCCGCCTTTATGTGATTATTATTTGGGCGGAATTGTAACCAAAGGAAATGTGAAAATTGCCATTTCAACCAACGGAAAATCACCCACTACAGCCAAACGACTGCGAGAGTTTTTTGAAGAAATTATTCCAGACGATATTAATAAAATGGTCGAAAACTTGAATGAATATCGCAAAACACTGAAAGGGAATTTTGAGGAAAAAGTTCAAAAAATGAATGAAATCACAGAGACGCTCAAAGCAAAGTAAACACAAAACACAATCTTAAGTTCATAGAAAAAAGCTAAGATGTAATAGTTCTTAATAATCAGTTTCTGTTTTTTTAACTAAACAGAATAGTGATATTTGTACTCAATTCAAAATAAAAGTATTGAGCTCCTGAGTTCAATACGATAACATAGATAAACACAATTAACAATTTCCATTACAGCCTACAATTACAATTGGAAGCAAAACAAAGGATACTAAATTAAATCAAAATGATTAAAACAGACATACTCATTATTGGCGCAGGGCCAACAGGTTTATTTGCAGTTTTTGAAGCAGGTTTATTAAAATTAAAATGCCATATATTAGATGCTTTGCCACAAGCGGGAGGGCAGTTATCAGAGTTATATCCTAAAAAACCTATTTATGATATTCCTGGATTTCCAGAAGTATTGGCTGGCGATTTAGTAGATAATTTAATGGAGCAAATCAAGCAGTTCGAACCAGGGTTTACCTTGGGTGAACGTGCAGAAACCATCGAAAAACAAGAAGACGGAACATTTATTGTGACTTCAAACAAAGGCAAAAAATTCCATGCGCCAGTTATTGCTATTGCTGGTGGATTGGGTAGTTTTGAACCAAGAAAGCCATTGATCGAGGACATCGAATTTTACGAAGATAAAGGAATTAAATACTTCATCAAAAATCCAGAAAAATTCCGTGACAAGCGCGTAGTTATCGCTGGAGGTGGCGATTCGGCTTTAGATTGGAGTATCTTTTTGTCAAATGTAGCTTCAGAAGTGACTTTGATTCACCGTCGCAACGAGTTTCGTGGTGCTTTAGACTCTGTAGAAAAAGTACAAGAGCTTAAGTCTTCAGGTAAAATAAAAATGATTACGCCAGGTGAAGTAGTGGGTTTAAAAGGAGCTGAGCATCTTGAGGCAGTTGTAGTCGAGGAAAACGGCGCACAGCGCACCATCGAAACCGATTACTTTATTCCGCTTTTTGGTCTTACGCCAAAGTTAGGTCCTATCGGCGACTGGGGATTAGAAATCGAAAAGAACGCCATCAAAGTAAACAACGCCTTAGATTACCAAACTAATATTCCTGGAATTTTCGCTATTGGTGACGTAAATACCTATCCAGGAAAATTAAAATTAATCTTGTGCGGATTCCACGAAGCCACATTAATGTGTCAAGCGGCCTACCAAATCATTAATCCAGGAAAGCGTTATGTGTTAAAATACACTACCGTTTCTGGTGTAGATGGTTTTGACGGAACTCGTAAAGAAGCTCCAAAAGCGGTTGTAAAAGCAATCGTGTAAATAAAGTTGCAGCGTCACAAAGGTTCTGAATTGCTAAGGTTGGTTAAAATCTTAGCAATTCAGAACCTTTTTTTATTTTAAAGTTTTGCAACAAACTAAGCTACAATCTTTAAAAAAAATACTTGCAATTGTTAGCGCTATGTCGTTCCTTTGCACTGTTCCTATATTTATTGAAAGTTATCACGAAAGGCGGAGGGAAAAGACCCAATGAAACCTTAGCAACCCTTTATTTTTAAAGAAGGTGCTACATTCTACTTTATACAACCAGTATCAAAGATAGATAACACAAGAATACTTCTACAGTATTTCTCAAACCTTTTCTTGACAACTTATCGAATTTTTTAGAGCAGATTAATGGCGCTTTTCAGTCATAATCGTTCCTGCTGTACGCTATATCTTTTTATTCGCCCAAAAAAGGCGAATAAAAAGGATGCCGCTGCCATCAGGGCTATATAGAAAAATTGGGAACTTTTGGAAACACTAATCAAAAGTAAAAATCACAATTTTAAATTGTGATTTACAAGAAATACAAAGTTATGTCAAGCATTCACGAAGCCATTAAAAAAAACATCCTCATCCTTGATGGAGCTATGGGAACCATGTTGCAACGTTATAATTTCTCCGAAGAAGATTTTAGAGGAGAACGTTTCAAGGATTTTCCACATCCATTAAAAGGAAACAACGATTTATTGTCGCTCACGCAGCCACAAGCTATAAAAGACGTGCACGCCGCTTATTTTGAAGCCGGAGCTGATATTGTTGAAACCAATACCTTCTCTGGAACCACGATCGGCATGGCTGATTACTATCTTGAAGAATATGTGTATGAATTGAACTATGAGTCGGCAAAAATAGCCCGCGAAGTAGCCGATGAATTTACCGCTAAAAATCCAGACAAACCTCGTTTTGTTGCGGGTTCCATTGGACCTACGAATAGAACAGCAAGCATGTCACCAGATGTAAACGATCCAGGTTATAGAGCCGTAACTTTTGATGATTTACGCATCGCGTACAAGCAACAAGTAGAAGCGCTTATGGATGGTGGTTGCGATTTACTTTTGGTAGAAACTATTTTTGATACCTTAAATGCCAAAGCAGCGCTTTTTGCCATTGAAGAAGTAAAAGACGAACGCAATCTTGATATTCCAATCATGGTTTCAGGAACGATTACCGATGCGTCTGGAAGAACTCTTTCGGGACAAACGGTTGAGGCTTTCTTAATTTCTGTGTCGCACATACCGTTGTTGAGCGTAGGATTCAATTGCGCCCTTGGTGCCGATTTGCTCAAGCCGTATTTACAAACTTTGTCGCAAAACACATCGTTCAACGTATCGGCGCATCCTAATGCAGGATTACCGAATGCTTTTGGAGAATACGACGAAACCCCAGAACAGATGCAAGCTTTTATCAAAGAATATTTAGACGATAATTTAGTAAATATTATAGGTGGTTGTTGCGGAACAACACCAGCACACATCAAATTAATTGCAGATATAGCCAAGGAATACAAACCGAGGGTTTCGACTGCGGTGATGTAAATTGAAAATATATGTTGCAAATAGTAAATTGTGTCAATTTAAGAGTTTAGAAACTATGTTGAAATCTAAAATAATTGTATTTCTTTTTATTTTACTTAATTTTTGTTCTTGTGATAAATTAGATACACGGGATATATTTGTTAAAAACAGTTCTGATAGAGTAATATTTAGCATATTATCTTATAACGATAGTATGAATAGTGGTGGGTTTTATTATGAGTTTAGAGATGATTTTGACGAATCAAAAAGAGGTAAATATGATATGCCTTTTGTTTTTAATGAAATTAAAAAAGGACAAAAGGATTATAATGGAGATAGACCTAGATATTGGGATACTTATTTTGATAGTTTAGACGATAAAAAAGCAAGATTATTCATTGTACATAAAGACAGCGTGGATAAATATGGTTGGAAGACAATATTTAAGAAAAATATTTACAATAAAAAATATTTTATAACTCTAGAAAAGTTAGATAGCCTGAATTGGCAGATTGAATATAAAGGAATTTAGTTAATATGAGATAGCGCGGATTTGTAATTCGTGCCCGTAAAGAGAGTAAGTCTAGTTTTGTCATTCCGACGTAGGAGGAATCCCCAGCTGGCGCGAGCGTCCCGCTCGTGCACTTAATATAGACAGGAAAAGGTTTTTAAGAAAAAAGAATAAGTACAAGCGTGACGCTCTCGCAAACAGCAGAGCAACTTGTTTAGATTCTTCGTTCCTCAGAATGACAAAATTGAAGAATAAAGAAACGGAAGAATCAACAAAAAAGAAGTGTGTTGCAAGCACAATGCCCGCGTGAGGGATAGCAGTGGCATCCTTTTGTGAAGCGATAGCGAAGCAAAAGATAGAACGAATAGCCCGACCCGACTTTTTTTTGGAGGGACACGCCCAAAAAAGAATTGAAATAAAATGGTAAGGTTTTGAAAACTTTGCATCAAATAATATCATAAAAACAACTCAGAACCTATGCTACTTAGGATCTTAGTAACTTAAATTAAAATGGCAGAAAAAAGAAGAAACCTAGTATTGTCAGGATTAGAACCCTTAATCATTACGCCGGAAAGTGTATTTGTGAATGTAGGGGAACGAACCAATGTGACGGGTTCGCGAAAATTTCTTCGATTGATTAAGGAAGAAAAATACGATGAGGCGCTTGATATTGCGCGCCAGCAAGTAGAAGGTGGCGCACAGATTATCGATATTAACATGGATGAGGGAATGCTCGATGGCGCCTATGCGATGACAAAATTCCTGAATTTGATAGCGGCTGAGCCGGATATTTCGCGCGTGCCGATTATGATTGACAGCTCGAAATGGGAAATCATTGAGGCGGGTTTGAAAGTCGTACAAGGGAAATGTGTTGTAAATTCGATTTCGTTGAAAGAAGGCGAAGAAGCTTTTATTCATCATGCTAAATTGATAAAGCGTTACGGAGCGGCGGTAATTGTGATGGCTTTTGACGAAGTGGGTCAGGCCGATAATTACGAAAGACGTATCGAAATTTGCCAGCGTTCGTATGATATTTTGGTGGGAATTGGATTTCCGCCACAAGACATCATTTTCGATTTGAATATTTTCCCAGTAGCAACAGGTATGGAAGAGCACCGCTTGAATGCCTTGGATTTCTTTAGAGGAACCAAGTGGGTTCGCGAAAATTTACCACATGCACACATCAGTGGTGGTGTTAGTAACGTTTCGTTTTCATTTAGAGGGAACGACACGGTTCGGGAAGCGATGCACTCGGTTTTCTTGTACCACGCCATTCAAAACGGAATGACGATGGGGATTGTAAACCCAGAAATGTTGTCGATATATGATGAGATTCCGAAAGATTTATTAGAACATGTGGAAGATGTGATTCTGGACAGACGCGACGATGCGACAGAACGTTTGCTCGATTTTGCTGAGAATGTAAAAGGAGATGCTACAAAAACCAATGAAGCAGTAGTTCAAGAATGGCGAAATGGAACCGTTCAAGAAAGAATTACACACTCGTTAGTTAAGGGAATTGATGCGTTTATCGAAATAGATGTAGAGGAAGCGCGTTTGGCTGCCACAAAACCAATTGAAGTAATTGAAATCAACTTAATGGCGGGAATGAATGTCGTAGGTGATTTGTTTGGTTCGGGTAAAATGTTTTTGCCACAAGTGGTAAAGTCGGCACGTGTAATGAAAAAAGCAGTGGCTTATCTTTTGCCTTTCATCGAAGCGGCAAAGCAAGTTGGGGATAAATCTGGTAACGGAAAAATCTTGATGGCTACCGTAAAAGGTGATGTTCATGATATTGGAAAAAATATAGTTTCGGTGGTATTGGCTTGTAACAATTACGAGATTGTCGATTTGGGTGTAATGGTGCCTCCAGAAAAAATTATTGCAGCAGCTATTGAGCACGAAGTAGATATTATTGGATTGAGCGGATTGATCACGCCATCTTTGGACGAAATGGTGTATCTCGCTAAGGAATTGGATAAAAGAGGACTGAAAATTCCAGTAATGATTGGTGGTGCAACAACTTCGCGCGCGCATACAGCCGTGAAAATTGCACCACAATACAATTCGACTGTCATTCACGTGAATGATGCCTCGAGAGCGGTAACGGTTGCAGGAAATTTATTGGATCACAACCGAAAAATATATGCTAGTGATATTCGAGCAGAATACGATGCGTTTAGAGAAACGTTTTTGAATCGCTCCCGCGACAAGAATTTCTTGACCATTGAGCAAGCCCGTAAAAATAAATTACAATTGGATTGGGATAATTTCACGCCGGTGAAACCTAAAGTTATTGGCAAACAAATCATAGAAGTTGATTTAGAAACTTTGGTACCTTATATCGATTGGACGCCATTTTTTAGAACTTGGGAATTGTTTGGAAAATACCCAGCCATTTTAACTGATGAGGTAGTGGGCGAACAAGCGACTTCGGTTTTTGCAGATGCACAAGCCATGCTAAAAGTAATTTTAGAGGAGAAAAAGTTAACAGCGAAAGGCGTTTACGGAATTTTTCCGGCGAATCAAATCAACGATGATGATATTGAGTTATATGAAGCCCCCCCCGCCCCCGAAGGGGGAGCACCTCTCGAAACAGCAAAACAAACTTGGGAAACAGCAAATCCTATTATGTATGATGTTTTAAAAGAACGCGCTAAAGAGATGAGAAACAAACCAACAGAAGCTGAGAAAATGCTATGGAATTTTTTATCTAATAGAGGAGTAGAAGGGTATAAATTTAGAAGGCAACATGTAATAGGGGAATATATAGTTGATTTTGTGTGTTTGGAAAAAAAGCTAGTTATTGAAGTAGATGGATCTATTCATAATCATCCCGAACAAATTGAACTTGACAAAGAGAGAACTATTTGGCTAGAATCTAAGGGTTTTAAAGTTGTTAGATACACTAATAAAGAGGTGTTGAATAATTTACATGAAACAATTGAAAAAATTACCAAGGAGTTGTCTACAAAGGAGATAGTTCCCCCTTTGGGGGTTAGGGGGCTCTTTTTGACTTTGCGCCAACAATCTCAAAAAACCAAAGGAGCGCCAAACATCGCTTTGTCTGATTTTATTGCTCCAAAAGAAAGTGGGAAGGTAGATTATATGGGAGCATTTTGCGTGACTACTGGTTTTGGAGTTGACGAATGGGCGGCTGAATTCGAAAAGGATTTAGATGATTATAATTCGATTATGGTGAAAGCGCTTGCTGATCGTTTCGCAGAAGCTTTTGCTGAATATTTGCACGAGAAAGTTCGTAAAGAATTTTGGGGATATGCCGCTGATGAGAATTTATCTACCGAAGATATGATTGATGAGGTGTACAAAGGGATTCGACCAGCGCCAGGATATCCAGCTTGTCCGGATCATTTAGAGAAACCAACAATTTGGAAATTATTAAATGTTGCAGAAGAAATTGGAGTAACCTTAACCGAAAGTATGGCTATGTGGCCGGCTTCATCAGTATCGGGTTACTACTTTGGCAATCCAGAAAGTAAGTATTTTGGACTCGGAAAAATTAAAGAAGATCAAGTAATTGACTACGCCAAAAGAAGAAATGTTTCGACCGATGTAGCCATGAAATGGTTGAATCCGAATATAGCAGACTAATTTAGTCATAAAGTCAAAAGTCATAAAGTCTAAAACAGACTTGGCTTTCGACTTTTGACTTTCAAACTTTAAGACTTAATATGAAAGTAACACAACATATAGAAAAAGCCAAAGGAGAAACTTTGTTTTCATTTGAAATTATTCCGCCTCAAAAAGGGAAAAGTATTCAAGAATTATATGATAACATTGACCCTTTGATGGAGTTCAAACCGCCATTTATTGATGTGACTACCTCACGCGAGGAGTTTATTTATGTTGATAAAGGCAATGGTTTGTTGGATAAAAAACTAACCAGAATGCGACCAGGAACCCTTGGAATTTGCGCTTCGATAACACACAAATACAACGTAGATACGGTGCCTCATGTATTGTGCGGTGGTTTTACCAAAGAAGAAACAGAATATTTATTGGTTGATTGTCATTATCTAGGCATCAATAATGTAATGGCGTTGCGTGGTGATGCGATGAAGGACGAACAATCCTTTGTGCCAAAAGCGGGTGGTAATCATTTTGCGATTGATTTGGTTAAGCAAATCAAATTGTTGAATGAAGGCAAATATTTACATGACGTCATTCATGCTGATAATAAGGCTGATTTTTGTATTGGAGTGGCAGGATATCCTGAAAAACATTTGGAATCTCCATCGTTACTGTCCGATTTGAAAAGGTTAAAAGAAAAAGTGGACGCAGGTGCTGATTATGTGGTGACACAAATGTTTTTTGACAATGCAAAATATTTTGAATTTGTTGCCAAAGCCAGAGAAATGGGAATCACAGTGCCTATTATTCCTGGTATCAAGCCATTGGCGGTGCAAAGACATTTGCAAATTTTACCGCAAATTTTCCGAATTGATTTGCCAGAAGATTTAATTGATGCAGTAGACAAATGCAAAACAAATGCAGATGTAAAACAAGTGGGAATTGAATGGGCTATTCAGCAATCCCGCGAATTAAAGGCAGCTGGAGTTCCTGTTTTACATTATTATTCGATGGGTAAATCAGAAAATATCCGTCAAATTGCGAGTCAACTTTTTTAGTAATTTATCTTTTATATTTCAAAAGCTTCCAGTTCGCCTTGGAGAACTGGAAGCTTTTTTTATAATTTGTGTTTTATTCGAGAATATAACTCAAAACTGTCAAAGTTCCGGCGCTTGGCGAGGTTGCGAATTTCGGAACCGATTATTTTCTATCAAAGAAAAAAATTCTTGCGAGAAATAAACGTGAATTTACGACAAAATTCGAAATGTTGCCAAACGCCTATTAGCAAAAGTTTATTGTTTATAAAAGAAATAACCATCTTCAACTGTTTCTTCCCAATTTTCATTTTTCAAGGATTTAATTTTTAGCTCTTCAAATATATTTTTTGAGCCACGAATTGTCATTGTGAATTGGTCAGTATTATTTCTGTTTTTATCATTTAATACATAACTTAAACTATATTCATCCTTTTTAACAATCTTTTCTATGTATGGAGTTAAATATTCGCTTATAACTTTTGGGCTTGAAAATTTCGAAGATTTTTTAAATTCAATTTCAAAACTTCCTTCATATTTAAATTGTGGAGAGTAATCAAATAAAAAGTTTGGATTTTTTTTCTGTTCGATTAGATAATTTTCATAATCTTTTTTAGAAGAAAACACTTTTACTTCATGATAATGTTTTAGAGGAGAAGTTTGGTTGAAACTCGTTATCTGATTTAGATCAAATTTATAAGTCTTACCATCATGAGTCATTGCACTTTTTTGTGTAGGATTTATTGTCCAAGAACCGATTTCTTTTTTGTTTTTTACAATTGTAAGTTTAAAATTTCGATTTTCTAATGAATTTCTAACTTCATCACCTAATTTTATATTTTTTATAAAGTCAACAATTTTAATTGAGTCTTCAATTATGAAATTATATTTTTCGTAAGTTTTATCTTTGTCATAATGAGGATTTCTTCCAACAATTTTTGTTGAGTTGTCTACTTTTAATGAGTCAAAAAGTGTTTTTTGTCCAATAATAAAATTTGGAATAAATATTATTATGATAAATAGTAATGTTCTTTTCATATTTTTTTGATTTTAAATTTCTGCCAACTATTTCGTAATCTCTCTAAACACCGCTTCTAAGTTTTTATTCTTTTGATTGAGTTGTAAGGTTTTCAAACCATTGTTTTGAGCAAAATCAAAGACAACAGAACGCATGTCTTTATCTGATTTAAAAGTCAGTTCCCACATCATATCGTGAACGTTTACATACGAAACAAGATTTTCAATTTTAGAAATCAATTGTTCTTCAATTTGAAAATCAAATTCCACTTCAATGACTTGTTCTTTATCTTCAGAGATTAAATTATCCAGCTTTTTATCGGTTACAATTTTTCCATTGTTGATGATGATTACACGATCACAAATGGCCTCAACCTCCTGCATAATGTGTGTAGAAAGAAAAACAGTCTTGTCTTTCCCCACGTTTTTAATTACGTTTCTAATCTCCATCAACTGGTTTGGATCTAAACCAGTGGTAGGCTCATCCAAAATTAAAACATCAGGATTGTGCAGTAGCGCATTGGCCAATCCTACACGCTGGCGGTATCCTTTAGAGAGTTGGCCTATTTTTTTGTGGCTTTCGGTACTTAAACCAGTCAGTTGAATTACCTCTTCGATACGAGATTTGGCAACTTTGTACACATCAGCATTAAAGGCTAAATATTCACGAACATACAAATCCAAATACAACGGATTGTGCTCCGGCAAGTACCCAATAGAAAGTTGTACGGCTTTTGGATTGGTGTTTACATCCTGCCCGTTTACCGTGGCAGTTCCTTCATCAGCGGTTATGTAGGTAGTTAAAATTTTCATCAAAGTCGATTTTCCAGCTCCATTTGGACCTAAAAAACCAACAATTTCTCCTTTGTTAATTGAAAATGAAATGTTATCTAATGCTTTTTGAGCACCGTAGCTTTTGGAAATGTTATTTACTGCTATTGACATGATGAATTATTTATTGCAAAAGTAAACAGAAAATGAATGGATTTGTTGTTCGATTGCCCACTAATTCACGAATAATTTTTTCACGAATAGTGGCGAGTATTTCTATTCGAAATGATAAAAAAGTAGCACCGTGATTGCACCGCTATCTTTTAGATTTCTATATTTACTTAAAATAGTTAAAAAGACACATGAAAGATATAGGATCAGGAGGTTTCTTGAAAAATTACAAAAGCATTATGTTACTTCTTGGAGGTATCCTTGCAGGAAGTATATTAGGTTTGGTTTTTGGTAAAGAAGTGGAGGTTTTGAAACCTTTGGGAGACATTTTTCTAAATTTGTTGTTTACTGCGATAATTCCGTTAGTGTTTTTTACCATATCGGCATCAATTGCTACTTTAGAAAAAACCGAAAAACTTGGAAAGTTATTCTTAATCGTAATAGGAGTCTTTTTGTTTACGGTCTTGGTTTCTGCAATTCTTATGGTAGTAGGAGTTTTGATTTTTCCAATCCATCAAGATATTATAATTTCTAAAATTCCGTTAGAAATTGTAGCCGAAAGTAGCACTGGCTCTGAGATAACCCAATTGCTTACTGCGGGTGATTTTTATGAATTGTTATCCCGAAAAAACATGTTGGCGCTCATTCTTTTTTCCTTTTTAGTGGGGTTTGCCAGCTTGCAATCTGGTGAAAAAGGCAACGATTTCAGTAGGTTTTTACAATCTGGTAACGAAGTAATGAAACAATTGCTACACATTATTATGCAAACAGCGCCCGTAGGCTTAGGTGCTTATTTTGCTTATCAGGTGGGTATTTTTGGTCCACAATTGTTTGGTGCTTATGCCAAGCCGTTAGGACTTTATTATGCTGTTTGTGCCTTTTACTTCATAGTGTTTTTTAGTTTGTATGCCTACATGGCAGGTGGGAAATTAGGATTTAAAGTGTTTTGGAAAAATAATATAACGCCTTCGTTAACAGCTATTGGGACCTGCAGCAGTATTGCTACCATTCCTGCCAATCTTGACGGTGCCGAAAAAATGAATATTCCTGCTCACATTAGGAATGTCGTTATTCCATTGGGTGCACCTTTGCATAAAGATGGTTCGAGTATGTCTTCCATTATTAAGATAGCCGTTATTTTTGCCATGTTTGGTAAGGATTTTACGGATCCAATTACGATTCTCACCGCTTTGGGAATTACAGTTGTGGTTTCTGTTGTAGAGGGCGGAATTCCTAATGGCGGCTACATAGGCGAAATCCTAGCCATAACAGTTTATGGTTTCCCCATGGAACAAGCTTTGCCAGCAGCAATGATTATTGGAACTTTGGTTGATCCAATGGCAACATTGTTAAATGCCAATGGAGATTTGATTTCGGCAATGTTAGTGGCAAGAATTGCTGAAGGGAAAAAGTGGCTTTCTGAAAAAGTTCTAGCATAAATAACTTTCCATATTGTGTGTTGCAGCATAATAAAGCCTTGTTTTTACGTAACAATACAAGAATTGCTGTTGTATGAATGGTATTTTTAGAGCCTTTTTTTAAACATTACATAATTAATAACCAACTTTTTAGCAAATCCATTTTTTGTGTCATAAAATCAACTTTTTTTTGGGTGCAGTTAAAAATTATGTATACATTCGCACAGTAATCAATACAAAAAAGACAGCAACATGTTGAGTAACCGATTTTATTTTAGCAACTCTTATTATTTCTTCTGGAAGGTAGAAAGGGATTGTTGCATGGTTATTTAATTCAAAAATTAAATTGATACTATAGATATACAATCCCGATGCAAATCGGGATTTTTTTTTGCTTAAAAGTGTGTAAAATGAATACAATTATAGGAATACAAGGCATTACGGGCTCGTTTCATCATCAAGTGGCTCAAGAATATTTCAATCAGGAATTTATTCTTGACGAGTGTTTGTCTTTTGAGGAATTGGTAGACAGCTTGTTAGCAGGTAAGTCAGATCAAGCTGTTATGGCAATTGAAAATTCTATCGCAGGTCCTATTATTCCTAATTACGCGCTAATTGACAAAAATAATTTACACATAATTGGAGAACATTATTTGAGTATTCATCAAAATTTAATGGCTTTGAAAGGTCAAAAAATAGAAGATATTCTTGAAGTACATTCCCATCCGATGGCACTTTTACAATGTATGGATTTCTTAAAAAAATATCCTAATATCAAATTGGTTGAAGATAAAGATACCGCTGAAACAGCGCGAAGAATTCAAGAAAAACAACTGAAAGGAATAGCGGCAATTGCAAGCAAAACAGCTTCGGAAATGTATGATTTGGAAATTATTGCGCCAGAAATTCAGACGATTAAGAACAACATGACGCGCTTTGTGATTATCAAAAAAGAAAATTCATTTGTTCCCGAAAGTGAAATCAACAGAGCATCGATAAAATTTGAGCTCGACCATAAACGCGGGAGTTTAGCAGCAGTTTTAAACGTGATGAGCGATTGCAAATTGAATTTAACCAAGATTCAATCTTTGCCCAAAATTGAAACGCCATGGAAATATTCCTTTTTTGTGGATGTCACTTTTGAGAAATACGAAGATTATGCTAAAGCAAAATCATTATTGAATATTATGGCCGAATATTTTAAAGTCTTGGGCGAATACAAGAATACTAAAATATAAACAGCCTCGAGTTACCAAGTTACACAGATATAAAAATTTACACATGATTACCACAGCAAAGCGTCTCCATATCATTGAAGAATACTATTTCTCCTCCAAATTGAGAGAAGTAAGGCAACTGGCAGCCGAAGGAAAACCCATCATTAATATGGGAATTGGGAGTCCAGATTTACAACCGGCGCCTGCTATTGTAGCTGCTATTGTAGCTGCGATGCAAGATGAAAATGCACATCAATACCAAAGTTATCAAGGTTTACCAGAGTTGCGCGAAGGTATGGCTGCTTTTTATTCCAAAAATTATGGTGTAACACTCAACCCTGTAACAGAAATTTTGCCTTTGATGGGTTCCAAGGAAGGAATTATGCACATTTCGCTGGCATTTTTAAATGAAGGCGATCACGTTTTGATTCCGAATCCAGGCTATCCTACGTACACATCAGTGACCAATTTAGTAGGAGCGGTGCCAGTGTATTATGATTTAAAAGAAGAAAACCAGTGGGAGCCGGATTTTGAAGCTTTGGAGCAATTGGATTTATCCAAGGTAAAGATCATGTGGATTGGGTATCCGCATATGCCTACGGGAGCTCGAGGCAGTTTGGAGTTGTTTGAAAAATTAGTCGCTTTTGCTGCAAAACATGAAATTTTATTGGTGAACGACAATCCGTATAGTTTTGTTTTGAATGACAATCCGATGAGTTTATTGCAGGTAAAAGGAGCAAAGGAAGTGGCTTTAGAATTGAATTCTTTGAGTAAAACTTTTAATATGGCGGGTTGGAGAGTAGGAATGGTTTTAGGAAACGCCAATGCTATTGATGCGGTTTTAAAAGTAAAAAGCAATATGGATAGCGGTATGTTTTACGGCATTCAAAAAGGAGCTGTTGCAGCGCTGAAAAGTGATAAGGCTTGGTTTGATGCTATGAATGAAATCTATAAAAAAAGACGAATTGTAACAGAGGAACTCGCTGAAAAACTAGGTTGTAAAGTGTATAAAGAAGGTGTTGGTTTGTTTGTTTGGGCAAAGTTACCCGATGGAGTTACATCAGTAGAGGTGTTTATTGATAGAATCTTGCATGAGAAATCAATTTTTATTACACCGGGAACTATTTTTGGGAGTAATGGAGAAGGTTACATTCGGTTTGCTTTGTGTGTTGAAGAAGAAAAAATTAGAGAAGCAATCAGTCGATTTTAGTATGGACTTGATTAATCTTTCACGTCGTAGAGTTGAAAAATAAAGATCATTGTAAGAAAATAAATGTTCTCGATAACGAAATTCCCTAGCCCTGATAGTAGTGGAAATCCTTTGCTGCCGGGGTTCGGCAGGAAAGATTGCAACGGATAGCAGGATAAGCTTCGGATAAAAAACAAAAAAATGAAAGTATTTGTAATAGGCATAGGCTTGATAGGTGGTTCGATGGTGTTGGATGTTAAAGATTTGTATCCGCACGCCACGATTTATGGGATTGACACCAATGAAAAGCATCTAGATCAGGCAATTGAATTGGGTGTTATTGATGAAATGGCAACATTTGCAGACTTAATGCATGCTGATTTTGTGATTGTTTCGGTTCCTGTAGATGTAGCGCTCATGGTTGTACCCCAAGTTTTGGAGGCGATAGGAGACCAAACGATTGTTTTTGAGGTGGGTTCGACAAAATTGCCTATTTGTGAAGGTATTGCCAACCATGCCAAAAGGAGAAATTTTATAGCCACGCATCCTATTGCTGGAACTGAATTTTCGGGACCATCAGCAGCGATAAAAGGGTTGTTTCAAGGCAAAACAAACATTATTTGTGAGGTGGAGAAAACGACTTTTAAATTGCAAGAACGCGCCTTGGCATTGTTTCAAGAAATGGGAATGCGCATTCGGTATATGGATCCAAAATCACACGATAAGCACATTGCGTATGTTTCGCATTTGTCCCACATCAGCGCTTTTATGTTAGGAAAAACAGTCATTGACAAGGAAAAACACGAACAGGACATTTTTGATATGGCAGGTTCTGGTTTTGAAAGTACCGTGCGTCTTGCTAAAAGTTCACCCGCAATGTGGACACCCATTTTTAAGCAAAATAGGAAGCAAGTTGTAAAAACTTTGAATGAATATATCTTGAATTTATCTAAATTTAAGGAGCTTTTAGAAAATGAGGATTACGAGGCGATTTACAATGAAATGGAAAGTGTGAATAAGATTAAAGAGATATTAAACGGGATGAATGTTAAGAAGTAAACAGTTGACAGTTTTCAGTCACAGTTAACAGTTTGCAGTATTCACGAAAAAAGATAAAAAAAACGAAACTTATAAAATAAAATTTAGAAAAGATGGAAAATAAGAAAGAAATGAGAAACTGGTTGGAGGCATTTAATTTGACCCACCCATTAGTGATAGCGGGGCCATGTAGCGCTGAAACCGAAGATCAAGTATTAAAAATTGCACATGAGTTGAAAGATTCAGATGTAAGTGTTTTTAGAGCAGGAATCTGGAAACCAAGAACGCGTCCGGGAGGATTTGAAGGCGTGGGCGAAATAGGTTTGAAATGGTTGAAGAAAGCCAAAGAAGAAACAGGATTGCTAATGGGAACTGAGGTAGCGAATGCTGCTCACGTAAAATTAGCTTTAGAATATGACATTGATGTATTGTGGATAGGTGCTAGAACAACGGTAAATCCTTTTGCGGTTCAGGAAATTGCTGATGCATTAGCGGGAACAGATAAAATTGTTTTGGTGAAAAACCCTGTAAACCCAGATTTATCTTTGTGGTTAGGTGGAGTAGAGCGTTTGTACAATGCCGGAATCGAAAAATTAGGAGTGATTCACAGAGGATTTTCTACGTATGAGAAAACCAAATACCGCAACATTCCAGAGTGGCAAATTGCTATTGAATTGCAAAATAAATTCCCTGATTTGCCTTTGATTATAGATCCTTCGCACATTACTGGTGATCGCAAAATGATCTTAGAGGTTACGCAAGAAGCTTTAGATTTGAATTACGATGGGATGATTATTGAAACGCACATTGATCCAGATAATGCTTGGAGTGATGCGGCTCAGCAAGTAACACCCGATGCGTTGAAACAAATTTTTATTGATTTAAAAGTGCGTAAAATTGACGATGTATCAGATGATTTTACTCAGAAAATGAAAAAATTAAGAGCTAACATTGATGTATTAGATGCCACTTTGCTAGAGCTTTTAGGCAAACGTATGAAAGTAGCTGACGAAATTGGTTTGGTTAAAAAAGCAGCCAACGTAGCAGTACTACAAAATAACCGTTGGAACGAAATTTTAGGTAAAATGATTTTGGATGGAGAAACCAAAGGACTTTCAGAAGAGTTTGTTTTAAAATTATTCAAGGCCATTCACCAAGAAAGTATCAGCCATCAAGATAAGGTGTTGAATGCTTAATTTTTTTTAAGCCATGTTAAAATCCTCCACTGCTTCGAGTTTGAAGTTTTGGAGGTTTTTTTTAGCTCTAAGTTTTCTGCATATTAAATTTTTACTTTTAGTACGATTTTATTTTATAAAAAATTTATAATTGTGCTTTATTTCTGTAATATTGCCAAAAATTAGTAATCAATAACAAACAAACAAATGAAAAAAATTATTTTAGCATTAGCACTTACACTTGGTATGGCAACAGCAAATGCTCAAGTTGATGTAATTACCAAGCACAACGGAGAAACTGTAAAAGGGAAAGTTGTAAAACTGGAAGAATTTACAGTAATCTACAAGTACGACGGAGAAGATGCCGAAAACACAATGAGCAAATATGCAATTGAAAAAATTGTTTATGGTAAAAGCGGTCGTGTTGAAAATGTTACTGAAAAAATTGTAGTAGCTAGCGATGCCGACTGGGAAAAGGTAGTGATACTAGAGGATAAGTCTTATATTGCTGGTTTGATAAAAGGTGGTGAAGTAAGAGGAAAAACAGGCTTGATTAACTACCATACTGGTAATACAGCGGATAAAAAAGCAGAAATGAAATTGAAAAAAGAGGCAGCTGCAGGAGGTTATCCATTTATTTTAATGACTGCTGATAAAACTACTGTTGGGGCAAGTTCAAATCAATTAGGTGGTTCTCAAGCAATCAAAAAAGGAATTGGATACAAATACTAGTTTTTCAAATATTTTATAAAATGAAAGGCCGTCTTTTACAGACGGTCTTTTTGTTTGAACTTGTTTCTAAAAAAACTCTACACTTTAAACTTTAAACTTCAAACAAAATTTTACCTTTGCCTCATGACAGGACTCGTTTACAAATCTACAGGAAGCTGGTACACCGTAAAAACGGAATCTGGGCAGTTTATTGAATGTAGGATCAAAGGAAAATTCAGAATCAAAGGCATTAAAAGTACCAACCCCATTGCTGTAGGTGATGTAGTTGATTATGAATTAGAGGAAACCTCAGATGCCGTAACGGGTACAATTCACGGAATTCACGATCGTAAAAATTACATCGTCCGAAAGTCGGTCAATTTATCGCATCAAATGCACATTATTGCCTCTAATATTGATCGCGTTTTTTTATTGATTACGGTTAATAATCCGCCAACTACTTTTAATTTTATCGACCGTTTTTTAGTAACGGCAGAGGCATATGGAATTGAAACTGTGTTGGTTTTTAATAAAATAGACACTTTTGATGATGCTACTCTTGATGAGCAATTGTACATGCAGCATGTATACCAGCAAATTGGATATCAATGTTTGCGCGTATCCTCAACTGAAATGAAAGGTGTTGAGGAATTGAAAGCAATGATGATTGGTAAAGTAAGTATGTTTTCTGGTCATTCAGGTGTTGGAAAGTCTACTTTAGTAAATGCCATGGAGCCATCATTGCATTTGCGTACTAAAACTATTTCGGAGGCAAGTAAACAAGGGCAGCACACTACAACTTTTGCAGAAATGTTTGATTTGTCTTTTGGGGCAAGTATTATTGACACACCTGGAATCAAAGGATTTGGGATGGTTGATATGGAGCCTGCAGAAATAAGCGGATATTTTCCGGAATTTTTCAAACTAAAAGATCAGTGTAAATTTAACAATTGTTTGCATAAAGAAGAACCGAAGTGTGCTGTAAAAGTCGCTTTGGATAGAGACGAAATTGCTTGGTCACGCTACAACAGTTACCTTAAAATTTTAGAAGGTGACGATGAACATTATCGAACTGACATTCATAACGAGGATAGAATCATAAGCGATAAAACGAGAGAGTAGTATTTTTAAAAGTCATAATTAAGGAAAGATTTAGATTTTTTTACTTTCGACTTTAAGACTTTGTAACTTTAAGACTGATTAATGAAAGTAGTAATCCAAAGAGTTTCTCAAGCATCAGTAACAATTGACAATCAAATTGTAGCCAATATTCAAAGAGGATTGTTGGTATTGGTTGGTATTGAAGATGCGGATACGCAAGAAGATAGCAGTTGGCTAAGTTCTAAAATTGTCAATCTCCGTATTTTTGGAGATGAAAACGATGTCATGAATCTTTCTGTAAAAGATATCGATGGGAATATTATTGTGGTGTCGCAATTTACTCTTCATGCCTTAACTAAAAAAGGCAATAGGCCATCGTATATTAAGGCATCAAAGCCAGAAATAGCCGTTCCTTTGTATGAACAATTTGTCTCCCAAATAGAACAAGATCTCAGTAAAAAAGTACAAACTGGAGTTTTTGGCGCTGACATGAAGGTACAACTCCTAAATGATGGCCCAGTAACTATTGTAATGGATAGTAAAAATAAAGAATAAAAATAGGTTCACATTGTGAGATTTATGCTATTTTTGAACACCACGAATTAGGAAATCCTTAACAAGCAATCAATGCGCTTTTCTTTGAAATGCGTAATTTTCTAGAACCCACTTGGGTTCATCATTCATTATCTTTATTTTATATCAAATGAGAATTACAACTCTTGTTGTTCTTTTTGCTGCAATTTTTGCAACTAATTTGAACGCTCAAAAAATTAATTACACAGCAATTAACATTGCAGATAGTCTAAAAAACAATGCCAATGCAGTTGTCAGACTCAATCAATTGGATATTTCAATTGCGTCGCAAAGAAGTATGAACATCAAAACTAAAAGAGTTGTCACCGTCTTGAATGAATTGGGATTAAAAGCAGTTGATGCTGTCGAAAATTTTGATAAAAGACGTTCGATTAAAAACATTGAAGCTGTTGTATATGATATCTTTGGTAACGAAATCAAAAAGATAAAAAGAAAAGATTTTAAAGAACAAAGTGCATCAGGCGGTAGTACACTTTTTTCAGATGGGCGCTTTATTTATCTAGAATATACCCCTACACAATACCCTTTTACTATTGTTTACGAAAGTGAAATTGAAACCTCTAATACTGCGTTTATTCCCACGTGGTCCTTGCTTTCAGAATATAATGTAAGTATTGAAAAAAGCATTGTCAGTGTCAATGTGCCTCAAGCATTGGGTTTTAGAAAAAAAGAATTCAATTTCGCCAATTTTAAGATCAAAACTATAGTTGATTCTCCAACGCAATTGCAGTACGAAGCGGTTAACATTGTTGCCGAAAAATACGAGGATTATACACCAGCTGCTAAGGTGTTTCCTAGAGTAATGATGGGTCTAGAAAATTTTAATTTAGAAGGAGTTGACGGAACTGCAAAGAATTGGAAAGAGTATGGGAAATGGTTTTCAGAAAACATTCTCATCGGAACAACTAATTTAAGCGATGAGGCAAAAGCTAAAATTAAAACTTTGGTAGGTACTGAAACTGATCCGATCAAAAAAGCTAAAATTGTTTACAAATTTGTTCAAGAAAAATCAAGATATGTAAGTGTTCAAGTTGGTATAGGCGGTTTCAAACCCATGTTGGCTTCCGATGTTGATAGATTGGGTTATGGAGATTGTAAGGCGCTTTCTAATTACACAAGAGCATTACTAGAGGTTGTTGGTGTCCCTTCGTATTACACAGAATTGTTTGGTGACCGAGACATCCGCAACATCGAAGCAGATTTTTTCTCTGTTCAAGGGAATCATGTCATTTTATGTGTCCCAAATGCAGATGACAGTATATTTTTGGAGTGTACCAGCCAGGATGATCCCTTTGGTTTTCAAGCTAATTTTACTGATGACCGTGACGTTGTGGTCATGAAGCCTGAGGGTGGAGAAATCATTCATACTAAAAAATACCACGATAAGGATAATGGTCAAATTTCAACTGGGACCTATAGTTTAGATGCACAGGGGAATTTAACAGGCGCAATTAAAATTGTTTCAACAGGTTCTCAATACAGTTCAAAAGCTTCAACTGAAAAGCTTCAGCCAACCGAAAAAGATGCGCATTACAAACAATATTGGACCAATATTAACAATTTGAAAATTACTAAAATTAATTTACAAAATGACAAAGACAAAATAGAATTTATTGAAAACATTACTCTGAGTGCAGATAACTATGCTTCTAATTCAGGAGGTAAAATGATGCTTGCAATAAACGCATACAACCAATTTTCAGGAACAATTAAACGCATACGCAATCGTAAAAACCCCTTCGAAATTCCACGCGGTTATCTTGATACTGATGAAATAGCAATAGTGCTACCATCAGGATTTCAAATTGAATTTTTACCTGCAAACTTCGAGTTAAAAACTAAATATGGAGATTATAAAACCGAAATCATCAAAAAAGACCATAGCAATCTAGTATACAAAAGAACTATTTTAATCAAAAAAGGGATTTACGCCAATTCTGATTATGATAGCTATCGATTGTTTATGGAACAGATTGCCAAAAATGACAATGCTAAAATTATACTAACCAAAAACCAATAAATTATGCCATTTAAACAAATATTTTTTTTAGTTCCTTGCCTTTTTATGGCTATTATCGTAAATGCTCAAAATTTTGATTTAGGAAAAGTTTCAATTCTTGAATTGCAAGAAAAAGTACATCCTAAGGACTCTAGTGCAGCTGCTGCAATCCTTTTTGAAAAGGGAAAAAACACCTTTGTATATTCACCTGAGAAAGGGTTTATGATGGTGACAGAAATTAAAACTCGTATCAAAATCTATAAAAAAGAAGGATATGAATGGGCGAATAAAAGTATCCGTTTCTATTCCGATAATGAAGCTAGGGAAACAGTTTCTTTTTCGGATGCGATTACCTATAATCTAGTCGATGGTAAAATTGAGAAAACAAAACTTAAAAGTGATGGCGAATTTAATGAGGTTGTAAATAAATACTGGGGAGAAAAAAAAATCACAATGCCTAATGTAAAAGAAGGTTCTGTAATTGAATTCAAATACACAATTAATTCCCCAAGAGTAAGTAGCACGAGGGAGTGGTATTTTCAAAATAGTATTCCTGTAAATTATTCTGAGTACGCCAACACTGTGCCAGAGTATTTTGTCTACAATGTAAATATCAAGGGATTCATTAAGCCAAATGTTACCGTAGAGAAAAAAAGTAATTCAATAACTCTTACTTCAAAACAACGAACTACTGTAAACCGCGCTACAACAACTTCTTTTAATGATGAGAAAATAGAATATGTTGAAACAAAAAAGACTTACATAGCTGAAAATTTACCAGCCATGAAGGAGGAGCCTTTTGTTAATAATATGGGTAATTATACAGGGACCTTAGTTCAAGAATTAGCAATGACGAAATACCCTGGAGAGTTGATGCAAACTTTTGCTACAGATTGGAATTCGGTTGCAAAGACGATTTATAACTATGATGAATTTGGACCAGAACTAAATAAAACAGGTTATTTTGAACAAGATTTACAAAAAGTAATAGCAGGATTAAGCTCTACCGAGGATAAAATTACTGCCATTTTGCAGTTTGTTAAAGCTACAGTGAAATGGAACGATTATTACGGTTATTCATGTAACGACGGTGTAAGGCAAGCTTATAATAAAAAATCGGGTAATGTTGCCGAAATAAACTTAATGTTAACAGCAATGTTGCGACATGCTGGTTTAACAGCTAATCCTGTTTTAATTAGTACGCGTTCAAATGGGATAGCCTTATTTCCTAATAGAACCGCTTTTAATTATGTTATTGCTGCCGTCGAAGATGGTCAAAACCTAATTCTTTTAGATGCTACAGATGCTTTTTCTGCTCCAAATATTTTACCTGTTCGAGATTTAAACTGGTTTGGTAGGCTAATTCGAAAAGATGGAAGTTCAATAGAAGTAGATTTGATGCCAAAGCAAACTGCAAATGATGTTATTTCGATGAATTACAGCGTCGATGATCAAGGGGAAGTTTTAGGAAAGTTGAGACGACAAAGAACAGATCATCATGCAATGCTTTTTCGATCTGCAGTGACGGGTACCAAAGAAGATGCTTACTTAGAAAAATTTGAAAATGACAACAATAACATTGAAGTTAGTGGATATGAAAGAATAAACGAAGTCGCTCTTAAATTACCTGTTATTGAAACACTTTCTTTTAAAGGGGCTAATTTTAGTGAAAAAGTAGGAGATGCCATTTACATCAAACCTTTATTATCTTTTACCACAAATGTAAATCCTTTCAAACAAGAAATTAGAGAATATCCAATTGATTTCGCTTTTCCCTTCATGGATAAATATGTCGTAAATGTGCAAGTTCCAAACGGATATAAAATAGAGTCTTATCCAGAAACAGCAGTTATCTCCATGGAAGATGGGTTAGCTACCTTTAAATTTTTAACTAGTTTAACAGATAATACTGTTCAAATATTAGTTTCATGTCAAATAAATGCTCCAATAATACCAGCTGACTATTATTCAGCCTTAAAGGAGTTCTTTCAAAAAATGATTGACAAACAAAACGAAAAAATTGTTTTAAAGAAAATTTAAAAATATAATATGCGCCAACATTTCACACTACTAGTTTTACTTTTAGTTCATTTTTTTTCTTTTGCTCAGGATTCAGAGTTGGGTAAAGTATCCATAGCTGAACTTCAGCAAAAAGCACATCCTATCGATAGTACTGCGTCGGCAGCCGTACTTTTCGAAAAAGGCCGAAATGTATTTGAGTATTCGCAATCGCAAGGGTTTTATATGGTAACTGAGGTGCAAGTCAGATTCAAAATCTATAAAAAAGAAGGGTATGATTGGGCTACCAAAATTGTTGAGTATTACAGTTCAAACGAAGTGAAAGAGACTGTTACTTTCTCAGATGCTATAACCTACAATATGGTTGATGGAAAAATAGAAAAAACTAAACTAAAGAGTGATGGTGAGTTTGATGAGTTTGTTAATAAATTTTGGAGACAGAAAAAAATAACGATGCCTAATGTTAAAGTGGGTTCCGTTATTGAGTACTCCTATAAAATCAGGACACCAAGAGTGGGTAGCCCTAGGGATTGGTATTTTCAAAAAACAATTCCTGTCAATTATTCAGAGTATAAAAATAGTATTCCTGAGTTCTTTGTTTATAATGAAAATTTAAAAGGCTATTTCCAGCCTACGGTATCGGTGACCATTGGCAGAAAAGCATTAACTTTTAGTGGTATGAGTAATTCTGCAGGAGCGGGTTTCCAAAGAGGGCAGTCTGCTAGCTATGCTGTAGATAAAGTAGATTACGAAGAAAAGCGAACTATATACAAAGCTGAAAATATTCCGGCTTTAAATGATGAAGCTTTTGTAGGCAATATAGAAAATTACACCTCTGGTTTAGTGCAAGAGCTTTCTATGACCAAATACCCCGGCGAGCCATTAAAAAAGTTCGCAACAGATTGGAAAGCAGTAGCCAAGTCAATATTTGATATGGAAGATTTTGGTGCAGAACTCAATCGTAGTGGTTATTTTGAAGAAGATTTAAAGAAAGCGCTGGCTGGTATAGAAACTCCTGAGCAAAAAATAGTTACAATTTTTAATTTTGTCAAAGGAGCTGTGAAATGGAATGGTTTTTATGGTTATTCTTGCGATGATGGAGTAAGACAGGCTTATAAAAATAAGACAGGAAATATCGCCGAAATCAATTTGATGCTGACTGCAATGTTACGATTTGCTGGTTTTTCTGCACATCCTGTATTGTTAAGCACACGCTCTAACGGTATTGCCTTATTCCCCAATAGAACTGCTTTTAATTATGTTATTGCAGCCATTGAGGATGAAAAAGGATTAATTTTATTAGATGCAACTGATTTGAATGCTGCTCCAAATACTTTACCAATAAGAGATTTGAATTGGTTGGGCAGGTTATTACGTAAAGACGGAACATCAATAGAGGTTGATTTAATGCCCAATCAAGTGGCAAATGATATTGTTACCATGCAATTCAATGTAGAAGCTTCAGGGCAAGTAGATGCAAAAGTACGACGCCAGCAATCCGGTCATAATGCATTAGTTTTTAGAACAAATTTCCTGAGTAGCAAAGAACAAGATTATATAGAAAATTTTGAAACTGAACATAATAATATAGAAGTTACAGATTATTCAAGAACCAACGAAAGGAATTTGGGAGCTCCACTAACAGAAATACTATCTTTTAAAAGTAATAATCTTGTAGAAAGTATAGGTGGTAAATTGTACGTAAAGCCATTGCTAATTTTTGGTCAAAGTTCAAATCCTTTCCAGCAAGAAGATAGATTTTACCCCATTGATTTCGCATATCCTTTTATGAATAAATACAGCATTAATGTTAAAATCCCTGCGGGTTACAAAGTAGAGTCTGTGCCCGAAACTTCTAATCTTGCCATGCAAGATGATATCGGTATGTTCAAATATTTGGCAAGTGTTTCAGGCGACACGATTCAAATTTCAATTTCGTCTCAAATTAACACGCCAATTATCTCGGCTGATTATTATCAAACAATAAAAGAGTTTTATCAAAAGATAATTGATAAGCAAAATGAAAAAATTATTCTCGTTAAATCATAAATTAAGAATGATCAATAAATGGTTTTTTATTGTATTTATATGTATGTCATTACAATTAAACGCACAAGATCTTGAACTAGGAAATGTTTCCGTTGCTAATTTACAAGAAAAACAGCACCCTAAAGACACAAGTGCTGTGGCTGCAATAATTTTTAACAGGGCTAAAACAGCATTTAAGTACAACTCAAAAGATGGTTTTTCTATTGGTACAGAAGTTCAAATCCGAATTAAAATTTACAAAAAGCAAGGATTAAAATGGGCTACTTTTAAAGTGCCTTTTTATATTGGGTATGAAGAAAAAAATGATGAGTCAGTCCGCTTTTCGGATGCCCTAACTTACAATTTAGAAAATTCAAAAATTGAAAAATCGAAACTCAAAAGTGAAGGAAGCTTCATTACAAAAATTAATGAGAATTGGAAAGAAGCATCTATCACACTTCCAAACGTTAGAGTAGGCTCTATAATAGAGTTCAAATATTTTTATAAATCAGAAAATATTGTAAAATTCCCGAGTTTTCATTTCCAATACGAAATCCCCGTAAATTACGCTCAGTTTACTACTGAAATACCTAACTTTTTTGTCTACAAGGCGCTGGTGACTGGTTATAAGGAAATTAAAACAGACCGAAAAAGAAGTGGAGGCTCCTTTAGTTTTCCAAATCTGTACGATGCAACAAAATCAGATCTATTATATTATGATCAAGTTATTAGTAATTACTCGGTTGCAGATGTTCCAGCACTAAAAGAAGAGTCGTTTGTAGATAATTTACAAAATTATAAGCTCACAATGACACATGAGTTAGAGCTAACCCAATTTTATCAACAGCCAAAAAAAGATTATGCTACAACATGGGAAGGGGTCAGCAAAGCAATTTTTGGAGAAAAAAGTTTTGGAAAAGAACTTGAATTAGCTACTTTTTTCGTTGAAGACGTAAAAGAAATATTAAAACCAAAAGATACTACAACAGTATCTCAAGAGTCAAAAATGCTACGCGTTTTTTCGCACGTTCAGCAAAAAATGAATTGGAATGATGATTATGGCTATTACACCAACAAAGGAGTAAAGGAAGCCTACACTAGCGGCTCCGGCAATGTAGCAGAAATTAATTTCATTTTGATAAATATGTTAAGACTCGCGGGAATTGACGCGAATCCTGTTTTAGTAAGTACTGTTAACAATGGTGTACCTGCTTACCCTAATAGAACGGGATTCAATTATGTAATTGCTGCAGCTAAACTAGGAGAGGAAACAGTTTTACTCGATGCTGCCAATAAATTTACAGTTCCAGATGTTTTACCCTTAAAATTGTTAAATTGGCAAGGAAGACTCATCCGAAATGATGGTACTTCAGAAGAAATTAACCTTGTGCCTAAAGAAAGTTCAGCTATAAATCAAACAATATTTGCTAGAATTAATCCGTCGGGAAAAATAGAAGGGCAATACAAAGCCTACAAGACTAAAATGGAAGCCTTATTATTTCGTGAAAATCAGTTAAAAAGTGATAAAAATACCTATCTCGAAAAATTAGAGAACCAATGGAACGGAATCGAAATCAATGATTACCAAGTTGAAGAAAGCAAATCAAATAGTAAACAGCCTATTGCTGAAAAGTTTAATTTTGTATCTGGTAATCATTGCGAAATAATAGCTGGAAAGCTATATTTTTAGCCGATGGTTTTTTTAACATCTTCCAAGAACCCTTTTTTTCAAGATAACCGCGAAATGCCTATTTACTTTGGTTACCCACAAATTAGAAAGTATAATATCAATATTGCCATTCCTGAGGGTTATGCTTTAGAATTTAGCCCCAAGCCAATTAAAATCTCAACTCAAGGAAATGAAGTCGTATTTTCGATGAACAGTACTGTGGTTGGTAATACCATACAAATGTTAATCAGTGAACAGATTAATGGCGCTTTATTTAAAGCAGAATTTTATCCGGAACTAAAGACCTTTTACCAACAAGTAATCGAAAAACAAAACGAAAAAATTATCTTAAGCAAAATATAATCATGAACCTAAAAAACGCACAACTCGACGTAGACAATTGGATCAAAGAACACGGTGTACGCTATTTTAACGAATTAACTAATATGGCACAACTTACCGAAGAGGTAGGCGAAGTAGCCCGTATTATTGCCCGCCGCTACGGTGAACAGTCTGAAAAAGAAAGCGATAAAAACAAAGACCTTGGTGAAGAATTAGCGGATGTGGTTTTTGTAGTCTTGTGTTTGGCCAACCAAACAGGAATCGATTTGCAAGCAGCTTTCGACAAAAAGATGGATCTGAAATCGGTTAGAGACAAAGATCGTCACAAAAACAATGAAAAACTGAAATAATTTGTCAATTGTAAATTATGAATTATGAACGAGTAGTGGTAAATTGCGCAGCTAGGGTATTTAATTTATAAATCACAATACACAACTTACAATTACACGCATGAATTTAAGACTAAGCACTAATTCACAATTTACAATTCAAAACTCGCAGCTCGATATAACAGGTTCTAAAAGTGAAACCAATAGATTATTACTGTTACAAGCGCTATTCCCAAATATTACTTTAGCCAATACCTCAAATTCAGATGATAGTGAGGTTATGGCTAAGGCATTAAAACAAGTTGCAGAAGCTAGTGGCCAGCCACAAGTGGTAGACATTCATCATGCGGGAACCGCTATGCGTTTTTTAACAGCTTATTTTGCAGTAACGCCCGGAGCAACAGTAACGCTGACAGGTTCGCAACGCATGACCGAACGCCCTATACAAGTTTTGGTTGAAGCATTGAAGCAGTTGGGTGCCAAAATCACATATGAAAAGAATGCGGGCTATCCGCCAATCAAAATCGAAGGGCAAAAAATTACTGCCTCTAAAGTTTCGATTCCTGCCAACGTGAGCAGTCAGTACATTTCAGCATTGCTATTGGTTGCTCCTAAACTGGAAAATGGTATCGAAATCAATTTAGTGGGTGAAATTACCTCCGTTCCATACATCAAAATGACATTGGCCTTACTTAATGATTTGGGTATTTCAACTCACTTTGAAGGAAACACCATTACAGTAGCTCCTAAAAAAGAATCTGAAAATAAAATAATGACGGTAGAATCTGATTGGAGTTCTGCATCCTACTTTTTTAGTATTGTAGCGCTTGCTGATCAAGCCAAAGTTACTTTAAATAGTTACAAACAAACCAGCCTTCAAGGCGATGCTGCTTTGGTAAGTATCTATGAACAATTAGGTGTGCGTACTGAGTTTAACGGTAACCAAATGACATTAACTAAGGATGTTAATTTTGTTCCAGAAACACAGCTCACTTTCGATTTAAACAATACACCTGATATTGCACAAACCATCGTGGTTACTTGTTTAGGTTTAGGAATTGGTTGTCACCTTACCGGACTTCATACTTTAAAAATCAAAGAAACTGATAGATTAGAAGCACTTAGAGTCGAACTCACCAAACTAGGCGCAGCCATCACAGTTACTAATGATAGTCTAACTTTAGAGCCATCAGCAACTTTAAACAAAGAGGTTACTATTGCAACGTATAATGATCACCGTATGGCTATGGCTTTTGCTCCTTTGGCTATTAAAGTGCCATTACACATTGCGGATGCTGGCGTAGTTTCAAAATCATATCCTGATTTCTGGAAAGACATGGAGTCGATCGGCTTTCAAGTAGCGCACTTATAAGGTTTAAATGCAACGGTATCAGTTGTTTTTGAAAATAAAAGCCAAAACACTTGACAACGCCTATCTCACAATCGTATATTTGCACCCGAAAGATTTTTATGTTGCTCCAATGTTAGTAACTGTTGAGAATCTTAAACTTTTAAATAAAAAAATAAATGAAGTTATCCCATTTTCAATTTGATTTACCAAAAGAACTTCTTGCGGAGTATCCAGCCGAAAATAGAGACGAGGCTCGTCTAATGGTTATTGACCGTAAAAAACAAACTATAGAGCACAAAATGTTCAAAGATATCATCGAATATTTTGACGAAGGTGATGTTTTAATTCTAAATAACACGAAAGTTTTTCCTGCTCGTTTGTACGGTAACAAAGAAAAAACGGGTGCTAGAATCGAAGTTTTTTTACTAAGAGAATTGAATGCAGAGCAAAGATTATGGGATGTATTGGTTGATCCAGCTCGTAAAATCAGAATTGGTAATAAATTGTACTTCGGCGACGATGATTCACTTGTTGCTGAGGTAATCGATAATACTACTTCCCGTGGTAGAACTTTGCGTTTTCTATACGATGGCTCGTACGAAGAATTCCGTAATAAATTGACTGAACTAGGAGAAACTCCAATTCCAAAATACATTTCTAGAGATGTAACTCCAGAAGATGCAGAGCGTTACCAAACTATTTATGCCAAAGAAGAAGGTTCAGTAGCCGCTCCTACAGCAGGTTTGCACTTCTCTAAACATTTGCTAAAAAGACTTGAAATCAAAGGAGTGAATTTTGCCGAAGTGACCTTACACGTTGGTTTAGGAACATTCAACCCAGTTGAAGTAGAGGATTTGTCTAAGCACAAAATGGATTCTGAAGAGTTAAAAATCACGCAAGAGGCTTGCGATATCGTAAACGAAGCAAAAGCCAAAAGAAAACGTATTTGCTGCGTAGGGACCACTTCTATGCGCGCCGTAGAAAGTTCCGTTTCGTCACAAAACACTTTAAATCCGTATGATGGTTGGACAAATAAATTCATTTTTCCTCCTCACGATTTTGCAGTGCCTACGTGTATGATTACCAATTTTCATACGCCAAAATCAACACTTTTAATGATGATTTCTGCTTTTTGTGGTCACGATTTAATGAAAAGAGCTTACGCTGAGGCTATCGAAGAAAAATACAAATTCTACTCTTATGGTGATGCCATGTTGATTTTGTAATTCAATACCTAATATATCTAAAGAATCTCGTCAGCAATGGCGAGATTTTTTTTTTTGCGTGTGCCCCTCCCAAAAAAGGTCGGGTCGGGCTGTTCGCTTTATCTTTATTTTCTTTTTAAAGAAAAAAGAAAATAAAGGATGCCGCTTCCATCCCTCACACCAAATCGCGGTACATTCTCTAGTGTTTTTAAGAAGTCAAATTTGTTATGAGTACGCATTTTTGAGAATTTTTTCTTCAATTCAAGTAGCGCTTATTCAAACTTTCATTTGCTACACTAGCTTGATTTTTTGTACTTTTACGTTTCAAATAATTGTATATGAAATTTCAAAATACCATTGAATTTGCAAGGCAACTCGATGCACAAGATCCTCTTAATAAATACCAATCCGAATTTATTTTTCCAAAAGTAAACGATAAAAAAGTCATTTACTTCACCGGAAATTCACTCGGCTTACAACCCAAACGTACCAAAACTTATGTTGATGAGGTTATGAACGATTGGGCAAATCTCGCTGTCGAAGGTCATTTTTATAGTGACAAACCTTGGTGGGATTACCACGAACGCTTTGCAGAGCCTTTAAGTAAAATCGTTGGTGCTTTGCCAACTGAAGTTACGGTAATGAACACGCTTACCGTGAACTTACACTTGCTTATGGTTTCGTTTTACCAGCCAACTAAAACTCGTTACAAAATCATTTGCGAGGAAAAAGCATTTCCATCAGATCAGTACATGTTTCAAAGTCAAGTTGATTTTCATTCTAGAGCAATTGGTTTTGATAAACAAGAGGCTTTGGTCGAGATTAAAAGACGTGAAGGGGAGCACAACATTCGCCTTGAAGATGTTTTAGCAAAAATTGAAGAGATAGGCGATGAACTCGCGCTGGTACTTATTGGTGGCGTTAATTATTATACAGGTCAAGTTTTTGACATGAAAACCATTACCGCGGCGGGTCATAAAGTAGGAGCCTTTGTAGGTTGGGACTTGGCGCATGCTGCTGGAAATGTAAAATTAGAACTCCACGACTGGAATGTTGATTTTGCAGCTTGGTGCAGCTACAAATACATGAATTCAGGACCAGGTAATGCATCTGGTTGTTTCATTCATGAAAAACACCACAACAATTCGCAATTGCCTCGCTTTGCCGGTTGGTGGGGACATAATAAAGAACGTCGTTTTAAAATGGAACCTAATTTTGATCCTGTTCACGGAGCTGATGGTTGGCAAATAAGTAATTTACCTATTTTGTCTTTAGCACCATATCTCGCCTCTGTTGATATGTTTGCTGAGGTTGGCATGGATGCACTACTTGAAAAACGCGATCTCATCACCTCTTATCTAGAATTTGTTTTGCATGAAATCGATTGCGAAGTAGACAGTACTTTCGAAATTATTACACCAAATAATCCTCAAGAGCGCGCTTCACAATTATCAGTGTTTCTGCACGGCGAAGGCCGCAGTTTATTTGAGTATTTAATGAAAAACGGCGTGATTACAGATTGGAGAGAACCTAACGTAATTCGTCTGGCTCCAGTTCCTTTATATACTTCGTTTGAAGATATGTTTGAGTTTGGTCAGATTTTGAAAAAGGGAATTCTAGGCAAGTAAAATCATTGAATTATATAAATCACAAAAAGAATTCCATAACACAAATGTTTCAAACCCAATATATCTTTGTGAAATAGAAATTTAAAAAATACATCATTATGAAAATAGTATACTTTATGCTACTTGCCTTAGCAGTAGTTTCATGTCAGAATCAAACAAAAGCCGATGTAGCAAAAGCTAAAGCTGCAACTGTAGACTCAATGAAAGTAGCCATGGAAAAGCAAAGAGTTATCGACTCGATGCAACAAGTTATGGTAAAAATGGAGGAAGAAAAATTAGAAACTAAAAAAGAGGTTATTGTTGTTAACCAGCAAGCGCCAAACACAACTACAACTACAACCACTACGCAAAAAAAGGGTTGGAGTAGTACTGCCAAAGGTGCTGTAATTGGTGCTGGTGTAGGTGCAGCAACTGGAGCGATCATCAGTAAGAAAAAAGTTCAAGGAGCTATTATCGGTGGTGTTGCAGGAGCAGGAGTTGGTGCTGGAACAGGTGCGATAATTGACGGTAGTAAGAAAAACTAATTAGTTTTATACAAATAAAAAAAAGGTTCCTTTTCAATTGAGAAGGAACCTTTTCTGTTTAATATGCATCCATGTTGCTAATGATTTCGTTTGCTTTGAGCTTAATTCGATACAATTCCTCAGGATCGATTTTCTTTAATAAATTAAGCATCATCGCCATACGTTGATTGCCTTTGAAATATTCCTTTTTTTCATCCAAAAAGTTCCAATACAAACTATTGAATGGACATGCTTTGTCTCCAAATTTGTCTTTAACATTGTAATGGCATTTGGCACAATTATTACTCATTTTGTTGATATAACTTCCTGATGAGACATATGGTTTTGTGGCAATAATACCACCATCAGCATATTGTGACATCCCTCTGGTGTTGGGCATTTCAACCCATTCAATAGCGTCAATATAAACACCAAGATACCAGGCGTCAACTTCGTCAGGATGTATTTGCGTCAACAAAGTGAAATTCCCAATCACCATCAAACGCTGTATGTGATGGGCATAGGCCTCATCTAAACTCTGCTGAATGGCATGTTGCATACAATTCATTTTGGTTTTACCAGTCCAGAAAAAATCAGGTAGTGAATTGCTATTATTCAAGGCATTCATTTGGCTATAATTGGGCATTTCTTTCCAGTAGATCCCACGTATATATTCGCGCCAGCCTAATATTTGTCGCACAAAACCTTCAACTTGCGATATGCTAATGGTATTTTCATTGGCCCAGTAATATGCAACAACGGTATCGACGACTTCTTTTGGCGAAAGCATTTTACTATTCATTGCAAATGACAAACGACTGTGGAAAAGAAATTTTTCGTCAGTGTGCATCGCATCTTCGTAGTCGCCAAAATACGGCAGCAACTTTCTACAAAAATAATCTAGCACTTCTAAACAAGCCGCTCGTGAAGTAGGCCAGCTAAAGTCTGTGGGTTTGATAGCTCCAAATGTGGTAATTCCAGCATTTTGAATTTGTTGCAAAACGGCTGTAACATCTCCATGAAAATTTTTCTCTGCAGGTACTGGAACTTCGCCTTTGTATTTTTTTCTATTGTCGGCATCAAAATTCCATTGATTTCCCACAGGCGTTGCGCCTTGCATGAGTACATGATGTTTTTTACGCATGTTGCGGTAAAAATTTTCCATCAGCAACAACTTTTTGCCTTCAAAAAAAGTACTTAATTCAGTTCTGCTCGTGTAAAAATGTTCCGTGTCAAAAACTTCAGTTGCTATTTGTAAGTTACTACAAATATTTTGCAACTGCTGATCCAAGCGGTATTCGTCAGGAAGCTGGTATTCGAATTTTTCAATTCCGTTTTCCTGAACACATTTTTTTATTAATTGTTCCAAATTTTGAGGATTGTTTTTGGCGTCGATTTCAAAGTACAATACACGATGCCCTTTGGCTTGTAATGTTGTAGAAAAATTACGCATCGACATAAAAAATGCCACAACTTTTTGGGTGTGGTGTTTGACATAGTCGGTTTCTTGCCTCATTTCGGCCAAAAGATAAAACGTATCATCATTAACTTCCTCGAACCAAGAATGTGCTTCATTCAACTGATCGCCCAATAGTAACCGTAATTTTTTCATCTATTATTTTTTGAAAAAAGAAGTAGTTGGTTGTTCCTTACGCGCATATTGGTAACGGTCAAGTAAAGTGGGTAAACAATACCCATCTAAACCATTGATAGCCACAACACCGGCTTTATCGAGTTGCAACCAATTAGCAGGATGCTCTAATTCGTCGTTATAAAACAAATGTTCAATTGACGCGATGATGTGAATAGTATCATTTTCGGCAATAAAATATTCATTCAGGTATTTGCAGTACAATTGCACCGGGCTTCCTTGTACAAAAGGAATTTCTAAATCGTCTTTATACTCTTCAGTCAAATTGGTTTTCTCAAATTCAGAAATACCATATTCATAGTTCGCTGAGGTGTGGTGTGCGTCAGCGATCATTGATTCTGTGATATGGTTTATTGTGAAATAGCCCGTCTCTTTAATATTTTTATAGGTATCTCGCGGAACTGTTGTCGGTCGCATAATAAAACCAATCATCGCCGGATGACTTCCTAAGTGGGTAACGCTGCTAAAAATAGCCACATTCGAAATTCCATCCGCTGATTTGGTTGCTATTAAGTTAGCTGATTTATATCCGGTGCATGAATTGATTAAATTCAATCGTGCTACTTTTTCCATTTGTGAGATGGTATCTTTGGTAACGTGCTTCATATTGTATTGTTTTTAAAACAAAGATACTTTTTTGTTTAATAATAAATAAAAAATATTAAACAAAAATAAAATAGTACTAGCATTGTCCTTTTATTGAGTAGGTGAGAAGGTAATTCTGTTTTAATATCCTTTCAAAACCTATATATTTGTTTTCCAATTTTTATCAAAAATGACTAAACTCCGTAAATTATCTATTGTTTTATTAGGCGTTGTCCTTATTCTGGTTTGCTCTGTGTTGCTTTATGGTTTTTATCTGAAGCCAAAATACGAGGGCGAAGTGGCTTTGAAAAATATTCAAAATGAGACTACAGTCTATTTTGATGAGTTTGGTGTCCCGCATATTTACTCCAATAATTCAAAAGATGCTATGACTGCTTTGGGTTACGTGCATGCGCAAGACCGTCTTTGGCAAATGGAATTAATGCGACGCATTGCACCTGGCCGTTTATCTGAAATCTTTGGTTCAGTTGCCCTTAAGAATGATTTGTTTTTTGCAGGTTTAGGCATCGAAGAAGCTTCTGCAAGAGCGATAGCTGATTTAGATACAACTAGCGCCAGTTACCAGCTTGCGCAATCCTATCTTGATGGCGTTAATCAATATCTTGATGAGGGTGTTACGCCAGTTGAGTTTAGTTTGTTGGGTATTAAAAAACAAAAATTTACCATGAAGGATGTGTACAATATATTTGGGTACATGTCTTTTAGTTTTGCAATGGCGCAAAAATCAGATCCTTTAATGACTGATATTCGTGATAATTTGGGAGCTGCTTACTTGAAAGATTTTGGTTTAGACGGTGCTTTCAATACCACCAAAATTCGAAATGCCAAAGATAGACCACAAGAATATGCGGCTATTTCTAAAGCTGTTGCGCAACTGTTAGAACGCTCTCCTATTGCTCCTTTTATCGGAAGTAATAGTTGGGTTATTGGTCCCAAAAAAACTAAAAATGGCAAAGTTATTTTTGCAAATGATCCGCATATTGGATTTTCGCAACCAGGAACGTGGTACGAAGCGCATTTGGTAACGCCTGAATTTGAGCTTTATGGTTCGTATTTAGCAGGAACTCCTTATCCTTTGCTGGGTCACAACAGAGACTACGCGTACGGTTTAACCATGTTTGAAAATGATGACGTGGATTTGTACGAAGAAAAAAATCATCCCACTGATGCTAGTTCTTATGTAACACCTGCAGGTTACCGCAAATATGATGTTAGAAAGAAGACGATTCAAGTAAAAGATTCTACATCGGTTAGTTTAAACGTCAAAATTTCAAGACACGGTCCTGTTATAAATGACCTAATTGAAGGTCTTCCGTCAAAAAATCCTATTGCGATGTCTTGGATTTATACGCAACAACCTATTCAAATTTTGGATGCTGTGTATATTTTGTCGCACGCAAAAAATAAAACCGATTTTCAAAAAGGAGTTTCCTTAATTGCGGCACCTGGATTAAATGTTATGTATGGCGATGCCAAAGGTAATGTGGCGTGGTGGGCTACCGGAAAATTGTACAAGCACCAAGCGGGAGTGAATCCTAATTTTATTTTAGATGGAGCTAGTGGTAAAAATGATATTGCAACTTATCTTGATTTTTCTAAAAATCCGTCCGCTGTAAACCCAAGATGGAACTACGTTTATTCTGCCAACAATCAACCGGAGGCAGTAGATGGTTTTAACTATCCGGGTTATTATTTGCCCGAAGATAGAGCCAAGCGCATCACACAACTACTAGATCCAAAATCAGATTGGGACAAGGCAAGTGTGGGAAGCATGATTTTTGACAATACATCAGCAACTGCCCCAAGCTTGGTTAAAAATTTACTACCCATTTTAGAAAATGAAAAAGCAACAACTATTCAAAAAGAAGCGCTTTCAATTTTAAAAACTTGGAAAGGATCGCACAACCTAAACGATGTGGCGCCGACTATTTACAACAAGTTTTTGTTTTGCTATTTGAAAAATACTTTTGAGGATGAATTAGGCGTTGATCGTTTCAAGTCTTTTTTAGGAACACACATAATGAAACAAGTAGTGGCTAGACAATTGGCAACCGAAAATTCCATCTGGTGGGATAATACTCTTACCAAGAATAAAAAAGAATCTCGAAAGGATATTTTGAGTTTATCTTTTGCGCAAGCGATAGCTGCTTTAGAGATGCAGTTTGGCTCTGATAGCAAGACTTGGACTTGGAACAAAGTGCATACGGTTGAGCATCAACATCCGCTAGGGAAGGTAGCTGCTTTACGCAATATTTTCAACGTAGGTCCATTTGAAGTTTCGGGAACCAATGAAGTAATCAACAACTTGTTTTTTGATTACACTGCCGATGGGAACTATCTCGTAAAAGGAGGTCCTTCTACGCGCAGGATTATTGATTTTTCGGATATCGAAAATAGTTGGAGCGTATTACCAACCGGACAATCAGGAAATGTGCTGAGTAGTCATTACAGCGATCAATCTGAATTGTATAACACCGGCAAGTTCAGAAGAATGATCCTTAACAAAGAGGAAATTGTTCGTACTTCTTCGAAATTAGTGTTTAAAGTCAGTAAATAATTGCTTTTTTAGAAAGGCTGACGTTTTTAATCAGTAATTTTGCTTAACTTTTGATTTAAAAATACAATGCAAACTCCTCAAAAAATTGCGGTAGTAGGTTCAGGTCTCGTAGGAACGCTCTTGGCGATATACTTAAAGAAAGCAGGTCATACGGTGCACGTGTACGATAGAAGTCCTGATATTCGAAATATTCAGTTTTCGGGACGCTCCATTAATTTGGTAATGTCTGATCGAGGATGGAAAACATTGAGTGATATTGGTCTCGATGACGAAATTAGAGCCATTGGTATTCCGGTTGATAAACGTGGAATTCACATGCAGGACGGTAGCTACATTACACAAAATTACGGCAAAGAAGGTGAAGCTATTTTTTCACTATCAAGAGGAATTCTCAATCGTAAAATGATTGATTTGGCTGAAAAGGAAGGTGTAGAATTCTTTTTCAATCAAAAAATTTGGGATGTAACACTAACCGATGCAACACTTCATGTTGGTGAAACCGAGCGTGGCGAATGGACAGAAATCAAATTTGATAAAGTTTTTGGCGCTGATGGCGCATTTTCAAGAATTCGTCATCGCATGCAACGACAGTCCATGTTTGATTACTCGCAAGAGTTCATGAAAATTGGCTACAAAGAATTGCATATTCCTGCCAATCCAGATGGTTCTCATAAAATTGACAAAAATTCACTTCACATTTGGCCTAGAGGTAATTTCATGTTAATGGGCTTGTCAAATCTTGACGGCAGTTTTACTTGTACCTTATTTATGCCTTTTGAGGGCGAAAACTCATTTGAACAACTCAAAGATGAGGCGCATTTGGTGGCGTTTTTTGCGAAGTATTTCCCAGATACCAAAGAAGTTATTCCAGATTTAGTGGTTGATTTTTTCAAAAACCCAACTAGTTATTTGGTGAAAATGAAGTGCTATCCTTGGACTTTTGAAGACAAGTTAGCCCTTATTGGTGATGCAGCTCACGCTATAGTTCCGTTTTATGGACAAGGGATGAATGCTGGTTTTGAAGATATCACGGTTTTAAGTGAATTAATGCAGGAGTATGGAGATGATTGGAGCCGCATTTTTTCAGAATACCAGAAATCAAGAAAACCTAACGCCGATGCAATTGCCGAACTAGCCGAGCGTAATTTTATAGAAATGAGCGCCAAAACAGCTGATGAAAACTTTCTACTTCAAAAGAAAATAGAAAAATGGTTCTCTGATAAACATCCTGATAAATGGATGCCATTGTATAGTAGAGTTACCTTTAGTTTGCAACCGTATGCCGAAGCCTTGGCGGTGGGAGATTACCAAAATGAAATTATGCAAGAAGTTTTAAAAATGGATAATATCCAAGAAATTTGGAACTCAGATTTAGTCGAACAGAAAATTATTGCTTTACTCCAATAACAAAAACGGACTCCAATCAGGAGTCCGTTTTTATTTCTTTACCGCTGGTTTTAGCAAAACCCGTAATGTACTGTCGTTATTGAAATAGCTAAACATCCAATTGACAAAGATAGAAAGCTTATTTTTTACACTCAAAATAAGCATTAAGTGAATAAACATCCAAGTTAACCATGCTAATCGGCCTTGAAAACTAAATTTAGGCAAGTCAACAACCGCTTTTCGTTTACCAATTGTGGCCATGCTTCCTTTGTCATGATATTCGTAATCGATTAAAGCACGTTCTTTTAATAAATTTTTAAAATTATTTGCCAGTATTTTAGCTTGTTCAATAGCAACACTAGCTACTTGAGGATGGCCTTTTGGATATTTTGGCGTTTCCATATAAGCAACATCGCCCAACGCATAAATATTGTTTAAACCGATAATATTGCTTTTTCGATTCACAACATAACGGTTTCCTCGTGTTATCGTACTTTCTGGTATTCCATTCAAAGTGTTTCCTATAATTCCTGCTGCCCAAATCACATTTTTTGACGGGATAATAGCGCCACTTTGTAGCTGAACATTGGTACCGTCGTATTGGCTCACAATAGTATCGGTTTTTACAATTACACCTAATTGCTCCAAATACAAACGGGACATCTTTTGCGAGTCGGGACTCATTGGTCCTAAAATGGCTGGCGATCCTTCGAGTAAATAAATGGTCAGTTTCGAGAAGTCTTTATCTGGATAATCCTTCGGCAAAATGTTTTTTTTCATTTCCGCCAAAGCGCCCGCAAGTTCTACACCCGTTGGTCCACCGCCCACCACAACAAAATTGAGTAAAGCAGGCAAGTCATCAGCTGAGGCTATTAAAGTATCTTCAAAAGTCTGCAAAATTTGATTACGAAGCTGAATTGCTTCAGGCACCGATTTCATAGGGAAAGCAAATTTCTCTATTGACGGGTTGCCAAAATAGTTGGTAGTACAGCCAAAAGCAATCACTAAATGATCGTACTCAAATGCTCCAATACTAGTTTGTACAATTTGTTGCTCTGTTTCCACTTTTTGAACCTCTGCAATCCGTATTCTTACATTTTTAGAGTGTTGAAAAACTTTTCTTAACGGAAAAGAAATACTAGCAGGTTCCAATCTTGCTGTTGCCACTTGATACATTAATGGCTGAAACTGATGGTAATTGTTCCTGTCGATTAGCAGAACATCGTAATCCGTGTTTTCTAAATCCTGTGCCAAACGTAATCCAGCAAATCCGGCACCTATAATGATGATTCTTTTTTTAGTAGTCATAGTTGTTGTTCTTGTCGACCCCAAGTTACGAATTTAAAAAGCATTACTCTTCTCTATTAACATTTTCTATAGAGAAGGCAGGTGTACAAATGGCAATGTATTCGCAAGGAGCATCAAAAGGATTAGAATACTGTACGCGCGTATTGCGCTCAATTTTTATGGATTGTCCTGCCTCTAACACAATGGTTTCATCATCAATAATAAATTGTTTTTTACCACTAATAATATAGGTGTATTCATCAAACTCTGGAGTTTGAAAAGGTTCGCTCCACCCTGGTGGCGCTACCATGTGAGCAATTGATATTTCGTTGTTTTGTGTGGTTGCTAAACCATGGTGCTCTTCAATTAATTTTCCGTCAGTAGTTGGAACAATAAAAGGGGCAGTTTGAATAAAATATTTTTTCATTTTTAATTATGGTCGATTGTTATTTTTTGAAAACTTTACTTAAAACTCCAAATACACCTCGTATGAAGGTGGCACTTGTAATAACTTTGAGTACTGATTTACCAACAACTTCTGCAGTACTTGGTCCTTGTTTTTCTGTTTTTACGGTTTCTTCGGTTTCTTCGGTTTCAGAAGTTGTGTTTTCAGAAGCTTCTTTTGTTGCAGCCTCAATTTTTTGATTCAAAATTTCATAAGCGCTTTCACGATCAATAAGTTCACTGTATTTTTTAACAAGCTTTGACTTTTGATTGATCTCCTGAATTTCCGTTTCTGTTAAAATGTCCATTCTGCTCATTGGAGCTCGCATCATTGTAGCCACAAGTGGAGTAGGGATTCCTTTTTCATTTAATGCAGTTACAAGCGCTTCACCAATTCCTAAACTGGTCAAAATTTCGTCTGTTTGATAAAATTCTGATGTAGGGTAGTTGTCTGCGGTTTGTTTGATGGCTTTTCTGTCATTTGCTGTGAAGGCTCTCAAAGCATGCTGAATTTTTAAACCTAGTTGGGCAAGCACTCCACTTGGAATATCCATCGGGTTTTGAGTAATGAAATAAATACCAATGCCCTTGGAACGAATTAATTTGACAATAGTTTCGATTTGTTCAAGCAAAACTTTACTAGCTTCGCTAAATATTAGATGGGCTTCATCAATAAAAATGACCAATTCCGGTTGGTCAGCATCACCTTTTTCAGGCATCTGCTGGTAAATTTCAGCAAGCATACTAAGCATGAAGGTCGAAAACAGCTTTGGTTTATCCTGAATGTCTGTTAATCGCAGGATATTGACGTAGCCTTTTCCTTCCTCATTGATGCGCATCAAATCGTTGATATCAAATGATAATTCTCCAAAAAACAAATCAGCACCTTGTTGCTCGAGTTCAATTATTTTTCTCAAAATAGTTCCCGTAGTCGAAGTAGAAATTTTTCCGTATAATTCTTCGATTTCTTCTTTACCTTCCTCAGTAATATAGTTGATTACTTTTTTGATGTCTTTTAAATCAAGCAATGGCATAGCATTATCGTCACAGTATTTAAAAATAACCGAAACTACTCCAGCCTGAGTATCATTTAAGTTTAGAATTCTAGAAAATAATACTGGTCCAAACTCTGATATGGTAGCACGCAAACGAACACCGGTTTGCTCCGATAAGGTCAAAAGTTCAACAGGAAAACTTGCATTACTATATGGAATATTGATTTTTGCGTGACGCTCTTGTATAAAGTCTTTAACTTCTCCTTCTTTTGCAATTCCGCTAAAGTCTCCTTTTATATCCATCATCAACACTGGAACGCCAGCTTGTGAGAGTTGCTCTGATAGCACTTGTATTGTTTTTGTTTTACCGGTTCCCGTTGCTCCTGCAATTAGGCCGTGTCTATTCATTGTTTTGAGCGGAATAGTAACAAAGGTATCGGGAACGGGAATACCGTTTAAAATCCCTCCGCCCAATGTAATGTTTCCGCCTTTATGGCTGTAACCAGATGTAATATGTGTCTTAAAATCTAATGTTGTACTCATAGTTGGACTTTGTTTTTATGCTTTTGCAAGGTATTGTATTTTTAGAATATTACCAATTCCCGCTTTTCCTGCAGTGTTACTGTTTAATTGTTGCTAAATTGATGAATTTGTAGTTTTCTTCTTAATTGCTTTGTTTTTGATGAATTGTAAAAAATAATCATAAATAAATGATATTTATATGTCTAGAATACGATTACACGTCATGATATTGATGAAAATTAAGGCGTGGCTCTGATAATTGTGTTTTTGAAATAAATTTAATGACAATTAAATAAAAAAAAGTTTTTTTATTTGAACTAAAAATATAAATTTGCCTAACTACAAGTTTAATATAACTAAGATAATTTATTTAAAACTATTAAAATTAAAAAAAAAATGGCAAACGTTAAAAAAGAAAAAGCGGCAAACGGAGGAGGAATGATCTCAGGAATCATTATTGTAGCATGTATTTTTGTTGGATGGTTGATTTGGAATTTCATAATGGGTAATGGTGCTAATTTCGAAGGCGGAGTTAATACAGGTCACCCACTACCAGGTAATATGTTGGCAATGGTTTACAAAGGAGGTCCAATTGTACCAGTATTGTTAGGATTGTTGTTAATGGTAGTTGTATTCTCATTTGAGCGTTTTGCTGTAATTTCAAAAGCAGCTGGAACAGGAAATTTAGATACTTTCATGATTAACTTGCAAAAAGATATCAAATCTGGAAACATCGAAGGTGCAATTGCAGCTTGTGACAAACAAAAAGGTTCTGTTGCTAACCCAATCAAATCTGCTTTATTGAAATACCAAGAAGTAAAAAGAGAAGGTTTAGATAGTGAAGCAGCAGCTGAAACTATTCACAAAGAAATTGAAGAAGTTACTTCATTAGAAATGCCAATGTTAGAGAAGCACATGACTGTACTTTCTACAATGGTATCTTTAGGGACTCTTGCAGGATTATTAGGAACAGTAACAGGTATGATTAAAGCATTTAGTGCGTTATCTGCAGCAGGTACTCCTGATCAAGCAGCTCTTGCAAATGGTATCTCTGAGGCATTGATCAACACTGCAACAGGTATCTCTACTTCTGCTTTAGCAATTATCGCTTACAACTTCTTTACATCTAAAATTGATACATTAACTTACTCTATTGACGAGGCAGGTAATACAATTGTAAATACTTACAGACACTTCAGAAGTGCTCAAAAATAATTAATAATGTATTTTGCAGGAAGGTAACCCTGTGTAGGTTACCTTTTTGTAAAAATTAAAATATATATTGATGGCTATAAAAATGAAGAAAAAAGCAGGGTCTACGGACATGACTGCAATGTGTGATGTAGCTTTTCTTTTGTTGTCTTTCTTCGTAATGACAGCAACTGCAAAAATACCTGAAGCATTGCCAGTTGATACTCCTGCGTCGACAGTTCAGTCTAAGTTGCCAGAAGATAATTTAGCTACTATTACAATCGGAAAGGGTAAAGTTTTCTATGATTTAAAAGGTAGGGAAGTTAGAAAAAAAGCACTTGAATTGATGGGTGAAAAGTATGGTGTACAGTTTACAGAAACTGAATCTGAAACTTTTGCTTTGATGGAGGGAATTGGTGTTCCAATTACTAGCCTAAAACAATTGATTGCGATGAAGACTGCTGACAGAAACAAACCAGGTGTTCAACCAGGTGTGCCTAAAGATTCTTTGGACAATCAATTAAAAGATTGGATTTACACTTCACGTCAAGCAAATATTGACGTAAATGACAAAGAACTTCAAGTCGCAATCAAAGGTGACTCAAAAGAAGAGTATCCAGCAATTAAAAAGGTGATGGATATATTACAAGAGCAAAAAATCAATAGCTTTAATTTGGTTACTGGTTTAAGAGCAACTACAAAATAATTTTAAAAATACACTAAAATGGCTGAATTAAATACCGGCGACGGTGGTGGCAAAAAAGGTGGTAAAGTAAGAAGTAAAAAGTCTAACTCAAAAGTAGATTTAACCGCTATGGTGGATCTTGCTTTTTTATTAATTACTTTCTTCATGCTTACAACTACCTTATCTAAACCTCAATCTATGCCTTTGGGTTTGCCAGATAAAAATGATGATCCTACAAAAAAAGATTTAAAAGTTGATGAAAATCGTACGTTAACTGTTTTGTTAGGAGACAATGATAAGATGGTATATTACATGGGTTTGCTTGCTACTCCGATTGCAGGTCCTAAAGATATAGCTTACGGTAAAGAGGGTATTCGTGCTGAACTATTAAAAAGAAAATCTTCTGTAGTTGAATATACAGGCAATAAAGACAAAGGTTTGATCGTTATTATTAAACCTGGTAAAAAGTCAAATTACCGTAATCTTGTAGATATCCTTGATGAAATGGCTATCGTTGGTGTACCAACAAATGCAATCGTTAACGATTTTACACCAGAAGAATTAAAATTGATAGGAGAGAAGTAAGCGACTTACTTTTTTATAACCAAAAAATCAAGAAAGATGAAATTAGATATATTCACAAACCAATGGCTTGACATTGTATTCGAAGGTCGAAATAAAGCGTATGGCGCTTACGAGCTTAGAAAGTCAAATAACAAGACAACAACAAAAGCTCTTATCTTTGGTGCAATTGTGTTTGCTATTGCAATCAGTATGCCTTTAATACTAGGTTTACTTCCTGATTCTTCTGATGATGAGGCTGCTTTGGATACTAAAATTGTTAGTATTAAATTGCCTCCTAAAAAAGAAGAGATTAAGAAAAATATTCCGCCACCTCCACCGCCTCCTCCTAAGGTGGATCAAGTGAAATTCGTGAAACCTGTTGTTGCAAAAGCAGAAGAGGTGACTGAAGAACCACCTAAAATGGTAGAGTTGAAGGACAAAAAGTTAGGTGCTGAAACTATTAAAGGAGATCCGGATGCAGTTTTAACTGTAGAACCAGTTGGTACAGGGACTGCGGCAGTAGTTGAAGAAGCCCCTGATAATACAATTTATAACACGGCAGGTATCGAGGTAAAACCAGATTTTCCTGGTGGAATCAATAAGTTTTACAAATTTATTGGTGATAATTATACAACTCCTGAAGATGCTCCAAGTGGTAAAGTGTATGTTACTTTCGTAGTTGAGAAAGATGGATCTTTAACGGATGTTAAAGTAGCTAGAGACGTAGGTTATGGTACTGGTAAAGAAGCTATTAGAGTTTTGAAAAAATCTCCAAAATGGTCTCCTGGTATTCAAAATGGTAAACCAGTTCGTGTTCTTTATTCTATTCCAATTGTGATTCAAGCACAAGAATAATGTTGAATAACATATATAATAACATTAAGAAGAAATCGCTTAGAGAGCGATTTCTTCTTGTTTTAGGAATTTTGTTTTTGGTATTGTATGTCGTTTTAGGCAGTTTTATAATATTCATGAAGAACTTTCCGCTAGACATGCCGCCGATCGCAAGAGTCGCCTTTGGTGCGATTTTAATTGCTTATGCTTCCTTCCGATTCTTCAGGATTATTAATGATAACAATACTTAAGAGATGAAAAATTTTGTTAAACTATTCGCTGTTCTTTGTGTTTCTTTGTTTTTAGTGCTATTTTCATGCAATCAAAACAAAAGTGCTGATTCGCCTGAAACAATTTTGAAAGGTCAGGCAACAGTGTTTGTTGACGAAACTATTACACCAATTGTTGAAGATCAGGTTGCTGTTTTTGAAAGTGAATACCAAGCTAAGATAAAACTACAATCACAGTCAGAAGCAGAAACTGTTGTTTCTTTAGTAAACGCAAAGGGCGGTATTGCAATTTTAGCAAGAGATTTAACAGCCGATGAACTAAAAATTTTCAAGCAAAGAAAAATTAGTCCTAAGGTTACTCCTTTCGCTACTGATGCTATTGCATTTGTCGTAAATAGAAATAGTAAAGATACGCTAGTTGCTTTGCAAGATGTAATATCTTTTATGAAAGGTCAAGAGGTTCCCGGTATTAAAGGTTTGGTTTTTGACAATCTTAACTCCAGTACTGTTCGGTATTTGCGAGAGTTGGCGGGGTTGAAAGATATTCCACAAAAAGGAATTTTTTCTTTCAAGACTAATGATGAAGTAATTAAACACGTTTCTGACAATGATGGTTTAATAGGTGTGGTTGGTGTTAATTGGTTGTCACAGCCTAAACCTGCTATGAAACAGTTTATTGATAATTTAGTTACCTTACGTGTTAAAGGTCTTAAAGGGAATGGTTATTATTTGCCTTCGCAAAATGATATAGCCGAAAAGAAATATCCTTTGGCACGCGATTTGTATATAATCAATTGTCAAGGATACTCTGGTTTAGGAATGGGCTTTGCCTCGTTTGTAGGAGGAGATATTGGACAACGAATTGTATTAAAATCGGGATTGTTGCCTATTAGGATACCTACTAGAAAGTTTACAATCACAAATAATCAAAAGGATGATAAATAAATTAACTATTATTAAAATGAACAAATTAACAACATTCAGCGTTGCCTTTTTAGCTACAGCTTTATCGGCACAAGCCCAGGATATAGCACAAGCCAAAAAAGCAATAGATGCTGAGCAATACGAAAGTGCGAAGTCTATATTAAAATCGATCATAAAATCTAAACCTTCAAATGGTAATGCTTATTTCACGTTAGGTAATATTTATCTAACACAAAGCATTCAAGATTCTGCTAAGATTACTTTTGATAAAGGTCTTGTTGCATCTGAAGACGGTAGATTAAACAATATCGGTTTAGGTCAGATGGATTTAGACAAAAAGGATATTGCTGCTGCTCAAGCAAAATTCGCCTTGGCGTTAAAAGATATGAAGAAAAAGGATGTGCAAGAATTTGTATATGTTGCAAGAGCGTATATGAATGCTGAGAAGCCAGATTATAAAGCTGCAATTGCAACCTTGACAAATCCTGCCATCAAGAACAATCAAGATGCACAATTGCAATTGGCTTTAGGTGATGCATATTATGGAGATGGTAAACAAAACGAGGCGTATGTTGCCTATAGAAGTGCTTTTCAATTAGACAGTTCTTTATTGAAAGCCAAAATGCAACTAGGTGTATTATTAAAAGGTGCTAAGTCTTATGATGAGGCTTTGAAAGCGTACAATGAAGTTATTGCTATTAATCCAAGTTACGGACCTGTTTACAGAGAATTGGCTGAAACATATTACAAAATTGCACGTAATAAACCTTCAACAGCTGCTGCAAATTACAAGATTGCTTTAGAGAATTATGACAAATACATGTCATTTACAGATTATTCTATTCAGTCTAGAATGCGTCGTGCTGACTTTTTAATCTTGATAGAAGATTATGCTGCATTGGAGGTTGAGGCAAATAAAATGATTGAGTTAGATAAAGTAAATCCTAGAATTTATCGTTACTTAGGTTATGCAGCCTATAAAAATGGTAATACTGATGTAGCTATTAAATCTCTTGAAAATTTCATTAATACTCCTGGCAACAAAGTAATCGCCTTAGATTATTTGAATTTAGGTTTAAGTAGAATTAAGAAAGGGACTGCCGCTGATGGTGCTTCAATTGACAATGCTGCATTTACTGCTGGTGTTGCTGATATTAAGAGAGCAATTGATATGGAGCCATTGGCCGTTCAAGCTTTAAGCGAAGTTGGTAAAAAATTGTTTACTCAAAAACTTTATAATGAAGCTGCTGCTATTTTCGAATTTGGTGCAAATACCAAAGAGTCAACTAGCTTCCTTGATGATAATGTGTATTTTGGTTTATCACATTACTATGCTAATGCTAATAAAGCTAAAGACGGTAAAGTAGATAAAGAGGGTATGGCTAAAGCTGATGCTGCGTTTGAGAGAATTCTTGTTGCAAGTCCAACATACAACGAAGCTTACCTTTACAGAGCGCGTGCTAATAGATTATTAGAAAAAGACGATGTGATGGTTCAGAATTATCAAGAGTATGTTTCAAAAATTTCTGCTTTAGGTGAAGCAGAAGTTGCTAAACCTGCTGTAAAAGCTAAGTTTATTGAAGCTTACAACAATATGGCTGCAAGTTTTGCCAATTCTGATAAAGCAAAAGCAATTGAGTTTTTCAATAAAACTTTAGCATTAGATCCTGCAAACAATTATGCTGCGGAATCAATCAAGATCTTAAAGTAATTAAATCTTTCATAAGAAATGAGCCGGTAGCTTTTAGTTACCGGTTTTTTTATTTTTATAAATTACAAAATCATTGATTATTATATCTTTTCCTCTTTCTATTATTGTGTTTGTGGTGTTTCTACAATCTTCTACTTTCAAAATGTGTATCTTTGCATTTTAATTTACAATAATGTTATCAAAAGAAATTCAGTTAGAGGTTAATAAAGGTGCGATGCTTCCGTTGATGGAGGAGTTTTATACCATTCAAGGTGAAGGGTACCATACTGGAACGGCAGCTTATTTTATAAGAATTGGAGGTTGTGACGTGGGTTGCCACTGGTGCGATGTGAAAGAGAGTTGGAATGCCGAATTGCATCCGCCAACAGCTGTTGATACCATTGTGCATAATGCAAGTCAATATTCAGAAACTGTTGTGGTTACTGGTGGTGAACCTTTAATGTGGGATATGGAAATTTTAACTACTAAGTTAAAAAGCAATAACCGTAAAGTACATATCGAGACTTCGGGTGCTTATCCGTTATCTGGTCAATGGGATTGGATTTGTCTTTCTCCAAAGAAAAATAAACTGCCTACAACAACCGTTTACGATAATGCTCACGAGTTGAAGGTAATTATTCATAATAAACATGACTTTATTTTTGCCGAAGAGCAAGCAGAACTCGTTAATGATAATGCTATTTTGTTTTTGCAACCGGAGTGGAGTAAAAAAGAAGAGATGACACCACTAATAGTTGACTATGTCATGAATAATCCCAAATGGCGCGTTTCGTTGCAAACTCACAAATATTTGAATATTCCTTAAATACAAAACCTCGACATTAATGATGATCGAGGTTTTTTTTGGTTTATTTTTTAAAGTGACAGTCGAGCTAAGTAATCATAATGCTCTCCTTCTTTAATAAGTTCGCATTGCAAACCTACATCATATGCTGCATTTTGTAGCGTATTGTAATCAAGATATAACCAACAAAAATCTTCTTCTTTTTCGTTTTTGTACTTTATACTAAATTTTAGCTCTCCATAATATCCATCAGAAGGAATCCATTTTCCACCATCTTCATCGTTGTCGAACATATAAATCAGGTCTGATGAGTCAATTAATATTTGGCCTTGTGGCGAAAGTAAACTTTTAAGACGTTGTAAATACTTTGGTGTCTCAGCTAAAGTTCCAAATATTCCGGTTCCATTCATTAGTAGTAAGATGGTATCGTATTGATTTCCGTCCGAGCTTGTGTCTAGAATATTTTGAACCGTTGCGTTTTGAACACCACGTAGTAAACAGGTTTTAATCGCATTTGCAGAGATGTCAATCGCGTGAATATTCAGTTTTTTTTCGTTTTGTAAATACAAGCTGTGACTTCCTGCTCCACATCCTACATCCAAAACCTTACCTGTCGACATTTGTAAAGCAACTTGCTCCAGTAATGGCATTTCCTGGAAAGAACGAAATAAATAAGCTACCGACATTTCGTCCTCTTCTGATATTGTGGTTTCGGTTAGTATATTTTCAGGTGAATTGTTGGTTTGGTAATCGAGCATTGCTTTTCCAAAAAGATCTTTCATGTAAATTGGTGTACGTTGTAATCGTTATTACTCTAGAAGTTGTTTACTTTTGTATCTCAAACTTTAAAAAGGACACTTGAAACAGATTTTAAATAACCTTCCTAAAGAGGCCAAAGATAAGCATATCGAAAATAAAAAGTATTTTGATAAGCTGAAAAAGAAGACACCTAAGAATCTCGATTATGTAATGCAGGATTTGCATGATGCTGAATTCAAAAAAACGGATTGTTTGCAATGTGCTAATTGTTGTAAAACAACAGGTCCTTTGTTTACTTTAGCTGATATTGAAAGGATTTCAAAACATCTTAAACAAAAACCACAGCAATTTATACAACAGTATTTACGTATTGATGAAGATCAAGATTATGTTTTACAATCGGTTCCTTGTACTTTTTTAGATAATGAAAATGCTTGCTTTATTTATGATGTTCGACCAAAAGCATGTAGAGAGTTTCCACATACTGATCGTAAAAAGTTTCAGCAAATTACAGATCTTACTTTAAGTAACGTTGCAATTTGTCCCGCAGCATTTAATATTGTAGAGGCGATGAAGAAAAAGTTGCCTCTGTAAGTTACTTTTGGTAAAACTTTGTCAGATGATCAAGTTGCTAATGTATCCATTCAATAACCATCGATTAAAAAATAAGATTTTGAATTTAGAATATTTTATTGCCAAAAAGCTAATTAAAGCCAAGGAGCATAAAAGCACTATTTCGTCTCCCATTATTAAAATTGCGGTGGCTGCCATTGCAATTGGTATAATTATGATGATTGTCTCTGTAGCAACAGGTGTTGGGTTGCAACAAAAAATCCGAGAAAAAGTTGCTGCTTTCAATGGTCATATTGAAATTACGAATTATGATAGCAATCAGTCTGATGTAACATTAGCTCCTATTTCTAAAAAACAAACTTTTTATCCCAAGTTTTCGTCTGTTCCTGGCGTCAATCATATCCAAGCTGTGGCTAGTAAAGCAGGAATTATCAGAACTCCAACGGCTTTTGAAGGAATTGTTTTTAAAGGAGTAGGCAACGACTATAAGTGGAACAATATTCAGGAGTATCTTGTAGAAGGTCGAATTCCAAACACTGTAACCAACCTGAATGAAGAAGTGGTGATTTCGCAGTTTATTGCAAATCGCCTCAGTTTAAAATTGGGAGATAGTTTTAATACCTTTTTCATGAAGGAGAAGGGGTACAACTTAAGAAATTTTAAAATTGTAGGTATTTTTAATTCCGGTTTTCAAGAATTTGATGCGTCTTACATTTTAGGTGATATCCGTCACGTGCAGCGAATGAACAAGTGGAGCCCTTACCAAGTCGGTGCTTTCGAAGTTTTTGTTCGGGACTTTACGGCCATTCAAGCAGTAGGCGAGCAGGTTTATGCCGAAACCGCATCGACATTAGATAGCAAAACGATAATCGAAAAATACAGTTATATCTTCGAATGGCTACAATTATTCGATATCAACATCATTGTCATATTAATAGTAATGATCCTTGTGGCAACCATCAACATGGTCGTAGCATTGTTGGTGCTTATTCTCGAGCGAACAGAAATGATAGGTATTCTCAAAGCATTAGGCGCCAATAATTGGTCAGTGCGTAAAATATTTCTTTATAATGCAGGTCATCTTATCGGTCGAGGTCTTCTTTGGGGCAACGGAATAGCTATTTCGTTGTTGTTGCTGCAGGACCAATTCGGAATTGTAAAGTTAAATCCAGAAAATTACTATGTCAATCAAGCGCCAGTATCAATTAGTATTCCTGCTATTCTCTTAATAAATATTTTAACCGTAGTGGTGTGTTTACTTGTTTTAGTAATTCCCTCGTACATCATTACAAAAATTTCACCTGTCAAAGCCATTCGTTACGATTAATACTTTGTGCGTTCCGCCTTCATGTTCTTGCCTTTTGTTTAGGCAAGATCAAGCAAGGCGTCGGGCTATTCGCTGCAAGTCCTCGCCACTCCCTCAAGACGGTCGTGTCTGTGGGCTTTACGCTGCTATCCCTAACGCGCGCTATCCTTATTAAAGACGAATTTTGTAACAGCTACACATCATATAGAGTAAAACTTGTAGACTGTAATTTTTTAAACGTCAGTTCGAGTGTTTTTTGCGCAGTAAAACGCAGCAAAAAATGTATCGAGAACCGTGTCACCTACGCAAAACCACCCCAACCATCATAGCGAATAAAAAAACTTCATATCTAACCTTATTGATTTTAAGACAATTAAAAAATAGTTTGCAATTAAGTTTGAAAAAGGCTTGTAAAAGCGAATAAAGGTTGTAGTTTTGCACCCGCAATCACGGCAACGTTCTAATAAAAACTGGAAACAAACGAGAAAACAATTTTTAAAAAAAGATTGC
>NZ_JAKIHO010000049.1:0-565 GCF_021608205.1 Flavobacterium sp. K77 | reverse complement strand
AGGCTGATGTAATACGGCATTACGAATACCTAAAAAGAGAACCAAAGGAAGCAACAAAGGGACTGTTAGTTTAATAATGGTTTTAAGCGACACTTCTGAAAAAAACCACAGCGCCATTGGAATTACAGCGATGAAAGTAACTGCAGATTCTTTGGCCATTAAGGCTGCGAAAAACGATGCCACCGCGCCCAGTTGCCATTTTAATTTCGATGTGCCCGCATTACTTTCATTTTTTATTTCTACTAATTTTAGCACACAATACAAACTTGCTAACGCTCCTAATAACGCCAAAATTTCATCTAAGCCTTTCACATTGGCAACAGCCTCAGTATGTAAAGGATGCACCGTGAAAAGCAATGTTGTACCTAACGCAATAAAATTTTGTTTGAAAATATTTTCTTTGTTTTTTATCGAAAATAGAAGCAACAAAGTTCTATATAAAACCAAGCAAAGCAAACCATACCAAAGGATATTAAAAAAATGAAGGATATTTGCAAACCACGTTTTTTCTGAAAGATCTTTTATTTTATACCCTTCTTTATCTTTTTCAATTTTTTGATTTTCA
>NZ_JAKIHO010000048.1:0-565 GCF_021608205.1 Flavobacterium sp. K77 | reverse complement strand
TGGCTGATGTAATACGGCATTGCGAATACCTAAAAAGAGAACCAAAGGGAGCAACAAAGGAGCTGTAAGTTTAATAATGGTTTTAAGTGATAATTCTGAAAAAAACCACAGCGCCATTGGAATTACAGCGATGAAAGTAACTGCAGATTCTTTGGCCATTAAGGCTGCGAAAAAAGATGCGACCGCGCCCAGTTGCCATTTTAGTTTCGATGTGCCCTCATTACTTTCATTTTTTATTTCTACTAATTTTAGCACACAATACAAACTTGCTAACGCTCCTAATAAAGCCAAAATTTCATCTAAGCCTTTCACATTGGCAACAGCCTCAGTATGTAAAGGATGCACCGCGAAAAGCAATGTTGTACCTAGCGCAATAAAATTTTTTTTGAAAACATTTTCCTCGTTTTTTATCGAAAATAGTAGCAACAAAGTTCTATATAAAACCAAGCAAAGCAAGCCATACCAAAGGATATTAAAAAAATGAAGGATATTTGCAAACCACGTTTTTTCTGAAAGATCTTTTATTTTATACCCTTCTTTATCTTTTTCAATTTTTTGAATTTCG
>NZ_JAKIHO010000047.1:0-584 GCF_021608205.1 Flavobacterium sp. K77 | reverse complement strand
GCTACAGTTGCAGTTTTAGGGGTAACAGTAAGATTTGCATCTGTTTTGGTAACAGTATAATTAGGATTGCTTCCTAAAGTTGCAACGATTGGATAAGTTCCAACATCTGATGTAGTCGTTGCAGTGGTAGCTAGGGTATAATTAATAGTATCTCCATTGATAGTACCAGTAACAGTTGCAGTCAAAGCTGGATTAGTGTCACCGTATACTTTAGTTTTATCTGCAGCTACTACAGTTGCGGTCTTAGGGGTAACAGTAAGATTTGCATCTGTTTTAGTAACAGTATAATTAGGATTGCTTCCTAAAGTCGCAACGATTGGATAAGTTCCAACATTTGAAGTAGTCGTTGCAGTGGTAGCTAGGGTATAGTTAATAGTATCTCCATTAATAGGACCAGTAACAGTTGCAGTCAAAGCTGGATTAACGTCACCGTATACTTTAGTTTTATCAGCAGCTACTACAGTTGCGGTCTTAGGGGTAACAGTAAGATTTGCATCTGTTTTAGTAACAGTATAATTAGGATTGCTTCCTAAAGTCACCACGATTGGATAAGTTCCTACATTTGAAGTAGTCGTTGCAGTGGT
>NZ_JAKIHO010000046.1:0-594 GCF_021608205.1 Flavobacterium sp. K77 | reverse complement strand
TATAACGTCCCGCCGCCTCATGCCGTTGCGAACTTCGGGACCGTTTGCTTTCGGCTAAGATAAAAAAACTTGCGAAACGAAAGCGTCAATTTAGAAGAAAATTCGCAGTGGCTTGAGACGGCTGTTATATGCCGCTTAAACTTTCTTCTTGACCAATTTTCAGATTCCACTTTTCAGATTCCACTTTTCAGATTCCACTTTTCAGATTCCACTTTTCGGTTTCTGATTTCAAGTTTCATTTTTCAGATTCCACTTTTCAGATTCCACTTTTCAGATTCCACTTTTCAGATTCCACTTTTCAGATTCCACTTTTCAGATTCCACTTTTCAGATTCCACTTTTCAGATTCCACTTTTCAGATTCCACTTTTCGGTTTCTGCTTTTCGGTTTCTGCTTTTCGGTTTCTGCTTTTCGGTTTCTGCTTTTCAGTTTCTGCTTTTCAGTTTCTGCTTTTCAGTTTCTGCTTTTCAGTTGCTGCTTTTCAGTTTCTGCTTTTCAAAATTATTCCGTTGCGTTTTTAAGTCGAAAAGTAGAGTAGAAGCGATGTTCTACGAATTTATCTTTTCTGTCGCAGATAAGTGGCATATAACGTCCC
>NZ_JAKIHO010000045.1:0-602 GCF_021608205.1 Flavobacterium sp. K77 | reverse complement strand
AACGTTTTGCCGCTTGGCGCTGTTGCGGAATTTCAGCACCAAACTCTCACAAATATAGACAAAATTTTAATTCAAGACTTAAGCTTCCAAAAAATCACCGAAACCGCAATAGCGCCAAACGGCTGTTAGTAGTTCGGCGGTTTTAGAAATTCCGCTAAGCTAATTTAGATTTCCATAATCAGTTTCCATTTACGTCTTTAAGTTTCATTTCGAAGTTCTGATTCACAGTTTTGTTTCAAAGTTTTGTTTCAAAGTTCTGTTTCAAAGTTCCGTTTCAAAGTTTTTCTTCAAATTTTTTCTTCAAAGTTCCGCTTCAAAGTTTTTCTTCAAAGTTCCGCTTCAAAATTCCGTTTCAAAGTTTTTTTTTAAAAGTTTCATTTCAAAGTTCTGATTCCAAGTTCTACTATAAATAATTAATAAGTTTTGGTTTAAATAATTTTTGATAGCAACAATTAATTACGTCTTGCGGAAGACAAATGTGAAGTTTAATTGATATGACCTGCGTAATTTCTGCCGCTGACTACTAACGTTTGCGGCTATGCGAAGTGCCTTCTTTTGACCGCTTTACTAATTCTAGCTAAAATAGCCAAATTTTTTAATTT
>NZ_JAKIHO010000044.1:0-652 GCF_021608205.1 Flavobacterium sp. K77 | reverse complement strand
ACCTAAAGTCACTACGATTGGGTAAGCACCTACGTTAGAGAACTGCGTAGCAGAAGTTGCAAGAGTGTAGTTAATCGTATCTCCGTTTACAGCACCAGTCACCACAGCTGTTAAAGCAGGATTAAGATCACCGTAAACTTTCGTTTTATCATCAGCAGTAACGACTACATCAATAGCTTTAGGCGTAACTGTCAAAGTTCCGTTTACAGCAGTAACGTCATAGTTAGGATTAGTACCTAAAGTAACTACGATTGGGTAAGCACCTACGTTAGAGAACTGCGTAGCAGAAGTTGCAAGAGTGTAGTTAATCGTATCTCCGTTTACAGCACCAGTCACCACGGCTGTTAGAGCAGGGTTAAGATCACCGTATACTTTTGTTTTATCATCAGCAGAAACCAAAATATCAATAGCTTTAGGCGTAACTGTCAAAGTTCCGTTTACAGCAGTAACGTCATAGTTAGGATTGTTTCCTAAAGTTACCACGATTGGGTAAGCACCTACGTTAGAGAACTGCGTAGCAGAAGTTGCAAGAGTGTAGTTAATCGTATCTCCGTTTACAGCACCAGTCACCACAGCTGTTAAAGCAGGATTAAGATCACCGTACACTTTTGTTTTATCATCAGCAGTAACTACAACATCAATAGCTTTAGGT
>NZ_JAKIHO010000043.1:0-702 GCF_021608205.1 Flavobacterium sp. K77 | reverse complement strand
TAAACGTGAATTTACTACAAAATTCGCAATCTTGCCAAACGCCTGTTAGTGGCTGGCTTTCTTTTCATTTCGTTATCCATTTCTTCAATTTAGTAAAGAATGTCGGATTTGGATTTTCATAAGAATATGTTAGGTTTTCTGAATTGTAAAATGAGTCTTTTAATTCTTTTGTTATTAAGTCAATTTCAAAATGAAAAGGTTTGTTGCTAGTTTGGTAGTTCCAATATGTCGCATACAATTTTTTGTTTTTAATTTCAATTAGCTTTATGTCATCAAAGTAGTATTTATCGAAAAGTACAAAGTCATTTCCATTAATATCCATATAGCGTAAGTCGAATCCACTTGAATAATATATATTTTCTTCTTGTTCGTCTATTATTGCTGTTTTGGTGTCTGAAATTTCAGTTTTATTGAGTTGTTCTCGTTTATTAATGTCAATCAGAAAAGTTTGTCCACCTACAACAATGAAGGCTTTTCTTTTCTTTATTAAATTTAAAATAAACGTTCCTTGTTCAACCCAACTTTGTTCAAATGAGCCAACCCAAACTTGCTCGTCTTTATCTACAAACTTAATCCACAAACTATTTGGTGTTATATTCCCAAAATGTTTTTCTGGATACTTTCCTGAGATTGGTCTGTATATAAATTCTGCATTCATTTTTCTTTCTATTTGTTCGGTCTGATAAGCTTGCCACTAACGTT
>NZ_JAKIHO010000042.1:0-729 GCF_021608205.1 Flavobacterium sp. K77 | reverse complement strand
AACGTTACCTGCTAGTTTACCAAAAAAGACCGCTAAAAACAACAACTTAAATTAAAGAAATTGAAAAAAGCTCCGAAAATCATTATATCAATTATTATTGTGCTTTTCGCAATCTATAGTTTTTTGTTAAGCGATTTCAACCCAATATTTAAAAATGAAGAATTTGTTTATCTAACAAACTCGTTAAAAGAAACTCGAAAAGAGAATTTTAAATCAATTGTAGAAATTTACAATGAAATACATAAAACAGTAAAAGAAAAAAGATGCAGTTGTGAAACTGCAACTACATTTATTGGTCCATACAGACACGGATATTCTTTGACAAAAAAATTATATTTATTAAAAGTTGAAAAGGAATTTTCTAATAACGAATGTTTGAAATTTCAATTAATACATTATGATTTTGGGAATGGAAATATTGGAGTAAAAAATGCTTCGAAATTTTACTTTGGAAAAACTGTTGAGCAACTAAATGAAGAAGAAAAAATTATTATTGTAGTAATGCTTGAAAATTCAGGTTTATATAATCCCTTGAGAAATAAGACTGGAGTTATAAATAAAGCAAGGATTTATCAAAGAATATTGCGAAAAAAAACCAGCAGGTAACACACGCTACAAGCAATTTGGGGATTTGGCTTAATTGAAAGTTGGTTTTGTATTTGGAAGATTTGGCAAATCCGAAAATAGGGCTTAATTTAGTCCCAAACTACTTGTAGCGCGGGGACGTTA
>NZ_JAKIHO010000041.1:0-744 GCF_021608205.1 Flavobacterium sp. K77 | reverse complement strand
CGGAACGTTACTGGCTATGTTGCACAAAAAACAGCCTTAAAATTAAAAACAAATTATGAAGAAAATCGCAGTGTTATTTTTAATAGTCTTAATTTCAATTTCTTGCCAAAACAAGCCGACAAAACAAGATCAACTTGTTGAAAAAACTACAATTGAAAATAATAAAATAGAAAACAATCAAGCAAGCGAAAATTCAGAAAGTGCAAAAAAATGGCTAATTGAAACTATCAAAACTTATTTTAAAAAAGACTTTCCGAAAATGACAGGGATAACTACCACAACTTATGAGGAATACAAAACTGAAGCTACAAATGTTGATTTAGACACTGACGTAGCAATGACCCAAACAGAATTTGAAAATAAGTGGAAAAATAAATATGATACAAAATATTCGGGAATTGGATTTGGGTTTCTAATATCAGGGCAGGATTGGGGGAAAATTGAAATCACAAAATGCAATTTATTATCAGAAAGCGATGATAGTTATATTTTCCAAACTATTTTAAGTGATACTGAATTTAAAACTGACTACAAAAGAGATATAAAAATAATAAAATCTGGAAATTCTTTTTTGATAGATGATGTTAAAGAATATAATTAAACCTAAAAACACAGCCAGTAACACACGCTACAAGCAATTTGGGTATTAGGCTTAATTTGAAATTGGTTTTGTATTTGGAAGATTTGGCAAATCCGAATAATGGGCTTAATTTAGTCCCAAACTGCTTGTAGCGCGGGAACGTT
>NZ_JAKIHO010000040.1:0-768 GCF_021608205.1 Flavobacterium sp. K77 | reverse complement strand
CTTGCAACTTCTGCTACGCAGTTCTCTAACGTAGGTGCTTACCCAATCGTAGTGACTTTAGGTAGTAATCCTAACTATAATGTTACTGCTGTAAACGGAACTTTAACAGTTACGCCTAAAGCTATTAATGTAGTAGTTACTGCTGATGATAAAACGAAAGTTTACGGTGATCTTAACCCTGAACTAACAGCCGTGGTGACTGGTGCTGTAAATGGAGATACGATTAACTATACACTAGCAACTTCTGCTACGCAGTTCTCTAACGTAGGTGCTTACCCAATCGTGGTGACTTTAGGTACTAATCCTAACTATAACATTACTGCTGTAAACGGAACTTTAACAGTTACGCCTAAAGCTATTGATGTAGTTGTTACTGCTGATGACAAAACGAAAGTTTACGGTGATCTTAATCCTGCTCTAACAGCGGTGGTAACGGGTGCTGTAAATGGAGATACGATTAACTATACCCTAGAAACTTCTGCTACGCAGTTCTCTAACGTAGGTGCTTATCCAATCGTGGTGACTTTAGGAAACAATCCTAATTATAATGTTACTGCTGTAAACGGAACTTTAACAGTTACTCCAAAACAAGTAGATGTTTTGGTTACTGCTGATGATAAAACAAAAGTATACGGTGATCTTAACCCTGCTCTTACAGCTGTGGTGACTAGTGCTGTAAATGGAGATACGATTAACTATACCCTTGCAACTTCTGCTACGCAGTTCTCTAACGTAGGTGCTTACCCTATCGTAGTGACTTTAGGTAGT
>NZ_JAKIHO010000004.1:0-294877 GCF_021608205.1 Flavobacterium sp. K77 | reverse complement strand
CCGATTTGCATCGGAACGGCTGTCAATTCAATATGTCTAGGAACGTATTCTTCTTTGTTTTTTTTTCGCTTTTCGTGTGTCTAAAAGCGGGTGCAAAAGTAGAAATTTCTTTTTAACTATGCAAGAAAAATTTAAAGTTTTTTTCGAAAATGTTTTTCGAAAGTTTCTTTCCTTTTTCTCTCAATATGTAGTAAGAACTCTGCTCTATTGCGGGGTGCAAAGGTAACATCTATTTTAACTCTGGCAAACTTTTTACATTTTTTTTTTTAAAAAATGTTTCTTGGTTTGTTTCCAGTTTTTATAAGAACGTTGCCGTGATTGCGGGTGCAAAACTACAACCTTTATTCGCTTTTACAAGCCTTTTTTAAACTTAATTTAAAACTATTTTTTAAGTAACTTAAAATCAAAGGGGTTAACTAGGAAGTTTTTTTGATCAATACGATCGTTAGGGTGGTTTTGGGTGTTTACTTAGGGATTTGGACCGTGATTTGGTAATTGGTCTTCCTATATAGTCTTCAATAAAGCTTTACTATATATATAGGTAGCTATTGCAAAATTCGTCATCAATAAGTGAAGCTCGCGTTAGGGATAGCAGCGCAAAGCCCACAGACACGACCGTCTTGAGGGAGTGGCGAGGACTTGCAGCGAATAGCCCGACGCCATTCTTGATCTTGCCCTAACAAAAGGCAAGAGCAAGTAAGGCGGAACGCCAAAAATTTAGCTATTGATTTAATAATCCCAACGGCGGGTTTTATTAAGTTCTTCTTGCTCTTGAATAATTTCGGCAGGAATAACTTTAAGGAATGAAGGATGTTGTTCGATGGCGTACTCTACTTTCTCTACAATCTCTTCGATGGTATCGTTATCGTAATCTATTTCTAACGGCTCCTTAATAATGAAAGATTGTAAAATGCCCTTCTTCTTCATGCGAAGCCCTTTTTTGTCAAAAGAGCGGCGGAAACCGTCAATCACTATAGGAACCACAATTGGTCTGTGTTGTTTTATGATGTGCGCAGTTCCTTTACGAACTGGCTTAAATGATTTGGTAGTACCTTGTGGAAAGGTGATTACCCAACCGTCTTTGAGAGCGATCTTGATATTTTCGGTATCATCAGGATTGATATCTTTTTTCTCTTGAACATCGACTCCTTTTGCTCGCCACGTACGCTCAACCGATATTGCACCTGCATATGCCATAATGCGAGGCAGTAGTCCTGCTCTCATGGTTTCTTTTGCTGCTACATAATATATGTTCATTTTTGGCTGCCACAGATAACCGACATTTACAATATTGTTTTCGCGCCCGCTTAAGCTTGCGTTAAAAACATGAAACATAGCCACGACATCAGCAAAATAAGTTTGATGATTGGAAATAAAAAGTACGTTTTGGTCTGGCAGGTTGCGAATAATCTCAGAACCTTCTATTTGCAATTCGTTAAAGCCTCTGTAACGGCGGTGCGTGACAGCGCCAAAAATACGGATTAACCATTTTTTGAGGAAGAGTATATGACCAAAAGGATTTCTTTTCAACAATCCCATAACTAGTATTTATTTAAATGATTTGAAAAGCAAACTTACAAAAATATATTTTGTTGCTATTTTCAACTGCCTTTAACTACAATTTAAAGTGCTTTTATTTGATATATTTAATTAAAACCTCTTTTAACTCACTGAGCATCATAGCCGTTGCTCCCCAGACCATATGTCCCTCAACATTAAAAGCAGGAACGGTACTGTTTTTTACCGAAGAAGTGTCCAGATTTGTTGTTACAACAATAGCATCGTCTAAAAATACTTGTAATGGTAATTCTATTATGCCTGCTACTTCACTGGCTTGCGGTGCAAATACCAACTCTTGTTTACTAATCCCTAAAAATGGATGCACTAAAAAATTACTTGGCGGAATGTACAAACTAGTAAAAGGTTTAACGATTTCAATATAATCCATGACTACTCCTATTTCCTCTTCTGTTTCGCGCAAGGCAGTAAAAGCAAAATCAGGATCATCCAATTCAAATTTGCCTCCCGGAAAAGCAATTTGAGAAGAATGAACTCCATTGTATGAATTTCTGAGGATCAAAACCAAATGAGTAATTCCGTCTTTTGGATACAAAAGCATCATGACCGCTGCCTGTTTTGGATTTATTTGTTGCGAAGACCACTCTGTTAAAGATGGAATGCGTTCAACAGGAGCCATTTTGATATGCGCATCGAACGCAGGCAATTCAGCTTGAGCTAATTGTGGAACAAATTGTAATAAATATTGAAAATCCATAATCAAATTCTATTTTTGTAGATTGAAAAATAAGCCTAAATGTAGTTCACAAATTAGAACTGCACAAGAAATAAAAGGGAACAAAAAACAATTGATATGTATAGTAAAGAAGAAACACAACGATTGAAGCGCGAATTTTGGGTAGCATTTGCAGAAAAATATCCAAGAAAATGGGTTTTGTACGATACTAAAATCAAAGATTTCTCTTTTAAATTTTACGTTGACAATAAAAAAGCCCAAGTTTTAATTGACATTGAACCCAGAAGTACTGAAAAACGTATTGCTTACTTTGAAAAACTAGAAGCCTTGAAATCAATTTTAGAGGATGAGTTTGTAAAAAATTTGGTCTATGAACGCGACTACACTTTAGAAAGCGGCAAAACCATCAGCAGAATTTGGGTTGAATTGACTGGCGTTGGCGTGAGCAACAGGAATAATTGGGACGCTATTTTTTCATTTTACTTTGAAAAAATGAACGCCCTTGAACTATTTTTTCAGGAATACGATGAATTTATAAAGGACATTGAAATTGTGTAATCGCTTTAACTGCGTCATTACATATTAAAGATATTGTAAACAATGACGCGGTTATCGTAAGTAATATACAATTGCTTGCGGTTGTCTTGTTTTTTTCTGGTAATTATGGATAAGGTGCAATCTTCACCTTCGTTGTTTTTACACGTAAAGCCATACACTAAATCAGTTTCATTTTCTTCCGCAGGATGGTACTCTATAATTTCAAATAGTTGAATAATTTGCGAGTAAACTACAATGCGGCTTTTGTTAGTGTCTAAAGTTACTAGTAAATTGGTTAGATTTAAATCAGACCACTTGCCCCATTTCCCTTTATCATTTTTCTCGAGTACACTAAAACCAGAGGTTTTAAATTTGTAGGTTTGCGCAGAGGCGGTAGTTATGCCTGCGCAAAACATTCCCACGAGAGCTATAAATTGTAATTTAGTCATCATTTAAAAATTTAGCTGAGCTACACGTTGTTTTGCTTTTTCAAAATCGGCAATCATTTCGTCAATAATTGCTGCAGCTGGTTTGATGTCGTGGATAAGGCCTGCAATTTGACCAATTTCAAGTTCTCCTTCAATTAAATCGCCTTCAAACATTCCTCTTTTAGCGCGGGCTCTACCCAGAAGTGTTTGTAATTCTTCTTTTGTTGGTGCTGTTTCATACAAACGTTGTACATCATCAAAGAATTTATTTTTAATTAATCGCACTGGCGCTAATTCTTTTAGAGTTAACTGTGTTCCACCCTCCTTTGTTTCAACTACAGTGTTTTTAAAATCAATGTGCGCAGATGATTCTGTTGATGCTACAAACCTACTCCCTACCTGAACACCATCAGCACCCAAAGTCATAGCGGCAAGCATTCCAGCACCGGTAGCGATACCTCCGGCAGCAATGAGCGGAATCGTAATTTTCTCTTTCACCATCGGAATCAAGGTCAATGTTGTCGTTTCTTCGCGACCATTATGTCCGCCCGCTTCAAAACCTTCAGCAACTACTGCATCTACACCCGCATCTTGTGCCTTTAGGGCAAAAACGGAACTACTCACGACGTGTACAACAGTTATACCATGTTGCTTTAAAAAGGAAGTCCATGTTTTGGGATTACCGGCCGATGTAAATACAATTTTTACATTTTCGTCAATGATGATTTTCATAATCTCATCAATATTAGGATAAAGCATTGGGATGTTCACGCCAAAAGGTTTTGAAGTTGCCAGTTTGCATTTTTGAATATGTTCACGCAAAACCTCCGGATACATTGATCCCGCACCAATTAATCCTAAACCACCAGCATTACTAACCGCACTTGCTAATTTGTATCCACTGTTCCAGATCATTCCACCTTGAATGATTGGGTATTTTATATTGAAAAGAGAGGTAATCTTATTCATTTTTTAAATTAAAAATTATTGTTTTACTAATTTTCCTGATGCAGAATAGTCGGCGGAAAGATATCTGTAGAAATAAATACCGTTGGTTATACTTTGAAGATTTATATCTGTGGTCGATTGAGAAATAGTCTGCTCAATCATTTTTTGTCCCAAAACATTATAAACACTAAACGACCCATATGTAGCACTTGTGGGAATTTGTACAGTAACAAAGTCCGCAGCAGGATTTGGGAAGACCACTAAACTCTCCTGACTTGGAAACGTTAGACCCAAATTGGTAGTGAGAGCTGCTGCGAAATCAGGGACGCCATAACCGTATTGATTATCGGGAATTAAAAATCTATCAGCAGATCGAATAATAATGTCTCGAATTTCTTTGTTTGTTTTTTGCGGAAGCGCTTGCCACAAGCAGGCTACTAAACCAGCCATAATCGGACTGGAGAAGGAAGTACCATTGGCTGTTCTCGAATTACCAAATTCATCCGAAACAACTGCCGCTTGCCCTTGCGCCATCACTTCTGGTTTAATCCGACCGTCAAAAGAAGGTCCGATTGAACTAAATGAAGTTCTAACTTCTGATGAATTTACCGCACCAATTGCAAGTACAGAAATAGCATCAGCTGGAACGGCGATAGTTGGACTAGACAAATTACCCGAATTTCCTGCCGAAGTTACAACCAACATCCCTTTATCAAAAGCAATATCAGCGGCGCGCGACATGAATGCGGTTCTTCCGTTCATTTCGCTATAAGTATGGTTGTAAGCTGGATTATCAAAATCAAAATATCCCAATGAAGTATTGATTACATCAACTCCCAAACTATCTGCTTTTTCGGCCGCTTCAACCCAAAGCGATTCTTCGACGGGATTTTCTGAAGATTCATTTTCGGTAATAAAAAGATAATATGAAGCATCGGGAGCAGTACCAACAAGCACATTTTCAGTATAACCACCCATAGTAGATAAAACTGATGTACCGTGCGAGCCTCCTGAGTAAAAGTTAGGATTACGTTGCACGTAATTGTATCCACCTAAAATTTGATTATTATCGCGCAAACGTTTAAAAGGTAATGCTGTGTTGACTCCAGGAAAACCTGAATCCATAACAGCAATTATTTTTCCTGCACCAGTAAAGTTTTGTTGGTGCATGAGATCACCTTGTAACATTTTAATTTGGTTAGAAGAAGATCCGTAGGCATACTCGACTTTGGTTTTTTCAGTTTTCAGTGTTTTTTTAGAAGTCGCTAGTTTCTTGGCACCGGAATTTTGATTTAAAGATTTATCTGCAAAATCAATACTTGAAACAAATGCTAAATTTTTAAGTGCGTTGATATTGGCTTGCGAACCACGAACATGTAACGCATTCAACCACTTTGACTGAGCGAGAATGCTGATTCCAATTATATTGCGAACTTGCAATCTATAAGCATTTTCTAAAGGCACATCGCGCAAATCCAACGCTATTTTTTGAGTTGACCTCCTCTCCAATGAACGTGGGGAAAGCATCTTTGTTGGTGTTTCAAGAAAAGTTGCTGCACTTGGCTTGTCTTTAAAGTAAACCCATGCATCTTGTTGCGCAAGACACGACAGAGAGATTAGGAAAAAAAATAGTAGGTAGCGCTTTTTCATCTTTCTTATTTTTTATAAAGATACTATTCTTGCATCAAATGAAAAAGGCAATTCCTAGAATTTCATTAGGAAATAACTCCTGAGCCTATTAATTCATCGTCATGGTACCAAGCAGCAAATTGACCTTCGGTGATGGCAGATTGAGGTTCTTCAAATAATAGATACAAACCGCTTTCTAATTCATGAAGTGTAGCTTTTTGCAATGGTTGACGGTATCTGATTCGAGCCATCACCTCCATTGTATCGCCATTTTTTAGCGCTAAATCTTCTCTGATCCAGTGAATTTCTTCGGTGGCAATTCGGAGACCTTTTTTAAATAAACCAGGATGCTGACTTGTTAGCCCAGTGTAAATAGTATTTGTATCAACATCAGTTGCAATTACAAATAAAGGATCAGTAGTACCGCCAACGTTCAAGCCTTTTCTTTGTCCGTTAGTAAAGTAATGAGCACCTTGGTGTTTTCCTACTACTTTTCCCATTTGCGGATTGTAGTTTCTTTTGGCAGCATGATATTGTAATTCTTGTTCTGTTGTCCTATCCGCTGGTAATTCGGTTTGGTAGATTGGATCATTTTTGTCAACTTGAACAATCAAACCTTCTTTAGGTTGTAATTTTTGTTGTAAAAATTCAGGTAAACGTACTTTTCCGATAAAGCATAAACCTTGTGAATCTTTCTTTTCTGCAGTTACCAATTCCATTTCTGCAGCAATTTCGCGCACTTCTGGCTTGGTCAATTCTCCGATAGGAAATAACGACTTCGCTAATTGCTCTTGCGATAATTGGCATAAAAAATAAGACTGATCCTTGTTATTGTCGGCACCAGCTTTTAATTGGTAAATAAGCTTTCCGTCTTGTTCAAATTCTGTCTTTCTACAATAATGGCCCGTTGCAACATAATCTGCACCAAGACTTAATGCGATTTTCATAAAAACATCAAACTTGATTTCGCGATTACAAAGCACATCAGGATTTGGAGTTCTTCCTTTTTCGTACTCATTAAACATGTAGTCAACGATTTTCTCTTGGTATTGTTCGCTCAAATCAACCGTTTGAAAAGGAATTCCAAGCTTTTCAGCAACCAACAAAGCGTCATTGCTATCTTCAAGCCATGGACATTCGTTTGAAATGGTAACCGAGTCGTCGTGCCAATTTTTCATAAAAAGCCCAATCACCTCATAGCCCTGCTTTTGCAATAAATACGCAGCAACACTTGAATCGACACCACCAGAAAGACCTACAACTACACGTTTCATTTTGGAAAAATTAAAATTTTACAAGGGTGCAAAGGTACAAAAACATTTAGTACTCCTATTGCTGAAAATGGCGTTAATTTGTTTTGACTTTTATCATTTTAGAAAGCGCACTCATATTGGTTTCTTTAACCAATTTGCCTTTCTCAAAAAACTGCCACATTCCCGCTTTTTTACCTTGAACAAACATACCTTGCGAAACGATATTACCGAAGACATCCCTAAAGATGGCTTTTCCTTCGTATTGGTCATTTTTATAATTTGATTCTTCTAAAACAACTCCACGCTCAGTATATTTCTTGTACAGCCCATTTTTTAAATTATTTGTAAAAGTGATTTCTTCAGCCAAAGCTCCACTGATAAAAAAAACTTTCCGAATACCTTCGAGCTTGCCTTTTTTGTAAAATTCTGTAGTCATGATGTTTTTTGAGTCTTTGTGGTAGTAAGTCCAAACCCCTTCAAAAAGTTTGTTCACTACATTGCCCTCGCTCACTTTATTTTTATTTTGATCAAAAAATGTAGTGTACGCTCCATTGTCTTTTGTATTAAACTCTCGGGTAGCAATGATTGATTTTGCTTTGGTGTCATCATAAAAATAAAAAACACCCACCTCTTTACCATGCTCAAAAATCCCCTCGTAACGAGGCCGTTTGGATTGCTCGTAAAAGCCTTTCCATAATCCGTGCTTTTTACCTTGTGGATCCATTTTATTAAAATCGGCTTGAGAATGGGCTATCCCAAAAGTCATTAAAACAATGAAAAACAAAAAAATATTACTTTTAAACTTAATCATATTTACTACTATTTATGCTGTCTATAACAACTCTAATTTTCCGAATTTAGTACTGCAAAACTAGAAATTTTAAACATTATAAATTAAAACTTTTACCATTTTGACCTGATTCAATTTTTGAAACAAAAAGCAAAAGAAACAAAAAAGCAATTTTAAACTAAACTTTTTCTTGAATGAGAAATAAAAAAAACCTCAATAAAAATATTGAGGTTTTTAAATTTGAACTTTATTGTTTATTCTTTTTATCTAAAGCTTTTTGAGCTTCGGCTTGTTCCATCACTTCTTGCAATTTACGCTGGAATTTACCTTGCTTTTTTGGCTCTTTCAACTTGTTTTCTTGAATTTGAGCATGAATTTTATCTCCATCAATAAAATACTTTTTTATTACGATCATGATTCCAATAGTAATCAAGTTTGAAATAAAGTTATACAAACTCAATCCTGCACCATAACTATTAAAGAATAACAACATCATGATTGGAGAAACATAAATCATGATTTTCATCATTTTAGCCATATCTGGCATTCCTTCTTGCTGTGGTGCCGCCATTTGCTGATCACCGCTTGTCATTTTCATGTAGAAGAAAATGGCGATAGCTGCAAAAATTGGAAACAAACTGATGTGGTCACCGTACAACGGAATGTGAAATGGTAACTTTACTACTTCATCAAACGACGATAAATCGTCAGCCCATAAAAAGCTTTTTTGTCTTAACTCAAAAGCAGATGGAAAAAACTGAAACGAAGCCATCAAGAAAGGCATTTGAATCAAAGCAGGAATACATCCCGCCATTGGGTTCACACCAGCTTTGTTGTACAATTTCATCGTTTCTTGCTGCTTTTTCATTGGATCTTTCTTAAACTTTTCACCCAACTCAGCAATTTCAGGACGCAATACTTTCATTTTAGCCTGTGAAAGGAACGATTTAAAAGTAATTGGCGACATTGCTAATTTAATCAAGATTGTAAAAATGATAATTGCAATTCCGTATGCGATGTATGATCCTAAGAAACCAAAAAGAGGTACAAAAATAAATCTGTTGATCCAACCGATGATTCCCCAACCAAGAGTAATAATTTTTTCAAGATTTAAATCATAGTTTGATAAAGTCTTGTAGTCAGATGGTCCCATGTACCAATTCAACTTATAATCAATTTCACCATTGGTAAAAGCCAAAGGTAAATTAGCGTTGAATGATTTCGTAAAAGTAGTATCAACTTCCTCGTTAATTACTAAATTTTTTGAACTTACAACTGCATTTTCAAAAGGCGTTTTAGAAACTAATATTGAACTAAAAAAGTGCTGCTTGAAAGCAATGAAAGTTGGTTGTTCCAATTCTTCTTTTTCTTCAGCGCCTAGGCCTGCGTAATCTACTTTGCCATCTTTGTGTTCAAAATAAATTTCAGTGTATTTGTTCTCGTAAGAAATACTTTTTTCATTTCTGAATGCTTTTAAACTCCATTCTAAGTCTAAAGGTTTTGCAGTACTAATTACTTTATTCAATCCTTGAGAACGAATATCAAAACCAATCATGTAATCTTTTGGTTTTAAAATGTATTTGTACTCTAGAAATTCATTTGCGCCAGCTTTCAATTTCATGGATAAAATTTGATCCTCACCAATTTTCGTTAAACTCGGCTCAAAATAAAGGTCTTTTGTATTGAGGGTACGATTGTCATTAGTCATCAACTGTACATTCAAACTTGCATTATTGTCCTTAATCAATTGAACAATCTCGCCTGAACCTTTTTTGTATTTTTCAAAACCTTTCAAGGTAGCTTCTACAATGTATCCTCCTTTATTTGCAACGGTAAGTTTTAAAACCTCATTTTCTAGGGTTGTAACTCCTCCTTTTGCAGACGGTAAAGTAGCAGAATAGGCAAAACTTCCTAATGATTTTTGTAATTGTGCCAATTGAGTTGAGTCGCCTGTTGTTGCTACAGCCATTGCTGCTTTTTCAACTGCTTTTATTTCAATTTCTTTTGCTTTTGCTTTTTGAATCAACAATTCCTTTTGTGCTTTTTCAGCAGCAACTACCTTTGGATCGGGTTGGTTGGTGTACGTGATGTAAGCCAAGATTCCAAAAATCAAGGCAAAACCAATAATCGAATTAAGGTCAAATTTCTTTTGTTCCATTATAATATTTAAAAGTGTTTACACTGTTAGTAGCAAGTTGCAAAATTTGTTTCAAAAGCAACCTACTATTTCTTTTTTGCTTGCACCGCAGCAGCAACAAAATTTACAAAAATTGGGTGCGGATTAGCAACTGTACTCTTGTATTCTGGGTGGTATTGTACACCAATGAAAAACGGATGATCTTTAATCTCTACGATCTCAACCAATCCCGTATCAGGATTTGTACCCGTGGCCAATAATCCTGCATTATGCAATTGCTCTACATAGCTACTGTTGTATTCGTAACGGTGACGGTGGCGTTCAGAAATCGAATCTGTTCCATAAATTTTGTATGCTAACGAATCCTTTTTAATGTCGCACTTCCAGGCGCCTAAACGCATTGTACCGCCTTTATCTGTCACTGTTTTTTGTTCTTCCATCAAATTCACCACAGGATGAGCTGTGTGTGCATTCATTTCGGTTGAATTGGCATCGGAATACCCCAAAACGTTACGAGCGTGCTCAATAACTGCCATTTGCATCCCAAGACAAATTCCGAAAAACGGAACCTTATTTTCACGTGCATATTGTACCGCAGCAATTTTTCCTTCGATACCACGCTCACCAAAACCTGGCGCTACTAGAATAGCATCTAAATTGGCGAATTTTTCTTTGATGGTACTCGCATCGATATGCTCAGAGTGAATAGAAATTACATTAACTTTTGTCTCATTGGCAGCACCTGCATGTATGAAGGCCTCCAAAATCGACTTATAGCAATCTTGCATTTCTACGTATTTACCAACCAAACCGATATTTACGGTGTGCTTTGGATTTTTTAAACGCTTTAAAAAGATGTTCCAATTTTTAAGATCTGGAGCTGCTTTTTTAGGTAAATCTAATTTTTTCAAAGCCACTACGTCAAGCCCTTCTTCCAACATTAAATTAGGTACTTCGTAGATAGTAGAAGCATCAATCGACTGAATCACAGCTTCTCTTTTTACATTACAAAACAGTGCTAATTTGTTGCGCAACTCCTCCGTAATTTCGTGTTCTGTTCTGCATACCAAGATATCGGCTTTGATACCACTTTCCATCAAGGTTTTTACAGAGTGTTGTGTTGGTTTTGTTTTTAATTCTCCAGCTGCAGCCAAATATGGCACAAGCGTTAGGTGAATCACAATTCCGTTGTGCTCTCCTAACTCCCATACCAATTGACGTACGGATTCAATGTAAGGAAGAGACTCAATATCTCCTACAGTTCCTCCAATTTCAGTAATTACAATATCGTAATCGCCCGAATTGCCTAGCAACTGCATTCTATCTTTTATTTCGTTTGTGATGTGAGGTACAACTTGCACCGTTTTACCTAAAAACTCACCACGTCTTTCTTTTTCAATAACAGATAAATAAATTCTACCTGTAGTTACGTTATTTGCTTGAGAGGTTGGAACATTTAAAAAACGTTCGTAGTGCCCCAAATCTAAGTCGGTTTCAGCACCATCATCCGTTACGTAACATTCTCCGTGTTCGTAAGGATTTAGCGTTCCTGGATCGACATTAATATACGGATCGAATTTTTGAATAGTAGTGCGGTAACCTCTTGCTTGTAATAATTTTGCTAATGAAGCAGCAATAATTCCCTTTCCTAAAGAAGAGGTCACACCGCCAGTAACAAAAATATATTTCGTTTGATTCATTGTATTGTGTTTTGTGTTGTGTTTAGTGTTGTAGTTGTGTAAAAAACTTGGCAAAAGTACAAATTTAATTGGACTATTGGAAGATATGTTTCTCAGTTTTTATTGTCTGAAAAACGAGTTCGTACAAGAGTATTCTGCCAATGATTTTGAAGTATAAAAGTACCGTTACGGCTTTGGATATTGCTTTTTAATATTGCGAATCAAATCTTCTAAGCCGTTTAATTTCAATTCATAAACCAATTGTAATTGTGCTCCCAATTCGCCTTTTGGAAACCCTTTATTGCTATACCAAACAATATAATACTCTGGAATATCAATGAGAAACCAGCCTTCGTATTTGCCGAAAGGCATTTTGGTATGCGCCAGTTTTATAAGCTGTTTTTGATTTTGATCCATAGTGTTATAAAAAAGAAGCAAGAACTTTCGGTACTTGCTTCTTTGTTTCATTCTTAATTATTTTTAAATCCAATCAAAAGTAATTCGTTTTTCAATATCTGGATGCAAACTCAAAAAAACGGGACAGGTCATTGCCGCACGTTCTAATATTGTTTTCTGCTTGCTGTCATCCGTTCCTTTGAGTACAAAAACAATCTCAATTGCTCCTATTCGTCTTGGTTCGGCATTCATAATTTTAGTTACTTCAGCTATTGACCCAGAAAGATCAACTTCTAAATCTCTTGCTTTTATTCCCATGATGGTCATCATACAAGAGGCTAGCGCATTGGCTACGGTATCTGTTGGTGAGAACGCCTCGCCTTTGCCATTGTTATCTAATGGTGCATCAGATATAATTTCTGTTCCCGATTGTAAATGAATCGATGATGTTCTTAAATCTCCGAGATAGGTTACTTTAGATGTCATTATTTGGCTTCTTTAATTGTTAAATCGCTTTCGTATTGCAAAATGTAAATTCCTTTATTGATGAAAGCGCCCTCGTTGTTTTTATAAAATTCAAATTTGTTATCCATTTGTTCTGTAGCGGTACTACCAACGGTTTCTAAGTAACTTTTGTCTTGTGCCAAACGCATCATAGTATCAAATGTCACATCAAATCCTCGGATGGCAAAAACGCTCGGATTACTTTTATTTTTTTTCTTGAACTCTTTTTCAAAAATGGCGGCTTGTTCAGAATAACTTTCACGCGTTACCGAAGGATACATCAACTTTAACTTCACCAAATTATTGAAGTTAATTTCGTCCGTATCTAGCGTTTCATTTGGCTCTAAAATAACTAGCTGCACTTTATACGTTGCCATTGCGCTCATGAGGCTCGCAACAGTTGATTTGATCATTCCTGTATTGGCCGTTTCCATGATTACATAATTGATTTTATCTTTTTTCAACATGCCTTTGATACTCTCTGCTGTTATACCTCCGGCCGCTGTTAAAGGAGCGAATCGAACATCAGGATGTGTATCAGTAATATATTTAATCACAGAACCTTTCTTTTTATCCACTACAGCAATTATGTTTCCGCCTTTACTTCGCATAAAATCGAAAACGGCATTTTTAACCGCAACAGGATCCGGAATAGATTGCACTAAATTAGGATATGAAACTCCCAAATCTTTAGATAAAGGCGACACTACAGGAACTTGATTAGCTGCTAAAATTTCGGCAGCTTTCTCGACATTGTTTTGATAAAATGGTCCTATCACAGCATCAAAACTTGATAAACCTTCCGATTTAATCAAAGCTGCAACGGCAGTACTATTTTTGGTTTCTTGCGAATCTAAAATTTTAATATCCATATTCAAGCCTAAAACTTTTGCTGAGTCAATAGCCATCATGGCACCCGCATAAAAATCTAAAGTCATGTTCAGGAACTTGTCTTTTTTAATACGAGAACTGATTGAATTAACCGTGTCGTTTTCAATTTTAGAAATATTGAATGGTAACAGCAAAGCTAATTTTTTCTTAGCATTGCTTTTTTTGGTGATTGTTGCGTAATCTTTTTTCGCTTCCGCAGAAGCTGATATTGCTGCTGTTTCAGGAATTTTGATTTCCATCCCTACCTCAACTCCGTTGGCCAAAGCTGGGTTTTGTTGCAACAACTCCTCTTGTGAAATCCCTGCCATTTTTGACAAACTATAAAGCGTTTCTTTTGGTTTTACCTCATAGCTCACATATTTCAATTTAGCTACAGTGGCAGCCGGTACTGGAGCAGCAACTTCTTTTTTAACTTCTGCAACTGCCGTAGGTTTTGTCGTTTTATTTGTATTCCCTTTGATGGTTAATTCATATTCAACAGGCAAATTAGCAACAATCTCAGGATTTTTTTTCTCTAACTCTTCAACGGTAAGTCCGTATTTTTTTGCTATCGAATACTTGGTCTCTTTAGCAAGTACGGTATGAAAAATAGTTGGCTCTACTTTTTGTTTTGCAGCAGCTTTCATTTCTCCTGAACCCGGAATAGTTAGCACCTGGCCAATTTGCAACCCTTCTGATTCTAAAAATGGATTGGCGGCTTTCAGCGCCTCATCAGTAATACCGTATTTTTTTTCAATCCCATAAAGTGTCTCTTTGGGTTGCACTTCATGCGAAGTTACTTTAGCTTTTGCAGTAGCAGGAACAACTGCTTTCTTACTTGCTTTTGTTGGAATAATTAAAACGCTATTGGGTTTTAAGCCGCTTTGAGCATCAGGATTTAACTGATAAATATCAAAAGGGGTAACTTGATACTTCTGCGCAATTTGATTAATTGTTTCTCCTTTTTCAACCTTGTGAGTACTTGATTTAGCTTGTGCTTGACCATTTTGGTGAAACATCAAAACCGATAGGCAAATTGCAAAAAAATATTTCATTGTATTTGTTGTCTAAATTATTCAAATCTATTAATGAAGCAACGGTATCAAATTTTATTCCAAAAATCTGATACCGTCACTTGTTGTATTTACCAATTAGAACTCAATTTTACTTTAATTCCGCGTGAAATTAATCTGGAAAACTGCGTTTTGATGGTTGCTTATTCCCATTCTATAGTTGCTGGCGGTTTAGAGCTAATATCATAAACAACTCTATTTACCCCTTTCACTTTATTAATAATATCATTTGATATTTTCATTAAAAACTCATACGGTAAGTGTACCCAGTCAGCTGTCATTCCGTCTGTTGATTCCACAGCACGTAACGCAATTACTTTCTCATAAGTACGCTCGTCACCCATTACTCCTACACTATTTACAGGAAGTAAAATGGCGCCTGCTTGCCAAACTTTATCGTATAATCCCCATGATTTTAAGCCATCAATAAAAACAGCATCAACATCTTGTAGAATTTGTACTTTTTCTGGTGTAATATCTCCTAAAATTCTGATCGATAAACCTGGACCTGGAAAAGGATGTCTGCCTAACAATTCAGGATCGATACCTAAGGAAGCTCCTACTCTACGAACCTCATCTTTGAAAAGCATTCTCAATGGCTCAACAATTTTTAATTTCATGTAATCAGGTAAGCCACCTACGTTATGATGCGATTTTATGGTTGCTGATGGACCTTTAACAGATACTGACTCAATAACATCAGGATAAATAGTTCCTTGAGCCAGCCATTTTACGTCTTCGATAATTTTTGATTCATCGTCAAAAACTTCAATAAAAACGCGGCCGATTGTTTTTCTTTTGGTTTCAGGATCACTGATACCTGCCAATTCTGACAAGAAACGATCTCCCGCATCAACGCCTTTAACGTTAAGGCCCATACCTTTGTACTGGTCTAACACATTCTGAAACTCATTTTTACGAAGCAAACCGTTGTTTACAAAAATGCAATATAAATTTTTACCAATAGCTTGGTTCAAAAGTACCGCAGCTACAGTTGAATCGACTCCGCCTGAAAGTCCTAATACTACTTTATCATCTTGTAATTTTTCTTTTAACTCGGCAACCATATCCTGCACGAAGGCATTTGGCGTAAAGGTTTGAGGAACCTCGGCTATTTTTACCAAAAAGTTTTCGAGCATTTTTGCTCCATCCGTCGAGTGGAAAACCTCAGGATGATATTGAATCGCATAGGTAGTCTCGCCTTCAATTTTATAAGCAGCAAATTCCACATCATGAGTACTTGCTAGCTTCACTCCATTGGTTGGAAGCGCTTTGATACTATCGCTATGACTCATCCAAACTTGGCTATTTTCAGCTACGCCATCAAAAAACAGTTCATTTTGTTTGATGAATGATAAGTTGGCACGACCGTATTCACGAGTGTTCGATGCTGCTACTTCGCCTCCATTAAAGTGAGCCAAATATTGCGCTCCGTAACAAACGGCTAACAAAGGAAGCTTGCCTCTAATTTGAGATAAATCAGGGTGAGGCGCATCTTCTGCTCTCACTGAAAATGGACTACCACCAAGAATTACTGCTTTGTAAGAAGATAAATCTGTTGGAAAATTATTGAATGGGAAAATTTCGCAGAATATATTTAATTCGCGAACTCTACGCGCAATAAGCTGTGTGTATTGCGATCCGAAATCTAAAATAAGTACGTTGTGTTGCATGCGCAAAAATACTTTTTATATTTTGATTTGAAAAACTGAATTTTGAAAAAAAATCAATTTCTTTGGAAAGAGAGATAAAAAAATAGTCTTGCCGATTATTTTTAAACCCAACTGCAAAAAATATCGTAAATGCCAAGACAATTTAAGTAAACACAAAAACAAATCTAAATGAAAAATTCCATTTTTACAGGACTAATAGCCCTACTTTTATGTTGTACTTCGTGCAATGTGATAGACGACTTATTAACTTTTAACATCGAAAATCAAACTAGTTTTAAAATCGAAAGTGCCTTTCCGGTTGGCTCAGCCTTAACGATCGTTACACCTGAAGTAACTACCAACTCTAGCAGCACATTTGAAAACAACAACACTCGAGCTGATTTGGTAAAGGATGTCAAATTATCTCAATTGCGAGTTAGCATTACCAATCCATCTGGCAAAAATTTTAGCTTTTTAAAATCGATTGTATTGTATATTTCAACAGATGCTAATGACGAAATAGAACTCGCACAACTAGATAACATTAACAGCACGACCAATACATTAGACTTAATTTGCACCACAGCAAAACTAGATAAATATGTAAAAGCCTCGTCTTATAAAATACGAACTCGAGCAGTGATTAAAGAAACAATCACGGAGGATATCACTGTAAATGCAGCAATGAAGTTTAGAGTGACCGCTGATCCTTTCTAAAATAAAAGACATAAAAAAAGACTCTTGAAATCTAAATCAAGAGTCTTTTTTTTATCTAATACTAGGACTACTTAGTCTTTTACCAAAATGATAGTCGCCTTAAAACCGGTACCTAAATTCCACTGACTGGCTGATATTAGCGCTCCTTTGTCATCATAGACCTTGAACTCGGCCGTATTAGGACCTGAACTTCCTTGATTAATCGCTTCGAAATCAATTTTATTAAAACCTTTTTCGAGTACGATTTCAAAACCTTTGTAGTTTGAATCTAAATACACTTGATTCTGAATCACCTTATCGTTTAAATACACACGAATTAAATCACCATCAACATAAGCCGCGTCACGATACATTACTTTGGCTGATACTGAACCTGTGGGGAAACTGCCTAAATCTTGATTTCGTCGGTACACAACCCCTTCAGGATTCGGTTCTTTTTTGTTGAATTTATCTCGTACAACATCTCCTGGATTAATAAATTCGTTTTTAGGGATCAATGATATTTCCTTTTCTGGAAGGCTTGGCTCCGTAACAATCGGGTTTGGGCTAACCACCTTTGGCGTGTTTGGCGAGCTGATAGGCGGGATATCAATTTTTGGTGGTGCTGTTTTCTTTATTTTAGGTGTATTGTTCTTTGGCGGAATGGCTTTAAATTTAGAACTAAACTCACTCTGCGCCTGTCCTGAGTAAGACCATCCTAAAAGTAAGAGTAAAAATAATATCCTTTTCATAATATGTTACTAAACGTTTTTAATATTTTTTCCGGCCTAAAAATAGAAAATGAAATGTGTAAAATAAGGCCAATTGCTATACTTTAACTTTCATTTATAACAATACTTTTCTAGTTTTAGTACCTGCTCACCAAAAAATAGATTTTTCGATTCTGCTTATTTAGAAAATCAAAAAGATACTGCTTTGGCTATTTTTTTTTAGTGGGCACCAAAAAGTATGCCATTAGAAACAATCGCAAAACTTAAAAACAAAAGAGTTAAGGCTCTTAAAAGTAAATCATATCCTATTTTTGAGGCATGTCTTTATTGAGAAAGTAATACTTTTGTAAATAAAATGTCTGTAACCGTATGAATGTTGCCCCACTATCACCAAAATTGATTGCAATAGCACAATGGCTTTTGCTTGCCTTATTTATTGGTATTGCAGCAGGATCCGCATCAGCTTTTTTCTTGGTGAGTTTAGATTGGGTTACAAAACTTAGAGAACTACAACCTGAAATTATTTGGTTGTTACCAATAGGCGGCTTATTCATAGGTTTAGCTTACCACTATTACGGGCAAAGTGTAGTTGCTGGAAATAATTTAATCTTACAAGAATACGATCAGCCCAAAAATACGATTCCTTTAAAAATGGTGCCATTAGTTTTAATCGGAACTTTGATAACACATCTATTTGGAGGTTCAGCCGGTCGAGAAGGTACCGCAGTGCAAATGGGAGCAGCAATAGCTGATCAATTTACACACGTTTTTAAATTAGAGGCAATTGATCGTAAAACGATCTTGATTATGGGAATTAGTGGAGGTTTTGCGGCGGTTTTTGGTACTCCGCTTGCAGGTGCATTGTTTGCTTTAGAAGTTGTTTATTTTAGTGGTTTACAACCAAAAAGTATTATTTGGAGTTTTATCACTGCTTATGTAGCGCACTATACCGTACTACTTTGGTCCGTTTCACATACGCACTATCACATTCCACAAGTTCCCGAGATCAGCATGAGCGTAATTTTTTGGGTAGTAGGATGCAGTATTTTATTTGGATTTGCATCAATGCTATTCTCCAGAAGTACACAATTTTGGTCGCTTATATTCAGTTTAGTTACTTATTCGCCATTACGCCCTTTTATTGGAGGAATCGTAATTGCAAGCGTAGTTTATGCAATTGACACTACAAAGTACATTGGCTTAGGAATACCAATGCTTACGGGAGCATTTGTACAAGCAAATGCCATACAAGATTTTGCCATAAAGATTCTATTTACCAGTTTTACTCTAGGCGCTGGCTTTAAAGGTGGCGAAGTGACTCCTTTATTTATTATCGGAGCTACTTTAGGAAGCGCCTTATCTGTGTTTGTGCCTTTACCACTTGCGTTATTGGCAGGAATGGGTTTTGTTGCTGTATTTTCAGGAGCAACTCACACGCCTATTGCTTGCTCTGTTATGGGCATTGAACTTTTTGGTATAGAAAGTGGCATGTATATTGCGCTGGCTTGCGCAGTTGCTTACCTGTTTTCGGGTTCCGTTGGAATCTATAAATCGCAAATTTTGGGCGGACCAAAAATGAAACTTTACCAATGGCTAAAACTCAAATTTTAGGCTGATTACTTACTTTCAAAAACTTTGTTAATTGTATAAATGATTTCAATAGTAGCGCAAAAAAATGTAATTTCGCAAACTATGAATACACAAGATATACAAGCGATAGAGTCGCTATTGGCTAGTCCAAAAAAAATTGCAATCATTCCGCACCGTGGCCCTGACGGCGATGCTATGGGTTCAACCCTCGGATTGTATCACTTTCTACTCAAAAACAATCACCAACCCACTGTTATTTCACCAAACGAATTCCCTGATTTTTTAACATGGATGCCGGGTTCAGATACTATCAAAATCTACGAAAAAGACAAAATCAATTGTACGGCTATTTTACAAGAAGCAGACTTAATTTTCACACTCGATTTTAACGCTTTTCATCGCACAGGCGAAATGGAACAAGTATTACAAACGCTCACCGCTCCATTTGTAATGATTGATCACCACCAAAAACCTGACGATTATGCAACGGTAACTTATAGCGATACAGCCTATGGCTCTACTTGCGAAATGCTATATCATTTTATATCCTATTTAGGAAAAAAAGAAGATATTGACACGACCATTGGAACCTGCATCTACACAGGTATTTTAACCGATTCTGGTTCATTTCGTTTTCCGAAAACAACAGGAACTACACACCGAATTGTTGCTGACTTAATTGATTTAGGGGTTGACAATACAGCTATTCCTAGTTTACTATTCGATAACAGTTCATACGGAAGATTACAACTATTAGGTAGAGCATTGCAAAACATGATAATTCATCCGCAATATAAAACAGCTTACATAACGTTGAGCCAGCAAGAATTAGACGAGTTTAATTATATAAAAGGTGATACCGAAGGAATTGTAAATTACGGATTAAGCATCAAGGGCATTGACTTCGCAGCAATTTTTATTGAAAATAAAGATGAAAACATTATCAAAATATCGTTTCGTTCTCAAGGTGATTTTGATGTAAACCAATTTGCTCGTGATCACTTTAACGGTGGCGGACATCGCAATGCAGCTGGTGGAAAATCAGACCTATCCTTACAAGAAACGCAACAAAAATTTGAAGCCTTACTAACCCAATTAAGCATCTAATTCTATGAAAAATAGCAAGCATATTGCCCTCGTAATTATTATGTTATTGCTCATAAGCAGCTGCAAGCAGTCGCAAGATGCACGTAGACCAATATCGCATTCTTCAGGTAGTTTTATGAAAAAATCAATTTTGAGGAACAAAAAATTGGTAGCTACTGAAGAATTACAAATTCAAAACGTAATCAAAAACAATCCCAACATTGTTTATCTCGCATCCAAAAAAGGCTATTGGTACAGTTACGAGGCTCGAAATACAACTGATACCCTCACACCAATAAAGGGAGATGTTGCTTTATTTGATTACGAAATAAAGGATTTAGCCGGAACTGTAATTTATAGCCAGAGCGAATTGGCTCCTCAAACCTATTATGTCGACAAACAAAATATCATGATGGGATTACGCGATGGAATCAAACTCATGCGTAAAAACGAAAAAGTTAATTTCCTTTTCCCCTCAAATATGGCCTACGGATATCGCGGCGACAGCAAAAAAATTGGAACCAATCAACCTATCATTTGCACAGTTGTTTTACGCGATTTTTTAACGGAGAGCAAATACAAATTAATGTTATCAAGTCCAACAACTGGTTCTAATGATAGTCTAATAACAACAAAAAAAACAAAAAAAATCAAAGTTGGTGCTAAACTTGCTACCGACAGCTTAAACTAAAACAGAATTACAACAATGAAAAAAAAGATTTTAATTGCCTTAGTAGCTATTGCGAGTTTATATTCGTGTAAAGAAGATCACAACAATTTACCAGACGGATTGTATGCTAAAATTGACACCAACAAAGGCGAAATTATTGTTCAATTAGATTTCGAAAAAGCACCAATAACTGTAGCCAATTATGTGGCTCTTGCCGAAGGAAAAAATGACTTTGTAACCAATGAAAATTTAAAGAATAAACCCTTTTTTGATGGATTGAAATTTCACCGTGTAATCGCTGATTTTATGATTCAAACCGGCGATCCGTTGGGAACAGGTTCAGGAGATACTGGGTATAAATTCAAAGATGAATTTTCAGATTTACGTTTTGACAAAGGTGGTGTTTTAGCAATGGCCAATAACGGTCCTGCCACTAATAGCAGTCAGTTTTTCATCACCCATTTGGCAACGCCTTGGTTGGATGGCAAACACACGATTTTTGGGCATGTTGTAGAAAAAGGAATGGACTTAGTCAATACAATTCAGCAAGATGACTTTATCAAAACGGTTACTATAATTCGCAACGGTGAAAAAGCTAAAAAATTCAACGCAGTAAAAGTTTTTACAGATTATTTTGCTGTCGAATCGGAAAACCAGAAGAAAAAAGCAGCTCTTGACGCAGAGAGTAAACGCATTTATAACGAGAAATACAAAGTTGTTCGCGAAGCTAAATTAGCTGAATTTGCAACACTAAAAAGCAAAGCAACCATAACACCAAGCGGACTAAAATATAACATTACACGTAAAAGCGGAGGTAAAAAACCTGCGAATGGTGCAAGCGTTTTTATTCACTATGCAGGCTTCCTTGAAGATGGTGAATTGTTTGATACAAGCATTGACAACGTAGCTAAAACTTTTGGAAAATACGACGAAAATAGAGCTGCGCAAAACGGATACCAACCAATTCCGTTTACTGCTGGACAAAAAGAAGGATTGATTGCTGGTTTTATCGAAGGAATTGAACAGTTATCATTTGGCGACAAAGCTATAATTTTTATCCCTTCGCGTTTAGGATATGGAGCTGCTGGCGCTGGTGGTGTTATTCCGCCAAATGCGAACATCATCTTCGAAATTGAACTTTTAGAAAAAATGCCACAATAATATTAACACGAACCATGAACACTATGAAAATTAAATTGCTTCTTGTATTTCTTTTTGGAATCGTAAGCCTTCAAGCACAATCGGTTAAAAAACCTGTTACTGCCAAAAAACCTGTAACCACTGCTGCCGCAAAAGCAAAAGTTACTCCAAAAGTAGCCGCTAAACCTGTGGCAAAACAAACCGTTAAACCTGCAATAGCAGATGCTATTTATGCTACCATTGCAACTAACAAAGGTGATATTGTATTGGAACTCGCTTTTAAAAAAGCACCCGTTACTGTTGCCAATTTTATTGCTCTTGCTGAAGGAAAGCATCCTTATGTTACTGTTGAAAGTTTAAAAGGAAAACCGTTTTATGATGGTTTAAAATTTCACCGTGTTATAAATGATTTTATGATTCAAGGTGGAGACCCATCTGGAAACGGATCAGGTGGTCCAGGGTACTCTTTCAAAGATGAAATTACTGATTTAAAACACAATAAAGCAGGAACATTGTCTATGGCTAACTCAGGTCCAGCTACTAATGGAAGTCAATTCTTTATCACTCACAAAGACACGCCTTGGTTAGATGGAAAACACACCGTTTTTGGTTATGTTACTGAAGGAATGCCAATTGTCAACGCTATTGTTGGAAACGACGTAATCACAAAAGTTACCATCACTCGCAAAGGACCTTTGGCAGAAAAATTTGATGCTCCAAAAGTTTTCTCTGATTATTTTAAAAATAAAGCGGAAGATCAAAAAAAGCAAGATGCCGCCAATGCTGAAGCAAAAGCAAAACAAATGGCGTTTTTAGAACAATCTAAAAAAGCTTATAATGAGAAATACGGTGCTGTAATTGGAAATAAAAAATCCTATTTTGCCAATTTAAAAACTACTGCTACCACAACTCCGACTGGATTAATGTATGCTATAACTCAAAAAGGAACTGGAGTTAAACCAGCAGCTGGAACAACCTTTTACTTTCATTACGCTGGCTTTTTTGAAGATGGAAATTTATTTGATAGCAGCATGGAAGAAGTGAACAAAACGTTTGGAAAATACGATGCTAATCGCGCTGCTCAAAACGGTTACCGCCCTTTTCCATTCGAGGCAGGTAAAAAAGACGGAATGATTCCTGGTTTTATTGAAGGGCTTGAAAATATGGGCTATGGTGACAAAGCAGTTGTTTTTATTCCTTCTAACCTTGCTTATGGCGAACGTGGCGCAGGTGGCGTGATTCCGCCAAATACAATGCTTATCTTTGAATTAGAAATGCGCGAAAAACAAGAGTAAATCTTTAATTAAAATCATAAAAAACCCGCTTTAACATTGCTAAAGCGGGTTTCACTTTTTTAAACTATTTTAATAAGATTACTTTTTACCAAACTTCCAGTCAAATTCATCTTTTTGATTGATAATGGCACCAATTTCAAACTTAACCACTTCATCAAATTCAGTTTGAAAAATCATCCAATTTTCTTCATTGAAATAATTTTCAAAAGTATCAAATTCTTCCTGAGTGAACTTGGTAATTGATTTTGCAGTAAGATCTTTTTTTACATCACTGATCTTTTTGTTGATTATTTTATTTCCAAAAAGAAGCAATTCCGGACTTGAAGCTACAATATATCCTAATTTTAAATCCTCTTCAACGTAAAATGTCAAACGCATTTTTAGCTTGTTATAAGCAAAAATAACATTATTGTCTTCGTCTTTGTAATTGCGATCCGGTTTTCCGTAGACTGCCGTTACATCAGTTTGTTTCATTCCGAAAATGAGCTTGTCAATTCCGATTTTTGGATTTATTTTCATGTTTTTAATTTTATTAAAGTTGTCAATTGGTCTCTTCATTAGAAAAATCACCAATTTAAGAAATACAACAGGTTCATTACTAAACTAAGCCCATTCTCCACATCCGTTTTTGATGCCGTAATTCGAAGGTCTCATTTTACGATACTTAATTTTATTTCATCGTTAAACATACTTATTAATTCAGGTAGTGTTTTAGTCGTTATTTTGAGTTCATAACAGATTAGTGGAATTTTATTAAAAAGTTTATTGTCGTTACTAGAGCTGGTTTCTTCAGTAATTAATAATACTTCTTCACCTTTTTGAATAAAATTCAAAGAAGCGATTACGAGTTTCATATCTGCATCTTCTAAAAAGCGTTCTTTTTCAACTTCAAATTCAGCATCAGAAATTTGCTTTTGTTTTTTGACAATGGAATTCACAAAATTATTATCCAACAAGTGAAAGAATTTTTTTGGATTGGGAATTAATAAGTCAGAAGTTTTAAATGGTTGTTTCGATTCTTTTAAAAAATCTTTTTCTTTTAAAAATAACAACTTGTTTAAAATCAAACCTTTTGCTTGAAATTGACATTGTTGATAGACTTTATCAATTATTACAATATCTCCAATTGCTATTTTCAATTTGAAAAAATCAATTAAATGGTTTTCATTATCAAAAGGTAAATAGTATCGAACTAATGATAATAGTGAGTTTGTATCAATAACTATTTTCATAAGTACGTTTCTAATTTTTCTAACTTAATATTTAATCTTTTACATACTTCGTATTCATTTATAACACCTTCATAATAAGCAGTCTGAATCGTTGAGACAAATAATGGAGAATTAATGGGTTTAGGAACAGCTCCCCCCATCTTGATACCATTTAATTTATCTAATTCCTTTTTCCTGTTTTCTTCTGCAATGCGAAATTGATATTGATTGTCAAAATCTTCGCTTATATTATTGTATGAAGATTTTGAAATTTTGTTTTCGTATAATAATCGAGTATAAAGTGATAGTTTGCTTAAATGCGTGAACTTAGAAATATCTTTAATTTGCTGTAAATAATAATCATTTTGCGAATTTGCAAATTTTATTTCGTTAATGAATTTTTCATAATTATTAATCAAGAAATAATATGCAAAATCATTACACCATCTTTCAATTTTACTCAAGTTTTCACTTGCAATATTTAAAGTTGTTACCTGTTCAACTTCCTCTTTATTTAGTAAATAATGTCCAAGTTCATGAGCTAGAGTGAAAATTTCTCTCTTAAAAGATTTTTGCTGTCTTTTCAAGACAATAAAATTTGGTTGAAGAAAAAAACCATCAATATTTGCCTTTTCTTTTTTGTTCCAAGTTTCTATAAATTCAAAAACAAAAACATTATTTGCTCCAAGTTTCCCAATAAAACCTTTTAAAAAATCACGTGAATTTAATGTGAATTCAGGGTACAATTTGCCTCTTAATTCATTTGCAACTTTTAATGGGGAATCCGATGTTTTGTATATTTCAATTTTTCTTTCAAAACTTAAATCAGATAGTTTAGATATTGTCGAAAGATTTAATTTTAATTCTTCAAAATGATTGACTATTTTTTTTGCACCAATATTTAAATCCGAATTGAAATGGTTTTTTCTAAAAAAAATACTTGCTTCTTTATTTACCTCAATGTCTTTTGGGTCTAAATAAAAATTTAAACCCTTATTGAAAATTTTATCTATTCTTTTCAACACATTTAAACTAATTTCTTCAGAATAAATATCACTTATTTCTATTTTCTTTTTAAAACCCTCATTCACAGAAGACAACAGATCTTCCCTCGTCATATTATATAATGACAATAAGTATTGAATCCTGTTTATATTATGCTCTGTTTTCAAGAAAATTTATTTTTTTTCAAAATTACGAATTAGATTCTGTTTTGTTAGCAAAGTTCGACAAAACTTATAATGCGTAAAGATTTAAGCAACTTTCACTATTTACTTTACCAATTTTATCCCAACCAAATTAGTTATTTCTCATAATAAAAAAATTAGACAACCATTGAAAAGCAATAAAAGCTATGATATAAATAGTACTAAAAATAGAATAAAGCTCGTTTGTAGCAACTACGACTGCAATTGAGGCGAAACCTAAAAGGGCTAAACCAATGGCATAACTTGTAAAAAATAGTCTTGGTTTTGCATACAACTTGCCTAACGGCAGCATCATCGAAAAACCGAAAGCGACAAAAACGGTACCCAAATTCATGTTTACAAACAAGACGCCTAAACCAATTAGCAACAAGAGCAAACTACCGCCTACCCAATTGGCACATTTTATTTCTGTGCTAGTAAGCAAATGTTTGCCAAACGGATTTAAGCGAAATAACAAATTACTCAAAGGTGCAATCACCCAAGTTGAGAAAGCAAAGATGGCTAACAATACAATTATTGGTGACAAATAAGTATCCAAAACTTCGTTCGTATTTGCCAAAGCGCGCAACCCTTTTGTAGATAAATAGAAACCTATGATAAAAACCCACTGATTTTTAGAGGTCATGTTTTGCATCCAAAAACTATAACGCAAAAACCAACGGTACAAAATGTATTTGGCTTTAAGCGCCTCTGCCATTCCCGCTTGTGCGTATTCGGAGTTAGGATTATTTTTAAGTGATTCTCTAAAATGGACCAGAGCCTTGTCATTTTGGCCTTTTTCAAGCAAACCCCAGCCATAATTAGCATGCGTATTGGCATTGTTTGGATCTTGTTCTAAAGCTTCTTCTATCGTAGCGAATGAATCTTCTTTTCGGTTGAGTTTTAGCAAGGCCGTACTGCGAACATTGAGTCCTAAAATATGCGAGGCATCAATTGCGAGTGCTTGATTTGCTGCTTCTAGTGCAGCTGTAAAATCTTTCTTGGTATTCAGTATAAAACCCTGAAGCGCGTAATAATCCGGTTCATAAGGATCTAAAATCAAGGCTTCGTTTAAAACTTTCAAAGCAGCATCTGGCTGACCTTTTTCCAATAAAATGCGTGCTTTGGTATGGTATAACGGGTCAAAATCAGGATCCAAACCAATGGCATCATTTACTATTAAAAGCGCTTCTTCAATGCGATCACTATCAATTTTAATTTCGGCCAACATCAGTAAACATTGTATATTGCCCGGCTCAATTGCCAAAACTTCAAGTATCCTTTTCTCTGCTTCGGCATATCGCTTTTGTTGAAAAAGAACGTAGGCCCTTTCCATTATTACATCCGTCATCGGTATTATTTTTTTATTTTTAAAAACTGTAAAATAGGATCATACAATCCCGACTCGTTGGCGTATAAAGCAAAATTCTTCGCCGTTTGAAACCACTCTTTGGTACTTGGTTTGTGTTTTTTTGATGATTCAATTAAATCCTGATTCCCTAACGGTTCCGGAATTCCAGTTTTAAATGCAACTTCCAACTTTTTTTCGATGGCAATATCAATTACAGCACCAATGTCAGCCCCTGAAAAATCAGTAAGAGACTTCACTACCTTTTTATAATCGATTTGTTGCAGTGGTTTATCTTTCAATTTAATTTCCAAAATTGATTCTTTGGCAGCATCATCAGGTGGAGGTACAAAAATAATACGATCAAATCGGCCTGGACGTCTAAATGCATTATCCAAATGCCAAGGCGCGTTGGTTGCTCCCAAAATTAGCACGCCATCATTGGAGGTATCAACCCCATCTAACTCTTGCAAAAATTGATTGATCAATACTTTGCTACTAGAGTGTTTCATATCATTTCGGCTGGCGCCAAGGGCATCGATCTCATCAAAAAATAAAACACAAGGCGTGTTGCGACGGGCATATTCAAAAACTTCATGCAAATTTTTCTCACTATTACCTACCCACATATCCAAAATATCATTCAACCCAACGGTAATAAAATTAGCATTAATTTGACCAGCGGTAGCTTTAGCGATAAAGGTTTTTCCGCAACCCGGAGGACCGTATAATAAAATACCTCCACCCGTTTTTTTACCATACGATTTGTACAAATCAGCAAAATTCAAAGGATGGATAATTTTCATTTCGATTTCCTTTTTCACTTCTTCCATACCGCCCACATGTTCAAAATTGATAGAAGGTTTGGTCGTTATAAAAGCTTTTTCGATTGCTTCGTTAGCATCTTCATCATTGTTGCTGAATGGTTTTGCCTCAGTTAAAGTACTTCTTTTTAAAATAGCATCTAACTCCTCATCTTGGAATTGAGGTTGTATCACTAGTATTTTTTGATAGCTCTCAATAGCTTCTACAATTGAGTTTTCTTGAACCAAAACGCGTGTGTACAAAAGCAAGGCACTCACATTTGAAGGCTGCATGCGCAAAACATCTTCTAAAATAACGATACTTTTGGAGTAAGCCGCTTGCTGAAAATAGACAGACGACAAACCTAATTTTGCCTCAATATGACTAGAATCCAAGTTCAAAATGGCCAAATAATGAGCCTCTGCCTCTGAAAAACGGATTTTTTTCGCTAAAGTGTTGGCAAGCAACAACCTCAAGGGAATATTGTTGGGTGAAAACTGCAAGGCTTCTTCTAAGCTATCGATAGTATCCATTACGGGTATATTTTTAAATTTTGAATAACGAATTTAGGACTTCTTTTTCAATTTTGTCACAAATTACTTTTAAAAATCAATACAAATCTTCCCTTCAGACTTTTCAGTTAAACAATAAAATGTATCAAAAAAATTCAAATTTTAAGCTTTTCAAAGTCAATCAAAAACCATTGATGAAACAAACTCCAACCACAATTATTTGAAAGTAAATTATTATATTTGAAAGTTCTTTTTTGACAGAGAAAATGAAATAAACTGACACCATCTTTACCTTCATGAAAACAATCACACTTGCCTTAGATTGGACTCCCAACGTAAACCACATAGGGATTTTAGTCGCAAAAAAATTAGGATATTACACAGAATTAGGAATAGATTTAGAAATAGTCAGTCCGCTAACCGATAATTACCAACTCACACCGGGCAAGAAACTCGAATTGGAGCTCGCTACCTTTGTACTAGCGCCATTTGAAACCGTAATTAGTTTAAACAACAAAGCCAACAAAGTAGAGGCCCGCGCTATTTATGCTTTGTTGCAAGAAGATTTAAGCAGCATAGCCTCTTTATCAAGCTCAAAAATGACAAGTCCGCGTCAATTAGATGGCAAAATTTACGCATCCTACCAAGCCCGATACGAAGACAAAATTGTGCAAGAACTCGTAAAAAACGATGGTGGAGCAGGTGATTTTGAGATTTCTTATCCCGCGAAATTAGGAATTTGGAATACCTTATTATCCACACAAGCAGATGCAACTTGGATTTTCAATAATTGGGAAGGTTTCGAGGCAAAGAACAAAAACATTGCTCTAGAATGTTGGTCGATGAAAGACTTTGACATTCCTTATGGATATTCGCCGGTAGTAATTACTACACAAAAAACCATTGACGACCAAGCCGAACTTTGCGAAACATTTGTAAAAGCAACCCAACGTGGTTATTTATTTGCTTCGCAGCATAAAGAAAAAGCAATTGCAATTTTGAGACAATTCGTCACTGAAGAAGATAGAGCTGCAATTGATCTTACGCAAGCACTTGAAGCAACGATACCCTATTTTGGAGAAGAAAACAAAATGGGCTTCATGAAACCAGAACGTGTTGAATCGTTCTTGAAATGGCTCGTAACTCATAATTTAGAACAAGAGCAAATTTTAAGTCAAAGCTTGTATAGCAATGCTTTTGTCGCTAATTGATGCTCTCAAAAAACACCTATCAAACTCAAAAATTTTAAAAAAATAGCAACCAAAAATAAACCAAAACTATGAGCGGAACCATCATGCAATCCATATTCGAACGATCCAGAGATACGAAAGAAATAATTTCTATTTGGCAATACAACAGCGACAAAGGTTCGTTAGTAGGCTACATTACTGAAATTAGTGAGGAATATATCGGGTTTCGTCATTTTACAAGATTTGGAAAAGCAGATGGTATTATTTTTATCAAAGTGGGAAATATTAAAAGTGTCGACTTTAACGATGATTACACTAAGGTAATGGAATGTTTAATCGAATACTCCAATATCATTGATCAGCCCTCTCTGTTTAACCTTAATTTACAGCTATCAGATTATTGGCAGCACCAAGCCATTTCGCAATTGTTTGCGGCAGCAGATCAAATTGCTAGTTACGAAATCAACGGAAATGAATATTTCACAGGCTTTGTTCACTCCTATTCTGAAGAAGATTTTATCTTGCGTTGCATTGCCAAAAACGGTGAGGATTTGGGAACTTCATTATTCAAAATAGAAGATGTAACCGAAATTAGAGTAAATGACATAGACGATCGTAGACGTTTGGTTTTGTATAAATGGCGAAAGGCAATTTTATAAAACCAACCACTTTTTTCATTTTAACATCATTAAAATTTATTTGACATGGAACGAAATCAATACCTTTCAAACCGCCTTCGCGAAGTTTTTTTAAACGGAACTTGGATTGCCAACACCAATTATCAAGACCAATTGAAACAAACAAGCTGGGAAGAAGCCAATTTCAAAATTAGAAATTTGAATACCATTGGCAACCTGACTTTTCACATCAATTATTATTTAGAGGGACTTTTGAGCGCTTTCAAGACCGGTCAACTCACCATTAGAGATCAATTTAGTTATGACGATACTCCAGTAACTTCTGCTGAAGATTGGAATCAAAGAATTGCTAACTTCCTGAATAATGCCGAAGATTTTGCAGCAGCGGTCGCTCAATTTAATGATACTGTATTTGATGAAAATTTTATAGATGCAAAATATGGAAGCTTTTTGCGAAATATTGAAGGTGTTATCGAGCATAGCTACTATCATTTGGGACAAATTGTTTTGCTTAAAAAATTAATTGCCTCTACCACTAAATAAATTCTAACCTTTAGTTTTTCATTAGAGCCTTGTCTAAAATTATAGATTTATACGTACTTTTAGCTACTCAAAAACAACCAAAATCAAATCCATGAGATCATTTTACTTCTTGCTTGCAGCTTGCCTAATCTTTGGTAGCGGTAGCAGTTTTGCTCAAAATCAAAAATCCTCCGAATTTAAAGTCGAGTTTGAAAAATTTACACTTCCTAACGGCTTACAGGTTATTTTACACGTTGACCGCTCCGATCCTGTTGTAGCCGTTGCGCTCACAAGTCACGTTGGATCAGCGAGAGAAAAAGCAGGCCGTACCGGATTTGCCCATTTGTTTGAACATTTGCTTTTTTTGGAATCTGAAAATTTAGGAAAAGGAGGATTGGATAAAATGAGTGCTCGCATTGGTGGCGAAGGCGCTAATGGCTCAACCAGTCGCGACAGAACAAATTATTTTCAAACCGTTCCGAAAGATGCTCTCGAAAAAATGATTTGGGCCGAGGCAGATAAACTCGGTTTTTTTATCAATACAGTTACGGAACCAGTTTTGGCAAAAGAAAAACAAGTCGTAAAAAACGAAAAACGTCAAAGCTATGACAACCGACCTTACGGACACAATTTTTCAGTAATATCAAAAAATCTTTATCCAGCATCTCACCCGTACAGCTGGGAAGTTATTGGTTCACTTGAAGATTTGCAAAACGCCACACTTGAGGATGTAAAAGCATTTTACAACCGTTGGTATGTACCCAACAATGTAACGTTGACTATTTCGGGCGACTTTGATGTGGCACAAACTAAAATTTGGGTCGAAAAATATTTTGGCGAAATCAAGCGCGGTGAAGCGATCCCAAAAATGGAAAAACAAGCCGTTACACTAGCTACTACCAAAAAACTATTTTATGAAGATAATTTTGCCAAACTACCGCAACTTACCTTGACTTGGCCTTCTGTTTACGAATACCATCCAGATAGTTATGCCCTAGAGGTTTTAGCTAGTTATTTATCAAAAGGCAAAAAAGCACCTTTGTATAAAACGTTAGTCGAGCAAAAAAAACTAACTGATGGCGTTGATGTTTTTCAATACAATTCAGAAATAGCGGGCCAGTACATGCTCACCGTTACTGCTTTTGACCAAACCAACCTCAACTTAGTACATGCAGGAATTGAAGAAGCTTTCAAAAATTTTGAAGTCGAAGGCATATCCCAACAAGACTTAGACCGTATCAAAGCAGGCCAAGAAACCGCATTTTACACCACTTTATCGAGTGTTTTAGGAAAAGGTTTTCAGTTAGCGCAATATGAAATATTTGCAGGAACGCCAGAATACATCAACCAAGATGTAAAAAATATTTTAGCCGTAACGCGAGAAGATGTGATGCGCGTGTACCAAAAATATGTAAAAGGCAAAAATTTTGTAGCCACTAGCTTTGTTCCAAAAGGACAAAAAAACCTGATTCTTGACGGATCTATTTTGGCAGATGTAGTCGAAGAAAAAATTATAGAAGGAAAAGAAGAAGCATTTGATGCCAGCATAGCCGCTACTTATAAAAAAACGCCATCAAAATTTGATCGCAGCATTGAGCCACCTTACGGCGCAAGTCCTGATGTGATTTTGCCAAGCGTTTGGAAAAATCAATTATCATCTGGGTTGAAAGTTTTTGGTATTGCCAACGAAGAAGTACCACTTGTACAATTTCAATTGCAGTTAAAAGGCGGCATATTATTAGAAGCTAAAAATAAAACTGGCGTAGCTAGTATTTTGGCCGATTTAATGACTAAAGGAACCAAAAACAAAACTCCAGAACAGCTTGAAAATGCGATTGAAAGTCTTGGAGCTACCATTCGTGCTACTGCCACTGACGAGTCGATACTGATTTCAGGAACGAGTTTAGCCAAAAACTACAACGCAACAATGGCCTTGGTCTCTGAAATTATATTGCAACCAAGATGGGATGCAGCCGAATTCGAACTTATCAAACAAAGTACTTTGAGTCAAATTTTACAACAAAAAGCCGACCCAAACAGCATTGCCAGAAATGAGTACAAAAAATTAATTTATGGCGCCAATTCGGTTTTGGCCAACAATCGTGTAGGAACTGAAAGTAGTGTAAAAAGTATCACGCTAGAGGACGTAAAAAATTATTACTCCCAAAATGCCACTCCTACTTTAGCGCAATTACACATTGTAGGCGCGATTGCTACGAACGATGCACTAGCCGCACTCACTGATTTAAACAAAAAATGGGAGCCAAAAAATGTTAGTATTCCTGCGGTAGCAACACCTAAAGAAATTACCGCTTCGAAAATCTATTTTTATGACGTTGCAGGCGCAAAACAATCGGTTATTCGAATTGGGTATCCTGCTTTAGCGGCCACTGACGCTGATTTTTACCCAGCTCAAATTTTAAATTACCGCTTGGGTGGCGGCGGATTTGCATCGCAACTTACACAAGAATTGCGCGAAGGCAAAGGATATACGTACGGCATCAGCTCGTCGTTTAGTGGCAGCGCCAACAAAGGTCCGTTTACCATTGCGAGTGGTGTGCGCTCCAACGTAACTTTTGAGGCCGTGCAGCTTATCAAAGATATCGTGAGCAACTACGGCAAAAACTTTAATGAAAATGATTTAGAAGTAACCAAAGGATACCTCATCAAAAGTAACGCAAGAGCTTTTGAAACCTTGTCGTCAAAACTTGAAATGTTGTACGATATCAGCAATTACAATTACGCTGATGATTACGCCAAACAACAAGAAAACATCGTAAAAAATATTAGCATGGATGAGTTGAAACAATTCTCAGACTTGTACTTAAATTCCAATAAAATGATTTACCTCATTGTAGGTGATGCCGCCACACAATTGAATAAATTGGAACAAATTGGTTTTGGCAAACCCGTTTTACTGAATCCTACAACGACAAAATAAAGCGAGTAGCATTTTTAGTAGCACAAGCGTATTGCCTAGCACACAATTACTCCCGCTGTACGCTATATCTTACTGTCCATCCCGAAGTTTCGGGATTTGCCAGCAAGGATGCCGCTTCCATCGCGGCTAAACTAGGCAGTTAATTTTCAGCACAAAAAAACAGAAGCAATCTTATTTTAAAAGATTGCTTCTGTTTTTTTTATTTAGTAATTGAACTGATTAGGATTAACTCAAATTCAACAACTCAAACGTCATTACAGCAACAAACGCTAGTAGCCCAGACCGAACTGAAAATCCCGGTTTTACAAAAAAATAAATTTTTCTAGTCCTGAAAGAGCGACCAACGGAAGCTCCTTGCAGGATGTAGAAAAATATTTTTTTTGAAAGCGGATTGTAAGAAAGGGCTGGAAATAGCTCCTAAAACAACTAGTCGCTCATTTCGTCGTAGCGCTGTGGCACTTGCGGATCGTACAACGGGCATTTGAATTCTTCGAGTGTATCAGCCAGTAAATTCATGGTTTTACCCTCGGTGCCGTAACAGTCAATTTGGATGCTTTGCGGTGTGGTTTTTACTTGAAAAGCACCTTTACCTTTGGTGTTTTTCCAACTATTTTCGTCTACTTTTTCCCAACTAGAAAAAACAGTCGCCAAGCGGTTTAAAATCACTTGCACTGGCAATTCCTCTAAACCTTCAACGGTTTGTTCCTCCAACAGCGCCTCGTAAACAAGCTGATGATTAAGGTAGACTTCGTCCTCGTATTTCCAAAAAACTAGTTCGTACATGGGTAACAATTTATTTTTTATGGCAAAAAGCAGTTTTCAACATGCCTCTTGACTTTTTTATTAATATTCGAAAGTGCCGTATTCACTCGTAATAGTGAGTTTTTTGGTAGTTGCTCCCTCCACTCTACCAACAATTTGCGCCTCAACATTAAAAGATTGAGCAATGGCAATAATGTCCTGAGCAACAGCTTCGGGCACATATAATTCCATACGGTGACCGCAATTGAACACTTGATACATCTCTTTCCAATCGGTTTTAGACTGCTCCTGAATCAATTGAAATAAAGGTGGCACCGGAAACAAATTATCCTTGATGATGTGTAGGTTTTCTACAAAATGTAAAATTTTAGTTTGTGCACCACCGCTGCAATGCACCATTCCGTGAATTTCATTGGATGAATATTGGTCCAAAATTTTCTTGATAATTGGCGCATAAGTCCTAGTTGGCGATAATACCAACTGCCCGGCATCGATAGGTGAATCAGTTACAGCATCTGTAAGTTGCACCTGACCACTATAAATAAGTTCATGAGGCACCGCGGCATCATAACTTTCTGGATATTTATCTGCTAAATATTTAGCAAAAACATCGTGACGAGCAGAGGTGAGTCCGTTGCTCCCCATACCGCCATTATAACTTTTTTCGTAAGTAGCTTGACCAAATGAAGCCATACCTACAATTACATCTCCCGCTTGAATGTTGGCATTGTCAATAACATCTTTGCGTTTCATGCGGGCTGTTACGGTTGAATCGACAATAATGGTACGCACAATATCACCTACATCGGCAGTTTCTCCGCCAGTAGAATGAATGGTTACGCCAAAAGTTTTGAGCTCTTGAATAAGTTCTTCGGTACCGTTGATAATGGCTGAAATAACTTCAGCAGGAATTAAATTTTTGTTGCGACCAATAGTCGATGAAAGCAAAATATTATCGGTTGCACCTACGCAAAGTAGGTCGTCAATATTCATGATTAAAGCATCTTGTGCAATGCCTTTCCAAACCGAGATATCGCCCGTTTCTTTCCAATACAAATAAGCCAAAGACGATTTTGTACCTGCGCCATCAGCGTGCATGATCAAGCAATGATCTGGATCGTTAGTTAAATAATCGGGTACAATTTTGCAAAAAGCCTGCGGAAACAAACCCTTGTCAATGTTTTTGATTGCATTGTGCACATCTTCTTTTGATGCCGAAACACCGCGAAGTGCATACCTTTTTGAAGTATCTGAACTCATGTAATTTAGTTGTGAAGTCTGCTTTGAGGCAGCTAGTTGTTGGGCAAAGATACTAATTTGATTTAGGAATAAAGAAGTCCATTTTAGGATTTGTTGCACTATTTTTGGACAATGAGAATCTCTACTCTGCGATTGGCAGCGCGTTCTTTTTCATTTTTTTCAGGAAGTGTAAATAGCGGTTTATTGCTACCAAATCCTTTGTACGAGAGTCTTTGCTGCGAAATTCCGTTCGAAATAAGATAATCCCGAACCGCTTTGGCACGTCTTGTGGATAATTTAATATCGTTTGGATCGCTGTTGCAACAGATATGCCCTTGAATTTCAATCCTTAAATTAGGTTCTAGTTGCATAAAGCGCAGTAATTCTTTTAAAATTTCAGTTGCCGGATCAATCATCATCTCAGAGTTGAATTTAAAATTTACATTTTGTAAAATTATAAATTCACCCGCCTTCGCTTCTTGAAGTTGTGTAGTTAAGTTTTTCGAAGTCACTGTTACTTGCGCTTCTATGGGATTTACCGGATTTTTATTTTGTACCAAGGACGGAATTATCAAATCAGACTTCCGAACTGTTTCTTGATAAAAAATAATTACTTTGCGATGAATTCCATGATGTGACGCCCCTTCAAAATCTTCACCAAATGCAACAATAATTGAGGTAGAATCAACAAGAATTGCATTTGCTTCAAACCGTTTTATAATGTGGTCTGCTCTTTTGTATGCAAGCCGTTTATTATATAAAAAACTAGCTGTACTATCACAGTAGGCCTCAATTCGGGAAATTTTAATTTGCTGATTATCTTGTAACCAGCGTGTAAATTTTACATCAGAGGTATGGTTGAGATAATCTTGATCAACATCAAAATAAAAAGCAACTTGCTGTTGCGAAAAAATTGTTCCACTCCATAGTAGGCAAACAAAGAATAAATATTTAATCATCTTTTTTAATTTCCATTAGTATAAAATAGTAAACTTTTGGATTGTATCTGAACTAAATCGAACCATTTTAAAAAAACCAGAAGCATTCCTTGGCTACTAGAACGAAAAAAGCATCCATTTCTTATAAAAAGGATGCTTTTTTTGAAGTTTAGTATTTATATTTCTATTCCCAATCGGGCATACTTGCATTACCGAATAATATAGTTCGTGAAGCACCCGTATTATTTAGCGCTGGGGTAAACTTGACAATATTTTTTATCGATAGGCCATCATTTGAGGTGTTCATCATAATATATTCAGCTTCGTTTGGTGAGTATCTTACATCAATATCTATAGTACCAGAAGGTTTTTCAGTACTCATTTCTGTAACTGCACCTGAACTTAGCACCGCTTGAAAAACCCTGCTATCTAATTGTCTGTAGGTAGCATCTTCAAATCCGGAGACGTCACGTGTAAATAGCAAACGTTGCCCATTTATAGAAAAATTCAAACTTCCAATCGCTCCATCAAAACCAGACACAACTTGATTTAGAACAGCTCCAGAATTATTTATAACATATACCTCAGCATTATAACCCCCAGCATCATTTACTTTTAGAGCAATTTTGGAACCGTCATTACTCCAATCACATTCGGAGATAAATTTTCCATTTGGAGTTTGATACAATCTTATCAAACCGCTTCCGTCAGCATTAATGCGATACAATTTATCAAAGTAAGGATAGATGATTTGGCTGCCCGAAGTATTCCAGGAGAAAGTGAGGAAATCAGAATTGAATCCCGAAATAGGCACAGAATTAGTCACTTTTAAAACATTTGACCCGTCAAAATCCATCGTGTAAATATGATTTTGCCCACCATTGGATCTAATAAATGCAATTTTCTTACTTTGATTATTTTTTCGGGGACGCCAACTATTTACTGCTGGACTTGTTAATTGTACCAGATTACCAGCATCATCACCAGAGTAAATCACATAATTATTGTTTTCTTTTTTGACAAATGAGAAGCGTGCATTTGGAAAAGCAGTAGTTGTAAAGGCTCTGATTGGACTTAAAACTGCTGGATTAATTCCATCGCTCACCGAAACTTGCCAGTAATATTTAGTACTGTAGGAAAGGTTTTTCAGAAACAAACTATTTTTACTCCCATTTTGATAAGTAACTACCTCTGTACCGTTTTCTTTCCTTAAAGTAATTTCAAACTTTAAACTGTCTTTTTCAACATCTGTAGCAGTCCAAGATAAATTCAATTCTATAGCTTGATTTGTAGCATTGTCTGCAGGCGAAACCAAACTTGGGGTTGTGGGTGGTTTATTATTTGACGTTGATAATTTCAGTTCAAAAACTAAATTTGTTGCTTTATTCGCATTGACAGTGGCTCCCTCAAATTTAGCAATATACCCGTCTTTTTGTGCCTCAAAAGAATAATCGCCAACTTTTACATCATTTATCACAAACTTACCTTGATCATCTGTAAACACGATACTACTACTAGGATTAGAAAACACCTTTACATTAGCAAGTGGCTTGAAATCAACAGCACTTACCACCTTACCTTCAATTGTACCGAACTCTTCGCCTGCAAATTTTTCTTCGGCACAAGAAACAAACAATAAAAGAAAAGCCGCGAAGACTATTTTAAAAATCAACTTTTCAGTCTTTCCATTTGCAGAACTGAAGATATATCCTTTTTTCATCATTTTTTTATGTTTGAAATCCCACCAGATTTTGGGTTTACTTTTTTGTTTGGAAAATAATAATTGAGTCCTAAGCCGAAACGGAAATAGTAATCATCACGAACTCCTCTTTCCAAGTAATCAATTGTATCACTAAAATTGACGTTTTGTTCTGCAAAAACCTTAATACCAACCGTGTTACTAACCAGATATTCTAGTCCTGCTCCATATTGTACCTTTGCATGCACATTTTCAAAAACCTTATTGGCTCCAACACCAAAACCACCATATAAAAAAGGAGTAATTTTATCTTTAGGTAAAAGAATTAGCTCTGCATTACAATCAAAAGTACCATAGCCTACATCAAGTAAACCTTTGTTGGCCAATTTGAAAATTGACACCGATGTACTTAAATTAAAGCTTGGTGTGAAAAAATATTTGAATCCTGCTCTACCCATTGGTCGAAATGTGGGATTATAATAATCTCCATCCATCAAAGTTACTCCTGCAGCGGCTTCAAGACCAAAACGTCCTCTTTTTTCGGTTTTATCTCTTCCATGCAAAAAAGTTACTTCTGCTTCCTCTTTCTCATCAGAATAATTTGCAATATAATTATCCACTATTTCTTTGGATTCCGATGATTTCCAAATTCCCTCTTTTAAACCTTCTAAAACTAATGATTGAACAGCTTTTTCAATAGCTTCTGTAACAGCCATATGTACTGGCTCATTAGTAGTAAAACCTGTTTCAACCTCTAATAATCTTTTAAAATTAACATAACGAAACAAGCTTTGATCAATTGCTTGTGAAAGAATGGTCTTTGAAACGTAAACCGACTTTAAGATTTTACCATTAGCTGTAGAGATCATCCTTAAATAGATACTCACTCGGTCTTGTCTGTACTTAACAGAACCTCCAGCGCCAAAGTAACGTGCCCCAAAACCTCCTGTTAAAATATTAGAATCATACGAAATTATTCCGCCTTCTAATAATACACCTGCATATAACAAAGGTGTAATTTGAACTTCATTTGGATTAGTACTTTTAGAATATTCCTGACGTGTTGAACGAATAAGATTTCGCTCTTGCAATAAATTTCCAATATTTTCTCTTTCAATTGGAACAAACCATTTCGAATCCTCTAATGCCTTAATCAATATTGAGGTTGCACCTTGAGTAACTGCGGTACTAAATGTAGTTCCAGTTTCTGCTTCTTTGTATTGTCCGGTTTGATCTCTAAATTTGTATATGCCAACAACCACTGGTTCTTGAGGTTTGGGTAGATTTTTCAATAATGAAGTGGCTGGCGTGCTCTCTCCTATTACGGCTTTTTGCACTCCAGTGGGTTGATTAAAATAAGCCCCACAACTCGTTAGCATAATGACAAAAGTCATTACTAAATATTTTTTACTTTTCATTCTATTTTTTTGGTATTAAAACAGTAGTTTGCTCCCCTGTATTAGTATCCAAAATAGTTACATTAAGTCCACCTTCTGAAGGATAAATATCTACAGATAAACTTCCGAAGGTGTAAGAACCTTCGGTAAGACCCGAAGTACCAAATTGTTGAGTAAAAAGAGATCTTGTAATTTGATTTAACAATTGAGAATTTAAACTCTCGGTAAACCTCTCAAGTTCCGTTTTTTCAACTCTTTCTTGAGATTTATCTTTAAATTTATTTTGATTTTCAGCAGAGCTCATTAACCACTGATAGTTAAAGGTATCACCGCCAAATGCGGGGTTTCTCGGTTTATAGACCAAACTTTGTGCATAAAAAGAAGTGCTGAATAAGCCAATAAAAAGTAGAAAAATTGGTTTCATGGTTATAAAATTAATATTGAATGAAATATTTGCTTTGTTTTTCTAGTTCTTTAAAAAAATGATAAGTTCCCTCAACCGATTCTTGTGCAACCGATTCTAAATATTCATCATCTGGACGAGCTAGAAACTCATACACTACTGAATTGTCTATACTTATCAAAATTTTTGTATTTCTTGCAAAAGTGAATTCTTCACTTATAACTACAATTTTCTTAGCATTTACTCCAATTTCATTATACTTGTAATAATATCGATCATAAAAATCTTGTCCAATTCGTGTCTTAGTTTCGTTGAGTACAACCCCACGCAACTCAAAACCATCAATAGGTATTTTTATTTCATCTTTTTTTTTTTGCTCACCAAGTACTACTCTATCCTTGCTAATAATTTGTTTTTTTTCATCAAAAAAAACCAACATAACAATTATTTCATCACCACTCTCGATGTTTATTTGAGTAGAAGATAGTTTTTTGAACTCACCTCGATTCAAAGTAACCATACCTTCCTGAGCATTATTTGTTTGATTATTACTAATATTATTTTTTTTTATAACAGTTAGCTTATAGCTCGCGCTTTTTAAAACATCCGAATTATTTTCAGCAGTTCCAGTCAGAATAGTATTTCCTTCAACATATTTAATTTCAATTTTAGCTTTAATCTCATCTTGCACTACTTGACTGTAGCTTGCGTTTAGAAAAATAAAAAAGAATAAAAAAAAGTTAAGTTTAAACATCGCACTATTTTAAATTGACTACTATAACTGTTGAACCATTACCACTTTGCGATATTTTCATGTCTTTTGAAATTGAATTTGTTCCAAAAGAATGAATACTTTGATTGTTCCCTTTTTGAATAAAATCCATGGAAACAGCATTATTAGAATAACCACCCAAATCAAAAATGTTGTTATTATAACCTTCTTGTACTATTCTTTGTTGTACCGAAATAGCTTCTTTTGAGACGGCAATACTATTACCATCACCAAATTGATTAAGGTTAACTTCAGTTAGATTTGCTTTTATATTGGTGTTTACTGAATTAAAATTCCCAATTTGCTGTATATACACTCCATTATTATTACCAATACTGCCATTCTGTTTTTCATATTGATTTGACAATATTAATTTTGTTTCAGCTCTGGTATAATTCTCAGCTAATGCAAACTGTGATTGAGCATAACTATTAAACTGAAAAAGAAAAAATAATCCGGTAAGTACAATAAATTTTTTCATTTTGAGAAAATTTAAAAAAACTGGATGAATTGCACTAAACAATCCATCCAGTTAAGATTATTTTTAGTTAGACTGCAATACTAAAGCAGTATTTGAAGTTCCATTTTGAAAAGTAGCGCTAATATGTCCTGTCCCGCTTTGACCAGTTCCAGAAATATTTCCAGTTCCAATTTGTAACGTTCTTGAGAAATTACCATCACCAAATTGTCCTGTTAAAGATAAATTACTTTTACCATATTGAAAACTTTTGGTATCGTTGGCATTACCTTCTTGCCAGCTATAAGATTCATTTAATTGACCACCTTGACTTGCATAGGCTTTGTTATCATTTCCTAATTGCAATTGAGCAGCTAAATTTGATCCGTGTGGCGCTGCAGGAACTGTAACACCACCTACAGCAGAAATGTTAATTGTTCCAAAATCAGCTGCAGCAGGCAAATCGTTTCCAGTAGTACCTTGATCTATGGCAGCATAATTTCCATTCCCTTGTTGTGCTTGATATGCTTGATCACTTCCTAGTGATCCTGGTTCATCTTGCCAAATTATAGCTTTATTACTATCTCCAACTTGTGTTTGAGCTGCAAAATTATTAAGATTTGATTGAGAAACATAAGCATCATTACCAGTACCTACTTGTAATTGATTTGATGTGTTATTATCACCACTTTGATTTGACAAAGCAACATTATTTAAACCCATCTGATCTTGAACTGCATCATGATTCGTTCCCATTTGATTTACAGTAGCGTTGTTACTACTTCCATCTTGTTTTTGCCATGAAGTATTATCATCGCCAGTTTGGGTAGCAGTTGCAGTATTTCCTGGAGATTGATTTGGACCTGAATTTTGATCTTGTGTCGCTTTATTTCCATTACCCAATTGTGTTACAGTAGCAGTATTGTTGTCAAATCTTTGTGTTTGACTAGAAACATTCATGTCTCCTACTTGAGACGTAGTTGCCACATTGTCTTCTGCATTTCCAACTCCTTGATCGATTTTTGCTTTGTTCTTGTCTCCCAATTGAAAAACTGATCCTAAATTTCGATCCCCTGCTTGTTTAACATCAGATTTGTTTTTCTTTCCATTTTGCATTACTTGAGCATTGTTATTATGCCCTCCATCAATGAAATTAGAACCTAACTGATTAACTTTGGAATCATTTTGATTCCCACTTTGGTTTACAGCTGCATTGTTGCCTGTTCCAACAGAACTAACAGTACTTGAATTGGCTTGAGCAAATCCAATCGCGGACACAAGCATCGCGGAGATGCTTAAAACTACTTTTTTCATAATAAATATATTTAATTGGTTGTTAATACAAGTTATTATGTAGGTTTAAAAAAGTGATTTGGGGAATCCTTCTTCATATTTCACAACAAAAAAAATTAAATCTTTTTTTGTTTTCAACATTTCAAAGGTAGAAAAGACGAATCAAAAAAAGCACGTATAAATACCTGTTTTTCAATTTAGTAATCTATTATTCGATGAAAAGTAAACCTACATCGATGAACTACACTTTGATAAAATAAAATAACACACTATTTTGTACTAAATTATAAAAAGCATTAAATGTTAACTTTTATATTACCAATTTATCATAAATACAAGTAATTATTTGATAATATATACTTAAACATTTCTTAATATAAAATGATCGTTTTATGCCGGATAAGCCTTTAAAAACGGCACATCACCACAAATCATGAATCTAAAAAAAGCTCCTCTAGTAAAAGGAGCTTTCTCGTAAAAAAGTATTCTAAAATTATTTTGTAAATAGCAGTTCACGGTATTTGGTCAGTGTCCAAATTTCATTATCGACCAATAATTCTAATTTATCACAATGATTCCTTATGATTTCAAAGTAAGGCTTTACATTGTTACAATACGCTTCTGCCATTGCTTGGGCATCAGTCAATGTGTTTGCTGCTCGTCTCTCATTTGTCATCTCCTCCACTTTAGAATTGATTCCTTCAATATGCCCTGAAATTTCCTTGATCAAGATAATTTGCTCTTTAGCTATGGTTTCAAATTCTGCTCCAAAAATATCTTTCAATCCTTTCACATTAGTTATTAATGTATTTTGATAACGAATTGCCGTTGGTATGACATGGTTTTTAGAAATATCGCCTAAAACACGTCCTTCAATTTGAATTTTCTTAGTGTATTCTTCTAATTCGATTTCGTAGCGTGCTTCAACTTCAACATGGTTCATGATGTTTAACTCTGAAAACAAGTCGAGAGATTGCTGAGAAATTCTAGCTTTTAAAGCTTCGGGCGTAGTTTTAAAATTACTCAACCCTCGTTTTTTAGCCTCAACTTCCCACTCTTCGCTATAACCATCGCCTTCAAAAAGAACTTTTTTAGATTGCTTGATGTACTCGCGCAACACATTAAAAATCGCATCATCTTTTTTCATGTCTTTTGAATCGATGAGCGCATCAACCTCAACTTTAAAGTCGCGCAACTGCTTGGCAACGATAGCATTTAGGGTAGTCATTGCATTTGAACAATTGGCCATCGAGCCTACTGCTCTAAATTCAAATTTATTTCCCGTAAAAGCAAACGGAGAGGTTCTGTTTCTGTCTGTGTTATCTAAAAGTACGTCTGGAATTTTACCAACTACATTGAGTTTCAATTCTGTTTTTTCCTCTGGTGATAATTTACCTGCGGTAACACCTTCCAACTCGGCCAAAACTTTGGTCAATTGTTCGCCTATAAATACAGAAATTATGGCTGGTGGAGCTTCATTGGCGCCAAGCCTATGATCATTACTTGCTGATGCAATAGCAGCTCTTAGCAAAGATTCGTTATCATTAACGGCTTTTATCGTATTGATGAAAAAGGTTAAAAATTGCAGGTTGCTCATTGGTGTTTTGCTCGGACTCAATAGATTAACTCCTGTGTCAGTAGCCAAAGACCAATTGTTATGTTTACCTGAACCATTTACTCCTTTGAATGGCTTTTCGTGAAACAACACCATTAAATCATGACGTTCAGCGACTTTTTGCATCACATCCATTAACAAACAGTTGTGGTCTACGGCAAGATTAGTTTCTTCAAAAATAGGAGCCAATTCAAATTGATTAGGCGCTACTTCGTTATGTCTGGTTTTAACGGGAATACCGAGTAACATGCATTCTTGCTCCAAATCTCTCATATAAGTAAGAGCTCGCGTTGGAATCGATCCAAAATAATGATCGTCTAGCTGCTGTCCTTTGGCAGATGTGTGACCTAAAAGTGTTCGACCCGTCATAATCAAATCAGGACGCGAATTGGCTAATGCACGGTCAATCAGAAAATATTCTTGTTCCCAGCCTAAAGTAGCGGTTACTTTTTTTACATTTTTATCAAAATATTTACAAACCTCAGTAGCAGCTTCATCCATAACCATAAGCGCACGTAGTAATGGCGTTTTATAATCTAGAGCTTCACCCGTATAAGAAATAAAAACAGTTGGAATACATAAGGTTGTTCCAAAAATAAACGCCGGAGAAGTAGGATCCCAAGCGGTATATCCTCGAGCTTCAAAAGTATTTCGAATTCCGCCATTCGGAAAACTAGAAGCGTCAGGCTCTTGTTGAACCAATTGCGCACCACCAAATTTTTCTACCGGATCACTACCATCAAACGAAGTTTCAAAAAAAGCATCATGTTTTTCAGCAGTTGTTCCTGTCAAAGGCTGAAACCAATGCGTGTAATGTGTCACACCTTTTGAAAGCGCCCATTCTTTCATTCCCATGGCAATATAATCTGCAAGTTTGCGATCAATTTTAGTACCATGTTGCACTGCATTTTGTATTCCTTTTAAAGCATCTGAGGTCAAAAATTGTCTCATGGCTTTGTCATTAAATACATTCGAACCAAAAATGACTGATTTCCTATCCGTCTCTTCAATGTGAATAGGCTTTCTAGTTGCTGCTTCTCTTAAAGCTTGAAAACGTAATGTTGGCATGTTGTTCTTATTTAAATTAGTATTCCTGATTTTGATAAAGGTCAAATATAAGCAATTTCGTTTAAAAATTAAATTCAGCAATTGTAGAATTCTATTTTTAACCCCTATAAAATTACCAATACACAGCTTCACCCCTATCAAAAATTAGCATTTTAAAAAAATAACACATTAAATAATAAAAACAACCCCCTAAATTTTATGGTTAAAAAAATTATTTTACTTTTGTACCATTAATAATCACGAAGTAATTTAAATTGTCATGGCGAAAATAAAATTAGAGTACATTTGGTTAGACGGTTATGAACCAACACAAAATCTTAGAAGTAAAACAAAAGTTGAAGAGCATGAAAACTTTCAAGGAACTTTAGAAGAACTTGGAAATTGGTCTTTTGATGGTTCATCTACTAGACAAGCCGAAGGTGGTTCGTCTGATTGTTTACTAGTTCCAGTAGCAATTTATCCAGATCCTACTCGTATCAATGGTTATTTAGTAATGACAGAGGTTATGAATGCAGATGGAACTCCACATCCTTCAAACGGAAGAGCTACTATTGATGATGATGGTGATTTTTGGTTCGGATTTGAGCAAGAGTACTTTATTATGGATACCAAAACACTTTTACCTCTTGGTTTCCCAATTGGAGGATATCCAGCACCACAAGGAATGTACTATTGTTCAGTAGGTGGAAAAAATACGCACGGAAGAAAATTAGTTGAAGAGCATGCTGATCTTTGTATTGCTGCAGGAATTAATTTTGAAGGAATCAACCAAGAAGTTGCTTGCGGACAATGGGAATTTCAATTATTTGCAAAAGGAGCTAAAAAAGCAGGTGACGAAATTTGGGTGGCGCGCTACTTACTAGATCGTTTGACTGAAAAATACGGCTATTATATTGAATACCACCCAAAACCACTTGGAGATACTGATTGGAATGGTTCTGGTATGCATGCCAACTTCTCTAACGAAGTTTTAAGAACATGTGGGTCTCAAGAAACTTACGAAAAAATTTGTGAAGCTTTCAGACCTGTAACTGCAGAGCACATTGCGGTTTATGGAGCTTACAACGACCAACGTTTAACTGGAAAACACGAAACAGCTTCAATCAACGATTTCTCTTATGGAGTATCTGATAGAGGATGTTCGATCCGTATTCCTTTGATGACTGTTCAAAAAGGTTGGAAAGGATGGCTTGAAGATCGTAGACCAGCTTCAAACGGTGACCCATACAAAATTGCAGCTAGAATTATCAAAACAGTAAACTCTGCTTTATAATTTTGAACACTATATTTTTTTGAATTAAAATGCCTTCACGAGTGAAGGCATTTTTTTTACAACGTTAAAAATTTAGGAATTCAACTTTATCTTGAATACACTTCCTCTTTCAAGATTCTCGAACTATCTTTGTACTACATTTTAAAATAAAACTTATGATTGTTTGGATCTCTTTTTTAGCTGCAGTACTCGTTTTTCTAGCATTAGACTTGGGAGTATTTAATAAAAACCCACATATCATTAGCTCAAAAGAAGCTGGGAAATGGACTGGAATATGGGTCACCTTATCATTCCTTTTCTCTGGTGTTGTTTACTGGCTTTATACTACAAATTACATTGCCAATCCAGATGCACTCAAACCTAGTGCTGCTGCAATAAAATTTATCACAGGCTATTTAATCGAACTTTCGTTAAGTATTGACAACATTTTTGTGATAGCTATTATTTTTGCAGCTTTCAAAATTCCACAAAAATACCAACACCGTGTATTGTTTTGGGGCATACTTGGAGCCATTATTTTTAGAGGTTTAATGATCTTTTTTGGAGTAATGCTGATCAATAAGTTTTCATGGATGACCTACATATTTGGCGCATTCTTGATTTACACCGCAATGAAAATGTTATTTAGCGGCGAGGACGAGCAATTTCAACCCAAGAAATCATTCGTTTACAAGAGTCTTAAAAAAATAATACCTATTTCGAACCATATCGATCAGGAACATTTTTTTGTAAAAAGAAGACACATTACTGCTGCAACCCCACTTTTTGTAGCTCTGGTTGTTATAGAGGTGATGGATGTTGTTTTTGCAATTGATAGCGTACCGGCTATTTTAGCTATTACCAATGATCCTTTTTTAGTTTTTAGTTCAAATATCTTTGCTATTTTAGGATTACGTTCGATGTATTTCTTCCTAGCCAACATGCTAGCTAAATTTAGCTACTTAGAATACAGCTTAATTGCAATATTGAGTTTTGTGGGTGTTAAAATGATTGCACATGATTTTATAAAATTACCTGAATGGGTTTCGTTAGCTTTTATAGCAGTAGCTTTAGGCGTAGGGATAATAGTTTCGCTACAAAAAGCAAAACAATCAGAGTAACAACAAAAAAAGGAAATCGAGAGATTTCCTTTTTTCTTACAACTGTAATTTGAATTACAAATTGATCTTTTTAACATCGGCTTGCGACACCTTTAGAGCAGATAGTACCGTACTCATATTATTTTTATCTATAGTTTTTGCAAACCCATCTGGAATAATTACAATTTTAAAAGTTTGATTTTGCGTCCAATCTGGTGACAAAGTATTCAAATCAAAATTAGCTGTAAGGTAAATATCAACATAAGACCTAGTATAGTCAAAGTTAAAATCTAATTCATCTCCTCCAGAGAAATAATAGGTTTGCGGCATTAATTTCCAAACATCTTGACCATTTACTACGTCATACAAGTGATAAACTAAAACTGTATCCGAAGAATATATTGGTGGATCAAAAACCACTCGTCTTTCGTAATTATTTAATCTGTTAAATGAAGTGTTTACTTCAAATACTTCTGTTCTTGGCGCATCAGTCTCATCATATATTTCTGTAACTTCGCAGCTTTGCAGTGTCATCATCCCGATGAAAACCAACAGTAAGGTAATTTTTTTCATGATTTATAAGTTTTTATTGTTAGTGTTTTAAAGGAGTATTCACGAACTATGCCAAACTTTTTTATTTCAATTAAACCGCTTTAAAAAAATGGATACAAAACTCAAATTATATATGATCATGCTAGGCTGCAAGCCGGATGGACGATTTACGGAACAGCACGATATTTTTTTTGGAATAGGAACTTCACTCAAAGATTTAGTTCCTCAAATGAAAGCTTTTTGGCCTGAATCTAAAGGCAAAATTCATATTGATGCTTGGCGCGAAGTGACTCAAGTAAATAATCACCACATTGAAATTGTGCCACGCGAACATAAAGATGAAAGTAGCACAGAAAAATTATTTTTTCTCAATCTGGGTGGTTACAAAGAAAATGACTTTGAAGAATACCATTACAAGATACTTGCAGTTTCCAAAACCTTAGGATTGGCAACACGAAAATCGAAAACCACCGCCTTTTTTAAACATTGCGGTTTTAAAGGTGCGGAATCACATATTGACGAAAAATATGGTGTTGATGTAGATGATCGTTATCGAGTAGATGATATGCTTCCTGCAGCAACAAAATTACTTTACGGTTTGAAAATAACAAAATCAGAAACTGTTATCGAAGATGATCAGTTACATATTGGTTATGTGAAAATTAGTGGTTTAAAGTAATACTTTTATAAACTTTCTTTTACTTGACTCCACAAAAAAGGTCTTTCAGTTATTTCTGAAAGACCTTTTTTATAGAACTAAATCACACTAATTTACGGAACCAAAACTCCATTACTTTTTAAAACTCCTTGAAAAAACAACAAATGAGTTGGTAAAGCACTTTCCCAATATTCCCAAGTATGTGCTCCAGGGCGTTCGATATATTCGTGAGGTACTTTAGCATAGACCAATCTGCGGTGCAGTTCCCTATTTGTTTCTATCAAAAAGTCATCTACCCCGCAATCAATTATGGTTGGTAGTTTATTAGTTTTGATTTTATCAACCATATTCATCACCGCATTGGCAGCATAAACTTCTTGAGGAGCACCATTTGGCCCAAATACAGGCTCTAACAATTTGGTCACACGCTCTTTACTCTCAGGCGTAACAATACTACCCATATCAAGAGCACCGCTCATACTACCCACAGCAATATACAATTCAGGATGTCTTGTTGAAAGATACATAGCGCCGTGTCCTCCCATTGACAATCCTGAAATCACCCGACCTTTTTTATCAGCTACCGTTCTGTAGGTTTGATCTATTTTTTGAACTACTTCTTTGGTGATATAGGTTTCAAATTGACTTCCTTTATTAACTGGACTATCTAAGTAAAAACTAAAAGTTTCTCCTTCAGGCATAACGATGATAATGTTATACTTGTCGGCTAGATTATGCACTAGCATTTTATCTGGAGTTTTAGATAGCCAATCATTAAAATGTCCATAGGCACCGTGTAGCAAATACAAAACTGGGTAATTACTTTTGCTTTTTGCGTACGAATTAGGTAAAACTACAGCAGCCTTGTAGGTTTTACTCATGGCAACACTCGGAATTTGCAATGTATCTACTTTCGCGGCATACATATTCATTGTTCCTACTAACAAGAAGAATACCAGTAATAATTGAGATTTTTTCATAGTTATAAAGTTTAATGTGTAAATATAACACATTACTTTTATTTGATTTAGAAATTCACAAAACAAACAAAGGCCTTTCTGTGAAGAAAGACCTTTGGATTAGTATTAAAATTAAGCTTGACTTAAATTTTATTTGATAAGATCCCGCTCAAAAGCGGGATAAGCGATTCACACACTTTTTTGCTTCGCAAAAAGTGGTTCTCTGCTTACATATTTCTGCGGTACTGTCCGCCTACTTCAAACAAAGCTGCTGTAATTTGCCCAAGTGAACATACTTTAGTTGCTTCCATCAAATGTTCAAATAAATTTTGGTTTTTAATGGCAGCTTCTTGAATACTGTTCAATTGTTCATTTACTTTATCTTGATTGGATTGGTGAAGATTATTCAACATATCAATTTGATATTGTTTTTCTTCTTCAGTAGCACGAATTACTTCGGCAGGTATTACAGTCGGAGAACCTTTTGAACTCAAGAACGTATTTACTCCCACAATTGGGAATTCACCTGTATGTTTCAGGGTTTCGTAATACAAACTTTCTTCTTGAATTTTACTGCGTTGGTACATTGTTTCCATAGCACCAAGAACGCCTCCACGCTCTGTAATTCGGTCAAATTCTAACAATACTGCAGCCTCAACAAGATCAGTCAATTCTTCAATTATAAAAGCACCTTGAATAGGGTTTTCGTTTTTGGCTAAACCTAATTCTTTATTGATGATTAATTGAATAGCCATCGCACGACGCACTGATTCTTCTGTAGGTGTAGTAATCGCTTCGTCATACGCATTGGTATGCAATGAGTTACAATTATCATAAATCGCATACAAAGCTTGCAAGGTAGTACGAATGTCGTTGAAATCAATTTCTTGTGCGTGCAATGAACGTCCTGAAGTTTGAATGTGGTATTTCAACATTTGTGCTCTCTCGTTCGCTCCGTATTTGTTTTTCATGGCTTTCGCCCAAATTTTACGCGCTACACGACCAATAACTGCATATTCTGGATCGACACCATTCGAAAAGAAAAACGATAAGTTTGGTCCGAAATCATTAATATTCATTCCGCGACTCAAGTAGTATTCTACGTAAGTGAATCCGTTAGACAAGGTAAATGCCAATTGCGTAATTGGATTTGCCCCAGCCTCAGCGATGTGATATCCTGAAATTGAAACCGAGTAAAAATTACGAACGTTTTTGGCAATAAAATATTCTTGAACATCACCCATTAATCGGAGTGCAAATTCAGTAGAGAAGATACAAGTGTTTTGTGCTTGATCTTCTTTTAAAATATCTGCTTGAACAGTTCCACGAACTTGTGATAAAGTTCTTGCTTTAATTTCGTTATACACATTTTGTGGTAAAACCTGATCACCAGTAACACCTAAAAGCATTAATCCCAAACCATCATTACCAACTGGCAATTCGCCTTGATATTTCGGTCTTGCTACACCTTTTTCTTTGTAAATCGCTTCAATTTTAGCAGTAACCTCAGCTTCTAAATCATTGGCTTTGATGTACAATTCACACTGCTGATCAATAGCTGCATTCATAAAAAACCCAAGCAACATAGGTGCTGGTCCGTTAATGGTCATACTTACTGATGTCATCGCATGAACCAAATCAAAACCAGAATATAATTTTTTAGCATCGTCAAGACAACAGATCGATACTCCTGCATTTCCAATTTTTCCGTAAATATCAGGACGCACATGAGGATCATTACCGTACAATGTCACACTATCAAAAGCAGTAGACAAACGTTTTGCAGGTAATCCCGCACTCACATAATGAAAACGCTTGTTGGTTCTTTCAGGTCCACCTTCTCCGGCAAACATACGCGATGGATCTTCGCCTTCACGTTTAAAAGGATACAATCCGGCAGCGAAAGGGAATTCACCTGGTACATTTTCTTGCAACGACCAACGCAAAATATCACCCCAAGCTTGGTACTTTGGCAAAGCAATTTTTGGTATTTGCGTGTGCGATAACGACTCTGTATGCGTAGCCATTTTAATTTCGCGGTCACGCACCTTAAAGGTATAAACGGGATTTTTGTATTTATCTACTTTCTCTTTCCATGTTAAAATGATTTCCCAGTTGTAAGGGTCTAAATTCATTTTTACACGATCAAATTCTTTCAATAACAACTGTAAAAACAATTGCGATTCTGGCTGACTGCTAAGAATAAATGAGTCGTCAATTCCGGCTTTGTTTAAAACTAAAGTCGTATTCGAAACTGACTCTACCGTTTTGTAAATACCGTATAATTTTTGAGCAACCTCTACTTGAGTAAGAGCAGTTTCGTCATATTTTCGGTTATTTTCGGCAATTTCAGAAAGGTAACGCGTACGATGTGGCGGAATTACGAAAATTTTCTCACTCATTTCGCGCGTAATCTGGAAGGTCGATTTTAAGTCTGAATTTGTTTTTTCGTCTACTTTGTCCATGATGGCTTTGTAGAGCGTATTCATTCCTGGATCATTAAATTGCGAAGCAATGGTTCCAAAAACTGGTAGCGAATCTAAATCAGCATCCCACAAATTATGGTTGCGCTGGTATTGTTTTTTAACATCGCGTAAGGCATCAAGTGAACCTCGTTTGTCAAATTTATTGATGGCTACTAAATCAGCAAAATCAAGCATGTCGATTTTTTCTAATTGTGTAGCTGCACCAAATTCTGGTGTCATCACATATAAGGACACATCAGAGTGGTCCATGATTTCAGTATCAGATTGGCCGATTCCTGAAGTTTCTAAAATAATAATATCGTAGTTGGCTGCTTTGATTACTTGAATGGCATCGGCAACGTATTTTGACAAAGCCAAATTAGATTGACGTGTAGCCAAAGAGCGCATGTAAACACGAGGATTGTTTATAGCGTTCATACGAATACGATCGCCTAAAAGTGCGCCACCTGTTTTTCTTTTAGATGGGTCAACAGAAATTAAACCGATTGTTTTTTCTGGAAAATCAATCAAGAAACGACGAACCAATTCATCAACCAAAGATGATTTACCAGCACCACCTGTACCAGTGATTCCTAAAACGGGAGTTGTGCTATTTGCGTTTTTTTCTTGAATTGCTTCTAAAGTTTTAGCAGCAACTTCAGGGAAATTTTCAGCTGCAGAAATGATACGCGCTAATGCTGTTGGATTTTTAGACTCCAATTGCTCCAACTCATTAGTTAATTGATTGCCTGTTGGAAAATCAGCTTTTTGAACCAAATCGTTAATCATTCCTTGTAATCCCATAGCACGCCCATCATCCGGTGCATAAATACGAGTAATTCCGTACGCTTGTAATTCTGCAATTTCAGAAGGCAGGATTACACCGCCACCACCACCAAATATTTTGATTTGACCCGCTCCTTTTTCTTGAAGTAAGTCATACATGTATTTAAAATACTCATTGTGACCACCTTGATAAGAGGTAATAGCAATAGCATTTGCATCTTCTTGAATGGCAGTATTCACAACCTCTTCGACGCTACGATCGTGACCTAGGTGAATCACTTCGACACCGGTAGATTGGATAATTCGGCGCATGATATTGATTGCTGCATCATGGCCATCAAAAAGAGCTGCTGCCGTTACAATTCTTACTTTATTGTTAGGGATATATGGTATTTGTTGTTCCATTTTATGAATATGATAATTTAAGCCTGCAATTTACAATTTTATTTTAAAAAACTATTTGAAGTTGGATGATGTTATTCACAATCGAAGTAAAAAATAGCTATTCTAGCCCCGATTGCAGCGGCATCCCTCGCTTTTTTGGGAGCGAGGATACAGCGGAAAGCGGGAGAAGTCGTGATTTGAAAACAAAAACGCCTGCTCCTTATCAATAATTGGCTTTGTTTTTGCAATTGTTGTATTTTTACCAATGGCAGATGGCCAATTAATGTAATCGATTCTTTTTATGAAAAAAATTATAGTTCTAGTAGTCGCACTTTCGTTATCGAGTTGTGCCGAAATGCAGCAAGTGATGAGTCAATTTCCGCAAACACAAGGTATAGGCGGCGTGGATATTGCGGGCGGATTAAAAGAGGCGTTGAACAACGGAATCTCTAAACAAGTAAGCAAATTAACAGCAACCGATGGGTTTTATCGCAACGAGGCTGTGAAGATTTTACTTCCTACTGAATTGAGAAAAGTAGATGCGGGCTTGCGCAAAATTGGATTAAGTTCCTTGGCTGATGAGGGTTTGAAAGTTTTGAATCGTGCTGCAGAAGATGCCGTGAAAGAATCCACTCCAATTTTTGTAGATGCGGTGCGTAATATGAGTTTTGCTGATGCGAAAAGTATTTTATTGGGGAACCAAAGCGCAGCAACTACCTACTTGCAAAATACTACGAGTACAGCTTTATACGGAAAATTCAATCCGGTTATAAAAAATTCATTTACCAAAGTAGGCGCTGATAAAGTTTGGGCTAATATTATTAGCAAATACAACAGCATCCCGCTTGTGAACAAAGTGAATCCTGATTTGACAGACTATGTGACTAATCAAGCTTTGAATGGCGTCTTTAAAATGGTTGCCGTTGAGGAGCAAAACATTAGAACCAACTTAAGCGCACGAACTTCTTTTTTGTTGCAGCGTGTTTTTGCCATGCAAGACAAAAAATAAATTTTGATTTTTTTTAAAACATATTTGGTTGCCTCAGCGATTTTTTAATCGAATTGATTGGTTTATTTTTGATACAAATTACTGAATTACAGCTTTAACAACAATTCAAATGCAAAAAATTACCTTACTCATACATTGCAAAGACCAAAAAGGCATCATTGCAGCTGTAACCAATTACATTGCCAGCATTGACGGTAATATTGTGTATTTAGACCAACACGTAGACGAGGACGAAGATGTTTTTTTTATGCGCATTGAATGCGAGTTTAAAAATCCGAAAAATGATTTGAAGGCGCTAGAAGCAGATTTTGAGCAGCAATTGGCAGCGCCTTTCGAAATGACTTGGCAATTGTTTACCCAAGAACAAAAACCGAAGATGGCTCTTTTTGTATCCAAATACGATCATTGTTTGTATGATATTTTGGGTCGTTACCGAGCTAATGAATTACCACTTGAAATTTGTGTAATAATCAGCAATCATAGGGATTTAGAACCCGTTGCGCAACAATTTGGGATTCCGTTTCACCATGTACCTTTTACCAAAGAAATAAAAGAACAAGGCGAACAGCAACAAGTAGCAATACTCCACAAATACGAGATTGATTTCATTGTTTTGGCGCGTTACATGCAAATAATAACTCCAAACTTGATTGCGCGTTACAAAAACAGAATTATCAATATACACCATTCATTTTTGCCTGCTTTTCCTGGTGCCAAGCCGTATCATTCTGCTTTTAAACGCGGTGTAAAAATTATTGGCGCTACAAGTCATTATGTGACCGAAGCGTTAGACGAAGGACCAATCATTGAGCAAGATATTGCACGCGTATCGCACAGCCATTCTATTGAAGATTTTATAACGAAAGGTCGTGATGTAGAGCGAATGGTATTGGCAAGAGCGATCAAACTTCATGCAGAGCACAAGACGATGGTGTACAATAATAAGACAGTTGTTTTTCTATAATTAAAAAACAAAACTCTGATTGTCAGTTTTTTAATCATTAAAAAAACTTAATCACAAAGCGCCTTAAAATCTTAACGAATGGTTCGCAAAGTAATAACAAAATCTTAACAACGATATTTCAACTTGTTGCCGACCTTTGTAGTGTAATAAACTGGTTATTTATTATTTTGGTTTTGGTTAGTTAAAGATTTGCTCGCACAACCTGTGCGGGCATTTTTTTTAGTGGGCTTTTTTAAGGAAAGAAAGCACCACCTCATTAAAAATATTGGGTTGCTCCACGTTTACGACATGTCCTGAATTTTGAACGACAAAAAGTTTAGATGACTTGTAATGGCTTTGAACTACTTGACGAACGGAAGGTAAAAACATATAATCCTCCTCGCCCATTACGTAAAGCGTTGGGATATTCAATTCAACTTGACGGAACCATTTGAGTACCGGATTTATTTCGGCCGTTAGCTTGAACCATTTAATAAATTCTTTTTGATACAATTTTTTTGCCTCATTGATAAAAAGTAGTCGCGATTGTTTGTGACTTTTTTTCGGCATGATTACAAAGGCAAAAAATTGATACAAAACCAAATATGGTAGCACATATTTGAACATATTACCCAAGCGCATCAAAACTTGCGAACGAAAATTCATTTTTAAAATAGCGCCTCCTAAAATCATACTTTGTACACGTTCCGGATACATTTCGGCTAATTGTCTTATTAAAATAGTACCAAGCGATATGCCAACAAAATGTGATTTCTTGATTTGTAAATGGTCTAAGACTTCAAGTATGTCATTTGCCAGAGCAGAAAAGGTATACTTTTGTTTAAAAGCCGTTTTTAAAGTTGTTTTTGATTCTCCGTGTCCGCGAAGATCTAATAGTAAAACGTTGTACTGCTTTTTAAAATCTCTAATTTGTTTGAACCAAATAGACGAACTCCCACCTGCACCATGGACAAAAGTAACCCACTGGTCAGTTGAAGCATTGCTATATATGGTGTAACTAATCACGTGTTTTTTTTGGTAAAAATAACACATTAAATCGAAATCTCAATCTTAACAAAAAATATTACGAATTTTATAAAAGTAAGCCTTAAATTTGCAAAAAAATTGCACCCATGAAAGGATTATTGAAAGAGAAGCGTGAAATAGAAAAACTCATTGAAGAATACCAGTTCTTAGCAACTGTAAATTTTGACCTCTCCAAAATTGAATTGGAATCAAGTATATACCACGAAGAATGTGTTCTAGAAGAATGTGAACTATAGTTTTTGGTGTAACTTTATAAAATAATCAAACGCTTTAAGCAACCTGCTGCCGTACCAAGAAAACATCTCGCCATCTACAAATATTGTTTTGGCGTGGTGCGTATGTACGCCAATTTCAAAAGCATGTTGCTCTGTAAAAGGAAACGGCTCCGATGATAAAAACACGATGGCAGGATCGCCTTCTGCACGAATTTTACCGATTTCTACTTCGGGGTAACGACCTCTGTCTTCATAAATATTTTCAAAATGATTTAACTTTAATAATTCATTTATAAAGTTAGATCCACCGGCTACCATGTAAGGATCTTTCCAGATGAAGTAAGCGACCTTTTTGATTGGTTTATCAGCAATGAAATTTTTAAAGTTTGCCAAAGCAAATCTTAACTTATCGTTCCATTTTTGAGCTTCGGTACGGGCATTGAAAAGTTGCCCGAAATCAGTAATCATTTGCAAATTGTCCTCGATTGTGCAAATATCTGTAACCCAAACAGTGGCAATTTTCCGCAATTCGGTCACCATCTCTTCGGTATTTTCCTCTTTGTTACAAATAATAATATCTGGTTGCAAAATTTTTATTTTCTCGAAATGAACTTTTTTTGTACCACCAACAATTTTTTTAGTTGATTTAAAATGATACGGATGCACGCAAAATTTGGTTATCCCAACAATTTTTTCCTCTAACCCCAACTCATACAATAATTCTGTTTGCGAGGGCACAAGTGAAATAATGCGCTGCGGAGCGGATTCAAAAGAATGTGTAATCCCGAGTTGGTCAGTGTATTTTTTCATTAAAATCAAGAAATTAAAAAAAATTAAAAATGCAAGTACTGCTTAGTTCGAAAATTTAGCTTCTAAAATCACTTGCATTTCTTGTTGCATTTTAAGTGCTTCTACGCGTGCTTTGTCTGCAAAATCAAAATCATTGGATGCATAAATAATCGCACGTGAGGAATTAATCAATAAACCTACTTGATCATTCATTCCATGCGCACACACTTCAGCTAGATTGCCTCCTTGCGCACCTACTCCTGGAACCAATAAAAAACTATCAGGAACAATTTTTCGAATTTCTGAAAAATAAATGGCCTTTGTAGCACCCACCACATACATTAAATTTTTGCTGTTGGTCCAATTTTTAGAAGTTTCTAAAACTTGTTGGTACAATTCTGCTTCAGGAAGTTTCTCTGATTTAGAATTCAGCGTTTGAAAATCGAATGCACCCGTATTTGAAGTCAAGGCCAAAAGTATTGTATGCTTGTTTTCAAAAGCCAAAAAAGGCTCTACAGAATCTTTACCCATGTAGGGTGCCACAGTAACGCTATCAAAATTTAGATCTTCAAAAAATGCCTTGGCATACATAGAAGAAGTATTCCCGATATCGCCACGTTTAGCATCGGCAATGGTAAAAAGATCCGGATAATTCTCGTTGATATAATTGATTGTTTTTTGAAGTGAAATCCAACCCTTGATTCCGTAAGCTTCGTAAAAAGCCGTATTTGGCTTGTAGGATACTGCCAAGTCGTGAGTTGCATCAATAATCGCTTTATTAAACTCAAAAATTGGATCTTCAAGAGCTAATAAATGTTGCGGAATTTTAGTCAAATCGACATCTAAACCAACGCAAAGAAAGGATTTTTTGAGTTGAATTTGTTCAAATAATTGTTGTGTAGTCATGTTGTTGTAGTTGTGCTGCAAAACTACAAACAAAGGAGCAAAATTTGCTATTGTACTTTAATAAAAAAACAAAGCAAGTGAAAAAACATTTACAACAAGAGACCAAATAGTCTCCAGAGTTGAAAGCAAATTACCTAAAAGTGAAATATTAAAATTGGTAATAAACCTACTAAAAATATCATAAAATTAACTTTTGTTCAATCTTTAGTAAAATAGATAAATCAATTATACTATCCAACAAAACACATGCAATCACCTCATAATCAAAAACAAAATACATCATCATAACAAAATTGTTTGTAACTATCAAGCCTCTAACATGGCGTATACACTAAGAACTTTTTTTTGTGACGAACAACATTATTGTTAAAAGAACAGTTTTCATATCTTTACTACATTAAACAACAATTTTTATGAAAGTATATTTAAAATTCGATTATGTACAATTGACAAAAAAAATTGTTCAAGATAGACTGACTGAGCTGGGATATAAATTTAATATTATCGGATTCGGGGAATTTAATTTTTTAGAAAAAGTACCCACCTCCAAAATGGACGAGCTTACTAGCGTTTTTAGAGAATACGGTATTGATATTGTAGAAAATCAAAAAAGTGTTTTGGTTCAAAAGATTAAAGATGCCATTATCGAGATGGTGCATAGCGAAAAACCATTGCAAGTAAAAAGTTCGGTTTACATAGCTGATAAACTAAATTTGAGCTATGCCTATTTATCAAATGTTTTTTCGGAGGTTACGTATACCTCTATTGAAAACTTTATTATCATCCAAAAAATTGAATTGGCCAAACAGCTGATGATTAATACTCCTATGAATTTAACTGAAATTTCGATTCAACTGAATTATTCAAGTGTGGCTCACCTTAGTACGCAATTCAAACACACAACGGGCATGACACCCTCTGCCTTTCAAAAAATTATTCAAAAACGTAGAGCTTTAAGTACGAAAAACTCAATTTAAACAAAACAACGATGAATACTGACTTTATAAATATATGCCTTGCTGATGATGACGAAGACGACAGATTGTTTTTTACTGACGCCTTTGAAGAACTCAAAATGAAAACCAATGTAATGACATTTAACGATGGTGTTGAGCTGATGGACTACTTGAATCACGGAGATTCTATTTTGCCAAATGTGCTGTTTTTAGACTTGAATATGCCCAAAAAAAATGGCGTAGAATGTTTACTTGAGATCAAACAGAACGAAAAACTAAGTGATATCGCAATTGCGATTTACTCTACCTCATCATCCGAAGAGCATATAGAGGAGACTTTTGTAAATGGAGCCAATATCTATATAAAAAAACCGAGCGACTTTGACGATCTTAAAAAAATCCTATCAGAAGTTGTTACCATAAATTGGCAATACCACACTTCAGGATTAAACAAGGACAATTTTTTAATGCGTCTATAAAATGAAATACATTCAAATTCATAAATCGCCCCTATTTTTAAAAATAATATTTATTGTCTCGGTGGCAGTTATATTTTTTATAGGTGGAATAACATTTAAACACATCACTGTTTTAAAAAAATCATCCCACTTTGTAACAAATAGTCATGCGGTCAATACTGAATTGGAACGTTTAATATCCTACATGAAAGATGCCGAAACTGGGCAGCGAGGATATTTATTATCTAAAGACACCGCATTTTTAACACCTTACAATAATTCGAAAGAACTGATTAAAAATTCATTCAACGAATTATCAAAACTTACCAAAAACAGTCGCACGCAACAGGCCAATTTAAAAAAACTTCTTTTTTACATAAATAAAAAACAAAATTACCTTTCGAAAAACATTTATATTACCCAGCAAAAAAACTACAAAGAAGCAGATTTAAGTTACAACTTAACCATAGGTAGACAAGCCATGGACTCTATTCGTAAAAAAATAGACGAAATGATAATTACTCAGAAAATCCTTCTAACCAACAGGCAACAGGATTATGATTCTACTATGAGTTATACACCGCTGTTAATATATCTTACATTACTTGTTACCTTAGTTTTGATCACCATTGCTTTTGTCAAAATGAATCGTGACTTAGTATTACTTAAAAACACCATTAATACCTTGACCGTAGCCAATGAAGCCAGCAATTTAGCTGAAATTGTGGGCGGATTTGGTAGCTGGCAATATAACATTGATAGCGGTAAATTTGCTTTTTCTGATAATGAATACCGCCTTTTGGGTTGTGCACCACAATCTTTTGAAGCTAGCTCCGAGGAATTTTATAAATTTGTTCACCCAGAAGATTTACAATATGTAATTGAAAATTCTAAAAGCGTTCAAGAAAAAACTAATTTAAGTCCCTTTACCTATCGCGTCATTCGTAAGGATGGAGAAATTCGATATTTTAGAGCATCCGGACGTGTAGTTACTGTAGCATCCGGGGAGCGCACCCATATTGGTACTACTAGCGATGTTACGGAACAAGTATACGCACAAAATTTTATTGAAGAACGAAACAGAGAACTTGAAAACAACAATAAAGAATTAACTGCTTTTAACTATATAGCGAGTCACGATTTACAAGAGCCACTACGTAAAATAGAAACCTTCTTGTCTCGATTGATAAGTAAGGACTACGAAAATTTGTCGAAATCAGGTCAACAATATGTAACTAGCATTCAAGCATCAGCAAAACGAATGCGCTTATTAATTGAAGATTTATTGCAATTTTCACGTACCAACAAAGCTGAAAAAATCTTTGAAGAAGCCAATTTAAATGACTTATTAGATCATGTAAAACAAGAATTAGCGCAAGTAATTGAAGAGAAAAAAGGTATAATTGAAAGCGAAACACTTCCTAGTTTACACGTTATTCCTTTTCAAATTCAACAATTATTCACCAACTTGATCAATAATTCCTTGAAATACAGTAAAACTGATGTGGCGCCTACTATCACAATTAAATCTAAGCTAGTCAGTGCTTTAGACGAAGAATTGTTGCCTCACAATACATTAGTTAATTACCATAAAATAAAATTTATTGATAATGGTATTGGGTTTGAACAAGAGTATGCCAAAAAGATATTCATCCTTTTCAACCGATTACACAACAAAAACGAATACGATGGTACTGGCATCGGGCTGGCTATTTGTAAAAAAATTGCCGAAAATCACAAAGGTTATCTTTTTGCAAAAGGAGAGTTAGGTGTGGGAGCTACTTTTACCCTATTTTTACCCGCAGTGTAAATCAAAATTTACAATGTACAATCATAACAGCAGTTCGACTTTTTAAGTCTAGCTGCTGTTTTTTTTATGGCCTTACTTGACATTTTCAAAAATCAATATTGTTGCAAATAGTTATATTATGTAACACCTTTCATGAAAAAATTCTAATTGGAGTGAAATCAAAAAAAACAACAATAAAACATTAATATTGAACCACTTATAAACGAATTATCCGTCATAAAAAACTCTTAAATGAGTGTTTAATAAGATCGTTTACATTAATCCCATCAAGTACATCTGTAAATTCTATAACAAATCAATAAATTGATGTAACACGCAATTTGTGAAGTGATCGCATCTTTGTAAAAAAAAATAACACATTAAACTACAAACGATATGAAAAACTTAAAACGCATTTTAGCAGTTATTCTAGTCCTTGCAGGAGCATCAGAAATTCAAGCACAAGAAAATAGCCCATCACTTGGTATTAAAGGAGGCTATAACATGTCTAACCTTTACACTGAAGATGTAGATGACCAAAACGTATTGAGCGGATTCAATGTTGGTCTATTCGCAACTTTACCAATATCATCAAGTTTAGCGATTCAACCCGAATTATTATATTCTACAAAAGGTGCCGAACTTCAATACGATAATGCTTTTACTGCCGGAACAGCAAAATTTAGATTAAATTATGTTGAAGTACCAGTACTAATTAAAGCGAATTTAACAAAGAACTTCAATGTTCATTTTGGACCATACGCCGCTTTCCTAGTAGATTCTAAAATTACAAACGAAGGACAAAATGGTGATATTAATTTTGAGCAAGAAATTGATAGAGAAGATTTAAATACGGTTGACTTTGGTGTTGCTGCAGGTCTTGGGTTTGATTTCGATTCATTTGGTATTGGAGCACGATACAACTACGGTTTAAGCACTGTTGGAAAAGAACGTACTTATGCCGGAGGCACCTACACTTTTCCAGATTCAAAAAATAGTGTCTTAAGCATTTACGCAGCCTTCAAGTTTTAACCAAAATTAATTTAAAAAGATAAAGTCATGCAAAATTTATTATACGTCGCAGCAGTAGTATTAGTTATATTATGGGCATTAGGTTTCTTCGTTTATAGCGCAGGAGGAATCATTCACGTTCTATTGGTAATTGCATTAATTGCAATTTTACTAAGAGTAATCAAAGGATAATCAATAAAAACTAGAAAACATGAAAAATAGCAATTTAGCAGTAGGAATATTAGGTGGACTAGCAGTAGGAACTGTTTTAGGAATTTTGTTTGCACCTGCAAAAGGAAGCGAAACTAGAAAAAAAATCGCTGATAAAAGCACTGATTTAAAAGATAAAGTTGTTGAAACAACTGGTAAATTATCTGATAAAATTTCACAAACTGTGCAAGATCTAAAAAGAGAATCACAAGAATTTTTAGGACACACGACAGAAATCATCAAAGATGAAGTTCAAAATTTTGATCATTTAGCAACGATCAACAAACAAAAATAAAAAATCAATTCAGTACGATTCACACTATCACAAGTAGTGTGAATTTTGCTGTTTTACTAATTTTTAAATCTCACCAACTATTTCAAACTATTACATCCAAAAAACTCATAGATTATAAAAATTGTTCCAATTACCGAAAAAGATTTTATGATTCCACTTTAAATAAAATAAGTGGGAATCATGAGACCCAAGAAAAATCAGTACCAGGAATGCTGATAATCTCTAAAAATAAATGAAAAATGAAAAATGCCTCAATACTCCTACTAATCCTATTACTCAATATCTGCTTGCTATCTTGCCAAAGTGAAGCCGAAAAAAAGGTAGAAATCGTAACTAATGATTACGTGCGATTCGTAGATTCAGTTACTTCAAGAAATAAAGCAGACGCTAAAGCAAATTGGAATAAAATTGAAAGGGCTTTTGAAAAAAAGACTACCGAACTTAATTTTAAAATGGACAATTTAGAAGATTCTAAAAACTTAGGCACCAAAATGGATTCCGCAAGTAAAAAATATAAATCCTTTAAACAAGCACTATTTGGTCTCACTATTGAGTCTGATACGAGTTTGTTCGTTGAATAATAAAAAAGGTATTATTAATTCAAAAAAAATACCGTGTCCCACAGGCACGGTATTTTTTTATTTTTAAAAAGAAATCGAAATTTAAAAAACCTCGCTCGCTTCTTTTAATTTTTCCATATTGTTTACTAATTGCAACTCGTCAACAATTTTTTGAATATCACCATTCATGATATTACCCAAATCATAAAGTGTTAAGCCCACACGGTGGTCAGTAACACGTCCTTGCGCATAGTTATACGTTCTAATTTTAGCGGAACGGTCACCCGAACTTACCTGCGAAGTACGTTTAGAGGCATCTTCAGCTTGCTTTTTAGCTAATTCCTGCTCATACAAACGAGAACGCAATACACCAAAAGCTTTATCTTTATTCTTATGTTGTGATTTTTGATCCTGACACTGAGCCACTAATCCCGTAGGAATGTGCGTTAAACGTACAGCCGATTTGGTCGTGTTTACCGATTGTCCTCCAGGTCCTGACGAACAAAAGAAATCAACACGAACATCGTTCATATCAATATGTACATCAAATTCCTCTGCTTCTGGCAAAACCATCACTGTTGCTGCTGATGTGTGTACACGACCTTGCGTTTCTGTTTGAGGCACACGTTGTACACGGTGTACACCCGCTTCAAACTTCAAAGTACCATAAACATCTTCACCAGTAACTTCAAAAATTACCTCTTTAAATCCACCCGAAGTTCCTTCGTTCATATCCACTACAGATGTTCTCCAACCTTGATTTTCGCAATATTTAGTGTACATACGGAACAAATCACCTGCAAAAATACTGGCTTCGTCACCACCTGTACCGGCACGAATCTCCACCATCACGTTCTTAGCATCTTCCGGATCTTTTGGGATCAACATGAATTTGATCTCTTCTTCAAGTACTGGCAAACGTTCTTTGGCTTCTTCTAGTTGCATTTTGGCCATTTCGGTCATATCTGCATCACTATTATCCGCTATAATTTCGTTGGCTTCGTCAATGTTAGCCATTAACAAAACGTATTCATCGCGTTTTTCGGCCAACGCCTTTAAACTTTTATACTCTTGATTCAATTGCACATAACGCTTTTGATCCGAGATTACATCCGGTTGAATAATCAAATCCGAAATCTCATCAAAACGCTGTTTTACTATTTGCAGTCTATCTAACATTTTCTTAGTCCTTTATTTAGGGTGCAAAATTACGAAAAAAGTATTCAGTTTGCAAGGCTCGTTTTTGACGTATTCTTAATCTACATAAATCTTAATCAGCGCGAAAGCATAATTAATACAAACAGCAGTATGGTAGCAAATTTTAACAGTAAAATAGTGCACAATCAAAGGTTTTTTTAGGAGCTTTTTCCTGCTGTCCGCTGTATTCCCGATAAATAAAAACTACGGCTAAAAAGCCTTGTTTTTATAATCGGGAGATGCCGCTTCCATCAGGGCTAGGAATTTTGCGTTAAAAAATGGCGTTTGCAGTTTTTATAAAATTCAAAACAAAAGAAATTACTTATGAATAAGTATGTTTTTATCAGCTTTTTCGGAAAAAAATTATATATTTGGATGAACAAGAAAATCGATATGAACTGCCGTTTATCAAACCGAATATAGGGAGATTTGAGCAATGAAGTAGCAAATATAGACAAGTTAGCTGCAAACTGACTAACACGAACCTCTAATTATGAACTATAGAAAATACATTCCGCTTATTGCTTTTACCTTACTACTCATTTTAGCAATTCCATTTGAATCTGGATTTACAATTCAAAGTTTAAGTGGTTGGAATATGGTTATTCCTAGTACAAGTTATCTTGAAATAATAGTTCTTATATTAATTTCAATAATCACATTTGTATATTGGAGAATATCGAAAAAGGAAACTCAAATTAATCTAAAGTTGTTTCTAATTCATTTTATATTGTCAATTCCAATTGTTATTTGGGCTCGCTTTAATTTTCCAACTAGACAAATCACAGCAAAAAATTCAACAAACATTTTACAAATGATTGCTTTGATTGACCAGATACTTTATACGATACTATTAATATTTTTTGTTGGACAGACATTTTTTGTGATTCTACTTTTCAAAATACGAAAAACAAAAAGAGGCTCCAGCTAACAGCTAGTAAGCAATAGTCGGGAATTAGGCTTAATGGGAAAATGGTTTTGTTTTAGGAAAATGACTCACAATACGAAAATAATTGCTTTATTTAGCCCGACTATCGCCTAATAGCGGGAAGTTGTGTGCTATTTTCGAGGAACAGAATTGCTAATTTGACAAATAATAACAAAAAAGATATATACTAAATGCACTTAAAAAAAATTATCTTTTTGACATTTTTAATTTGTACTTTTTCGTGTGATAAAAGAGAAAATAAAAATGAAAGAATTTTTACAGAAAATTATTCAATAGAAGCTCCTTCAGATTTTGAAAGAACTAATGAAATGAATGAATTAGCTAAAGTTCAGTTTCGAAAATCCAAAGAAGATTTGCATTTTATCGTGCTAGAAGAAACAAAAGAAGGTTTTCAAAATGGAATAAAAATGGGCGTTCATAAAGTTTCTCCGAGCTTGTTTGGGTATTACAAAGTGATAACTAATCATTTCAATGAAATTACAGCAGATTTCAAAACCTCCGATTATGGTGTTACCAAAATTAACTCTTGTAATGCTATTTTTTTCTCAATGAGCGGTAAGGATTTAGAAAATGGAAAAGGAGTTTATTACAGATACGCAATTCTGGAAGACGAGAAAAATCTATATCAAATAATGTCATGGACAAACTTAGGCTACAAAGATAAACTTGTAGGTCGAATGGAACCAATAATCAATTCATTCAAATCAAATTCAATTTCAAAATAAAAACAGCACACAAAACACGCTACAAGCAATTTAGTTATTAGGATTAATTCAAAACTGGTTTCGTATTTGGAAGATTTGGCAAATCCGAATAATGGGCTTAATTTAACCCCAAACCTCTTGTAGCAAGGGAACGTTGCTCGATATTTTATCCAAACTAAAAATAAAACGAACAAAGAAAAACAGAAAACAAAAACAATGAGAAAATTACTTTTGAGCATTTCATTTCTATTAATCTTTTCAAATTGTTCTAATTCAAATGATTTAGAAACAAAAACATATAAAGGATTATGGAAAATAAACAGCATTACACCAGAAATTCCATCAGATCCAAATCAGCCTGATTGTAGAATGATGAATGATCAAATATTTTTTAATGATTTAAATAATATGATATGGAGTTATCCTAAACCAGATCAAAATGGAAGCTACAAACAACCTTGTCAATCAGGATTTTTACAAGAAATATATGATTTTAAAGACGTGAACGGGTCGTTAAAAATATATGAAAGAAATACAGCAATAGAAAAAAATTGGAAAATTGAATTGAATAATGGTTTCCTTAAAATTACAAGAGGTGATGTAGTAACTGAATACAAAAGATCAAACTCTTAAAAAAACATCCTTAGCTCGCGCGTGCTAAGGTGATAACGTTAGCGGTAATTTTGAATCCATAAAATCATGAAAAAGATCATATTATATACATTATTGACATTTAGCACTAGTTTTTACTCACAAGACTTCGACAGGGGAGTTTTGGAAGAGAATAACAGAATAAAACTATTGGAAGAGTTATCTCAACTTTCAGGAATCAAAATTGACAAAATGAATGTTTTAGTCGTTAATTTTTACACCAAGCCAAAAACAGAACCAAATGGTTCGTGTATTGATTATTACACTAATGATTACGGATATTTAAAATTCATAAAAAAGAACAAGAATATTGTTCAGTTTTTTATAACAGAACGATCATATGTTTATAGTAGAAAAAATGTATTAAAAGATAAAAATGACGAAATAAAAAAAATGTTATTCGAAAATGCAAAATCATGCGGTAACTACATTATTATCAAACCAACTGGAGAATTCATTAGAAAATTTGGCGAATATAGACAAGACGAAATTCCGAAGTTAATTAAACAATAATAATAAAACTACCGGTAACAGCCATTTCCCCCGCTAGGCGAAGTCTCCTGACCTCGCCTTTTTATTTACTGATTTGTTAGGAGGAAAAGTGTCCTCAACAACACAAAAGCAGCTTGTAATTGAGCTGCTTTTGTGCTTTATCAAAACCGCCTCTCGGCTTCTGAAATAGTGCAACGCCTATTTAGCCCCGATAGCAGTGAAAATCCTTTGCTGCCGGGTTTCGGCAGTAAAGATTGTAACGGATGGCGGGAATGGGAGTGTAATGAAAACCGAACTTCTGCTACTTAAAAAATAAAGCAAAAAATTGAGGACAGCTTAAAGATTCCGCTAGGCAAAGTTTACCGCCTTCGACCTAATTTGTAGTAGTTTTAGATAAATCATTTGTCAAGCTGTTATTTAAATATACAAATAGCGTGGCCTTCTTCTAAATCTAAAAATACAGCCAACTATTAAATTTACAAGACAAAAATTCACGACCACATTTATAGGTTTAACTTTATAAAAAACCTAAAAGTAGTTTAACAGCATTAGTTAGTCTATCTTTGCCTTTCAATTTTATTAAAGCAAAAAACATAATGGTGCAAAAAGAGGATATGGAAGCAAATGACGAGCAAGCACTATTAAAAAAAGTGAACCATAATTTAGCGCAGCAAATTCTGGAAACAGAGCAGCAAAAGCGCGAATTACAGGCTTTAAATGACCTACTAAAAAAGCAAAGCGCCGAGAATGCCGAATTAGCCCATCAACTCCAAATTGCCAATCAAGAACTTGTATTACAGAATATTGAAAAAGAAAAAATAGCGCAGGAATTACTAATTGCCAATAAAGAACTGGCGTATCAAAATCAAGAAAAAGAAAATAGAGCGCAAGAATTGCTCATAGCCAATAAAGAATTGGCGTATCAAAATCAAGAAAAACAAAATAGAGCCAACGAATTAGCGCTTGCCAATACTGAACTCCACTATCAAAACGAGGAAAAGCAAAAACGAGCCGAAGAGCTTGCTGTTGCCAATACCGAATTGGAGTTTCAAAATCAAGAAAAGGAAAAAAGAGCCAACGAACTCCTGCTGGCTAACAAAGAAATTGAATCGTTTACCTACATATCCAGCCACGATTTACAGGAACCGCTGCGTAAAATTCAATCCTTTTCAGGGCGTATTTTTGTTGAAGAATATGACAATTTATCAGCCATGGGCAAATATTACGTAGAGCGAACCAAACTTTCGGCCCTACACATGCAGACTTTAATTAATGACCTACTTGCCTATTCAAGAACAAGCACCACACAACGAAAGTTTGTGTCTTGTAACCTGAAGGAAATTGTAGACGAAGCAATGGCCATGCTCAAAGAAGATTTAGCTGAAAAGAAAGCAGTAATTGAAATTGCTAATGCAGAAAACATAACGATCATACCGTTTCAATTCCGTCAACTTTTACAAAATATCATCAGTAATTCGTTAAAATTTTGTCCTTCATCAAGAACTCCAATTGTAAAAATCGATAGTAAACTAATCACTTTCGATGCTACTCAGCCTGAGAAAATGATGCTGAATACTAATTACCATATGATAACCATCACTGATAACGGAATTGGTTTTGAAAAACAATACAAGGATAAAATTTTTGAAATTTTTCAACGCCTTCATGATCGCAAAGAATACGAAGGAACAGGCATTGGCTTAACCATTGCCCGCAAAATCGTTGAAAATCATGGCGGAAAAATCACTGCCGAATCTACCATAGATAAAGGATCTACTTTTCATATTTACTTGCCCGAATTGCAGTAGAAAATAACATTACGTTAAGTGAGAGTGTAGATAATGGTAACTAAATTTTAGGCTTCGATCTAACTAAAATAACTAAAATTCTATAAGTATTTTCGGAAATAAATATTATATTTGAAAAACAGTATATTTCATTATATCTAATTTCTGATTCGATATTCTGATTTATTTAAAACAATAAGTTTTATATCGAAATGCAAATTAATATATGAAAAATTTATCTTTTTTGTTTTGTCTTTTAGCATTACAAACCTTGTATTCACAACAAATTTATAAATTTGATTATGAAATTAAGTACCAATACAATTACGCGACTAAAAACTATAATGATATTAGGAGCTACTTAATCAACTCCAAGGACAATAGCTATTTTGCCGTAAAAATTCCAATTCGGAAAAACAAGTACAAACTTATAGTACAAGATTACAATGGTCTTAGAGCAGAACAAGTTTTCAAATTAGAAGAATTTGAAAAACCGAGTTTACTAATATCTCTTTTTAATGCTGCTTCTTTTACTAACAAACACAAAAACATAATTAATGACTATGATTTCAATAATCATGATGACACCATAATTGATGGTAATCGCTTAAAAAATATCCGCTTATCTGCTACAAATAAAAAACTGAAGGAAAATAAAAATGTAGGTCAAAAAATATATTTAGTTGATCCTAAATTCAATTTTTTGCCTCTCTTGGCTTTGTCAACTGAATATGAAATTTGGCAAGCTCGTACAAATTTTCCTAACGGATTGCTAATGCGATCTTATTTTTTAGGTTCGGATAATAAGATTATCAATTCATTTATTTTTAAAGAGATAATCCAGCGTAATTTTACTGTTAATTATTATAATTACATACCTAAGAAAAATTGACACAGTAATATTCAATCCTAAAAAGAAATTGAAAAAGTAAAAAGGAAACATTTTTAGAGAACTTTACATAAGAAAAATATGAACCTACTAACCTAATGCCTGTGGCAACTCTTTAAATTGACTGCTTAACTTAAATCAAGTAAGATGCGAATCATTTGAAAGGTTTCTTGTCTGTGCAAAAACATTGTAAGTAAAGATTTTTTAATTTAGTAATTTTTACCCGATTTTGTCGCTCATCAAGAATCTGAAAATTAAAACCCGATTGTAAACTAGCCACTTTCGATGCAACCCAGCCCGACAAAATGGTGCTAAATACCAATTACCACCACATTACCATCACCGATAATGGAATTGGTTTCGAAAAACAATACAAGGACAAAATTTTCGAAATTTTTCAACGCCTTCATGACCGTAAAGAGTATGATGGAACGGGTATTGGCTTGAGTATTGCCCGTAAAATTGTTGAAAATCATGGCGGAAAAATCACTGCCGAATCTGAAGTAAATGAAGGATCTACTTTTCATATTTACTTGCAAGAATTGCAGTAACTTTCTCTTGATTTTCTCCTAATTATTTTGCTAAAACTTCTGGCTCATAATTACTGTTGATTTAATTGCAAGACCTATTTGTAAATTCCTAGATTTGCGCCATCAAAAAAAAGTAAAAAATGAAGGTTTGCATTGCCGAAAAACCGAGTGTCGCCCGTGAAATTGCTGCTGTTTTGGGTGCCAATACCAAGCACGAGGGCTATTTTGAAGGTAATGGCTACGCAGTTACGTACACCTTTGGGCATTTGTGTACCCTGAAAGAACCAAACGATTACAAACCGCACTGGAAAAGCTGGGATTTGAACAACTTGCCCATGCTACCAAAGAAATTTGAAACCAAAATAGTTGCGAATTCGGGGATTCAGAAGCAATTTAAAATCATCAAAAAATTGTTTGACCAGGCTGAATTGGTTATCAATTGCGGCGATGCTGGTCAAGAGGGAGAATTGATTCAGCGTTGGGTGATGACCGAGGCCAATTACAAAGGCAAAGTGCAACGCCTGTGGATTTCATCCTTAACTACCGAAGCCATAAAAGAGGGTTTCCAGAACCTAAAACCAGCTTCAAACTACGATAATCTATACTACGCCGGATTTTCAAGAGCCATTGGCGATTGGCTTTTGGGTATGAACGCTACACGCTTGTACACTGTAAAACACGGCGGATACAAACAAGTGCTTTCAATTGGTCGAGTGCAAACTCCAACCTTGGCAATGGTAGTGGACCGTTTCAAGGAAATCGAAAATTTTAAACCGCAACCCTATTGGGAATTGCAAACCTTGTACAGAGATACACTTTTTAGCTACGAAGAAGGTCGCTTTTTAAACAAGGAAGATGGTGAATTTTTGGCCAATAAAGTAAAAGAAAGCGAGTTTGAAATTGTCTCGATCGATAAAAAAAACGGAAACGAATACGCCCCAAAACTCTTTGATTTAACGGGCTTGCAGGTGTATTGCAATACAAAATTTGGTTTTTCGGCAGACGAGACATTAAAAATTGTTCAAACATTATACGAACAAAAAGTGGTCACCTACCCTAGAGTTGACACTACTTTTTTGCCGAGCGATATTTACCCAAAAGTACCAGGGATCTTGCAAAAATTAACCAATTATGCAACGTTGACGCAACGGCTTTTGGACAAAAAAATTAAAAAATCGCCTAAGGTTTTCAATGATAAAAAAGTAACCGATCACCATGCTATAATTCCGACTGGAGTACAAAACAATTTGCAGTACAATCAACAACAGGTCTATGACATTATTACCAAACGCTTTATTGCTGTTTTTTATGATGATTGTTTGGTTGCCAATACTACTGTTGTAGGCAAAGCTGCAGAAGTGTTGTTTAAAGCTACTGGCAAAGAAATTCTGAAAAAAGGTTTTCGTGTAGTTTTCGAAGACCCAAACGCCAAGGAAAAAGAAGCTGATATTTTACCCAGTTTTGTTGTTGGCGAAAAAGGACCACACCAACCCTCCTTTTTAGAAAAAGAAACCAAAGCACCCAACCAATTTACCGAAGCTACTTTGTTGCGCGCCATGGAAACGGCAGGTAAACAAGTTGACGACGAAGACTTGCGCGAATTGATGAAAGAAAATGGTATTGGTAGACCGTCAACACGAGCGAATATTATTGAAACACTTTTTAGGAGACAATACATCGTTCGAAATAAAAAACAAGTTTTACCCACTACGACCGGAATTCAATTAATTGATACGATTCAAAACGAGTTGGTGAAATCAGCAGAGTTAACCGGAACTTGGGAAAAGCAATTAAAAGATATTGAAAAAGGAACTTTTACAGCGGGCTCGTTCATCAAAAACATGAAACTGATGGTGGCCACTTTGGTTGATGAAGTACGCAGCGAAAGCAGGCGAGCCAATATTTCGCAGGTTGCCACCAGCCCAAAAGTAGTAGCAAAAACAGAAAAAAAGAAAGCCGCGGGAATTTTGGCGGAAACCTGTCCAAAATGCAAAACAGGAACCTTACTGAAAGGAAAAGCTGCTTACGGTTGTACCAATTATAAAACGGGTTGTAATTTTAAATTGCCATTTATTTTCAGTGATAAAAAAATATCCGAAAATCAATTTATAAGATTACTTCAAAAAGGATCAACGGTGAACTTGAAGGATTTTAAAACCGAAACTGGAACAGTTGAAGGATTACTTCGCTTTGACGAAAATTTCCAACTTGTTCTAGAACCAAAAAAAACAGTAGCGAAAGCCGTTCCTGACGAATTAACATGTCCGAAATGCAAAAAAGGAACCGTTTTAAAAGGAAAAACAGCTTACGGTTGCAGTCATTACAAATCCGGATGTGACTTTAAAGTAACTTTTGAACAGGTTCGTACGCAATTGCAAGAGCAAAAACCAACTAAAGAATTGGTGTATGCTATTTTGAAATCGAACATTTAAAAGGATAAATTTATTTCAAACCATATAAGACATATAAGTTAATTGAAGTTGGTTTAAGAGAGAAAAGACTTGAGTGAGAAATTTTTGAAAAATGAATTGGTAGAACAATTAAGGTTCAGTTTTTGAGGTTTAATTAAATTTCAATCTCAAAATATCCCAGCTGTTTTGGTCAAATTCCAATCAATATAAAACTCGATTAATTTTCTAGAATTCAAACGGTAAAAAAGCCTAACCAATACCTTTTTTTTATAATTTAGCTTGTTAAAATAACCTTCTAATTTTAAGCTTATGTTTCAGAAAACAACCTCGTTTCTACTTCTGCTTGCTTTGGTTGCTTGTAAAAATCAAGAAACAACCGAGAAAGAAAAAATAAAAGCTACCACTTGGATTTTAGGCAATTGGGAGAACAAATCAGCTGAAGGAAGTTTAAAAGAAAATTGGAAGCAAGAAAACGATAGTACATTTTCGGCTACTTCTTACTTTATCAATTTAAAAGATACCGTGCATTTTGAAACGATTCGTTTGCAACAAGTAGGAGAACAACTGACCTATACCGCAACAATCAAAGGACAAAACAACGACAAGCCAGTAGCATTTCCTTTACTGTCTCAAACCGAAAAGCAACTCGTTTTTGAAAACCAAAAAAACGATTATCCACAAAAAATAACCTACTCCAAAATCACTGCTGATAGTATTGTGGCCCAAATTTCTGGGAAACTGCAAGGAAAACCGAGCTCCGAACAATTTGGATTAAAAAAAATTAAATAGAAGCTTTAGCTACTTATAATATTACTCACTCATTTGTAGTGAGTTTTTTTTATGTCAAAAATCAAACAATTTAGTGTACTTACTTTTAATAAAACCTCTATTTCATTGCAACTTTTAAAGCAACTTTCTTATTGATGATAAATGTTTGCCAAAGATTAATTTAAAAAAACACAAAGAAAGGCATTGCAAGTCAGACTGTATGCGATTAAACCTTTTCTTGTTTTTAACATCCAAATAGGCAAATAAATAAGGTAAACGAAAGCTTGAATTATTTAGCTAACAAATCTTAATTTTTTGTGATAATTGCCACAATTATTGCCGAAGATATTAATTTAATTTTTACATTTGTATTATTTTTATTTAATCTAAATAATCAATACAACAGAACATACTTAAGCATCATAAATCTTATGAAAAAAAATCTCATACTAGCACTTACCCTTTGCACCACCGCATGGATGAATGCACAACAAAAAAACAGTCTTTTAGAGCAAGCCTTCTGGAAAACCGCTCCAGATGTGGCTACTGTACAAGCTGAAATTGCAAAAGGAAATAATCCAGCGGCATCTACTTCAAACGCATTTGATGCAACCGTAATGGCCATCAATAATGATGCACCTTTAGCTACTATTCAGTTCTTGATAGACCAACCCGGAAATGAAGTAACTAAAATTACGCACGACAGCCGTATTTATCTGCATTGGGCTGCCAACAAAGGAAATGTAGCGTTAGTTGAATACCTCATCAAAAAAGGATCAGACATAAATCTTGAAGACAGTAAGGGTGAAACTCCTTTAACATTCGCAGCCATCGGTGGACAAAATAATCCAGCACTTTATGAAGCTTTTTTTAAAGCCGGTGCCGACCCAAAGAAAAAATACAAAGATGGAGTGACGCTGCTACTCATGTCGATTGCAGCCGATAAAAACTTAAGTCTTGCTACTTATTTCACCTCAAAAGGATTATCACTAAAAGACACTGATACTGCAGGAAACACCGCATTTGACTATGCTGCCAAATCAGGCAATACCGCTCTTTTACAATCGCTTTTAGACAAAGGCGTAAAATACAGCAACAACGCTTTATTGTTTGCCGCACAAGGTACACGCCGTGAAACTACTTCATTGGAAACTTTTAAATATTTAGTCGAAACTTTAAAAATAAAAGCCACAGCTACCAGTAAATCAGGCGAAAATGTGTTGCATTATTTGGCCAATAAACCCAATCAAACTACAATCATCAACTACTTTCTTTCGCAAGGAGTTGATGCTAATGCAGCAACTATTGACGGCACTACACCTTTAATGATTGCCGCAACTGCTCGAGACAATACTGCTTTAGACTTATTTTTAGGAGTGACCAAAAATAATAATGCTAAGAATACCAAAGGCGAATCGGCGCTAACAATGGCAGTAAAATCAGGAACTCCCGAGGCAATTACCGCTTTACTAAACAAAGGTGCTGACGTAAATGTACTTGATAAGGACAATAACAACTTGGGATTCTATCTTGTACAATCCTACCGACCTGCACCTCGTGGCGCCACTACTGCTGATCCTTTTGAAGTGAAAATTAAACTTTTACAAGACAAAGGTTTAAATTTAGCTACTCCTCAAAAAGATGGAAACACTTTATTGCATTTTGCCGTAGTTAAAAACGACCTTACTCTGTTGCAAAAATTAGTAGCTTTAAACATCGATCCTAATACTAAAAACAAATACGGCTTAACTGCATTACACAAAGCAGCCTTAATTGCAAAAGACGATACGATCTTGAAATACCTCATTTCTATCGGTGCAAAAAAAGACATTTTAACCGACTTTGACGAAAGTCCGTATGCACTAGCGCAAGAAAACGAGTCATTAATTCAAAACAAAATTTCTTTAGACTTTTTAAAATAAAAAATAGCAGCAAAACATGAAATCAATCTTAAAAATCAGCCTTTCCATAGCCTTTTTATTCCTAGTATCTGCCTCGGCTACAGCCCAAACAAGTAAATACAAATGCATGTTGCAAATGTCTAACTATATGGGCGAAGGCGCGTATATCGTAGTGTCGTTGGTCAATGCCAAAGGCGAATATGTAAAAACCTTATACGTAATGGGCGACGATAAAAAATGGTACAAAACCATCAAAGAATGGCATAAATTTTATTCGAAAAAACCGGAGAACATCAGTGCTAAAACGGGCGCATCGGTAACGGGCGGCGATCGTAGCATTACCACCATCGAAATCGAAGATGCTAAAATCAACAAAGGTTTTAAACTGCGCTTTGAAACATCGGTAGAAGATCAAAAATACCACACTGCCGATCTTGAAATTCCTTTAACAACCGAGGGAATTGCTGCAAAAACCGAAGGCAAAAACTACATTCGCTACGTGCGTTTGAACAAAATTTAAAAAACAAAACAACGTTTTTTTTGGGGCGTGACCCTCTCTAAAAAAGTCGGGTCGGGTCTTCCGTTCCCGCTTTTTTTATAAAGGCAAAAAAAGCCTTTATAAAAAAGAGCTCCACTGCAACCCCTCACGCAAAACCACCTGAAACACAAATCTGCGTTGGTCAAGCAGTAACTTTTTAATAGCCCGCTCCTTTTCTCGAACCGACTTTTGGAGTCCTGAAAAATACCTTTTCAACATGACACTTTCTTTCTGGCGTTACGCACACTTAACTTTAGCCATTTTTTCTGCTGCGTTCTTAGTATTGGCATCGGTTACGGGAGTAATCCTTGCCGTTGATGCCATTCAAGAAAAAACACCACCCTACAAGATTGCCAATTTTGATGCCATTAGCCTTGATCAAACCTTGCCTATTTTACGAAAAACCTATCCTGAAATCACTGAACTCACAGTAGATCACAATCAATTTGTAAGCCTACAAGGTATCGATCAAAAAGGCAATGATGTCAATGCGTATGTTGATGCAAAAACAGCCAAAATTTTAGGAACACCAGAGCAAAAAAGTGAATTCATACAATGGACAACCGCCTTGCACCGCTCACTTTTTCTAAAAGAAACTGGACGATTTATTGTAGGTTTTGTTTCGTTTTTATTGCTTTTGATTGCTATTTCAGGTTTTGCCTTATTACTCAACCGCCAAAAAGGAATCAAAGCGTTGTACTCCAAAATCATAAAGGAGAATTTTGCGCAATACTACCATGTGTATTTAGGTCGCTTGTCATTGCTTCCGATAATTTTACTATCCGTTTCTGGAACGTATTTGACTTTAGAAAAATTTAATTTTTTCCTAGAAAAAAAGGCTAGTGAACCCACCAATCAAACCGTTTCTCCTCCGGCAGCGACTACTAATTTCTTTTCGACAACTCTTTTAAGCGAGGTTAAAAAAATTGAATTCCCGTTCTCTGACGATCCCGAAGATTTTTATATCATCACGCTACAAGACCGTGAAATTGAAGTGAACCAAAAAACGGGTGCCATCATGAGCGAAACTCTTTTTCCGTTGCAAAACATTGCAACCGAATGGAATTTAGATTTACACACGGGCCGCACGAGCATTTTGTGGGCAATAGTTTTGGCGCTAGCTAGCATCAATATTTTATTTTTCATTTACTCTGGTTTTGCTATGACGCTCAAACGCAGAGCAAGCCGAATCAAAAACATGTTTAAAGCTGCCGAAAGTGAATTTATTTTACTGGTAGGATCAGAAAACGGAAGTACGCTTGCATTTGCAAATGCTATTCAAAAACAATTAATAGCACAAGGCAAAAAAGTATTTTTGGGCGAATTGAATTCATACACAAGCTACCCAAAAGCAAAACACTTAATTATTTTTACCTCAACCCATGGTTTGGGCGATGCACCTGCAAATGCCACTAGCTTTTTAGCACGCTTACAAAAAACAGCCCAACAACAATCCATTCAGTTTTCGGTAGTAGGATTTGGATCGCTAGCGTATCCTGATTTTTGTTCCTTTGCCAATGATGTTGATAAAGCTTTAGCACAGCAAAAATGGGCGAATCGTATATTGGAAATGCAAACAGTCAACGACAAATCGGCAACCGAATTTGTTGCATGGATTAACTTATGGAACGCCCAAACTGGCGTAAACATAGCCACTACTCCATCGCTTTATAATGAAGTCCCAAAAGGTCTTGAAAAAATAAAGGTACTCGACAAAACGTTGATTTCAGAAACCGAACATACTTTTCTGTTGACATTACAAACCGGTACTTTTTCTAAATTTACCTCAGGCGATTTACTTGCTGTGTATCCGGCCAATGATAATCAAGAGCGCCTCTACTCTATCGGGAAAGTAAACGGGAAAATGCAATTGGTTGTCAAACTACATCCCTCAGGTTTGGGGTCGAACTTCTTGTATGATTTAGAGAAAGGCAGCATTTTTAAAGGGCGGATCATTCCAAACAAATCGTTTCACTTACCTGCAAAAGCAACTCAAGTAGCAATGATATCTAACGGAACGGGTATTGCACCATTTCTAGGTATGATTGCACAAAATCAAAATAAAATAGCAACGCACTTGTATTGTGGTTTCCGTCAGCAAACCGCAACGGTGATGGGTTACCAACAATTTGCCAACGACATGCTGACAAAACAACAATTGAGCAGTTTTCATCTGGCACTATCTCGTGAAGACAAGCAAGAATATGTAATGGATTTGATTCAGCGTGACGCTTTGTTTTTTAGAAAACTTTTGCAAGGTGGCGGTACTGTTTTGATTTGTGGGTCGCTCGCGATGCAAAAAGACGTTGAAAAAGTACTCGATACGATTTGTTTACAGCAATCAAACAAGGGCATTGCTTTTTATAAAGAAAACGCACAAGTACTCACTGATTGTTATTAAAAGGCTGAACTATGTTTTTACAACTCATGTCTTTTGTAGCACTTTATCCGCGTGAGTGATGGCAGCGGAGCTCTTTTTTAGCCTGCCCTTTTTCGGGCAGGCTAAAAAAAAGCGGGAGCGTACAGCACGACCCGAAGTTTTTACGGAGGGGCACGCCCAAATAATTCTATTCTCGAGAAATTCCTTTTTTGAAAACGGACTGCAAATAGTACCTTTACCTTTTACAATTGAAACTGAACCGCATGACTGCAAAAAGTAGTGTTCCCTTAAAAGAAATTGCAAGCCTTTTTTTGAAATTGGGCATCATTGGTTTTGGCGGTCCTGCAGCACATATTGCGATGATGCAGGACGAGGTGGTTGCTAAAAGAAAATGGTTCAGCGAGCAACATTTTTTAGATTTAATTGGCGCTACCAACTTGATTCCCGGCCCAAATAGCACCGAAATGGCCATACACATTGGGTATGAAAAAGGCGGCTGGAAAGGATTATTGGTCGCCGGACTTTGCTTTATCTCGCCAGCGGTTTTGATTACTGCTTTTTTGGCTTGGAGCTACAAAGAATACGGACAAACTCCGGCTGTGCAACCTTTTTTGTACGGAATTAAACCCGCTATTATTGCCATAATTATTGCAGCAGTTTTTCCGTTGGCCAAAAAATCATTGAAAACGGTGACCTTAGCCCTCATTGGCTTGCTAGTTTTACTGGGTTCATTGCTGCATTATTATGAAATTTATTTGCTATTTGGGGCTGGTTTTGTGGGTCTTTTTTTGAAGTATTGGAACTCCAATTATGCCTTTAAAAGTAATGGTATGCTACCTTTAGCTGCGTTACCCACAACCACAGGAACACTTTTGGCTAGCAGTAATGCAAAGTTGTTTTGGATTTTTTTAAAAATAGGCGCTATACTGTACGGTAGCGGCTATGTTTTATTTGCTTTTTTAGACACGGAGTTAGTTGCCACGGGACTTTTAACCCGCCAACAATTAATTGATGCTATTGCTATTGGGCAATTTACGCCCGGACCCGTTTTTTCATCGGTAACGTTTATTGGTTATCAAATTAACGATTGGACAGGTGCGATTGTTGCTACTATCGGTATTTTTTTGCCTTCGTTTGTATGTGTAGCATTGCTCAATCCGCTGGTCAGCAAAATGCGAAACTCAGTACTTTTTGGTGCTTTTCTGAATGCTGTAAATGTAGCTTCGGTTGCTATTATTGTGTCGGTTTGCTTTTCAATGGGAACACAAAGCGTCCTAGATTGGAAAACACTTTTGATTGCAGTGCTAAGTATGCTCATTTTGTTTAGTTACAAAAAATTAAACAGCGCCTTGGTGGTTGTAGGAGGTTCACTTTTGGGATATTTACTGAGCTTACTCTAGTCAGAATAATTGATTGACTTGTCCCGCTTAATAGTTTTTGGTAAAAAATAAATTATGAAAACAAAATCGATTACCACTTTTTTCCTTTTGATAGCGCTTGTTGTACATTTTACGGCTAATGCTCAAGTATTGCGTAAACGAACCACTTTATTGATGGGCGGTCGATTTGACATTACAATTGTAGCGCAAGATTCGCTTACCGCCGAACAAAATATTGATGTTGTTATTGGAGAAATTAGCCGAATTGAAAATTTAATTTCAGACTGGAAGTCAGACTCCCAAATATCAGAAGTGAATCGGAATGCGGGTGTTCAACCTGTGAAAGTAGATCGGGAAGTTTTTGAATTGACGCAACGCGCGATACGGTTTTCGGAAGTTACAAACGGCGATTTTGATGTTAGTTTTGCCGCAATGGACAGAATTTGGAAATTTGATGGTTCGATGACTGAAATGCCTTCCGCAGAAGCTATTAAAAAATCAGTTGAAAAAGTAGGCTACAAAAACATTGTTTTGGATAGCGCGAATACAACCATTTTTTTGAAACTGAAAGGTATGAAAATTGGTTTTGGTGCGCTCGGTGAAGGCTACGCAACTGATAAATGTCGCCAAATGATGATTGATAAAGGAATTCAAGCCGGAATTATAAACGGCTCTGGAGACATGAGTACTTGGGGCAAACAACCCAATGGCAAAGCTTGGAATATAGGCATTACGAATCCTTTTCGTCCTGAAAAATTATTGGCTGTAGTGCCTTTAAAACAAGAGGCAGTAACCACATCGGGCAGTTATGAAAAATTTGTAGTTTTGGATGGCAAACGCTATTCGCACATTATCAATCCTGCGACAGGTTACCCCGCAACAGGCTTATGCAGCGTTACTGTTTTTGGCCCTGATGCCGAAACAGCGAATGGTTTGAGTACCTCGCTGATGGTTTTAGGCACGGACGCAGGCTTACAATTACTACAGCAATTCCCAGATTACAGCTGTATCATGATTACCGATAGTGGTAAGATCATTCGATCGAAAAACTTCCGAATCAAAAAATTCAAAAACAAAGTCAAGTAAAAAGTATTTTTCACTGAAAGGTAGATGCGATTAACTCAATGCCGCCGACTTGCTAAGTAATACTTTTCAATTAGTCGCTCATTGTGGGGACTTATGAAATTTACAAACCTTATTTCTCAAGTTAATTTCATTTTATTGGTGTAGCATTCTATTTTTTTAATCCTATTTTACTGCAAAAAGAGGATCCTAATTAAGATACTTAAAAAAAATAATGAATCTAACTAACATTAAAACAACACCTTAACTTCCCTTTTAAATCCTTATTCATATTTAATCTAAATAAATTTTGCTAATTCAAAAGAGGACTCTATCTTTGCGCTGTTATTTTTAATTATTCTAAATAAACAGTCATGAAATACCTATTATTTGCAGCCTCAACGTTACTTTTTAGTACGAACATATTTGCTCAAGAGCCTATAAATACAACAAGCATCGAACAAAAAGACACCCCTTTTGAACAAGCATTAAATGACACCATTAAAAACAAAAAAGGTGAAATTTTAAAAGAAGTAATAATAAATAACAACAAAGAGAAAAAACCAGTATCGGTGTTGCGTTCTGGTTTAAAACCGATGGATACACCACAAAGCATTCAGGTAATTGGTGCCGAAATAATCACTCAACAACAAGCGATTCGATTAAGTGAGGTTATTAAAAATGCAAATGGTGTATATGTTGGCTCTGCCCGAGGAGGAGCTCAAGAATCATTCTTTTCACGTGGTTATGACATGTCAGCCAACAATATGTTTAAAAACGGATTTAGATACAATTCCGGTTCAATCCCAGAAGTTTCAGGTTTAGATAAGGTAGAATTCTTAAAGGGAGGATCGGCACTTTTATTTGGAAACGTTGCACCAGGCGGAATTTTAAACCTAGTAACTAAAACACCAACTTTTCATAAAGGAGGCGAAATTTCGATGCAAGCCGGTAGTTATTCTTACTTTAAGCCAGCAGTAGATTTTTACGGACCGCTTACAAAAGACATTGCTTACCGCTTTACAGGATCGTATGAGAACTCTGAAAGTTTTAGAGATGTGGTGAAAAACGAGCGCTTGTATTTTAATCCTTCTTTTTTGTTTAACGTAAGCGACAAAACACAAATTACAGTGCAAGGTGATTATTTAACAGCCGATTGGACCCCTGATTTTGGAACTGGTATCATTGGTAAAACAATATTAAACTTGCCTAGAAATGCTTTTTATGGCGCATTATGGTCAAACGGAACCACCAAATCATCAAGCGCATCGGTTCTTTTAAACCATCAATTTAACAGCAATTGGAAATTAAACTTCAATTCTTCTTTTCAAAATTACAGTAGAAGATTAAAATCTACCGCACAATTGGCCAATTTGGATACCTATACAACACCAGGCGATTGGAACCGAGGTTTGGTACAAAATGACAATACTGAACAAATTTTTGGAGACCAATTGAGCTTACAAGGAACATTCTATACCGGAAAAGTAAAACATCAATTGTTTACTGGTGTAGATTATGAAAGTTCAAGTGCCAGTGCTTATACATTTGCTTTTTACGATGCTGCAAATAAAGTTCAAACAATTTACGACAAAATAAATCTATTCACTTACAATCCCAATACACCAGCACCCGCGATACCAGCATCGAGAGCTACACAATTGGTGATTACAGATACCCAACGTTTTGGAATATACGCACAAGATTTAATTTCGATTACTGAAAAAATTAAGCTTTTGGCAGGAATTCGTTGGTCTTGGCAAGAGCAACAAGCCACGACACAAAATTTAACTAGAATCCCAAATACGAGTATCGAAGGTGCTAAAAAATTAGACAATGCTTTTTCACCAAAAATAGGATTGGTTTACCAGCCCACAAAAGAAATGTCTGTTTTTGCCAGTTACTCGAATTCCTTCACACCAAATACGGGTACTACAGTCAAATTAGAACCGTTAAGACCATCAATTATTGATCAATATGAAATTGGAGTTAAAAAAGATTTCTGGCAAGGAGCTTTAACAACAAATGTTACCGTTTACCAAATAACGAATAGCAACCTAGTTCAAACTGCAGTTTTCAAAGCCGATGGAACCTTGAACAATAATCCTATAGATCCTAACCTACGCGAATTAAGCGGAGAAACAAAAAGTAAAGGAATCGAAATCGATTTGAGTGCAAAACCAATGGAAGGATTTACAATTAACGCAGGTTATAGCTACAATGACATGCGTTATAGTAAAACTTCAGGTCTAAATGGAAGTCCAATTGTAGGAGATCGATTGGCTAGAACGCCAGCCAATACGGCAAATTTGAGCTTTTTTTATACACTGCAAACAGGTATCATGAAAGGACTAGCAATTGGCGCCATTGGCAATTATATTGGCAATCGCGTGGGCGGATGGAATAATCAATACGACTCGACTAGACCAAACGGAATTTGGGATAGAGAAATACCGCTTAAAGGCTACACCACAATCGATGTATCACTTGGTTATGAATGGAAAAAAATTGCTATCCTATGTAAATTGGCTAACGTCACGAATGAATTGAATTACACCGTGCACGAAAATTACAGCGTAAATCCAATTGCTCCAAGGCAAATCATGACAAGTTTACGATATAAGTTTTAATGGTATTTCAAAAAAAACAAGCCCCAAAATAGCTTTATTTTGGGGCTTGTTTTTTTTATTACTTACAACTTAATGCATTTCGATTCCGTTATGTTCAAGAATTTCAATCAACAAATTACTTTGATTGGGTTCGTATTTTTCTACCCCACTTTGGTACCATTCTGCAATTAACCCCAATTGATGAGCAGTATAACCTTCGTCATCTATTGGTAAACCGAGTAATCCTGCTATTAAAAAATCTTCAAGTATTTTATCAGTAACTATTCTCTCTGGGATGCCGTTGCTTATAGAACCATTAAGACGCTCAAACTCGATACGACCGGCAATAAATCCAGCAATGATTGCTTCATTTTTCATTGCATCATTAAACTCTAGATAAGGGTCTAAACCAATTGCAAGTCCTCTGTAATAATTTTGCCTGTATAAATCGTTTAATATCCTTTTCATAGAAAGATCATTTGTGGTATTTGAAATTCATTACAAACTTACTTATATTGCATAATACAAAAAACTATAATCGTTGAACGGGCTATTTACTCTGTTAATTACAAGGCGCTTGCCGTTAATCGATATAATCACAATGTTGAAACATAATAGGCAAATGCAACAGTTCTAGCATTTACGGTTGCTATCACACTATACCAATATCAAATTTTCTTTTTTAGACTACTTATCACACTACTAAAACAAAAAAATCCCACTTTAGAACCAATTCTAAAATGGGATTTTTTCATTCTATCTTAGTATAGTTTATTGTAAACCAGCTAAGCTATTTTTCAGTGTCTCGATTTTTGCTAATGCATCGGCTTCTTTTTGTTTTTCGTTAGCCAATACTTTTTCTGGTGCACCAGCAACAAATTTCTCATTAGCTAATTTACTTTGAACCGACTTTAAAAAACCTTCTGTATAAATCAATTCTGAAGTAAGTTTTGCAATTTCTGCAGCAACATCAATATTACCAGTAATTGGAATAAAATATTCATTTGATTTTACACGAAATGATAATGCTCCATCTACTTTATCAGAAACATACTCTAAGTTACTAATGTTGCCTAATTTAGAAACAACGGTGTCGAAATAATCTGATGACTTATCATTATTAACAATCTTTAATTCGATTGTATCTTTGAACGGTATATTTTTGTCTTTTCGAATCGTTCTAATTCCAGAAATTACCTCGATTGTTGCATCAAAATCAGCAATCAAACTCGCATTAAACGGTTTCATTTCTGGCCAAGTAGCTACAATTAAAGCTTCATTTGGAGTACGTTCTGCGATAAACTGCCAAATTTCCTCAGTTAAAAATGGCATAAACGGATGCAATAATTTCAAATTGTTCTCAAGCATTTCAATTGCTTTCGCAAAAGTTACGCTGTCTATTGGCTGTTGGTAAGCCGGTTTAATCATCTCTAAAAACCAAGAACAGAAATCATCCCAAACCAATTTATAGATAGCCATTAAAGCATCCGAAATTCTGTATTTTTCAAAATTATCCTCGATTTCTGCTAGCGTTTGTTGCAATTTTGCTTCGTACCATTCAATTGCTACTTTAGAAGATTCTGGTTGTGGAATAGCCTCTGAAACTTCCCAGCCTTTGATCAACTTAAAAGCATTCCAAATTTTATTGGTAAACGCTTTACCTTGATTACACAACTCCTCATCAAACATAATATCGTTTCCTGCAGAAGCACTCAAAAGTAAGCCAACACGAACTCCATCTGCACCGAATTTATCAATCAAATCTAACGGATCTGGTGAATTCCCTAACGATTTAGACATTTTACGACGTTGCTTATCACGCACCAATCCCGTTAAATACACATTTGTAAATGGTTTTTCACCAGTGTATTCATAGCCTGCAATAATCATACGAGCCACCCAGAAAAACAAAATATCTGGACCTGTCACCAAGTCATTTGTAGGATAGTAATATTTAAAATCAGCGCTTTCAGGATCCATAATCCCTCCAAAAACTGACATTGGCCATAGCCATGACGAGAACCAAGTATCAAGCGCGTCAACATCTTGCTTTAAGTCAGTAGACGAAAGTTCTAGGTTTCCAGTCTTTTCTTTCGCCAACTTTAAGGCATCTTCAATATTTTCTGCTACAACAAAATCTTCTTTTCCATCACCATAAAAATAGGCAGGAATTTGTTGTCCCCACCATAATTGACGGGAGATGTTCCAATCTCTAATATTGTTTAACCAATGTGCGTAAGTATTATTGAAACGAGCTGGGTGCAATTTAATATCACCATCTTCAAGAACCGATTTGATAGCCGGTTTTACCAACTCCTCCATTTTAAGAAACCATTGGTCTGACAAACGAGGCTCAATGACTGCTTTGGTTCTTTCAGATGTTCCTACTTTATTTAAGTGCGACTCTGTTTTTAACAAAGCACCAATTTTTTCTAGTTCGATTGCAATTTCGGCGCGAACCACAAAACGATCTTTCCCTTGGTAGTGCAATCCGAAAGAATTGAGAGAAGCATCTTCATTAAGAATATCGATAATTTCTAAATTGTGCTTTTCGCCCAAAGTTTTGTCGTTCATATCGTGAGCAGGCGTTACTTTTAAGCAACCTGTTCCAAACTCCATATCTACGTACTCATCTTCAATAATAGGAATTACTCGACCGCAAATTGGCACAATTGCTTTTTTACCACGTAAATGGGCAAAACGTTCATCATTAGGATTGATACAAATAGCAGTATCTCCAAAAATTGTTTCAGGTCGTGTAGTAGCAATCGTTAAAAAGTCTTCGCTGCCTTCGATTTTGTATTTTAAAAAGAATAATTTTCCGTGTTGCTCTTCGTAAATTACTTCTTCGTCAGAGAGTGTAGTTTTCGCCTCTGGATCCCAATTCACCATACGATACCCTCTGTAAATCATTCCTTTATTATATAAATCAACAAACGAACGTATTACAGATCCTGACATATCTGGATCCATCGTAAACTTTGTACGTTCCCAATCGCAGGAAGCACCTAGTTTTTTGAGTTGATCTAGAATTACTCCACCGTATTTATCTGTCCATTCCCACGCATGCGCTAAGAACTCTTCACGAGTTAAATCGTTTTTGTTTATTCCCTCTGCTTTTAGCTTAGCAACAACTTTTGCCTCGGTTGCAATTGATGCGTGATCCGTACCCGGAACCCAACAAGCATTAAAGCCTTTCAATCGAGCACGTCTAATTAAAACGTCTTGAATGGTATTGTTTAACATGTGTCCCATGTGCAAAACTCCAGTCACATTGGGCGGTGGAATTACAATTGTATATGGTGTTCTATGATCTGGCTCCGAATGAAAATAATTATTTTTCATCCAGTAGTCATACCACTTATTCTCAATAGTTTTCGCGTCAAATTGGGCAGGAATTGTCATAAAAAGCAACTGTTAAAACCAAAAATAAGATTTGGTCTGATATTTGTAAATCTAATATTAAACAAAAGTAAATAATAAAGTACACTATAAAAAGCGAAATAAAAATTTGTACGTTATTTAAAAGAAAGTAACTTTACTAAACGAATTTAAACCTTTGATAATGAAAAAAAGTATCGCCTTATTCGCATTTGCCTTAATCAGCACAATTGGTTTTGCGCAGAATGGTCCAAAGATCGAATTTTCGGCAAAGAATAACACTATCGATTACGGGCGAGTTAAAAGTACCGATAACGGTAGTAGAGATTTCATTTTTACTAATACGGGAAATGCTCCCTTATTGATTACCAACGTACTTTCTACTTGCGGCTGTACGATTCCTACAAAACCAGATGCTCCAATAATGCCAGGAAAAACAGGAAAAATAACCGTAAAATATAATATGGCAACAGGACCAATCCGAAAAACACTGACAGTAGAATCAAATGCTATTAACTACGAAAGCGGTCGGATTGCCCTTAAAATTCGTGGTGAAGTTGTAGAAAATTAAATTTTAAAATACTGTAAACTAACATTTTTCACTTCAGAAAAATGTTAGTTTTTTTTATAATTTGTTTTCCAACTGAAAGGAGAATGTTAATAATTGACTTTTCCTTTCAATTTCTAAAGTGATCCACTTATCCTCATCGGATTTGAAAAGTTGGTTAATCTGCTCTAACGAATATTGATAAGGCACTCTGTTGTTAATCCGAACCAAGACATCACCTTTTTGCAACCCAGCCAATGCTGCGGGAGAATCTTGTCGAATATGGGCAATATCATATACTGGTTTTAACTTGAACTTGTATTTAAAATCATTCATGTACACTGACTTTCCTCCGCTTAAACTGTAGCTTGACTGCGGCACGGTTTCCATTTGCACCGTTTCTTGCACCCATTGCAAACCGTGGTGTTGAATTTCAATTCCGCTTTTATTATAAGAAAACGGCTCGTAATAAGCTTTATTTTTTCGCAAGAACATTTGCTGCGAAGAGTAATCGAATAAAACCTTAAATCGTTTCATAATCTCACCACCTACTGACCCCATTCGATCAGGAACCATCGTCACATTTTTGATCGAAATTGAATCGGGAAAAGCACTAATAACTTCATCAAAGGTAAAATCTGCCAATTTAAACTTTTTGACTTTTGCTCTTTGGCCTTCAACATCCCCACTAAATCCGCGACCCAAAAAATCATTAAAGTTTTTTTTAGGAACAGTTACCAATGAATTGCGATTATGAAAAAGCCACACTGCATCGCTATTGCCAATATCAACCAACAATTTTACGGGAATGTCTTGCTTTTCAAGATCTACTTTAGCAATAACATATGGCTTGTTACCATCTATCTGCAATGGTATTACTGAAGTATTAAAAGTATATTTTTTCCTGTTTTGAGGTGTGTCTTTCAACACAACTATTTTTTTTCGTCGGTAATCCAACTGAATCAAATTGTTTTTAAAAAAGTGGTATCCAATAATGCCATTGACAGGAATCCCAATGTGAGAGGACAAATTAAATTCAGGATCTAGTACGATGTACAAAAAATGTCCTTTGTACTGTAAGCGACCAAAATCTAAAATATTGTTAGCCGACTTCAAGCCTTCAACAGCAGTTTGATTTCCTAAACCTTTGAGCATAACCCGCTCAGCATCAAAAAAACGGACTTCCTTTTTTTCCTCAAGGCTAAACAAAATAGTCTCAGAAACCCCAGTATCGAGTAAAAAATTCAATTCGATACCGTTAACTTTGATAGGCACAAAGACTAAATTATTGATCAACTTAAAAGGAACAGTTACTTTTGTTTCACTACCTTTAAATTCAAATCCCTGCTGTGCGACCAAAATTGGGCTACACAACATTACAAATAGGATAAGAATACAATTTTTCATAAATTAACTTTCCTTTAAAATTAAGAAATAAAAGCATGATAAATACAGATTTAACAATTGATAGAGCATTTATTTGGATTTAGTTCGGAAAAAAAATCGCAAATTTGCAATTCAACAAAAAAAGACTATGCCAACAATATCAAAAAAAGGCACACAAATGCCTGAATCTCCTATTCGAAAATTAGTTCCTTTTGCTGAAATCGCAAAGAAAAAAGGGAACAAAGTATTTCATTTAAACATCGGCCAACCGGACATAAAAACTCCAGAAGTTGCCATGGAAGCGGTAAAAAATATCGACTTGACTATTTTAGAATACAGTCATTCTGCTGGTAACGAAAGTTACAGAACTAAATTGAGCGCATCTTATATCAAACAAGGAGTTGCTGTAAACAAAGAAGACATCATCATTACAACTGGTGGATCAGAAGCTTTGTTATTTGCTATTGGCAGCACTATGGATCAAGGTGATGAAATAATTATTCCAGAGCCATTTTACGCTAATTACAACGGATTTTCAACTGCATCAGGAGTTACTGTTGTACCCGTAATTTCAACGATAGACACTGGATTTTCTTTACCAGCAGTAGCTGATTTTGAAAAATTGATCACTCCAAAAACCAAAGCAATATTGATTTGTAATCCCGGAAATCCAACGGGTTACTTGTATTCAAAGGAAGAAATTATGCAATTGGCTGAGTTGGTTCAAAAACACGATTTGTTTTTGATTTCTGACGAGGTTTACCGTGAATTTACCTATGATGGTGATGTGCACTACTCCGTAATGAATATACCTGGATTAGAGCAACATGCTATTATGATTGATTCTGTATCCAAAAGATACAGCATGTGTGGCGCACGAATTGGTGCCATGGTTTCAAAAAACAAAGAAGTAATGAACGCGGCCATGAAATTTGCACAAGCAAGATTGAGTCCGCCAACAATTGAACAAATTGCAGCCGAAGCCGCTTTAGATACCCCACAAAGCTATTTTGACGAAGTGATTGCTGAGTACAGAGAGCGTCGCGATACATTGATTGAAGAGTTAAGCCAAATTGAAGGCGTAATTATCAGCAAGCCAAAAGGAGCTTTTTACTGCATTGCACAATTGCCAATTGACAATGCAGATGCTTTTGCACAATGGTTACTAGAAAGTTACGACCTAAACGGAGAAACTGTTATGGTTGCTCCTGCCGCTGGATTTTACTCGACTCCAGGTGTAGGTTTGAATCAAGTTCGAATTGCTTATGTTTTAAAAAAGGACGATTTAATAAGTGCGGTTCGTATTTTAAAAGCAGCAATTCCTGCATACCAAGCTCTGGTTCAAAAAGGATAAATAGTTAAAAACTAATGATTTCAAAAAGGCAATAGCAACACGCTATTGCCTTTTTTTATTTCATACAAATAAAATACTACAGTTGCAAAGCGATAAAGAAGTCTTAAATAGTGTACGCTATAGAAATTCTTAAATTTTTATTATTTATCTTTACCGCTCAAATAAATACACCCACTATAATAGTTGCATTTAATGATAAAAAACGAAGAATTTCAAGACGAAATAGGTGATAATCACGTAAGCTTATCAGCTAAAAACCCAATAAGAGAAGATGCTTTTGCACTTTCTGACGATGATAAAATTGAAAAGATTAAAAAAGATGTCGAAAACATTCTGCAAACTTTAGGAATGGATTTGACAGATGATAGTTTAAAAGGCACGCCTAATCGTGTGGCAAAGATGTTTGTAAAGGAAATTTTTGGAGGTTTAAATCCAAATAAAAAACCAAAAGCATCTACTTTTGACAACAACTACAAATACGGTGAAATGCTGGTAGAAAAAAACATTATTGTTTACTCTACTTGTGAGCATCATTTACTACCAATTATTGGTAGAGCTCACGTAGCATACATTTCAAATGGTACTGTAATTGGATTATCTAAAATGAATCGTATTGTTGAGTATTATGCAAAAAGACCACAAGTTCAAGAGCGTTTAACGATGCAAATTGTACAAGAGTTGCAACAAGCTTTGGGTACCGAAGACGTTGCTTGTGTGATTGATGCTAAACACTTATGTGTAAACTCAAGAGGAATTAGTGATATCGAGAGTAGTACAGTAACCTCTGAATTTGGTGGTAAATTTAAAGATACAGTAACGCGTAGAGAATTTTTAGATTACATCAAATTAGAAACAAAATTCTAAATTAGTAAGTTCGTAATTAGACTGCTAAACTATAGCCCTGATTGCAGTGAAAATCCTTTATATTTTTCTTAAAAATATAAAGATTGAAACGAAAAGCAGGAAACAGCTCCCAAAAAAAACAAAATGCCATTATACGAAACGCAAGCCATTAAAATATACAATTCTCTTTCAGGAGAAAAAGAAACATTTACACCTATCACCGAAGGAAATGTAGGAATGTATGTGTGCGGTCCTACGGTGTACAGCAATGTGCATTTAGGAAACGTGCGTACCTTTATGTCGTTTGATATCATTTTTAGGTATTTTCAGCATTTAGAGTACAAAGTGCGCTATGTTCGAAATATTACAGATGTTGGTCATATTGTTGATGATGTAGATGAGGGCGAAGATAAAATTGCCAAAAAAGCTCGTTTGGAACAATTGGAACCGATGGAAGTAGTGCAACGCTACACCGTTGATTTTCATGATATTTTAAGCGCTTTTAACTTTTTGCCACCAAGCATTGAGCCAACGGCAACCGGGCATATTATCGAGCAGATAGAAATTATTAAGACTATCATTGCAAATGGAATTGGATATGAAGCAAATGGCTCGGTGTATTTTGATGTTGTAAAATTCAATGAAACCAATCATTACGGTAGGTTGAGCGGTCGAAATATTGAAGACATGCTTGCCAATACGCGTGATCTTGACGGGCAGAGTGACAAACGCAACCCACAAGATTTTGCACTTTGGAAAAAAGCAGAGCCACAACACATTATGAGGTGGCCTTCGCCTTGGAGCGATGGTTTTCCGGGTTGGCACCTTGAATGTACTGCAATGAGCACCAAATATTTGGGCAATCATTTTGACATACACGGTGGTGGAATGGATTTAAAGTTCCCACATCATGAATGCGAAATTGCTCAAAACGAAGCTTGTACCGGACAAACGCCTGTGAATTATTGGATGCACGCCAACATGCTTACGTTGAATGGTAAAAAAATGGCCAAATCAACTGGAAATAATATTTTGCCAAGAGAAATTTTGACAGGCGAAAATTCGATTTTAAGTAAAGCTTTCTCTGCAGCAGTAGCACGCTTTTTTATGTTACAAGCGCATTACCGTAGTATTTTAGATTTCTCAGATGATGCTATTGTTGCGGCTGAAAAAGGATACAAAAGATTAATGGAAGCCATGAGTGCATTAGCAACACTTTCTGCAAGCAATACAAGTTCATTAGCTATTGCCGAATGGAAACAATCGTGCTACGATGCAATGAATGACGACTTTAATACGCCAATTTTAATCGCACATTTATTTGAAGGAGTACGCTTTATCAATTTATTGAAAGATGGAAAAGAAACTTTAAACGCATCTGATTTAGAAACTATGAAGCAAACTATGAATGCCTTCGTATACGATGTGCTTGGTTTAGAGGATGAAAAAGTTTCTGATAGCAAGAACGATAAGTTAGAGGGAACAATTTCGCTACTAATTGAAATGCGTAAGCAAGCCAGAGAGAATAAAAACTTTGCGCTGTCAGATCAAATTAGAGATAAATTATTAGCATTAGGAATTCAGTTAAAAGACGGGAAAGAAGGAACCACGTTTAGCATTTAAAGGAATTGCTTTTATTTGCTAAAGCGTCAAAATCAAGATAAAAGAATCTGTATGGTATCGAAAATATTAATTTTACCATTTGTATTATTGGTGCGATTCTACCAAAACGCGATATCTCCTTTTACACCTGCTGCTTGTCGTTTTGAACCTACTTGCAGTTCGTACATGATTCAATCTTTGCAAAAACACGGCTTGTTTTATGGTGGTTTTTTAGGATTAAAACGAATTTTACGCTGCAATCCATGGGGACCAACAGGTTATGATCCCGTTCCTGAAAGCCAACCAAAAAAATAAAAAGAATAATAGATAACACATAAACTCTATTTAACAGAATACAAAAAAACTATGACACACGCTTTAACCATTGTTTGGAATCCTTCAGAAGGAATCGATTTAGGATTTTTTACCATACGCTTTTACAGCTTAATGTTTGTAATTGCATTTGGTTTAGGTTGGTACATCATGAAACATATTTTTGTTCGTGAAGGAGAATCAATTGAAAAACTAGATTCACTTTTCATCTGGACAGTACTTGCTACTTTGGCTGGAGCTCGTCTGGGGCATGTGTTCTTTTACGACTGGGAATATTACCGCAATCATCTACCTGAAATTATACTACCATTCCGCTTAAGTCCAAGTTTTGAGTTTACAGGCTACCAAGGATTAGCGAGCCACGGTGCGGCGATTTCAATCATAATAGCCATGTACTTTTACAGCAAAAATATCTTGAAGCGACCACAACTTTGGATTTTAGATCGTGTTGTTATTCCAGTGGCTAGTGGTGCTATCTTTGTACGTTTGGGTAATTTTTTTAACTCTGAAATTATTGGTAACGCAACTGATTCTGCATTCGGAATTAAATTCATAAAAGACCATTTTAGTCCACAAGACGCGGTTACTAACACACAAATAGCCAATCCTAAAGAGGCATACACCGCTATTGCTACAGATCCTAAATTCGCAAATTTATTAGAGCAAGTGCCAAGCAGTCATCCAACGCAATTGTACGAAGCGTTTTGCTACATCTTTGTTTTTGCCATTTTATTTTTCTTGTATTGGAAAACAGACAAACGCAAATACACTGGTTATTTGTTCGGAATGTTTTTGGTGTTATTATTCTCAGTACGTTTTGTAGTAGAATCGGTAAAAGAAAGCCAAGGTGGATTTGAAAGTGCTCTCGGCTTGTTTTCAACAGGACAATGGTTGAGTATTCCTTTTGTACTGATCGGTTTGTATTTTATTCTCACCGCTCAAAGAGAATTAAAATAAAAAAAATTACAAAAAATTTAAAGCGCTAATCCCTCACAGAAGGATTAGCGCTTTTTTATTTGCTACAATTGAAAAGCACAACTCAACTCAATATTTTTGATGTTATAACCTGCATTTGAAGCACCAAGACCCGCATTTGACTGATGTTGTACACTTGGTCTCAAATCAACAGTAACCGACTTTATTTTATACGAAAATCCTATTGCCAAAACATCTGAAAAGGCGAAACCCTTGGATAGGCGTTCCGTTTGCGTGTCGGTAAACATTGGTCCTACACTCAACAAAACATAACAACTTGTTGCAGGAGATAATCGTTTCCTAAGCAATCCGCCTACATTTAAAATATAACTTTTTACTATCCTATTTTGACTGTAAAGCGCACGTAAATCTTCATAATTGGGCGTTTCAGGTTTAATGAAAAAGATGTTCAACATTTGATGTTTAGCGTTATTAAATTCGGGTTGAATTAATAACTCCAATCCGATAGATTTTTTACTCATAAGCGGATACAATAACTCCACCTTTACAAACTCAGCGCTGTGGCTGTAATTCCGATTTTTAAACTCAGAACCAGCACCTGCATTAATTCCAATTGATGCGGGACGAAAAACTGATTGACTACGAACAACCGAACCACAAAATATACAGATGCAAATAACAAGTACGATTCGATAAGATTTTTGACCTAGCATAGATTATAATGTAAAAAATTAAATGTAGTAAAATTAAAATCAAAGCATAAAAAAAGGTTCAACTTTCGTTGAACCTTTTTACTATTAATTACTTGCGAAAGTTATGCCGCAGCATGTTCTTTTTCAATAGCATCTTTATCCTCTTTTGTGAAAGTATCAACAACTACTGGAGTTGCGATAAATAAAGAAGAATAAGTACCTACGATAATACCCACTAACATTGCAAAGATAAATCCTCTGATTGACTCACCTCCAAAAAGGAACATTGTCAACAATACCAAGATCATGGTTAATGAAGTATTTAAAGTTCTTGACAACGTAGTGTTAATCGAAGCGTTTACAATACTATCAAAAGTACCTTTACGTTTTCCTAAGATAAACTCACGAATTCTGTCAAATACAATTACAGTATCATTCATAGAGTATCCAATTACAGTTAAGATAGCTGCAATGAAGTGCTGATCCATTTCCATGTGGAAAGGCATGAATTTGTAACATAAAGAGTAAATTCCTAATACGAAGATAACGTCATGCGCAACCGCTGCAATCGCACCTAATGAATATTGCCATTTACGGAAAGAGATCATTAAGTATAAAAAGATTACTGCTAATGCACCAAGTACAGCCCAATATGAATTGGTTTTGATGTCCTCAGAGATAGAAGCACCAACTTTTGAAGCTTGCAATACCCCTACTTTTTTACCATCAAATGTATTCGTAAATTTATCGTAAGATGTATTTGGATAATACTTAGCTAAAGCTTTGTATAATTTCTCATTCACTTCTTTATCAACCGCAATACCATCCTCTTGAATTTTATATTTAGTTGTAATTTTCAATTGATCGTCATCACCTAAAACTTTAGCTTCTACTGGAGTTCCAAAAGCGGCTGATAACTCTTCAGAAACAACAGCTGCATCTACTGGTTTTTCGAATTTTACTTGGAAAGTTCTACCTCCAACAAAATCCACACCTTGATCTAATCCGTTTACGAAGAAGATAGAAATCAAACTCACCACTACTACTAATGAAGAGAAGATATAAGTAAACTTTTTAATTTTGATGAAATCGTAATTAAAGTTAGTGAACCAGTTTTTGGTCATGTTCGTACAGAAAGTTAAATCAGCTTTTCCTGCAATATTTTTGTCAATAAAAATTCTTGCAATGAAAATAGAAGTAAACAATGAAGTAGCAATACCAATAAGTAATGTTAAAGCAAAACCTTTGATTGGTCCTGTTCCAAAAATGAACAAAATCGCTCCCGTTAATACGTGTGTAACGTTTGCATCAATGATAGAACGCATTGCACCGTGCCATCCGTAAGCCGAAACTACTGCTTCTGATAAAGTTTTACCATCACGCAATTCTTCCTTAGCTCTTTCGTAAATAATAATATTCGCATCAACCGCTGTACCTAATGTTAAAACGATACCTGCTATACCTGGCAATGTCAAAACAAAACCAAAACTTGCCATAATTCCAAATAAGAACAATAAGTTCAATAGCAAAGCTAAATTAGCGTACCAACCTGCTTTTCCGTAATAGAAAACCATCCAGAAACAAACTAATAAAAATCCGATTATAGATGAAATTAATCCTGCATCAATAGACGCTTGTCCTAATGAAGGCCCTACCACAGTAGATTGTACGATATCAGCAGAAGCTGGTAATTTACCTGCATTTAAAACGTTAGCTAAATCTTTAGTTTCAGTAACATCAAAAGCACCTGAAATTTCAGATCTTCCTCCGGCAATTGGACCACTAGAAACACCTGGAGCAGAATAAACAACATTATCTAAAACAATAGCAATGTTGCTTTTTTGAGTAAAAGCTCTTCCGGTTAATTCTTCCCAACCTTTAGCTCCTTGTGCATTCATTTGCATAGAAACAGCTGGTTTACCCAATTGATCAAAAGTATCTTTTGCATCAGTAACTACAGCACCTAACATTGCTGGCGCATTGTCTCTGTTCCCTTTAAGAGCATACAATTCAACTACTTCAACTTGTTTTTGTTTGTCGTCAGTAATTTTTAATGGTTTTCCCCAAACAAACTTAGCGTAAGTTAAAGCCGCTGGTAAAAGAATTTTAATATCTTGTCTTTTGAAGTACGCGTTGATTGTAGCTGTATCTTTTGGAGCAAATAAACCTAAAACTGGTCCACCGCCTTGACCAACAATTTTGTCAAATAACGGGTTGTTTCCTTTTTTAGTTGCAGCTGAATCTTTTGCATCAGTCAACAAAGCACTCAATGAATCTTTAACAATTGGTTTTGCTTCCGTTTTAGCAACCTCTGTTTTTTTCAATGCTTCGTTAGCAGCCACTAAAAAGTTTCCAACTTCTTGAACATTGTAGGTTTCCCAAAATTCAAGTTGTGCTTTACCACCTAATAATTTTTTAATTCTATCTACATCTTTAGCACCAGGAAGTTCTACAAGAATTCTTCCTGTTTCTCCTAATTTTTGGATGTTTGGTTGTGTCACACCAAATTTGTCAATACGCTCTCTTAATACTTTAAAAGCACTTTCGATAGACTCATCTACTTTTCTTTTGATTACTTTTTGAACATCAGAATCTGACATTTGAAAACTAACACCACCTTCACCTTGCAATGATCTGTTTGCGAAGATATCTGGAGAAGCTAATTTTACAGTTCCCTTAGAGTTTGCTTCGAAAGCTTCAAAGAACTTATCTAAATAAGTTTTGTTTCCTTCTTTATTTGCAGTAGCATCTGCCAAAGACTTATTAAAAACTGGGTTTTTTGAGTTATTAGATAAACCTTTCAAAACGTCTTTAATAGAAATTTGAAGAATTACGTTAATTCCTCCTTCTAAGTCAAGTCCTTTGTTGATTTGCTTGTTTTTAATTTCATCATAAGTGAAATCAGTAAAACCAAGATCCAATATCTTCTCTTTACCAATAGAATCTAAATATTTCAACTCTTTATCAGGATTGTCTCCCGCAAAAACTTTAGCATCACCTTTGATGTTATTGGCCACAAAAGTGAAAGAAAGTTGGTAAATACTTACCAGTGCAAATAGAATTGCAAAAAATTTAATCAGTCCTTTATTCTGCATTATTACTAAAAATTAATTATTTTAAATTTGTTTATTGATGATTTGCTTCGACTCCTGCTACACTTTTTCTATTTTACAAACAATAAAAAAGAAACAATTGCGTTTGGCTATTTTTTTTAAACCGAGCAAATATATAATTAAGGTTAAGATTAACCAATTTATTTATTAATTAATCTCAAGAAAAAGACTGCCCTTAAGCAGTCTTCCTTAATTATTTGTGATTTTCTTAGGCTAAAATCGATTTTAAGGCGTCGTTCATTTGTCGGACTGCAGCTGCGCTCTTTTCAAACAAGCCTTTTTCAATTTCGTTCAATTGAATATCTACAATTTCCTCTACACCGTTTTTACCTATTATACAAGGTACACCTATGCAAATATCATCTTGACCATATTCTCCTTCTACAAATACAGAGCAAGCAATCATTTTCTTTTGATCGTTTAATATACTGTCTACTAAAAATGCTACTGAAGCACCCGGCGCATACCAAGCTGATGTACCCAAAAGCCCTGTAAGTGTCGCACCACCTACCATTGTATCTGCAGCTACTTTTTGCAATTGCTCTTCAGATAAAAATTGAGAAACTGGAATACCATTATAAGAAGCCAAACGAGTCAGCGGAATCATAGTTGTATCACCATGACCACCAATTACCATTGCCGAAATATCATTAGCAGGTTTGTCTAAAGCTAAAGATAAATACGTTCTAAAACGAGAGCTATCCAGCGCACCACCCATACCAATGATTCTGTTTTTTGGTAAACCAGTAGATTTCAATGCCAAATAAGTCATTGTATCCATTGGGTTCGAAACTACTACAATGATAGTTTCAGGCGAATATTGTAACACATTTTCAGTCACTGTCTTTACAATTCCTGCGTTGATGCCAATTAGCTCCTCGCGAGTCATACCCGGTTTTCTTGGAATTCCTGATGTAATAACTACCACATCACTTCCTGCTGTTTTAGAATAATCATTTGTTACTCCTGTCACTTTGGTATTAAAACCAGTGTTGGTTGCGCATTGCATGATATCAAGCGCTTTTCCTTCAGCAAAACCCTCTTTTATATCTAGCAAAACCACTTCGCTTGCAATTCCTCTATATGAAATCACATCTGCACAAGTCGCGCCCACATTTCCTGCTCCTACGATGGTCACTTTCATCTTTTATAGTTTATTCGGTTAATTGTTTATTTGGTTTATTTTATTGAGCTTTTCAAAAAAATTGATTAAGCATCGATGTTTGCGTAAACTGCATTTTTCTCGATAAATTCTCTACGAGGCGGTACTTCGTCACCCATTAACATAGAGAACACTCTATCAGCCTCTGCCAAACTATCAATAGTTACTTGACGTAAGGTTCTAAAGTTAGGATCCATTGTAGTTTCCCATAATTGCTCCGCGTTCATTTCTCCAAGACCTTTGTAACGTTGGATTGCTGCGCTTCCGCCCATGCGCTCATTGGCTTGATCGCGTTGTACATCATTCCAAGCATACTCTTTTTTGTTCCCTTTTTTAACAAGGTACAAAGGCGGAGCCGCGATATACACGTGTCCTTCTTCGATTAATTCTTTCATGAATCGGAAAAAAAACGTCAAAATTAAAGTAGAGATGTGACTACCATCGACATCGGCATCACACATAATAATTACCTTGTGGTAGCGTAATTTTTCAATATTTAAAGCTTTACTATCTTCGGCTGTACCAATAGTTACACCCAATGCAGTAAAAATATTTCGAATCTCTTCGTTTTCAAAAACCTTGTGATGCATGGCTTTTTCTACGTTTAAGATTTTACCACGCAAGGGCAAAATTGCTTGAAACGCACGATCACGACCTTGTTTTGCGGTACCACCCGCCGAGTCACCCTCGACAAGATACACTTCACATTTTGCAGGATCTTGCTCAGAACAATCAGACAGTTTTCCTGGTAAGCCACCGCCACCCATTACGGTTTTGCGTTGTACCATTTCACGTGCTTTTTTTGCAGCGTGACGCGCTTGTGCAGCCAAAATTACTTTTTGAACAATGATTCGAGCATCATTTGGATTTTCCTCCAAATAATTTTCTACCATCTCACTCACTGCCTGACTAACAGGAGAAACTACTTCTCTGTTACCCAATTTAGTTTTCGTTTGACCTTCAAATTGAGGCTCAGCAACTTTAACCGAAATAATAGCCGTTAAACCTTCTCGGAAATCATCTCCAGAAATATCAAATTTTAATTTATCTAACATTCCAGAAGCATCTGCATACTTTTTCAAGGAACGAGTTAAACCCGTTCTAAATCCTTGCAAGTGTGTTCCTCCTTCGTGCGTATTGATGTTATTTACATAAGAGAAAATGTTCTCAGAATAACTCGTATTGTAAATCAAAGCTACCTCAACTGGAATATCACCTTTTTCGTGGTCCATAGAAATTACGTGTCCAATAATTGGCTCACGGTTCCCATCTAGGTAACGAATATATTCTTTTAAACCTTCAGTAGAATGAAATACTTCTGACAAGAAATTGCCATCTTTATCAAGTTCTCTTTTATCAGTAAACGTAATTGTGATTCCTTTGTTTAAGAACGAAAGTTCACGCATACGTGCTGAAAGCGTATCGTATGAATACTCTGTTGTTTGTGTAAAAATAGTTGGATCTGGATAAAAAGTTACGATGGTACCTCTTTTGGTTGTATCCCCAATTTGTTTTACGGGATATAAGGCCTTACCTTTCTCGTATTCTTGTTGGTACACTTTACCGTCACTACTATGAACTGTAGCAATCAAATGGTTTGACAAGGCGTTCACACACGAAACACCTACACCGTGTAAACCTCCAGAAACTTTATACGAATCTTTATCAAATTTTCCTCCGGCACCAATTTTGGTCATTACAACCTCTAGTGCAGAAACGCCTTCTTTTTTATGAATTCCTACCGGAATACCACGACCGTTATCTTCAACTGTAATCGAACCATCTTCATTAATTGCAACCGAAATCGTATCACAGTGTCCTCCCATTGCTTCATCAATAGAGTTGTCGACAACTTCATAAACCAAATGGTGCAGTCCTCGAACTCCAACATCGCCTATATACATCGAAGGACGCATTCTTACGTGCTCCATTCCCTCTAATGCCTGAATACTATCGGCTGAATAATTCCCTTTATTGATTTCTTCGCTCATATTGTTTTAATCTAAAAAATGTAATTTTTTGTATAACACGCAAATATATAAAAACGCAAATTATATAACCGTTAAAATCACTTTTAAAGGCTTTAAGTTATTAACATTTGTTTAAAAAATTAAGCTGTTTGAATTGGTAAAAGCAATAAAAAGCAGGCTAGTATTGAATTATAAAAATCATCCAAAATAAAAAACAGATTTTTAGTTGCAAACTAAGCAGTTTTACTCTAAAAATCTGTTTTTCAATTCAAAATTTATGGGTGATTTGAGTGGCGCAGCAAGCTACTAAAATAATTCTTTTATCATTTTGTCTTTCCCGACAGTGCTGATTTAACATGAGCAGCATTAGCTCTTCCACTCGGGTCTTGGTTTTCTTGCCACTTTGGAATCCATTTGCGAACCGTTTGTGCAGCACTCAACTGCAGATAATGTTTATGAAAAATTTGACGATACAAATACGCTTCTTTTGTCGTAGGTGAATTGTATGGGTATTCTTGAGCAGCTCCAGCCAATTGCTCATCCGAAATTTGCTTGGCGCAAAAATCAATCAGTTGGTCTACCCACGAATAACCAACACCATCCGAAAATTGTTCTTTTTGTCTCCACAAAACTTCTTCTGGCAAATAGGGATTTTCAGGCGTATCAAATGCTTTACGCAAAATGAATTTCTCTTTTCCATCGTGATTTCGAGGCATTTTTTCATCCGGTTGAATACCAAAAGCCACGTTTAAAAATTCTGCATCCAAAAATGGAACTCTTGCTTCTACGCCGTGCGCCATTGTGGCTTTGTCAGTACGCAATAAATCAGCTGTAAATAATTTTTGTACTCTTTCGATTGTTTCTTTTTGAAAATCTTCGGCAGATGGCGCATTCGCAAAATACAAATAGCCACCAAAAATTTCATCGGCACCTTCACCAGAAAGTATTACTTTGATACCCGCCTGCTGAATTGCCTTTGCTACAAAATACATCGGAACGCTGGCTCGCACGGTAATCACATCATAAGTTTCTATTTGTTTGATTAAAGTATCTAAAATTCCAAGCCCTTGCTCTACTGTAAAAAATACCTCTGTATGCTCTGTATCTAAAAACTGAGCAACTTTTCGAGCAGCTACAACATCTGGAGCTTCACTATCTAAACCAATTGCAAATGACTTTAGTTTTTGACCTTTTTCTTTGAAAAATCTGCTGGCAATAGATGTAATAAGTGACGAATCCAATCCACCAGACAACAAAACACCAACAGGAACATCAGCTATCATTCTCTTTTGAGTCGCTTTTGTCAAGGTTTCTCGTATTAGAACCAAATCAGACTCCTGAGTAGCCGTTTGATAATCCTCAAATTCTGGTCTGAAATATTTCACAAAACCTGTTTTTGGAGTATAATAATGCCCTGGCGGAAAAGTAGAACATGTTTTACATTGGTCGATTATCGCTTTCATTTCGGAGGCAAAAAACATTCTACCGCGCTCATCCAAACCATAATATAATGGCTTTACTCCTAACGGATCGCGGGCTGCCATATAATCATCGCCATCAATGATAACAAAAGCAAAATCACCGTCTAATTGTGTACAAAAATCGTAACCCAAAAGTTCATACAAGTGCACAATTACCTCTGAATCACTCTTGGTTCGAAAAGTTCGCTCATCAAGAATCCCGTTTCGCAATTCTTGATGGTTATAGATTTCACCATTATGCACCATATACACTGATTCAGAACCTTGAATGGGTTGTTTACCCGAATGCAAATCGATGACAGCGAGACGTTCGTGAGCTAAGAAATGTCCTTTTTCGGTTTGAAATAAATCATTTTCATCAGGACCACGATGCGCCATACGCGCCGAAAGGTCTCGTACTAACTGTTCGTCTTTTCCTTTACCTATAATGGCTAATAATCCGCACATAGCATATAATTTAACTGTTGAGCAAGTTGGCAAATATGAGCTACTCGCTTATAAGTGCAAACACAACTTTGCTTTCTACTTTCGTTTTTGAAGTAAAAAATAAGATTTGAATTCAAAATGTAATCAGAATATACCGAAGCATTTCAAATTAAAAAGACATTTATTCAAAAGCATCAAATGAAATTACTTCACTTTTTGCCCTTTCAGGTACGTTCCTGCAGGTTTGATTTTCACAATTTGATTTTCTGGCACTTTCATCAAATCTTGATCATAAAGCACAAAATCAGCCCATTTACCAATTTCTAAACTGCCTTTTTCTTTTTCTTCAAAATTTGAAAATGCTGCCCACAAGGTCATACCTCGCAAAGTCTCAGCACGCGACAATGCATTTTCAATTTGAAATCCACCTTTAGGATATTCTTTGCTGTCTTTTCGAGCAACGGCAGCGTGAAACGTCAACATAGGATTTACCTCTTCAACTGGAAAATCTGTTCCTAAAGCAATAGTTCCTGCTTTTTGCAATAATTTTTTGTAAGCATAAGCATTTTTTAAACGTTCCTTACCAATGCGTTCACTTGCCCAATACATGTCAGAAGTAGCATGCGTTGGTTGAACCGATGGAATGATTCCGAATTTAAAATAATCAAAATCAGCTTCGCGTAGTACTTGAGCATGTTCAATTTTCCATCTGCGATCTTTGGTTCCCGCTAAAACTTCTTTGTAAATTTTTAAAATTACCGTGTTTGCACTATCACCAATGGCATGCGTATTAAGCTGAAAATCTGAAGGCGCTAATTGTTTTGCAACATCTTTTAACCCCACTATTGGTGCTAGCAAAGCCCCAAATTGTCCTGGCTTATCCGAATAGGCTTTGTGCATGCATGCACCGCGAGAACCTAACGCTCCGTCGCCATACATTTTAAAAGAACGTACATTGATTTGATCCGTTTTGTAAACTCCTTTTTTTAAGTACAAATCAATATTTTTTTGATTGGCAGTAATCATAGCGTAAACATTCAATTTTAATAATTTGGCTTTCTGTAAACTATCAATTAAATGAATCACATCTGGATCTAAACCTGCATCGTTAACTGTTGTTAAACCGTGTTCGAACATTACTTTTTCAGCGTCTAACAAAGCTGCTATTTGAATTTTACGGGTTGGTTTTGGGATAATTTTAAAAACCAATTCCATCGGATTGTCAACTAAAATACCTGTTGGCTCACCGTTTGCTAGTTCAATTTGACCGCCGTCTGCATTCGTATCTTTTGTTATTCCTGCTAATTGCAGGGTTTTACTATTTACAATTATGGCATGCCCATCAACACGATTTAACACTACCGGAATGTCTGGAAATGCTTTATCTAAATCGGCTTTTGTTGGATATTTTTTCACTGCCCAATCATTTTGGTCCCAACCATTACCCACAATAAAAGCAGGATTCTTTTTCTTTTGAAAAGCTTGCAAACGACTCACGATTTCATCCATACTTTTGGTTCCTCGTAAATCAACTTCTTGCAAAGTCAACCCAAAATTATAAAAGTGACAATGTGCATCATACAAGCCCGGATAAATGAATTTCCCGTCAGCTTCAACAGTGTTTTTAGATTCGTATTTTCCTGTAATTTCGCTATCTGAGCCAATGGCAACAATTTTCCCATTGTCAATCGCCATGGCTGTGGCGGTAGCAAAAGCTTCGTTTACGGTATAAATTGTAGCATCGGTTACAATGGTATCTACCTCAATTTTGTTTTTATTGGAACAGGATATCAGTAGTAACGATGCAAAAAAGAAAGTATAAAATTTCATAGTTGTTTTTTTAGGAATGCTAATATAAAAAACTCTCCCTAAATAACTGACCGCTTGAACGATTATATTTTTAGAGTGGACAACCTTGAAGACATTTCACAAAAAAAGCGTCCCCAAAGGAAACGCTTTTAAAGAAATCCAAAATGGCAAAAATGGATTTGATATCAAAATATTATACTTTTTCATAAGCATCATCATGGACACTTGCCACCGCTCTACCGGATGGATCGTTCATGTTTTTAAAGGCCTCATCCCACTCCAATGCAATTTTGGTACTACAAGCCACGCTTGCTTCTTGTGGCACACAAAGCGCCGCCGCATCACTCGGAAAGTGCTCATGAAAAACAGAACGATAATAGTACTCTTCTTTCGAAGTTGGGGTTTGTAATGGGAATTTATATTTGGCATTAGCCAATTGTTCATCGGTAATTTCAACTGCAACAGTAGCTTTCAGCGTATCAATCCAGCCGTATCCTACGCCATCACTGAATTGCTCTTTTTGTCTCCACGCTACACTTTGTGGAAGCATATCTTCAAAAGCCTTACGAACAACCCATTTTTCCATAGGATGCTCTTTGTTGATCATTTTATCTTGTGGATTGATGCGCATGGCCACATCCATAAACTCTTTATCTAAAAACGGAACACGACCCTCAATTCCCCAAGCCGCTAAACTTTTGTTGGCACGCAAACAATCGTACATGTGTAATTTGCCTAATTTACGAACGTTCTCTTCGTGAAATTCTCTTGCATTTGGCGCTTTGTGAAAATACAAATAGCCACCAAAAAGCTCATCGGCACCTTCGCCAGACAACACCATTTTAATACCCATCGACTTAATCACACGAGCCATAAGCCACATTGGTGTTGATGCTCTAATCGTGGTAACATCATAAGTTTCTAAATTGTAAATCACATCACGCACAGCATCCAAACCTTCTTGAATCGTAAATTTAATTTCGTGATGAATGGTGCCAATATGATCAGCTACAATTTGCGCCGCAGCTAAGTCTGGTGAGCCTTCCAATCCTACTGAAAAAGAGTGCAATTGTGGGTACCAAGCATCGGCAACATCGCCTGATTCGATACGTTTTTGAGCATATTTTTTGGCTACAGCCGAAGTGATAGAAGAATCTAAACCGCCTGAAAGTAATACTCCATAAGGTACATCACTCATTAACTGTCTGTGCACGGCTGCTTCTAAAGCTGTTTTTATAGCACTAATATCGGTTTCATTGTCTTTTACAGCATCAAATTCTGTCCAATCTCTCTTGTACCATTGTACAAATTCACCATCTGTACTTGTCATATAATGCCCCGGAGGAAACAATTGAATTTTGGTGCAAAATCCTTCCAACGCTTTCAATTCTGAAGCTACGTAAAAAGTGCCGTGCTGGTCCCAACCTATGTACAATGGAATAATTCCCATGTGATCGCGAGCCACGAAATACTCGTCTTTTTCGACATCATAAATAGCAAACCCAAAAATACCATTCATTTCATCAATAAAATGTGGACCTTTTTCTTTGTAAAGTGCCAAAATAACTTCGCAATCACTTTCTGTTTGAAATTGGTATTTCCCTTCGAATTGTTTGCGTAATAGTCTGTGATTGTAAATTTCGCCATTCGCAGCCAAAACCAATTGTTTATCGGCACTCAACAAAGGTTGTTTTCCTGAGGCAGGATCAACAATTGCCAAACGTTCGTGTGATAAAATGGCTTTATCATTGCTAAAAATTCCGCTCCAGTCTGGACCACGGTGACGAATAATTTTAGACATTTCTAAAACTTGAGGCCTTAAAACCTCAGCTTTTTGTTTCAAATCGAAGGCACATACAATTCCGCACATATTGCTATATTTTTGATATTATTATTTATTTTGATAAGGCAAAGATGTGGTTATACTTCTAATTTAAAAACACAAAAGCCTTTTTTAGTTTAAATAATAAACCAAAAAACAACAATAACATTAAATATGTAATTATAGATTGAAAAAATTAGTACTTCTAATTACAAACTGTAAAATTGTTGTTGCAATCTAAATTCAGATGGAAAGAATTAATTGATTTCTTCGATCAAATATTTGGTGGTGTTTATCTCAAACGAAAAGCCTACTTGTTGACCCATTAGTTTTGAGCCAAGAGGCGATTGAGGCGAAAGTGCAATTACATTAACTTCATCGACTGCAATCTTTGGAAGTGCAGCACACATGTACAAAAGAATTCCATTGGCTTTGACCAAACTACCCAAAATAATTGTAGACGCCACAGTTGAAGGATCAATTTTATCAAGAATGGCCTTTTGAGCCAAAACTTCCTTGAGTTTATGATTGAGTTTTTCTTGCTCCAAATGCATCATCGAAAGTGCTGTTTCGTGCTTGTCTCCAGCGGAACCTTTGGCATCGTTTTTTGAATCTTCTGTCAAAGCTACAATCATGTCTTTGAATACATCAATTCGGTCTTGCACAAGTTGTGCGTAGTGCCTATGTATTTTTTGTTTGAAAGTCATATTTATGAAATAATGCTAAAATCAATAAAGCAGCTAAGAATTGCATGTAGCAAATTCAATAAGCTGCCTCTTGTTGATTTTTCTGAATTTTATTTTTCTAAATTAAAAATCGAATTTATAATTGGCTCCTACAACAAGTTGCAAACCTTGCACTGGTAAATTCAACCATTTTTGATAGGAATTATTGGCCAAGTTGTTTCCGTTTAAAAATGCGGTCAAACGGTCACTGTATTTATATCCAATTTTTGCATTGACATCAAAATAACCATCCAAAGTTATTGGAGCGCTGTTGGTCACAATGGAGGTGTTTTCTTGAAAGTCTTTTCGTTCTCCGACATAATAAACGTGTGCAGCAGCAAACCATTTTGGAGGAAAAGTAACATCTAAATTGGCATTTACTTGCAGCGTTGGAAGGTTCCAAGCTTCTTGTTGGAAAGCCGTTTTGTAAGTACTTACCGTTCCATTTACACCAAAACTAACCGCTTTTGAAAAATCAGCTTTTAACTCTCCATAAAAACTAGCAGTCTTCACATCATCGTAAACCACCTGAAAAGAATTACCAAAACCATAATCTGGATTCGTATTGTTTTCACTGTAATTGTTCGCACGAAACAAAAATTTATTGCGTTCGTTTAAGTACGATCCACGCACATTATAGCTAACTGAGTTTGACAATTTCCCTTTTAAACCTGCATAAATATCATATTGTTGATCTGTAGGACGCATCAAATTAGTTGGCGACAAAAACGGATTTTGTCCTACCAAGTTTTCATAACTGTTTTGTTTTAAATCGCCTTGAGCACCAGCATAAAACAGCATTAAATCGCCTACAACTTTGTATGATGCTGTTACTTTCGGATAGATAAAAAACGAGTTTTTACTATTTTGGTTATCCATACTGTAAAAGAATGCTGCTCCAAGATTCAATGTCCAATCATCTCTTTGCATCTCAAAACTTGGTGCCAAACCTAAATTTGTAAACCCGTATTTTAAAGCTTCGGCATTGGTATTGCTAAAATTATTTTTTAAACTTCCAGACAGATAATCAACCGTCAATTCGGTTTTAATGGCTGTATCATTTGCGTTAAACACAAAGGTTGGTTTTACTGCAAAGTGATTTTCTGCTGAATCATACTTATCAAAAAAGTGAGTAAATTTAACCGTTGCGTCCTGCAAGAAACTTTCAGAAACTACCACATTTCCGCCTAAAGAAAGCGTAGTGTATGCTTGAAGTGGGTCAATACCACTAATAAGTTGAGCATTAGCTTGCGGTGTGTTTCCTGCTCCAAAACTATCCGGTAAACCGTACCAATTGTACACTTGATTTTGATAGCCTGCATTTAGATTATACGACAATCCTTTTTGATTGGAACCGTACATTACATCAAGAGCCGTATCGTAAAAATTATCATCTAAAACCACTTCATTGATTCCTCCTTGCGAAGAATGATGACGGAACATTCCTCCTACATAATCCGTGTTATTGAGTTCGTGGTTTACAAATAATTCCCCAATCAAAGTACCATAATTCCCCACACCCAAAGTGGCATAATTTTGAAAAACGTGTGCTTGTTTTTCTTTGGTCACACCTTCTGCTTTTCCTTTCGATGGTGTGAAGGTCGAAGCTACTGGGAAAGAGAAAATAGCGTACTTGATACGTTCCTTTTTCTCGTTGCCTTCATCGTCTAAATCAGGATTTTCTTTAGCTTTGGATGCATCCGAAATTTTAGGAGTGTAGGCCTTTACAACATTAACTGTTTCATTGCCTATTTGTTCTTTATTTTGTGCCAACGAAATTTGAGAAACCAACAAAAACAGCAAACTTACCGCAGTGGTTTTTGTGTTCAAAAAAGCATATTGCTTCGTCTGAGAGGCTTTTATTGTATGTATGATCGATTTTATAACTACCATTTTGTATTGTTTTATACGTGTGTTTGTTTGTGAATAAAAAGAGAATTTTACACTTCCCATTCGCCTTTTGCTACATATTGTGTTTTGCCTCCAATTTTTATTTCAAAATGTTCGGCCTCTTTTTTTCCGTCAAAATAAATGCGCGAAGGACGGTTCATATAATCGCCTTGGTGATTGGTTATTTGAATTTCTTGCTGGTAATACTTTAGTAAAAAAGCTTGCAAACAAGTACTCGCACTTCCTGTGGCGGCATCTTCTTTGAGTTGATTGTCTTCTATGCAAAGCATGCGCGATTCCAGTTTATTTCCTTCTAAAGTAAAAAAGTAAAAAGCGCGGTGCGCCGTACCACAATTTGCTACTAACCAATCATGCGCCTTTTGCTTGTCGAGTTGCAAACGTTGCAATGCTTCTGCTGATTTCAAAGGAATTATTACAAAAGCGCTGCCTGTGGTAACCTCTTGAATGGCAAAATTTGTATCAAAATCAGCTGAATTTAAGTTACTGAAATTTTCAAAATCAGTTGCCGAAAAACTATTTAAAAAGGAAGGCTGCGCAGCTCGAAGCCAAACTAAATCGCCTTTTTGTTGCACAGCAATTGCTCCTACAGGAACCTTAAGCGTAATAGCATCGAAGTTTTTCTGAAAAATTTTATGCATCAAAATCCACGATGTTCCGATTATAGGATGACCGGCAAATTTCATTTCTTGATCAGGTGTAAAAATTCGTACCGAAGCAGTTCCCGTGTCCTGATTTAAGGCAGTGATAAAAGTACTTTCGGCAAAATTAGTTTCTCTTGCTATTTGCTGCATTTGCTCGGTAGAAAGTGATTGCGCATCAGCAAAAACAGCCAACTGATTGCCGGCATATTTTTGTTCTGCAAAAACATCTACGATATAAAAAGGTAAAGTCATATCAATTTTAAATATCTAAAAGATTGCTGTAAAAATTCTCACAGCACCTTTACTGATTAATTTAGTTTATTTGGTTATCGAAGAATTGGTTTTTGCCTCTTCGTTTTTAATACGATCCAATTCTTTCTTAGCATCTTCAACAACATCTTTATAATCTGTGAAATTCTGAATTACATTTTCAAGAATATAAGTTGCCTGAAAACTATCTTTCAAATTGTAAAAATTAGTCGCCATGAGCACCAAACCTTTGGCTCCGTAATATTTGTAGCCCGCATAATTTTTGGCTAGTTTTTGCACGGCCACATTCGAAGCTTCAAACTTTCCTTCTTTTGTTTTAAAATATGCGTCATAGTATAAAGCCTCGGCTGCAAGTTCCCCTTTAGCGATTAGCTGTACATTGGCGTAAGCCGTTTTGGCTTTGGCCTCGTCACCTAGTGCTATTGCCGCGCGAGCAATGGTAATTTGTGCATCACTTTTTAAAGCATCATCGGCTTTTGGGTTTTGCAATACCTTCTCAGCAAAACGAACAGCGTTATCATTGTCTTTTATAAGTTGGTACAGTCGCATTAAATTGGCTTCTGCAAAAGTTTTGTTTTGTGCCACTTCGGCTTCGTTTTCTAATCGGAGTAATACCAAAATAGCTTGTTCATTATTATCCTTTTTGATGAAAATTTGTGCCAAGCGCGACAAAGATTGCTCTGTATATTCATTATTAGCTTGTGCAATTACATATTGATACGAAGGCACAGCTTGATCGAAAGACTCTTGTGCAAAATACAATTGTGCTAAAAAGTAATTGGCTTTTAGTGCGTGAATCCCTTTTGGAAATTGACTCACGTAACTGCTGAATCCGGCAATGGCTTGTTTGGTATTGTTTTGCTGGTATTGACGCTCAGCTGCTTCGTATGAATCGTTATCAAGCTCTGCATCAGTTACGGCAACAAAATCTAAAGTACGCACCCAAGTTGCATACTCATCTACCCTACCATTATCAACATAAATCAAACGAGCTGTTGCTACGGCCTCAAGTGCCTCGGGAGTTCTTGGGAATTCAGCAGCAACTTTTTTGAATTTCTGCAAAGCCAAGTCGTCTTTATCAGTATTGTAGTACACCAAGCCTTGACGTAAAATAGCTTTTGACCCAAAAGAACCTTTTTTAAATTCGGTTATCAATCGGTCGTATGTTTTAACAGCCAAATCGTTTTTATTGTCAGCTGCATAGGTATTTGCCAATTCAAAAAGTGCATCATCTCGCCAATCCGACTTTAAATACAATTGTAAAAAGGAGTTCAGTTCTGCAATTTTTTTGTCATTTTTACTTAAAAAACCTTGTGAGATGGCACGTTGAAAATAGGCATAATCTGCATCAGAACTTTTGGCATCGATGGCTTTGGTGTAGCCTTCAATGGCTTGACTGTATTTTGAAGTCACAAAACGACAATCGGCCATGCGCAAATACGAATCGTACAAACGAACCTTATCTGTTGGCGCTTGTTCTATTTGATTCTGGAAAAAAGTAGCCGCCTGATCGTACTCTTTTAGTTTAAAATAAGTGTAGGCAATATTGTAATTGTGATTTTTAAACTCAGGTGTTGTACTCGCTTTTGCCGCAGTACTAAACTGTTTAAAACTTAATACGGCTTCTTTGTAATCTTCTGAAACATACTCCGTTTCGGCTTTCCAAAAAGTAGCTCGTGCTGTAATATATGGATCTTTAGCTTCGTTCAAAGATTTAGATAGCATTGATAAAGCTTCGGTGTATTTTGTATCGGTATACAACTCTAAACCTCTGTAAAATAAAACCTTTTGATAAGCCAACTTATTTTCAGGCGATTTGTTGCGCTCTAACAAAACCAAAGCCTCTTTGTAATTTTTAGATGAAATATAGGAGTCGATTAATAATTTTTCGACCTCAACTCTACTGGCATTTTTAGGATACTTTTTCAAAAAAGCTTGTAATACGGCAGGAACACTTTCGTAAGAATTTCCTAATTCATAACTTAGTTTGGCGTAATTCAAGGCAGCGTCTTCTTGAATGGCAAGATCAAAATCCATTTCAGAAGCATTTTTGAATGCATTTAGCGCTTGTTGCTTTTTGTCAGTATTCAAATAGCTTTCGCCTAAATGATAGTAAGCATTTTGAGCTACAAAATCTTTTCCACCAATAATTTTGTTGAATTGTGAGATCGCGTTTTCAAAATCTTTTTGTTTGTAATACGCGTAACCCAATTGGTAAAAATCAGTATTATTCCATTTACCCTTTGTTCCTTTGTATGCCACCAAGTAAGGAATAGCCTGATCGTATTGCTTTAAATTAAAATAACTTTCGCCAATAATTTTGTTGAGCTCTGATTTTTCTAAAGCCGACGAATTAGGCATCGCTTTTTTACCCAAATCAATTGCTTTTTGAAAATTACCCAGCTTAAAATTCATGTCTGCTTGGTAGTACGAAAGTTTTTCTTTGTATTTTTCTTCCCCTGAGACCGCATCAAAATATTTGGTAGCTTCTTTGTAATCATCGCCTTCGTAAGCCATAAAACCAAGATAATACTTGGCTTGAGAGCCGTACTCTGCTGAGTTCACCACTTTATTCAAATAGGCAGTTGCTTGCTTTTTATTTTTTGCAGCAAAATAACTGTAGCCTTTTTGAAAGTTATATTTTTCTTGATCTGCTCTAGTGCCTGCGTTTTCTTCTACTTTTTCAAACCACTGCAAAGCTTGCGGATAATTCCCTTGTGCAAAATGAAACTGAGCTACTTCGGCGTAAGCCTGATTTTGTTTTACACTTGTAGGATAGGTATCTACAAACTGTTCCATCAACTCATCAGCATTCGACTGATTGGTTTTAATTGCACAAAAAGCTGCGAAATACGCGCAATCCGATTGTAATTCTTCAGTTGATGCAGTGGCTTTTACTCGGTTGAACAAATGTTGTGCAGAGGTATACTGCCCGTCCTTGAACATGGCTACAGCAGTATTAAAATCCTTTGAATCATGGGTATAAATAGTAGATTTTTGTGCCCAAATACTGGTTGACATTCCAAAAAGGATGCAGAGCGTACTCCAAGAAAGTTTATGCATTGTGATTTTATTTTTATAATTCAAATGTATTGTATTCTACAATGGATAACGAATCCGTTACCGTTTTTATTATCCTTTTTTATGAAAGCTAGTGCTGTGGCAACAACTTTCGTACCATAAAGCCTAACCTTTTTCGTTTGGCATCTTTAAACGTGACCAAATTACAAAATTTGAGTTCCAAGCCAATAATTTATTTGTAATACCAGCGTTATCTTAGTACTTTTACCGCACAAACAAATACAAATTATGTCACAAACCGTACTGTCTTTAAAAAACGTATCTATATATCAAGAAGGAAAATCTATTTTAAGTGAAGTAAATTTAGAAGTTAACCACGGGGAATTTCTATACATAATAGGTAAAACTGGTTCTGGGAAAAGTAGTTTAATGAAAACACTATACGCTGATTTACCTTTGACAGAAGGTGAAGGTCATGTTGTAGAATTCGATTTAGCTACATTAAAAGAGGATAATATTCCGTTTTTGAGACGCAAGATTGGTATTGTTTTTCAAGACTTCAAATTGCTTCCGGACCGTTCTATCAATGACAATATGTTGTTTGTTTTGAAAGCTACTGGCTGGACAAATCCTAGCGAAATGGATGCGAAAATTGACGAAGTATTGCACAAAGTAGGCATGAGAGATTTTGGTAAAAAAATGCCACACCAACTTTCTGGTGGTGAGCAACAACGTGTAGCGATTGCTCGTGCTTTATTGAACGACCCTGAATTAATATTGGCCGATGAACCTACTGGAAATTTAGATCCGCAAACTAGTGCTGAAGTTTTAGATTTATTGAAAAAAATCAACGCTAACGGTAAAACAATCATTATGGCAACGCATGATTACGCTTTGTTAATGAAATTCCCATCAAAAACTTTGAAGTGCGAAGATTCTAAAATATTTGAAGTAATACAACAACGTACGGCATAATGCTCTCAATCCTTGTTCCTGTATACAACTACAACGTACTTCCGTTGGTAGAAGCCTTACACGAACAATGCGTAACTTGTGGTATTGATTTTGAAATTTTGTGTCAAGATGATGCTTCTGGATCTGTTTTCAATACCGAAAACGAAAAAATTAACACACTTGCGAATTGCCAATTTACGGCCTTAACAGAAAATTTAGGCCATCGAGAAAACCGGAATTCACTTGCTGCCCAAGCCCAACATAAGTATTTGTTATTTATTGATGGTGATTCAGAATGCATCAATACTCATTTTATAGCAACCTACTTAGAGTATCTGGAAGAATACGATGTGGTTTATGGTGGGCGTGTTCACCCAGAATCTTGTCTATCAAACGATCAAAAACTAAGGTGGAAATACGGCAAATTTACAGAAGACCAAACGGCAACACAGCGACAAAAAAGAAAATACCAAGCTTTACTGTTTAACAACACGGTGATAAAAAAATCGTTTTTTGATCAAATAAAATTTGAACCCTACAAAAAACAATACGGCCACGAAGATACGCAACTCGCTTATCAATTAAGTCTAATTAACGCTAGCATTCAGCATATTGACAACCCAATTTTACATGCTGATGTTGACTCTAATTCAATGTACCTTTTAAAAACCAAAGAAGCATTGGATAGTGCTTTAAGTTTATACACAGACCAAAAAATAGCCGCTTCTTTTATAAAAATTATTCAAGTTTTACTGTCGTTGCAAAAGTTAAAACTAGTTCGTTTTACTTCATTTTTATACCTTCGAAATGAAAAAAGGATTGAAAAAAACTTAACTGGCAAAAATCCTCGATTATGGATTTTCAAATGTTTTAAACTTGGATATTTATGTACTCTGGCCCAAAAAAACAAAGATTTTAAATAGCACTCAAAAAAGCGTGCCACTGCTCCATAATGAGATCAATACTTTGTCGAGCAACCTTTTCTTTACCTTTTTTTCCCATTTCAATCCGTAAGCTTTCATCAGCCAGCAATTGTTTTAAATGAGAAACGAACAATTCTTGGTTGCCATTTGGAATCAAAAAACCTGTCTCTCCAGATTCAATTATAGCTGCAGGACCGCAGGGACAATCGTAAGCAATACAAGGCAATCCACTAGCCATGGCTTCTAACAAAACCATCGGGTAACAATCAAAACGGGAACTTAAAACAAAGACTGCTGTAGTAGCATATACGACATCAATTGCAGTGACTGATTGCTGCAAACACACACTATCAGAGATGTCCAAAAGATTAACTTGCGCTTGTAACTGCGCTACTTGATGTCCAATTATATGTAGTTTCCAATCCGGATGTTCTGCTGTGACCGCTGACCAAATAGGCAAAAGTCTGTCAAGGCCTTTTTCGTAACAGTTACGTGCTATTGCCAAAACTACCTTTTGTTTATCCTCACCAACTGCAACATTTTCTATCCAAACTGGGTTCGGTAAAATGACGCCATTTATATTGTTCCACTCCTTTTTACTATTTTCAGACAAATACACTATTTGAGAAAAGCGCTTGGCGCAAAAGTTTTTGTATCTGTATTTCATCCATCGAAATCCTTGATCTAAAAAATGTCGAGCAGGGCGCTCTTCAATAAATTTAGAACTATGAATTTCTAAAATTAATGGCATTTTTACACCAAGAAAAAAAGGCAATAAAAAAGCTTTCAAACCATTATCACAAACCAAAACTACATCGGGCTGAACGGTATTAATGATTTTTTTTAGTTTGGTAATATAATCGAAAACAAAGCCTATTGCGTTTTTTTTCAGGACAATATCATGTATTGCAATAGCAGCATCAAACTCATAAAAAAGCGGTGTGTGACCTTGATTCTGCGTCACAATATGCACGTCATATTGCCAATTTCGAATCAAGTAATTGGCTTTTAGCGCCAAAACACGCGCTACGCCTCCGTCATCATTAATGCTGGGAACTACATACAAGATTTTCATTGTACCGATTGTAAAAAGACATCAAAATCCCGAATGTAATCGGCTTCGTCAAAAACTTCGGAAGCCAAAACCATACAAACGGCACCTGATGAAAAATTTTCTAATTCACGCCAAGTATTATTTCGCAACAGCAAACCTTTGTCAGGCTTGTTTAATGTGATTGTTTTTTGGCTTTTCCCATCATTTAGCACCACATCAAAACTTCCTGAAATAGCAATTAAAACCTGCTGCAATTTTTTATGTGAATGACCGCCCCGCTTGGATGTACTTGGAATATCATACAGGTAATACACGCGCTTGATTTCAAAAGGAATTACCTCATTTTCGATAACAGCGATATTGCCCAAAACATTTTCAATCTTAGGGATATCAATAATTTCTATTTGCATGAATGGGAATTTAAGTTTAAAAAATGGAGCCATTGCTGACCAATGTGTTCCAGCTCAAAATGAGTTATGCTGCCTGCTGCGTTGCGCTTGCATTTTTGATACAAATCAGTATCCTCGATCATTCTATTTATGGCTTTTGTCAGTGCTTGTTGATTTTGATTTGGCACTAGTAAACCATTTTTTTCATGATCGATAATTTCGTTCGGACCAGCAAAACAATCAAACGAAACTACGGGAGTACCAACTGCAAGACTTTCAATTAATACATTTGAAAGTCCTTCATACTGACTACTAACCACTGTAAAAAGTGCCTTTTTTAAGTATTTAAAAGGATTTTGTTGCTGACCTGCAAAAACTACTGAATCTTGTACACCGCAATTTAGTGCGACTTTTTTCCACTCCTCTTCTAAAGCACCAGATCCGATTAACAATAACTGCACGCCTTGCTGTGGCAATATCGATTCGGCGAAAGCCTGAATTAAAACATCAAATTGTTTTACTCGTTCGTTCATTCGCCCCACTGCTATGATATACGGATATTCGATTTCAACTTCGACTTTTGCCAATTCCTGAATTTCCTGAATACAAACTGGATTGTAAATAGAAGTTACCTCTTTCTTGTAACGCTTTGCCACTGCAGATGCAACCGCTTTACTTACAGCTACCCAACTATCCTTCCTATAGATAAGTCGCGCTAAAAAACGACTTTCAGGAATATAACTCGTGTACATACTACTATGTATGGTATAAACAACAGGTTTTTTATATACCCAATGAGCCATTAGGTATTCGTTAAAAACATTTACACGAAACCTAAAATCGATAATAATATCAAAATTATGCTCGGCTAAATAGGTCTTGATCTTTTTTAAACGCTTTAGTTTATCAAGGTTTGATTCGGCTTTTTGCTTGCCAAGATTGTACAACTCTCCGGCATAATCATAGGAGGTGTCATTAACAAAAATAATGTGGTGTACGTTAATGCCTTTACTTTCAAAAAAAATAGACAAAAGTGCTTGTACTTTCTCAGCACCGCCTCCGCCAAGGGAATCGCCCACCAATGCTATTTTAGTTTTACGAGTACTCATGCAATAAATTACTATTTTAGCACCAAATATAAACACTTTGCTGTACAAATGAATGACAAACCGCTAGTTTCCATAATATGTCTTTGCTACAATCACGGCCAATACGTGCAAGAAGCATTGCAGTCGGTCAAAAATCAAAGCTACAGTAATATTGAACTTATTGTGGTAGATGATTGCAGCACCGATGACTCTGTGGAAGCAATAACGACTTGGTTGAAAAAAGAACCCAACATAGTATTCATTAAAAATGAACACAATTTAGGAAACACCAAATCATTCAACAAAGCATTTGCACAAAGCAACGGAAGTTATATAGTTGACTTGGCGGCAGATGATGTATTGGCCCACAACTGTGTAGAACTTCAATTAGAAGCTTTTGCAAAAAGCCAATTTTCAAATGTTGGAATTGTTTATGGCAATGCAGAATTAGTTTTTGAAGACGACACTCATTTTTGTTACTTTTTTGAAGTCGATGAAAACAAAAAAAGAATTAAACCACAAGCTGTAGGCGATATATATTTGAGTCTGTTGCGACTTGAAAATAATGTATGTTCTGTTTCGGCCATGGCAAGAAGAGCAGTTTACGATCGTTTTCAGGGATTTAATGAAAATTTACAATTTGAAGATTATGATTTTTGGATTAAAACAGCGCGTTTCTATCAATTTGATTTTATTGATAGTATTTTAATCAAAAAAAGAGAACTCCGTAATTCCTTAAGCTCGCGCCGTTTTAAACGTTTGAACAGAAAAACAAGATTATACAACCGCAGCACCTACCAAATTGTGCGCAACGCCTTGCAGCTCAATACAACCAAGGAAGAAAACCGAGCCGTCTTGCAAATGATACATTTTGAAATGCAAATAGCGCTGCGAACTATTGATCCTATCTTATTGTTCAAATACTTGAAACTACATTTGAAAATTAGTTTTTCATTGCTATTTAAAAAAGATTTTGTCCGTTTGTAAGTAGCAAAATTAGTGTACTAGTTGTATAAATTAAGGATTCCTTCACAGTTGTTTTTTTCGGGTTTTGAAAGGCTTTAGTATCTTTGTTACAGAAAAATTTTCACTTAGAAATTCATATCCCTTGAAAAATAAAGGAGAGTTTCTGCCACCGAACCTTACAATTTATGGAGAACGACACCTTTATTTTTTGCCTTGAAGCCGTTGCTGACATTGAAGAAGTTACTACTACCGAAGTGGTACAACACCTAGAACGATTGGCTTTTGACAAAGGAATCAGCAGCATACATACCACCTGCGACTCGATAGAAGGGTTAGAGGAGCGCTTACATAGTTTACTGTATGATGATCATAACTTCACCAATTATGAAATCATTTACTTGGTCATGCAAGGCGAAGCCAACACCATTTGTTTGAACAATTATTTTTATACCCTAGAAGAAATTGCAGAGTTATTCGAAGGAAAAATGAGAGGTAAAATCATTCATTTTGCCAGCACCAAAGCATTAGATTTGACTCCTGATGAATCGCAGTACTTTTTAGACATTACTTGTGCTAAAGCCATCTCCGGTTACGGTTCACCGCATGCGGCAGTAAGCAGCACCGCATTGGATCAACTGTTTTTTAGTTTGTTTGAGGCTGATGACTCAATTTTTAATGTAGTTGAAGAATTGCATCAAAAGCAATATGATTTGTGTAAATTTCTAGATTTTAGAATGTATTACTAATTGTATCGCAAATACTTTTTTCAAAAAACTAAGCCTCACTTATTTTGTTTTGATAACGATAACGCCGTTGGTCCCTTGTGCACCATAGGTTGCAGCAGCTGCATCTTTCAGTACAGTAATATCTTTTATATTGTTTGGAGACAAATAATCTAAACTGGTAACAATCATTCCGTCAACTACAAAAAGAGGTTCTCCTGCATTACGAATAGAACTAATTCCTCTGATAGATATTTTGTTATTCCTGGACACAACAACAGATGAAACGCGACCACGTAGCAAATCATAAATATTAGAGAACACACCTTGATATTTGTCGTTTTGCACATTCACATTTTTAGTAGAATTTATTTTGTATTCATTATCAACGGCAGAATAAGTCAAAGGCAACTGCTCTCCTTTTTGCAAACGAATTTTATTGTTTTTTGCCGATTCTAAATATTTAAAACTCATGCGATCCTCGTTATTATATTTTGAAGATAACAGGCCGTATGCTTTAGTGTAAACATTGATAAAACCAACTTTTTGCGGCAACACCAATTCAAATTCGCCTTCGCTGTTTGTCACGCAACTCACGTCAATAGAGTCTAGGTAAATTCGAGCCTCAGCAATGGGTTTATTTTTAAAATCAGTAACCTTGCCCGTCAGCTTACCTTGGGCCTGACCAAAAAAACAACTTAGTAAAAAAGCGACGACATAAAAGGATTTCATTTTCATAAGAATAATTTATAAGGTAAAAATAAGCATTAAATAAATGCAAAACACATTTTTGTACCTGAATAAGAACCAGATACACAAACAATACGTAAATCAATCGACCCGATTTTTCTTGAAGAGAAAAAAGCTATTGAATACTATTATTAACAAAAAAGGTGAAATTTTAATTAAAAATTAACAATTCAACGAAATCGATTGTAATTACTATTTTTTTAACATATTTTTGAACCTCCAAATCCAAATTTTATGAAGAAAAATTACTTCCTACTAACATTATTAGTATTGCTATTGCATCAGGTATCTCTGGCGCAATCAATCAACAACTGGCAACTCAAAGGCAGTTCCGACAATTCAAGAGCAATTAACAAACCGGAACGAAAAAACATTCCCTTAAAGTACAAAGTTTTTTCACTAGATTTTAAAACTTTAAAATCAAACTTCAAGTCTGCTGTAAAAAGAGACAATAACAACAGACTTGCCTCTGCGATTATCCTCGATTTCCCACTAGCAAATGGAAAAGTGGAGAGTTTCTTGATTGAAAAAACAAGTGTACTACACCCAGATTTAGAGGCTAAATTTCCGGAAATTCAATCATTTTACGGAGTAAGCCAAAAAAATCCTCTGAACCAAATTTACATCAGTATTTCTCCAGAAGGTTTTACTGGTTTAATTACTGGTGAGCGAACTATTTATATCGATCCGTTTTCTAAGAACAACGTTACAGACTACATTGTGTACGATCGCGCAGACTTTGAACGAAGCCCAACGGACTCTTTTGTTTGTAATACAGATATGAATGCACCAGAATCAGTAAAAAACAATTCATACAGTCAGAAAACAACAAATCTAACTGATTCGAAAATGAGAACGTACCGCATTGCTATTGCCTGTACGTCTGAGTATACAGAATACTATGGTAACACCGTTGCTGGAGCACTTGCAGGAATAAATGCAACAATGGTGCGCGTAAACAGTGTTTACAGACGTGATTTGGCAGTACAATTTCAAATAGTTCCATCAAATAATAGGTTAATTTATAGAAATGGAGTTAACATTGATGCTACACCTGATGCCGACCCTTACGACAATTATGATGGAAGCCAAATGCTAAGTGCAAACACACCTAACATTACTGGGTTAATTGGTGCTACCAATTACGATATCGGTCATGTATTTAGTACAGGAGGCGGTGGTATTGCAGGTACTGGACCTTGTGGCGCTAACAAAGGCGCTGGAGTAACCGGAATTGTAACTCCTCAATTTGACCCTTTCGATATTGACTACGTATGCCATGAAATAGGTCACCAATTTGGTGCAGGGCACACCCAAAATAATGCATGCCAATTTTCATCTGTATCCGGTTTAGAGCCAGGTAGCGGCTCAACAATTATGGGTTACGCAGGTATTTGTCCGCCAAATATTCAAAATAACAGCGATGCTTATTTTCACGCAATAAGCATTCAACAGATGACGGCCACAATCAATGGTAATACGTGCGAAGTAGAAACTACAATAGCAAACACTGCCCCTACTGTTACAACAACTACATCATACAGTATTCCTTTGTCAACACCATTTACACTAACCGCAGTAGGCGCTGACAGCAATGGTGATGCTTTAACTTACACTTGGGAACAAATGAATGGTACAGCAGCTGGCGTAACAGGAACCCCTCAAGCGAATAGAACATTAGGACCAAACTTTAGATCGTTTATTCCTACCTCTTCACCTTCACGTACTTTTCCAAACATGCAGTCTCTGATTGATAACGTTACTCCAATATGGGAGGTTTTACCAAGTGTAGCTCGTACGATTAATTTTAGAGTTACTGTACGAGATAACAATTCTATAGGGGGACAAACAAACCAAGCCAATACTACAATAACAATAGGAAATGTAGGACCGTTTGCTGTTACAGCACCAAACACAGCCCAAACTTGGTACGTGGGCGAAAGCAAAACTGTAACTTGGAACATGACTGGTACCAATACAGGTACTTATGCTACCTCAGTAAATATTAAAATGTCTACAGACGGCGGTTTGACCTATCCAATTTTGTTAGCTGGAAATACTGCTAATGATGGTTCTGAACCTATAACTGTACCAGCTAATATTGGAACAACAAATCGTATATTAATTGAAGCGGTTGGAAATATCTTTTTTGATATTTCAAATGTAAACTTTGAAATAAAATCGAATAAATTTGATTTAACTACAGCAAACGCTACAGCTTCAGTATGTAAACCAAATAATGCGACTTACACTGCTACATTCACTCCTGCGCCAGGTTTCTCAGAAACGGTTACGTTTTCAGCCGTAGGATTACCAGCTGGAGCTTCTGCAACATTCTCTCCAACCACAAGAACAACAGCTGGTAATTTGGGAATTACAATTTCAGGTATTACAAATTTAGCAATAGGAACTTACAATTTTGTAGTTAGAGGTACATCGACCACCTCAGCTATCGATTTGCCTTTAACTTTACGAGTATTTGATGCTACAATTAGTAATGTGACTTTGAATAGTCCAACTAATGGTGCACAAAATCAAGCTACTTCAGTGCTTTTACAATGGAGTAATTTAGCTAATGCGTCCTCATATTTGGTACAAATTTCAGATAGCCCAACTTTTGCAAGCATTCGCGAAACAGCAACAGTAGCGACAAACACCTATCAAACAACCAATTTGATTTCAGGTACCATTAACTACTGGAGAGTTCAACCGATTAATGCCTGCAACCCTGGTAACTTCTCTGATAGTTTTGTATTTCAAATTGCTAGTGATTTTTGTAACACTTACGCGAATGCCTCATTTGCTCCAAATGCAAATTGGGAAATTGGTCCAACAAATGCTGTAAGCGCTACAATTGATATTCCAGACAATATCAATATTACAAAGACTAGCTTTTATATGAAAGCTAGCCATACTGAAATAAATAATATTAAAATGCAATTTAGTGGCCCAACTGGAGTTTTCGTCGAGGTTTTTAACAGGGATTGCTCGGGAGCAAATTTTGATGTAACCTTTGATGATGCTGGAGTACCATTATCATGCGGAAACATTACAGGAGCTACTAATGCAGCTTTAGAGGGTGTACAACAAGCGAGTCAACCTTTGGCTAAATTTAATGGAACAAGCTCTTTAGGCAAGTGGACCTTATTAGCTACAGATCGTGTTGGAGCTAGCAATGGTGGTACTTTTAGCAATTTTTCAATAACCATTTGTGGTAAATTACAAGTAGTTAACAATATTACAATAGCATACACCACTCCTAACGTACTTACAGGAACTAACATTGTAATTGGCCAAAGCACTTTACTTGCAAGTCAGCCTGCAACTACTCCATCACAGCTAATTTACAATTTGACTAAATTACCAACTAATGGAATTTTAAGATTAAATGGGAATGCGTTAGCTGTAGGTAGTACTTTTACACAATTGGATATCAATAACAATTTATTGACTTACACGCACAACGGAGCGAACTTAGCACCTGATAATTTCACATATACCATTACTGGAATTAACAACGCTTATTCAGGTGGTAATACAGCTACATTGAACATTTGCTCTCCAGTTACACCAACTTTTTCAGCTGTTGGGCCAGTTTGTTCAGGTAGTACAATCCCTGCATTACCAACAACATCTTTAAATGGTATAACGGGAACATGGTCACCTGCCCTAAATAATACTGCTACAACGACTTATACATTTACACCAAATTCGGGACAATGTGGTACTACAACCACATTAGCAATTACTGTTGATCCTGTATCAGTTGGCGGAACAGTTGCTGGTGGTACTACAATTTGTTCTAATTCGAATAGTGGCCTATTGACTTTAACAGGTTTTACTGGGAACATTATAAATTGGGAAAGTGCCGTAAGCCCATTCACTGCATGGACAACTATTACCAATACGACAAACACCTATACATCAGGACCATTAACTGCAACCACTCGTTTTAGAGCTGTAGTTAAAAATGGTTCATGTAATCCTACACCTTCTGCCGCAACAACAGTTACCATCGAGAGTACTACCTGGAATGGTTCTGCATGGTCTAACGGATTACCAGCTGCAACAAAAGGAGTAGTTATTACAGGTAACTTTACTGCAAATGCAAATCTAGCTGCTTGCAGTTTAACTGTAAACAACAATGCCGTTGTTACAGTACCAAGTGGATTTAACTTTACAATTGCAAACGATATCACTGTAGCTGCAGGATCATCATTAACATTTGAAAACAATACTAATTTATTACAAACCAAAACTAGCAATGGCAACAGCGGATCTATAATTGTAAAGCGTAGAACTTCGCCACTGATGTTATTAGATTATGTATTATGGTCTTCTCCTGTTGCAGGACAGCAATTACAAGCATTTTCACCAGCAACTTTGAGTAATCGTTTTTACACGTATACCTCTGCTACTGATTTATACAGTGCAGTAGCTGCAACTTCTAATTTCACTTTGGCAAAAGGATTTTTAATTCGCTTACCAAATAATCATCCAACTACGCCAACTGTTTGGGAAGGTAGATTTCAAGGAGTTCCAAATAACGGCACATACAATATTGCTACAACTGCTAATAAATTTAACGGCGTAGGAAATCCTTATCCTTCTACTATTAATGCAAATGCATTTATCAGTACCAATAACATTACAGAACCGCTATATTTTTGGAGAAAAACGAACAATACTACTTCAACCTCCTACGCAACCTACACTACCGCAGGTGGTACTGCAAATGCAGGTGGAGGTAGTAGCATAGCGCCAAATGGTTTCATCCAAGTAGGTCAAGGTTTTCTTGTAAAGCCAACTACAGCCTCAGTAACTTTTAACAATACAATGCGTGTTGCAAACAACGATAACCAATTTTTAAGAACAGGAGAATCAGACATGCACCGTATTTGGCTTAATTTAAGCAAAGATTCAGAGCCTGCGAACCAAATGATGATTGCCTATATGTCAAAGGCTACGGCTGGAATTGATGCTACGATTGATGGTAGGTATATTAATGACAATGCTATTTCATTAAACTCTTTGATTGATAATGAAGAATTTGTTATCCAAGGAAGAAGTTTGCCTTTTGAAAATACCGATTCAGTGCCGTTAACGTTCAAAACTAATTCGGCCGGAAGCTTTACAATTGGAATTGATCATGTTGATGGTTTATTTTCTGGACAGCAAAACATTTTCATTAAAGACAAGCAAACTGCAATAGAGCATGATCTAAAAAAATCTGATTATACATTTACTTCAACGTCAGGAACATTTAACGACCGCTTTGCAATAGTTTATAAAACAGATGCTACACTTGGACTTCCTTCCAACTTTGATGAAAACACTGTAATTGTTTACAATCAAAACGGAGTAATTCATGTAAATAGCGGAAAAACTACAATGAAAATAGTACGTATTTACGATATTCGAGGACGCTTATTATTTGAGAAAGATAACGTAAATAGCAACTCGGTTAGCCTGACTAGTTTTACGGCTGCCAATCAAGCGCTAATTGTCAAAATTATTTCGAACAACAACGAAACAGTTAGCAAAAAAATAATCTACTAATTGCACCAATAAACCTGCTACTAGCTAGCAGGTTTAAAAAAAAATCAAAATGAAATACAAATTACTAAGAACCTATTGTACTATTTTTTTTCTTCTTACTAGCATGCTTATGTTTGCAGTGCCTGGAGACGAAAATGATACTGGAGATTTAGAAGGGCCTGAACCCGCTGCGGCTCCAATTAATAGCAAATTATTTATATTGATCATAGCTGGGATTGTATATGCCTTTTTTCATTTTAGTAAAAAAGAAAATCAAGCACATTGTAAGTAGAAGCAATGAAATTGTAATATTTACAAAAGACCAAAAGCTAGGATCTAAAGACAAAACATCTAGATTCTAGCTTTTTTTTGTAACTAAATATTACTTTAAATGATCAATCAAATAAATATCAAGTACAATCATGCAATAAAGAGCAATAAGAGCTAACAAGTCAAAAAATAAACAACACTAAGTGATCACAAATATCAACCAAGTGTTACGACTATTAAACAAGGTTTGAATAGTGCTGTAACAAACCCTAAATCATTACAAAAATCAACAGAAAAAACGTACTTAAGCGATGATAATTGCATTTTATCGATGAAAAAATGTTAACGAATCCTAAAAAATTCTATCTTTGGGCGGTTAAATTACTTAAGAAAAAGTCTTTAAAAAAAACCGTTACTTAAAAAGTAACGTAAATAAGAAAAATTAACAGAGATTGAAATACACCTATTTTTGAAACTATGATGAAAACTTTACTTTACTCAAAAAGGACAATATATATTCTAACTTTATTATTAACATCAATTACAAATTATTGTCAAACAGTTATAAACTCAGAAACTTTTGATTCAGGATTTGGTATTTGGGCCTCTGGAAGCTCAAATGTAACTCGTAGTACAACAGCGCCATATCAAGGATCAAACTCTGTACTAATAAGAGGTAATTCCGGAATGACACTTACAAGTTCAGCGCTTGGTCTAAACATTTTGCCCTACAATAAAATAGATGTTAAATTTTTTTTACGAACAGTTTTAAACAGCAATGAATCGATTACTTTACAATATCGAACTGGTGCACTAGCCACATGGCAAGATGTAAAAGTTGTTGTTAAAGGTAGCGGTGCTCCTGGTTCAGCTACAGGCAGGGACATAAACGTGGACAATCAGTATCATGCATTTTATGCAACTTTATTTGACACAGACTTTACGTTTTCTTTAACTTCTCAATTTCGTTTTGTTGGAAATATCGGTAGTAATACAAGAGGAGTTTATTTAGATAATATCTCTATTATCGGGACTACCTATAACACGATTACCAATGGACCAGGAGGAATTACTGCTAATCTTGAAACCTGGTTGCGGGCCGATAAAATAAATGGTACAGGGCCTATTGCTGACAATGCAGTGGTAAATACTTGGGAGGATATTGGAAAAGGGAATGATGCTAATGTAATTGATGCTACAAATGCAAGTATAACCAATCGACCAGTGTATAAAGACAACAGTACAAACAATTTAAACTTTAATCCTGTCGTTTTTTTTAATAACAATACCTCCACAACAGTGTCAGATTTAAGCGGACTAACAAATAGAGCTGAAATGAATGGCACAGGTGGTTTTTACTCGCATGAGCAGTTTATCGTAATAATGAATGACACACCAAGTATAACAAGTAGTTTGGTAACAGCATCTGACATTTATACCTCACAAACGGAAACTGGAACACCATATACAACTGATGTAACAGGATTTGGATTAGGTGATTACTCGAACCGATTTAATGATGAAGTAATCAGTTATTGCTTTGGGGGTAGTCCCAGTCCAACTCCTGCTGACGTAAATTTAAGAGGATACGGTATTACACAAGCAGGAACCTCAATAACCTATAATAACCTAACTACTATTTTAAATGCACGAAATCTAGTGACTGTTCCAACTGTTAATGGTATGGAATTATACAAAGACGGTCTACGCATTGACAATACAGAGGTTGGAGTTCCAAAATTTGAGAATTCTGTAAATAATAGATATTGGCTAGGCAGAAGCCAAGCCTTCAACGGTAGTTTTGGTGGACGTATCGCAGAGGTTATTTCTTATTCAGCCCGAAAAAATGATGCAACCGAAAGAAGAAGAATAGAAAGTTATTTAGCAGTTAAGTATGGAATTACGTTAGGAATAAATGGTACCTCATTAAATTACCAAAATTCAAGTGGAGCAGTTATATGGGATATCGCTGGTAACACAGGTTTTAACTTTGATATTGCAGGAATTGGAAGAGATGATGCGTCGCAATTGAGTCAAAAACAATCAAAAAGTATCAATTCCACTGAAGTATTGACAATAGGATTAACTGATATTGCTACTACCAACTCTGCAAATACTGCAGTCTTTCCTTCGGATAGAAATTATTTAATGTGGGGTTCTAACAATGGTAGCATGGTAGATTCTGGCGTTGATTTACCAATCTCGCTCGGACCAACTACAATAACAACAATTACAGAAGTTGTTAACCGCAAATGGAAAGTTAATGAAGTAAACGGTGATGTACCTACAACTAGGGTTGCTATTCCAACTGCATCATTTGTTAGTGGTTTGCCTGCACTCGGTCCTACAGATGCCTATGTAATGGTAGTATCAACCAATGCTGCATTTACGACCGGTTTAGAGACCGTATTCATGTCAACAACAGGAGGCAATCAAACCTGCTTGTATGATTTTGATGGTACTAAGTACATCACTTTTGGTGTTGCACACAGAGCTACAAACCCGCTACACATTACCTTAGACGGCTTTGATGATTATGTTCGAGTAGATGCTACGAATGATTTACCTGCCACATTTACGGTAATGACTTGGATCCGTCCAAATGGCGCTAATACGTCAGGTACCGAAAGAACTATTTTATCTAAAAAATCTGCAGCTGGAAATGGCTATCAAATAGTTTTACAAAACGATAATAAAGTTCGCTTTGAATATTATAATGGTACTACATTACGAAGTGCTATCACAAATACTATATTTCCGAATGCTGTATGGCACAATATAGCATTTACGTATGCTTCTAATATATTATCAATTTATATTGATGGTGTATTTGAGAGAACGGCCTCGATGATTGGAGTTCCTAGTGTATCAACGGGAACATTTAGTATTGGTGGTCAATACCTAAGTAAAACTTCTATAAATAACTTATTCAAAGGGGATATAGACGAACTTAGAATGTGGGATCGTGTGCTAACAGTTACTGAAATTCAATTCATCATGAATCAAGAAATACAAGAGAGCGGTACCGGTACGATAGGCACAATAATTCCATCAACAATTACTAAAAATGATGTTAGTGCATTGCTTTGGAATAATTTATTTGCATACTACTCAATGAACTCTTACATAGGAACTCACCTTGACGATGATTCTAAAAATGTAAACCGAGGAAGTTTAGTAATTCCTGACAAAATATCCATCAGTGCGCAAACAGCCCCTTTGCCTTATGAATCGGCTTCGAATGGAAATTGGGAAACTTCTGCCACTTGGACCAACAGTGCTATACAGGATAGACCTTACAGCCTATCAATAATTAATGGAACAACTCCTATAGACTGGAATATTGTGCGAACCAACCACAATATTACCTCTGTAGGTAACAAAACAGTACTAGGCTTGTTTGTAAACAGCAATATCTTGACAGCAACTTCTGCTTCTGGCTCACAAACTGATGGAACAAAAATGGAAGTAACCCATTATTTAAGGTTAGATGGGAAAATTGACTTAGTAGGTCGTTCTCAATTGGTTCAAAAAACTGGTAGTGATTTAGATATTTTGAGTAGTGGTTCATTGGAAAGAGACCAACAGGGACAATCAAATTTTTACAACTACAACTATTGGGGATCGCCTGTTGGAACAGTGAATACAACAACTAACAACTCTAATTATACAGTAGCAACAGTACTTCGTGACGGAACCAGTCCAGCTAGTCCTACAGCATTCCAGTGGACTTCAGGATTGTTTGCAAGCACTTCTACTACCCCAAGAACTTTGTCTCGTTACTGGATTAATAAATTTGATAATTTATCCAACAATTATGCAAACTGGAGCAGAATAGGTGAAACAGCACCTTTACGTGCGGGCCAAGGATTTACCTTAAAAGGTACAGGCGCAGCCACAGCCACACAGAACTTAGTATTTGTAGGTAAACCAAATAACGGAACAATTACCAACACTGTAGGGAAAAGTCAACTGTTATTAGTTGGTAATCCATATCCATCAGCCTTAGATGCGGTTAAATTTATCAATGATAATATGGGCGGAAGCAACGATGTAATAACAGGAAGTTTGTATTTCTGGGAACATTACCAAACCAACAATACCCACTTTTTGAAAGATTATCAAGGAGGGTACGGTATTCGTAATTTGACAGGAGGAACACCTCCTAGCTCTACGGGATTATCGACTATTTCTGTATTTGGAAATACAAGTAAAGCTGCTCCAAAGCAATTTATTCCAGTAGGGCAAGGTTTCTTTGTTATTGGTAACGCGAGTGGTGCTAGTACCGCTTTACAATTCAATAATAGTCAAAGAGACTTTGTTAAAGAAGATAATGCACAATCACAAACAATGTATCGTACAACCGCAAGTAAATCACCAGTAAAAGACCATTGGACAGATAATAGCGATACAAAAATAGAGGCTGGTTCTAATAAAAAAATCCATATCGGATTTAATATATTGAGTAACAATTTCCACCGTCAAGTTCTTTTAGGATTTATGGATGAAAAAGCCGATAGCGAAATTAATCCAGGTTATGATGCACCAAACATTGATGGGTCACCGAGCGATATGTATTTATTGAACAAAGATCAAATGTTGAGCATTCAAGGTGAAGGATACTTTAATAAAGAAGCCTCGTACCCGATTGCAGTAAAAATGGCTGAGGAAGGTAAAGTATCATTTGTAATTGATAACCTTGAAAACTTTGATGCTGATCAAAACTACTTTATTTACGATGCTCAAACCGATACCTATAATAGCATCAAAAAAGGACCGTTTGAAGTACTTGTTGCCAAAGGTGAAGACAAAACTCGTTTCGCATTACACTTTACAGATAAAAAAGCAGTAACTGCTATTGAGCAACCAACCACTGACAATAACAGTATTGAAGCGGTATTCACAAGATACAACAACACCTTAAACATTACAAACGGTGTTAAAGATGCCACTATCGAAACAGTACAATTGTATAATATTCAAGGGGCATGTATCAAAACTTGGGACATAAAAGATAAAACACAATTTTATCATAAATTGCCAATCACTGAAAACAGCTCTGAGTTTTACATTGTAAAAATTAAAACTTCAAAAGGCATTATGACACAAAAAATTATTGTTAAGTAACTTTAATTTTTTACACTTAAAAAAAGAGACTTCTCCACCAGAGAGGTCTCTTTTTTTTTACAATTTAATTATCGCATTAAAAATCAAACCATTAAAAATATTAATAAACAAAAAATAAAATTTAAAAATTATTCTTACAAAATAAAAATAAAAGTGCATTTCAACGATTATTTTATACTTTTAAACGTTTTTTTATATAAAAGTAAGTATTTTTATTAGATAAAAAACTTCTCTAAAAAACACCAGAACAAGAGAAAGAAACTAAATACCATAAATTAATAATTAAACAATATTAAATTATGAATAAAACTCTACCTCTATTCACGTTTATAAGTACTATTTGTCTATTTGTAACCTTACAATATACTGCTTTAGCACAAACGTTTTCCTTTACTACAGCAGGACTTCATACTTTTTCTGTTCCATCAGGAGTAACTACTATACAGGCAGAAGCATGGGGCGGCGGAGGTAAAGGCGGCAGTAAAACCTCAGGCAACAGCACTTATGGTGGAGGCGGCGGAGGAGCTTATGCCAGCAAAACCATAGCCGTTTCAAATGGTACTACTTACAACTTATCGGTAGGAGCTGGAAGCAGCAGTGCTACGTCACCGGGCGGAGATTCGTGGGTAATTAATAACAGTACGCTTTTAGCTAAAGGAGGAAATACAGTTCCTAATAATGGAACGACCGGAGCAACTGGAGGCAGCAGTGCAACCAGTATTGGTGACTTAACTCTTTCGGGCGGAAATGGAGCCAATGGTGGAACTAATGGTGGCGGTGGAGGTTCATCAGCAGGAACCTTACTTCAGGGCACAACCGCGCTTTTACAATCTGGAGCAATCGCCCCAAGTGGTGGCGGCAATGGTGGTAACGGTGCTGCAGCCGGAATCGCGACGGCGGGAGTTAATCCGGGTGGCGGAGGCGGCGGAGGAAAAAACAATGATAACGGCGCTTTTGGTGCTTCAGGAAAAGTAGCTTTAACATGGCTTTGTCCTACCTATTTACTACTTTCTACCACAGCAGGGGCTCCAATTTGCGCAGGAGCAAGCAGCACAATTAACGTACTCGGTCTCGCATTAAACTTACCTTCGGGTAACTACACAGTAACTTATAACTTATCAGGAGCCAACACGGCTACAGGACTTACGGCCACTATGGCAGTTAACCTACTAGGCAGCGGAAGTTTTTCTACTACGGCACTAAACAATGCGGGAGCTACTACTTTAACCATTACAAACCTTTCAAGTGGGGTGTCACCAACTATTTGCAGTGCAACTCTTTCATTAAACAACGTTGCAAACATTACTGTGAATGCAGTACCGACCATTTCTGGCACAACTGCCGGCAGCACAATAGGACCTGGCTTAGTAACGCTTTCAGCAATTGCATCAGCAGGCACTATCTCGTGGTTTAGCGCTCCTAGTGGCGGCTTAGCCCTAGGTGCAGGCCCAACTTTTATTACACCACTTATCAACACAACAACCACCTATTATGTTGAAACAAGCACTTTATCTTGTACTTCACCCACCCGAGTGGCTGTGACTGCAACAGTTGCTGAACCCGAAATTTCAATAACAGGTAATTCCTTAGCAATTAGTGATGGTGACCTAACCCCAACAACAGCCGATTGGACCAGCTTTGGATCTATGGAAATCAGCACAGGAATTATCACAAAAACGTTTACAATTTTAAATACCGGAAACGCACCACTACTTATTGGAGCCATCAGTTTTAGCGGACCCAATGCTGCTGATTTTAGTGTAAATACGTCTCCTAGTTTAATAATTGCTATTGGTGCATCAAGCACATTCTCTATAAGTTTTAATCCGAGTACTGTAGGACTTAAAAATGCGACACTTTCTATAGCTAACAATGATAGCAACGAAAACCCATTCGATTTCGCAATACAAGGAACAGGAATTCAAAGTTTTTTTGATAGTGATGGTGATGGTGTTTTTGACAATTTTGATATTGATGATGATAACGATGGCATTACCGACATTACCGAAGAAAATAATTGCAACAGTTCAAACGGTAGCAAGGTTGACTATAAATTTTTGAACGAAACATTTGGAACTGGGGGGCGCACCTCTAACTTTACAGCTACTTACAATGCAACCACTACTTATTGCTATGAGGATGGAATTGTAGGAACCAACACAACCGATTGTCCGTTTCAAACTTCAAAGATTTTAGATGATGGTGAATATACCGTTGTGTCAAAAATAACAGGAACAACCGCTAGCGATCCTGAAAATATCCATGGAGATTTAGCTTGGTACAATGGTGAAGATCATACACCAGGAGATACAAACGGAAGAATGGCTGTATTTAATGCAAGTTTTACTCCAGGCACTTTTTATGAAACTACTATAACTGGAGTATTGTCTAATTTACCTATAACCTACAGTTTTTGGGCGCTCAATATCATGGCAGCTAATACCTATCCCGGTTCAATTTTACCCAATATTACGGTTGAATTTTATGACCTATCTAACAATTTATTGAATACGTTTAATACTGGAGATATTGGTCGTTGTTCCAGCAATGTACTTGACAATTCTTGTACACAAGGTCAATGGATGCAGTTTTCTACTAGTGTCAATCTCGGCAATGTCAATGCTTTTACCATTCGGTTCAAAAACAATGCGCCGGGCGGCGGAGGGAATGATTTGGCTTTGGATGACATCTTGATATCGCAAACATTATGCGATCGAGATGGCGATAGCGTTGCTGATCTGTTTGATTTGGATTCCGATAATGACGGAATAGAAGATGTAATTGAAATTGGATTGGGTAGCTTGAGTAATGGAAAAGGTAAAATTGATGCCGCTTGGGTAGATATCAATGCAAATGGTTTACATGACTTGGCCGAGGCGATAGCAGCCTTACCAACCTTAGACACTGATGGCGATGGCGTTCCTAATTATTTGGATCTGGATAGCGACAACGACAGTATATTTGATGTAGATGAATCAGGTGCTAGTAATATCAATGCACTTTTAGGTTTCGAAAATGGCGATGGAGATATTAACGGAGATGGTGTGGGTGACGGTCTAGAGACAGAATCTTTTAGAAACAAAGACATGAACGGCGATGGAAATACCGAAGGATTTGGGGACGGAATTTTGGATATTTATGACTATGGAACCGGAGCTAACCAATACGGAAATTTGGGTCAAGGCAGTTTATTATCTCCATTTTTAGACTTTTTATTAGATACAAATGGAAATGGAATTCCTAATTATTTAGACGTAAAGTCAAATGGAATTACTTTCGATTTGTCACACACAGCAACTTTATATCCAAATAAAATATTAGATGCTAATAATGACGGAATTATTGATGGCGGAGCAGATATTGACAAAGATGGTATTCTAGATGCATTTGATACTAATACTACTGTTTTTGGTTCTCCAAGAGACATCAATACCAAACTATTTTTAAACTTTGACGGCCGAAATGATTTTATTCAAAGTAGCTCGCTTCTTGGCGGATTGGGTGGTGCAACACTCATGTGTTGGATTGACATCAACCCCTCGTTTTCAGCTGAAGGAATACTATTGGGTCAAGATAACTTCCATCTCAAAATTGATGCGAGTCGTAAACTTGTAGTAACCCTAAACGGTCAAAGCATACAAACTAGCGTAAGTTTAAATACTGCACAATGGTACCATGTAGGAGCTGTTTTTAATGGTAACTCGTTAAAGCTGTTTCTAAACGGAAATGTAGTTGGTGTACTGTCCATCAGTGGTAGTATTGCTCCTGATTTATCCATCTTCACTGTCGGTAAAAATCCTTTATTAAACTCGCAGTTCTTCAGAGGTAAAATAGATGAAATACGCGTTTTTGGTAAGGCACTTACGGATACGCAACTGCAAAGAATGGTTTATCAAGAAATACAGTCTGTTGGATCACAAATTCAGGGAACTGTAATTCCAAAAAATATTGCCAGCGGATCTGATTTGCTTTCCATCACTGACATGCTTCATTATTTCAGAATGGACACCTACAAAGATGATGTTCTTGATGATCTTACTACAGTTGGTATTGATTTGATAGGTGCTAAATTATTCAATTTTAAAAACATGAATGTGCAAGAAGCTCCAATGCCTTTTATCACAGAACGTGATGGCGATTTTTCGCTTGCGGCCAACAGTCCAACCAAAGAAGTTCGTGGTCAAGATATTATGGACCAAGACTGGTCTATTGTACATGTTAGACACAACATAACAGAATCAGCCAATACAATCGACCTTGGAATGTTTGTTGACGCGGGAAAAACAGTAACAGTTACCAATGATTCTAAATTACAAAACGATTGGTACTTGGCCCTAAACGGCAAAATTGATTTGGTAGGCATGTCGCAATTAGTACAAACAGCCGAAAGCGACCTTGCTCCTACTAGTACCGGATTTATTGAGCGTGACCAACAAGGTCAAACTAACTTGTTCAATTATAATTATTGGAGTTCGCCTGTAAGCCCAATAAATGCCACGACTAATAATACAGATTACAGTGTAAAAAGTGTTTTTAAAGATGGAACTAACCCCGCAAACCCTGTTGACATTAACTGGATAGACGGATTAAATAGTTCGGCTACTGCTCCACTTAGTGTAACCCGCTATTGGCTTTACAAATTTGAAAATAATGCCAGCGCCTATGCTAATTGGATTAAAATTACTGAAAACAGTCCGCTACGCGTGGGACAAGGTTTTACCCTAAAAGGATCTGGCGCAGGTACCGCTTTACAAAATTATACTTTTGTAGGCAAACCCAATAACGGAACTATCACAACCAATACCGTAAGTGCCAATCAACTTTTACTTACGGGAAACCCTTACCCATCTGCATTAAATGCCGTTCAATTCATTACAGATAATTTAGCTACAATTGACAATTTTGAAAACACCGGAATCAATGGTACTTTATACTTTTGGGAACACGCCTCGAATAATAACACCCATTATTTAAAGGACTATCAAGGTGGCTATGCCGTTTTTAATTTATCAGGTGGTTTAGCTCCAGTAGTACCAGAGTTAATTGCAGGCGTAGGCTTAAGTAACAAAGTACCGAAACAATTTATTCCGGTGGGTCAAGGATTTTTTGTTTATGGCAAAAGTGGCGGTGGCGGAAGTGTCAATTTTAATAATGGGCAGCGTGCTTTTCAAAAAGAAACTGCTGCAGTATCGACTACATTGTTTAAGACTAAAAACGACTCAAAAAACGCTGTCGCAAAACCTAATAATGACAATGATAGCGTACTCGCAGACACTTTTAAAAGAGTGCGCTTGGGTATCAATTCAGCAAGTGGATACCACAGGCAATTACTATTAGCTTTTATGGAAGACAAAGCAACAGACGGATTTGATTTTGGTTATGATGGTATGACAATGGATAACTTACCTGCGGATATGTATTTTTTACATGGAACAAATCCTTTAGTAATTCAAGGAGTAGGACGTTTTGATACCACTGCAAGTTATCCTTTGGGTATAAAAACAGATCGCGAAGGCCCAGTGACTTTTCTACTTGATGGAACTGAAAATTTTGATAATCAGCAAATGATGTTTATTCATGACATGAGTAACAATACCTATCATAACATTCAAAATGGAAGTTTTACGGTTAATTTGCCTTTAGGGAAAATCGAAAACCGTTTTTCGTTGACATTCGCCGATAAAACTTTAGGGACCAACGACCAAGAAATTGAAAACAACCAAATTACAGTAACTCATTCTCGAAGCAAAAGTCAGCTTGAAATTACGAATACCACAATAGATAATAGTGTAGAAACTGTAAAAATGTATTCCATCTTGGGTCAAATAATAGCAGAATGGGATGCTAAAGACAACGGAGTACAGCAGGGAATTTTACCAATAAAATCAGTGACTTCAGGCGTTTATATTGTTTCAGTAAAAACAACTAAAGGACAAATAAACAAAAAAATTATTATCCCGTAAAAGGAAAAAATAAACACCAATTTTAACCACTATGCTTATTATTAAATCTATCTTTTGAGGATTTAGTAATAAGCATTGTGGTTTATTTTATTTTACGCGCACGCTCCATTCAAAATCCATTTCGGATACTTGAACCCCTTTTTCGTCAATGCCAATTGATTTCATCCAGAAGGTTTGCCCCTCGCCTGTTGCAATTGTTTCTGAAATAGCTTTGGCAATTAAATGACCATCTTGGCAAGTAAAAGTAATGCGACCGGTTGCTTTCTTGGTAAAATTTCCCTTATTATTAGCTACCAACATGGAGATTTTGCGACCGCTTTTTTGAATTTGAAACATGACTAAAGCACCCGTAGCAAGCTCAGCAGCCATGGCTTGTACAGCAAAATACATCGAATTAAATGGATTTTGATTGATCCAACGGTGTTTTACTGATACCACACAAGCAGATTCGTTTATACTTTGTACTCGCACTCCGCATATAAAAGCAGAAGGCAATTTAAACATCAAAAATTTATTCAGTTTTGAGGCAGTTAGAGTCATATTAACTAATTTTTAAAAATTTGTATCGAAAATATTGCAGCCATTTTACTTTACTTAAAAAGTGAACTCTTATTAGCTGCAAGATGCGTATTACTTGGTTTGTTGGCTAATATACAACAATTTACTATGCGTGCCTACTATTTTAATTTGTTAATTTTATGTTAATTTTAGGTACTATGCGAAACAAGATACTGTCTTTTGAACATATATTTGCATAAGAAATTACTAGGTAACCTAATTTAAAAACGAAAGCCGAGTTTCAATCATCATCAAAAAAAATCAAAACATGGAAACATCATCAGAAAAAAACATTGCCACATTTACTCACTTGAGTAGTTTAACTCAGTACTTTATTCCGTTTGGGAATTATATTTTCCCGATCGTTTTGTGGAGTACAAAAAAAGAGGAATCGACTTTTGTAGATCACCACGGGAAACAAGTACTTAATTTTCAATTGAGTTTGTTATTGTACTCGTTGCTATTGCTTGTAATTGCGGTACCTGCTTTTATCATTTCGGTGTTTCAAGATATGCCTTTGAGCACTTTGGTGCGCGAACATCATTATACTATTGAGAATTTCAATTTTGAAAATCACATTGTAGCCTTAACAACAGGATTTGTTTGTATTGCTTTGCTAGCAGTTTTAAAAGTTTCGGAGTTTTTCTTAATTATATACGCTTCTATCAAAGCATCTAGCGGAGAAAAATACAAATACCCAATTACTATTCCGTTTATAAAATAAGTTTTAGAACGGGATTTTAGAAAGTAAGGATTTGGCCCCTAGCCCCGATTGCAATGAAAATCCTTTTTTAAAGTAGAAAGCGCGAAGCAGCGAGCTACTTAAAAAAGATTGTAATGAAAAGCGGGAAAAAGCTCCTGATAAAAAACATCAAAAATAAATCATCAATCATCAATCAAAAAATGAATCGTTTAATCAACAAAAAATCAAAAAAAAGTACTTATGAACATTGAAAACACAAAAGCACAGATGCGTAAAGGTGTTCTCGAGTTTTGCATCCTATCTGTTTTAAAAGAGCAAGATGCCTACACATCGGAAATATTAGACACTTTGAAAAACGCAAAATTACTGGTGGTAGAAGGAACCATTTATCCGCTATTGACCCGCTTGAAAAACGATGGTTTACTGAACTATCGCTGGGAGGAATCAACCTCAGGACCACCTCGAAAATATTACGGTTTAACCGAAATAGGACACACATTTTTAAAAGAACTAAGTGGCACTTGGACTGAACTTTCAGATGCCGTAACCTTAATAACCAACCAAAAACAATAGTCATGAACAAAACAGTAAATATTAACTTAGGCGGAATGTTTTTTCATATTGATGAAGATGCATACCAAAAATTAACTCGATATTTTGATGCAATTAAACGCTCTTTATCAAATTCGTCAGGACATGATGAAATTATTAAAGACATTGAAATGCGTATTTCTGAGTTGTTGAATGAAAAACAAGTGAGTGACAAACACGTGGTTGGTTTAAAAGATGTAGATGCCGTAATTGCTGTAATGGGTCAACCGGAAGACTATGTTATTGAGGACGATACAAATACTGGAACTACGTATAACACCGGAGACTACCGTAAAAGCAAAAAATTGTACCGTGATAGAGACAAAGGTATGATTGGTGGTGTGGCTGCTGGACTTGGTCACTATTTTGGAATTGATGCAGTTTGGATTAGAATTGTACTCATCCTTTTGGTTTTTGCTGGTTTTGGAACTGGAATTTTGGCTTATCTTATTCTTTGGATTGTGACACCAGAAGCTGTTACCACCTCTGAAAAACTTGAAATGACTGGTGAACCAGTTAATATTTCGAACATCGAAAAAAAAGTAAGAGAAGAATTTGAGAACGTTTCTGGTAAATTTAAAAATGTAGATTACGACAAATATGGCAATCAAATTAAAAATGGTGCTGGAAAACTAGGAAACTCTTTTAGCGAATTTGTAATGACTATTTTTAAAATATTTGCTAAGTTTTTAGGTATCATTTTAATCATGACTGGTGTTTCAACCTTGATCTTTTTATTAATTGGGATTTTCACAATAGGTTCAGGAGCTTTTATTGATTTTCCTTGGCAAGACTTTATAGAGGCGGGCAATTATACAGATTATCCTGTTTGGTCTTTCGGATTATTAATGTTTTTTGCAGTAGGAATTCCGTTCTTTTTCTTATCATTACTAGGTTTCAAATTGTTGGCTCCAAACATGAAATCGATTGGATCTATCGCCAAATACACCTTACTAGCCTTGTGGATTATTGCTGTTTCATTGGCCATTTCGATTGGTATTAAACAAGCAAGTGCGTTTGCAGTTGACGGACGTGTGGTTAAAAAAGAAAATTTAGCTTTACAACCAAACGATACGCTTTTCATTCAATTCAAACACAATGATTACTTTGCTAAAAATATAGACGATCGCAATGATTTTATTGTAACACAGGATTCTACAGGTACAGACATCATTTACTCAACAGAAGTGAGTATTCGAATTGAAAAAACAAACGAGAAGGTGGCTTACATACAAATTGAAAAAGAAGCCAGAGGTAAATCGTTATCAGAAGCAAAAAACAGAGCTGAGGCAATTAAATACAACTATACTATTAATGGTAATCGCTTGGTGTTTAACAATTACTTATTAACAGAATTAAAAAATAAGTACCGCGACCAAGAAGTAGAAATCACATTATTTGTACCTCAAGGCACGATGATCAAGCCAGATGCAAGCATGCAAAACTACGATCGCTCTGATGATGAATTTTTTAACCTGCACTACAGTTCAGATAATTATGTATACAAAATTGGAGAAAACCAAGCCAAATGTTTGAATTGCCCAGCTGATGAGAACGAATATAACGATGTGGATACCGAAAACATATCAATCGATGTATCAAATAATGAAACTGAAAACGATAGCATTACTACTACGACTGTTCGCGTAAATGGAGAAATTATAAATGTTACCGAAAAAGGGAATCAAAAATCAACTGGAAAAGGATTGACAATAAGTAAAGATGGTATAATCGAAAAAAGAAACTAATCATGTTAAAACTAATCACCATAATAACCAAATTTATTGCAGTAGTATTAACAGCATTGTTACTAGGCTCCTGCAATCACAGCATCAACTTCAACTCGATTGAAGGCAGCGGAAATATTACTACACAAAAACGTAACATCAGCAGTAGTTTTACTAGTATTGAGGTAAACAATTCAATTGAAGTTGTATTAGAGCAAGCTGATAAAATAGAAGTTGTGGTTGAAACCGATGACAATTTACAAGAACACTTGACTACAACTGTTGAGAATGGAACTTTAGTAATCACACTAGATAAAATTTCTGTAAGCGACGCTAGCAAGTTAAAAGTAACAGTTAAAATGCCAACTATCGATGAATTAGAAGCTACAAGTACAGCATCAATAGAAAGTGCTAATTTACTTATAGGCGAAAATGTACGCTTAAACACTTCGAGTGCCGGCAGTATCAATATCGAAATTGAATCGGATATGTTATCTTGTGATAGTAGCAGCGGAAGTAACATTACTGTGCAAGGAAAAGCATTGCAAATAAAAACTAGCGCCTCAAGTGGTAGCGAAATTAAAGCCAATGAATTACTCGCCAACGAGGTAATAGCAGATGTGTCAAGCGGTGCAAGTACCAGTGTTTACCCAATTGTATCCTTATCAGCAGAAGCTTCAAGCGGTGGTTCGATAACGTATCACAAAACTCCAAAGCGTATTCAAAAAAACACAAGCTCCGGCGGAAGCATTAGCCGTCAGGAGTAACAAATCACAAAAAGAAATTAAATCATCCATCACAAGTGGATGATTTTTTTATATTTGTTACATACCTAATTCGTTTATACTATGAAAAAATATGCCGCCCTGCTTTTACTACTTTGCTTTACAATCGCAACCGCTCAAAAAAAAGAAAAAATAAAAGGCAGTAAAATAGTCACTGTTGAAAACAGAACTATTGCTGATTTTGAACGTTTAGAAATTGAGGACAACCTAGAAATCAACCTAGAACGTGGCGAAAAAGCAGATTTGAAAATTGAAGCTGATGAGAATTTACAAGATGGAATTAAAGTAGAAGAACGCGACGGAACCTTACGAATTTACACCACCAAAAATGCCACCTCGTATAAAAAACTTTTGGTGCGCCTCAGCTATACGGGAGCCTTAAGACAAATTACGGCTAAAGGTGAAGCAAAAGTTACTGCAATACAAGAATTGTTGTTGCCTTCAATAAAATTGGATGCTACAGATAATGTTGCCCTCTTCATGAACATTAACGCAAGTAATTTTGAATACAAAGCCAATGACAAGGTTAAGGCTGAACTAAATATTAAATCTGAAAATTGTCGTTTGGAATTAAGTAAAAATGCAACTGTCAAAGCATTAATAAATGCAACTGATTTACAAATTGATCAGTACCAAAAATCAGAAGCAAAAATTGAAGGAGACGCAACTACAGCAACTATTCGCCTTGACAACAACGCTACATTGACAGCCAACAAACTTACTTTAAAAAATGTAACTTTGGTAGCTGAGGGTTACACAACAAGTGCCGTAAATGCTAGCAGCACAATAACAATTTCAGCCTCAACAAAAGCTGAAGTACAACTTATTGGCAATCCAAAAATTGAATTAAAACAATTTAGTGATGAAGCCAAATTGATTAAAAAACTAAAATAAATTCAGTGCTAAAACGCAGTTTTACAAAAAAGTCCCATTTGCTTCAGCAAATGGGACTTTTTTATTTAAAATTAACTCTTTTACTCTTGTGCAGCCAAATATCTCTCTGCATCTAGCGCAGCCATACATCCTGTTCCAGCAGCAGTAATTGCTTGACGGTAAACGTGATCAGCGGCATCACCTGCTACAAAAACACCTTCCACATTAGTTTTAGAACTTCCTGGAGTGTTAACAATGTAACCCGTTTCGTCTAAAGTGATATATTCCTTAAAGATATCTGTATTTGGCTTGTGACCAATGGCTACAAAAAATCCAGTTGCAGGAATATCGTATGTTTCGTTAGTAGATTTATTCAAAACCTTGATAGCCTCTACCACTTGACCGTCACCTAATACTTCAACAGTATCATGGTTTAGTAAAATTTCAATATTTTCCGTTTTACGAACGCGAGCTTCCATAATTTTAGAGGCTCTAAATTTTTCGCTACGAACTAGCATAGTTACTTTTTTACAAAGTTTAGATAAATAATGCGCTTCTTCACAAGCAGAATCTCCTGCACCAACAATTACAACCTCTTGATTTCTATAGAAAAAACCATCACAAACAGCACATGCCGAAACGCCACCGCCCATTTGTAAATAATGCTGCTCTGAAGGCAAACCTAAATATTTAGCAGATGCTCCTGTTGAAATGATTACAGTTTCACAGTGTAGCTCTTTGGTTTCATTTATCCAAACTTTATGAATTGGTCCTGAAAAGTCTACTTTGGTTGCCCAACCGTCACGCACATCAGTACCAAAACGTTGTGCTTGCGCTTGAAGGCCCACCATCATTTCTGGTCCTGTAATTCCTTCTGGATTTCCTGGCCAGTTTTCTACTTCATTTGTAGTGGTCAATTGTCCACCAGGCTGCATTCCTTGATATACCACTGGATTCATATTAGCTCTAGCAGCATAAATAGCTGCTGTGTAACCTGCTGGTCCTGATCCTATGATAAGACATTTTATTTTTTCGATTGAATCTGACATAATACTTGCGATTTAATTTTGTAACAGCACAAAAGTAAGTTTTTATTATTGTAAAAAACAGAGGCTGGAATCAGTTTTTATTATCTGATTATAGAGGAATAAAAAAAAGCCGAACAAGATTGTTCGGCTTTTGTCGGGGTGGCAGGATTCGAACCTGCGGCCTCCTGCTCCCAAAGCAGGCGCGATAACCGAGCTACGCTACACCCCGAAAGCGGGTGCAAATATACAACTCTTTTTGGCTTGCGCAAGTATTTTGTTTAATATCGACTAGAAATATTTTTTAAGTAATAAATCAGCTGGGCCTGATTACTTTTGAATCGGGCAGGCCTTCCCTAGCCCAGATGGCAACGAAAAGCGTTGCGCAGGTTGTATGCTACTTTTTTAGACCTAAAAGAGCGACCAAAGGAAGCTCCTTTTGGGACTTAAAAAAGTAAATACGACTGCGAAACCTTGAAGTGCACAGCTGGAATAGCTTTAAAATAAAAAAAGTAAAGACAAAAAAGAACAGTTGATGTAATACTTTTAAATCGTGGTTAATCGATTGTTAACAAAATAGATTTTCATGAACCATAAAAAATTGTATTTTTACGGTTCAAAATTCAGAAAAATAAATGGGCAAAATCATCGCGATTGCTAATCAAAAAGGAGGCGTTGGAAAGACTACTACATCGGTCAATCTTGCTGCTTCATTAGGCGTTTTAGAAAAAAAAGTATTACTAATAGATGCTGATCCGCAGGCCAATGCTTCGTCAGGATTGGGTATTGATGTAGAATCAGTTGAAATAGGTACGTATCAAATATTGGAGCACAGTCACACTCCAAAAGAAGCTGTTGTTACCTGTTCAGCTCCCAATGTGGATGTTATTCCTGCGCATATTGACCTTGTTGCTATAGAAATTGAGTTGGTTGACAAGGAAAATCGTGAATACATGCTTAAAAAAGCGCTAGAAAGTGTTCGCGAAGAGTACGATTATATTATCATAGACTGCGCACCATCGTTAGGTTTATTAACTTTGAATGCTTTGACAGCGGCAGATTCAGTAGTTATTCCTATTCAATGTGAATACTTTGCGTTAGAAGGTCTGGGAAAATTATTGAATACTATTAAAAGTATCCAAAAAATTCACAATCCAAACTTAGACATTGAAGGATTATTGCTGACTATGTTTGACTCGCGCTTGCGTTTGTCTAACCAAGTTGTTGAAGAAGTTCAAAAACACTTTAACGATATGGTTTTTGAAACCATCATTCAACGCAATGTAAAACTAAGCGAAGCACCAAGTTTTGGTGAAAGCATTATTAACTATGATGCTACAAGTAAAGGAGCTGTAAATTACTTGCACCTTGCACAAGAGATAATAAAGAAAAACAGTAAATAATTTTATGGCACAAGCAATTAAAAAACAAGCCTTAGGAAGAGGATTATCAGCATTGTTAAAAGATCCTGAAAACGATATCAAATCCGTTGATGATAAAAATGCCGATAAGGTTGTAGGTAATATTATTGAGCTTGAAATTGCAGCAATTGAAATTAACCCGTTCCAGCCAAGAAGTAATTTTAATGAGGAATCATTACGTGAATTGGCCACTTCGATCAAAGAACTCGGGGTTATTCAACCTATTACTGTACGTAAATTAGATTTCAATAAATTTCAATTAATATCAGGGGAACGTCGTTTGCGTGCCTCTACCCTTGTAGGCTTAACTACTGTACCTGCTTACATCCGAATTGCTAACGATAACGAGTCGCTGGTAATGGCCTTGGTAGAAAACATTCAGCGCCATGACCTTGATCCTATCGAAATTGCACTTTCATACCAACGTTTGATGGATGAAATTCAGTTGACGCAGGAGCAAATGAGCGAGCGTGTGGGTAAAAAAAGATCTACGATTGCCAATTATTTACGTCTGTTAAAATTAGATCCAATCATTCAAACCGGAATACGTGATGGTTTTATAAGCATGGGTCACGGTCGTGCTATCATTAATATTGAGAACCAAGATGCTCAAGCTGATATTTACCAAAAAATCGTAAGTCAAAATTTATCGGTACGCGAAACAGAAACTTTGGTAAAAAACTACCAAGAAAGTTTGAAACCAAAAGCAGCCGGTAAACCAAAAGCAGCCTCATTTGAGATTGCCGAAGATCATAAAAATGATTTTGCCTCCTATTTTGGAACCAAAGTAGATGTTAAAGTGGCTGGTAACGGAAAAGGAAAAATTACTATTCCTTTTCACTCTGAGGAAGATTTTAATAGAATTATTAAACTAATTAAAACCTAGTGTTTAAATCGTCAATCCTTGTATTGCTTCTGTGCTTGCTAACCAGCGTTTCTGTTTTTGCCCAAGATGAAAACGCTACCATTTTAGTTGCAAAAGATTCTGTACAATCTAACAATATCGACCCATTAACCCCTGCCAAAGCAGCCTTTTATTCGGCTGTTTTGCCTGGTTTAGGGCAAGCCTACAACAAAAAATATTGGAAAATTCCGCTAGTCTATGGGGCTATTGGAACTAGTGTTTACTTTTATGTTGACAGCAACAAAAGGTACCGTCAGTATCGCAATGCGTACAAAGCGCGATTGGAAGGCGTAGTAACCGAAGATTTAGCATTTTTAGACAACAACCGTTTGATTGCTGGTCAAAAATTTTACCAACGTAACCGCGATTTATCTGCTTTATTTATTGCAGCTTTTTATGCTCTCAACATCATAGATGCCAATGTTGATGCGGCTTTATTACAGTTTAATGTTGATGAAAACTTATCGCTAAAACCAGTTCTTTATCCAAATGATGTAACAATGCGTACTAATGTTGGACTAACATTAAATTATCGCTTTTAAAAATTACATCGCTATGGCATTACTAGCAAACACAACTCGAAACCAATATCTGCTACTAATAACCGCTTTACTGGTAATAACAGTAGTAAATTATTCTGAAATCAGTCTTTTTGCACCGATTAAAATGAATGATTTTTTCTCAGGGTTTTTCTTGGGAGCGTTGATAAGCTTGGCTCCAATTGGTCTCTATTATAAAAAATTTAAAAAATAAAAAATGAAAATTGCGCTTTTAGGATACGGAAAAATGGGTCAAGTTATAGAGCGAATTGCTCTTGAAAGGGGCCATGAAATCGTTTTAAAAAAAGATCAAAATAATAGCTTTGATGGACTAGAACAAGCTGATGTAGCAATTGATTTTAGTGTACCAAGCGCTGCAGCCAACAACATCAGTAGTTGTTTTCATGCTAATGTACCTGTTATATCAGGCACGACAGGTTGGCTAGACCAATACGAAGCTGTTGCTGCACTTTGCACAGAGAAAAAAGGTGCTTTTATATCGAGCTCTAATTTCAGTTTAGGAGTAAATATCTTTTTTGAGTTGAATGAATACCTAGCTAAAATGATGGCTAAATTTAATAGTTATGGCGTAAGCATGGAAGAAATTCACCATACTCAAAAATTAGATGCCCCAAGTGGTACTGCCATTTCATTAGCCAAAGGCATCATTGAAAACAGCAATTACAACAATTGGACATTGGAAAATGCTTCTGCAAATGAAATCCACATTGAAGCCAAACGTAGAGGAACAGTTCCTGGGACGCATACTGTGACGTACGACTCTACTGTTGATGCTATCGAAATAAAACACACGGCACACAATCGTGAAGGTTTTGCGTTAGGCGCAGTTATTGCCGCGGAATGGATTGTAGGTAAAACAGGAATATTTACGATGCGCGACGTTCTAGAATTATAATCAAACAAATAACTTTAAGTAGAGTAGTATCATAAAATGCGGCTCTATTACTAAAATAAATATATCATGACAGCATATCAATGGTTCGTTTTTTTCTTGATAGTACAGTTGATCCACTTTTTAGGAACTTGGAAATTGTATGTTGCCGCTGGGCGCAAAAGCTGGGAAGCAGCTATTCCTGTTTACAATGCCATTGTTTTAATGAAAATAATTGGCCGACCAACTTGGTGGACCGTATTGCTTTTTATACCAATTATCAATTTAATTTTGTTTCCAGTAATTTGGGTTGAAACCTTGCGAAGTTTTGGAAAAAGAAGTTCTTTAGATACCTTTTTAGGAATCGTAACTTTAGGATTGTACATCTACTACATCAATTACAATCAAAAATTGACGTACATAGCGGATAGAAATTTGACACCACAAACCAAAGCTGCTGATACAATTAGTTCATTATTGTTTGCCATTGTGGTGGCAACAATCGTTCATACGTATTTTATTCAACCTTACACAATCCCGACATCATCACTTGAAAAATCATTGTTAGTTGGTGACTTTTTGTTTGTAAGTAAGGTGAATTATGGCGCAAGAGTACCTATGACCACCGTTGCATTACCAATGGTACATGATTCTATCCCATTAACGCACAAAAAATCATACTTAAAATGGCCTCAATTGCCTTACATGCGCATGCCTGGCACTCAAAAAATAGATCGTACCGACATCGTGGTTTTCAACTGGCCTGTAGATACGGTTTATAAATTTTTTGACACGTCAAAAAGAAGAGCCGACAAACCAATTGACAAAAAATCGAATTATGTAAAAAGATGCGTTGGTATCCCTGGTGATTCATTATCGATTAAAGACGGTTACGTTTATATTGATGGCAAATTATTAACGTTGCCTGAACGCGCAAAACCGCAATTCTCATACAAAGTTGCACTTGATGGTAAAACGCCTATTGATTTAGAATATCTTTTTAAAGAACTTGATATTACTGATCGCGCTTTTTATACCAATGAAACAACGAAAGATACCATCTTCATGAGCGCTTTAACCGAAGCATCTGCAGAGGTTTTAAAAAATACTCCAGGAGTAACAGCAGTAGTTAGACAAATTGCTAAAGATGTTGATCAGGCTAACTTTGGTAAAGGTGTTTTCCCTCATTTACAAAAGTGGAATAGTGATAACTACGGACCAATTTACATTCCTGAAGCTGGGAAAACGGTAGCTTTGAACAGCGCTACGTTGCCTTTCTACAAAACTATTATTAGCGATTATGATCAAAATGATTTAAAAGTTACGGGAAATGAAATCCGCATCAACGGAAAAGTAGCTACTACTTACACTTTTAAACAAAATTACTATTGGATGATGGGTGACAACCGCCACAACTCTGAAGATAGCCGTTATTGGGGCTTTGTACCTGAAAATCATATTGTAGGAAAACCAATTTTCATTTGGTTGAGCATTGATCCAAATGGAAAAGGATTGAATAAAATTCGTTGGGAACGCGTGTTTACCACCGTAAGTGGCGAAGGACAACCACAATCGTATCTACAATTATTTTTGATTGGATTAGTCGTATTTTTCGTAGGAGATTATTTCTGGAAAAAGAGAAAAGCTTCAAAAGTTTAAAACTCAAATACTCAAATAAAATTCATAAAGGAAAGCAGTCGATTTCCTTTATGAATTTTTGTTTTTTATTACTCATTTTATTTCAAACGATCATGAATATTATTTTACACCCTACCTACTTCCCATCCATAAGTCAATTTGCTGCTATTGCACAAGCGGATCAAGTAAGCTTTGAAGTAGAAGATAATTTCCAAAAACAAACTAGCCGTAACCGTACCTATATTTACAGTCCAAACGGAATTCAGCTTTTAAATATCCCTATAAAACATTCAAAAGAGAACCGCCAGAAAACAAAAGACATTCGCATTGAGAACGATTTTGGATGGCAAAAACAGCATTTTAAATCTTTGGAAGCTGCTTATAGAAGTTCACCATTCTTTGAATTTTTTGAAGACGATATCAGACCTTTATTTGAAAAACAGCACGAGTTTTTATTAGACTTAAATTTTGAAGCGCTAGAAATCGTTTTGAAATGCCTGCGATTGAAACTCGATTATACCAAAACAACAGTCTATTCACCTGAAATTACTGATGGTAAATCTATAGATTTTAGACATTTAGCCAACGGCAAAAAAGACACATCCGTTTTTGAACCCTACACACAAGTATTTGATGATAAGTTTGGATTCATAAACAACTTAAGTACTTTAGATTTACTTTTTAACGAAGGGAAATTTGCGTTGGATTATCTTAAGAAACAACCGCTACTGCACCTTTAATAAATTTTATTCGTAGGAAAGGCGCGCCATAATTGGAAAATGATCCGAATTGATGAATTTTGGAAAACTCTCGAAGTCTTTCACCTTCATTTTTTCATCGGCAAAAATGTAATCAATACGTGCCGGATAGTATCTGAATTTATACGTTTCTCCGAAACCTGTACCTGCTTCTTCAAAACTGTCCTTCATTTTACCCTTTATATTGCGATACACATACGAAAATGCACTGTTGTTCATATCACCACAAATGATGATCGGATACGTGCATTGCGCTTTGTGCTCGCTAAATAAAGCTGCTTGTTGCTGTTGTTGTTTGAAAGCTTTGCTTATTCTAAAAAATAGTTTTTGCGATTTGCTCTGGTTGATGGCATCAATATTTTCATCAATTTCATTTACGTCGGGCGAAATTTTGATCGATTGCAAGTGCATGTTGTACACTCTGATAATATCTTTTCCTCGCTTAATATCAGCATAAATCACATTATTACTTGAGTTTGGAAAAACAATATGACCGCGATCAATAATAGGAAATTTAGAAAAAATAGCCTGTCCCGATTTGATTTGATCTCCTGAAGTATGAATATAACGGTGCGGATATACTTTTAAATCGATTCCAGCACTAGCAGAATACTCTTGAATACACAGAATATCTGGATTTTTTTCGTTGACGAAACCGAGGATATCAGTAGGAACATCATCGCGATCAATCCATTTAAAAACGTTGAGCAAACGCACATTGTAACTCATTACCGTAAAATCTTTCTCTTCAACTGGAAAATTTGGATGCGAAAATTTGTAAAATTTATTGATAAAAGTGATTCCGATTAATAAAACCAAACCCGATACCACCAATTGTTTTTTAAATTGAAGGGTCCAATAAACAAAAAACAACGCATTGAAAATAAAAAACACAGGCATAAAAAGCGTTAGCACCGAAAGTATCGGGAACGATTTTGGAGCCAAAAAAGGCAACAAATACGCGATAAATGTAACTAGAGTTAAGAGGATATTCAACAAGAACATTCCTTTATTGAACCAAGAAAGATTTTTCATGCCAACTAATTTAAAACATCATTTGCACTTTGCAAACAAATGAACTACTTCCCTACTTTGAACAAAAATTCTTTTTCTTCTTTAGACAAACTATCATAACCTGATTGACTAATTTTATCTAAAATAGCATCAATTTGTTGCTGAGATTCATCTTTTATTACAATTCGTGAACTTGTGTTTGAAACAGGTTTTTGATACGTTTTATGAACTGCCTTGAACGGTGTTCCTTGTTTCCTCTTCAATCCGTTTACAAAAAAGTTTATTAATTGAGTAACACCTTTTGATAAATCAGTACCATTTTGTAAACACTTTATAAAAATGTAACCAAACAATGCTCCTCCTAAATGAGACAAATGGCCTCCCATATTAGCAGAGCGCAATTGCATCAAGTCCATAATCAAAATTACAGCTGTAATATGCCATAATTTTACATTACCAATGATTAATAATCGCAAATCCATCAAAGGATTATAAGTAGTTACTGCTACTAAAATAGCCATGATAGCAGCTGAAGCGCCAATGATAGGCATACTCACACCCAACAAATAAAACACCAAGCAGTACACCAAGCCAGCAAAAATGGCACTGAGAACGTACAAACCAAATAATTGTTTGCCTGTAAAATAGGTTAAAAATAATCGTCCTGAAAAGTTAAGCACCAATAAATTGAACAAAATGTGCATGAAATCATTATGGAAGAAGGCATACGTAAGCAATGACCACGGCTTCCAAAGTAAATCAACAGGATCTGAAGACAAACTTACATACTGCAAGTAATCAATTTGTACTCCAGCCAAAGAAAGGATTGAAAACAAAAGCCAAGGCAAAACAAAACAAGCGATATTCCAAAAAATGAGTCGGATCACGATGCCACCCATTTTGTATTGTAATTTTAAATCATCAATAATCCCCATACGATTTCAGCTATTAAATAAATCGGCATTTAAAAATAATTAATTTGAGGCAAAATGAAAAGTTAGTTCCAACGATTTTTATTGAATTGATTTTTTTTCCAATACCACATCATTAAAAAACCAACAAGCGCTCCGCCTATGTGCGCAAAATGCCCAATTCCGCTGCCACCACCCAAAACTGATTTCCCAACTATTCCTGAATACAAATCCAAAAGTAAAACTGCGGGAACAAAATACTTGGCTTTGATAGGAATTGGCACAAACATCATAAACATTTCGACATTTGGGAACATAAAAGCAAAAGCCACCATAACCCCATAAATAGCACCAGATGCACCAACAGCAGTACCACCATAAGCCGAAACAAAATTATAGAAAGCAGTTGGAGACATTGCCTCTTGCCATTTTGGATTAACCTGCCCTTGCTGCAACAATTGCATCACCTCTGCTTTTGTAAAACCATTCGAAGCCAAAGCGTCAATCCCAGATTGGAAGAAATAATAATTTACTCCTGTATGCAGCAAAGCGGCACCTAAACCACAAGAAATATAAAAAAATAAAAACTTGCTACTGCCCCAACGTTGTTCAAGAGTCGATCCAAAAGAATACAGCGCAAACATATTGAAAAAAATATGCATAAAACCACCATGCATAAACATGTGCGACAACGGTTGCCACACTTTAAAATGGGTGTTTTCAGGAAAATATAAAGACAATATTTTATATACAGGCTCGCCAAGTAGATACGTTCCTGCAAAAAACAAAAAATTAATAATAATTAGTTGCTTTACGGTTTCGGTCATATTTCTCATACTGCAAATTTTTTATCAAGATCCTCTACACGCATGGTAATAAAGGTCGGTTTTTGAAATGGGGACACATTAGGCTCCTTGCAAGCAAACAAGCCGTTTACTAAATTTTCTTGCTCTTTTTCAGAGAGATGTGTGCCTGTTTTAACGGCTAGACTTTTGGCCATTGACTTGGCAATAGTATCATTTTGACTGAAACTACTATCAGGAATTCCGTCTTGTAAATCACTTAACAATTGCTCTAAAACCATCGAAACCTCACTCTCAGTCACATTAACGGGAATCCCCGAAATAACAATATGATCAGTAGCATTGTCATCAAATACAAAACCTGTGTGAACCAATGCTTGTTGCAACTCTTTGATTAACTCCATCTCAGTTGTCGAATAAAATAAATTGAGAGGAAAAAGCAATTGTTGACTAGCCGCTTGATTTACTGTCATGTTAACCAAAAATTGTTCGTACAAAACTCTTTGGTGCGCACGCTGCTGATCTACAATCACCATTCCGGATTTTATGGACGATACAATATATTTTTTATGAATTTGATACGTTTTATGAACGGCTTGCTCCACCTCATCATCACCAAACAATGACGATGTTACCTCTTCATTTTCAAAATTCATCTGCCCAACCTCAAAAGTATCTTGCTTAAGACCCACATACAAACTTTCCCAACTAGCAGTAGGCTCTGTTTTTTTATACGAAGAAAAAGACGCTTTTGGTTTTTGTTCTGCAAAAGGATTAAAATTACCATCTACCTGAATAGTTGGTGTTTCGCCTGTCAAATCCTTGTAATGATAAGGCGTATCTAAATTGGCATCTCTGTCAAAATCTAAAACTGGAGCAACATTAAACTGACCCAAACTGTGTTTGATAGCCGCACGAAGAATAGCATACAAAGCATGTTCATCATCAAACTTAATTTCAGTTTTGGTAGGATGAATATTGATATCTATCGTATTCGGTGGCACTTGCAGGTATAAAAAATAGCTCGGTTGCGCACCGTCTTTTAAAATCCCGTCGTAAGCAGACATGACTGCATGATGCAAGTAACCGCTTTTGATGTAGCGATCGTTTACGAAGAAAAATTGTTCCCCTCGGCTTTTTTTAGCAAATTCGGGTTTGCTCACAAAACCTTGAATGGTTACAATATCTGTTTCTTCCTGTACCGGAACCAATTTCTCGTTTGTTTTTCCGGAAAAAACACCAACAATACGTTGCCTAAAACTTGCTGGAGGCAAATTAAACATCTCGCTACCGTTGTGGTAAAAAGTAAAATAAATAGACGGGTGTGCCAATGCTACGCGCTGAAATTCATCGACCACATGACGAAATTCGACCACATCCGATTTTAAAAAATTTCGACGCGCCGGAATATTAAAAAATAAGTTTTTGATAGCAAACGACGTCCCTTTTGGAAGCACCGCCATTTCTTGTGAAACAAATTTACTGCCTTCAATTATAATATGATGTCCTAACTCCTCTTGATCTTGTTTGGTTTTCAGCTCTACGTGTGCAATTGCAGCGATTGAAGCTAAAGCCTCACCGCGGAATCCTTTTGTATGTAGCGAAAATAAATCTTCGGCCAAACGAATTTTTGAAGTAGCATGGCGCTCAAAACACAGGCGCGCATCTGTTACACTCATTCCTTGCCCGTTATCAATAACTTGCACAAGCGCTTTACCGGCATCTTTAATAATTAATTTGATATCAGTGGCCTTCGCATCAACCGCATTTTCCAGTAATTCCTTCACTACTGATGCTGGTCTTTGAACAACTTCACCGGCAGCAATCTGGTTAGCAACATGATCAGGAAGCAATTGAATAATACTCGACATTAAAAAAATAGATTTAAAAGTTGGTGGTTTATTTTTTTAAACCAAGAGGCACAAATTTAAGGAAATTATAGCTGCAAAGGACTACTTTGCACTCTTAAATAAAACAAAAAACCCATACTGTTTTTGCAACAATATGGGTTTCTGGGAACTTATAAAATAATTTTATTCTTCTAGATTTAGCGTTCCATCTTCAATTTGCAAAGCGGCAGCGGCTAATTTTGGCTGATGATTGAATTGGTGTTGTAAACTAGCTTGTTGACGAATGTAGGCCATTTTAATCGCTGCAATAGCTGCTTCGGTACCTTTGTTGCCATGTACACCACCACTTCTATCAAGAGACTGCTGCATGGTATTGTCTGTCAAAACACAAAATATAACCGGAATATCCGTTTGAATATTCAAATCTTTAATACCTTGAGTAACGCCTTCGCAAACAAAATCAAAGTGTTTTGTTTGACCTTGGATTACGCAACCAATAGCGATAACCGCATCAATATTTTGAGTTTGCAACATTTTTTTCGAACCATAAATAAGTTCAAAACTTCCAGGAACATTCCAACGCACAATATTCGCCTGAGGAACTTCATTTTCGATCAATGCTTGATATGCACCGTTGAACAAACCCTCGGTAATTATTTCATTCCATTCTGCAACGACAATTCCGAATCGAAAATTGCTCGCATCAGGAATTGCACTTTTGTCGTAATCAGATAAATTTTTATTTTCAGTAGCCATAAAGGTTAATTTTATTGTATGATTTTAAAAGTTAAAGATACGAGAGAAGGTTAGAAGTTACAAGGATTAAGAAGAAAATCTTAAAGCCAATGCAACCACTAACCTTCGCTATGTATTGTAAGTTAAACTTACTGAGACAATCCGATCAATACATCAACAGATGCTGCTTCTGGAGTTGCTTCGTAGTTTTCTTTAATATCTGTAAAATACTTCAAGGCATCCGCTTTGTTACCAAGAGCCAATGCTACTTTACCAGCTTTTAGCAAAAAGCGTGGTGTAGTAAAGTCGTTTTTATTCATTTCAGCTGCTTTGATATAATACTCTAAAGCCTCTTTTTGTTGGTTCTTTTGTGAATAAGCATCTCCAATTGCTCCTTTAGCCAAAGCTGAAAGTACAATATCTTCTGATGAAAATTTGTTTAAATAATCAATAGCTTCTGTGTACTTTCCAGTGTTTAGGTAAGCGATACCTGCGTAGTAGTTCGCTAAATTTCCGGCAGCTGTACCAGAATACTCATCCGCTAATTTTACAAATCCAAATTTCCCTTCAGATCCGTTCAAAGCCAATTTGTATAATGAATCGCTCGCTACACCATCAGTAGCTTTTTGAAAATTTTGTTGTGCAACAAACATTTCGTTAGCAGCTTCATCCTCTTTTGGAGCAGCAATAAATCGTTGGTAAGCCAAGTAACCAATAGTTACAATAGCTGCGGCAGCAACAAATCCTAGAATAACTTTCTGATTTTTAGCAACAAAATCTTCCGTTTTGGATGCAGTCTCGTCTAATTTAGAAAATACTTCGGCAGTTGTACTGTCTTTGTCATCAATAACCACTGCTTCTACTGCTTCTTCCTTAACTTCTTTTTCTTTTGGTACTTTATATCCTCTCTTATTGTAAGTTGCCATTTCAATTTAATTTAGTGAGTGGCAAAAATAAAATTTTTATTCAAACCCACACAAAAAAATAGGTTTTATATTAAAAAATTTTAGAATGCACTGAAACAGCCTCAAAACCTTGCATTATTTCCGCTTCAAAGACCAACAAAAAGAAAGTTATATGGATAATTTTCGATAATTTGCACCCGTTTTCAAAGCCACAAAAATGCTCTTGAAAGCAAACAATACCAGCACAAGCACCACTCATGTATTTAAAAAAGATTTCCTTATTCAATTATAAAAATTTCTCTGAAGTCAGTTTTAGTTTCGACCATAAAATCAATTGTTTTGTGGGTAAAAACGGAATTGGCAAAACCAATGTATTAGATGCTATTTACCATTTGGCCTATGGCAAGAGTTATTTTAATCCGCTCGCGGTACAAAATATCAAACATGGTGAGGACTTTTTTGTGATTGATGCCGAATTTGAGAAAAACGATCGCACCGAGCAAATTGTTTGCAGTTTAAAAAAAGGTCAAAAAAAAGTTTTAAAACGCAATGGCAAGGCTTATGACAAATTTTCGGATCATATCGGTTTTATTCCGCTTGTGATTATTTCTCCAGCAGACCGCGATTTGATTGTTGAGGGCAGTGAAACCCGTCGCAAGTTTATGGATAGCGTGATCTCTCAATTGGATGCGCAGTACTTGCAGCAATTAATTCATTATCAAAAAGTAATTAGCCAGCGCAATGCTTTGTTGAAATATTTTGCTTTGAATCACGTCTTTGATGCGGATACCTTATCTATATATAATGAGCAACTAGAGCAGTATGGTAGTTTTATTTTCGAAAAAAGAAAAGCTTTCATAGAACAGTTTGTTCCTATTTTCAACAAACACCACCAAGCAATAACAGGATCACAAGAAACCGTTCAGTTAAAGTACGAAAGCCATTTAGAAACTAAAAACTTATTGCAACTTTTGGCTGATAACCTTGGTAAAGACCGTGCGTTACAGTATACCTCTGTTGGTATTCATAAGGACGATTTGTCATTTTGTATTGACGAGTTTCCAATTAAAAAATTTGGGTCACAGGGCCAGCAAAAATCCTACCTGATTGCTTTAAAACTGGCTCAATTTGAATTTTTAAAAAAGCAAAGCGGCGTAAAACCACTGCTCTTGTTTGATGATATTTTTGATAAATTAGATGAAACTCGTGTTGGAAAAATAATAGAAATGGTCAACAGCGACACATTTGGCCAATTATTTATTTCAGATACACATCCGGAACGCACAGAGGCAATTGTAAAATCGACCTTGCAATCATATTCGATTTTTAATTTATAATACTTCACAATTAAACCTAACAGACCTATAAGATAATTTAGAAATTCCGTATTTTAGCCTAAATAAATAGCAACCATGAAATACAAGTCATTCCTTTTACTATTAGTTTTCACATTTATTTCTTGCACCGGTCAAACTTCTAAAAACAATATTAAGGTTACCGCGACAGAATTTTCAGAAAAATTAGCTGCAACTCCAAATGCACAGCTCATAGATGTTCGTACACCTTCTGAATTCGCTGCCGACCATCTTGACAATGCCAAAAATATCAACTGGATGGGAACTGATTTTACATCTAAAGTAGCAACACTTGACAAGTCAAAACCTGTTTTTGTGTATTGCAAAAGCGGAGGCCGAAGCGAAAGCGCAGCTAAAAAATTAGAGCAATTAGGATTTACCACCATATACGAACTTCAAGGAGGTATTTTAAAATGGGATGCCGCAGGACTATCAAAACCTTCTGGTAAAATAATGGGGATGACCCAAGACCAATACAAGCAACTTTTGCAATCTAACCCAAAAGTATTAATCAATTTTTACGCAGAGTGGTGCGCGCCATGCAAAAAAATGGCACCCTATGTTACGGCCATGCAAAAAGAAAAAGGAGCCACAACTATCATAAGACTTGATGCCGATGCAAACAAAACACTTATGACCGAACTTAAAATTAGCGAATTACCTACTTTATTATTGTATGACAACCAAGCTTTAGTTTGGAGACAATCAGGTTTTGTAAGTGAAGAAGATTTAAGAAAACAAATACAGTAAGGCAATGCTTTCAAAAAACACTCTTGCTTTTTTAGATGATTTAAAAGCCAACAACAACAGAGATTGGTTTTTAGACCATAAAAAACAATACGAAGCTTTCAAAAAAGATTATCAAAACATGGTAGCCACTTTGCTGGATGTCATGAAACCTCTGGATCCTACTTTAGAAATGCTGGAGGTTAAAAATTGTACATTCCGCATCAATCGTGACATCCGATTTTCAAAAGATAAAACACCATACAAATCGCATTTAGGCATTTGGCTTTCATCTGGAGGAAAAGGCATCACCCGTTCCGGATATTACATTCACTTAGAAAACGGTGCTAGTTTTATTGCTGGCGGCTTGTATTGTCCTGAAGCCGAAGATTTAAAAAAAATGCGCAAGGAAATCGCTTTTTTCTATGACGATCTTGAATCTATATTACAAGAAAAAAACTTCAAAAAAGAATTTGGAGATTTTGATCGCGACGAAAAAAACACCTTGAAAAATCCACCTCGCGGTTACGAAAAAGAGCATCCAGCCATTGAATTTTTAAAATTAAAAAGTTTTGAAACCTCACAAAAAATAGATTTTCAAGCAGCTGCAAAACCTGACTTTGTGACAACTGTGGCTCAAAAATTAATTCTTTTAAAACCATTGAACGATTTTATAAACAGAGCTTTAACCTCCGAATAGTGCGAAATGGCTAAAAGAAAAATACTTTTTCTTGGAGAATCTTACAGAGCCGATGCTATAACTTGGATCAAGGGGCTAGAAGAATTTGGAGATTTTGAAATGATTACTTGGGAGCTAAAAACCCCAAGCGATACCATGCGCAACAGAGTTTTACGAATTTTAGAATACAAATTAGCTATTTTTAAAATTAAAAAATTAATTCGAGCGGAACAGCCTGATATGATCATTGCTGAACGCACTACAAGTTATGGATTTCTAGCTGCGCTATCCAACTTAAAACCAATAGCTATTGCGCAACAAGGTAGAACTGATTTGTGGCCAGAAAACTCAATCCTTTTGCCCTTAAAAAAAGTGATCCAAAACTATGCTTTTCAAAAAGCAGATTTAATTCATGCGTGGGGTCCCGTAATGACACATTCTATGATAGCTGCAAAGGTTGATATGAACAAGGTGCTGGTACTACCTAAAGGAATCGATTTACAAAATTTTAGCAATAACAACACCGCCAATCCACAAAAAATACAAGCCATTGTTACGCGCTCACTGTTGCCAGAATACCGTCATGATATTATCTTAAAAGCTTTTGCTATTATCAACCAAAAGGGTTTCGATTTCGTACTTACCATTATAGGAGATGGTACCCAGCTCGAAAAATTAAAAAATCTAGCTAAACAATTAAATATAGATACTAAAGTTCATTTTACAGGACGCATTCACAATTCACAATTGCCACAACTGTTGCAACAGTCAAATTTTTATATCAGCATGCCCATTACAGAGGGCGTTTCGGCCTCATTATTTGAAGCAATGGCCAGTCAATGTTATCCAATTGTGACTGATTTACCAGGCAATCAAAGTTGGATTACACATCGAAAAAACGGACAATTAATACCTGTTGATGATTATATAAGTCTCGCCAACGAACTCATTTGGGCCTTTGAACAGCCTGAATATCGTTCGCAGGCGGTTTTGCAAAACAGATTGTTTTTGGAACAAAATGCAAATTATGCCACGAACATGAAAATTATTGCAAAAAAATACCACGAACTAATAAACACAAATAGCCCCAAGTAAAATGTGCGGAATTAACGGAATTTATCATTTACATCCACAAAAAAAAGTAGATGAACATGTCCTTACAAAAATGCGAGATGCTCTCGAACATAGAGGCCCTGACGACAAAGGATTATATATCAATCAAAACATAGGATTAGCTCACAGACGCCTCTCTATTCTTGACACTTCTGTTGCCGGTCACCAACCTTTTCGATCTGATGACGGCCGTTATAGCATGGTTTATAATGGTGAAATTTATAATTTTAAAAGCTTTTATCCAGAACTAAAAGCCAACGGAATCTCGATAAAAACCAGTTCTGATACCGAAGTTTTATTGAAATTATTCGAATTGTACGGCCTACAAATGTTACCCAAACTGAACGGGATGTTTGCTATTGCCATTTGGGACAATCATTTAAAAAAACTAACCCTTATTCGTGACCGAATGGGCGTTAAACCTTTGTACTACAGTCAATTCAATGATACTGTTTATTTTGCTTCAGAGCAAAAAGCGTTATTTGTAGCTGGCGTACCCTTAAAATTGGCTCAAGATGGTTTAGAAGAATATGTTTTCAATCGATTTGTAGCTGGCGAAAATACTTTGTATCAAAATGTACACAAAGTGCTACCTGGTCATGTTCTGACTTTTGATGAAGGTGGCAAAACAACTGTTGAGCGCTGGTGGAATTTAAAATCAGAAATAGAAAATCAATCGCCAATTAAAAATCCTGAAGAATGGTTTACAAACACTTTTGATGATGCTGTAAAACTGCGTATGGTAAGTGACGTGCCTGTGGGCGTGATGCTTAGTGGCGGATTAGATTCGTCCTCCATTTTGGCCTCGTTACACCACCAAGGGTTTAAAGACATTCAAACCTTTAACATCGGATTCAAAGAAAAAGAACATAATGAATCACATCTTGCCAAAGCATTTGCGGCCCAATTAGAATATGGTTTTCACAGCAGACAACTCGAAGATCAAAACTTATACGATCAAATGATTCAGGCCACTTACTACCAAGATGAGCCGTTGATGCACTTGAGTGAACCTCACCTCCTGGCAGTATCGCAAATGGCAAAACCAAAAGTAAAAGTATTATTATCAGGTGAAGGTGCAGACGAATTAATGGGAGGCTATGTGCGGTATAAAGCATTACAATATCCTACTATTTTACAATCAATTAGTACCATTATTTCATTTGATGTTTTTTCAAAAAATCCGCGTTACGACAAATTGGCGCGCTACTCTAAAATCGAAAAAAAGTCGGATTTAATTTTATTCAACGGATCAAATATTTATCCTGACGACATTGCTGACACGTATGGCATTAACAACCAACCCAAAAACGAGTACCGTAACCTTGTTTACAAAGAAGCAAAGGAACTTTATCCCGGTAACCTACGCCGTCAAGCTTTATATTTTGACCAACACACTTATTTATGTAGTTTGCTAGACCGCAACGATCGCTGTACAATGGGCGCCTCGATTGAATGTAGAGAACCATTTTTAGACCCACGATTAATTGTAGGGCTCGGAACCTTAGACGATAAATGGCTTTTTACTGGTAAAAAATGGAAATACATTCTCAAAAAATCAATGCAGCAGCGGTTACCAAGTGATATTCTTGATTTTAAAAAAGTAGGATTAAGCGCTCCTTGGGGCGATTACATTACTAAAAGTCCCGCTTTTAGAGAGGAATTACAGATATTTTCAAAAAGTGATTTATTTCAAATGCCCTATTTTGAAAATATTAAAATTGAAAAATTAGTTCAACAACTAGAAAATGGCAATACTAACATGACGCCTTACATTATGCCGTTGTTTATGATGCATATCTGGTTGAAAACGTATCCAAGTAAATTTTAATCCTTACTTTTGAACCATACAAAACGATACAAAAACGCAGTCCTATTCATGGAAATACAGTCTAATTTTTCATTAAAAAAACACAACACCTTTGGCATTGACGCTCATGCCAAAGAGTTTGTTGCTATTCAAAACATCAGTACTTTACAGCAGGTTTTACAATCATATAGCGATAAACCGAAATTTATTTTAGGAGGTGGCAGCAATATGTTACTTACAAAAGACATCGATGCACTTGTACTTCATATTGATATAAAAGGAAAAAAAATCATTCAGGAAAACGACGATTTTGTTTGGGTTGAAAGTCAAGCAGGTGAAAATTGGCACGAATTTGTACTTTGGACAATCGAACACAATTTTGGAGGCTTAGAAAACATGTCGCTCATACCCGGAAATGTAGGCACAACTCCAGTACAAAACATTGGCGCTTATGGTACCGAGATCAAAGATACTTTTGAGTCTTGTACTGCAATGACAATTGCTACCCAAGAAATGAGGACATTCACGAAAGAAGAATGCCAGTTTGGTTACCGTGAAAGCATATTTAAAAATGAGGCAAAAAACCAGTACATCATTACCTCAGTAGTTTTTAAATTGACGAAAAACAAACACAATATCAACATATCATACGGAGATATTAAAGCGGAATTGGCCAAAAAAAACATTGAAACTCCATCGTTAAAAGAGGTAAGTGAGGCTGTAATTGCCATTCGTCAAAGTAAATTACCTGACCCTAAAGAGTTAGGAAATAGTGGTAGCTTTTTTAAAAATCCGATTTTAAAGAAAACTGATTTTGAACCCATTCATCAAAAGTTTCCAGAAATGAAATATTTTGATATTTCCGCTACGGAGGTAAAAGTTCCTGCTGGATGGCTTATAGAACAAGCTGGTTTAAAAGGAAAACGCTTTGGCGATGCTGGAATTCACAAAAATCAAGCATTGGTTTTAGTAAATTACGGCTCGGCTACTGGTAAAGAAATTCTAGAAGTTTCTCAAATTGTTCAAGATACCGTTTTTAAAACCTTTGGCATTGCCATAGAGGCCGAAGTCAATATTATTTAAAATTGTGATTCGTAAAAATGGCGCTTTAAATACCACCTAATATGTACATACCTGAAATTTACAAAAACGAGAATAAAGCCGAAATTCAAAAATTTCTAAAAGAAAATAGTTTTGGTATTTTAATAAATCAAACGCAAGGTCGTTTGTGCGCTACTCACATTCCGTTAGAGTTAGAAACAAGACCAGATGGTACCGAAATTTTATACGGTCACTTATCAAAAGCCAACCCGCAATGGCAAGGTTTTTTGGAGAACGATCAAGTTTTGGCTGTGTTTTCAGGGCCGCATAGCTACATTTCTTCATCCTGGTACGATCACGAAAACGTACCTACTTGGAACTATATTGCGGTACAAATTCATGGTAAGGTAAAAATAGTAACGGGCGATGCTGTAATTGATTCCCTAAAAAAATTAGTTGACAAATACGAAAAAGACCAGCAAAATCCGGTTCGTATCGAGGATTTATCAGATGAAACCATGCAGCAAGCCAACGGAATAATAGCTTTTGAAATTGAAATCACTGAACTAAATGCTACACGAAAAATGTCGCAAAACAGAGATCAAAAAAACTATCAAAATATCATTTCAGAATTAGAAAAAATCAATTCGCACCAATCAATAGATACAGCACAGGAAATGAAAAAATGTCCGATTTAAAATCTTTCGAAATTTTAAAATAGTACTTAACATTTCGCAATTGAATTCATACCTTTGCAGCCCACAAAACATCGGTTTTAAAATTCACTAAATTCAAATGCTTATTATCCTATTTTACTTTTTTATTTTTATTGTTTTCGTTCAAATTGCTTACTATTTGGGTGTTTTTAGAACCTTTGCTTTTGCGAAAGCGCAAAAAATCACATCTAAGCGCATCCCAATTTCGGTAATTGTTTGCGCCAAAAACGAAGAAGAAAATGTATCCAAATTCATCCCTATTTTGGCTGCACAGGATTATCCTGATTTTGAAATTGTACTGATTGATGATGCTTCCAGCGACCGTACACTAGATATTTTTGAGGAATACGAAAAACAATACTCTAACATTCGATTAGTAAAAGTAGCCAATAACGAAGCATTTTGGGGGAATAAAAAATACGCTCTTACGTTGGGTATAAAAGCAGCTAAAAAAGAATACTTATTATTTACCGATGCTGATTGTTTCCCAACCTCGAAAGATTGGATTACCGCAATGAGCTCGCAGTTTACCATGCAAAAAACAATTGTTTTGGGTTATGGAAAATACGAACGAATTTCAGGATCATTTTTAAACAAACTGATTCGATTTGAAACCTTATTGACTGCAGTACAATATTTTTCATGGGCAAAAATGGGTCGCCCGTACATGGGAGTTGGTCGCAACTTAGCCTACAAACGCGAAGAATTTTTTAATGTAAACGGTTTCATCGAGCATATGAAAATACGTTCAGGAGATGATGATCTTTTTGTTAATCAAGCGGCTACCAAAAAAAATACAACTATTGTATTTGCACCTGAAAGTTTCACACAATCAATTGCAAAAACAACATTTTCGGATTGGTTATCCCAAAAACGCCGACACATTGCTACAGCAAGTTATTATAAATTCACAGATCAGTTGCAACTAGGCACTTTTTACAGCTCACAATTGTTGTTTTTTATTCTTCCTATTCCGCTTTTAGCATTTCAATTTCAATGGATTGCAGTAGTAAGTTTAATTGCAGTTCGTTATCTTGTGGCATGGATTATGATTGGTTATTCAGCAGGAAAACTTCAAGAAAAAGATATTAAATTATGGTTTCCTATTGTTGAATTGGTGTTGGTTTTTACACAATTCAATATTTTCATTGTTAACCTATTCTCAAAACCGGCCTCGTGGAAATAATACATCAAATAGAAAAAGCAAAATTAGGCGACCAAACAGCCTTCACCTTTCTATTGGATTATTACTGGAATGAGGTATATGGTTTTATGCTCAAGCGCACCGAGAACGAAACTACTGCTGAGGATATTACCATCGAAACGTTCTCAAAAGCATTCGATAAATTAAGTAGTTATAATCCTGAATTTCAATTCAACACCTGGCTAATTGCTATCGCCAAAAATGTACATATTGATTTACTGCGCAAAAAAAGAACCAATCTATTTATTGAAATTACTGACGAGGAAGACCAGCAAGCATATAATATTGCCGATACTACACCATCAGCCGAAGACGAGTTAATCACCGAGCAGAACTTATCGCAATTGTTGCAATTCATCAAAGAGTTAAAACCCATTTATCAAGAAGTAATTCAATTGCGCTACTTTCAAGAATTGAGCTACCAAGAAATAGCTGATAAAACTGGTGATCCTTTGCCCAATGTAAAAATTAGGCTACTGCGAGCTAAAAAACTGCTGGCGGCTATCATTCAAGGTAAATCTACAAAGTAAACAATTCCTATTAGGCAATTAATTAAAATCTATAAGCGTATCTTCCAAGATGCGTTTTTTTTCGCATAAAATACATCACAACAAAAAAGTTAAATAATTAAGATTTTAATACACTATTTGAAAATAAATTATTAAATTTAGATAATAAAATTCCTATCCCTACGTTATTGATAATAAAAATACTTGGCTTATGATTTAATTGTACCTAACCACTAAATCTAATTATCATGTCAAAACTAAGCATTTACGAAACCGGTTGGATTGATTTTGTTTTTCAAGACAGAAACAAAGAGTATGGCGCCTATCAATTGCGTCAAGAGAGTACAAAAACAACTTTGAGAGCATTATTTTTTGGAGTAAGCGTTTTGGTAACCGCAATAAGCATTCCTGCTATTGTTCGAGCTATTAACCCTAGTGAAATAGTAAAACCATCACTTCCAGAAATTATTGAAACTACGGTCAAACTAACTGATATTGTTCAAATAGAAAAACCAGTACAACGCGCTTTGCCTCCTGTTAAAAATCGATTAGCAAATCCGGTAGAGAATGTTCCATTTGTAAACCCTGTGGTAGTAGCTACAGATCAAGCTACTCAAGATGTTCCTACTACAGCAGCTATTATTGCAAATACTCCTACCACAAGTGAAGGCTCAGGAACAATTGGTATAAATTCAAGCACAAGTACTGGTTCAACTACGGGAACAGCTCCAAGTACTGACCCGGGAAACACGGCAGTAGTAAGCGCTGCATTAGATAAACTACCAGAATTTCCGGGAGGAATTAATAAATTTTACACCTATGTGGGAAATAATTTCGAAAAACAAGAAATTGACGGTAGCGGTATCATTAAAATATATGTTGCATTTGTTATCGAACGAGATGGTAGCATGACCGACATTACAGTTAAAAAAGATCCTGGACACGGTTTAGGTCGCGAGGCTATCAGAGTACTTAAATCATTACGCACCAAATGGGCACCAGGAATGATAGATGGCAAACCGGTACGAACCGCATATAGCTTGCCTATTGTAGTGCAATTAAATTAAAAAATCTATAGTCTTGACATAAAAAAAGCAGAACAAAAGTTCTGCTTTTTTTTATGATTATATACCAGAAAACTATTTTTTCTTTTTTGCTACCGGCTTTTTCACCACAGTCTTTTTGACAACTGGTTTTTGCTGCACATAAGGCTTGAACAAACCATCTTTCTCAGCTCTAAGTCTAGCATTTTCAGCACGCTCTTTGGGATCTGGATGCGAACTCATCATTTTATCTAGAAATGATGCTTGCGATCCTTCGCTCATTTTAGCTAAAATCGAAAAAGCAGAAGCTACTGCATTCACATTGTAACCGTTACTTTTCATAAAGTTATATGAAAACTCATCCGCCTCAGACTCTTGCTTACGACTGTGTTTACTATCAATCATGCTGCTTCCAATTTTACCCAATTGACTATCGGTGATAGCGGCAACCTTTTCTGATTGTGAAGCGGCCAAACCTATTAAAGCCTCTTTTCTGTATGAAGCCTTAATTGCATCTTTTGTGTCACTATTGGCAACGTGACCAATTTCATGACCAATTACAGCCAAAAGTTCATTATCATCCATAATATCCATTAAACCAGAATATACACGAACACTACCATCGGCTGTTGCAAATGCATTTACTTCATTCAACTTGTACACCTTGTAGTTTAAAGTATACCCTTCGCTTTTAGTGTGTTTACCAAAAACCCTATTCAAGCGCACAGTATAAGGATCCGTAGGTCCAGCCACAGTATTTTCAGCGTCCATTTTAGTTACTGCAGCTTTTGATAATTGTGCCGCATCAGCATCGCTAAAAGTAAGACTTGCTGCACCTTTACTCAAGGCTCCTAAAGCTCCTTCTTTTAAATTAATTTGCGCCTGAGAAGATAGACACATCATGAAAGTTCCTAAAACTAAACTAGTTTTCAAATTATTTTTCATTTGCTAAATTTATTGTTGATTGTGACTTCAAAGATACATTTTTATCCAAATCACAAACAAAATGCTCTGCAATAAGTCTAACTTTCAAATCATTTTTACCTTTGAAAGGAATATTTCCAATACCAAGGAAACGAACAATTGTTAAATCTATCTTTAGGAAGGTTAATACGAGGTAGAACGACCACTAAAAGGCATTTTAGATTAGGATATCTTCAAACAAGATTCGCTATCTTTGTACTTTGAAAAAATAAAATATGGAAACTGTTTTAGATACTGCTTTGCCAACTGGAAAACCGAAATGGTTAAAAGTAAAACTACCAATAGGTCAAAAATATACTGAACTAAGAGGTTTAGTTGATAAATATAGCTTAAATACAATTTGTACATCAGGAAGTTGCCCAAATATGGGTGAATGTTGGGGCGAAGGCACCGCTACTTTTATGATTTTAGGAAATGTATGCACACGTTCTTGCGGATTTTGTGGTGTTAAAACTGGCCGACCAGAAACCGTAGATTGGGATGAACCAGAAAAAGTTGCTCGTTCTATCAAAATCATGAATATCAAACACGCAGTAATTACAAGTGTAGATCGAGATGATTTAAAGGATGGAGGATCAATCATTTGGATTGAAACGGTAAAAGCAATCCGTAGAATGAACCCAAACACAACACTTGAGACTTTGATTCCAGATTTTCAAGGTATAGAAAGAAATATCGATAGAATTGTAGAAGCTAACCCTGAAGTAGTTTCACACAATGTTGAAACAGTTCGTCGACTTACGCGCGAAGTTCGAATTCAAGCAAAATACGATCGTACCCTTGAAGTATTACGCTACCTAAAAGAAAAAGGAATCAATCGTACCAAGTCAGGTATAATGCTTGGTTTAGGAGAACAAGAAGAAGAGGTTTTTCAAACCTTGCGAGACCTTAGAGCTGCCAATGTAGACGTGGTAACAATTGGTCAATATTTACAACCTAGTAAAAAACACCTTCCGGTAAAAGAGTTCATCACGCCAGAACAATTTGCAAAATATGAGCAATACGGATTGGAACTTGGTTTTCGTCATGTAGAGAGCGGCCCATTAGTTCGTTCGTCATACAAAGCACAAAAACACATTTTGTAAACCGCAAAACACAAATACAAAATGTGTGCGGCATCTTTAGAATTTTACACTTATGATAAGAATTGCTATAAACGGTTTTGGAAGAATCGGTAGAAATTTATTCCGATTACTCCTTAATCACCCAACCATTGAAGTTGTGGCTATCAATGATATTGCCGACAAAAAAACAATGGCACACCTTGTTAAATACGATAGTATACACGGTGTTTTATCCGAAACTGTTAGCCATGATGAAACAGGTATATCTGTTGGAGGTAAAAAAGTACTTTTTTTTCACGAAAAAAACATAGCGAACTTAAATTGGAAAGATTGTAACATCGATTACGTTATTGAATCAACTGGTAAGTTCAAAACCTACGAAGAACTATTCCAACACATTGAAGCAGGTGCAAAAAAGGTGATTCTTTCTGCTCCATCAGAAGTTGACACCATCAAAACTGTAGTACTAGGAGTAAATGAACACATTTTAGATGGTTCTGAAATCATAATATCAAATGCGAGTTGTACCACGAATAATGCCGCTCCAATGATACAGGTTATCAATGAGCTTTGTGGTATTGAACAAGCCTACATTACGACCATACATTCGTACACTACTGATCAAAGTTTACACGACCAACCACACAAGGATTTACGCAGAGCACGTGGCGCTAGTCAATCAATAGTTCCTACTACCACGGGAGCTGCAAAGGCTTTAACAAAAATTTTTCCAGAATTTGAAGGCAAAATTGGAGGGTGTGGAATTCGCGTTCCTGTTCCTGACGGATCACTTACAGACATTACATTTAATGTTAAAAAAGCAGTGAGTATTGAGGACATAAACATGGCCTTTAAAAATGCAGCAGCAACCAGTTTAAAAGGAATTTTAGATTACACGGAAGATCCAATTGTATCAGTTGATGTTATAGGAAACAAAAATTCATGTATATTTGACGCTCAACTTACTTCGGTTATTGATAAAATGGTAAAAGTTGTAGGTTGGTATGACAATGAAATTGGATATTCATCTCGAATAATTGATTTGATCCTATTGACATCTCAATAAAAAATTAACCCTATTAAACTGCGCATGAAATACTCTTTTTTGTTTATTTTAATGCTAACGCAATTGCTTTTCTCTCAAAAGAAAGAGCAGAAAGATAGCATATTGCTATACAGTCAGCAATCTGAAGCCGCAGTTCAAAAAAACAACTACAAGAACGCCTTAAATCTTACTCAAAAAGCCATCCAATTGGCCAGCAACGCTAATGACGTTTCTTCATTAGCATTACAACATTTTAATTTAGGAAAGCTTTTTTTTGACCTAAAAAAATATAAAGATGCACAAGAGTCGTTAGAGAGAAGTTACCGGTTCTTTAATGCGATCCCACCTACTTTGGCTGCTGCCAAAATGCATTTTTATTTAGCTACAACTTATCAAGAATTATCCGACTATAAAAATGCTGCTGCCCATTTAGATAAAGCAAATAAGCTACATCAAACTTTAAAATATACCGATAAGAGCGAGAAAGTACTACTTCAAAAAGGTTTACTCTTGGCAGCCGAAAAGAAAAACGCAGAGGCAGCAATTATTTTTGGTAAAATCATAGCACAAAATGATGCCACAGAATTATTACCTGCAAAAGCTGCTGCCTTATACCAAGTAGGAAATTTTGAAATCGAGCAAAAGCACTATAATTTAGCGATTAATTATTTAGAGAAAGCGTTAGAACTAACTCAAAAAACAGATGATTTAGAACTAAAAACAGCGGTTTTACTTGCTTTAAGTATTGCTCACGATCAAATTTTAGACAAGAACAATGCCTACACCTATTTGAAGTTGCACCTCAACCTAAAAGAACGATTGGCAATAATTACAAATGAAAGATTAGGCATTGACGATTATACTCAATTCAAAGAATCTGAAAAACTTAAAGAAATTAAGGCTCTCAACAACGAGACTCGCGAGCAACAAAAAGCCAATAAATTTTCAAAACTCATTAGCATTTTGGCAATAGCCTTAATTTCTATTTTATCATTATTGAGTCTTTCTCTTTACAAAAACAACATCATTAGAAACCAATCTAATTTATTGTTGAAAGAAAAAAACAACGAATTAGAGTTCGCCAAAAACAAAGCTGAAAAAGCATCGCAAGCCAGAGCAGAATTCTTATCCACAGTTAGTCATGAACTTCGTACACCTCTGAATGCCATCAATGGAATAACGCATTTACTTTTACAGGAAAATCCAAAAAAATCACAAATTGACTACCTGAGTTCATTAAAGTTTTCTGGAGATTACCTCACGAAATTTATTAATGAAATTTTAGAAATCAACAAAATTGAATCACAAAAGCTGGAAATTGAGCAGATTCCTTTTCACCTCAAACAACTCTTAATCAACATCAAACATTCCTTGAAGGAATTAGCAATCGTAAACAACAACGAATTCAGCCTAGAAATTGACGATACTATTCCGGATTACCTTGTTGGCGACCCTACAAAGTTGTCTCAAATTGTTTTGAACTTGATCAACAACGCATTAAAATTTACCAAAAATGGAGTGGTTTACGTACGTGCAAAATTAGAAAAAAACGAAAATGAAACTGCTTTCATATACTTTGAAATCACAGATACCGGAATTGGCATTCCTGCTGATAAGTTAGAAAGTGTTTTTGATAGTTTTTCTCAAGGATCAATTGAAGTAAATCGCAAATATGGTGGAACTGGTTTGGGATTAACCATTGTAAAAAAGTTGATCAAAATTCTTGGAGGAGAAATTCAATTAAGCAGTATTGTAAACAAAGGGTCTACGTTTTCTTTTACTCTCGGATTTCAAATTGGCGAAAAACCGGCTACCGTAATACTCATGGACAATGCTGTTGACAATAAATTTTTGGCCAACAAAAAAATCTTATTGGTCGAGGATAATAAAATCAATCAGATGATCACAAAAAAGATGCTCCACAACAAGAAAATTGTTTGCGAGGTTATCGATAATGGTGAAGAAGCTATTGAGAGGATGCGCAAATCAAGCTTTGATATGGTTTTAATGGATGTGCATTTACCGGGAATAAACGGCACTATTGCTACTCAAACTATTAGAAATTTTGACAAAACCACACCAATAATTGCTTTAACTGCCATTTCTCTTCACGAAAATCGTGACATGCTTCTTTCTTTTGGTATGAATGATGTGATTACAAAACCATTTATTCCTGATGAATTTTACAAAATAATTGCTCAACATATTTAAAGCAGTGGTGTACTTTTAAATCACAAAGAATTTAAAGTTGTTTTTTGACCATCCTGGCAATACTCAAAATAACAATATTTATTGCAATACGATCTAGTATTAATAATTCAAGATCAATTCTTTAATTAAACTACGCACTTTAGGTTCAGCTGCTTTAGCTGCTTCTAATACTTCGTCATGAGAGATGGTATCAATACTTTCCGCATTTCCCATATCTGTAATTACAGAAATTCCAAAAGTTTCTACATCCATATGGCGGGCTACTATCACCTCTGGCACAGTGGACATCCCTACACAATCAGCACCAAGAATCTGAACCATTTTATATTCTGCCAAGGTTTCAAATGTAGGACCTTGTAAACCAAGATAAATTCCTCTCTGAACGTCAATATTTAAATTTTCAGCAATTTCCGTAGCTTTTGCAATCATTTTTCGAGAATACGGCTCACTCATATTTACAAATCGAGGACCGAATCGCTCATCATTTTTCCCTCTTAGCGGATGTTCAGGCGTCATGTTGATATGATCTGTAATCATAACAATAGATCCTACTTGATAATTCGGATTTACTCCGCCTGATGCGTTAGACACGACTAATTTATCAATTCCTAAAAACTTCATCACGCGTACCGGAAACGTAACTTCGGTCATTGAGTAGCCCTCATAATAATGAAAACGACCTTGCATGGCTACCACTTTTTTGGTGCCAATTGTACCAAACACCAAAGCTCCTTGATGCCCTTCGACAGTAGAAACGGGAAAATTAGGTATTTCATGATAAGGCAAAGTATGCAAAACCTCCATATCAGTTGTAAAACTGCCCAAACCAGAACCTAAAATAACACCGTATTCTGGCGTAAAATTGATTTTATCTTGAATGTAACTAACTGTTTCTTGTACTTGTTCCCACATAATTTAAAATTGTTTGATCAAAATCATTTCCTGATAAGGTTGCATTTGGTAAAAATACAGTTTGAATCGGCAGATAAAATAATTGGTCAACTACCAACCTACCTTGCAAACGCACATAATCTTTTTCAGTAGTAATAATGATTTTGTTTTGAGCTATTTTTTTAATTTCTTCTATTTCTTTTTCACTAAAATTATGATGGTCCGGAAACGTCAAACAGACATCATTGGTGTTTTTTAAATGATTAAAAAAAGGTTCTGGCTTGGCAATACCAGCTATTAATACTTTTTCAGTTTTTAAAATTGCAGCAACTGAATAAGTACTTGCTTCACCATAGACTTCATCATCGTAACCAATTGCAGTAAAATACAATTGTTGATTATCTCCTAATTTTAATTTCTTTTCTATCTCCTTTTGTTCCTGAGAACTCAAATCAGGAGGACATTTGGTTACCACTACCACTGCCGCTCGGTCTGCTCCACCCCTACTTTCGCGTAAGTTTCCAGTTGGTAACATCCAATCTGTCGCATACAAATCGCCATAAGCTGTGAGCAGCACATACATACCTGCTTTTACTTTGCGGTGTTGGTAAGCATCGTCTAACAAAATGACCTCCGGAATTTCGGCCTGCGAAAGTAATTGATTTATTCCATTATTTCGATCACTATCTACTGCAACTTGTATGTTTTTAAATTTTCTAAAAAACTGATACGGTTCATCTCCTAACAAACTGGCTGTCGCATTTGCTTTTGCCAAAACAAAACCTTGAGACTCCCGTTTGTATCCGCGACTCAACGTTGCCACTTTATATTTTGAAGATAGTAACCGTATTAAATATTCAATCTGCGGAGATTTACCGGTTCCGCCTACGCTTAAGTTCCCAACAGCAATCACTGGCAACTTAAATGAATGCGATTGTAAAATTCCTTTGTCAAAAAGAAAATTCCGAATACCCGTAACAGCGCCGTACAAAACAGCTAACGGAAAAAGTAGTTTTCGAAGTAAATTCATTTTACGAAAGTAGAATATTTTATTTTAATGTTCTTTTCTTTATTCGTTATTTTGTTCTTCACAAAACGCTCTACCTTTCAATTGAAACATTTATGAAAATCAAAGATATTATCCGTGTTCTCGAAGAAATGGCACCACTAGCCTATGCCGAAGATTTTGACAACGTAGGTTTACTTGTGGGCGACCAAAATGTTGAGGCCACGGGCGTACTAGTGTGTCATGATGCGCTAGAACATATTATTGAGGAAGCCATCACTAAAAAATGCAACATGATTGTGTGTTTTCATCCTATATTATTTGCAGGATTAAAAAAAATAACCGGAAAAACATACGTAGAGCGCGCCATCATCAAAGCCATAAAAAATGATATTGCTATTTATGCAGTACACACCGCTCTCGATAACCACCAAGACGGGGTAAACAAAATATTTTGTGATGCTTTGCAATTAATCAATACCAAAATACTAATTCCGAAAGAGCAATACATTCGCAAACTCACCAGTTTTGTACCAACCGAAAATGCAAATGTAGTACTCGAAGCACTATTTGCCGCAGGCGCAGGAACTATTGGCAATTATGAAAATTGTAGTTTTAGTTCCAATGGCATCGGAACATTTAGAGGAAATGCAAAAAGCAATCCGGTTCTTGGCGAGCGTTTTGAATTGGTAAAAGCTAACGAAATTAAAATCGAAGTAACCTACGAAAAACATCTTGAAGGCAAAATTTTAAAAGCTTTGCTAGAAAGTCATCCTTACGAAGAAGTTGCTCACGAAATATACACACTACAAAACAAGCATCAAAATATAGGTTTGGGTCAAATAGGAGAATTACCTGAACCGATGAGCGAAACCGATTTTTTACTTTTTGTAAAAGACAAAATGCAATGCGGTGGCATCAGACATTCAGCCTTTACAGGAAAACCGATCAAAAAAGTAGCTGTTTTGGGAGGTGCAGGAAGTTTCGCGATTGCAAACGCGATTCGAGCAGGAGCCGATGCGTATTTAACCGCTGATTTAAAGTACCATCAGTTTTATGAAGCCGAAAACCAACTTCTTTTAGCCGATATTGGACATTTTGAAAGCGAACGCTATACAAAAAATTATATTGTAGAGTATCTTCGAAAAAAAATCCTTAATTTTGCCGTTATTTTATCAGAAGAAAATTCAAATCCAGTTAAGTACTTATAGAATATGGCGAATACGAAAGAATTAAGTGTTGAGGACAAGTTAAGAGCAATTTACGATTTACAGCTAATTGACTCGAGAATTGACGAAATCAGAAACGTAAGAGGTGAATTGCCTTTAGAAGTTGAAGATTTAGAAGATGAAGTGGCCGGTTTAAGCACACGTTCAGAAAAATTAAAAGGGGAACTTGAAGTAATTGAAGACCTTATTAAAGCTAAAAAAATTGCAATTGAGGAGCACAAAGAGTCCATCAAAAAATATACAAAACAACAGGAAACTGTTCGTAACAATAGAGAATTCAACTCTTTAACTAAAGAAGTAGAGTTTCAAGAACTTGAAATTCAATTGGCTGAAAAGCAAATTAAAGAAATGAAAGCTTCTATCGAGCACAAAAAAGAAGTGATTGCTAATTCTAAAGAAAAATTAGAAGCAAAAAGCAACCACTTAAAACACAAAAAATCAGAGTTGGACGCTATCATGGCCGAAACTGCAAAGGAAGAAGAATTCTTATCTCAAAAATCAATTGAGTTCCAAGGACAAATTGAAGAGCGTTTATTAAATGCTTACAAAAGAATTAGAAGCAGCGTTCGCAACGGTTTAGCAGTAGTTTCAATTGAAAGAGGCGCATCTGCAGGATCTTTCTTTACCATTCCACCGCAAACTCAAGTAGAAATTGCTTCAAGAAAAAAAATCATCACTGATGAACATTCTGGAAGAATTCTTGTTGACAGCGTTCTTGCTGAAGAAGAAAAAGAAAAAATGGAACAAATGTTCGCTAAAATATAATACCTTTAAAGTCCCGATGATATCGGGACTTTTTTTTATGATCAAGCAGATAGTCTATAAAATATTTACCAAGTCAGTAGGTGCCTACATTAACCTACTCAGTTACCTTGCTCCAACAAAAGCCGTGCAACTCGCCTACAACTTGTTTAGCAAACCTCGTGATGGAAAGTTACAGTTTGACCAATTACCCACCGTACTGCAACAAGCCCAAACGCAAACACTTTCGTTTCAAGATCAAAAAATACAAACCTATACCTGGCCAGGCAACAGTCATGTGATTTTATTGGTACACGGTTGGGAGAGCAACGCCTCGCGCTGGGAAAAACTCTTGCCTTACCTCACTAAAACCGGCAGCACCGTTGTAGCTCTTGACGGACCTGCGCACGGACTCTCTAGCGGAACAACCTTCAATATTCCGCATTACGCCGAATTTTTACACCAAGTGGTACAGCATTTTCAACCACAAACTTTAATCGGACACTCGCTAGGTGGCAAAACCTGCTTGTACTACCAGTCCGTTTACCAAAGCGACAACTTAAAAAAAATGGTAATCCTTGGCGCACCAAGCGATTTCAAGATAATTTTAGACAATTACATCGCACTGTTAAGTCTCAATTTTAGAGTTTTAACCGGCCTAAAAAAATATTACCAAGATGTTTTTCAACTCAATACAGATGAGTTTGCAGGACAACATTTTGCAAAAAATATTTTAACCCAAGGACTTCTAGCCCACGATGAGCAAGACCAAGTAGTGCTTATTCACGAAGGAAAAAAAATCGCTACGTCTTGGAAAAACGCTACTTTTATTACCACAACTGGTCTCGGACACAGTATGCACGACCACAATTTATACGAAAAAATTAGTCACTTCATTCAAAATTAGGGCGTGCCGCCGCGGCGACCAGGCTATTCGCTGCAATCTTTTTTGGGCAAAAAAAAGCCCTAAAAAAGGATTTCCGCTGCTATCCTTCACGCAAATCCGTCCTAAAGCTGATAAGTTCGTTCAACAACCAATCTCAAAATCGATAGCTATTATAAATTGCAAATTCATTACTTTTGCAGCATGGAAGATCAATTAAAACGCCTCAATAAATTCATAGGAGAAACCGGTTTTTGCAGCCGCCGCGAAGCGGATAAAATCATCGAAGAAGGACGAGTAACAATCAATGGTGTTGTACCCGAATTAGGCACCAAAGTAGGCCCTCATGACGAAGTACGTATTGACGGCAAATTAATTCGTGAGAAAACAGAAAAACCTGTTTACCTCGCCTTCAACAAACCAGTAGGAATCGAGTGTACCACAAATCTTGATGTGCGCAATAACATTGTCGATTACATCAATTATCCAAAGCGCATCTTTCCAATTGGGCGTTTAGACAAAGCCAGTGAAGGATTAATTTTCATGACAAATGACGGCGACATTGTCAATAAAATATTGCGTGCGCGCAACAATCACGAAAAAGAGTATACCGTTACTGTCAACAAACCCATCACCGACCGTTTTATAGAAAGAATGGGAAATGGTGTACCTATTTTAGACACTGTTACCAGAAAATGTAAGGTAGAACAAATCAGTAAATTCACATTTAAGATCATCCTTACCCAAGGTTTGAACCGTCAAATCCGAAGAATGACCGAATATCTTGGCTATGACGTAACTGCCTTAAAACGCATTCGAATTATCAATATTTCACTCGATGTTCCTGTAGGCCGCTACCGTGATTTGACTGATGCCGAAATAAAAGAACTCAGCGCCCTTATCGAGCCATCCAGCAAAACAGAAGAAGCTAGTTTACCAAAAGTAGAAACACCAAGAAAAAGAACTGAGTTTATAAAAAGAGACGATCCTAAGTTTAAGAAACGTGGGGATTATTAAATAACTTTTTTTCAAAAAGCCTCAATTGATTACCCGTAACAAAATAGTGCTTTTTAAACAGATCATTTTTTTAAAACCAAAAAGCCAAATCTTGTTTAAATAAGATTTGGCTTTTTTTGTTACTTAGACTGCAATGTTTCGTAATACAACACTTTCGACAGAAATGACTGATCTTGATACTCTTTAATATCTTCCTCTCGGCATTGTTCGGGATATTGACCATCTAAATTATACTGTAACAAGTATTGCCTTCTTGTAGCATCATTAAATTCTAACGTAGTGATAAAAACCGGATCTACTCCTTTATTTACGGCTAAATTATAACTAGTTATTAATTGTCCCCAGTTCACAAAACTGCACAATAAAAGTACTCCATACACGTACCAAACCATGTGATTAAACAAGTACGCATTGGTTTTTTGCAAGCTAATTTTCAACCACGTATATAATAAACTGATAAACACTAAAATAAGAAAGGCAAAAACGCCCAATCGCTTATAGGTTAAACCAAACTGCTGTACATATTCCATATTTTTTAAAGCGGCAGACAAAACAAGTACTCCATTCAATACCATCCAAATTTTAGCTAGTATTTTCAGTCTATTCGTTGTTTCATCAAAAGTAAACCTAGCTCGCAAATAGAGCAAAATAAGTCCCACAGCCATTAAAACCGAAACAATAACGGCGTTAACACGTTCGTGAGTTGCAGCACTTAATTGTGCACGATTTTGAATTTCAAAAAACTGTTCGTAATTGTACGTCACGATAAAAAACAGCAATAAAATATTCAACAAAACAAAAGTAATTTCACCGCTTTTCCTTTGAAAGTCAAAATCAAGCCATGATAATTTACTATCATTTTCATCGTACGAGTTGCTTTCAAATTCATTTTCTAATTGGGAATTAAAACTGATGCAAAAATCTGGAACCCAAAAATTCCAAAAACTAAATGACACATAAAGCCCGAGCACAGCAATAACAATCAATTGAAATAAATTAACATCTAGCGTATAGTCACTAAAAACAGAAGAAAATAGATCACTACCAAAAGCATATACTCCAAAAAACAATCCGATAAAAAGAAGTGGAATTAAAACAAATGCTACCAATTTCTTGGCAAAATCACCTTGCACCTCTTGTTTAGGAAGCCATTGACTAAACATCAAAATACGTCCTAGCGAAGCAAAACTATTGACAATAATGACCACAAAAACTTGAATGATTTTAAGTTTTGCATGTTGCGTTTTATACTGCAAAGACAATAATGAAAGTAAAAGTGCCAAAAAAGAAGGAAAATCACCATACCACGCAAATGCCAAACACGATAATATTGATGTAATTAGTAAAGCTTTAGTAGTCAATGAATTCAATGACTCCAGATAATTGTACACTAATAAAGAAATAAGTAAGAGCCCAAAAAGTGCCAAATTAAGACCTAAATTTTGGTCATAAAAAAAGATTGTAAAAATGGCAGAACTCACAAAAATTAAATGGTGTTTTTTCATAGTAATAAATATAAAGTACTTTGTATTTCAAAGTATTTGGTTAAAAAAAAGTTTATTTAGGATTCCATAATTTTTCTAAACTACTCAGGTGCGCCGTAAATGCAGCACGCCCAATGTTGGTGACTCTATAGGACGTTTTTGGTTTTTTGCCCACAAATTCTTTCTTGATTTCGATATAACCTACTTTTTCTAATGCTGTAGAATGGCTGGCCAGATTTCCATCAGTAGTATTTAGTAATGCTTTCATCTCTGTAAAATCGATCCAATCGTTTACCATCAATACAGACATTAATCCCAAACGGATTCTGCTTTCGAAATTTTTATTTAACTGGTCGATTATGCCCATGATTAGTCGTACTTTTTAAACATAATAGTTCCGTAAACTATATGTAGAATTCCAAAACCAAGGGCCCAAAAAATCAATCCATATCCTAGAAAAAATAAAGAAACACTGCCCAGAAAAAGTTGAAAGTAACCTAAATACTGAATATCTGAATACGTATACTTACCAGCATTGACCAATGCTAATCCGTAAAAAAGTAAAGTAGCAGGCGCTAAAAAGACAAAAAGACCATGATAAACTAATGCCAAACAAAACACGCCTCCAACTACTAAAGGAATTGCCAATTGCAAAAGCATCACTTTTGTGGTAGAAGTCCAAATTGGTAAATTGTTTTTCTTACTCTTTTTATAAGTGAATAGAAATCCTGAAAAAAGGGCTAGTACTAAAACTATAATCGCCAACACAATAAGATTGTAAATAAACTCATCACTATACACTTTCTCGAATCCATCAAAATAAGACATCTCATTTGACTCAAACAAAAAAGCTGCAAAACTTGCACCAAGTAACGCAAAGATTCCTGCAAAGACACCTGACAATCCGCTTAAGGAAATAAACCTTGAAGAACGTTCCATCATAGAACGAATGTGAACTAAATCTTCTTGTATTTTTTGACTCATAATAAAAGTACTTTGAAATACAAAGTTATTAGATTTAATGAATAATCCAAGAAAAGGAAGGAGAAAAAATATTTTTTTTTTTATAAAATGTTTCTTAAAACCATCTTTTCTTTTTGAACAAAAATACTCCAAAGCACGAAAGAATAATAGAAAATGCAATTACAATCCAGATGCCATAGCGGTTGTTCTCTAAATCGTTGGGTACATTCATGCCGTATAAACTGGCAATCAAAGTCGGAATCATCAAAATAATCGAAATTGAAGTCATTTGCTTCATAATCGTATTCATATTATTTGATATCACAGAGGCGTATGCATCCATTGTACCGGTTAAGATGTCACTATATATATTGGTAGTTTCTTGGGCTTGGCGCAATTCAATCTCTACATCTTCCAATAATTCTAAATCAAAATGTTCTTTTTGAGATTTGATATTTTTGATTCGATGAAGCAAAATATCATTGCCTTTCAAGGAAGTCATAAAGAAAACCAAACATTTTTCTATTTGGAGTAAAGCCTGTAATTCTTCGTTTTTGATTGATTTTTCTAGATTATCCTCGGCTAATTTTATCTTTTGATTGACTTGTTTCAAGTATTTTAAAAACCAAACACTAGAGGATAACAATAGCTTGAGCACCAAATCAAAGTTGTCCTTAATATCGATTTTTTTACGTTGGGTGTAAATCACAAAATCAGAAAGCATTTCTGTTTTATGAAAACTAATGGTGATACAAACTTCACTTTTGAAAACAACACCAACAGGAATCGTATGAAAAGGCAACTTTACATCGTTGCTTTTCACAGGAATTCGCATGATAATCAGCGTCCAACCATTTTCAATTTCTATCCTTGGTCTTTCGTCAATATCTTCAATGTCATTATAAAATGCTTCGGGAATTTGTAATTCTTCAAGTAAGTATTTTTTTTCTGCTTGGGTAGGGCATTCGATATTGATCCAGCAGTTTGGAGTCCAATTAGTAGTGGCACTTAATCCGTTGTTGTTTTTGTAAAAAGCTCTCATTTCAAAATTCTATAGGTTTATGTATAGCCTCCTGAAAATAGTTCAAGTGCTACATTAGTTTAACATTTCCGAATAATAATCGTCCATTACCATTTATTTTTTAGTGGTGCAAAAGTATTCTTTAAATTTAGATTACAAGCTTTTGCTAGGTTTATTTTAAGGTCATCTTAAGACAAAAAAAGCCCCAAAAATAAATTTGAGGCTTCTAATCATTAAAAAATCTTTATTTATTTCTTTTCATTTCCCTTGCCAAAAGCGTGTTTTTTAGCAACATGGCAATAGTCATAGGTCCTACTCCACCAGGAACTGGGGTGATGAATGATGCTTTTTTGCTTACTTGATCAAAATCGACATCACCAGTAATAACATAACCTTTTTCGTGGCTTTCGTCAGGAACACGAGTAATCCCTACGTCAATAACTACAGCGCCAGGTTTTACCATATCCGCTTTTAAATAATTAGGAACACCCAAGGCTGTGATAATAATATCGGCCTGAATGGTAATTTCCTCAATGTTTTTGGTATAACTGTGTGTCAGTGTTACCGTTGAGTTCCCCGGAAAACCTTTTCGCCCCATCAAAATACTCATTGGTCTACCCACAATATGGCTGCGGCCAATAACAACAGTATGCTTTCCTTTTGTTTCTACTCCATAGCGATCAAGCAATTCTAGAATACCAAATGGTGTTGCAGGAATAAAAGTGGTCATATCCAATGCCATTTTCCCAAAGTTCTCTGGATGAAAACCATCTACATCTTTACTTGGGTCAACCGCCATTAAAACTTTTTGCTCATCAATTTGTTTAGGAAGTGGTAATTGCACAATAAACCCATCAATTTGATCGTCTTCGTTTAACTCCTTAATTTTTTTAAGCAATTCAATTTCTGTAGTCGTATTGGGCATTTTTACCAAAGTAGACTCAAATCCTACTCTTTCGCAGGCTTTTACCTTACTTCCTACGTAGGTTAAGCTTGCGCCATCATTACCTACAATAAGTGCTGCCAAGTGGGGAACTTTTTCACCATTGGCTCTCATTTTTTGTACTTCAACAGCAATTTCACTTTTGATATCCTCTGCTGTTTTTTTTCCGTCTAGTAGTTGCATTGTTGTGTTGTTTAATATAGTAAAGACAAAAGTCTTAAAATCATGACGACTTTAAGACTTTCTAAATTTTATTTCATTCCTGGCATTCCGCCTTTCATTCCGCCTTTCATTCCGCCCATCATTTTCATTAGGTTTTTTCCGCCCGGACCTTGCATCATTTTCATCATTTTGCTCATTTGGTCGAACTGCTTCATCAACTGATTGACTTGCTCGATTTTAGTTCCAGATCCTTTTGCAATTCGCGCTTTTCTTTTCACGTCAATTACAGCCGGCTTACTTCTTTCTAAAGGAGTCATCGAATGGATGATTGCCTCAATATGTTTGAAGGCATCGTCTTCAATTTGAACGTCTTTCATGGCTTTTGAGGCACCTGGTATCATTCCTACCAAATCCTTCATATTACCCATTTTCTTTACTTGCTGAATTTGAGATAAGAAATCATCAAAACCAAATTCATTTTTGGCAATTTTCTTTTGAATTTTGCGCGCTTCCTCTTCGTCAAACTGCTCTTGTGCACGTTCAACAAGGGAAACTACGTCACCCATACCCAAGATTCTCTCGGCCATACGCACAGGATAGAAAACATCAATTGCTTCCATTTTTTCACCTGTACCTACAAATTTGATTGGCTTGTTTACAATTGTTTTGATAGAAAGCGCTGCTCCACCACGAGTATCACCATCTAATTTTGTTAAAATAACACCATCAAAATTCAATCTGTCGTTAAAGGCTTTTGCAGTATTTACGGCATCTTGACCCGTCATAGCATCAACAACGAACAAAGTTTCTTGTGGTTGAATGGCTTTGTGTACGCGCTCAATTTCGTTCATCATCTCTTCATCCACAGCCAAACGACCAGCGGTATCGACAATGACAACATTAAACCCATTTGCTTTAGCATGTTTTATTGCGTTTTGAGCAATTTCAACGGGGTTTTTATTTTCTGGTTCTGAATATACCTCAACACCGATAGAATCTCCAACAACGTACAATTGCTGAATCGCCGCAGGACGGTAAATATCACAGGCAACCAAAAGTGGTTTTTTGTTCTTTTTAGTTAAAAGGTAATTGGCTAATTTTCCTGAAAAAGTTGTTTTTCCGGATCCTTGCAAACCTGACATCAAAATAACAGATGGATTACCTGATAAATTAATTCCGGCCACATCGCCACCCATTAATTCAGTTAATTCATCTTTAACCAATTTCACCAATAATTGACCTGGCTGAAGCGTAGTTAATACATCTTGACCAATAGCTTTTTCTTTTACTTTGGTGGTAAAATCCTTTGCAATTTTAAAATTAACATCGGCATCAAGTAACGCACGGCGCACTTCTTTCAAAGTGTCGGCTACGTTTACTTCGGTAATTTTTCCGTGACCTTTAAGTATGTGAAAGGCTTTATCTAGTTTATCGCTTAAATTATCGAACATAGTATTGATTTATTTTGAAATGCAAAGATAAACTAATTAGGAAATTAGGCAATTAGAACTTTACATTATTGGTAAGGCTTTTTACGCTTTTTGAAAACAAAAAAACGACCGCAGAAAGCAGTCGTTTTGGATCTTTATTTTACATTCTCTCAGGAACATTAATCCCCAGTAATTTAAAAGATGCCGCAATAGTATCGGCCACTTTTTTAGATAGTTGTACTCTAAATTTTTTCTTTTCTAAATCTTCTTCACCTAAAATAGGCACTGCTTGGTAGAACGAATTGTACTCGCGAACTAAGTCATAAGTATAATTGGCTAACAATGCCGGACTGTGATGCTGAGCCGCATTTTGTATCACTTCAGGAAACAACTCCAATTGTTTTACCAATTCTTTTTCTTTTTCATGCAATGAATCTAATGAAACTTTATTTGAATAATCAAAGGTCGCTTTACGAATAATCGATTGAATACGAGCATAAGTATATTGAATAAACGGTCCTGTGTTTCCAGCAAAATCAACAGACTCTTCTGGATTAAAAAGAATTCGTTTCTTTGGATCAACTTTTAAAATATAGTATTTCAAAGCACCTAAACCAATGGTGCTATACAATTTCGCTTTTTCCTCGTCAGAATAGGCTTCTAATTTCCCTAAATCTTCAGCAATTTTTTGAGCGGTGTTTGTCATTTCTTGCATCAAATCATCGGCATCAACTACAGTTCCCTCACGAGATTTCATCTTTCCTGATGGTAAATCTACCATTCCGTATGACAAATGATATAAATTTTTAGCCCATTCAAAGCCTAATTTTTTCAAAATCAAAAACAACACCTTAAAATGGTAATCTTGCTCATTCCCTACAGTGTAAACCATTCCGCCTACATCTTGCATGTCTTTTACACGTTGAATTGCAGTACCAATATCCTGAGTCATATACACAGCAGTACCATCTGAACGCAACACAATTTTACGATCAAGACCTTCATCTGTTAAGTCAATCCAAACAGAACCGTCAGGATCTTTTTCGAAGATTCCTTTTTCTAACCCAATTTGAACTACATCTTTCCCTAATAAATAGGTATCACTTTCATAGTAGTAACGATCAAAATCAACTCCTAGATTTTTGTATGTAATGGCAAAACCATCGTAAACCCATTGATTCATTTTAGCCCAAAGTGCCTTCACCTCAGCATCACCAGCTTCCCATTTTTGAAGCATTTCTTGAGCTTCGAGCATAATTGGAGCTTGTTTTTTAGCTTCTTCTTCGGTTTTACCCGCGTTCATTAGTTGTGTAATTTCTTCTTTATACGCTTTATCAAAAGCAACGTAATAGTTTCCAACTAATTTATCTCCTTTTAAACCAGTTGATTCAGGAGTTTGATCATTACCAAATTTTTGCCAAGCAATCATCGATTTACAGATATGAATTCCTCTGTCGTTGATGATTTGGGTTTTGTAAACTTTTTTACCAGATGCTTTAATGATTTCGGCTACAGAATATCCTAACAAATTATTACGAACGTGCCCTAAATGTAAAGGTTTGTTAGTGTTTGGCGACGAATATTCAACCATTACTGCAGTCGCATCAGCAGTTGGAGAAACAAAACCATAAGATGGATTGTCTTTGATACTGCTGAAAAAATCAAGATAGTAATTATCCGAAATCACAATATTCAAGAAGCCTGACACTACATTAAAACGGCTTACTTCTGGCAGATTTTCTACAAGATAATCACCTATTTTTGTTCCTAACTCTACTGGATTAGAAGCGCCTGGAGCACCTTTTAAAACTTTTAGTAAAGGAAAAATAACCATTGTAATATCGCCTTCAAATTCTTTCCGAGTACTTTGAAATTCAACTTTATCGATTGTAACTTCAAATAAAGCTTGGACAGCTTTTTGTATAGACGGCGTAAGAATTTGTTGTAATGACATTTTAAGTGTTTATTTAAGTGTGCAAAGATAGGTATAATGCCGGAAACTCGAAATTGCTTGATGATATATTTATAGGAATTGTAAGTCTGAAAAATAGTTTACAGAAACCAGCCTACGAACAAAACCAATTGAAAAGAGGTTAATTCAGCTAATTTGATTATTTTTGAGTAACAAACACAACAAACTTAGATATGAAAAAATTACTTATTTTCATTTCGCTCTTGTCAACCTACCAGCTTTATTGTCAATCCGTTAGTATTAATACAACTACCTACAGTACAGAACAATTAGTTAACCAAGTGCTAATCAACTCTCCTTGTGTTACCGGAACTAATATCCAATTCCGTACCGGAACTTCATTTGGATCGAGCAATGGTATTGGTTATTTCGAGAACAGCAATCCCAATTTCCCATTTGCGAGTGGTGTAGTTTTATCAACGGGAGATGTCAACAGAATTCCTGGACCCAATAACACCATTTTGAGCGATGGCACTACCGCATGGGCTGGTGATACTAGTCTTGAATCAATTCTTCTTTCCCAATCAGGAGTTTCCATAAACTCAATCAATGCGAGTTTTATTCAATTCGATTTTCAACCAAAAACAAGTAATTTCAATTTTTCATTTTTATTTGCCTCTGAAGAATATGGAACCTCGCAATGTAACTTTTCGGATGCATTTGCGTTTTTGCTCGAGGATCTTACTGCTGGTGGGGCTGCGCAAAACTTAGCGGTAATTCCAAATACCACTATTCCTGTATCTGTTGAAACTATCAGAGACATGACATATAACCCCAATTGTCCTTCAGCAAATGCTAACTATTTTGGTGCATTTAACGGCAGTGGCTTTGGACCAGCAATAAACTTTAACGGCCAAACCATCCCTATGCTTGCCTCTGCAACAGCACTGGATATTAATCACGTGTACCGTATTAAAATTGTCATTGCAGATGGCGGGGCCAATACGGGTTACGACTCAGCTATCTTTTTACAAGCCAATAGTTTTAATATTGGTCAAGATGTTTTAGGTTTAGATTATACAATTGCCAATAATAGGGCATTTTGTCCAGGAAGTACTTTGCCTATTTTATCTGCAGCAGGTTTGGCAGCAGGCACCACATTTTCTTGGAGCAAAGAAGGTGTAGCAATTTCGCCTGCGCAAACGGGAGAAACATTAGACTTAAATAATTTAAATCCTACTATTGGACCAGGAATACATCGTTATACTGTAACCTACCAAGAGCCTGGTTGTGTGGCTGTGACCGATGATATTCTGGTAGAAATTTATCCGCAAGTTGGAATTTTACCTGTTTTGCCAAATCTATACAGCTGCGATACCGGTGCAAGTAATTATACTTTTGACTTGACACAAATGAGTACCATAATCCTAGCAGGAATCAATCAAGAAAACAGCGCATCCGGAGCCAGCGATGACTTGCCTACATCAACCATAATCTCTTATCACTCATCACAAGCTGAAGCGGAGGCCAACACTGGAGCACTTACTACAAGTCAAACTATTTCAAGCTCGCAAAATGGAATAGCACTTTATGCACGTGTTCAAAACCCAACAACGCTATGCTTTGAGGTAAGATCGTTTCAACTTCAAATTGTAGATTCTCCTCAAATTGCTGCACAACCTGTTTCATTAAACTTGTGCGCAAGAAATTCATTTGAATCTCCATTGAGCGCTATATTCAATTTATCAGCTGCGATTGCTGACATCATCGGCACACAAGATACAACGTATAATCGAATCAGTTTTCATTCCTCATCAGCAGGAGCCAACAACAATACAGATGTAATTGTTCTAGGAATGGGTTATCAACTTTTGAGTGCAACAGCCACTATTTGGGTCCGATTACAAAATATTTCCGAAAATAATTGCTTTGTGACAACCAGTTTTCAACTAGTTGTAGATCCTTTACCATCTATCGACATTCTGCCTGATGTTATTGTTTGTACTGCATACGCATTACCCAACTTGAGTAGTCCCGGTGCACAATATTGGACAGGGCCTAACGGAACCGGCACTCAACTTTTTCCAGGAAATACAATTAGCACAACAACGAGAAATTTATACGTTTACAATCAGTCGGCTCTTTGCACAAATCAAGACCCTTTTAATATTACAATAGCCGATTTGGATGATATTACTCCACCTTCAGGCACTTATTGCACACAATACCAATTGCCTGAATTACCTTATGCTACTTATTATGCGCAAAGTGGAGGACCAACTACCGCTGGAAACGTGAATTTACCTGGAGGAACTATCATCAATAAGGGAGGAAACAATACAATTTACGTTTGGTTCGAAGATACGATCAGTACTCCTAATTGCACTGTGGAGCGACAATTCACAATAACGATTATTCCTTTTACACCACTGCCAACCTATGCCAATCAATTTGCCTGCTCAAGCTACATAATGCCTATTGATACTAATGGAGCTACATATTATACCGGAAGCAACAAAACAGGTTTTATAGTTTTGCCTGGCACAATCATTACAAGTACCACTCGGATATACGCGTACAAAGAAAGTTTAACCTTACCAGTAAACTGCGTCTCAGAAGAATCGTTTGAAATTTTTATTGGCCTTCCGAGCATTAGCCCTCCTACAGATGTTGACTCATGTTCTTCCTACCTTCTTCCAGCACTAACAGTAGGCGAATATAGAACAGCCGCTGCAGGAAACGGATCAGTAATCCCTGCAGGTACTCTAATTAATACGACAACTACTTTATGGTTCTATGTTGCCGGACAAAATTGTACCGATATTTTAAATTTCACTATCACAATTAATATCGAACCATTACCAAATTTCCCAGATACTGCGCCTCAATGTGATGTCTATTTTTTACCAGCCGTGCCGCATGCTGGAAACTACTACACAGGCTCATTAGGAACTGGGCAATTACTTGCTGTTGGGTCACCAATTATTACATCACAACGAATCTATTTTTATGACAGGGCTCCAAGTGGAACTTGTTTTGTAGAAGAAGATTTTTTTGTAACAATAAACAGTTCACCTCCTGTTGATGCAAAACCAACTGAAGTAATTCGCTGTGGACAACCTTACATTCTAGACGATCTAACAAACGGGGAATACTATGCCTTTTCTGGCGGACCATCAAGCAATAATCCAGTGTTGCCAGCTGGTACAGTTATCGATTCTTCTCGTACGATTTATGTTTATGCATCAGCAATCAGTCCTAATACTTGCGTTTCTGAATACAGCATTGATATTTTAGTGACTTTTGTTAACGAAATTGACGATCAATTTGCATGTAACAGTTATAATTTGCCACCAATAGTAGGTATGGGAAGTTATTACACAGCACCCAACGGTCCGAATGGTACAGGCGTTCTACTGACACCTCATTACAATCCTGTCACCACCACAAGTACATTTTATGTTTTTGTTGAAAATAACAATCGAGTAAATTGTACAGACGAAGATGCTTTTACAGTTACAATTTACAACACACCTGCAATTGCCCCGATTTCTCCGGTTACCCGCTGTGAATCGTATGCATTACCCGCATATCCTTCTCAGGTGACGCGATATTTTCGCAATTCAGGTGGACCAAGTACAACCAATACTGAATTTTTCCCCGGAGATGTAATTACTAGCTCAACAACAATTTATGCCTATGGCGAATCAGGTACCACAGCAACTGTGCTATGCCCTGCGGAACAACCATTTGCAATTACAATAACAGATAGCCCGCGACCTACTTTAACAGTACCATCAATATGCATCGATACTGCAAACGGAACCACTACCAATGCCGTAATAGAAAGTGGCTTTTCGGCACCTCAATACGACTTTGAATGGCGCGACGAAACTGGAACCCTTGTAGGTACATCTTCCAGCTTTAGCACAAACCGCCCAGGAAATTACACGTTAAATGTAATCAATCTTGCTATTTTTGGGTGTTCGTCAGGACCTGTGCCTTTTGAAGTTGTTGCCTCTGCGTTACCAACGGCTATCACCTACACAACTAGTAGTTGGTTTACTGATAATCAAACAATAACAATTATCCCGAGCATATTAGTTGGAAGTGAAAGTGTTTTTTCATATTCGCTTGACGGCGGACCTTATCAAGATAGCCCTGTTTTTACAAATGTATCAAGCGGCCGACACGAAATTACCATTTTAGAAAACAATTGTGGCTTGGTTACCGCTCCTATTTTTATCAGATTAATTTCTAGTCCAAAGTTCTTTACACCGAATAACGACGGTTATAACGACACCTGGAACATCAGCGGAATACCACGGGAAGGAATCCTAAATCTTTATATTTTTGATCGCTACGGAAAACTTTTAAAAACACTCGACCCTAATGGCAACGGTTGGGACGGTACTTACAACGGAAATCCAATGCCAGCCGATGACTATTGGTTTACAATTTCTTATATTGAAGATAACGTCCAAAAAGAATACAAATCTCATTTTTCATTGAAAAGGTAAATGCTAACTTCAACGAAGCAAAAAATAAAAATCAAATAAAAGTTGACATAATATGTAACAAACCCATCAACAAGTAGTCTTATGTGTATATGTAATTATAAAGTTACGTCCACATTATTAAATAAACTGGCTTTACAATTATAACAAATGCAGTTTCATAACGAATTAGCATTGATTTTAGTAGTTAATTATCAAAAAGAAAACCCGGAGTTTGCCAACTTCGGGTTTTTGATTTTATGATTTTTCAAGGAGCACTTAAACCGTTTCAAGCTAACTCTCATTTTTATTTTTCAGATTACTTTAAAAAATAAGGCGGATCAATCAAACGATTTCCCGTTGCGTCATGCACGGCGTAATTAAAACCACCTTGCAAACAATAACTACCAAATTCACCTTTTTTATTTAAGGCAATAAAACCTACTTGAATATCATTTAAATCTTTGTTACGCTTTTTACTCAAATTGACAATGCGAGCTACTGCCTCTTCGCAAGCTTTTTGCGGAGATTTCCCTTGACGCATCAACTCAACCACCAAGTGTGAGCCTGTAATACGAATTACCTCTTCTCCATGACCTGTTGCCGTTGCCGCTCCAATTTCATTGTCCACATATAAACCAGCTCCAATGATTGGTGAATCTCCCAAACGGCCGTGCATTTTAAAAGCCATTCCGCTTGTTGTGCAAGCGCCGGACAAATCGCCATTTGCGTCAAGCGCTATCATCCCAATCGTATCGTGATTTTCAATATTGGCAATAGGTTTGTACTCACTTGTTTTAAGCCATTCCTTCCATTCCCGCTCTGAATCGGCAACCAACAAATTTTCTTTTTCAAATCCTTGCGATAAGGCAAATTGCAGTGCGCCATCGCCAACAAGCATCACATGAGGCGATTTTTCCATTACGGCACGTGCTACAGAAATAGGATGCTTGATGTGTTCGAGGCAACCAACTGAACCAATATTCGAATTTTCATCCATAATACAAGCATCAAGAGTCACACGACCGTCCCGATCGGGTCTTCCACCATAACCTACACTGCGCTCGGTTGGATCGCCTTCTGGGATTTTCACACCTGCTTCAACGGCATCAAGCGCTTTGCCATTATTTTTAAGTACTTCCCAAGCAGCAACATTGGCTTGCAAACCAAAATTCCAGGTAGAAAGTACAATAGGTTTTGTTCCTTTTATTGAAAACGACTCTTTTTGAGATACAATTTCATCTGCCAAAGAAGGTAATGCAGCCGCGGCAGTAGCCATAGCAGCCGTTTTCAAAAAGTCTCGACGATTAGCCATAAAATGCTTTTTTGGTGTTAGATCTAGAAGTAAAGATATAGTTTCAGATGGATATAAAAAAACCTACACAATAAAAGTGTAGGTTCATTACTATTTTGCTTTTATCGGTCAAACCAAAAAAATGTCAAATATCAAAATACTACCATTTAATAATCGCACTAGCCCAAGTAAAACCACTACCAAATGCTGCTAAAACCACAGTATCACCTGATTTGATTTTTCCTTTTTCCCATGCTTCAGTTAAAGCAATCGGAATAGAGGCTGCAGTAGTATTTCCGTATTTTTGAATGTTGTTGTACACTTGATCGTCTGTTAAGTCAAATTTCTTTTGGATGAATTGACTAATTCTCAAGTTGGCTTGGTGTGGAATCAACATATCAATATCAGAAACTTGCAAATTATTTGCTTGCAATCCTTCATTAATCACTTCGCTAAAACGAACTACAGCATTTTTAAATACAAATTGTCCGTTCATGTACGGGAAATAACTTTCGTCATCTGGATCGTTGGCTTCTAAAATATCAGTTACCCAACGGCCACCCATTCCTGGTGCTTTTACAATTAATTCTTCGGCATGTTGCCCTTCTGAATGCAAGTGCGTTGATAAAATTCCTTTGGTAATATCTTCTTCTCTACTCAAAACAGCAGCTCCTGCTCCATCACCAAAAATTACCGAAACGCCACGTCCACGTGTAGTCATGTCTAAACCTGTAGAATGTACCTCTGAACCAATAACAAGAATGTTTTTATACATACCCGTTTTGATGTATTGATCAGCTACTGATAAAGCGTAAACAAAACCAGAACATTGGTTGCGCACATCTAATGCACCTACGGTTCTTAATCCCAAATCTCTTTGTACCAAAACTCCAGGTCCTGGAAAATAGTAATCAGGGCTTAGCGTAGCAAAAACTACAAAGTCAATATCTTCTTTGGCAACACCCGCGCGTTCTATTGCTATCTCGGCAGCTTTTACACCCATTGAGGTTGTTGTATCTTCTCCTCTGATGATGTGGCGGCGTTCTTGAATTCCAGTTCGCTCTTGAATCCACTCATCATTGGTATCCATGATTTTGGATAAATCGTCATTTGTTACTACATTTTCAGGAACGTAATAACCCAATCCTGCTATTTTTGAATGATACATATAATTGTTATTTTATTAAAATCAGTTTGCAAATTTAAAACATACCTTAAAACTAGGGCTACTAAATTACTACTTTTTTACCAAATAACCAGTTTCTAGCCATTTACGGGGCTTTACAAGTCCAAATTAAATAAAAAAAGGGTGCTGTAATCCAATTTGGAGCTAAAATGGGTATCCTGAGTAGGTTGGCAAAAGTTAAAAGTGTTTTAATTTTTTCAAATGTAACAAGTTTGCGGTATTTTAGACTTGTAATACAACAAGACTAACTCTAATTTAAAATGATTATCAAGTATGAAATTTAAAATCTCGCTATTTATTGCGCTTGGACTGAGCATTTCGGCTTTTGCGCAAGAAAATCTTAGCTATCAAAAACCATCGGCATCGATACTCGAATTGGCCGATTACGAACGCGCTCCATCCGTATCGATGGATACCAAAAAAGAATACCTACTCCTTTCCTATCGCAGCACCTACAAAACGCTAGATGATTTGAATCAAGATGAACTGCGCTTGGGCGGTTTGCGTATCAATCCGGTGACGAATATTTCAAGCTCCGTTACTTACGTGAACAACTTAAAACTGCGAAAAGTAAAAGATAGCAACGAAATGCAAGTAGCAGGTTTACCAGCAAATGCTAAAATAAGTAACATTGCTTGGTCGCCAAACGACAGTAAAATTTCGTTTTCAAATACCACCGCAACGGGTGTTGAACTTTGGGTTATTGATGTTGTTACGGCAAAAGCGACTCGACTTACTGAAGCTCGTGTTAATGCTAATATTGGCAATCCGTTTAGCTGGTTGAAAGACAATGCCACTATTTTGGTTAAAATGTTACCTCAAAACAGACCCGCACTTTTGGATGCAAAGAAAGACTTGCCTGCTGGTCCTATTATTTCGAATGCCGATGGATCGAAATCGCAAAACAGAACGTATCCTGACATGTTGAAAAACGCCAATGATGAGATCAATTTTGAAAACATCATGACCTCTGAGTTGTACAAAGTTAGTTTAGACGGAACAGCAACTTTGTTTAAAAAAGCAGCTATGTACGCCGGAGAAAGCTTTTCGCCTGATGGCAATTACTTGATGCTTACCACCATTCAAAAACCGTTTTCTTACATTGTTCCTTTAAGTCGTTTCCCATCAAAATCAGTGGTATATGATAAAGACGGTAACGAGGTAAAAACAGTAAACGAAGTTCCGTTGACTGAAATTATTCCGAAAGGTTTTATGGCCGTGCGCAAAGGCAAACGCAACATGACATGGAGAGCCGATCAAGCTGCTACATTGATGTATGTTGAAGCACTTGACGCTGGTGATCCTGCCAACAAAGTGGAATTTAGAGATGAGGTATTTACTTGGAATGCACCTTTTTCAACTCCAGCAAAATCGCTTGTAAAAACACCTCAACGTTTTAGCGGCATCATGTGGGGTAATGAAAACGTTGCTATTTTAATGGACGAATGGTACGATACGCGTAATACTAAAACTTATCTTTTTAACCCATCTCAGCCAAAGCAAGCACCAAAAGTAATTTTTGACCGCAATTCGCAAGACGTGTATGCTGATCCAGGAAATTTTGAAACGCGCAAAAATGAATTCAACAGATATGTACTTGCTTTAGAAAACAACAAAGCGTTCTTAATTGGTGCTGGTTTTACGAAGAACGGACAATTTCCTTTTATTAGTGAGTTCGATTTAAAAACATTGCAAAGCAAGCGCTTGTACACATCGACTTACATAGATAAAAAAGAAGATGTTATCGAAATTGAAGATTTCAAGAAAGGAACCGTTTTGGTACAAATTCAATCTAAAAACGAGTATCCAAACTATTACTTGCGCAACATTTACCAAAAAAACAAACTGACACCAATTACATCATTCAAAAATCCGTTTGAAAGTATTAAAAATGTGAGTAAAGAAGTGATTAAATACAAACGTAAAGACGGTGTTGAATTATCAGGAACTTTGTATTTGCCAGTAGGTTACGACAAGGCTAAAAAAGAAAAAATGCCATTGTTGATTTGGGCGTATCCAGCAGAATACAAAGACAAAAACTCAGCGGGACAAAGTACACAAAACCCAAATGAATTCACTTTCCCAAGTTATGGTTCGTTTGTGTATTGGGTAACTAAAGGTTATGTGGTACTTGATGATGCGGCCTTCCCTATTATTGGTGAAGGAACGACGGAGCCAAATGATAATTTCATAACGCAATTGGTTGACAATGCTGAGGCAGCTATTAATGCTGTTGATGCTTTAGGATACATTGACCGTAAAAAAGTAGCTGTGGGCGGACACTCGTACGGAGCGTTTATGACAGCTAATTTACTTACACATTCTAATTTATTTGCGTGTGGCATTGCCCGCAGTGGTGCTTACAACAGAACTTTAACTCCGTTTGGTTTTCAGAGTGAGCAACGCAATTACTGGGAAAGTCCAGAAGTGTACACAGCGATGTCTCCCTTTATGAACGCTGGCAAAATGAAAACACCTATGTTATTGGTACACGGTGAAGCGGATAACAATCCGGGAACGTTTACCTTGCAAACAGAGCGTTATTTTCAAGCCCTAAAAGGATTGGGTGGCCCAGCACGTATGGTGATTTTACCAAAAGAAGCGCACGGATATGTAGCCAAAGAGAATATTTTGCACTTGCTTTGGGAACAAGATCAGTTTTTAGAAAAACATTTGAAAAACTAAAAACTTTTCTGTTGTAAAGCTAGATACATTAAACCAGCCCTGAATCAATCTGATTTCGGGCTGGTTTTTTTGTGAAAACAGAACTTCCGTCACTTCGAGTGATTTTGAATGGTAATGCGACAGCTTTACGATTGAAAATTGTATCGAGAAGTTTTTGGTTAAAAAGTGTTCTCGATACTTCGTAGCAATTTTCTAGCGCAAATTGCTACTCAACTCGAACTGACGAATTTCTTACCTTGACTATTCGGAATAACAAACTAGTGTGTTTGATTCGCGTCACTTCGAGTGATTTTAAATAGTAATGCGATAGCTTTACGATTAAAAATTGTATCGAGAAGTTTTGTTTTTAAAGAGTTCTCGATACTTCCTACCAATTTTCTAGCGCAAATTGCTACTCAACTCGAACTGACGAATTTCTTAACTTGACGATTCGTAATGAACCACAAAAAAACTGATAAATTTTAAGGAATTTCAAACGTCACTTCGAGTGATTTTGAAACGTAATGCGGCAGCTTTACGGTGCAAAATTGTATCGAGAAGTTATTGGTGATCAAGTTCTTAAAACAAAACGTGCTCTCGAGCCCCGATGGAAGTGGCATCCTTGCTGGGCGAATCCCGAAACATCGGGATTGCCAGCAAGATATAACGAACAGCGGGACAAGTCGTGTGCGAGGCTATAAACAACTGCTCCCTAAAAAAAAGCAGTACCAAAAAACATAATCCTTAGCTGAAACGAAAGCGTTTTTAACTTTTCTGCATAAAAAATGCCCCAAATTGCGCTTGACTTTTTGGGGCATTTTTTTACATTTTCGATCTTGATTTTTTAGGCTAGCATCAAGCGTACTTCTTGATTAAAGTCTAACTCCGTGTCGTGCTCAAAGAAAATAGCTCTGCGATCAAAGGCTGCTTTTACTAAAAAATGGCCGCCGCGGTAGTAACATTGTTTGACGATCGCAGTCATTTTTGAATTATCAACAACTTTTAATTGGTGCGGATAGAGCAGTAAATACTCGTCGTCCGCGGGGTCAATATCTATAATTTGCGAGAGCATGAACTCATTAACTTCACCAAAAAGCGAAGCTACATATTTGGTTGGCGGTACTTCATAAACTGTTTTTGAAGGTCCTTTTACCACTACTTCGCCTTTTTGCAACACGATGGTTTCATCAGCAAATGACAAGGCATCTACGCTATCGTGCGTGGCAATGATGCAGGTAATCTTTTTTTTCTTTAAGTAGGCAAACAAGTTACGGCGTAAGGCATTTTTCCTGAAATTATCAATGTGACTAAACGGTTCGTCAAGCAATAAAATTTCAGGCTCGAGAGCCAACGCTTTGGCTAAGGCCACACGCTGCTGCTGACCACCACTCAGGTCTTTGGCTTTTACTTTGGCAAATTCGGTCATTTCGACCATTTCAAGCAGTTCTTGAATACGAAGTCTTTTTAGGGGTAAAAAAGCGCTCGACAAAAACTTACCTACATTTTCCTCAACGGTGGTGTACGGCATTAAGTCGAAATCTTGCGCCAAGTATTTAATGTAATCTACTCCCGGAATAAGGTTGTATTTAGGGCCAAGAATAGGTTTTTCATCGTTGCTAATACTGCCTTCGTTGAGGTCAAGTAAGCCGTAGATGAGTTTTAGCAACGTACTTTTTCCGCAACCACTTTCGCCAATAATGGCTATATTTTGTCCTTTCTCTACCGTAAAACTGATGTCCTTAATCACCGGAGTGTCACTATAGGAAAAGTGTATGTTTTTTATTTCTAGCATCATCAAAAATTAAAGCGCAAATTTACAATCTTTAAAACAATTTTGAACACAAAAAAAGCTGCTTCTGGAAAGAAACAGCTCTTGTTATTAATGTAGTTTTAGCTTATTTTTTAACTTCAGCTTCAGCGTCTTTAATCATTTTTTCGTTGGCTGTGATTGCAAATTCTACACGACGGTTTTGGCTTCTGCCTTCCACTGTTTCGTTAGAAGCGATTGGATCAGCGATCCCCAAACCAGTTACTTGAAAACGAGAAGACGATACTCCTTTGCTTGCCAAATAATTACGTACTGAGGCTGCTCTATCGCCTGAAAGTTTCAAATTATAATCTGCTGGACCTGTACTGTCTGTGTAACCATAAATTGTGATGTTAGTATCTGGATATTCTCCAAAAACAGGAACTAATTTATCAAGGTTTGCTTTTGCAGCAGCAGTCAAAGTAGATTTGTTGGTATCAAAACGCACTGCATTTTCATTCAATACTAATTTAATTCCTTCTCCTACACGCACTACCTCAGCACCTGGAAGTACAGCATCAATTTCGCGGGCTTGTTTGTCCATTTTATTACCAATAGCACCACCGGCAACTCCACCAATAACACCACCTAAAACAGCACCCATTGCGCCTTTTCCACCTTTACCTAGATTGTTACCCAAAACACCACCAATTACTGCTCCTGCTACGGCACCAATACCTGCACCACGTTGTTTTTGATTGGTATTTTTTACAGCCTCACAGCTTGTAAATATTGAACCTATAACCATTATTGTTGCCATTGCAACTACTGAAATCTTTTTCATATTTTTATTTTTTTAGTTTGCTTTTTGAAATTGGTATACTACATCAGTCATTTTTCCGGCTACATCAACTCGATCTACCAATTGAAATGAAGTTTCGGTTTGATTAGCAAGTCCTAAAATATAACCGTCTCTAACTTTTTTTGCTTTAATACCAGCATCAAGAACTTTTAAAACAAACTGACCTTGATCGTTTACAAACCAAGTAATTGGAGAGCTAAAAGCAACACAATTCGCTTTTGTCAAAGCCATTGTTCCTTTGTTATTGTTCGAAACAAATTTCCAAGTACTTCCCACAAAACACTCTGAGTCTGCTAATTGAAAAGAGTTCACTTTTACATATTGAGATCCCGGATAGGTTACAGAACTAATAACCCAGTCACCTTTAATGGCTACTTGTGATTTTCTATCGGTTTTTGTACTTGTGGCTGAAGTTGATTTACATGCAAACATCAAAACAGACAGTAAGCATATCGAAATAATTTTTTTCATTTTAAATATTTTGATGGATTAATACTCGTACAAAGATAAGAAGCAATGCCTGTAATATGTTTCAGAATTTCTAATTTTTGTATCATAATTCCCAAGTCCGACATTTTGTCACTCTATTTACAATTGGTACTCTATTTGAAAGCTATTTGATACAAAATTTAATTTTAAACTTTAAAAAATATGACAACAGGTAAAATTAATGTTTCAGTAGAAAACATCTTTCCCTTAATCAAGAAATTTTTATACAGCGACCACGAAATTTTCTTGAGAGAATTAATTTCGAACGGCACCGATGCCACTTTAAAATTAAAGCATCTGATCAGTATTGGCGAGGCCAAAGTAGAATATGGCAACCCAATGATCGAGGTAAAAATTGATAAAGAAGGAAAGAAAATCCACATCATCGATCAAGGTTTAGGAATGACTGCTGATGAGGTTGAAAAATACATCAATCAAGTTGCTTTTTCAGGAGCCGAAGAGTTCTTAGACAAGTACAAAGATTCTGCTAAAGATTCTGGAATTATCGGACATTTTGGTCTTGGTTTTTACTCTGCTTTTATGGTAGCCGAGAAAGTAGAAATCATAACCAAATCATTCAAAGACGAGCCTGCTGCACACTGGACTTGTGATGGTAGCCCAGAATTCACTTTAGAACCAGCTGATAAAACTACACGCGGTACTGAAATTATTTTGCACGTTGCTGAAGATTCTTTAGAATTTTTAGAAGACGCCAAAATCAAAGAATTGTTGAACAAGTACAACAAATTCATGCCTATTCCAATTAAATTTGGAACTAAAACACAAACATTGCCGAAGGCAGAAGACGCTCCAGAAGATGCCGTTGCCGAAACAATTACCGTAGACAACATCATCAACAACCCAAATCCAGCTTGGACCAAACAACCTACTGAATTGGCTGCTGAGGATTATAAAACCTTCTACCACGAGTTGTACCCAATGCAGTTTGACGAACCGTTATTCCACATTCATTTAAATGTAGATTACCCGTTCAACTTAACTGGTATTTTGTATTTCCCAAAACTAGGATCTGATTTGCAAATTCAGAAAGACAAAATTCAGTTGTACCAAAACCAAGTTTATGTTACCGATAACGTAGAAGGAATTGTACCTGAATTTTTAATGATGTTAAAAGGTGTGGTAGACTCGCCAGACATTCCGTTGAACGTATCTCGTTCAGGATTGCAAGCTGATGCTGCCGTTAAAAAAATCTCTAATTACATCACGCGTAAAGTTGCCGATAAATTAAAATCATTGTTCACAGAAAACCGTGAAGATTTTGAACAAAAATGGAACGACATTAAAATTGTCTTGGAATACGGAATGTTATCCGAAGACAAGTTTTACGAAAAAGCAGGAGCCTTTGTACTTTACCCAACCGTAGATGGCAAATTCCACACGCTCGAAGAATTAAAAGAAAAACTAGCTGCTACACAAACCGATAAAGATGGCAAACTGGTGATCTTGTACGCAGGAAACAAAGATGCGCAGCACTCTTACATTGCTACAGCCAAAGACAAAGGATACGAAGTATTGTTGCTAGACTCTCCAATTATCTCGCACTTAATCCAGAAAATTGAAGGCGACAACAGCAACCTGACTTTTGTACGTGTAGACTCAGACCATATTGACAATTTGATCAAGAAAGACGAAACTACCATTTCAAAACTTTCAGATGAGGAACAAACCAGCCTAAAAACCGTTCTAGAAACCATTGTACCAAAACAAACGTACAGCGTACAACTAGAGGCGCTAGACAGCAACTCGGCACCATTTATCATCACACAGCCAGAATTCATGCGCCGTATGAAAGAAATGAGCCAAACCGGTGGCGGCGGAATGTTCGGGATGGGCAACATGCCTGAAATGTACAATTTAGTAGTAAACACGAACTCTGAATTGGCCAGCAGCATCCTAAACAACAAAGACAAAGACGCTCAAGAAAGCCTAGTAAAACAAGCGCTAGACTTAGCTAAACTATCTCAAAACTTGCTAAAAGGCGAAGCCTTAACCGCATTTGTAAAAAGAAGTTTCGAGCTGATTAAATAAGCAGTCAACCCATTTTATAACCTAAAATGGTATGAAGCGCTTATTCCGAACTTGCTTCGGAATCTTACCACATAAAAGCTGTCCCAATTGGGGCGGCTTTTTTTTTGGAGTAAACCAACAGTTTTCAGCAGCCGTATACTCCCGCTATGCGCTGCAATTTTTGCTTTTGGCTGCCGCCACCGCAAAGGATTTTCGCTGCTATCGGGGCTATTTGAGGCGGATAATTTTTACAAAGTCGTTTTTTTTAAACACAATTTGTAAGATTATTTTAATATATTTGAGGGATGAATGAGGTTAGATGGAACTTTTTTAATTCCGCTGGATTGTTGGGGTTGGGAATGTTTGTTAAGCTTATTTTCGAGTTATATAACATTGCAGAAAAAATCTCCTAAATAAAATTAAGATATATGATAAAAACAATTACTGACTTTTCTGCGAGAGAACCATCTTTGGGTTACTTCTACCAAATTAAATATGCTTTACTAATTTTACTTACATACTCTAAAGAACTTGACAACCCAAAGATCAGAATTGAAAATCTAGATGACATTGAAATTGAGGATGTGAATACTTTACAACTATTACAAACCAAATTACATATTAAAAACAAGGCGAATTTAACTGATGCCAGCGTAGACTTTTGGAAAACAATAAGAATATGGTCTGAGCATATAAACAATGACTTAATTGACTTAGAAACTACAATTTTCAATTTAATTACTACTGAAGAGATTCCTACTTCAAGTTTGCTTTATAAATTCAAATCTAATATATCCTTAGACAGTGAAATTTTAGAAATAATTAAAAGTCTAGATAAAATTTCAACAGAATCTTCAAACAAAACTAATGCAAAAGCATATTTAGCATATCAAAGTTTATCTGTTGATAATAAAAAAAGTTTAATTAAACGAATTAGGATTTTAGATAATTCAATCGGAATAACCGAAATTAATGATAAAATAAAAAAAGAACTTATTTATTCAACGTACCCTAGTTCTTTAGATGCTTTTCTTGAAATATTAGAAGGATGGTGGTTTGCAAAATCAATAGACAATTTAACTTCACGAATCGACTCTATTAGTTCAAGTGAATTACAATTAAAAATAGCTAATATCAGTGATTCTTTTCAAGCAGATAATTTACCGAATCATTTTTCTGTTCAACTAGAAATAACAGACGAAGATGTTGAAAATTTAAAGGAGAGGAATTTTTTAAAGCAATTAGACCTAATAAAAATAAATGCTAATTCAAGAACTTTAAAAAGAGCAATTAGTGATTTCAGAAGAGCCTTTGAACAACGTTCTAAATGGTTAAGACTTCAATTATTAAACCCCGATGAAGAAGAACAATATGACGTAAAACTATACGATTACTGGCAAAACATCTTTGATATAATGTGTGACGAAGCAGAAGAAAAAAACATCGAAGAAGTCATTGAACTTGGAAGAGGGTTTTATATGGAGCAATTTGCCAAAACTTGTCCACAAATCAAAATTCGAGAAAAATTCAATGAGGACTATTTGACAAGGGGAAGCTATCAAATGCTTTCAGATTCTAAAAAAATTGGTTGGCATCCAAATTACAAAAAAGACATATGAATTTAGGTTGGACAGAACGAAATACAATTGTTGCAAATTTATTTAATCCTGCGTTTTGTGGGGAAATTATTAGAGCAACTGCAAAAGAATATAACAAACATACTAGTACTAACTTTCCATATGCATTTGCCTTTTTGATATTACCAATAGTACTACACAAAGCTACCAGAGAACGTATGCCAAGGTCGGTTAGAACATATTATTTTGTATGGGTAGAACAAAATGACGATTTGTTTTTTGATTTTCCTAAACGTACACGAAGTATGGTAAAATATACAAAAGAAGCATTATTATTTTTACTTGCCCATAACAAAATTGAAATTAATGAAAATGCTGAAATACTAGCAAGTGACGAAAAAGTAAAAATAATAAATAAGGAGGAATATCAAGAATACAACGATATATTAAAAAAAGCAGAAATGCTAGGTAAATGGTTGTCTTCAACAAGTGATGTCAAATCAATATACTCATTTTTAAGAATAACACCATAATTATGCAAATACAGAAAATCATATTATATAGCCATAGTGGTAAAAAAAGAATATTGCCATTTGAACTTGGGAAAGTAAATATTATAACTGGAGAATCTAAATCGGGTAAATCTGCTTTAATTGAAATAATTAATTATTGTTTAGCTTCAAGTGGTTGTGATATTCCAGAAGGTATTATTCGTGATACCGTATCGTATTTCGCAATCCAAATTATTTTTAATGATTCGGAGACAGCATTTATTGCTCGGGAAAACCCGAATATCAAAGGTATTCAAGCTTCAACTACAGTCTGCCTACTTCGGAATATTGGAGAAATTCCTCCTAATTTGGAAGATATAAAATCTAATTTAAATGTTGATGCTTTGAAAGATTTTTTAACCCGAAAAATTGGTATTTCTGAGAACATACACATTCCTGACTCTCTAACAAGAGAACCGTTAAAGGCCAACTTTAAACATTCACGTTTTTATTGCTACCAGCCTCAATATTTAGTTGCCGACCCATATCAACTTTTTTATAACCAAAATAAGGAATTTGTTCCACAATCAATTAAAGATACACTTCCTTACTTTTTAGGAGCTGTCAATGAAAATTCATTAGCCATTGAAAGTGAAATTACTCAATTAAAAAAGAATCTTAATAGATTAGTAAGAGAAAATCGAGAAGCAGAAAAAATAAAATCAGAAGGAACTAGTCAAGCATATTCCTTAATAGATGAAGCTAAAGAAATTGGCATTTTAGAACAATCTGTTAATCCTCAAAATCAAAGAGAAGCATACACTTTCCTTGAATATGTTTCAAATTGGGAGTTTCAACCACTTACAGTAAAGGCTGAAAATTCTGCATTAAAGGAACTAATAGATAAAAGAAGTGAATTTAAAATAGAGTTAGGTAAAATATCTGACAATAAAAAAGCAGCAACCGACTATCTAAAGAGCTCTTTTGGATATTCGTCAGAAGCAAAACAACAAGAAATTAGGCTTGAATCAATAAATTTGTATAATAGTTCAAATCACGACAAGTCATTGTGTCCGTTATGTGAAAATCCACTCTCTAATTCAATACCTACTATAGAAAATATAAATATTTCTTTATCTAATATTAAAGAAGATTTAAAATTCACAAAAGCTGAAAGTCCTAGAATTCAGTCATACATAGATTCAGTAGAAACACAATATCATTCTGTGGAAACAGAATTAAAAAGAATTGAAAAAAGTATATCTGCTTTATATGTTGAGAATGAACAAGCTAGAACTATAAGAGATTTAAATTTGCGAAGAGGAAAGATAATTGGTCGAGTAAGTTTATTTTTAGAAAGTGTTTCAGTTGAACAAGAAACAGAAAATATTAATTCTAAAATAGAAAATCTAAAATCACGTATTATTGAATTAGAAAAAACTGTTGACAGCGAAAATGAAAGAGAAACTTTGTTATCGATATTAAACAAAATTAATTTACAAATGAGTAAATGGGTTGAAGATTTAGATGTTGAATATGAAAATAACCCAATCAGGTTTGATATAAATAAATTAACTATGTTTATTGACTCTGACACTAAACCAATTGCATTACCTCAAATAGGTAGTGGCGCCAATTGGGTTGCTTATCACTTACTCATCGTATTTGCACTTCATAAACATTTCATTCAAAACAATAGACCTGTACCAAGTTTTATAATTATAGACCAACCTACACAAGTATATTATCCACCAGAAAAAAATGACAATGTTGTTGAAGTAAGTGCAGATGAAATAGCAGTTAATAAAATGTTCGATTTTATGTTTAATGTAGTTGAATCATTGACACCAAAATTACAAGTTATAATCACAGACCACGCTTATCTAAAAAATGAAAGATTTGAGCAATCGGTAACTGAAGTATGGCGAGATGGTTTGAAATTAATTCCAATTGACTGGTTAACAAATAAATAAAACTCCCATCTACTCAATCTGTTCAAAAAAAACAATCTTATAAACTTTGGGCTGCTGTGCGAATGTCTCGAGCTAGACTGTTTAGTGTTTGGGAAGTTTTTTTTAATTATGTGCAAGTATAGGCAATTTTGTCATAAAAATCGAAATAGATGAAAAAATCATTATTATTTTTAATTTTAGTTATAATTAGTTGTAATTCAACTAAAGAAATATCGAGTTCCGATAAAGAAAAATTAACTGCTGAACTAGATTACATATTTACTATTGACCAAAAATATAGTTTTGCAACTCCTTCTGAAGAACTCCTTAAAAAATTTGGAAAAAATGAAGCGTGGAAAATTTTTGAGATGAAAAGTGATAGTGTTGGTCTTGATAATCAAAAAAAAAATAAAAAAATATATGCAGAATATGGTTATTTGGAATATGATAAAATTGGTCAAGAATACTCGAAAAAATTCTGGATTACTATTCAACACGCGGACAATGATATTAAGTTCCAACAGAAAATGCTTAAAGCACTAGGAAAAGAAATTGAGAAAAATAATGCAGAAAAATCTAATTATGCAATGCTTGAGGACAGAATTGCAATTAACCTAAACCAAAAGCAGAGATTTGGTTCGCAAGTTACATACAATAAAATAGGACAAGCAATTCCAAAAAACGGATTACTTGATTCATTAAATATTGATAATCTGAGATTAAAATATAATTTATCTTCATTTAAAGAATATTATAATGAGATGACGACAAGTCACTTTGAAATGAATAAAGATTATTATGTAAAACAAGGAATGAAAGAACCAAAACTATATCAATAAAGCGCTGCTGTGTGAATGTCTTCAGCTACATGATATACCTTGCGATGCGCAGTCAAAGAGATTCGTGAACCTAAAAGAAGAATTAAGAAGTCAAACCGTCAAATTGTTGAATTTTAAACTTTGTAGCAAAATATGAAATACAAACTAGAAATACCCAAACCATGTCACTCAGATTGGAATTCCATGAGTGCTACAAATCAAGGTAAATTTTGCGCAAGTTGTAAAAAAGAAGTCATCAATTTTGAGTTATACAGTAAAGCTCAAATTTTGAGTAAAATTTCGAATAACACATCCGTTTGCGGTAGATTAGCTAAAAATCAAATCAATTCAGAGTTTTCCAATTCAAATCCTACATCGGCACCTTTTTGGGGAGTACTTTTTAGTTTTACGTCTCTTTTGACCGCAGTGCCTGCATTGGCTCAAAAAGAAAAAGCGAAAATAGAAGTTATTGATTCAAAATTGAGCTCTGCTACTGTTGAACAAACAGAAACCTCTTTTGTAACCGTATCAGGTATGGTTTTAGAAAAATTAACCGCTGATGCAAAAACAAGCACACCACTTCCCGGAGCAGTAATTGAACATAAACAATCTAAAACAAGCGTAACCACAGATTTCAGCGGGAAATTTACAATTAAGATACCATTCAAAGATTATTCAAAATCGAAGTGGCTACATGTTCATTATATCGGAATGGAAAGTAAAGAAATTGAGGTACTGAAAGCAGAAAACAATCTTAAAATAGAAATGATTCCAACTGAAATGATGATGGGAGAAGTTGTTATTGTCCGCAAACGAAATATCTTTGATAGGATTAGAAGCCTATTTCGTTAAATTTTACTAAATTAGGATGGGTTAACCAGCTGATCGAAGTATTTAAAAAACGTTCTTAAAACTTTGCGCTGCAATGTGAATATTGTAAACTAAATCATAGAAATATTCGCGATAACAATTTTTTACGATGAAAGATTATACAATTATTTTAACATTATTTTTTGTAAACGCTCTATTGGCACAAAAGTCTGTAATTGCGTTAGATTCGATCGAAAATCTGCTTAATAACGACGTGAAGAAAGAATTATCTGCAGAAATCAAAGACAAAAACATGATTTTTCTGGGAGAATCAGAACACCACATAGGCTCCGACTTTGAGGCAAAAACAAAATTTGTAAAATTCCTCGTCTTAGAATATGGTTTTAAGCATATTGCTTTTGAAGGTGATTTCTTTGCATTAAATTACACTCATGACAAAAATGATTTGTATTCCTTTTGGGCAAAATCAAAACAATGCAAAGAGCTATTCGCCTTTTTAGAGGAACAGCAAGTGACAATCTGGGGTTTCGATAATCAATTTAGTTCTGCTTTTAGCTTTCAAAATTTTTCCAACAAGCTCTTTTTATATTTAGATCAAAACAAAATCGCTTATGATCTTACATTTAAAAATAATGTAGAGATTGTTTGCAGCGAAGGTCCTGAACTACAAAAAAAATTGACAAAAAAAGAAGTGGCAGTTCTTGTAGAGACCATCGAGAACTTATCTACTAATAATCTAATTGTGAAAAACGGGATTTGGTTTCAATTTCTTCAAAGTTTTAAAAGTATGATTTTGCAATATACAACACCGAAATCAGATGCCTACGCAATACGTGATGGTCAAATGGCAAAAAACTTAGACTTTATAGCGAAATCATTAAAGCAAGAGAAAATTATTGTCTGGGCTGCTAATGCTCATATTTCAAGGTTGAATCAAGAATTCATGAAAGGCAAAATCATGGGATCACAATTCCTTCAACAAAGCGATAGACAGACATATCACATTGCTTTTGCGCCAATCACGATGCCGTATCGAAAATCACAATATATTCTTTCGCAAGCAAAACAGCCAAACAACTTGCTAAACCTTCTACCCAACACAAACAAAAATGCTATAATTATTTCAAATTTGATTGCAAAAGAAGCACCTAGCATCAGAAGTAAAAAATTTATCGGTATGTTCGGCATGGGCAATACAGCATTTAATTATTTTGAACATTTTGATGCAATTGTATTCATTGCGAATGGTGAAAAGGTAAGTTACTGATTGTTGTTATGGCGAACAGCTGGGGTTTTATCGCACTGATAATCATTCGGGACAAGTGTCTACTTTTCTAAAAAAAGCACAGTGATTTTAATGTTCAAAATTCTAAAAATTGCAGAAATCTGAAAAAACAACTACATTAAAATCATGAACTGATATTTAATTTACTTTCAACAAAAATGAAAACACGTAACACCATAATATTGATGTTGTTTTTTAATTCGATGGCATTTGGTCAAGTTTCAAATGAAACCCACAAAAAACAGATTGAAAAACTAGTACTCGACTCGTTTGATGAAATTTGGTCCAAACTAGAACCGAAAAACATTGAGAAATACTACACCAAAGATTTCCTGCTTTTGGAACACGGCGAAGTGTGGAATAACGACACCATTGCAACACATTTGAACAAAGCCAAACTCAAATTACCCATGCCAAAACGAGTAAACACGATTGAAATTATTGACATCAAAGTTACCAACAAAACGGCTTGGGTGGCCTACCACAACCATGCAACCATTTCTATTGATGATAAAATTATTAGAAAAGCACATTGGCTAGAAAGTGCCACGGCCATTTTAACCGATAAAGGCTGGAAGTTTGATATGCTGCATTCTACTAGAATAAAAAGTGAGTAAACCATAACCCAGAGTTAAAAAATCCACTCCTTGCATACTTTTTCAAATCTCAATAAACATACAAATCCTGTAACAAAATCTCTAAATAAGCTACTAAAGGAAGAACTAAATTCTAATAAACTATGAACTTAAAATCTTCATTATACTGTGGCTTGTTGCTAGTGGCAAGTACGGTAACATTTGCACAAGATGCCCTCTGGCTGCGCCATCCCGCGCTTTCTCCTGATGGTAAAAACATTGCTTTTGGCTACAAAGGCGATATTTATGTAGTTAATGCACAAGGTGGAACTGCAGTTCCTATTACCATTCATGAAGGACACGACATGATGCCTGTTTGGAGCAAAGACGGAAAGCAAATTGCTTTTGCTAGTGACCGCTACGGAAATTTTGATGTGTTTACGCTACCCGTAACTGGAGGAACTCCTACCCGACTAACCTTTAACTCCGCAGCTGATTATCCGTATGACTTTTCACCTGATAGTAAAAATGTGTTATTTGGTTCTAGCCGTCAAACGAGCAACAACAACATCCATTTTTATTCGCCGCGTTTGTTCCAAAACCTTTACACAGTTGCAGCAACTGGCGGAAAACCGGTGTTGGTTACTGAGGGCGGAATAGAATATGCGCGCTACAATGCAGCAGGGAATCAAATTGTTTTTCAAGACCGCAAAGGCTACGAAGACCCATTACGTAAACACCACACCAGCAGTGTAACGCGTGATATTTGGGTATTTGACGTTAACAAAAAAACCTACACCCAATTAAGCACTTACGAAGGCGAAGACCGCGAGCCGGTATACAGCAATGACAACCAAAATATTTTCTTTTTGAGCGAAGCTGACGGTAGCAATCAAAATATTTTCAAGCAAAATCTAGGCGCTAAAACAGCAACGGCCTTAACTACTTTCAAAAACAATCCGGTACGTCATTTAAGCGTAGCACAAGACAATACTTTGTGCTTTTCGCAAGACGGAGAAATTTATACTTTGAAAGAAGGCCAAAGTCCACAAAAAGTAAAAATTACAATCCAAAATGATGGTAAAGGCAATGTGGAGAAAAACGTGCCTATTGCAGGTTCTATTTCAGAGTTTGTGCCAAGCCCGAACGGAAAAGAAATTGCAATTGTTTCTAGAGGTGAAATTTTTGTGACCAATGCCGACGGTGGAAGTACCAAAAGAATTACCAATACACCGGAGCAAGAGCGCCATGTGCAATGGTCACCAGACAGCAAAACTCTTATTTACGCCTCAGAACGTGGTGACAGTTGGGATTTATTTACGGCAAAAATCGAACGAAAAGAAGAAGCTTATTTTTATGCTGCTACTTTAATCAAGGAAGAAAAATTGATTACATCTGACAAAGAAGAGTTCTTACCTAAATTTAGCCCAGACGGAAAAGAAATTGCTTTCGTTGAAGAGCGCAACATTGTTCGTGTGTACAATTTAGCCAACAAAACCACAAGAACCATTTTACCAGAAGGTAGAAATCACAGTTATTCTGATGGCGATTTTGGTTTCAACTGGAGCGATGATAGCAAATGGCTTTTTGTAGATGATAGCATGGGCAATTTCAATGCTACGCATACCGCGATGATCAAAGCTGATGGTTCCGAAACTAAATACCCAATTATGAGTGGTTTTGGCGAAGACGCAGCCAAACAACAAATGAAAGGCAAAGCATTAGCGTGGCTGAGCAGCAAAGAAGGTCGTAAATCATTGGCCAATCAAGGCAGCAGAGAACTTGACGTGTACGCCGTATTTTTCGATAAAAAAGACTTTGAAAATTTTAAATTATCCAAAGAAGAAGCGGCACTAGCAAAAGAAATAAAAGATAAAGAAAAAGAAGCGGAAGACAAAAAAACAGCTGCTAGCACTGATAAAAACAAGAAAGAGACTCCTAAAAAAGAGGAAGCAGTAGTTTGGAATCCAGATTTGACTGACCTTGAAACTAGAAAAGTTCGTGTTACAATTAACAGCTCATCTATTGCAGATTTTGTGTTTAATGATGAAGGTAGTAAATTGTTCTATTTAGCATCTTTTGAAAAAGGATTCGACCTTTGGGTAACTGATACCAAAACCAAAGAAACTAAGATTTTAGCCAAACTAGGATCATCGCCAAGTACTTTATTCTTAAGCAAAGACAATAAAACATTGTTTGTTCGAAACGACGGAAGCTTATCTAAAATTGATACCGAAAGCGGAAAAATCACAGGAGTTAACGTTTCGGCTGAAATGGTTTTAAATACCGAAGCGGAACGTAACTACATTTTCAATCACATGTGGAGACAAACCGCTAAGAAGTTTTACGACCCAAAATTACATGGCGTAGATTGGAAAATGTATAAAGATACTTATGCTAAATTTTTACCACACATCAATAACAACTATGATTTCCAAGAATTATTGAGTGAAATTTTAGGAGAACTCAACGCTTCGCACACAGGAGGTCGCTATAGTTTTACACCTCCAAACATGGATGCTACAGCTTGCCTGGGTTTATTGTACGATGAAAAAAATGCCGCTGATGGTTTAAAAGTTACTGAAGTAATTGTAGGCGGGCCTTTTGACAAAACGAATTCAAAGTTAAAAGCAGGTGCTACTATCAATAAAATTGACAACGAAGCAATTACTGCTACTACAGATTGGGCTAAATTTCTAAACAGAAAGACAGGTAAACTAATCCTAATTTCAGGTGTAGATGCTAATGGTGTAGCGTTTCAAGAGTCTGTAAAACCGATTTCATTTGGTGAAGAATCGGGTTTAATGTACAACCGTTGGATTCGCAAGATGAATCAGATTACTGAAAAATTGAGTAATGGAAAAGTAGGCTACGTTCACGTACAAGGTATGAATGACGGCAGTTTTAGAGAAGTTTTTGACCAAGTGATGGGTAAAAATTTCGAAAAAGAAGCTTTGATTGTTGATACTCGTTTTAATGGTGGTGGCTGGTTACACGATGATTTGAATACCTTATTGAGTGGCAAACGTTACCTTGAATTTGCGCCACAAGGCAACCGCTTGAAAGATGCAGAACCATTAGGAAGATGGACTAAACCTAGCTGTGTTTTAATGGGCGAAGGCAATTATTCAGATGCTTTCATTTTCCCATACGTGTACAAACAAAACGGAATCGGAAAATTAATCGGAATGGGCGTTCCAGGAACAGGAACGGCTGTTTGGTGGGAAACTCAAATTGATCCTACTTTGGTTTTCGGAATTCCAATGGTAGCTACTATCGGAAAAGAAAACAGACCTACTGAAAACTTGCAAGTCAATCCAGATATTCCCGTTGCTATGAAATACGAAGATTATTTAAACGGACAAGACAAACAATTAGAAAGAGCTGTTGAAGAAATGCTTAAAACGATTAAATAATTATTCTATTCTTAAAAGATTAATTTTCATCAAAAAAAGAGGTAGCCTAAAAAACTACCTCTTTTTTTTACTCAATAATGGAAGCCGAAATCAACAATTAATAATAGCAAAATATATGGGCATCCCAAAAGTGATGTTAAAAGGGAATGTTACCGCTAGTGCCATTGGCAAAAAGATTCCCGGATTTGCTTTAGGAACAGCAATTTTCATGGCGGCTGGTACAGCAATGTACGATGCACTTGCCGCTAATACAGAAAAGATGAAACGGTTCCCGATATCGGCTGTTACAAAATGACTCAAATAGGCAACAACACTTCCATTGATTAAAGGAATTACTACGGCAAAGGCAAAACTAAACCAGCCACTTTTAAAGAAATCACCTAATTTACGGCCACTTACAATTCCCATATCTAATAAAAATAAGGCTAGAAAACCTTTAAAAATATCTGTAGTAAAAGGTTTTATTCCCAATGCTTGTTGATCACTAGCGAGCAAACCAATAACTAAACTTCCTAAAATTAAAATTACACTACCATTAGTAAAAGAGTGAATAACAATGTTTGATAATTTTGTTTTCAGTACATTCTCCTTACTAAACAATCTAATTAAGATGACACCAACAATAATAGCTGGAGCTTCCATTAAGGCCATTACAGCTACCATATGACCACTGAAAGTGAAATTTTGCAATTCTAAAAACGAAACTGCTGTTACAAAAGTTACTGCACTAACAGAGCCGTAGGTGGCCGCAATAGCTCCTGCGTTTTCGATGCTATATTTTTTCTTTAAAATAAAAAAACAATACAATGGAATAATCAAAGCGATTCCAACTCCAAAAAAGATCGACCATACAATATCAATGGTAAAATGGCTGTGCGCCAACTCTTGACCTCCTTTAAACCCAATTGCAAAAAGCAAATACAAAGAAATAAACTTAGAGCTGCCCTCTGGGATTTGCAAATCACTTTTGACTAAAACGGCTATGATTCCGAGGACAAAAAAGAGTAAAGCGGGATTGGTAAGGTTTTCAATTAATAAATTCAAATTCATGATTAAGTTTTTTTATTGTCAATTGCACGATGTGCTTGTCAATTGTTTTGATGTGTAAAGTTTAAAAATACCAGTCTTTTATTTTTTAGCAGCCCGCTTTAGTCTATCATTAATAGTTTTACCCAATCCAATATCTGGAAAATGCTCCACTAAAATCAAATCTAATTCTTGGCTATCCAAGCGGTGTAATGCTGCGTATAAATTGGAGCTTGCTTCTGCTAATGAGCCTGATTTTGACAGTACCTCCTGCGCAACAATACAGTCACTTTGATAAGTGTTACTAAAAGACAACACGCCAACTCGCAATTTCAAATTTTGGTTTAAATCCAAACTCATAGTAGTAGTCAACTGCGTAGTTGTAGCGGGCGCGTAATGGCGGGCTAACATTCCTGGAGCTGGCGGTGCTTTTTCATTGTAATTATGCACTGCTACAGGCCCCACTACCGCCTCAATGTCCTCAATAGCAAGAGAACCTAAACGATATAAAACAGGCTCGTCGTTTTCAAAACCAATAATGGTCGACTCGATGCCTTTTTGACAACTTCCACCATCTAAAATTAAGCGAACCTCTTCTTGAAAATACTGCGCTACATGACTGGCTTGCGTTGGACTAATAGACCCAAACGGGTTGGCACTTGGTGCAGCCAAAGGAAAATCGAGCTGTTCTAAAAGTGCCAAAGTAAGCTCATGATTAGGCACACGTACTGCAACGGTATCTTTACCAGCCGTGACCAAATCTGGTACATTGGACTGCTTTTTTAAAACCATCGTCAAGGGACCTGGCCAAAAAGCAGCAGCCAATTGCGCAGCTTTAATTGGAATTTCTCGTGCAACTTGAGGCAAACTTTCAACTGATTTTAAGTGTACGATTAAAGGATTGAAAGTTGGTCTTTTTTTGATGCTAAAAATAGAAGCGATAGCTTTAGGGCTAAAAATATTTCCTGCTAACCCATAAACAGTCTCTGTAGGAATGGCAATAACTTCTTCTTGATTTAATAATGCAATTGCCTCTGGGATAGATTTTGATATAGAATTCATTACTTAAGGGTTACAATAATCACAATACATGGGATCTTCTGTTGTTTTTTGATACGGAAATGAAACTTCAAGTGTGTGTTGGCATTTTTTACAATTATAAACATGGCTTAAAGTAGAACGAGTTGGCGATTTACACCACTCACAAGGCAAACCAGCTTTAGCTTCAGTAACTACAAATCCAGGCGTGCTGCACTCCGGACAAACAGATTGAACGGCTTGAAGCAACTTTTGAGCCGCTACTTCAATAACTCTCATGCGTGTAGGGTTGTAATGCGCTCTCATATCGGTGTCGGCGTAAACAGAACCGTATATTTTTTGCAAATGCTCAAAACAACTTTGTAATTGCGGCATGTTGTCAATTCCTTTTAGAATTGATTCGTTATTTTTGGGACCGCTACGCAAAATAATAGCATGAGAAGGAAAGTGAATTCTATCTGCAAAATCCAATAAATCCTGCCAAGTTTCAGTTACTGTTCCATAGAAATTAGTGTCTAAACTGATTTCTCGTACTACAATCTCGAGTTCGTTTTTTTTATCAATTAAAATCATAAACTCTTCATCCGCTTGCGCAAAAAATAAACTGGGATGCGCTCCAAACGAACCTTCACTTGCTATGGCTAAATCACAATCAAAGGCAGTCATCGCAGCAAGACATTTTTCGCGAACCGTTTGTAAAGCAGTTGATTTCCTATCGATCTCACCAGCAAAAGTGCCAAAAACATCTGTATCAAAAACAGTAGGAACAAAACAGCTTACACTAAGCCCATTTTCAAAAATGGGTGCAATTACCCGCTCTTTCTGATGTTTGGTTGCGATCAGTAACTTTCTGTCTTTAAATAGCTCCATCTGTTTTGGCTTTAGGCCTTACCTCAATTTGAATGATGCCGTTGATGAGCAATTCTAAATCTTTTTCCTCAGCCTCTTTAATCAAAATTCTAATATAATCAGATGCCTCTATTAAAGTTTCTTGTCGTCGTTTTGAATGCTGAAAATCTCTATTAAACCTAAATTCACTGCCGTATTTTTCCAAACTGTGGTAATTTACTTTGGTGTTGATCAGCGAATACAAAACTTTTCCTGCCTCAAGAGGTTCAAATTTCCCCTCGATTAATTTAAATTGAAATTGCTTTTTCATGCTTTCTTTTTTGGTGTCAAAGTGAAATAGAACATAAAAAATTAATATTGCTAAAGCGAATATCAAATGATATTTTCGGTCATTTCGATTGCTCTTTAAACCCAAATAAAAAACAAAAACTAAAGTTAAAAACGCCATTTTTGCTTTTAGTTTATTTCATATTGGGGCTTTTGTGTTTCATAGTGCAAAAGTACAATAGCCTAATCATTAATTTTTATTTATATTTATAATGATAGTCATAAACAATTTTAATATATCACGATAAAATTAAAAATACCAACTAAAGATCAAACACATAAGCTCAAAAAGACAAGATAAAACAATTAAAAAAAATCTTGAAACGATTGTTAGCTAATGATTAAACCAAATGCGACTATCATAAGAAGCTTTTAGAAAGTAATAATTTTAATACTTCAGTAAAAGTAGAGGCTAGCAGTTGATTTTTAAATGCGAGAGAATTGCTTTTTCTTTGTATTCAAACACCATAGGAAAATGAGAGTTATTTTGTAAATTTTTAACTACAAAATTAAATTTAATATGGAACTATCGCATTTTTTACAGCATTACATTAGCTTGCATACTGACGCAAATAGTGCAAAGCTTGTTGTTGCGCTACTGCAATCACCTCATTTTGAGGTACAAACTCATTTTCGTAAAAAGACAGTATTCCTGCACGATCAATGGAAGCAATTTGTCGCTTTGCTTTATTCTTAAAATGAACCAACTCATTTTCAATGGTGATCAATTTTTCTTTAGAGATTTTTAAAGCTCCCGTTTGATAATTCTCCAAATTATATAGTGTACTCAATTCCATTTCCTCTACTTGCTGAATTAAAACCTTCAAATGAAAAGGATTTTCAACCAAAGGAATTATCGTTCGAATGGCTCTCAGAATTCTTTTTACAACCGTTGGATCCTCTTTTCCCCATTGAAAAATTTGATCAAAACAAAAGTCGATAAATTCTTCAAAATCAAACTCATTGACCTGAATTTTAGCAGTACTCAAAGCTTTTGCATCCGTTGAAGGAAAAGATTTCAAAGCCAATTCCTTAGCAATTTCTCCTATTTGATCAATACAATTCAAGCAAGTTGTAGGGTCATTCACTGCTGGAGATATCGCTTTGATGGCAATATCAACTAATTTACGTACCCCAAAATTGATGTCTTGTGTATGACTCCTGAATTGCTCCACTTTAAAGGCGCTTTTAACCACAACGCCAACCCTACGTTGCACCACTTGCGCTTGGGTTGCCGTTAAAGGTTGATTAAAAACCAAAGTCACCAAAGTAGTAGTTTCTTTCATGATGAACTCGCCAATGATGGGTTTTTGATACGCATTTTCAAAACAATCCCCAAGGTCAGAATCCGTTAGTACATCAACAATAGTTTTGAGTTTTACATAATTGACACTATCTAAATAACCAGAATCAAACGGACTTAAAATTTGTATTTTGTATTTATCTGAATTGATTAAAGCCCTTTTGTACAACAAACTACTCCCTTTTTTCCAATTTTCTTGGTAGAGTAAATTAATCTCTGCCATCATATCTACCTTGATGCTGTTTGTAATACTAGACACATTCATATTGATGCTCAAATAGGTAATCATGTTGGGATACGACCACGATAAACCGTAAAAAGCTAACAATGTGCCTAGAGATAAAGTAACTAAAAACGGAGTTTCAGGAATAAAAACGGTTACTAATTGCGGCAAGATACATAACGAAATACTCCCTACAATAAGGCCGATGAATTTCTGCATTTTAAAGTCGGTTATCAAAAAATGCCTCAGAATTCGGGGAGAAAACTGTGACGAAGCCAACTGCATCACCACAAAAATAACCGAAAAAGTAGTCAATGAAATACCTATCAAAATAGAAACTAAAATATTGGTTACAGAGAGCAAACTCTCGTAAGTAGCACGAATATCTAAATGAAGGATTTGCCCAAAATCAACACTTTTTTCGAGTAACATCACGGCCGAACCAATCACGACGACGTATAAAACACCCAAAAAGGTACCAAAATCTTTTAACTGATGAATAAAAATGTTCTTTAAGCGGTATTTGAAACTATGGTACATCATTTCAGTTTTGGTATTAAAATACAGTTAGTTAATCTGGTTTTCTTAAAAAAAGAATTCCTATTGGTACAACTTTGCTTTGTATCAACAGTCTTTGTTCAATGCCAAGTCTTTATTACCATTGACTCTTTGAAAATTATTTACTCGAAAAAAAATCTTTTTGTAACAAGATTGGCAAATCAAAAATAATAAAATTGAAAGATGAAAGTTGCAAATGCAGCATTTTAATTTCAAGTGAACGAGCCGCATTCGCGAAAGCGCAATTTTGTTTTAGTACCTTTGCTTGACACCGAAGAGCAGCTACAATTTACATTGGCTACAGCCTAACCATAATGGTTGAACCTACTTTATAAAACAGCAAACATGAATTTACAAATTGAAACTCCTGCCCTACTTTTTGGCGCTACCTCCTTAATTTTGTTAGCATACACCAACCGATTTTTAACCATAGCAACCATTGTTCGCGGTTTAAAAAAAACATATAAGGAAAAAGAAAGCGCGCTCATTTTGCTAGAAATAAAAAATCTGAACCTGCGCCTAACGCTTATTCGCAATATGCAAATGGCAGGTGTTTTGAGCTTGTTTTTGAGTGTTTTTGCTATGCTTTTACTTTTTTTAGAACAAGCAACGGCAGGCATCTATTTGTTTGGAGGAAGTTTGTTTTTTCTATTACTTTCCCTCGGCTTATCGTTTTGGGAAATATCGATATCTGTTAATGCCTTGCGCTTGCACCTGAGCGATTTGGTACAAAATGAAAAATAAATAAAAATGCTCCTAAACAGAATTTTTAGGAGCATTTTTTAATTTAGCAGATGATGACAATTATTGGTTTAGCAAACCACCTTCTTCTTTTTTATCGGTGTTTAACAAACTTGGACTTTCTTTAGCCAATTTGTTACGTGTTGGAATTTTATAATTCAAACTAAAACCAAAACGTCTCGTATCTTGCTTGTTACTGATAAAAATTGGCGTTTCGAAAGCATTGAACGCATTACGATTTTTATCTAAAACATCATCTACATACACAGACAATGTCAATTGATCTTTTAAAAACTTTTTCGAAAAAGTCAAATCAAGCGAATTGCGGATGGGAGCCACGGCAATAAAATAGAAGTAATTTCCCTTTGGTACGATATAATTGTAATTGGCAACAAACTTTATCTTTTGTGGCAACACTAACTGCGACATGAAGTTTAAAACCCAAAAACCTTTCGTGTCAACTCTAGGAATATCATGCAATTGGTATCCAGCATACACATATAAAAAATTCATGGTATCTGGATTTACGTTCATTTTCATTGTCTCCGCTAATCCTTTCGTAAAAAGCATGTACGGAATTGGCATCCCGATATTGAAGTTGTGAATTTTTACTTCTGGAATATTTTCGTTGGTATTGGCAACAACAGTGCCGTCAACCATTACCCTTTGAATAACTTGATTTTTAGCCGAACTCAAATTATAACTAATAAAAGCGTAATCAAAAGCACTCAGTTTTACTTCGTAGTTATCAAAAATAGTTGGCTGTAAGTTCGGGTTTCCTGAGTATTCTATATTTGGGTTTTGATAGTTAGTATTGTTTGGGTTTAATGCTGATGTACTTGGCAAGGTAATTTTCTTGTTGTAATTCACATTAAAATTGATGGCATTGGTAAAATTGTACTGCCCACTTGCATTAGGAAAAAATCTAAATTGTTTAAAAGTGCTCAAAGCAGCTACATCCGTGTTACCTGTGATATTGTAATCTTCGGCACGACCTCCAACAATGAAATTCAATTTGTCAAATTTTGTTTGCACTTCAAAGTAACTGGCGGCTGTTCTTCGTTTGTACTCTAAATTGGTAATTCCTCTGTTTGAAGTATCAAAAAGCAACTCTTCGTACAAAGCTCCAATGCTCAATTTACCTTCGTCAGAAAAATCAAAAGGCTGCGAAAAATCTACTTTTCCGTTGTAGACTTTCTGATGCGAAGTGTTATCCAGTGTTGGTGTTGTATTGGCAGTTGGACGCAATAGGAAATCGTTGGTATTAGAATTATAATTGAATTTGAACTCTAATTTCTTGGCGGCATTATCAAATTTTTTCTGGTACGTAACCACAGCATCCTGACGCAAACCATCGCTTACCGAAGTATCGTCAGTATTAAATCCAGGACCCGAAGCCAAGGTATTACTGTTGTTGTCGTTTTTTGTAAAGTCATAATTCAAAAGCAATCGATCCTTTCCGATATCGAATGTCAAAGCCGATTTCACAAAATTAGTGCGTCCCAATCGGTCGGCATCGGTTTTTGATAAAACCGTAGTTGTTCCGTTTTCTTTGCGTTCCAAAGCTGTCCAAACTGCAGACTCGCGGTAGTTTTGACCAAAATTAAGCTGCCATCCAAAATATTTATTTTTAGCACTCAATAACAAACTATTGTTCATTCGCAAACGAACATCATTATAATCTGTAATGCTGGTGCTGTTGGTATACGTTGCACTCAAATAGTTTTTCGCATTCCTGTTGGTAATAATGTTAAGGATTGCACCTCCGGAAGTAGCAGGAAACTCGGCTCCTGGCTGGGTAATAATTTCGATTTTTTCGATAGCGTTGGCTGGCATTCCTTCCAAAAAAGCATTCAATTCATTGGTAGAAATATTCAACGGACGCCCGTCCATAAAAACATCCAATTGCTTGCCTTGATACATCATTCCGGCAATATCCGAAGCGATTAAACCGGGTAATTTTTTGATTCCTTCTAAAACGGAACCGGTATTGAGATTGGCCTGTTCCGAAAAGTTAAAAATAGTCCGATCGGCTTTTTGCTCGATGGCCTTTTTGTTTTTAACGATTGTTACTTCTTTTAATTCGTTCGTTTTTTCAGTCTCGACTTCTGTTTTTTGTGCTGGGGCCGTTTGTGCAGAGGCTGTGTAAAAATGAAACATACTTACTACTGCTAAGCCAATGATTTTTTTCATGATTGATGTGATTGATGCCCATTAGTACCAATTGCAGAGAATATGTTACAATGGCACGGTTCATGAAATTGTTTTTTTGATGGAAAATGTTAAGAATTAGCCTCAGCCTTAAACCTTTTACAACTCAAGCCGTCTAATAATAAAGCAATTACCGATATGAAATCATCTGTATTATGGTCCTTACGACTCGGATTTTCGGCCAAACAAGCCGATTTTATTGAAAAAAATGGCGTGAATGATTTTCTCGAAAAATCTTTTGCTACCACAATTGATGACCAATTGCCCGATTATTTGACTACAAGCCCAAAAACATTGGCCGAATTTAAAGAGCTGAGACAAACACTCAAAGATGTAAACTCAGATCAAGCCAAAGCCATCCGAAAGCAAGAAGCGCAAACGGCAATTGAAATGAAAATGGCTTGGATCGAAAAAATGCAGCAAGATGCTTTTCCGCTTCGTGAAAAAATGACCTGCTTTTGGCACAACCATTTTGTATCGACCATTCAAAAAGTAAAAGTCAATTATTGGATTTACCAACACAACCAAATCATAAGAACCCACGCTTTTGGGAATTTCAAAACGCTTACCAAATTAATCGTTCAAAGCAATGCGATGGTGCGTTACCTCGATAATGTTGACAATCGAAAAGGAAAATGGAACGAAAACCTAAGTCGAGAACTTTTAGAACTCTTTACTCTTGGTATTGGGAATTACACCGAAATGGATATCAAAAACGGAGCAAAAGGACTCGCGGGTTTAGGTATTGGCGAGGAGAAAGCACAATACAGAAAGTTTCTTGAAGATAATGAGCCTTTTACTTATTTGGGTAAAAAAGGGAATTTAAAAGCCGATCAACTCATTGACGCTATTTTTGAACAAAAGGCCATACCCTATTTAATCACCCGAAAAATACTGCAGTGGTTTATTTATGATGATCCTGCAGAAGATTTGGTGCTGTACTACGGTGATTATTTCCGAAAAGTAAACTTTGAAATACAACCGCTTTTGGTAAAAATGATAACCGAAGAATATGATAAAAAAACGGCTGGTTCAAAGATTAAAAATCCACTTGAATTCAGTCTGCAACTATTAGATGAGTTACAGATAAAAAATCCAAATACGCGCGGTTTGGTACTTTTTATGAAAGAACAAGGCATGGATTTATTCAATCAACCCAATGTAAAAGGTTGGGACGGCGGCAATTCGTGGTTGAGTTCTCAAATGTACTTACAGCGCAACAATGTAGCCGATTTGCTTTGTAATGGAAAAGGAAATTTCAGGAACCAAAATGCGAACAAAATGATGAACGACAAACCAATACGCCCAATTCCAGTGCAACTTAAGTGGGATAAAAACGCATCACACAAAAAAATAATTGCTCAATTGTCTGACCGTTTGCTATTTCAAGTAGAAGCCAACACACAAGCCGACTTTGAAAAAATAATAAAATACGATTTTAACAGCAATGCCATTGGCGCTGATTATGCCGTATTGCGTTTGTTTAATTATATGGTAAAATCGCCCGAGTTTCAACTCATTTAAATCCCACAGTTATGAACAGAAGACACTTTTTAACACTAACAGGAACGCTGACTGGTGGCGCATTGCTACTTCCTGACTTTTTATATTCTTACGGTTCACAAAATAATTTGGTTGTTGGTGAACAATGTGTTGTTTTTGTACAACTCAATGGCGGTAATGATGGCTTGAATACTTTTATTCCGATTTCAGATCCTTTGTACTACCAACTGCGCCCAAAAATCGCAATCAACAAAAGTGATGTTGCTTCAGCTACAAATGGCATGGCCTTTCATCCTGCTTTAAGTGGCTTTGCGCAAATGCAACAAAACGGCGATTTGAGTGTTTTGCAAAATGTAGGTTACCCAAATCCAGTTCGCTCCCATTTTCGCAGTCAAGAAATTTGGCAAACAGCCCCAAAAGAGCAAGAATATTTGAATGATGGCTGGCTAGGTCGCTATTTAGATTTGCAATGCAAAGAGCACCAACCAACTGCTGGAGTAAATATTGACACCATTGATAATTTGGCATTGAAAGGAGATGCTCCCAATTCTATTACAATAAAAGATCCGAGCCGATTTGTGGTGAAAAGAAATTCCGAAGCGCCAATTCAGCTTTCAACTAATCCGCAATTGGATTTTGTTCGAAAAATTGCTAGTTCAGTAGTTGAAGGAGCAGATGACATTCAAAACGCCATTAGCAAAGCTGCAGCCTCAGAGATTACTTATCCAAAAACAGGATTAGCCAAAAATTTAGAGTGGATTGCCAAACTTATCAAGGGAAACTTGAACTCAAAAGTGTATTACACATCGCTAAACGGTTTTGATACCCATGACAATCAACTAGCCATTCATAAAAACAAATTAACTGAATTGAATGATGCTGTTTTTAGTTTTTACCAAGATTTAAAAAAATCACAACAACTGCAGCAAGTAACAATCGTCGTTTTTTCTGAATTTGGGCGCCGTGTAAAAGACAATGGTAGTGGTACCGATCATGGCACTGCAGCTCCTATGTTTATCATTGGCGGAAGCAACAAAGGAATGGTTATTGGAGCCAACCCAAATTTAGCTGATTTAGATCAAGGCGATTTAAAACATCAATTGGATTTTAGAAGTGTGTACGCGTCCTTGCTGCAAAACAAACTACAATTTGACCCTAAAAAAATCGGACTTATGAATGATCCCGTGAAAGGGCTTTTTTAATCACTTTAAAAAACTATCTTTGCCCGCTTTTAAAATTTGAAACAAAGATGATAAATAATAGTGTACTTAAAGGAGTTTTTTTAGTTGGATTGGGCGCTACAAGCTACGGAATGCTGGCAACTTTTGTAAGAATGGCTTATGATGAAAATTATACAACTGCAGAAGTAACTGTTTCACAATTTGTTTTTGGAATTATTGGAATTTTATTTATAAATGCATTTCAAAGAAACCGCAACAACAATACAGCGGTTAAAGCTTCTAAAAAAAACAAAACACAATTGATGCTTGCTGGAACTTCAACTGGACTAACGAGCGTTTTTTATTATTTAGCGGTAAAATTTGACATTCCTGTTTCAATTGCTATTGTTCTTTTAATGCAAACAGTTTGGATTGGCGTTCTATTAGAATGGTTTTTAGAGAAAAAAGCTCCTTCTAAAGTCAAAACTATATCTGTAATTATTGTTTTAATTGGTACTGTTTTAGCAACTAACTTACTAAATGCAGATGTGAAATTAAATCCATTAGGAATCTTTTTTGGATTATTAGCAGCAACTTCATTTACCACAACCATGTTTACTGCAAACAGAATTGCAACCGAAATTTCATCGGCACAAAGAAGTCTTTACATGCTTTTTGGTGGCGGAATAATGGTTTTAATTTTCGCACTAATGACGCAAATAATTCCAAATCAATTTCCAGCAATAGCTGATGCATTAGGAGTTTTTTCTACGGCAAAAGATTTTAATTTTACTATTTTCCTTAAATGGGGAATTATACTTTCTCTATTTGGAACAATTATCCCGCCAATGCTTTTAAACGCAGGGTTTCCTTTAACAGGAATTGGTTTGGGGAGTATTGTTTCGGCTCTGGAACTTCCCGTATCAGTATTAATGGCGTATTTTCTTTTGAACGAAAAAGTAATTTTGCTTCAATGGATTGGAATTGTTTTAATCATCTTGGCAATTGTGATTATGAATGTGAATTTTAAGAAAAAAGCTTAATTTCTATTTAAAACATTTATGATAATTTCATTTAATTTTTTATAAATTCGTGACAAATCTATTTATCATGAATTTACCTTGGCACTTGTACGGGATGGCTTTTATTTATTTCATTGCGGGAATCAATCATTTTCGCAATCCTAGATTGTATTTAAAAATCATTCCGCCTTACATTCCAAACCACAAGCTTATGAATTACGCAAGTGGTGCTGCCGAAATTATTTTAGGAATTGCATTGTGTGTACCTGTACTCTCCGCCTATGCTGCTTGGGGCGTCATTGCTTTGTTGATTGCTATTTTCCCAACGCATTTGTACATGTATTTTGATCCAAAAGCACATATGGGTTTACCTAAATGGTTGCTACTTTTACGCATGCCCTTGCAGTTCGCTTTAATGTTTTGGGCTTACCAATACACCTAAGAGCCATGAACTCTTTATTTGACAATACGTCAGAATCGTTTTTACTTCAGCTTCCTGATGCAGACATTCAATACTTCCCTCATTTTTTTTCAAAAGAAGAAGCCGATCGTATTTTTACTGATTTGCTTCAAAATATCCCGTGGCAACAAGACGACATTCGTGTTTTTGGCAAAGTGTATCCGCAGCCACGCCTTACCGCTTTGTTTGGCAACGAGGGTAAATCCTATTCGTATTCTAATATCACAATGCAGCCGCACCCTTGGTCGCCACTTTTACTTCAGCTGAAGGAGAAAGTCGAAGCTGTGGCGCAAACGCATTTTAGCACTGTGCTACTCAATCAATACCGCGACGGAAGGGACAGCAACGGCTGGCATGCCGATAACGAAAAAGAATTAGGTGTTAATCCGGTAATTGCATCACTTAGTTTTGGCGCCGAAAGACAATTTCAACTCAAGCACAACGAGATTACCGATTTAAAGAAAAGTATAACCCTGGAGCACGGAAGTTTTTTACTAATGCAAGGGACCACGCAACATTGCTGGAAACATCAAATTCCGAAAACCGCAAAACCAGTTGGCAACCGAATCAATTTAACATTTAGAATCGTAATATAACCGCCTCAAAAACCAATTTGAAATGCGTATTTTTTAAAATAAAAGATCTCAAAAGCCTCCTTTCAAGAAAAAAAAAGTTAGAACGTAAAAAAAACAAGGATTTGATAAAAACTAATTATTTTTTTTCTTAATATTGATATCAAATAGAAATGTAATTTATTAATCATTAACAACTTATTTGAATTAATTTTCACGTGATGAAAAAGAGTAACCGAAAAGAATTAAACTGGGAGCAAACAGAAAAACTTGTTACTATGGCTTTAGAAGAAAAAAATCCTTTTGAAATCATAAAAAAAGAATTTGGTCTGGCAGAAAAAGAGATTCTCGAAATCATGAAAAAGAAAATGCCAGTTGAAAAATTCGAGATGTGGAAAAAGAAAGCAATTGCAAATAAACCAAAACCAAAACCCGTCAAAATTGATGATTTTGATGAAGACTTAGACGGTAAATATTACATAAAAAATAAATTAGACTAATACAGAAAACTCCTGAAATTATCAGGAGTTTTTTTGTTTTAAACCACCAAAAAACATGGTTCACGTTACTAAAAAAGATGATTATTTACTATTTGAAATTCAAGGATGGCATAAATTATGGGCTTTTGAAAATCAAATAACGGTTAGACAAGATCAAATTACCAAAGCTTATCAAGATGAAACTGCAATTAAATTCTGGAAAGGTTTTAGATGTCCTGGTACCGAAATTCCCGGAATTATTGCAGCAGGAACCTATTATCAAAACGGCAAAAACTTTTGGGATGTGTGCGACAAATCGAATAGTATTATTGTAGAATTACAAAATCATACTTTCAAAAAATTATTCATTGAAGTACCCAATACTGAAGAAACACTGGCTTTACTCCATGAGTTCCAATATCAAACATAGTATTCCAATTGTAAAACGATAAAAGCCAAATTCTTTTACTTTTTTAAAAACTACAATTGTAACAAATGGTGCTTTACACCGACCAATAAGCAAAATTAAATATACACAATGAAAAGAATACTTTATTCCTTAGCGCTTGCAAGCGTACTATGGAGTTGTAAAACAACAAATACCGTAACATCGGCAAAAGCCAAAGAACAAATTAATGTAAACATTAACTTAACGGATGTAAAAGACGACAAGGTCTTGGTTACCGTTGCTGCTCCAAAAATAAATGCTGATGAAACAACATATAGTATCCCAAAGATAATTCCAGGAACCTACTCTGTTGATGATTACGGCAAATACCTCGAAGACTTTAAAGCATTTGATAGTAAAGGAAATTTACTTACTACCAGTAAAGCCGATGAAAATACTTGGGTGATCAAAAACGCAAAAACATTAGCGAAAATTACATATTTGGTAAATGATACTTTTGACACCGAAAAAGGTAATGGTTTTGGCAATAACGATGTGTTTTCACCAGCAGGAACTAATATTGATGCAGGAACTAATTTCATGTTGAACATGCATGGCTTTGTAGGTTTTTTTAAAGACAAAAACGACTTACCATATACCGTAAACATTGCCCATCCTGCAAACTTGTGGGGAGCTACCTCAATGACTGATCAAGATGCAAGTCAAACCAATGACGTATTTAGCATGCCTCGTTATGCTGAATTGATCGAAAATCCGGTGATGTATGCCAAACCTGACTATACGACCTTTACTGTTGATGGAATGGAAATTTTGATTGGAGTATTTTCGCCTGGCGGCAAAATAACTGCAGAGAGCATCACTCCTGAAATGAAAACAATGATGATTGCTCAAAAAACATTTATGGGTAAAATAAATGCAACAAAAAAGTACACCGTATTATTGTATTTATCAAGCATGAAACCTAATGATGCTAAGGGTTTTGGCGCTTTAGAACACCCTACAGCTACAACGGTTGTAATGCCTGAAGTATTACCAAAAGACGAATTAGTAAAAAACATGAAAGATGTAGTTTCGCATGAATTTTTTCATATTGTAACTCCACTTACCATCCACTCGAAAGAGATCCATTACTTTGATTACAATACACCAAAAATGTCAAAACACTTATGGATGTACGAAGGGGTAACTGAGTATTTTGCTAACTTATTCCAAATTAATCAAGGGCTAATCACCGAAGAAGATTTTTACACGCGAATGGCTCAAAAGATCGAACACGCCTCAAAAATGAATGACACTATGCCATTTACAACCATGAGCGCTAATGTTCTGACAGAACCTTACAAAGCACAATACTTGAACGTTTACGAAAAAGGAGCTCTGATAGGAATGTGTTTGGATATAATTATCCGTGAAAAAAGTAATGGCGAAAGAGGTATCTTAGACTTAATGCAAAAATTATCTGTTGAATACGGCGCTTCAAAACCATTTAATGACGAAGAGTTGTTTGCCAAAATCACTTCATTTACTTATCCAGAAGTTGGCGATTTCTTGAACACTTATGTTGCAGGACCTACTCCAATACCTTATGCTGATTTCTTAGCAAAAGTGGGTGTTTCTAAAACAACAACAAAATCACCAGGAAATGTGTTTTTAAAAGGACAAACACCTTACATCACAGTGAACCAAGCTACAAAAGAAATTTTGGTTTTACCTAATAATGAATTGAACGTCTTTTTCACTTCATTAGGTTTAAAAGGTGATGATGTACTACTTTCTTTTAATAACAAAGCTTACAGCTTGGAAAACATTTACGACTTGATTACCGATAGTCAAAAATGGAAAGAAGACGAAACAATTGCGATAAAAATAAAACGTAATGGCAAAGAACAAGTGATTACAGGTAAAGTAAAACTACCTTACGAAGAAGTAGAAAGCCTTAACGCTTCAGATTCGACTAAAAAAACACTGAAAGATGCTTGGTTGAAAGGCTAAAAAAAGAGTAAGCAGTATAAAAATCCTAATTTAGAAATGAATTAGGATTTTTTTTGTCAAAATATGAAACTAGCATCCGTTCATTCCAACAATTTTCTTTATTTTGCGCGAAAATAACAAATTCAAACTTGGGGTCGTTTCTGGGCAAAAATTCCAGTAATAACGCAAAAATGAATTATCAAAAACAATCAAACTCAAATGAAAAAATCAATTTTGGCAGTGCTTGGCGTGCTTGTTTTAGCAGCTTGTTCTAAAACCGAATCAAAAGGCAATGTGCATATCACCGGAAACATTAAAGGATTAAAAAACGGAACTTTATACCTACAACGCTTTGTTGACACCTCGTTAGTAATTCTTGATTCGATTAAAATTGATGGCAAATCTACTTTTGAAAGTCACTTCACACTTGAATCACCTGAAATGTTGTATCTGTCATTAGACCGTGGAGTAACCAATTCATTAGATAACAATCTTTCGTTTTTTGCAGAACCAGGAAATCTAACCATCGAAACCTCATTAGATAATTACTTAGCCGATGCTGTTGTAACAGGATCAAAAAACAATGATGTATTTGAAGAGTATAAAAAAATAAAAAGCCGTTTCACAGATGAGAATTTAAACTTGGTTGAAAAAAAATTCAAAGCGATCAAAAGACAAAACAATGCTGTAGTTGATAGTTTATCAGCCAAACAAGACTCTAACCTTAAACGCAGATATTTGTTCGCAACTAATTTTGCTTTGAACAACAGAGATCTTGAAGTAGCACCATACATTGCCTTATCTGAGATTTACGACATCAACATAAAATATTTAGATACCATTCAAAAGGCGATGTCTCCAAAAGTAGCACAGTCGTTATATGGTAAAAAATTAACCAAATTTGTAACTGGCGCAAAACAGTAAACAATTGCAAAAATTTGCCCCATCATAAAAACCATTTCCTTTCAAGGAGATGGTTTTTTTTTTGCTTGGTGCGCAACTAAAATTAAAGAACACAACTATAGTTTAAAAAATATTTTAATCGCTTAACAGTCGTTAAAAACAACAATGCAGTATTAATAAATAATAAAAAGGAATTACACATAGTGAATTATAAAGCTACTCAAATAGAAAACTAGTACAATTAACAGCGCACATAGCTCCTTGGATATAGTTCAAAAAAAAAACCACCTAACAAAAGTTAGATGGTTTATCGAAGAGCCGGCGGAGGGACTCGAACCCACGACCTGCTGATTACAAATCAGCTGCTCTAGCCAACTGAGCTACGCTGGCGACTCATTACGGGTGCAAATATACAGCGGTTTTTGAATAATACAAATGTTTTTTAAAAGAAATTTTCATTAAAATTCAAAGCCATTGCAACTGAACAACTTAAGTATAAAACAAAAAAAAACCACCTAAAAAGGTGGTTTTTACAATGAGCCGGCGGAGGGACTCGAACCCACGACCTGCTGATTACAAATCAGCTGCTCTAGCCAACTGAGCTACGCTGGCGTCTCATTTCCGGTGCAAATATAAGGATGAATTTGACTTCTCCAAAATAATTTTACACTTTTTTTATCGGTTTTTTCGACTACAATTCGTTGATTTTAGCAATCAATTGATTTGCAGTTTGTTCCAATTCAACATTGATTTGCTTGAAGTGTGCTTTTTTATTTTCAACGTTTTTAGCGTTTACTTTTGTGATCAAAACATCAAAAGCAGCAATAGCCTCGTCAATTAAGTTGTTAGTTTCAGTAGTTGGTTTTCCTGTAGTTGAAATCTCGAACAAGTAAACTGCCTCAATAATATCTCCTAAAACGTAGTTGATGTCTTTCTTTAAATTTTTAACGTTTGCCATTTCTATTTATTTAAAATTTGAATTTTAATTTGCGTTTGCAAAAGTACACATAATCTTTCTATTAGCTGCTATGATTTGTAAATTTCTAAAATAGAAGCTTTTCCGTTAAGTATGAAGTACTTTAGGACCTAAAATCATCACTTGCTCAAAAATAATCTTCGCAACCGCTACTCTATTTTTTACAATCGGCGCACAACGGTTCGTGTAAATAAAAACGTAATCTATTTAGATGTCAACTTTTGAATGGCTTGTAAAGCTTTTGGAATGTGTTTAGTCGCCATCATACTGTCAAAAATCATTTGAATCACACCATTTTTATCAGTCACATAGGTTACTCTTCCTGGCATTAATCCGAACAAACCCGTTGGTACTCCAAAAAGTTTACGAATGGCTTTGTTACTATCTGATAACAAAATAAAAGGCAACTTAAATTGCTTGGCAAATTTTTGGTGCGAGCTAGTACTATCTCCGCTTATTCCAATTACTTCAGCACCCAATTCCTTAAAATCCTCGTATTGATCTCTGAAACTACAAGCCTGTGCGGTACAACCCGGCGTGTTGTCTTTTGGATAAAAATAAATTACAAGAGGCTTTTGACCTAAAACAGTTTTACTGTCAAACAAATTCCCTTCGGTATCTATTGCTGAGAAATGCGGAATCACATCACCTACTTTTAGCTCTTTCATTCTCCTCGGTAGGTTACAAAGTTACGCGGCGTTTCGTATAAAACTACTTCTAAATCGAACTCAGGCTTTATTCTCTTTCTGATTTTATCCCAAATTACGACTACAATATTTTCGGCAGTAGGATTCAAATCTTTAAACTCTGGCACATCCAAATTCAAGTTTTTGTGATCAAATTGATTTTCAACCTCTTCTTTTATAATATCGCTCAAAAACTTCACATCCATTACATAACCTGTCTCAGGATCAATAGCCCCCGTTACGCTAACCGTCATGTCGTAATTATGACCGTGAAAATTAGGATTATTGCATTTGCCAAAAATGGCATCGTTTTGTTCAAAGGTCCAATCCTTTCGGTACAGACGGTGCGCCGCATTAAAGTGGGCTTTTCTCGAAATAGTAACTCTCATATTGATAGTATTAAGGTAAGCGTTTAGGGCGCTAATGGACTTTTATGTTCTTCTAAATAATGGTAAAACTCATCAAAGATAATTTTAAACCACACCGTGTATAGTTCAGGATGCTGAAGCATATCGGTTTTTACATCTTCAATTTTCATCCATTTCCACGCTTCCACTTCTTCAGGATTAATATTCGGTTCGTCATTAGAGTAACCAATCATCACATGATCAAGCTCATGCTCTGTTAATCCATTATCAAAAGGGGCTTTGTAAATAAAATGAAAAAGTTCTTTTAACGGCGTCTTGAAACCCATTTCCTCAAAAAGTCGGCGACTTCCTGCCTCAATATTAGTTTCGCCCTCTCGTTGGTGGCTGCAGCACGTATTGGTCCATAACAAAGGAGAATGGTATTTATGATGTGCCCGTTGCTGCAACATAATTTCGTTGTTGGTGTTTAAAACAAAAACGGAAAAAGCACGATGCAAAACTGCTTTTTGATGTGCTTCTAATTTAGGCATTAAACCTATTTGCTCATCGTTTTCATTTACTAAAATTACATTTTCTTCTACCATTTTACTTTATTATGCTTCCAAAAGTACAAAAAAATAATTTGCCCCTTAGTCTTTAACATTCCGTTTTGAATCGTTTATGATGATTCAAAATTATACTTTATAATTCAAGCAAAAATCAACTATTTCCATTGCAAAATAGTATTGCTTTTACAAAAATTATCAGCTGTAAATCTGAGAGAAAATCTTTTAAAAAACTAAAATTGTGCTTTTAAAACCATCTTGCACATTGAAAAAAGGATTTTACATCACACAAAACTGACTCACAAGATGAAAATCTTTTTTGATATTAAAAAAGGGCTGGAAATTCAAGTTCAATTACACGAATCTTTAAAGCTGTATCAATCCAAAGACAATTTTTAACCGTAAATGTTATTATAAAATTCGCTTAAACAAGTATTAATTTGTCCTTTAGGCGACGCTTTAATTGTAAAAAGCAATTTACATTTGTATTGAAATTAAAAAAATAAAATCATGAAAACAGCTCAACGAATTCTTTGTCAATTGTTTATTGTACCGCTATTCATGCTAACTGCGTGTGCACAAACTTCAAAAAAACAAGCCGCGCCTGTCGTTGTAAGTGCTGCAAACACCATCTCGAAACCAGGAAATCCATATTATTCTAATACTGACCAAACCAAGTTAAAGGTTAGCGATGCAGAATGGAAAAAAGTTTTACCCGAAGATGTATACGAAGTTTCACGTAATGCCGATACCGAAAGACCCTTTACAGGAAAGTATTGGAATACCGATGAAAAAGGAACCTATTATTGTGCTGCTTGTGGAAATAAACTTTTTCGATCAGGCGCCAAGTTTGCAAGTAATTGCGGATGGCCAAGCTTTTTTGAACAAGACAATAAAAACAGTGTGGTTTATAAAAATGATAATTCTTTAGGAATGGAGCGCATCGAAGCGCTTTGCGGAAGATGCGACGGACATCTTGGCCACTTATTTGATGACGGTCCGGAGCCTACTGGAAAAAGATACTGTATGAACTCCATTGCTTTAGATTTTATACCTGATACCAAATAATATGAAAAAGATACTTTTTACCCTCCTACTTTTAACAACGGGATTATTTGCTCAAAACAAGTCGAAACCAAATTTAGAAACCATCACATTAGCTGGCGGTTGTTACTGGTGTGTTGAGGCAGTTTACGAAAATTTGGTTGGTGTTCAAAGCGCCGTATCTGGATATGCAGGCGGAAAAACGAGCAACCCTACTTATGAGGACGTTTCCACTGGTCAGTCAGGCTATGCAGAGGTAGTGCAACTTACTTACGATAAGAATGTTACTAATTTAGATGAGATTTTTAAAGTGTTTTTTACCGTTCACGATCCAACAACACTCAACAGACAAGGCGCTGATGTTGGAACACAATACCGCTCCGCTATCTTTTACAAGAACGAGAATGAGAAAAAAATTGCACAAGCTTTAATCAAAGATTTAAGCAAAGCCAAGGTATACGATAGTCCAATTGTGACAACCCTAGAGCCTTTGACTGCATTTTACAAAGCCGAGTCGTACCATCAAAATTATTACAAAAACAATAGTTCACAGCCTTATTGTAAGATGGTCATTCAACCGAAATTAGAAAAATTTGAAAAATTATTCAAAAACAGATTGAAAAAAAAGTAATACTACTACAACGCCTTGTCACTAAGACCGAGGCGTTTTTTTTATGCAATGGTTGAAGTTCGAGTACTAGCTTCTTAGCTATTAGAAATTCGTTATATTTGTCTGATAACCTTTCCTTTGAAAACATAAAATTAAAATCACAGGAAATTTTAACTTGCAACAAATAACCAAAAACCATGAAAAAATATTTTCCTTTATTAGGATTACTCGCCGTGAGTAGCATAAGCTCTGGGCAAACTGGATCATTAAAAGCAAAAATTGACCAAAAAGCAACCGCATTAGAATCTCAAGTTATTTCTTGGAGAAGGGATTTTCATCAAAACCCTGAATTAGGCAACCGAGAATTTAAAACAGCCGAAAAAATAGCAACTCATTTACGAAGTTTAGGACTAGAAGTGCAAACGGGCGTAGCAAAAACAGGCGTTGTAGGTATTTTAAAAGGCGGTAAACCCGGGCCTGTAGTTGCGTTAAGAGCGGATATTGATGCACTGCCCGTAAAAGAAAGAGTTGCAATTCCTTTTGCATCCAAAGCAGAGGGTGAATATAATGGGAAAGCAGTTTCCGTGATGCACGCCTGCGGACACGATACGCACATTGCTATATTGATGGGAACTGCTGAAATCCTTGCATCAATAAAGAAAGATTTAAAAGGAACCGTGAAATTCATTTTTCAACCCGCCGAAGAAGGTCCACCAGAAGGTGAAGAAGGTGGTGCCAAATTAATGGTACAAGAAGGCGTTTTACAAAATCCGAAGGTTGATGTTATTTTTGGACTTCATATTAACGCGCAAACTGAAGTTGGACAAATTAAATACCGTTCGAAAGGTACAATGGCTGCTTCGGACTGGTTTACCATCAAGTTAAAGGGCAAACAAACGCACGGAGCCTATCCTTGGTTGGGCGTAGATCCTATTGCTACCGCAGCACAGATGATTATGGGCATTCAAACTATTGTGAGCCGAAACGTTAACCTTTCAGAATCGGCTGCAGTTATCAGCGTAGGCCAAATCAATGCAGGTGTTCGCTCTAATGTGATTCCCGAAGAATTAATTATGACGGGAACCATCAGATCACTTGACAAAGAGGTGCAAAAACTGCTACACAATCGATTAAACCAAGTAGTAAAGGGAATCGCAGAAAGCGCAGGTGTAACAGCAGATGTAAAAATCACCAATCAAACACTAATTACATACAACGATCCTGAACTAACTGAAAAAATGGTTCCCACACTCGAAGCCACAGCTGGAAAAAATAAAGTTTCAATAACTCCCGCTGTAACAGGCGCCGAAGATTTCTCGTATTTTCAAGAAAAAGTTCCGGGTTTGTATTTCTTTCTTGGTGGTGCGCCAAAAGGAAAACCCATTGCTGAGACAGCGCCGCATCACACCCCAGATTTTTATATCGACGAGAGTGGATTTGTGTTGGGTATGAAAGCCTTATCAAATTTAACCATTGATTATATGGAAATGAACTCCAAAAAATAAAAAGTAATGCCGTTGCTCCTGCTTCAAAAAGCAAAAAACAACGGCATTTAATTTTAAAACTTAAGGGTAGATTAAAAACTTACGAAAGTCGTGATTTCGGTTGAGATAAAAACTATTTGTTTTTTAATACAGTTGCAATCATCTGAGCGCATTTTTCACCATCAATTGCAGCTGAAATAATTCCGCCAGCATAACCTGCACCTTCTCCGCAAGGATACAAACCTTTAATTTGAACATGCTCATAAGTGTACACGTCTCTAGGAATACGAACCGGTGATGAAGTTCGTGATTCTGGTGCGTGAAGAATTGCTTCATAAGTTAAATAACCGCGCATTGATTTTCCAAATTCTTTAAAACCTTCCCTTAAAATCTGCGTTAAGAAACCAGGAAAAACTTGTCCCATTTCTACCGAAGTTGTCCCAGGCACATAGGATGTTTTTGGAATATCGCTTGAAACTTTACTTTGTGTAAAATCAATCATTCGCTGTGCAGGAGCCTTTTGGGTTTCTCCCGCAAGATGCCAAGCTTTTTGCTCAATACTTTTTTGAAATTCCATTCCAGCAAGCGCTCCAAACTTAGCAAATGGTTTAAAATCTGCCAATTGCAACTCAATTACAATTCCAGAATTAGCGGTAGCTTGATCTCTCTTTGAAGGCGACCAACCGTTGGTTACCACCTCTCCAGGACTTGTTGCGCAAGGAGCAATTACGCCTCCCGGACACATGCAAAAAGAGTACATTCCTCTACCTCCTACTTGTTTGACAATGCTGTAAGGCGCTGGTGGCAAGTGTTCGCCTCTATAATCACAACTGTACTGAATGCTATCAATCAAGGTTTGCGGATGCTCTGCACGCACGCCTAAAGCAAAAGGCTTAGCTTCTATAAAAATCTTTTTTCTATCTAATAGTTCAAAAATATCTCGAGCTGAATGACCAGTTGCTAAAATAATTTTTTGAGCTAAAATGGTATCGCCATTTTGGGTTACAATCCCTTCAACCTCATTATTTTTCACCAAAATATCCGTAACACGGGTTTCAAATAAAACCTTACCGCCGCATTCGATAATTTTTTCACGCATGTCTTGGATAATCTGTGGCAACTTATTAGTACCAATATGTGGATGCGCATCGACCAAAATATCAGATGACGCTCCAAAAGCAACAAACAATTCTAAAACTCGAGTTACATCGCCTCGTTTTTTAGAGCGAGTGTATAATTTACCGTCAGAATACGTTCCTGCACCACCTTCACCAAAACAATAATTAGAATCTTCATCGACAATATGGTCTCGATTTATGGCTTTTAAATCTCTACGTCGTCCGCGAACATCCTTGCCTCTTTCAATTACAATTGGCTTTAAACCCAATTCAATCAATTGCAAAGCAGCAAAAAGACCTGCCGGGCCTGCACCAACCACAATAACCTCTTGAGCAGAAGCGACATTGGGATAGTCTGGAAGTTGTACCTTTTGCTCTTGAAAAAGCTCACCTTTTAAAAAAATTGACAATTTAAGGTTTATTTTGATGGCCTTTTGGCGCGCATCAATTGACCTTTTTAAAACTACAACATGATCAATATCTTGAACAGCAACTTTGATTTGTTTTGACAAATGAGTTTTTAACAGCGACTCACTTGCTGCGGTTTCGGGAGAGACTTGTAATAAGAGTTCTTGCGGCATTTTTTTAACGTATTGGATTCTTTAAATTCCTAAATAGTATTTTTCAACACGGAATTAGTGTGCAAAAGTACTATTTTGAACCGACATCTAGTAGCGCTCCAATAAAGGCTTTTGAAAATAAGGAAAGACTCCCTTTTTAAAATAGTCTTTGTACCTTTGGCACTCGAATAATATCAAGCACCAAAACGATACAAAATGGCAAGAAAAATAAAATTAATTTGGGATTTCCGCGGACCGGCAGCAGCCAAAACAGCTGAACACCACGAAATCCATTTAAAAGAATACATTCAAATCGAAAAGCTCCCCTTATCCATTACCGGATTCACGGTACAAGGCGAAATGCAAGCCCTTGCCTTTATGGTTGTAACCGATGAGCACATGATTGCCGTTCGTGATGCACTAAAACCTCATCGTGGTGAATTGTACGAGGGATAAAATTATCCTAAACTGTTAATCACGTCAACAAATAATTGGCTTAATTTTTCATCGGCCTTGCCAGCTATTGCAATAATTTCGGCTATATCAACAGGTTTTAAATTATCTGGATCGCACTCGTCAGTAATTACACTCACGGCAGCGCACGGTAATTTTAACTGATTGGCTACAATTACTTCTGGCGTAGTACTCATTCCTACCATGTCAGCACCAATTCGACCCAAAAAACGGTATTCCGCACGGGTTTCAAGTTGCGGTCCGTAAACAGAAGCATACACTCCCTTTTTTAATTCAAAAGCTGATTTTTCAGCTATTTGTTGAAACATCTTATTCAGAAAGCCATCATAAGGCGCGCTCATATCTGGAAAAATTCCTCCGTATTCAAAACTATTTAAACCAGAAAGCGGGCTACCTCCTTGCAAATTGATGTGATCATCTAGTAAAATTAAATCGCCTTTTTTAAAAGCACTATTTATTCCGCCGGCAGCATTGCTTAATAACAAATGCTTTACTCCCAATCGATGCAATACTCGGATAGGGAAAGTAACTTGCTGCAAAGAATATCCCTCGTAAAGATGGAATCGGCCTTGCATGGCAATTACTTTTTTGTCACCTATTGTTCCTATTACTAATTTGCCTTTGTGAAATTCAACAGTTGAAACTGGAAAGTGAGGAATATCAGCATAATCAATGGTCTGATCAACTACCAGATGGTCTAAAAATTTTCCTAAACCTGTTCCTAAAACCACTGCAATTGATGGACTTGCTATTCCTTTTGAAACTAAAAATTCTGTTGATTCTAAAATCTGTTGTAAATATGTCATATTATAAAACTATTATTGGTAAATCTCGTAAATAATAATAAATTTACGAAAACAATGCTATGAAAAATATAATATTTATCCTTTGTTTTGTTCAAGTCGCATTGGCGCAGCCGAAAAATTATGTGAAAATTTCGCAAGATTTTATTGAAGCTGCTAAATATGGTGACACTACTACTGTTTCTTTAATCGAGGCTATTGCAAAAGCAGATGAAAAAGAATTACTCGCTCAACTGGGTTCAGATGATCTTAAGAAAGCCTTCTTTATCAACCTTTATAATGGGTTTACTAATTATGCTTTAAAAAAAGATCCTGAAAAATACAAAAGTCGCAACTCCTTTTTTAAATCGAAGCAATTTGTAGTTGCTGGAAACAAATTGAGTTTAGACATGATTGAACACGGTTTTTTAAGAAGATCAAGCATTAAATTGAGTTTAGGAAAACTTTCGAAGTTGTTTCCGACCCAATTAGAGAAAAAATACCGTGTAGAAAAGGTGGATTATAGAATTCATTTTAGCCTGAATTGTGGGGCAAAAAGTTGTCCACCAATTTTCTCTTACGATCCCGCTAAAATAAACGAGCAACTTGACATAGCTACTAAAAGTTATTTGAGCAATGACGCGCGCTATGACAAGGATAAAAATACTTTGCACCTACCTATATTAATGAGTTGGTTTCGAGGAGACTTTGGAAACAAAAAAGGCATTTTAAAAATTTGTGAAGATTTAAAAATCATTCCCAAAGGCACAAAACCAAAACTAAAATATAACGATTACGATTGGAGTTTATTTCTAGAAAATTTTAAATACTAAAAACTGAGATGGATAAAAATTATTACAACGCAGATGACCTCAAAAAATTTGGCAACATCGTTGAATTTCAAAAAGAAATGGGCGAAAAATTCTTTGGTTATTACGGAGAAGTTTTTAAAGAAGGTGCTCTTACAGCACGAGAAAAATCATTAATTGCACTTGCAGTTGCCCATGCTGTGCAATGCCCGTATTGCATTGATGCTTACAGCTCTGATGCCTACGAAAAAGGATACAGCGAAAGCCAAATGATGGAAGCCGTACATGTTGCTGCAGCCATTCGTGGGGGAGCTAGTTTGGTTCATGGTGTTCAAATGATGAATAAAGTCAAGAAAATAAGTTTATGAGCGAATTTGTAAAAATTAAATTAAAATCACTTAAAGCTACAGCTAACTCCTTATCAAAAGCAGAGCATCAACTGGCAGTTTTGGAACAAAATCCTACACGATTTACACCATTTCATACCCAACTAAATACAATTGGTTTGCGTCCTCTTCGTCCTACTGCTCTTGAAGTTTTTCAAATCAATTTGGGCAAAATGTGCAATCAAGTTTGTACGCATTGCCATGTCGACGCAGGTCCTGATCGAAAGGAAATCATGACCAAAGAAACAATGGAAACAATCATTGAAGTTCTCAAAGCCAATCCTACTTTTAAAATTGTAGACATGACTGGCGGCGCTCCTGAAATGAATCCACACTTCAGATGGTTTGTTGAAGAAGTAAGTAAACTAGGTATTCAAATGTACGTTCGCTGCAATTTGACTATCATTACTGCCAACAAAAAATACAACGACCTACCTGAGTTTTTCAAAAAACATAAAATTGAAGTCATTTCTTCTTTACCGTTTTATTCGAAAAATAGAACTGACAAACAACGCGGTGATGGTGTTTTTGAAAGTTCTATCAAAGCTTTGCAAATGCTAAACGAGGTGGGCTATGGCAAAGAAGACTCCGAATTAAAATTAAATTTGGTTTACAATCCTGCAGGAGCCTTTTTACCGCCAGATCAAAATGCACTAGAGAAAGAATATAAAACGGCACTTGCTAATGATTTTGGAATTAGTTTTAACAACCTATTTGCCATAACCAATTTGCCTGTAAGTCGCTATCTTGATTATTTGATCACATCCGAAAATTACGAAGATTATATGACCAAATTAATCGATGCCTTTAACCCAACAGCCGCAGAAAATGTAATGTGTAGAAACACAATTTCAATAGGTTGGGACGGCTATATTTACGACTGTGATTTTAATCAAATGTTAGAATTAAAGGTAAGTAACCCAACAACACAACACATCAGTACTTTTAATGCAAGTGCGTTGCAAGATCGCTCTATAATTGTAAACAACCACTGTTACGGTTGTACAGCAGGTTCTGGAAGTAGTTGTGGAGGAGCTGTTGCATAGCGCAACGTTTCTTAAAAGGATTCTTTGAAACGAAATTTAAAACTTAAAATTAATAATAAGAAGAAATACAATCGAATGGAAAATTATTTAGACGCTACCGTCAACCTTTACCGCGATGCCGCCTTAACACCTGACGTAGGATTGTGCTGCACGACTACACCTATTTGGAAATTCCCTGGTTTGGAGATTCCAAAAATTATGCAAGAAATGAATTACGGTTGTGGAAGCACCATCTCTGCACAAGACTTAATTAACAACCCAAAAATTCTTTATGTTGGCGTAGGTGGCGGAATGGAGTTACTACAATTTGCTTATTTTTCTCGCCAAAAAGGTGGTGTAGTTGGTGTAGATGTAGTCGATGAAATGCTAGAAGCTTCTCGTCAGAATTTTATTGTTGCTGAACAAGAAAACGATTGGTTCAAAAGTGAATTTGTCGAACTAAAAAAAGGAGATGCTTTAAACCTACCAATTGAAAATGAAAGTATCGATATTGCTGCACAAAACTGCTTGTTTAATATTTTCAAAACAGATGATTTGAAAAAAGCGCTACAAGAAATGTATCGTGTCCTAAAGCCAGGTGGTCGATTGGTTATGAGTGATCCTACTTGTGAGCAAGAAATGAACGAAACCCTACGTAATGATGACCACTTAAGAGCTTTATGCCTTAGCGGTAGTATTCCGATTAAAGAATACATCAAGATGTTAACTGATGTTGGTTTTGGAACTATCGAAATTAGAGGAAGAAGACCGTACCGAATTTTAGATCCTGCAAATTATGCGACAGATGAACTAATCTTTATTGAAAGTATCGAAGTTTGCGCCATCAAAGACCAAATGCCAAGTGACGGACCGTGCGTATTTACTGGAAAAGCAGCAATTTATTATGGTACAGAGGCTTACTTTGATGATAAAAAAGGCCATACTTTACTAAAAAATCAGCCTCTTGCAGTATGCGATAAAACAGCTCAAGCGCTAGCAGACCTCAACAGAAGTGATATTTACATCAGTGAGTCGACCTTTCATTATAACGGAGGCGGTTGTTGTTAACCCAAACAAGCTGCAGTTCTAACCAACTGCAGCTTTTTAATTTTAAATTATGCAGCAAAAAAATGCAATCATTTTATTTACTAAAAATCCAGAATTAGGCAAAGTAAAAACTCGCTTGGCTAAAACAATTGGGAATGAAAAAGCTTTAGAAATTTATAAAAAACTATTGCACCATACTCAGGCACTTGTTAACCCAGTTTTTGCTGATAAATTTCTATTTTATTCTGATGCCATTGTACAAAAAGATCAATGGCCGGAGACCGAATTTCATAAGAAAGTGCAACATGGTTCGGATTTAGGAGAGCGAATGAATGCCGCTTTTCAAGAAGTTTTTAGCTTGGGTTATACCTCGATTTGTATCATTGGTAGCGATTGCTATGAACTGACCTCCACAATTATTGAAGGCGCTTTTACTCAACTTGAAAAATACGATACTGTGATAGGGCCAACTTTTGACGGTGGTTATTATTTGTTGGGTATGAAAAAACTACATGAATTCGTTTTTTTAAATAAAACTTGGAGTACTGAAACGGTATACTCTGACACGATTACTGATGTGAAAGAAAATAATCTAACTTATTTTGACCTTCCAAAATTAACAGATATCGACGAGGAGAAAGACTTACCGCTTATTTGGAAATAACTGCCTATGTATTATTTTTTAAAACTAGCAGCCTCTGTGGCTTTGCCATTGTACACCAAAAAAGCGATAGCGCGTTTTCACGAGCCTTTTGTAGCAAATCAACCTACCATTTTAGCAAGCAATCATCCAAATTCTTTTTTTGATGCGATCGTGATTGCTGTACACTACCCGCAAACCATTTATTTTTTAGCAAGAGGCGATGCGTTCAAAAAACCATTAGTAGCACAATTTTTAAAAGCCTTGCATTTAATTCCAATTTACCGATTAAGTGAAGGAAAAGATAATTTGAGTAAAAACGATGATACGTTTCAAACTTGTATCAATTTACTCCAACAGAATCAAACGATTTTAATTTTCTCTGAAGGAATTTGCAAAAACGAATGGCAGTTACGTCCGTTAAAAAAAGGGACTGCTCGATTAGCGCTAATGGCAGCTGAAGCAGGATTAACCAATGTACGAATTCAACCTACTGCGATCAATTATTCTTCCTTTAGCAAAAACCCGAAAGAAGTTGAAATACATTTTAATCGAAGCTTTTCGATTGATAAAAAAACACCAGAGAACGAAGCTGTTTTTTTCAATGCTTTCAACCAACAATTAAAAACAGGAATGACCTCTAACTTGTTGGTTAAAAATGACACAAAGGATGTTGCATTATTTCCTAAGCGAGCAATCTTACAAACAAAATTTATAAAATACATTGTTGCGATACCAGCCTTTATAGGTTTTTTGTCTAATTATGGAATTTATTTCACGGTTAAAAAAATAGCCTTGCAAAAAACTAAGAATACTGTTTTTTACGACTCCGTGTTGTTTGGAATGTTATTGCTATTTTACCCCGTTTTGGTATCTATTCTGGCTATTGCTACAGGAATAATTTTTAATTGGAGTGCAGCATTAATACTCTTGATAGGCATGCCCCTAAGCGCTTGGTTTTACAAAACTTATAAAAGTTTGTAATTACTTTACCTTACTTAAAGCTAGCATTTTTATCATCCATCGCGGTAATGGCTTTTCTTGATCTCTTTTGCGAAGATCTAAATACCAACCAATTTTTTTTAGAATAGGAACTTTGTGTGTTTCTACCAATTCAATTAAGGTACCATCTGGATCCTCGATATAACAAAATCTACCCGAGGCATTATCCATCGCAAAGGTATTGTTGCTATCTACTGTAAACTCTAATCCGTGTGTAGCTGCATGATTTTTAAGCGCATCCATAGCAACAACATCAAAACAAAGATGAATAAAACCACAATCACCCCAAAACCTGTTTTCGTAAATTTTAGGTTGTTTATGATCTAAATTTTGCAGCAATTCAACAGTTACATTTCCGAGCAAAGTATTAAATGCTCCCTTACCTGTTGCAGCTTTAGAAAGTCCTACTTTTTTAAAATTATGACCCTTTTCGACACACTGCTCATCATATACAATGTTATCAAGTCCAAGAATTGTTTGGTAAAAAGCAATAGATTTTCCCATATCGCTTACTCCTATAACCGCTCCTACTACACCACCTAAATCAAAATCATTATTTTGGAACCAATCAGTAGAGGGAATAATTTTAAAATGATTTGAATCTGTATCGGCTACATAAAAGTAAGGTTGACCATCAGGCCCTGACGCAATTGCACTCACAACCAGACCTTGTATTGCAGAAAGACGTTGGTGCGATTGTTTTAAATTTCGAGATTTTAAAATAGCCGCATTAATCCCTAATTGACCTAAGACAACTTGAGGACCTTTAGTTGGAGTTCTGTCTTTAAATTGCCAAATTTCTAAACCGCCACCGCCTTGCAAATTCATGGTCAAAATAGCACGGCGGCTATATACGACTCCACCTGTATATTGTGTCATTAAACTTGCCTGGGCTTCGTCATCAAAAATCAAAACATCCATTCCAAAAAGATGTTTATAAGTATGCATGGCTTTTGTCGCTTGACTAACTCCAATTCCTACTTGTTGAATTCCTGATAAATACTGATGCATAGACTGTTTATATATTAATTTTGTAAACCTTTTTTATGAGCAATTTTATAATACAAAGCGGGACAAAACCACCATAGCCACAGCAAAATACGTTCAGCTTTGACAATGACGATTGATTTTTTACCTTTTTGAATACCTTTAATAATTTTTTGGGCGCAAATTTTTACGTTCATTCCCACTTCGTTATTCGCATCGGTTGTGCCGTACTGTTGTCCGTCGCCTTGCAGGGCATTTTTCGAGATCGGAGTATCAATCCTTCCTGGATATACGATAGAATGCAGTACTTTGGTTTCAAGTAATTCGCATTGTACCGTTTCGACATATCCTTTAATGGCGTGTTTAGAGGCTGCATACCCCGATCGCAAAGGAAATCCCATTAATCCAGCTACGCTGCTAATTATAACGCTATGGCCCGAGTTTTTCGCAATAAAATGAGGCAACAAAGATTGATTGATTGCAACTGGAGCAAAATAATTTATGGCCATTAATTTTTCATAAACTGCCATATCAGTTTCGGTAGCTTGAGCACGCTGACTAATACCAGCACTTTGAATCACGTAATCAATATGCCCGAAACAAGCTAAAGCCTCTTCAACCAATCCCGGAATTCCTTTTATGTCTAATAAATTGTAAACTAGTGTTTTTGATTTTTGCAACTGCAGCTGCAATTCACTCAACAAACTTTGATTAGAAGATGTTAAAATCAAAATTGCTCCTAACGCATCTAACTGCAAAGCAAGCTCCTTTCCTATCCCTGAAGATGCGCCTGTAATCCAGACTACTTTGTCTTTAAAATGCATTTTTACGATAGTTTAAAAGATTTTTGTACGTGGTCACCATATCAGTTTGATAGGCTCCTTTTTTATACATGCGTACAATTTTTAAATTAGCCAATTGCACAGTCAACCATGTATTATCAGTATATTTTCGCGCAGAGACAGTAGTTGATTTAGGAATTAATTTGAATTTTCCTTGTTCCCAAATTCGCGCAATGAAGTCATAGTCCTCCATGATAAACATTTCTTCTTTGTAAGAACCGACACTTTCCCAAAGTGCTTTGGTTACAAAAATCCCCTGATCACCACCTCTAAAAAATAAATAGTTGAAGCGTGTAAAAAAGGCATTGACTTTTAAAAGAAAACTATCGGAATCAAATTTAGTGCGGAAACTTCCACAATTATACCCTTTAGCAAAGGCTTTTTGTAGTGATAGATAACAATCTGCAGGAGGTAAACTATCGGCATGCAAGAAAAAATACACGTCTCCTGATGCCTTTTGCACGCCAAAATTCATTTGCCCAGCGCGTCCTTTTACAGGAGAAACAACGGCTAAAGCACCTAATTTTTGAGCAATTTGTACCGTATCATCCGTGCTACCACCATCAGAAATGATGATTTCACATTTCGAAGGCGGTATAATTTTTTGCAAATGCAAGATTGTATTTTTTATTATAAGCGCTTCATTATAAGTTGGAATAATTATGCTGATGACCATACATTTGGGGTAGAGGAAAATTCTTGAATTGGTTATTAATTGGCAACCTCGCTAATAAATTTGATTCGCATCAGTCGCAATTCATCTAAATCGTAATCACCATCAAATTCTTTCAAAGCTTTTTCGATACTATCTGTTTCTGATTCCATGAAATACTCATGAATTTCTTCTTGCTGATCATCATCGAGCATTTCGTCAATCCAATATTTGATATTAAGTTTGGTTCCGGAGTACACAATTTGTTCCATTTCTTTAATCAAAGCATCCATATTCAAACCTTTTGCCGAAGCAATATCGTCCAGAGATAGTTTTCTGTCAATATTTTGAATGATGTACAGCTTGTTGGCAGAATTAACTCCAGTAGACTTAACAACTAAATCTTCTGGACGAACAATATCATTATCCTCGACATAGCGACTAATTAGAGACAAAAATTCATTACCATATTTCTTGGCTTTACCTTCTCCAACACCATGAATATTTATTAATTCTGCTGCTGAAATTGGATATTTTAATGCCATATCTTCCAGCGAAGGATCTTGAAAAACCACAAATGGAGGAACGCCAATTTTCTTGGCTACTTTTTTACGCAAATCGCGCAACATACCCATCAAAACCTCATCAGCAACACCTGTTGATTTGGCTGCCGTAACAATAGCTTCATCTACTGATTCATTGTATTCATGATCTTCTGACATGAAGAACGATTCCGGATTAGCTATAAAATCAGCTCCTTTTGGAGTGAGTTTTATAATTCCGTAAGTCTCAATATCTTTTGACAAATAACCCGAGACCAATACTTGGCGCAACAAAGCCATCCAATATTTTTCATCATGAGCTGTTCCACATCCAAAAAAGGATTGTGAATCAGTACGATGCGCTTTGATTACCGCATTGACACGTCCAATTAGTGTGAAGACAATTTCTTTTGATTTGTATAAGTGTTTGGTGTCACGCACTACTTCTAGCAATTGCACCACTTCTTTTTGTGCTTCTACTTTCACTTTTGGGTTGCGAACGTTATCATCCATATCGGCACCTTCTCCGGTAGCTGAGTCAAATTCTTCACCAAAATAATGCAGGATGAATTTTCGTCGAGACATCGAGGTTTCAGCATAAGCCACTACTTCTTGTAATAATGCAAATCCTATTTCTTGTTCGGCAACAGGTTTGCCAGACATAAATTTTTCTAATTTCTCAACATCTTTGTACGAGTAATAGGCTAAACAATGTCCTTCGCCACCATCTCGACCTGCTCTACCCGTTTCTTGGTAATAACTTTCAAGTGATTTAGGAATATCGTGATGAATTACAAAACGTACATCTGGCTTGTCAATACCCATACCAAAGGCAATTGTAGCAACTACTACCTCAACATCTTCCATCAGAAACATATCTTGATGCTTGGCTCTAGTTTTAGCATCTAAACCAGCGTGGTAAGGCACCGCCGAAATTCCGTTTACTTGTAAAACTTCTGCAATAGCTTCCACTTTTTTGCGGCTCAAACAGTAAATAATTCCTGATTTGCCTTTATTTTGTTTGATAAATCGAATGATGTCCGATTCAATATTTTTTGTTTTCGTGCGTACTTCGTAGTACAAATTAGGTCTATTAAACGATGCCTTGAATGTGGTAGCATCAGACATATCTAAGTTTTTCAAGATATCTTCCTGCACCTTTGGGGTTGCCGTTGCAGTAAGACCAATAATTGGTACATCACCCAATTGTTTGATAATGTGTTTCAAATTACGGTATTCTGGTCTAAAATCATGACCCCATTCTGAAATACAATGCGCCTCATCTATGGCAACGAAAGAAATAGTGACATTTTTAAGAAAAGTAACATATTCTTCTTTCGTTAAGGATTCTGGGGCCACATAAAGCAACTTCGTCAAACCTGAAGTGATATCGGCTTTCACCTGTGTGATTTCAGTTTTGGTCAACGAGGAGTTTAAAACATGGGCTATTCCATTTTCTGAAGATAAGCTACGAATAGCATCTACCTGATTTTTCATCAAGGCGATAAGAGGCGAAACTACGATTGCAGTTCCCTCTTGAATCAAAGCGGGTAATTGATAACAAAGTGACTTTCCTCCACCTGTAGGCATAATCACAAACGTATTTTTTTGGTTTAAAATACTTTTTATGACCTGTTCCTGCAATCCCTTAAATTGGCTAAAGCCAAAATACTTCTTTAATTCTTTGTGTATGTCAATTTCGTTTGAATTCATTCTTTATTACGCGGTATTTTGTATAAATTTGCAATACCTAAAGGTACAAATTTCTTTTACACATACAAATTTTAATCATTCTGTTTTGATCACTAAAGAAAATATACTGGCTAGTGCCAAAAAAACCATCCTTTCCGAAAGCCAATCAATTGCCAAACTTACTGACTATCTGGACGAAAATTTCATTTCAGCCGTCACTACCATTTATCAATCTAAGGGGCGATTGGTTGTTACTGGTATTGGAAAGAGCGCGATAATTGCTCAAAAAATGGTAGCCTCGTTCAACTCAACGGGAACACCATCGCTGTTTTTACACGCTTCAGAGGCCATTCACGGTGACTTAGGGATGATCCAAAACGAAGATATCATTATCTGTATTTCTAAAAGCGGCAACAGTCCTGAGATTAAAGTTTTGGTTCCGTTATTGAAGCGATTTGGAAACACCTTAATTGCCATCACCGGAAACATGACTTCGTTTTTAGCAAAAGGTTCCGACTATGTTTTAAACACAACAGTTGATACTGAAGCATGTCCTAATAATTTGGCTCCAACCAATAGTACTACTGCACAATTGGTAATGGGCGATGCTTTAGCTGTTTGCCTAATGGAAATGCGCGGTTTCAAAGCCGAAGATTTTGCCGTTTACCATCCGGGTGGAGCTTTGGGTAAAAAGTTACTCATGCGCGTACAAGACTTGTTAGAGCATAGTTTAAAACCAATGGTAACTCCAGACGCTCCGATTAAAAAAGTAATTTTCGAAATTTCAGAAAAAAGACTTGGCGTAACAGCTGTAGTTGAAAACGAACAAGTAATTGGAATTATTACTGATGGTGACATCCGTAGAATGCTAAACGAAACCGATACCTTTGCCGCGCTTACCGCAAAAGATATCATGACCAAAAACCCAAAAGTCACTAGCTCAGCAAATCGCCTTGAGGACGCACTTAATCTTATGGAGGATTTTTCGATTACGCAGCTAATTGTAGTCGATGAAGGAAAGTACAAAGGAGTATTGCATTTGCATGACATATTAAAAGAAGGAATCGTATAATGGCAAAAAAGAATTTAAACGAAATGTCGTTTTTAGATCATCTTGAAGAATTAAGATGGTTGTTAGTCCGCAGTACCATTGCTATTTTAGTTTTGGCTACCATCACTTTTTTTATCAGTGATTATATTTTTGACGATGTTATTTTTGGCCCTACAAAACCTAGCTTTGTAACCTATCGCTTTTTCTGTGATTTGTCCAATCAATTGGGTTTTGCTGAAACTATTTGCGTTACCGAGATGCCATTTATCATCCAAAACACCAATATGGAAGGCCAAATTAATGTTTTGATTTGGACGTGTATCACGGCAGGATTTATTCTTGGTTTCCCTTTTATTTTGTGGGAATTATGGAAATTTATTAGCCCTGCTTTGTATGACTCTGAAAAAAAGCACGCCAAGCTTTTCATTTTTTCCTCGTCCCTCTTATTTTTCTTGGGCGTATTGTTTGGCTATTTTGTAATCGTTCCAATGTCAGTGAATTTCTTTGCCACTTTTACAATAAGTGACGTTGTAAAAAATCAATTCAGTATTGACTCCTACATCAGTTTAATCAAAACTAGTGTCATCGCATGTGGGTTATTCTTTGAATTACCAATAATTATATATTTCTTAACCAAACTTGGTTTAGTAACACCCGTATTTTTACGAAAATATTGGAAATACGCTGTAATTATAATCTTAATTGTAGCAGCAATTGTAACTCCGCCAGATGTGGTTAGTCAAATAATTGTTACCATTCCGATGCTAATCATCTATGAAGCAAGTATCTTAATATCAAAAATAGTAGTAAAAAATCAACAAAAAATCAATGGCTGATATCATTCAAGAATTCAACGACTACCGTTCTAAAATGAACGAAAAATTATTGGCAGACAATAATAAAATTGTAAAACGTATTTTTAATTTAGACACAAACGCTTATGCCGAGGGTGCTTTAGATGTAAAAACAAAAGAGCTCCTTGGATTAGTAGCATCAGCTGTTTTACGTTGTGATGACTGTGTAAAATACCACTTAGAAACAAGCCATAAAGAAGGCGTAACCAAAGAGGAAATGATGGAAGCTATGGGAATTGCAACCCTAGTTGGCGGTACTATTGTGGTGCCACACTTGCGTCGTGCGTACGAATTTTGGGAAGCGCTAGAAGAAAACGCAACCAAATAAATTGTTAAAGGAGGCTTTAGTTTTTAGTTTTAGTTGTTCATTTGAACTCAGAAACTAAAAACTATAGTTTCTAAAACCACTATATCATTAAAATAAAAACAAGAAGTAATGCAATTAAGAGCCGAGAATTTGATCAAAACCTATAAAGGTCGTAGTGTTGTAAAAGGCATTTCGGTAGAGGTAAACCAAGGCGAAATCGTGGGTTTATTGGGGCCAAATGGTGCTGGTAAAACTACCTCTTTTTACATGATTGTTGGTTTGGTTAAACCCAATTCTGGTAACATTTTTTTGGATGATTTGAATATTACTGATTATCCAATGTACAAAAGAGCGCAGCAAGGAATTGGTTACTTAGCGCAAGAAGCTTCTGTTTTTAGAAAATTAAGTATCGAGGATAACATTTTGAGCGTGCTGCAATTGACCAACTTAACAAAAGCTGAACAAGTAGCCAAAATGGAAAGTTTGATTGCCGAATTCAGCTTAGAACACATTCGTACCAATCGTGGTGATTTGTTGTCGGGTGGAGAACGCCGTCGTACCGAGATTGCGCGTTGCTTAGCTACCGACCCAAAGTTTATTTTATTAGATGAACCTTTTGCGGGAGTTGACCCTGTTGCGGTGGAAGACATTCAGCGAATTGTGGCGCAACTTAAAAATAAAAACATCGGTATTTTGATCACCGACCATAACGTGCAAGAGACCTTAGCCATTACCGACAAAACCTATTTAATGTTTGAAGGTGGTATTTTAAAAGCGGGAATACCAGAAGAATTAGTAGAAGATGAAATGGTTCGAAGAGTATACTTAGGTCAAAACTTTGAATTGCGTAAAAAGAAAATTGAGTTCTAATTGAGAACTCTTTTTTTTTTGCCAAAGCATTTCCGTTCTCAAAAACAATAAGAAAAAATTATCAACCAACTATTCTATGGTAATAAAACGCAATTGTTGCAGATCGCCATTGTAAATATTTACGTCTACATTTTCATCAATTCCTGGCACCGTTGCTTTTTCAGTAAACTGCCAAAACAACCAATCAGAATCAATCGACTCACGGTAAAAATTATAATTGGCAATCCAAAAAAGGTAGTCACTAAATTCGTCTTTCAAAAAATCATCATAATACCGTTCTCCTGAATAGATGATGGGACGAACACCATAATGTTTTTCAACTGCCTCCAACCATCGTCGCAAACCAATTTTTAAATTTGCGATTGATTGATTTTTAGGCAATTTTTCAATATCTAAAACAGGTGGCAAATCGCCTTTTTGTAAACGTACTGTTTCAATAAAAAGCTTGGCTTGTTCTAAAGAATTTTCGTTAGGACGGTAATAATGATAAGCACCTCTGATCATTTTATTTTTTTTGGCACCAAGCCAGTTTTGTTCAAATTTGCGATCTTTTCGATCTCTCCCAACAGTTGCTCTGATAAATACAAAGTCAATAGGATATTTTTGTTCTAAAGTATCTACGTAAGACCAACTAACTGCACCTTGGTATTCAGAAACATCAATCCCAATGCTTTTACCTTCATGTTTTGCAAGTACTTGTATATTTCTAACGTCTGAAAGTTTTTTAGATAATGCGCTTTCAGTGTTTGATTTATCACTTTTAAAACTAAAATAATAAGCTAATCCATTACAGTAATGATACGCCAGAGCTAGCAGTAAACAAACAACTAAAAAACCGATTAGATATTTTGAAAACAAAAAGCGACGCCAATTGCTGTTTTTTTTAGGTTTTCGTACAGTACGCGTTTTTCTAACTATTTTTTGTCTGGCCATTTCGACAAATTTACTTTTGTAACATTTTGTTATTTACCACAGAAAGTAAAACATAAAAAAGAATCACTAACGGAATTCCTAGGTATTGGAAAAATACTAATAACAATACAGAAATTAAAAGAAAGACGATTTGCAAACGGTTACCTGCCCAACTTAATTTTTTAATTTTTAGAGAAAACAACGGGATTTCAGCATTCAACATATAGGCGCTCAATAAAGTAATGAGCAATAAAAAGTAATTTGTTGTTAATAGTTCTATTGCAATTAGTGAGTCGGTGTATTTTAAAACCAAAGGCAAACTCAAGATAAATAATGCATTAGCAGGAGTTGGCAAACCAATAAACGAATCAGTCTGACGCGTATCAATATTGAAATTTGCTAAACGGTAACACGATCCTAAAGTAATTATAAAACCCAGGTACGGGAGTATTTGCAAATGAGGCGCAGGAGCAGTAGAAGCATGACTTACCAACATGTGGTACATCACCACGCCGGGCACTACGCCACTAGTTACCATATCAGCCAACGAATCTAATTGCAAGCCTAGTGGACTAGAAACCTGAAACATACGTGCGAAAAACCCATCAAAAAAATCCAGAAAAATACCCAAACACACAAAATAAAAAGCCATTTCAAAATCTTGCTGAAATGCAAAAACAAGAGCGATACATCCTGAAAAAAGATTAAGTAAGGTAATAGAATTAGGAAGATGTTTTACAAACGACATAGACTTGTGATTTAAAGTATAAGTGCGCAAATTTAGTACAATATGGCAATGAAAAATACGTTTTTAAGATAGTTTTTAGGAGTAGTGGTCGTTTTTAAATTTGTCTTTCTTAATTCCCATATTGAAAGTGTTGTTGTAACTGTTTTAGAAACGTTGTTCAGCAATAGTTTTAGATCCTATCAATGCAAAAGAATTCAGCAGGAAATGAAAGTCAGCTGAATAAAAAATTCTATTTTTGATAAAAATTAAACAAACCTCATTGTTTGTAAAAATGACATCCTTACACAAAAGCCTTCTCTTTGTATTCGCATTGCTTTCTATGAGCACCTTTGCACAAACAGTTAGAAAATATTCTAATGAGTTTATGAACATCGGTGTTGATGCAGCTGCTCTAGGACGTTCCAATACAGCTGTAGCCTCCACAAAAGATGTCAACTCAGGCTATTGGAACCCCGCAGGATTGGTTCAATTAGAGGATCATGAAGTGTCATTCATGCATGCCAACTATTTTGCAAATATTGCGCAGTACGATTATTTGGCCTATGCAAGCCCTATTGACGAGCGCAGTGCTTACGGAATTTCACTTATCCGCTTAGGAGTAGATGACATTTTAAATACCACTGAATTAATTGACAGCGAAGGCAATATTGATTACAACAGGATAAGTTTATTCTCAACTGCTGACTATGGTTTTACTTTCTCATACGCACGAAAATTACCTGTTCCTGGTTTTCAATACGGAGTAAATGCAAAAGTTATTCGCAGAGTTATTGGAAAGTTTGCCGATGCTTGGGGATTTGGTTTTGATGCAGGAATACAATTTGAGCGCAACAGTTGGTCTTTTGGGATAATGGTGCGCGACATTACAACAACTTATAACGTTTGGAATATTGACGAACAAGAGTATCAAAAAATTGCCAACGCCATCCCGGGACAAAATCAAGAATTACCAGAAAGTACGGAAATTACAGCTCCAAAAGCACAATTAGGATTGGCAAAAAAATTTATCATCCGATACGATTACAGCATTGAAGCAGCGGCTAACTTGAATATGCGTTTCACCAAAACCAATGACCTCATTGCTACTGATTTTGTTAGTATTGATCCAGCAGTGGGTTTTGAGTTTGGTTATACCGATCTGGTTTTTCTTCGTGCAGGAATGGGAAATTTCCAGAACGTACAACAATTAGACGGTACCGACAAAGTAGGATTTCAACCCAACATAGGTCTCGGATTCAAATACAAAGGTATTCAAATTGACTACGCACTGACGGATATTGGCGATCAAAGTACCGCCTTGTACTCAAATATTTTTTCAGTCAAAGTCAATTTAGGTCTTTTTAGAAGGTAACATATTAACAATTAGTTGCAGTGCTTTTGTTGTTTTCGGAAATAAAAAAGAAACAGTATCGCAGCTATTGAATAACAATATAAAAATGAATTTCATGCAGAAATTTTCAATTTACAAATCCATTATTTTCTTTTTAATCGCAATATGTAGCATTGCTATTGATGCCCAACCGCTATCGTTATCCCCCCAAAGCAAAATCACTGTGCTTACTTGTGGCACAGGTAACGAGTCGTACTCTTTGTTTGGCCATACAGCGGTTCGAGTTCAAGACGTAACTTCGAGCTTTGATGCAGTGTACAACTATGGAGCTTTCGATTTTAAAACGCCCAACTTCGTGATGAAATTTGCCAAAGGCGATTTACAGTATTTTGCCGTTGCCCATTCGTATACAGATTTCATCGGTCAATACCAATACGAACAAAGAGCGGTTTATGAGCAAGAATTAATGCTCCCACTTGATGCCAAACAACGACTTTTTGAACAACTACAAAACGATATCATCTCAGCAGAAAGTCATTATACTTACAAATTCATTGATAAAAACTGTACTACTATGGTAGTCGATGCCATCAATAAAGCTGTTGGCACTGACCTAATCACTAAAAAAGAGGCTACTGATAACAGTTATCGCGATGTATTACTACCTTATTTTGATGGTCATTTTTACGAAAAACTTGGCACAAGCATCATCTTCGGCTCCAAAGTAGACAAAGCAGCCAACCGCATTTTTTTACCTTTTGATTTGTTAGAAAGCCTGAAGAAAGTACAGTTTAATAAATCAGCTCTAGCCAAAGAAACAGTAACGGTATTGCCCTACAACCAGTCAACTCCTTTTTCGTGGTGGAATAATCCGTACAGCTATATTTTAATTTTATTTGCTATCGTAGGTTTCAACAAAAAAGGACTTTCTTTATTTTTCATGACGGTTTTAGGACTGATTGGAGTATTATTTGCAACAGCTTGGAGCTTTTCTTTACACGCAGAATTAGCCAATAATTATAACCTTTTGGTGTTTAATCCTCTATTGCTATTATTATTGTGGGCTTATGGGATGAAAAACAAAAAAATAATTTGCTACTTGGCTACAATTAATTTAATTGCTTTGGCTATTTATACCGCTTATTGTCTCAACAAACCGCATTTAATTTTAGTGCTACCAATTGTAATTACGAGTGCTGCACTATCAATTAGGATGTTAATTCAAAACAAAAAACCAATTCCTATTATTATTTAGTTTGTGAATGGTGAGTAGTAAATGGTGAGTAGTGAATTGTGAGTGGTAAATCGTGAGTGGTGAGTATTAAGTATTAAGGACTCAGAACTAAAGGACTAGGGACTACGAACAAAGCACCAATAAAAAAACAAAATCAAATAACCTTATTGCCCTCTATAAAAAAGAACAGTGGTAATGGTTTTAAAAGCGATGTTTAGATCCAAATAAATAGAACGGTGCTTGATGTAATACAAGTCGTATTGCAATTTTATCAAGCTATCTTGTAGTGTTTCTCCGTACGAATAATTGACTTGCGCCCAACCCGTCAACCCCGGTTTGATAATGTGTCGCGTTTCATAAAATGGCATACTTGCTGCTATTTCTTTCACAAAAACAGGACGCTCAGGTCTTGGACCAATTACTGCCATATCTCCTTTAAGAATATTGATAAACTGTGGAAACTCATCTACTCTAGTTTTTCGCATGAACTTACCGAAAGCAGTCACTCGGCAATCGTTAGCCTTTGTAAAAACAGCACCATTTTCCTCCGCATTTTTAACCATCGTTCTGAATTTAAGGATAGAAAAAACAGCCCCATCCTTACCCACACGTTCTTGTGTATAAAATAAAGAACCACGGTTAGCCAAAGCATTTCCTAACAAAATCAAAGGCAATAAAGCCAAACCCACTAATAAACCCGCAACGGCAACTGAAACGTCAAAGCCACGTAGGGTAACTAAATATAATTTATTTTGATTGGAGCGGCTGAAAGGAAAAAACCGATAAAAATCACGAGACATGTGTTGCAGTGGAATACGCTGCGTTTTACTTTCATAAACTTGTGTATATTCTCTAATAATTATTCCCGATTCTAATGCTTTAAGTAATTGCTGATACAAACTAGTAGTCATTCCCGTAGTTATTTGCGAAGCAATCACTAACTCTGAAACTCCATGTTTTTTCACAAACGAGAGCATTGCCTCTCCATCAAGTTCCTTTACATAGGGATAGACTTCTTGTTGCGATTCGAAATCCAAAGGAACAAATCCAATAATTTTGTAGTGGGGATCAATATTTTCTAAACCTTTAATTAATTCTTCTACTTGCACCCGATCACAGAGCAGTACTGCTTTTTGAAAAAATCTATTGGAAGCTAAAAAGCTTACATAAAGCATTCTCCAAGCAAATAAACTCAGAAATACAACTATAAAAAACAAGGCGATTTGAAGTCGATTGTTAGGTAAAGTAGGCGAAAAATAGGGGGTTAACAAATAGATCAGTACCGTGGTAGAGGCTGTAATTAAAGTACTTTTAAGCACCTGAAACTGATTGCTTGCCACTTGTAAATTGTACATTTCGAAGATTGTTCCGAATAAATTAAGATAAACGGCCAATAAAATCGCTCGGTGGTAGGTTCCAGCCTCAACAGCAAAATAATTAAAAGCTTTTACATAAGTCAATAAATACAAAGCACTTAAAACAAAAAACACATCAAAAAGCCGAAGTAACATCTTTCGCTCTGAAATTTCAAAATGCATTTTATCAACTGCAAACATGTGTGGTATTTTGATTGGGTTTGCAATTTAGTATATTTTGACTGAATTCAATTTGGTTCAAAGTTGTTTTTTTAACAAATCTTTAATAAAAGCAACGTAGTTAGTTTTCGTTCTATTTGCCTTTTAATGCTGCATACTTTGCCAACTAACACTATCAATCAAAGTTTCAATCATTTTCTAATCGCTTTTTTTGGGGTAATCCTAATTGCACATTCAACAAAGAAAGTGAATAGACAAATGCGGGAGCCGCAGTACGCATAGCGGCATGATTAATAGTCAAAAACCAAAAAGCAACAAAACACAACAAGTACATGTTGAATTTGTTCTCTAAATACAAAACTAAGGGAGTAAAAAACAGCAACACCAAGCCTACAACACCTAATGATCCATGTTCCGCTAACATACGGGTAATTTCGTCGTGAGAGACCACAAAAACACCAGTTTCTTGTAGTCTAACCTCAGCGCCTCTACCAACGCCAACTCCAAGAATTGGATTTTTTAAAAAGGTATTAATTTCACTTTGAGCTACTTCTTCTCTACCTGTAAATTGGCTTTTTTTAACACGGCCAGCAGCATCTTGATTGGCATAACGCTTATCTATAAGTCCTCCCGTTTGAAAAGACGTATAGCTCCAGGTAGCAAAACTAGCCAAAACAACAAAAATAAATATATAGTTAAGTTTAATTTTTCCTCTAGTATTTGACTTAAAGTATAAAAAAAGAAGTAGTAAAGCAATCATCAAAAAACCTGTAATCATCCCACCTCTCGAAAATGTAATCATGCCGCGATAAGCGATATTAAGAGTTAAAATTACATTTACAAACAATTGTATTTTTGATTTGGATTCTAAAATAATGCGTGATAAAAAAACAAACATGCCTAAACCTAAAATAGTTGCCACTTGATTGGGCCCGTATCCACCGGACGTTTCATAATTTGATTGTGTACTAGATATAACATCGCGAACATATGGAGTGTAAAGCGTGAGGTATACCATTGTCGTAACAATGGGTAATCCAATACAAAGCAAAATTCGATTAATATCTACCAATAAAATTTTCCTTCTAAAAGTATATAAAGATGCTATCCCCAAACAAACGGGACCCGACATATTAAAGGCAATTGCTTTTCGCATATCAGTATCAAAATTGAGCGTAAAAGTGGCTAGAACAACACCAGGAACCAGTAAAATTAAGAATATCCAATATGGTGCAGCTCCTTTTGAGAAACCGCTATAATACATCCCAATTAAAACAAATACCATCACGGCATATTTTGAGATTTCATACAACGGATTGCCATCGGTCATTCGTAAAAAAACCTCACTGCCCACAATATAAGCTGCAGCTAAAAGAGCTTCATTATTTCGGTTTTGATTTTTTACAACATAATAAATGCCGTATAAAAAGATACCGTACCCATAAATTTTTGTGGTAAACGGCAAAGCATATCCCATAAAACCAATTAGGATATGAAACAGTATAATCATCAAGTAGGATTGATCCTCTTTTCTCATTTTAATATATTTTTCAACCAATTCAAATAGTTGGACATTACCCTTATTTCAGAGTAATGATCTTGCACAGTATCATAAAGGGCTTGTCCTAAATTATCTCGTAGTGTACTATTTTCAATCAATTGTACTATCGCATCATAAAATAATTGCACCTCTTGGGCAGGCACTACTAAACCATTTAAACCATTTTGCACAACAGCCTGAACTTCGCCAACGTTTGTAACTACCACTGCTTTTTTATGTGCACCATACTCTAAAAGAGCTACCGGTAAACCCTCTGATTTAGAAGTTAGAATTGCAATATCTACCTGCTGGATAATTGCAGCCACATCGGTTTTACTGCCGTAAAGAAACACATTTTTTTCTAGTTTTAAGTCGGAATGCATCTTCTTAATTGTTGCAGCATACTCATCTTCAAAATCTTTTCCTACAACATGAAAAGTCCATTCTGGATGAGAATACCGCAATTTATTAGCCACTTCAAGTAAAAGGTACTGGTCTTTTTGAGGTCTTAAATTAGCCAAGCACAAGATGCGTTTTCCTGACAGACCCAGCAAGTTGGTTTTAAGTTCAGTATTTTTCTCCTGTGCAGTAAAATTGGGCAAATACAATACATAAGGCACTTTTAAAACCCTCTCGCACCAATTTTTGAGTTTCTGATTGACAGTGACAACACCACTAAAAAACGGCGCATTACATCTTAATACAGTTGCTGGTCTTTGTTTCAAAAATTCACTGTCGCCATAATGATCGTGCCATACTATTTGAAGGGCTGGCAAACAACATTTAAGCAAAACCGCTGTAAAAAATGAGGTGCTGTGCGCCTGCACCACCTGAATTCCGTTCTTTTTAACAAAGCCTTTCAAGCGCCAAACTGCCTTAAAATCGACACTCCTTTTTTTTCTTAAAAAGAAATACGGTACTGCTGCATCTAATTGATCTTGTAAAGGGCCTTCTTTTCGCGTTACCACCAAAGCAGAGTAGTCCGCTAGTTTTGATAAAGCATTCGCATAGCTTACGGCCATTCGCTCTGCTCCACCTGCTTCTAACGAATCGATTAATTGCATGATTCGAATTGGCACTTTTTCATCATCATTTAAAGCTTTACTAAAATGATTTATGCGCTGATCGTTTGGATTTGAAAGTAGTACCTGAATAGCTTTTGCAAAAGAATCAGTGGTATAATTTCTAGACCACGCCACAGCACTCGTTTGTAACTCATCAAATTGTTTTTCATTTTTAAGAAGGCTGGCAATCTTTCTACTATCGGCATCAATCTCTAGTTCTAATAATACCCCTCTTTGACCGTGATCTAACATCGTAGGCACGCAGGAAACCGCCGTACCCATTGGTACACAACCCCAAAACATCCCTTCAGCAAGCGCTTTGGGCCAACCTTCGGATTGTGATGGTAAAATTACAAAATGACTATTTTGATAAGCCTGTTTTACAGTTGCTTTGTTTTGATTACCGTATAAAACAACGCTACCTTTTAAATCATTTTTATCAATATAATGTTCCAAATTAGATCGCTCTGGACCTTCGCCATACATCGCTAATTGCAGCACAAACCCTTGGCGTACCAACTCTTCAACAAGCTGAATTGCATATATCGGATTTTTACCTTTGACTAAGGCTCCAACAAAAATAAAGGAAATACAATCTTCGGTTGACTTCGGTTCCACATCACCTACATCCGCAGCTGCATAGGAGGCGGTAAAAAAAGACTTTATATTGGTTGAACTAACGGGCCATTCTCCATAAACCAGTACTTGCATATTACGCGTAAGAAAGGTGTTCGATAAAATCCATTTTTGTAAACGATACGACCACGGATGTTTTGCGGTTGGATCCCAATTGCCCGCATATTTAGCAGTTTTGGGTTTTGAAGGAAAAGCTATTTGAACAATACTTCCCAACAAGCCCATATTTCCGGGGCAGCGTAAGTGAATGTGATCTGCTTGATTCATCGATTTTGCAATGCGCCAAAGCAACAACGGCAGCATTACAATTACTTTAAAAACTGATAGTATGGATAATAAATTGATTGCAGGAACGGCTGTAAACTTAACTTCTGGGTGTTCGTACTCTTTGTCTATGGCAGTAGGTTCCGCTTTTAAACAAGGTGCTACAACGGTAATTTGGGATACAAATTGACCCCAAATATTCATTTCATCAATGTAGGGTGCGTAAGAATAATAGTGCCCGTTTTTTTGTACATGCGGGACTTGTGTAATGATCAAAAATTTCATAAATCATTATTTATAAACAACAAATTTTCACCCCTGTTAAAATATGAAAAGTTGTATCTGCTAATGGCTGCAAAAAAACTTTTTGAACTGCCTTTTGTGATGCCATCATGCAATTCGATTATTATACATTTTGTCTTAGGTAACCAATTCTCATAATTACTTTCAAATAAGTTTTTTTCTGCTCCTTCGATATCAATTTTAAGTAAATCCAAACATTCCAATTCATTATAAACTAAAATATCATTAATAGTTAATGAATCGACTTGATCAACTACCTTTTCTGATTGAATATCCTTTTTCAATTGAGTTACAAATCCCCAATTACCAAAACCTTTATCGACAACATCGAAACTTAAATCCGACTGATTGGAAATCGCTTTCTTTACGCAAAAAATATTTTTGTATTTGTTAGTGTTTTTCAAAAGCATTTCAAAATTTGACTTTTCTGGCTCGACGGCAACAATTGTCGCATCTGGAAATTTATTTGTAAAAAAGACAGCGGAAAGCCCAATGTTTGCACCAGCATCGACTATAAACTTTGGAACAAAGCCCAAATTCATTCCATATTCTTTAAAAGTAAATATTTGATGAAAAGTTAAAATGTCTGATGAATTATTTCTCAAATGCATGGGGAATTTCAATTCATTCAATTTTATTTTTTCAAAACCCAATGCCACTAAAAAATTGATGAAAAAATATCGTATTCCTTGCTGTACTCGTACCAAAACTCTTTTCATAATCATTATATTTTTAGATTTGATACAATTCTGTCAATGTAATTTTTAGGGTGTATATAGCGATCGCTCCAATCTTTATTGGCAAGACCCATTTCGAAATACGATTTATTTTTTAATAAATTATTTATTTTGTCTGGTAATTCTTGAAAAGAAGATCGTGAAGTCAAAACTTCATAATTTGTATGCGGACTGAAATTATCAATTACCACATTGAGAGGTGTTGTTATAACCGCTTTTCCGTAAAACAAATATTCTCCAATTTTCCAGCCAGGAGTGTCCTTCAAACCATCGTCAGCAATACCTATGTCGTAATTTTTTAAACGGTTTAAATAGTTATTTTTCTTTGCTTCATTAGGATGTAGCAACAAATCAGGAGCCATTTTTTGTGATAAGCTATCAGCAAAAAGACCAACGGCGGCATCTTTGAAATTTTCTTTTATGATTCTGCATGCATTGATTCTGAATTCATTTTGCAAACGCCTTCTTTCCTTTTCTTCAGGATCGGGGTGATTATCTGGATTCCATAGACGGGTATGAAACAAAACTTTCCCCCCATTATCAATTGCTGTTTCAGGATATCGACGAACATCTAAAATAGAATGCGATGACTTTGAAACTAACCCAAAAATATCTAAAGCTTTTAATACTTCTATTCTGCTCCACTTATCAAATAAAATATCGCCGTTCATATTCCATAAAAGAGAAACACTTTTATATGCCAATGGCACATTAAAATTTAATGATAAAACATTTCCGGAATGATCCACTTCTCGAAGTGACCGCTTGTAATACTGATGAAATCGTTCTGGCTTTTCCATAAACAAATAGTCATCTGAATAATCAAAAAATATTTTTTTATTGTCAATTACTAGTACAGCTCCATTTGAAACTATGCTTGTATCTTTGCGGATGTCAACTCTTATTTTCTCTCGTTTACAGAAATAGAAATAAGAATAAATCAAATGATTCAAATGATGAGTCCATGTTGCTACTAATAAATACATTCCTTTTTTTAGTTTACGAATTACAATAATTTTCGTTTATTTTTGATACCAATACCAAATTTTCTATCCTCTATCTAGGTTTATTTAGTATCAAACTCCACCATCCCACTGTTCTTCCTATTGCTTCGGTTAAAGCTTCTTTCCTTTTCGAAGTGGTAACTACGTTAGAATACCTAATTACAGTAAGCAACAAAGTTATAGCATTCCATTTGTATCGGTGTAGAAAAGTAGGATTTGGATTTTTTACACGCCATACGTACCAGCCGTTCCGCACCACCATTTTCCCATAATGGTACTGATTGGGCCTGCCTGCTGCATCGTGATAATGAAACAACTGTGCAGCAGTGTTCAGATACAGATTTCCTAATTTTGAAACGCGCAAACTAAAATCGGCATCTTCATACAAACCATAGCCTTCAAAATAAGTTGAAAATTGCAACTGCTCAAAAACTTCTTTTTTAAAGGAGGCCACTCCACCCATGAGCATTTCAACAGGATACGTTTTTCCGCTCAAAGGCAAAAAACCCACACTTCGTCCATGCGAATATAATGAAGAATAACCCGGAGGACAATCGCTATCCAATCCTAATTTTTTTCGGAGCAAGAACCTACTACCATCCATTTGTTTGTACCCATCAAAATAAAATTCAGACTGTTTGGGTTGATAATCATAACCCACAAATTCAAATTTATTTTCGTTACAAATGGCTCCACCAACACCCAAAGCATCGGGAAATTCATCATATGTCTTAAGTAATTGTGCAAAATAGTCCTTTTTTAAAACAATATCATCGTCTAAAAAGCAGACTACTTCCATCTCTTTACTTACGCGAGCAATACCATAGTTGCGCTGTTTGGTTAAGCCACGATCTTGCGCCGATACCATAAAGTAACGCAATTGTTTTAGCTCATTTTGCTGCAATGCTTGCTGTGTTTGGTCGTTGAGTGAGCCGTCCACAATAACAATTTCAGTAGGCGCTACGGTTTGTTCTGCTACTGATTGAAGCAATTGCATAAGAGCTTTAGGCCGCATGTATGTGCAAATGATAAGTGCGAATTTCATTACTTCATGTCTTTAAAAAGAGTTGCTATTTGGGTAAAATAGGATTCACGCGATAGATAATTCAACCACAGCGTTCTATTATTTCGTTGCATTATTGCGAATTCCTGCGGAGTGATTTTTTGATGAAAATCGACCAGCGCTTCACTAGGATTTTGATCATCGATTAGCACACAATGCTTTTCCCAATTGATGTACTCGGCAAGTGGCAATCTGCAATCTGTGTTGACTAAAACTGGAATTCGGCCCATAGCAAGTGTTTCGTAGAATCGAACTGAATAATTTCCGGCTCCACGCAAACAAAACGTATAAGGATTATTATCAATGTTTAGAAAGAAATCGCGAGTAGTTCGTTCTTTTTCTTCTTCTGTTTTTACTCCCGCCCGGTACTGCTCACGGTACACAAAATCAGTTGAGAGTTTTTTATTTCGTGCTAACTCCACCAAATAATCAAATCGTTTGATACTTGAGGGATAAAAACCCTGGTAATCTGTATATAATTTTTTAGTGTATCGTTTGTAATTGTGTAGCATATAAACACCCCATTCTTTGATCCATTTGGCACTCGAACGACTAGCATGACCTACAAAACCAATTCGCGCTTTTTCTTCTTTCGGAATCGGCGCTCCTCCCGATGCAGCATACTGGATAGGATCTGCAATAAAAGATGGCATAATAAAAGTTCGTTCTGATAATTTTGAATCAAAACCACTCAATCGAAAGGTATATACAGACTGCGTTATGGTTAGTCCATAATCACCGGCTGAGTAAACCCACACTTTTTTGTTAAGTGCTAATGCTTCACCTATAAAATTCCGCAACCAAGCTATTTGTTTGTTCATATAAAACTCAGCAATGTCTATGGGCACGATAACTACTTCAGCCTCCTCCATGCTAGCAACAAGCTCATAAATCTGCAACAATTCTCGGTTTTGGGTATACCAGATATCAAACAGCAACGGAAAGACGCAACGGCGGTTCTCGGCGGTTAAAAATGTGCTATCCGTATATATTTTGAGCATGTAGTTGATCTTAATTTCTAAAATTTTTATACGTTTTTAAACCTCGATTTTTTTTATCATACAATAGTAATTCTGCATAAAGACGAAATGCTCTCGCCCATTGCATCGCTTTTTTATTGAAAGAAAAAGAATTTGTAACGGCTCCGCTTTCATTAGCCAAAACTGATTGACTTCCCTCAATCGTGGTAGCAAAAGCCTGTTTTGTAATTCCAATTTTGGCTGCCGATTTTAGCATTCGAATAGCATATTCGGTTTCACCATATCGACCAGAAGTTTCTTCCTGATAAAAGCCAAAAGTAGGATGAAAATCTTTAGTTGTAATAAAAGGATGGTCACTGTATTGGTAATAATTTTGTAAAAAATTACGAAATGCAAACTTTGGAATCCTATTGATATTTGTACTAAGACTAGAAGTCGAATTAAAATTCATATTGGATACAAAACGAATCAAATCTAGTTTTTTTGAAGACAGAAGCTCCAAGCATTCTGGTAAAATAGTTGGTAGTTGGTTTGACAACATAAAATCTTCTTGGCAATAGATGATATACTGTCCGCGGCAAGCATGCAAACCGCGGTTAATATTTGCCGCTAAACCGCCATTTTTATTAGCCAACAACAATTGGTCGATAGGGTACTGTTGAATAATTTCTAAATGTTGCAACTCACTAGCATCGTCACACACCACGATTTCGTAGTTAGAAAGATCTAAAGCACGAATAGCGTTTATACACAGCAACAAATCTTGCGACCTATTGTAGTGGGTGATTAAAAAACTGATCATCGGCGATGTCGTATTCATAATTTTATATTTTTTTTGACCAAGATAGGCTACTTTGCCATTTGCGTTCGTATTGTTGTATAAATGAAACCCAACTGTGCCATGGCTCTTTTTTGAGTAATTTAAAAAACGAAACTAATTTATAACACAATAATTGCTCTCGAGTATAATGTTTTCTAAAAACATACATGACCGTTGGCGATGGTTTGGGAAGGATAATATCGTCATCCCATTTTTGTTTTATCTTGATTCGAAATCCACCCATTGGCGCTTTTAAATGGGTGATGTGCAAGCTTGGGAAATAGATAATATCAACACCTGATTGACGCAATTGCATTCCAAAATCGGTATCCTCGCCGTAACCAAATTCTAGAGCAGCATCAAAACGAATGTGTTGCAAAGCGCTGGCTTTAACAAAGCTATTTCCAGAGCCAAAGATACCCGATTGATGAATCATTCCAAACTTTTGGGCTTCATTAGGTTGCAAATATGCAGTCGTACAAGCCTCCGTACCATACTGTTCTAATTTTTCAACAACAGCTTCAATAAGGTTTGGCCCAAAACGATTATCATCATCATTTAAAAATACCCATTCACTGCGCACCTCATTTAATGCAATATTTCGCGCGTTACAAGCTCCTGCTTGATGGGTAAAAATATGTTTGATTTCAAAAGGCCAATTCGAAGCTTGTAAAAAATCCAATTCGGATACACTCTCCGGTTGTGGATTTTGCTCTACGATGATAACTTTTTTTGGCAAATGCGATTGTTGTGCTAAATCTTTTAAAACGTCATGCAAATAGTTTTTTCTGCCAATGGTTGGTATAATAACATCAATATTTTTGTCTGCTACGACTTTTTTTACCGACTGTACTAACACGTCATCAAAACTGAGCTGCACCTTTTTTCGAGAACGGTAAGCCAAGGCACTAAGTAGTGGAAAAATTGCCAATTGCTTTTCAAAAACAATTAAATTCAAAAACAACAGTAGCAACCACCTTTTTTTATAATGCTGCCTTACAAAACGGAATAAGACAAAATTATTTACTACTTGTTCAGTGTTCTTCTGTATGTTATTTTTTAATAATCGCGGTTGTGAATAACACAAAAGCCCGTTCAACATCCCTATTTTAGCAATAGAATTCAGAAAATAGTCTAAATGATCATCGGCGGGAATTTTATGAGCTAATAAAAGCAAAACATTGGCGTGAATTGCTCCTACGGTGCTACTCATCAGCCATGTGGGATACAAAACGTTTTTTTTTACATTTAAAAAAGGAGATTCTTCTACATAACCCATTTTACGACCCAAATAACTTTCTTGCGCCGTGCCATAGGAGATCATCATTTTTTGATGATGAAGCAATAGTGAAATTTCGTTTTCGTTGAAAACCTCAGCGCATTCTTGCGCACACCAAACGATGATTTCCTCCTGATTTTTACGTGCCAACTGCACCATAACAGCGGCAACAGCTTGACCTACAAAATCAATGATATCCAACTGATTTTGCTTAACAGTAGTAACCTTATTTTTATGATGGTAAACGATGATCACGACTTAGCAAGTATTGATTGGTAAAAAACTAGATTTTGTTGGGCTATTTTTTTGATGTCAAAAATAGTCTCTACACGTTTTCGCCCTTGCTCTCCCATCGTTGCAGCCAGCGCATCATTTTCGAGAATCGTAATTATTTTTTCAGAAAAGGCGTTGTGGTCTGACGGATGTACCAAAAAGCCACTAATTCCCTCTTCAATTAATTCTTGTGCCCATCCAATTGATGTATTTACCACGGATTTTCTCAACGCCATTGACTCGATAGTCACCATACCAAGCGTTTCCCCGTAACTAGGAAAAACACAAACATGTGCCTCTTTAATTTGTTGCTGCACTTGATGGTATGGAATTTTACCTAAATAGTGAACATTTTGGCAGCCCTTACTTTCAAATTCCTTTTGCAATAGCTCCCAAGTCGATTTGTTATTCGTTTGTACATCGGGCGCATCGGCTCCTATGAGCAAAACTCGTGCTTCTGGTTGCTGCTGCTGTACTTGTTGTACGATTGAAGGAAGTTCAAAAACGCCTTTTTTCCTGATAATGGTTCCAATATATAAAATGGTTCCTCGACTGAATTGTGTTGGGTTTTCATTTTCGAAATTTTCAAGCGCCAAGCCATAATGAATGGTTTGAATGGGTTTCCCTTTGATATGAAACAATTCTTTTGAAACCTTACCCGCATAAGTAGTAGGCGCTATATAGGCTACAGCTTTGTTGACTGCCAGTTTTTCGAACCAATAATTTTTCCGTTTTTGTTTTCGTTGTTCTAAATGACAAAAATAGGTGTCACTTCCGTGAAAACGAATCACAAGAGGTGCTTTCAACTTCATAAATGCCGTTATTCCAGTCCAATCAGGAACTTCAATAGCATCAATTTTTTCGGCTAAAATTAAATGATTTAAATAGGATTGCAGGTACTTTCGATGCCAGTACCATCCCATCATTTTATATTTCTGATGTTTAATCAGATGTATGGATACCCCGTTTTCCTCAAGGATTATATTCTCATTTTGACCATAAACCACCACTGTTACTTTTACTCCCATTTTTGATAGCGCTACCACTAAATTCTTGATACTAGTACCAATTCCTGCGGCATGAGTCACGCGCTCGTGTGGGTATTCTGAAGTTAAAAAAGCAAGGTGCATAACTGTATGTTTGGGTGTGGTATTTTAAACTATTTTATTTTTTATTTCTGAATTGTTTTACAAAGCACGGCTTCTCGATACATTTTTATTCCGCTGCGCTCCACAAAAACACTCGAAGTGACGAAACTAATGTCGTCAGTTCGAGTGTTTTTTAAAATAATGCATTAGCTTTATTTTTAAAAATGTATCGAGAACTTGTTTCCCTGCGCTCCGCAAGAACACTCGAAGTGACGAAACCAATGTCGTCAGTTCGAGTCTTTTTTAAAATAATGCATCAGCTTTATTTTTAAAAATGTATCGACTTCTCAATACGCTGCGCTACTCGAAGTGACAGCGCATTTTTCATTTTAACCACGTTTCTCTATGAAAAAACACTCAATTTCACGAAACACAAGTTACATTAGTTTGAACGTTTTACACAAAAATAAAATCGTTTTTTTGTTCGCAACATATTGCAAAACCAACTATTTCTATTCAACTGTAGGTGTAAATTTAACATAAACATCTCCAAATAACGAATGTACAAATCTTTCTGCTTTCACTTCGTGTAACATTTGATCATATGAAACCCAATTGGGCAAGGCAAAATCTGTGTTTTCAGTGATGCAGTAATTGTATTGCGCTTGTTGTTTTGTCAAATCATTTAGATAGGACAAACAAGCCAACAATTCTTCAGAACGCTCTGGCACTGTATATTCTATTGATAACATTTTAACGGTTTGATTTAGACCTTGTAACACTTCAAGCTCAAAGCCTTCAACGTCTATCTTTATAAAATCTGGGCTACCATAAGTAGCAATTAAATAATCTAAAGTTACCATCTCAATAGTTCTGGTTTTGTCCCATTTAATAGCGCTGAACCTACCACTATTTTTTGTAGAATCAATCCAATCTTTTGAAAAAGAAGACAAAATATTAGCATTAGTGGCAATGTACATCAATTTACTATCCATTGTCTTGCCTACTCCATTTTGCAAAACCGTAATTTTTTTACCAAATCGTTTCTGTAAAAAACGAACACATTCTATCTGTGGTTCGATGGCGATAATTTCTATTGGCTCGTTGACCAAAGGTTCAATTCTATTACCGTAATTGGCTCCGATGTCAAAAAACAAACTACCTTCTTTTAAAAACTGCATATAAAACCTCCTGCGATCCGCAATCTGCTTTTTATCACTTGCTGTTTGAAATTTAGATTTTATGAACTTTATGGTGTTCATACCCAATAAAGACTTGAGCGTGTTTTTTAATCCCATGTTATTATTATTTTGTAAAAAAATCTTGAATAATTACTTGTGTAAACTTTCGCGCTCCCGCATCATTCAAATGGCCACAAGAAGAGAAGTAACGATCTTCGATAACGGCATTTTCATAATTATAAATCTCAGGATACAACTTTTTAACTTTATCAAAATAATTTAGGCCTTTTGTATTTTCGCACATCGGCGTCATCAAAACAATTAAATTGATATTATTCACTTTACAAAGATGCTTAATTTCTTCGTAGTATTTGTTGCGTAAGGGTTTCAGATTTGTAATGTTGTTTTTCATATTGGCATTTGGCTTTTTGCCTAATGGATAATAACCTAGATTGTTTAAAGCATTGGTTGGCTTTTGCAATGCCGTTTGATACATTTCTCTAAACCCTATTTGAGAATCTGCGATAATATACCTATAAAAAGGCAGATAATAATTAGCATTAAAACCTTGCTGCTCTTCGAAATGATTTGCAATAACTGTAGATTCGTGTAAGTATGGCATAAAACGAGCCGCTACTGTTTCGGACTCTTTTTCGTTGGACAAATTTAAGTCGGCTTCTAGTATGATATTCTTGATTTTATAGTTTTGCTCCATCATCAGTTTCAGCATCAAAGAAGCTTCGAACAGATGACCGCCACTCATACCGTAATTAAATGCTTTCAATCCCTTAGCCTCAAACATTGGAGTCACAAAATGATTGTTAGCACGCGACGATCCCAATACAACCACATCATACTGCTTGTCTTTTGAATTGACTACATGTCCAATTTTCCCTCGGTTGGTAGATTGCAGATACACTTTTGTATAAGCGACATCTAAGATAACTAGTAACAAAAATGTCACTAGAACTATTTTTATGATAAAAATTAAAAAATGTTTCATTTACAATTTTGCTATTAATTGTGTTTTAAAAATTATAGGATCAACCCCAATTTTGGTTTGTCTTTTCATAAATCTTTACAGGATTTTATCAAACTCTACTGAAGGAATCTGTTTGAGATTTGGAAAACAAAGAGTAAAGCAACTCTTAAAACTGAAAATAAATAAACTCTTTATAATCTGAATAGGTCCCTAAAGCGATAATGGCAAGCAAGCAAGCCGCTAATTTGAGCCAAGAATATCTCCCAGAAATAGGCTCTACTTTGGTACGACTGTACCATTCTACGAGTACAAAAACACCTAGCAAAAGCAAAATTTCGTAGTTGTATCGCTCGTTTTCTAAATATTGCGAAGCGAAAGTACCTTCCGTAAAAAGGCGAACGATGTAGCTTACTGCTGCCTCAATACTTGGTGCTCTGAAAAAAATCCAAGCCAAGCAACTTAAGGCAAATGTGAGAAGCATTTGAAAAAACACGCTAACCGATTGCCATTCCCACGGTAGAGCGACAGTACCCATATTCGATCTGTTGCGGTTCAAAAGTAATAAGGGTAAAAAATAAACCGCATTTATCGCACCCCAAGCAATAAATGTCCAATTGGCACCATGCCAAAATCCACTAATTAGAAAAATAATAAATGTATTTCGAACTTTCATTCCCATACCGCCACTGCTTCCACCAAGCGGAATATAGACATAATCTCGAAACCATGAGGACAACGACATATGCCACCTGCGCCAAAATTCGGCTATGTCTCTTGAAAAATAGGGATAGTTGAAATTTTGAAGCAAGTCGATTCCAAATAACTTTGACATACCCAAAGCCATATCTGAGTATCCTGAAAAATCACCATAAATTTGAAAGGCAAAATAAACAGCACCTAAAATTAGTGACGATGAATTCATGTTCTCATGATGATCAAAAATAGCATTAGCATAAGTAGCGCAGGTATCTGCAACGACGACTTTTTTTACCAATCCCCAAACGAATTGATAAACTCCTTGTTTAGCTCTTTCAAAATCAAAATTTCGCTTCACCTTTACTTGAGGTAGTAAATGTGTGGCGCGCTCAATAGGTCCGGCTACTAGCAGAGGAAAGTAGCTTACAAACAGGGAATAATCTACAAAATTACGTTCTGCTTTAATGCGTTTTAAATAAATATCAATCACATACGATAGCCCATGAAAAGTATAAAAGGAAATTCCAACCGGAAGCACCACCTCTAACAACAACGGACTGCTTTGTATGCCCCAACCATTTAACAAACTGGCAAAAGAACTGGCAAAAAAATTATAATATTTGAAAACTCCGAGAAAACCCAAATTAACTCCCACACTCAACCAAAACCAAAACTTTTTGGCCGACTCTTTTTTGGCTTTTTCAATTTGAATACCGGTGTAATAATCTAAAAAAGTAGAGAAGACCAATAGAAATAAAAATCGCCAATCCCAACAAGAATAAAAATAATAGCTTGCTATAATTAGTAAAGTGTTTTGAGTGGTTTTATTTTTATTGAAAACAAACCAATACAAAACAAAAACTATAGGAAGAAAAAGCGCAAAGGATAAGGAATTAAAAAACATACAACAGGGAATTATTTTTGATTTTTTAGAACTGTTTGAGTAAAAATTTCGGTAAACCGTGCTGCACCTGTAGCATTTAAATGAAAACAGTTTACAAAATGAGACTCCTCTTTGATGGATTTTGAAAAATCATATAGTTCTGGAATTTTCATTTTTAATTTTTTAATGTAATCTAAATTTTTAGTGTGCTCACAAAAAGGAGCGCAAAAGAACACAATTTTCATTTGATGTACGGTCGCAAAGTGCTTTATTTTTTCGAGATATATGTTACCACTTCTAATTTCATCGGGCAAAGCTTCATGATTGTCATGAATGCCATTTCCAGCCAAGGGCTGCAGAGGACTAAATCCTTGGTTGGTGAGTACCTGAGTTTTTTTAGCAATGGCATTGGCAAATAGTTCCCGAAAACCTATTTTTTGATCTAAATCGAGATACCGATAAAAAGGAAAGTAATAGAAAGCCAGAGGTTTATTTAGATAATCTAAATAATACTCCTTTGCAGCTGTAGTTTCACGTGTAAATGGTGCCATTTCATATGGCAAATTGATTGAATTCCCTTCTATATCAAAGATATAATCAATTTGTATAAAAACAGTATCTGCTTTGATGCGGTATTCTTGCACCAATTGTAACATAGTGTACAAATCTCCCAATTTTGCAGCCTCATAACCCGCATTTGCAACCGACTTTTGAGTCAATTGTTCTATTACTTTGGGATCAATTCCATTTTCAACTCTAGAAGATCCTAAAAAAATATAATTGACTTTGGTATTGGATAAACTTCGCAAATATTGAAATTTAGTACGAGGTACCGCCTGTTTATAAATAGTGGTAAAACCATAGTCTAATGCAACTGCTAGTGACAAACCCAAGAACAGGAAAATTCCAATAAAAACACCAAATTTCCTCATGCTATAGGATTTATACTTCTGCTAATTTGCCTTCTTGTTCTTGTAATATTCCAGAAATACCTTCCCATATTTTTTGAGAAGCTTGTGTTGGCGTTGGTCCAGCTACAATTGCATACCATTTTTCACATTCGCTTACATTGGTGAGCTTACCTGTTACTATTTTTTCGATTAGGCTTTCTAAATCCGCTTTATTGGTGCAGAAAATGGCGGCTTCTTGACTTGGCATACTGCGGAAATGGACGTATTTATAATTTTGTCCTATATCGCGAATTCCTTTTTTAAGTTGTGGTTGTTCGTAGTTAAAATAAATACATGGCTTTTGATGGGCAACAAAATCAAAAACAGTGGACGAACACACATTAGTCACTAGTTCGGTGTGTGCACAAATGTTGTGCAATAGCGCAAGGTCTTCCTTAGTGGGTAAAATTTCGTTCCAACTGGTTCCCATGGGTTTCCACAACGGGTCAATTGCCACAATCAAATCATTATTTTCTGCCAATACTGCATCGTAGCGCGTAGTTGTGTCTACAGGACATTTGCGATAAATTATACCTAAATTATGACCTTTAGCATTTAAGCTTCGAACGGCATTAGCCAAATCTTCCAAGTAATATTGGTCTAGTGGCGAAGTAGTTTCATCGTCACCAGAGTAACAAATGTATTTTTTGGAAAGATCTAAATTATAAGATGTAAAAAAATCTTCCTTGGTTTGCAATAATTCCGCATCATAATGCGGTTCAAATTGTGGAGTACCTGTTACGATAACTTGTCCCTCATTAATAAAAGGATAGTATGTTAAAACCTCATTTTTCATTAACTCACTCCAAACAAAATAATAGTCGGTTTCTACAACTTGCATGGCTTTGGGTACATTGTCCCACGAATACACAAAAGAAACCGTCGGGATTCCTAAATCTTGAGCAGCCAATAAGGCACTAATAGATTGTGTTGCACGTTGTGTGGTACAAAAAACCAAATCAGGTTGGTGCGCTTGCAATTGCGCTTTGCAATACTGGTATTTTTCAGTAGCACGCTCTAAACTATTGATTCGTTTGCGAATACGAACAATTCCTTTTTCTGAAGAATTTAATCCAATCATCACTTTGGTGAAAAGCGTGATCAAGGTATTTTTGATTCCGTTGTAGCTATAAGGAAATTTATAGGTGGGATACACGTCATCGTTGAATTTCTTGCGAGATACATTCAACTCAATGTGTTTTCGTATTCGGGTATAAATGGGAGTTAGCCTGCTGATGCGATGGTTTTCGATTTTTACTTCCTTGAAGCCTAATTCTTTTTCTAAAGAAAAAACAGTGTTGTTCCAATATACAATATCAAAACCTTTTTGCTCTCCCAAAGTTTTGAATTGGGTGAAAGCAAAATTTCGTAATCCTACGCCATCAGGGAAAAACACAAATATTTTTTTACTCATGCATGCTTGGTTTATATACGTACACGACCAAGTGTACTACTTTTTTGAATGCTACAAACCTACTGCTTTTTCTGCTGATGCCATTTAGTTTGGGTACAAAAAATGTAAAGCCAATCGAAGAACATGGCTTCTCGATACGCTGCGCTACTCGAAGTGACGGTGAATTAAATCTTAAATCATATTCGTTAGTTCGACTTCTCGATACATTTTTGCTTCGTTTTACTTCGCAAAAACACTCGAAGTGACGAACGATACATTTTTGCTCCGTTGCACTACGCAAAAACACTCGAAGTGACGTTACAATACATCGTCAGTTCGAGTGTTTTTTTAAAATAATGCGTTAGCTTTATTTTAAAAAATGTATCGAGAACTCGATACGCTGAGCTACTCGAAGTGACGGGAACTTCTTCCACGACCATAATCGTCAGTTCGAGTGTTTTAAACAAAAATGCGATAGCTTTTTTATTTAAAATGTATCGAGAACAGTACTGCAGGCAAGACGGCTTCTCGATACACTTTTGATTCGCTGCGCTACTCAAAAGCACTCGAAGTGACGGTAAAGAGATACTTTTGTTTCGTTGCGCTACTCGAAGTGACGCCCTTACCGACTCGATGATAATCGTCAGTTCGAGTGTTTTAAACAAAAATGCGATAGCTTTTTTATTTAAAATGTATCGAGAACAGTACTGCAGGCAAGACGGCTTCTCGATACACTTTTGCTTCGCTGCGCTACTCAAAAGCACTCGAAGTGACGGTTGATAAATACACTTTTGTTTTGGCGCGCTGTGTAAAACAACTTGAAGTGCTCGAAAATAAATCTTCGATGATAATCGTCAGTTCGAGTGCTTTTTAAAATAATGCGATAGCTTTATTTTAAAAAGTGTATCGAGAACAGGACGATAAAAAACATTTATCAATTAAAAAAGATTAAAACTTCTTTTTAGCCAAATTGGGCAAGGCATCAAAATCTCCATTTATGAGTGCTTGTTTTTTCGCACGCGACCACTTTTTGATTTGTTTTTCTTTTTCAATGGCCATATTTATATCTGTAAATTCAGCATAAAAAACGAGATCTAATGGCCTGCGCTTAGCGGTATAGCAGTCGGGATAAAAGCCAGATTCATGTTTAATCATCCTAGCATCCAAATTACTAGTTACTCCTGTGTAATAAGTTTCATCTGAACATTTTAAGATATAGACATAAGATACTTTCATCCTTAGCTTTATTTTTAAAAGTTATTTTGACCTCTTGATACGTTACGCTACTCGAAGTGACGTTAATACATCGTCAGTTCGAGTGTTTTAAACAAAAATGCGATAGCTTTTTTGTGTAAAATGTATCGAGAACAGTACTGCAAAAAAGACAACTTCTCGATACACTTTTGCTTCGCTGCGCTACTCAAAAGCACTCGAAGTGACGGTAAAGAAATACTTTTGTTTCGTTGCGCTACTCGAAGTGACGCCCTTACCGACTCGACCATAATCGTCAGTTCGAGTGTTTTAAACAAAAATGCGATAGCTTTTTTATTTAAAATGTATCGAGAACAGTACTGCAGGCAAGACGGCTTCTCGATACACTTTTGATTCGCTGCGCTACTCAAAAGCACTCGAAGTGACGGTAAAGAGATACTTTTGTTTCGTTGCGCTACTCGAAGTGACGGGAACTTCTTCCTCGATGATAATCGTCAGTTCGAGTGTTTTAAACAAAAATGCGATAGCTTTTTTATTTAAAATGTATCGAGAACAGTACTGCAAGCAAGACGACTTCTCGATACACTTTTGTTTCGCTACGCTACTCAAAAGCACTCGAAGTGACGGTAAAGAGATACTTTTGTTTCGTTGAGCTACTCGAAGTGACGCCCTTACCGACTCGACCATAATCGTCAGTTCGAGTGTTTTAAACAAAAATGCGATAGCTTTATTGTGTAAAATGTATCGAGAACAGTACTGCAGGCAAGACGACTTCTCGATACACTTTTGTTTCGCTACGCTACTCAAAAGCACTCGAAGTGACGAGAATATGTTGTAGTCGTTTACGACTTTCTGTTTTTTAATTTATCGCGCTGCACTTGCTCTATTGGCAATATATCGGTTGATTTGAAAGCCAGAGCACTATGCACTGCATGCAAATCTCGTGCAAGTTTACGCAAGCCCATAGGTTCTAAAGAGGCTGCATGATCCGTACCTTTCCAGGTTCGATCAATGGTGTAGTGTCGTTCTATGATATTCGCGCCAAGTGTATATGCTGCTACATCTACGGCAATACCTAGATGATGACCTGAAAATCCAATGTGCTTTACTTTGTCACCGTACTTTTGTTGTAGCAAGTTGATATCCAACAAGCATACATCTTGAAAAGGTACTGGATAGCCTGAGGTACAATTGTACAACACCAAATCTTTATTACGACCTTTTTCGAGAAAGTAGTTAACTAAAGTGTCCGCTTCATCTTTAGTAGTCATTCCTGTTGAAATGTGAATTTCTCCCTGATAATTATCGCACAACCAGGCTAACATGTCGTAATTATTATTACAAGCCGACGGAATTTTAATAAATTCTGGGTTCAAAGAAGCAATTTCTTTAGCTGAAGTAGTGTCCCAAACTGAAGTAGAATAGGTAATCCCAATCGATTCGCAGTACTCTTTTAGCTCACGATGCTGCTCCACATTGAATTCTAGAAACTCTCGATGTGCGCCATAAGTATCTCCGTAGGAGTTAGAGGCATTGGGGTGCGGCGCATTGTATTGCTCCTCGGTCAATAATTCTTTGTTGTTTCTTTTTTGGAACTTCACCGCATCTACATTGCAGAAAATTTTAGCAATCTTGATTAGTTCCTTAGCTATTTCCATATCCCCTTTGTGGTTGCAACCAATTTCGGCAATCACATATGGCTTTTTATAATTACTCATATCTTTTATTGTACTTTATAATCGTTTCACATACCTCTCTTATTGCACCAGCACCTGAGGCTGATCCGAGAACAAAATCGGCATGATGTTTTATTGTTGATGTTGCATTTGCTGGAGCAAAAGAAAGTCCAACAGTGCACATATTGGTCAAATCGTTTACATCATCGCCCATGTAAGCCACCGCTCCAAAACTACTATTTTTACTCGCAAGAACTTGTTTCAAAAAGGAATATTTGTCCTTTACACCCAAAAAAGTAGCTTCAATTTGTAATTTTTTCATACGCTGCGCCACCAAGTCTGAATTTTCGGAGGTTAATACGAGCACCTCAACCGCATGCTGACGTAGTATTTCGAGGCCCATACCATCGCGCATGTCAAATTGTTTGGCTAGCTCTCCACTTTTATCGTAATAAACGGAACCATCTGTAAACACGCCATCTACATCTAGTACCAGATAGTCAATCCTTTGGTTTTGTTTTCGTTTCTTTTGGCGTTCCATCAACAAATTTTCAACTATAAGCCAATCGGTAGGACTGTCAATTTCGGTATAACTATTTTCTTCCATTGTTACCAGACCTACTGCACCACTCAAACGGCTTTTTGATTCTATGAATGCCAGTTTCGTACTAGCATAAACGGCACCATTTTCGACTAACAAACCATTGAAATCTTGTCTTCTTGGACGGTGATTGAAATCGTAATTTTGAGGTGTTCCATCAGTATTCCAAGTAAAGCGATGAGTTTTTACTACCGTTAAGGCACTGTCTTTTTGTTGTTCAACAAGCTGTTGCAATACTGCATTGATATCGCAAGCCTCTGTAAAAGGTGAAGTTGCTTGCAATAAACATATGATATCGTAATCGTGATTTATTTTTTCTGAAAACTCTAACATAGCGCTTTCAGTCGATGCGGTATCAGTAGCATTTTCATCCACTCGTAGTAGTGCTTTTACTTTAGCAGTCCAATGGTATTCCCGCTGCACAAAATCAATAACTTCTTGATCATCTGTAAAAACATATACCTCATCTAGCTCAGAAAAAATAGCAGCCGTAAGCACCCATGTAAACAGAGGGCGTCCGACCATTTTCTTTTTATTTTTTCCTGGGATTCCCTTCGAATTTTTACGTAGTGGAATAAGTCCTATTTTTTTCATTTTAGATAAGTATCTTTTATTTTGATTATCAATCAACTCAACGAGAATTCCAAATTTTTAGAATATCATTTTCAATTCGATAAATTTAGCTTTTCGATCATAAGTGTAATGATACGGATTATTGCGATGAAATTGCACAATCTGTTCCAGAATCAACGAGTTTATTGACTCTAATTCCAGTTCATCGTAAATTCTGTTTGCTATTCGATTCTTAATTTTGTTTTTCCATCTTTCTTTAACCCCAATTGAAACAATTTTTAAATGAATACTTTCATCTTTAAAATTATGCAACTGTGACAAAACTGCATTCACTTTTTTAACTGAATTTGTTATTTGAAGCGAATTATCAAATGTTGCGTTGTTCAATTTTTGATATAAAAACTCTTCTGCTAATAAACCCCAAGGTTGTTTTTGATTTACAATCAATCGCTTTGTTGTCTTGGTAAGTTGTAAATATTCGTGATTAATTTGTTCTAAACCGATGTGAAATGGATGTTTACTTTTCTTATTGCGATATTGTTTGGCGTGCCACTGGTGCTTAATGATACAATCTGAATCATAAAATTTGATTGCATAACCGAGCAACTGCATCCTAACATGCATGTCTGTATCTTCGGCACCCCAACCATGATAAAACTCATCAAAACCGTTGATACTTTGAATACCAGAAGTAGGAAATAATGTAGTACCTGTAACCTCTGGACTACCTTTAAAATCAACGGTATAGTCTTCAAAAGATTTATTTAAAAGAGATTCTTGTTGGGCTAAAAAGCCGTATTGAAAATACCAAACTTGTTGGTCATTCATTAAAGTATAAACTGTATTAATAAAATGTGGTGCAAAAATTAAATCGACATCACCTACTAAAAAATAGGGTGTAGTTGTTTGTTTCAATGCAATATTAATGGCTCGACTTTTATTCCACAGCTGTCCGTTTACCGGGCATAGAATCAGTTTAATTTTTGGATACGCTTGAATTGCTACTTTTAAAGCCACTACATATTCTGAGTCACTACCATAGTCTATAAAAAACAACTCGAAAGCATCATTGGTTTGATTCAAGAGCGAATCCAAACATTTTTTTACAATTCGAAAATCGCGATTGCGATTGGTTAATACAAGTGTGACCATTAATTAATTATTGTCTTTTTAAATCAAAGATATCATTATACATTTTAATAATATTGTTTTTAAGCATCGTACGATCGTATCGTTGCTTAATCAATTCAATATTGTAATCCATTGCATTACTAATTAAATCAACATCAAGCAAAGCACTTTCAATTTGGTTTGCAATTGCGGCTGCATCCAATGGGTCTTGAATTAAAAATCCATTTTTACCATCTGAAATCACCTCTTCGGAAACACCTCCTGGATTAGATTGAATAGGGAAAGCGCCCATACCCATTGCTTCAAGTAAAGCATTTGGCATTCCATCTGATACACTGTTGCCAATGTGTAGCACTGCTTTTCCCATTATTTGTAAAAGCTTTTCATTGGCCAGAAACTGACCTCTAGGAATCACTTTACAAGGCAATGATTGAAAAAATAAATCCATTTTTATAGTTTGAACAATTATTTCATCAGCGCTGTAAACAAACAACTCATAAGGAGATAAAAGTTCTTTTTTTACCATTTTCAAGGCTTGTAGAACAACATGCGCTTTTCCTACCCCATCATCATAACCTTTCACAATAATTTGATTGCGATTTTCTCTCGTTTTTATATAATCGTGCTTAATAGCTATTCCTCCATTGCCAGGATACACTCCAAGAAAAGTATTTGAGAAACCTGTAGCTTTTGCAATTTCATGATCTCTATGGCAATCAGTGATTAAATAGTTTACCCTTTGTAAAAATTGATATGCACGTTCTTGCGAAACGCCTAATGCTTTAAAATAATACAAATCACTGCCCCAAGAAGAATACACTAAAGCAATCGAACCGTGTTTTTGCAATACCTTAATCAAGGGTAAGCCCGTTAAACGCATTTCAAAACTATGAATTAAATCAGGCTGAAACTGATCAATCAATTTTTCAAAAACTACGGCTATGTCTTTTTCATTGAATCTAGCGAGCCATTGAGAAATTTTTGGGTAATTCATTTTGATGGTTTGTCGAAATGGAAAATCCCATCTCAATTTCCAACCTTTAATTTGATGTACCCATTTAATGCGTTGCACCTCTGCTCCTCCGTCTGAAGCATCAAACCAGATCACCTCATGCCCACTGTTTTCCAATTGGTTTACCCATTGAAAAAAATGATGATTGGGGATAGATACCATCAAAATTCGCATCTTAATTTGAAGTTTGTTTGTACATAAATTTTAACTTTTCAACAGAGAATACAAATAAAATTTTATCCAATGCATTTGCTGTGGTACTCCAATTAAATTCTTTAAAAAAAGTTGAAAACCTTTGCCATACGAAGCTTCACGATGGTAACAAGTTATCAAATCTTTTTGGCGATCAAAAAGACTGACTGCTGTGACATGCTTTTTATGCTTAAAGTTGGCATCTGCAAGTACATCTTGTAAAATACGCACCAAAACCTCAATAAATGTACTGTTTTTTTTCATGATGCCAAATGAGACACCAATGTTCATGCGATAAACAGCCGTTACCTCATCCATATAATGTACTTTTGAACCATCTTTCAAAATCCAGAGATAGGTTTGCCAATCACCAAAAGGGAATTTTCCAATCCAAGAGGGAATACCCGCTCCTTGCAGTTGAGGGTTTTCAAACAAAGCGCTTACCGAAAAAATACTGTTTTGCTGTATCAAATCTTCGTAAAATAACGTTGTTTTGTTGAATGAATATCCATAGGATTCTATACCCCCATCAATAAACAATTTATTCACAGCCGTATAAACAATTGAATACTCAGGATTACTATTTAAAAAATCAACTTGTTTTTGTAATTTATTTTCGTCAATCCAATAATCATCCCCATCGCAAATAGCAACATAGGTTCCATCACATGCCGCTATTGTTCGCATATAGTTGGCAATCAAGCCTTGGTTTGAAGTTGGGCTTGGCAGTAATTTTACAAGGTCACCATATTTTGCCGCATAGCTTTCGCAAATATGTCGGGTAGTATCGATACTACAATCTTCCCCAATGACCAACTGGATTCTAAAAGTAGTTTTTTGCATTAAAACGCCTTCAATCGCTTGAGCAATAAACGCTTCTTGATTGTAGGTGAGCATAAAAATACTTACGGTAATATTGCTCATTTGGAAATCTTTTTTGATTGACCTTCTATTACCTCTTGGGTTGCTTCAAGATATGCAGTACCCCATTTTTGGCAAGGTTCTAAATGATTTCCCTCGGCCCATTCGTTCCATGCATTGATGAACAAAAATGTATCTGACGCTTTTCTCCAAGGAAAATTATCAGCAATATGCTGCAGCCATTGTTTGTATTTTTCAGGTGTTGATTGATGCAGAATGAAAGGATAGTTTTTTTTTCTAGCAGTATTATCCCACATGGGAGTTATACCTGGATATACCTTTGGATCGAAGGTGTTATTCATTTGATGATTCGCATACGCCTCATAATCATTTATGATGACTTTTGGTGGTGCGGATGTACCTGTTATTTTTTTTGTTTTTATCTTAACTCTTTCCCATAAGGTTGCTTTTGGTGCCACAGGAGTATCTGAAAAACTGGGCTGAAATTCAAAGGCAAAATCAAAACAATCCATAAAAACTTTATTGACAGATTTACGAGCAAATCCGATATACAAATCAGGAAACCCTGCTTGCTGTACCAATTTACGCCATGTTTGAATGGTTTTGTACATATCTGGAAACAAATTTGGACGATACACCATAAAAACAGGTTTACCGTTGACTTTTATGTAGCGGTCATCCTTAAAATATGGAATTAAAAATTCAATATGTTTTTCATCATCTTCGGGTGAGTATTCTTGTTTAAGCAATACATCGCGTTCTGCTTCAATCCAAGTTCTTGTCCAATTCTCATTGGCCCAACACATCATAAAAGGCAAATCTTCTTTTGGATTTCTAATTTTACGTTGCAATGGCTCCTCAAGTACTTGCTTACCATTAAACCAATAGTGATAATAACAAAAACCGTAAATTCCATATGACTTTGCTAATGCTTCTTGAGCAAGCCGGGCTTCTTCAAGTCGCAAGTCATAAAACCCTAAATCTGCAGGCAAATGGGGTTGATAATGATCTTTAAAAAGCGGTTGCGCTTTAGCCGCGTTCGTCCACTCTGTAAACCCTTTGCCCCACCACTGATCATTTTCTGGAATGGGATGAAACTGTGGTAAATAAATAGCTATGGGTTTAATTGTTTTTAACATATTGGTAAAAGTGAAGAATTTTGGCTTTAATGCGAGCCTTTAATTTTTTAAAAATAGTGTTTTTATTTTTATTTAAAATTTCTCTTTTTTTGAGTTTGACTACTTTTCGATAGAAAGGATCCTTTTGTGCTTCAAAATATTGTATTAGAATATCTGCACTTTGTAAAAAACCTTGTCGCATCACCGTATAATTGCTGCTCATAGACTTTTGGCGGATACGATAATAGGCTAATACCTTGCTATTATTCTTAATCTTTTTTGCCTTGTAAAACAATTGCACCCAAAAAACCCAATCTTCATGGTTGGGAAGATTTTCATCAAAAAAAATGGCATTCTGGCATTGTAAATTTCTCTCGAATAAAACAGAATGACAAGGTATAGACAATCTATATTCCCAATCTAAAATAATTTGGTTTACATACGATTTCTCAGATACAAAAGGCGTTAAATACCTATTAGGCGCTGCTGTATTGGGCGTTCCGTCTAGAAAAGAAAAATAATCTGCAATACTAATCGAAGCTTCTTTTAAATCTTGTATTTGTAATTCGAATTTTTGCGGATGTAACCAATCGTCACCATCCAAAAGCTGAATATAAGTTCCTCGTGCCAATTTTAATCCGGTATTACGAGCACTACTTAAACCCGCATTTGTTTGAAAAACATATTGAAATCGAGGATCTAAATTGCAGTAATTCTCCGCGATAATTTTGGAAGTATCAGTGCTTCCATCATCTATAATCAAACATTCCCAATTGGTAAAAGTTTGATTTATAACTGATTGCAAAGTCTCTTCTAGAAATTGTGCTTGGTTAAAACACGGAATAATCACGGATACTTTATCGTTCATATTTACATTGTTTGCTTTACCTTTTATCGCTTTATAATGACAGTTTTACGACAAAGTTAATTCGCGTACAGCAAATATACTAGACCAATGCTTGTGATCTTTCCAAACTTTAAAACCTTGTTGTTCAATTATCAATTTAAATTGGTCCAAATCAGCTTCATTGTCCAAATGCATTTCAATATTCATGGCTCCTACCTTTTGCATCCAACTCAAATCAGCTGCACGCAAAATAGACTCTTCGGCGCCTTCAATATCCATTTTCAAATAATCAACATAATCTAAATTATGATTTTTAAAAATAGTCGAAAGTTGTAAACAAGGCACTGTAATTTGCTGACTGGCAGCACTGTCTTTAGCTTGATTTACTATAGAATAGGAATCAAAATTAGCTTCTTTAGCATAACTCACGGTAGCATCTTCTATCCAAACCGCTGTATTTACTATTTGTACATCAGGATACTTTTGAGTGTTGGCTACAGCCAAAAAATAATTTTCCTGATTCATTTCATATCCAATAATTGTGGCTGAAGGATATTGATTTTTAAGATGAGCCACTGTTAAACCGATGTTACTTCCTAAGTCTAAAATAACTGGATTGGACCGAAGTGTTGCTTCAGTAGGCGGCAAATGATATTGCTCTTGCAGCACATAGAAAACTACATCCTTATCAACAAAATTTTGGCGGATTGTAATACCATATTTCAAGCCTTTGGGTTTCAAGTGAATGTGTCTTGTAGTATTTGTTTTTCTATTGATTTGATCCAATTGATACTTATCATAGCGCGAAAACAACGGATGCACAGCCAATCCATTTTTTAAGGTTCGAAAGTGTTTTTTTAATTGTTCTATTGCAGATGTAAACATATATGGAATTTTGAAATTATACTTTGTAAATATAGACTTGACTTGATTTAGAACTTTTTAGGTTTATTACCCATAAAAGATAGTAAAAACAATAATCGCTTACTATGGTAGTAACAATCGATGAAAAACTGTTTACCACTGTTCCAGATTCCACCCATAAATCCTTTGCAAGCATTAGCTAAACTTACCTCTTGATGCCACAATTGATAATTGCCTACCACATCATTTTTGAATCTAAAAAACAACTGTTTGGGTGTTCTTTTTATTTCGTAACTAAAAACCACAGGAGCAAATTCAATATCGTAGCCATGACTGAGTAGCCGAACGGTCCATTCTTTGTCTTCAAAAGTAGATACGTCTTCTCGAAACGGATATTTTTCCCAAACTGTTTTACTGAAAGCCGAACCTGAAAATATCAAGCCTGATTTGTTAGGGTCTGCCTTTGCTGAGATGTTATTGATATAATTGCGGTAATCGTTGGTGCGATGCAAACAACGCAAGCCCGCTAATTTAGGATTATTATTAAATTTTGCTTGAATCACCTTAAAAAAATCTGGACTCACCGGATACGAGTGAGCACTAAAAATAACCACTATTGGATGCTGTGCTGCATTGGCACAAACATTAGCACTGCCGCCAAAGCTAAAATGTTCGATAGTAATGAAACGTGCGCCATATTGTTCCGCAACTTCGTTACTGGAATCTGTTGAAAGATTATCGACAACAATAATTTCAGCAATGTCCGCGCTGTATCGCTCTGTTAGATTTTTTAACAAAAAAGACAAAGCCGTAGCTTGATTTTTATTTCTGATGACTACTGAAATCATAGCGTAGAGTTGGTGTTTATTTTACTTTTTGATTTAAAAATCGAAAAAGGTTTTGCTATAATTTTTGCTATTTTGAACGCGAACGAGTATTTTATTTTTTGCTCAGAGTTACGATACATATTAGTTAAAAAAAACAAATATGAAATCGTATTATCAAAATGCTTTTGGTACAACTCTTTATGTTTGGTCATCATGTACTGCAAAATTGCAATCCTATGATTCTGCAAAGTAGCTGTTAACATGGATTGCTGTGCTTTTCGATAAAAAAACAGAAATTCTGGTACAACGTGATAGGTTTTACCCGTTTTTAGAAGCGAAATCCAAAAATCCCAATCTTCAAAACCTAGCTTCATACCTTCATCGTAACCTCCTGCGTTTACCCAACTTTTTCTTCTATACAAAGAGGTAGCAACCAAATTATTTTCAAAAAGCATGGCGTGATAGGTCGTACCAATTGGTTTTTGTTCTTGAAATGTATTTTGTATGGTATCCTTAAAAAATTTGGTATGACAAGATACAATTGCTACTTCATCATTTTGCTCTAATTCAGGAACAGTCTGTTGTAAATACTCGGGATGTAAAACATCATCTGCATCTAATGGTAAAATATAAATGCCTTTACTAGTAGCAATTCCGGCATTGCGAGCCGAGGATAATCCGCCATTTATTTTCTCTACATATCGAAATCTACTGTCAGCAGCGCACCATTGTGCCGCCAATGTAGCGGTATTGTCTGGACTGCCATCATTCACGATAATGCATTCCCAATTAGTATAGGTTTGATCTAAAACTGATTGCAGAGAATCCTTTAAAAAATGAGCTTGCTTGTAGCAGGGAACGATGATAGAAACTAGTGCACTCATTTTTAAAAACGATTAAGAAATTTTAACTGCACCAACAATCTTATAATTCTTGATTTTTTAAAGGTAGTTACTATATTTTTATAAAGCACGGCCTCTGCACTATCTTGTACAAACAAAGCGTATTCATTGTCTAAAACCTGTTGCCGTTCTGCTTGTTTTAAAGACCAATTGGCAGGATTGGAACTCATACCACCAATATAAAAAGTAGCCAATGTGCTGTTTACCTTTTTATAGGATACTTGATTTTTGCAAATACTATCGATAAAGAATTTCCAATCGGATAGAATTTTAAAATCTTCTTTGTAGCCTTTGGTTTGTTCTAAAGCGCTTTTGGCTATAAAAGTTGCGGGATGCGGTAAAGTATCTTGTACAAAATACGAAAAAGACAGCACTTCAGGATATTCCTTAATAAAACGAGTTGCGCCTTCAACTACTTGCAAATTAAAGTAAATAATTTGCTGTGCTGCAAGGTGGTGATGGTATTGCGCTAGCACCGTATTCGAAAAAAAATGATCCCCACTATTTAAAAAAAGTAGGTATTTACCTTTCGCTTTAGCAATGCCTTTGTTCATGGCTTGGTACACGCCTTTGTCCGGCTCACTTACCCAATATGAAAATTGTTGTGATTTACTTTCTAAAAATGCCACACTCCCATCAGTTGAACTGCCATCAATAATGATGTGCTCAAATTCCTGCCAGGTTTGACTGGCAACGCTCTCGACTGTTTTTTGTAAGCCAGAAAGATTGTTGTAATTAACGGTTATGATGGAAAGTTTTGGTGGTAACATGGTTTACAATTGGTTCTAACGATACAAAAATGGAAAAAGGATTTGTCTTTGTCTAATTATTGGAAAATATTTAATACTTAAATAAGAAAATAAAATTTTAGGATTTGAAAAAAATAGATAAAACCAATAGAAAGTATCATTTGTAATGCTATTACAATTTCTAATTTTAAAAACCCACAACCAATACAACGTTTTATCTATTTGTTGTAACGCAATTTCATGCTTACAACTCCAAAAAATAACTGATTCGTACAACTTAATATTATATACTTTATAGATTTCATCCTGATTGAAAATATTGGTGTTATGGACGCCTCTTTTGGCAACTGGACTAAAGATATTACTTGAAACTAAGCTACATTTTAAAGCCAATTTATAAATCAAATCGGAATCTTCGGCAACCATTAAATCTTCATTAAAATAACCTATCACATCAAAAACAGTTTTCTTAAGGGTTAGGCCATTCAAATGTAAATATCCATATTTACTTGTAATAACAGCATCAAATAATTCATCTGGCGGAACACGTTGACAAAGTGTACTTATTTTATTTTTTAAAATTTCTTCTTTTGAAGCATTGCGGTAATAATAAAATCCTACTGCATTATAAGTACCATCTAATGAAGCATTATTTGCTAAAATTTCTTTATCGTTCAAGAATCTATCAGGACAATAATAATCATCGGCATCTAAAAATGCAATGTAATTATTCCTTGCATTTTTTATTCCCAAATTACGAGTGGCTGAGCGACCTTTATTAATGTGATTATGATGAAAGTAAAGTTTAATTGCCAGATTTGAAGTTTGCAGTGTCTTAACAATTTTACAAGTGCTATCCGTGCTACCATCATCAACTACAACAACTTCACTTACTTCCGGTTGTTGTAAGGCTGAAACAATTGCTGTCTCTATAAATTGCTCTACATTGTAAGCGGGTATCACTACCGATATTGAAAAATTCATTTGCACATAGTTAAGTGATCATTTTGAGTAAAAAAAACTAAAATATTGTCTTCGTCTTCTGACCAAAGGGAAATATTTTATATTTAAAGTAGAATAAAACAGTCTTCTACTTGAAAAAAACAACTTAAACCATAATTGAAGCTCCGCTAATAGATTATCATTTTGTTTATGTTTTAACATCCATATTTGTTTCAAAGTAATATCCAAAAGCGATTTTTGTATTTTATTCTTACTAGCCCAAATCAAGATCGATTGTAACATTTCGAAATAGTTCGATTTATACAGTACCTCATTATAAAAGACATTTGCTTCATGAACACCTCTAATTGCCAAAGGTTTATCAATAACACCCGTTTGTAAGTAGCATCTTAAAGCCATTTTCCAAAAAATTTCAGTGTCTTCTGCGACTTGTAGTTTTTCGTTAAATAATCCTATTTTATCAAAAACAGTTTTTTTTACGGTTAAGCCGTCTATTGAAAAATGACCTCTGCAACCAAGTAGTAAATTTTCAAATAGCTCTTGGGGTTTTATGATTTCAGAAACGGTATAGAGTGCCAAATTTGCTTGCAGTTCAGTAGTCACATCTGTGTAAAAATGAGCACCAATAGCATTATACACTCCATCACAATTCGGGATTGACTCAAATATTTTAAAATCATTGTCAAAACGATTTTCAAGGTAATAATCATCAGCATCTAAAAAAGCAACATAGTCTCCCGTAGCTTTTTGGATTCCTAGGTTACGTGTGGCAGAGCGTCCTTTATTAACGCCTTTAGGATGTTGATACAATTTTAGCAGCGAAAACTCTTGTTGCAGCTGCTTTAGCAAGGGCCAAGACTGATCTGTACTGCCATCATCAACCACGACAATCTCAGTAACTTGTGGTTGTGCAACCACAGAAGCAATGGTTTTTGCTATAAACCGCTGACAGTTGTAAACCGGAATTATGACTGATAAAGTGTTTGAATGTTGCGTCATTGTTTTATTTAAAATTGATCCAACCAACCCAAACGAATCATCCATTGAATTTTGCGTGATTTTCGCAAATTTCGAAGGACTCGTTGTAAATAATTATACTCTTTTAAGTCTTGCATTAAAATCGGAAATTCAGTTGCCAATACCGTTGCGCGTTCGGCATCGATCGTGGCCTTATTTTCAGGAAGACTGCTAATACCGTCTTGGTAAAAAGTAGTAAAAACTCCGGCAACCTTGCGGTACGAAAAATTATATTTTAAAACCGCTAGGAGCAATAATTTCCAATCGGCTACTATTTTTAATGTCGTATCGTAATACCCTAATCGTTCAAAAACTGTTTTATGAATAAAGGTACATTGGTGGCAAGGTAAATTATTATGCAAATAAACGAATGAAAATTTTTCTGGATTATGCAGTGTAAAGCTAGTACTTGCAGTGACAACATTAATATCAAAATAGATAAAGCCATCTTGCTGCAACTCTTTTTCGATTTGAGCCAAGGCGTCATTGTGATTAAAATGATCACCGCTATTTAAAAAAAACAAATACTCACCTGTAGCTTTGGCAATACCTTTGTTCATGGCATCGTAAATACCTTGATCAGGTTCGCTAACCCAATACGTTAGTTCCGTATTGTGCGAGGCCAAATAGGTTGCGCTACCATCTGTTGAGCCGCCATCAATTACAATATACTCAAAGTTGCGCCAAGTTTGACTTAGCACACTTTCGACGGTTTTTTGTAAACCAGCCACATTGTTGTAATTAACAGTGATGATAGAGAGTTTTTTGTTCATTGTTTTACTGAATGTCTTCTTGATTGTAAGTTAGATTTCTAAAATTCTGTGCAAATTCTTCAATATTAACTTTATAATCTATATCATATTTTATTTTATCACTAGGATTTATAAACACATCTTGCATTTTTGTAGATAATTCTTGAGAATCAGAAGGATCAAAGTAATACGCTTTATCAGCAAGTTGCTCTTTATGGACTTCAATATTTGAAACAATCAGAGTTTGATTTAAAGCTTTAGCATCCTCCACAACCGTACTCCAACCTTCAAACAAAGAGGGTTGAATGATAGCTACTGCATTTTTCATTAAAAGTAGTTGCTCATTTCTGTCAATGAATCCTAAAAAGAGTATTTGATTGTCCAATCCATACGAAGTAACTTTTTCTTTTAAAAAATCAGTATAATTTGGATTGCGATAATCATTTTCTTTACCAGTGAAAACAATTTTCACTTTGACATTTTTATCCCTTAAAATTTTAACTGCTTCTATAATAGCAATATGATTTTTATGTTGCCAGAATTGATTTGGCGCAATAAAATATTCTCCAATTATTCTATATTTTGCTGCAATTTCATTGAAAAGATTTTGCTCAATAGTTGGATGTACAACAGCAAACCGTAATATTTTTTTATCATTAGTTGCATGAGGGTAAAACTTCATAAAATCTTGCATTGCAGTATTGCTACTGAAAACAATAGTGTGATTAGATTTTATAATTTCTTCGTACCGACCATTTCGTGCTTGAATCTCACCTACTGAAAAAAAATTAGGCAAATATTTTTCTTGTAAATCAGGAATCCAAAAAATTATTTTTTTTACATGTTTAAATTGGTTTTGAACGTCAAAAAGAGGAAAAATGACATCAAATTTAATTTTCTTTTTAAAAACCTCTCTACCTGAAAGCTTCCCTGAAAAAAAATTAATCAATCTTTTGATCTTATTATGCCTAATTGTTTGGTTAGAAAATTTGAGTTTAGAATACTTTGTAACCTTGGCTAAGTTTTTAAAAATTGTTTTATCCTTGGCTAAAATATCAAGCACTAGTTGATCTTCTTTAGCTAGAAAATTTAAAGAACGTATCATATTTTCAATATAATATGTACCCCCAATCCAATTCTCATCATAATTATAAATGATTCCTACTTTGCTTCTTTTAGCCATTTTGAGTACTTTTTTAGCCCTAAAGACAAATTAAATTGCGCTTTAAAACCGTATTTTTTAAGGTTTTCCATATCAGCAAGCCAATTATTAGGATCTCCTAATTTCACTTGGCCATTAAACAATACCTTCTTTTCAGGAGAAAACTCATTAATAAAAAGGTGTGCCGCTTCTGCAATTGTAATTTCGTGCTGGCTGGCCACATTGTAAATTGCACCTTGGAAGGATGAGTGTTGGATAACCAAATCAATAATTTGCATCAAATCATCTATGTAAATAAAATCGCGGGTTTCACTTCCTGTCCCAAAAAGCAAAACAACATCATCTTGAAGGGCTTTTTGATACAAATCCCAAAACAATTGTTTTTTCAACCTTGGTCCGTAAGCTGAAAAGACTCGCAAACTACACGTTTGTAATCCAAAAAAATTATGGTATTCCGTTAATAACAATTCGCTTTGCAATTTATGAAAACCGTATGGAGATAATGGTTTACATGCTGTGTTTTCAGTTATAGGTAACATTTTGGGATTTCCATAAACAGCTGCACTTGAAAAATTTATAAATTTACAAGTAGGATTGTAATCCCGGATTGCTACCAATATTTTTTGAACATTGACCACATTTAATTCAAAATCTCTTGAAGGATTTTCAAATGAAAAGCCCACATGTGCAGAACCCGAAGCATTAATACAAACATCAAATTGATGCTCCTGAAAAGGTAATGAAAAATTAGAATTTTGAGGCTCAATTTGATAATAATTAGTTTCCGTAGCTGTATTAGTTCCTGCTTGAAAAACCTCATATCCTTTGGATTGAAAATAATCAACACAATGACTTCCAATAAATCCTTTTGAACCTATGATTAATATTTTCATTTTTTTATACATAAATAAGAATACATTCGACCAGGCACTTTATTTTCATCATATACAGTTTCCTTATTCAACTTAATTTTCCTCAAATACATTCTTTGAAAAAATGGCACTTTTGCCAACACTCCTATTTTTTCGTTCAAATATAAAATTGCTTTCCCTTTTTTAATTTGGAACATGTCCAACATTTCTTCTCTTGAAATAGGAAAATAATTAATTACATTATCGTAATATCTCATTTCTTTAAGAATTTCAAGACCTGAAGCAATCATTGCACTTCTATATTCTAAAGGTGTAAAAGCATTCTCTCCTCCATAAAATTTTTGAAGTGGATGATTCTCTAAAAACCATTCTTTATCTTTTTTATCAAAAATCACATGATCACGAATAGTGATAAATAATCCTCCCTTTTTTATTACTCGACTTGCTTCTGCGACAAATTTTCCTAAATCGTATGCATGATGCATGCATTGGCGTGCATAAACGATATCAAAACTGTTATTTGGCAATTGAAGTTCTTCTGCAAAAGCTTCAAATACTTCTAAATTTGATAAATTGTACTGCACTTTTAATTTTCTGATTGCACCAGCTCCCACTGTATCACTTGGATCGGGTTCTATTGTTACAACATTATATCCCTCAAGAGCAAATGCAACTGCGCTAATTCCATTACCACTACCAATATCTAAAATAGTTTTTGCATGGGGTTGAGATTGCTTTATCAAGCCAAGTGTTTCAATAAATTCGTCACTTTTGCGAAAGCGCTCTACATTCAAATGCAAATTTTCCTCGAAGTAAGCCTTTTGAACTAAGGCTGCAAAAGCAGGCTGCGTTCTAATATATTTTATGGTTTCTTCCCAGGTCATTTTATCTTTCATTCTCAGGAATTTCTCTAATAATTTTCGCTGGATTTCCTGCTACAATTGTCCAATCAGGAACGTCTTTTGTAACTACGCTTCCAGCCCCAACAATTGCTCCCTCACCGATTGTTACGCCTTTCAAAATAATGCTATTAAAACCTATCCAAGCTTTATCTTTAATTACAACCTTTCCCCTCTTTACATTTGTCCAATCTTTGTATCCTCCAATTTTATTTTCATCAACACCTTTTTTCCAAGAAATCACATCATTCGCTCTTTCTGACCAAACATGCGAATGTGAATTATTATCTGCTACTGTGCAACCCCATGAAAACATTACATCACTTCCTATCTTAATTTCTTCAATGCAAATAAAGGTTCCTCCGCCAATAAAAGTTCTATCACCTATTGTAATTTTACCTTCACTAATTTCGAAAACAAAAGTTCCATTTAACAAACAGTTTTCACCTATTTCAAGATACTTCTTGCCTACTAAAGGATTTCTCATAGAAATATTTATGTTGGCAATATTAGACGACTGCGGACATACAATAAATTTCGAGTTGACATCTAAAGTAACATTACCATTATTCCTTCTGAAGATATATTTCAATATTTTTTTTAACATTTTCATACAACTTTCCAATTGCAATCTACAATAACACAACCAAAATCATTTGTCCCATAGATATGAAAATCAGAACCAGTTTCCACAATCTCAAAAGACAAGCAGTTTTCCTGATAATCTATAAGTTGAACATTGGGTATATGCATGCCAAAAGTAAGGTTAAATTTATTGGCTACTAAAAATTGCTGTGGTAATTTAACCTCAAATTGATGCAAACCTGCTTTCTTAACTTCTTCAACCAATTTTATCTCGGAAGTGAATATTACCCTTTCATTTCTATCTACAACTCTAAAACCCATTTGAGAATTGAGATGTTGTTCTGCCACTTGTGCTGTTATCTTGATTGCAATAGCTTCATCAAAACCGAACTCTGTTCGAATTGCATCATTTTTATCTACAATAGAAATACTTACAAATCCGGATTCTTTGACTTCATCGTTGACATAATGCCCTTTGTATCCTTCGTACTGGTTTGATTGTAAATAATAATCAATTCCGTCATTAGTATTTCCTTCAAAAACTACAGTACCATTTTCCATCATTATTGTTTTGGTACACAATTGTTTTATTGCCGCCATATTATGACTCACAAACAAAACCGTTCGGCCACCAGTTTTAGAAATATCCTGCATTTTGCCAATGGCCTTTTTTTGGAATTCAGCATCGCCTACTGCTAAAACTTCGTCAATAATTAAAATTTCAGGTTCTAAAAATGCAGCTACGGCAAAAGCCAAACGAACGTACATCCCGCTACTGTATCGCTTTACGGGAGTATCAATATAGCGCTGGCAGCCTGAAAATTCGATTATTTCATCGAGTTTAGAAGTAATTTCTTTTTTGGTCATACCCAAAATAGCACCGTTTAAATAAATGTTTTCACGGCCTGTCATTTCGCCATTAAAACCAGTGCCAACTTCGAGCAACGAGGCAACACGACCACCAAACTTAATGCTTCCAGTTGTAGGAGCCGTAACACGTGATAAAATTTTCAATAAGGTCGATTTACCAGCTCCATTCTTCCCGATTATCCCAATAACTTCACCGCGACCAATTTCAAAATTAATATCCTGAAGCGCCCACACATAATCACTATCGCCTTTCGTAGAACGATCGTTGGTTTCGCCAATCTTCAAGTACGGATCCTCTTTCCCTCGTATTTGATGCCACCAACGATTAAGGTCATGCATCAATGAGCCAGTACCTACTACTCCAAGTCGGTATTGTTTAGAGATGTTTTCTGCTTTTAATATTATGTCTTTCATTATTTTTTGCTGAATCGTGAGTGGTGAGTAGTGAATAGTCAATTGTGAATCGTGAGTAGTGAATCGTGAATAATTAAAAATCAATTCTCAATTCTCAATTCTTACTTTAAACCGTATCAATAAATTTCTTTTCAGTATGATTAAACAAAAGTAACCCTATTAAAAAAACACTAACTGTAATCATCACCGTATAGATCATACCCCAAATTGGAAATTCACCCGTACTTAGTAACATATAACGAGTAGCTTCTATGCAATACGCTAAGGGGTTGTATTTTACAAGCCAAGCATAATTGGGCATTTTAATTGCAATTAACTCTAAAGGAAAAAAGACTGCCGAAATGTACATGAGCAATTGAACACCAAAGCCAATAAGGTACGTTAGATCACGGTATTTGGTTACTAATGCCGAAATCATCATACCCAACCCAAGTCCAAGCACTCCCAATAAAATAACAATTAAAGGAAAAAAAACAGTAGCGCTGTTAAAAGAAATTGCAGCATTCTGGCTATAGTAATAGATAAAAAAACAAAGAAAAATAAACACCTGAATTAAAAACTTAGCCAAATTTGAAATTACCACTGTTAAAGGTGCGATAATTCGGGGAAAATAAACTTTTCCGAAAATACCAGCATTGTTTGCAAACGTATTGGAAGTACCGTTCAAACAAGAGGTGAAATAATTCCAAACCGTAATACTAGCCAAATTAAATAAAAAAGGAGGGACTGTGCCTGTACTAATCCCTGCTACATTATTAAAAATGATGGTAAAAGTGATACTGGTAAATAAAGGTTGAATGAAAAACCACAGTGGTCCGAGAACAGTTTGTTTGTAAACCGTTACAATGTCACGTTTTACAAACAAAAATAACAAGTCACGGTATTGCCATACTTCCTTTAAATTGAGGGAGAAAAATTTATTTTTAGGTGTTATTTCAAACAGCCACGTGGTATTGGTTTGTTCGTTTGGGGTCATAGTTTTTGGATTGAACTTTGTAAGCCTAACCAACAAATATGCTTGGTCAAATAAAGTAAACAAATATAACAATTTTAGGATGGTTTTAACAAATGCAAAAACAACCACTTATTGATTTACCGACTAAAATATTCGTACAAATAGCAATGGTAATAAAATAAAGTGGATGCTTAGGTCGCCGTTTATCAATTATCTGAAACACAATAACAAAATCACCAAGAATAAGTAAAAATGCAGTAAAAAACGAAGTTTAAAATAATTACCTTAGCGTTTTATCGACTAAAAGCTATTATATCAGACAGTAAAAACAAAAATATAACCAACAAAAATATAAACCAAAATGTTGACACAAATTCATCCTAAACTTCCAATGCGCAATAAAGCTGTAACCAAAGCTTATTACACACAGCAACTCGGATTTGTTGATGTGAGCGCCCATGATTATGAAGGCTATTTAATAGTAAAAAGAGACCAAGTAGAAATTCACTTTTTTGAATTTAAAGAATTAGACTCGTTAGAAAACTACTCAGGTACCTACATCAGGACCAACGAAATAGAAAAATTTTACAAAGAATTGATTGACAAAGGCACAGCTATACACCCAAATGCACCATTAAACATCAAACCATGGGGACAGAAGGAATTTGCGTTACTTGATCCGGATCACAACTTACTCACCTTTGGCCAAGCAGTAGAATAAAATGAATTTATTTAATCAATACTAATTCTCGATATACTTTTGCTACGCTGCGATACTCAAAAGCTCGCCAAGTATCGAAAGCTACGCCGTCAGTTCAAGTGCTTTGTACAATAATACAATAGCTTAATTGTACGAAGCGTATCTGGAACAGTACTGCAAACATGAAGATTTCTCGATACACTTTTGTTACGCTTCGCTGCACAAAAGCACTCGAAGTGACGATGAAATAAACTTTGATAAGCTGCGTTACACAAAACCACTCACAATACCGATAGCTAGGCCGTCAGTTCGAGTGCTTCTTACAATAATGCAATAGCTTTATTGTAAAAAGTGTATCGATAACAATGCTGCAAACAAGACGACTTCTCGATACCCTTTTGTTTCGCTACGCTACACAAAAGCACTCGAAGTGACGGTGAAATAAACTTTGATAAGCTGCGTTACACAAAACCACTCACAATACCGATAGCTAGGCCGTCAGTTCGAGTGCTTTTAACAATAATGCCATAGCTTTATTGTTAAAAGTTTATCGAGAACAGTATTGCAAACAAGACGACTTCTCGATACACTTTTGTTATGCTTCGCTACACAAAAGCACTCGAAGTGACGGAAGCATTTTAATTTTGCTACGCTACAAAAAAAGCAATCGTCTTGAGAATAGAACAAATTAAATAAACTCTTGACCTTAGAATAGCATTTATTTAAAAAACTAACAAACCGTTATTATGTGATTTTAAAATCATTCACATGCAACCTTGTCGAATTTAAACTTGACAGAATCAAAATCAATAGGTTCTCCTTTTACGAAATAGGTAGCACCCATAGTAGTCTGCATTTTGCCATTCCCTAAAATCAGCTGCTCTCCACGTTTTAAAAAAGCCATAGGATTCTTGAAAGTTATTTTTTCATTACTACCTTCAATAAAGGTATAACTAACAAATAAGGTATCACCACTAAATTTACCTGCAATTGCACCTTTTTTTATCGGCATTTTATCAAATTGAATTTGCATATTGCCTCCAATCTTACCACCATTGAATTTCTCAACTTGTAAATTTATTGTATCACGTTCATATATAGCTTTGTAACATTGCACAGTCAATGGCTTTTCAGCATTTTGTTTCTTTGAAGTTCCTTCAATATCTTGTTTCTTGTCTTGGCAGGATGTGATGGCTAAAATAGAAGCCGTAATAAGAAATAAATTTGTTTTTGTTTTCATTTTGATAAAAGATTGATGGTTAAATAGAATATAATAACGTAAGATACTAAGAAAATATTTTCTTTTGCGTTCCAAACAAATAAAATAAAACTTAAAAAAACATCAAATAAAACAAAGACAATATGTAAATGCTAAATACCATATACAAGGAGATAAATATCACACTAACCTCAGTAAATAAAAAACCCTTCCACACATTAGTGTAGGAGGGTTTTTATCT